>CAVQRJ010000012.1:0-114803 GCA_963715215.1 uncultured Actinomycetota bacterium
CACCCCGAGCAGCCGCATGGTGCGTGCGACCTGCTCGGACAGGATCGTGAGGGCACGGTCGACACCGGCCTCGCCGCCGGCCATCAGGCCGTAGAGATAGGCGCGCCCGACGAGGGTGAACCTCGCGCCGAGGGCGATGGCGGCGACGATGTCGGCGCCGGACATGATTCCGGTGTCCAGCACGATCTCGGTGTCGCCGCCGACTTCACGGGCGACGGTGGGCAGCAGATGGAACGGCACCGGTGCCCGATCGAGTTGACGGCCACCGTGGTTGGACAGCACGATCCCGTCGACACCGAGATCGACCACCGACTTCGCGTCCTCCAGGGTCTGGATTCCCTTGACCACCAACTTATTCGGCCACTGCGACTCGATCCAGGCCAGGTCCTCGAATGTCACGGTGGGGTCGAACATCGAGTCCAAGTATTCGGCGACCGTCCCCGGCCAGCGATCCAACGACGCGAACGACAGGGGCTCGGTCGACAGCAGGTCGAACCACCACCGCGGGTGGGGCACCGCATCGAGAACGGTGCGCAAGGTCAGGGCCGGCGGTATGGACATCCCGTTGCGCGTATCGCGAAGCCGCGCACCCGCGACCGGGACATCGACCGTCACGAGCAGGGTGTCAAACCCGGCGGCCGCGGCGCGCTCGACCAACGCCATCGACCGGTCCCGGTCCTTCCACATGTACAACTGAAACCAATTGCGGCCGTTCGGGTTCGCTGCCTTGACCTCTTCGATCGACCTGGTGCCCAACGTGGACAGCGAGAAGGGGATACCGGCCCTGGCCGCCGCATGCGCCCCCGCGATCTCGCCCTCGGTCTGCATCAGGCGGGTGAACCCCGTCGGGGCGATCCCGAACGGCTGCGCGACCCGGGCGCCGAGGACCTCCCAACCCGTGTCCACCTCGGCGACGTCGCGCAGGATGGTCGGGTGAAACTGGATGTCGCGGAAGGCCTGCCGCGCCCTGGCCAGTGACAGTTCTTCCTCCGCGGCACCGTCGGTGTAGTCGAACGCCGCTTTCGGGGTGCGCCTCTTGGCGATTCGGCGCAGGTCGTCGATCGTCAGTGCGGCCGCGAGTCGCCGCTTGGTTCCGTTCAGCTCCGGCTTTTTGAACTGGATCAGCGGAGCAAGGTCGCGGGCCCTCGGCAGTCGACGCTTCATGGCAACAGCTACTCGGCCGCCGCGGCCAGCTTCCGCCGCAGGCTGGCGCGCCGCTCCTCAATAGAGCGACCAATATCCTGCAGCAGCAACGGCTTTCGCGCCACGAGTTCTTCGATGTAGTCTCTCTCCACCCGCACGACGGTCACCTCTTCGAGCGCATAGGCCCGCGCCGCGACGGGCTCCCGGGTAAGGGCGGTCTGACCCAGAAAGTCGCCCCGCTCTAGGGTACGCAGCGGGATGATCACGCCGTCGTCGCCGCTGACGACCAGCCGAACTCGGCCGTCTACGATGAAGGTCATCCGTTTGGGGACCTCACCGGATAACTGGATATTCTCGTCGGCGCCATATCGGGTGAGACGGGCGTGGTCGAGCATCTCCTGCTGTTCCGCCTGGTTCAACCGCAGAGTGGGGGCGATGACTCGAATGGATCGTTCGCGCCGCTCTGGCGTCTCGAATTCGTCTTCGGCCTCGTCGAGATGGAGTCCGTACCGCCGCGATGCATACCAGACCCAGCGCAGGAACATCGATTGGGCCGCGAAATCGTCGGCGGGAGTGCGCAGCGGTATCAGTGTCTTGTACCGGAGCCCGCCCACCGGCGCGGTCGACGGCGCCGCGTCGGGCCGCAATTGTGGCAGCGCGGCCGCGACCCGGTTCAACATCTCCCGGACGTCGTCGGGCGGGTCGTCGACCGCGAACACCGTGGTCACACTGAGGGAGTGAGCGCCGGGCGGCCGGGAGAAGTTCGTGAAGGATGCGGCAGCCAGTACCGAGTTGGGCATGACAAGCAGCCCGTTGCCGGTGTCGATATGTGTGGCGCGCCAGTTGACTTCGACCACGCGACCTTTTGCCGTCGGCGTTTCTATCCAGTCGCCGAGCTGAAACGGCTGCTCGAAGAGGACGAGCAGGCCCGAGATGATTTGTCCGACGGAGTTCTGCAGGGTCAGCCCGAGCACGATCGACGACACGCCTAGCGCGGTGAACAGCCCGCCGATATGTGCGCCCCAGATATAGGCGAGGATCAGGCCAACGCCCACCGCAATCAACGCGAACCGCGCCACCTCGAGAAAGATCGACGGAATCCGATGGCGCCAGCTTTCTGCCGGGGCCCCCTCGAACAAGGTGGCGTTGGTGCCCGAGAGCAGCAGCACCAGCACGACGAAACCGAACGCCGTCGCAACCATGCGCACCGGCGTCGTCTCGCCTGAAATTTGCATAGCTCCGACGAGGAGAATCAACAGCGCACCGAGAGGCAGGATGTAGTTGCGCACCAGGTGGACCGGCCGAGTGAGGATGCTGCCACGGCGGCGCAGGGCGCTGTGCAGCTCGGTGAGCAGGATCAGGCAGATCGGAAAGCCGATCGCCACGCCGACTGCCCAGTAGAACCAGGGCGCATCGAGCGCGCTGGTCATGATTGCCGCTCCGTCAGCCGCCAGATCGGTTGTGCTTCCCCGTCGACGGTGATCGTCCCGGCAGACTCGAAGTTGCGGCTTTCGCGCATCACTTCGTACACCGCCGAGCTGACGTAAACGCCGGGTTGCGGCGAGCCGCTCTGCACCTGATACGCGAGGTTCACCGCCGATCCCCACATGTCATAGGCCAGGGTCGAGCGGCCGACCAGCCCGCTGGTCACTGAGCCGGTGTCGACGCCGGCCCGCAGTTTGAGGTTGTGACCGTTCTCTACGTTGAATCGGTCGACCGTGCGCTGCATTTCGACCGCGAAGTCAACGGTGCGCCGCACATTGTCCAATCGCGGCACTGATAATCCACAGCCGGCCAGATAGCCGTTGTGCAGGGTGCGGACTTGCTCGACACCGAGATTCTCTGCGGCCGCGTCGAACTGCCGCGTCAACTTGTTCACGATGACCAGCAGCTCATCCGACGTGATCTCCTCTGTCAACTTGTCCAGGCCCACGACGTCGGCAAAGATCACGGTGACGTTCTGGTGATCCTGCGCGATCGTCTCCTCACCCTCCCGATAGCGCTGCCCCACAGGCTCGGGCATCAGCGAAAGCAGCAGTCGGTCGTTCTCGCGACGTTGCTCGGCGAGCAACTCCTCTTTGATCGTGAGGTTGCGGCTCATGTCGTTGAACGCCACGGTGAGATCGCCGAACTCGTCGCGCGACTCCACCGGCACCTTCACGTTGTAGTCGCCGGAACTGACCCGTTGGGCGCCAGCCTCGAGCCGACGGATCGGCCGCACGAACAGTCGCGCCAACAGCATGGCCGCGAGAGAGACGACAAAAATGATCAAAGCCGTCGACACCACAAGTGTGCGGGTGAATGTCGCCACCGGCGTGAATGCCTCTTCGGTGTCGATTTTTGCGACGATCGACCAGTTCAGGCCATCCAGGTTTACCGGTGCGTAGGCCTGTAACGTCCTGTGCCCGAGGTAGTCGTCCTCGATGATCGTGCCGGTCTGGCCACGCTGGGCCCGGCGGGTGGCCTCGGTCTCGACCGGCTGTACCAGCGTGGTGCCATTTTGGCGGATCGAGTCCTCGGCGACGTCGGGCGGTGTTCCGGCTTCGACGACGTCGCCCTTGAACTGCTCGGGGTTCTCCAGGAACAGCCGCGAGTCCGAGCGCATCAGCCCGTCCGGACCCACCAGGAACGTCTCGCCGGTCTTGCCCATCCCGGCTGCTTCCCACTTTTGGCCCGCGGTCATCAACCGGTTGATTGAGGAGATCGGGAACTGCAGCGCGAGAACACCTTCGGCCTTTCCTGGAGGTCCCACCGGCGCGACCATCCAGGCGGTCGGTTCGTCGGCTGGCTGGTAATCGCTGAAGTCGGTGACGCCCACATAGTCCACGGTGTTGGATGCCAGGGCCTTTTCGTAAGCGTCAGGCAGTGAACTCTCGCGAAACGGGCCGGTGAGGACGTTGGTCCCGAGATCGACACCCTTGTAGGCCGTGTAGACCACATTGCCCGTCGTATCGAGCAGCAACACGTCCTCGAAGTTGAAGCGAAGCACCATTGTGCGGAAGAAGTCGTTGAACCGAGCGTCGGCCGCCGACCATGCGCTGCCGTCGCGAGCGTCGTCGAACCGGATGGCCTTGTCCCAGTCACTGAAGGGAGCGGTGTAGTAGGCCTGGAGATACCGCTGTGCGTTCGAAGCGGGCAGCAGCGCGTCGACGTCGATGGCGTCCCCGGTCTGCGCCTGTTCGGTCTTCAGGAACTGGTTGTTGTAATAATCGACGACCGATTGCCATTGGGCAGGGTTGATCGTTGATGTGTTGAGTTGGTTGAACGCGGCGGTGTAAGCCTCGATGGCCTCGCTGGTTGTCGTCCCGCGGGTGAGGGTGATAAGGACATCCTCGAGGTCGGTGAACTTGGCCTGGAGTTGGCGCGACTGTGATCCTCGGATCTCCGTCAGCCGCTCGAACGCCGATGCCCGCAGGGACGTACGACCCGAGTGGAAGCCGATGGCACCCACCACCGCCGCCGACAGAATGCTGGTCATCAGCAGCATGACCAGCAGTTTGGACTGGATGCTGACCCGCGACAGCAGACGCCGCCCGGAAAATCGCCCGATCCTGGGGGTCGGTTCGACGTCGGTCTGCTCGTCGGGGGTCGTCGACGCACCGTTGCGGCCCGTGGACCAAGGCGGCATGGCGTCCTTTCCCAGGAAATCGGCTCCCCGGCGAAGACTATCTGGTGAAACTTGGAGCCTTCATCACAGGGAGGAAATCACGACATGGCGGCGACCAACGATCCATTTGACCTGCAGCGGTTCGTCGACGCGCAAGATCGCATTTACGACACCGTCGTCGACGAACTGACTGCCGCCCGGAAGCGAAGCCACTGGATGTGGTTCATATTCCCGCAACTGCGCGGGCTGGGCAGCAGCCCGACAGCGGTCCGATTTGCGATCTCGTCGATCGACGAGGCCCGCGCCTACCTTGCCCATGAACTGCTCGGCCCGCGGCTGCGAGAGTGCGCGGGGTTGGTGACCCGGATCGACGGCCGCACGGCCGAGGTGATCTTCGGTTGGCCCGACGACATGAAGCTGCGCTCGTCGATGACGCTGTTTGCCCACGCCGCCGACGACAACGCCGACTTCATCGCTGTGCTGGAGAAGTTCTACGGTGGCGAGGAGGATCCGGCGACGCTGGCGCGGCTGGCCTGAGATCAGGTTGGTGCGATGATCAGCCAGCCGTGCGGGTCGATCTCGGCGCTGGAGACGGTGTCTTCTGGTGGCGCACCCGAGCCGGCGACGATTCGTCCCGCTCCGTGCCCGAACTCACTCAGCGACAAAGTCATCGGATCATCGTCGATGTTGAGGGCAACCAACAGGGTGTCCGAATCGCACCGCGCCTGGTAGACGTACTGCGTGTTGGTCAGCGTGACCGCCGATGTTCTTGCGGTGTGCAGCCACGGATGCCGTCGGCGCAACCCGATCAGATACTGATGCAGCCGGTAGATGTCGTGGCCCTGTTCGTCGACACCCATCAGGGGCGTGGTGAATTCGGGCCGTACGGCGTCGTCGCCACCGACGCGATCCTCTTTGACGCCGCGATAGGCGGATTCGTCGCCTGCGTACACGCTCGGAGTGCCGCCCAACGTGAGGAGGATGACGAGCGCGTGCTCGAGATGGCGGGTGTTCTCCAGCTTGCTGGCGATCCTCGTCACGTCATGGTTGCCGATGAAGGTCATCGGGACGAAGACGTCGAGGAAGTCGTTGTGCCGCTGCAGCGCATGGTCGAGTTCGTGGAAGTTGCCGTCATTGAGGCTGCTCCAGATCGCCTTCCACAGTTCGTACTGGGTGACCGAGTCGACTCCGGCATCGCGGACGTGCGCCGAGTAGTCCCCGTGGATGACTTCGCCGACGAACCAGGCGTCCCCGAACTCTTGCTTGACCCGCGGCAGCACCTGCGCCCAGAACCGGTCGGGAACGGCATAGGCGGCGTCGAGGCGCCAGCCGTCGGCGCCACGACGCAGCCAATGCGTCATCACATCGACGGTGTAGTCGACGACGTCGGGGCTGTCATGGTTCAGCGCGATGAGTTCGCCGTGTCCCTCAAACGTTGCGAAGTCACTTCCGGCGAGGCGGAACCACGACCGGTCCTGCCCGGCGAGTGCGTCTCGGTAGCGCGGAAAGTCGGTCCCGACATGGTTGAAGACACCGTCGAGCAGGACCCGCAGACCCCGACGGTGCGCCTCGGCGACCAGTTCGTCGAAGTCCCCGTCGTCACCCAGTCTTGGGTCGATCAGGTGGTGGTCGGTGGTGTCGTAGCCATGCGTTCTCGAGGCGAATATCGGGCCGAGCGCGATACCCGATGCGCCGAGTTCGACGGCGTAGTCGAGCCATTCGATTATTCGGCGCAGCCGGTGCTCGTCGGCGCTCGGCGGCGGATCGGACGGGAACGCGCCGACGAAGCCGAGCGGATAGACCTGCCACCAGATCGCGTGCTGGACCCACCCCGGATCTGTCGCGGATGAGCGCTCGCGCGAAGAGCCTGTCACGGCCGGAACTTCGCCTCGTAGAGCGACTTCATGGTGTCGGCGTACGCGGGGGCGGGCCCGTCGACGACAACTCCGGGCGCGACAGCGCTGATCGGGAGCGTTGCCACCGGCGGCGGCGGCGCTCCCCATTCGGCGAGCCACTGGGTCAGCTGAGCACTCGAGGTGGCGTACGCGATGCGGCCGAGTCCGACCCAGGCGTGCGCGGCGGCGCACATCGCGCAGTGCTCGCCGGAGGTGTAGACGGTGGCGTCCGTACGCTCGGTGGGCGTCAGGTTGGCCGCCGCCCACCGCGCGATGGCGAACTCGGGATGGCGGGTGGCGTCGCCGTCGGAGACCCGGTTGCGGTCTTCGAACAGTGTCCGGCCGTCCGCGTCGACAAGGATCGAGCCGAACGGCTCGTCACCGTCGTCGAGAGCCGTCCGCGCGAGTTCGACGCAGCGGCCGAGACGGTCGAGGTCGTCGTCGCTGATGGCCACAGGCGGGAGTTTACGCAGCGCGCTCGCGATGAGTCCTTGACACCGTGTTGGTCCAACCACCGGAGGTGATGAGGTGACCGAGCAGAAGGCCGTCGTCGAGGCGTACACCGAGGGATTCCGCACCGGCGACCTGGCGAAGATCGTTTCGTGCCTTTTCGTGTCGGATTTCCACGATGCCGACGTGAACGCTCGTAACGTGTGCATATGTCTGAACACGCTGCCTCGGGACGGCACGCGCCATGGCGACCCGCGAACCTCACGGACGCTGTCGTCCGCTATCAAATCGGGGACCTAAATCGTGGGATCGAGTTCTACACAAGCCGGCTCGGCTTCCGGCTCGAACAGCGTGCCGGGCCCGTCGCGATCGTTTCGCGCGGGGCTCTGAATCTCCTGCTGAGCGGGCCGGAGAGCTCAGGGTCACGACCGATGGACGGCCACGACCAGGTGCCGGGCGGTTGGAACCGGATCGTGCTCTACGTCGACGATCTCGAGGCGGACGTCGACCGTCTGCGCAGCGCCGGCGTGACGTTCCGAAACGACGTCACGGTCGGCCCCGGCGGCAAACAGGTCCAGATCACCGACCCAGAAGGCAATCCGATCGAGTTGCACGAAGCGCCGGCCTGATGGGTCGGTGACACGGTTAGCCGGCCTCGAGGCGGCACGCACACGACGCGGCGATCGGTACATCCGCGCGTGCCATCGCCAACGCCAGCTGTTGGCCGATGATGCCCGCCTCGGCGGTGCGGCCCAGCCGTTGCAGGCACTCGTGATAGCCGTGCAGGCTCCACACGTTGCCGGGGTGCTGGCACGGCCGGCTCAGGGTGGGATCGAGCCCGAGATCGGCGGCGTACACCTCGGCGGCGTCCTCGACCCGACCCTGCTCCAGCAGCAGCGCGCCGTAGGCGTGGCGGGTCGGTTGCATCCATCCCCACGGTTCGTCGTAGGGGAGTGCGTCGTCGAGTTCGATCGCGCGTCGCAGATGGGCGAATGCTTCGTCGAATCGGCCTTCCCGATAGGCGATCTCACCGTCGAGCATTTCGGCTGCGATCGCAAGAATGTCGCGTGCGGTGTTGTTGAACAGGTAGCGGGAGTCCGGGATGCGGTCGTACGCGGCGGCGAACGCCTCCCGCTCCGCATGGGCCTGCGGTATGTGTCCCTTCGATGCGTGCGCGACGCCCCGTCCGTAGTGGATGGTGGCTGTGGTCGTGCAGTACAGCTCGACGTCGTCCGGGGTGAGCTGCGAGATCAGTTCGTCCCATCGGCCGAACCGGACCAGCACATGAATTCGCAACGGCACGAACGCTTCCAGCCAGTCGGCCATCGGCGGCGACTCGATTGCCAGGAGTTCGGGCGTGAGCTGCCCGGCGAGCTCGTCGGCCGCCCGCAGCGCGATGGTTGAATTGCCTTCGAACATCGCCGAGTAGACGATGAAGTGCAGGTTGTGTGCACGGTAGAGGGAATAGAAGTTGAGCGGACCCTCTCGTTCGACGAAGATCCTGTCGGCTTGTACAGCAGTCAGATTCGACACCACCGAGTTCCGGTAGTCACCGCAGAGCACGTCAATATGGCTGGCCATGTGCTGCAGATGGCCCGCATCCGGCACAAGGCCCCGTAGCAGGTCGGCCGCCGGGAGCGCCTCCTGCGGGGTAGTCGACATCTCCATGGTGTGCAGATAGAGGTGAAGTACGCCGGGATGCTCGCGGCCCGCCGGTGTCGCGAGCGCATCATCGAGGATGCGCTTGGCCTCGACCACCCGCGAGCCTGGTGCAGGTTCTCCGGTTCTGGTGTCCCACAGCGCCCATGCCGTGACATTGACCAACGCGTCGGCGGCGAGCGCCTGCACGTCGATGTCGTCGTGATACGCCTCGGCGAGTTTCGCCATCGCATCGGCGTAGTTCGCATGACCCGAAAGCAACGCGTCGGTGTCGTCCGGGTCATCTGTCGGGAAGCGGGCCCGCAGCGCCTCGATCAGCCCGCGTTCAATCGCCGATGCGCGCCCGTTTCGGGCCAGCCCCAGTTCCATTCGCGCACGTGCCAACGACGCCGCGAGGTCGACGGGATCGAAGGCCTCCCACGCCTTGTTGTAGTTCGGCCCGATGGAGTAGGCGATACCCCAGCGCGCGATGGCGAGATCCTGGTCCAGTTCAAGGGCGCGTTCGAAGCAGCGGATCGCCTCGTCATGGTTGAACGCATATGCCCAAATCAACCCGCGGTCAACCCATACCTGCGCCTGCGGCGACGGCGTGTCAGTCGACCGGTGATAGGTGCCGAGGTTGTAGTACGGCTCGGTCAGACTCGGCGAAACGCTCATAGAGGGCACGATAATTCACCCGCGAAGCCGTGGCGAGGACCGCGAGCAGACAACCCGCCGCAGCCCATACCGAGAGCGTCAGCAACGGGGTGGCAGCGCCGTGGCCGCCGAAGTAGGAGATGCTGCGCAGCAATGCGACACCCGAACCCTGCGGCACGATCATCGTGAGCGTGGAATAGAAGGGCGACAGCAGTGGCCTGCCGACGGGTCCGGCGGCCGCCGCGTTGCCGACCACCACCAGAAACAGGGTGAGAAGCGCCGAAGCCGCGGTTCCGAACACCGCCGCCGCACCGGTGACCGCGCCGCCGACAGCCATCGCGTACAGCCATAGCGCGCCGAACACGGCCGCGGTATGTCCGGGTAATGCTCCGAGCATGGCGTCGACGTAAACCGTGACGACGCCGGCCAACAACGCCGAGTAGCCGATCAGCGTCAGCGTGCGCAAAAGCAACGTCGCGGGCCTGTGCACCCTGCCCATGATGTAGCCGAAGGCGGTGGCGCCCAGCGACGCTCCGATGGACACGAAGATGACGGCGTAGAACTCGATGGTGCCCGACGGGTCTGCCGCCGACGTTGGCGCCACATCCTCGACGGTGGCGGTGAAGCCGCCCTTCGATGCGATCGCGCGGCCAACGGATTCGGCTGCGGTCGCGACACTCTTGCCGCCACCGCCTGCGACATAGATCTTCATCTCGCCCGTCGGGGCGATGACGAAGGCGGAGTCGGCCGCGCGTTCGCGGACCTGTGCCCGCGCGGTCGCGTCGTCGCCAACCTGGTTGACGGTCAACGCATCCTGGCCGCTGATAGCGTCGACGACCTGCTGCGGGGCGGAGACCGCAACGGTGAGGTGGTGCAGGGTCGGTCTGGCGAAGGCGCCGGAGTAGCTGGCGATCATCGCGACGACGAACAGCGTCAACGCCGTCATCGCGAGCACCATGTTGCGGATGCCCGTCTTCGTCATCTCGGAGGAAGCATGTCGTGCCATGTGAAAAACCTTCTTGGGGAATCGAAATAAATCAGTATGCGGAGGCGGCGGCGGATAGCCCGAGCAGCGCACGGACGGTGTCGAGCGCGGCGCTGACCCTGCCGCGCAAGTCGGTGACGTCCTCGTCTTCCATCCAGGATCGCAGCACCTCGACGAACCCGCCGACCAGAAATCGGCTCACCGATTCCGTCGCCGGGCCCGCGATGTCGGCCGCCGCGGCGATCTGCTCACATGCGGGCGTGAGCTCGGCTCGGAAGGCGGCGACCGCACGCAGCGTGACCGCGCTCGGCACCACGTTGCGGTACATCGCGCGGTGTTCGGCGGCGAAATCGAAAAGCGCCAGGATCCTGGCGCCGGGATCGCCCGCGATATCTCCGGTGGCACTCGCGAAGGCGGCGGTCAACGCGTAGGCGACCGCGTCGTCGCGGTCCCGGAAGTGTTGATAGAAGACCTGGCGACTAACCGCGGCGCGGCCGACGATATCGCCCACCGTCAACTGGTCGACCGGACGCTCATGCGCGAGAGCGAACGCAGCGTCGCGAAGCTTCACGCGGACACGTTCGGCCCGGGGATCGACACTCTTGGTGCGTGCGGCCATATTCGCACGATAACGCACTTCGTAGACAGATGACTACGAAAAATTAGGTAATCTAAGACACCTCTCTGATCACGAGTGATGGGCGCTACCAGGGCCCACCCGGTTGGCCGGCCTTCACGCCGAGGCAAGAATCACGCGGGCGTGTTCATCATCCCGAAGTGGGCTCGCGACGAAAACTGAGCTGTCGGCTCAGGATGTCGCCACGTCGCGGGTGTCGACGGTAATTCCTGCCAGGATTCGGGTGATCGTGGCGATCTCGACAAGGAGGACGTGTGTCGCACCGTCGTCGGACACGATATGTGTTGCGGCATCGTGCAATTGCTGATCCGCAGCAGCCAACTGCACCGTGTCGATGCTCCACGGGGTGGCTGGTGTCGGAGGATCGCCGCGCAAGGCTTCGACGTAGTCGTCAACGGCCAGTACGAACTCACGGCCCAGCGCGGCGGACGGATGCGCAGGCAGGCTCTCCTCCAGCGCCGTGCACGAGCTGGTGACGGCGTTCAGCGCCGCGCGGAACGACCTCAGCCAGCGCCTGAGCTCCCGTTGCTCGACGCGGATCGCCCCCGCTGCTGCTTCGAACGCCGCACGGGCACGGAACGCGCGCTGCCACGCCGCGGCCAGCGCATCCGACGGGTGATCGAGATCGTGCACAAAGGCTTTGATAACTGTTGCGGCGTAATCAATTTCGGTTTTCAGAAGTTCGCCCGCGCGTTGACGCAGCCGTATCAGGGCGTCGTCGGGAACCACGACGTGGAAGAGCACAGCGAGAGCACCGCCGATGACGACTGCGAACAGTAGGTCGCTGAGCGACGACGATGCGTCGGTGATGTCGAGCAGCGACACGATCGTCGCGCCGACGGCCACCGCCACCGCGATGTATCCGAACTTCGACACCACATACGTGACACCCAGAAAAAGCACCGCGAGAACCGCTGCCGCCAAACCGGTCGGCTCCCACAGCAGCGTCACCGCGGAGGCGACCACGACACCTCCGCAGATGCCCGCAACGCGACCGACACACCGGGTGTAGGTGTGAGCGGTCTCCGGCCGCATCACCAGAAGCACTGTCAGCGGAATCCAATAGCCCGCAGGCACATCGGCGAAGCGCACGATCGCGGTCCCGGATGAGGCGGCGCCGGCCAACCGAACGGCATGGCGCGATATCGGCGATGTCAGGTTGAGGTGTCCGGATACGACGTCGAACGCCGCTTTCAGCGCGCCTGTCCAATCGGCGAGATGGCGTCGGCCGAACCGTAGCGCGGCTGCGCGATGGAGCTGGCGGGACAGCCGCTGCGCGATCGGGCCGTCCGAGAGGGCCACCGCGGCGACCGCGGTGTCGACACCCTTGAGCGCGTACTCGGCATCCCGTCGCGCCGTCCTGCTCTGCGCCGCGATCGCGGCCAGCATGTCCGCCGTCGCAATCGACAGGTCGCGCATCGCGTCCCGTCCGCCCTTGCCGCGCAATGCCGCCAATGTCTTGGCGATCTGTTCAGGCAGCGCGTGCCAGTCCCGGTATGCCGCCGTACGGCGACCGGACTGCGGTTCGTTGTCGCTGAACGCCTCTTTGAGCTCCAAGAGTTGCGATGAGTCGACATTGGCTTCCGGATCGGTCGCCAGCTGCCGCGCATGGGTACTCAGCGACTTGTAGGCCTTGGTCAGCGCCTCCCGCTCGAGTCGCCAACGCCGCGGCGGCCACGCCGCGATGAGTGCGGCCTGCGCCAGGCCGGCGACGACGGCGAACAGGGCAGAGGCCGCAGCCCACAAGGCAGGCTGCGGGTGCTGGATCACCAACAGAAGGCCCGACGCCCCTGCGACCAGCCCGGCGGCCGCGCCGACCGCCCATTGCATACCAGCGAAGAAACACCACAGCGCGACCACGATCACGAACACGACGCTGTAGCCGGCGGTCAGTCCGCCTGCCAGCACCGCGACGCCCAGTTCCACGGAAACGGCGGACACGATCGGGATCCGGCCGAGTGGGTTATCCTGCAGCGCGATCGCGCCTGCGAGGGCGCCCGCGGAAGCCACGGAAGTCGCCGCCCCCGGCGGTCCCCAAAACAGCGCGGCCGCGGTCAGTACCAGCACGCCGAGCAGGCTCCTGGCGACCGCGACGTTGTCCGGCAGGTTCAGTCGCAGGCCCAAACCCTTGCTCATCCGATCATTCTCACCCGGCCAAGGTCGCATCCGGGTGAAGCTGACACGTCGATATGTGGGCCGTCACGTCGGCTAGGTTCGGGTGGTGGAGAAAGTCATCCTCACTCTTCGCGGAGCCGACGCGGACGACGCCTGGTGTGCCAGGCTGCGCGCCCAGGTCGCCGCGGAACTTCTCGACACGGGTCTGCCGGGCCTTGCGATCAATGTCCGCGACGCCGAGGTGCGCGACTCACTGATGACTCTGACGACGATGGATCCGCCCGTGGTGGCCTTCGTCAGCGTGTGGACTCAGCAGTCCTATGGTGCGCAGGTGCAGGCCGTGGCGGCGCGGCTGCAGATGGAGTGCGACGACGTCGCGGCCTACCTCGTGACGGAATCGGTACCGCTGCCGCCGCCCCCGACGGTGCCCGGTCAGCGCACGGCCGGGCTCGCCAACGTGGCGCTGCTCAGGCGTCCGGCCGACCTCGACGAAACGACGTGGCTGTCGCGCTGGCACATCGACCACACGCCGGTGGCGATCGAGACGCAGTCGACGTTCGGCTACACGCAGAATGCTGTGGTGCGCGCATTGACCCCTGGCGCGCCGACCATCTCGGCGATCGTCGAGGAGCTGTTTCCTGCCGAGGCGATCTCCGATCTGCACGCCTTCTTCGGAGCGGCAGACGACGACGATCTGCGCAGCCGGATGGAGCGGATGATCGCCAGCACCTCCGCGTTCGGGGCCAATGAGAACGTCGACACCGTGCCCACAAGTCGGTACGTCTACCGCAGCCCGTTCGATGACGGAAGGCAGAAGGTGAGCAGATGACGACACTCGACGAAGCGGTCGCGCTGGCGCGCGGAGAAAGCGGCCTGACGGTCGTATCGACGCTGCGCGCCGACAACACCATTCAGGCATCGCTGGTGAACGCCGGCGTGCTGCCCCATCCCGAAAGCCGCAGTCCCGTATTGGCATTCGTCACCTACGGCCGCGTGAAGCTCGCGAACCTGCGGGTCCGTCCCCAGCTGGCCGCGACGTTCCGTAACGGGTGGCAGTGGGCCACTGTCGAGGGCAATGCCGAACTAGCCGGACCCGACGATCCGGCGCCCTGGCTCACCGGCGCCGACCAGCTGCGGCTGCTGCTACGGGAGGTGTTCAGCGCGGCAGGCGGAACTCATGACGACTGGGACACCTACGATGCGACGATGGCCGAACAACGGCGCACGGCGGTGCTCGTCGCACCCACCCGGGTATACAGCAACGGCTGAGTTCTACGCTTCTGCCGTGACCCTCAAGATCAGCGACTCGAATCGGGTACGGACGCTCACCCTTGACCGGCCCGACGCGCTCAACGCCTTCAATGAGGCGCTCTACGGGGCAACGGCGGCCGCGATCAGGGCGGCCGCCGCGGATCCGGAGATCGCGGTCGTTCTGCTGACCGGTAACGGACGGGCGTTCAGCGCGGGTAACGATCTCAAGGAGATGCAGGCCCGCATCACCGATCCGGCGCTGGCCGACCAGGGCAGCCATTTCACGTCGTTGATCGACGCGCTGATCGACTTCCCGAAGCCGCTGATCTGTGCGGTCAACGGCCTCGGAGTCGGCATCGGCACAACCATTCTCGGCTACGCCGACCTCGTCTTCATGTCGACGGAGGCACGGTTGAAGTGTCCATTCACCAGCCTCGGCGTCGCACCGGAGGCGGCCTCGTCGTATCTGTTGCCCCAGTTGGTCGGACGACAGAACGCGGCGTGGTTGCTGATGTCATCGGAGTGGGTCAGCGCAGAAGAGGCGCTGCGGATGGGGCTGGTGTGGAAGGTCTGCGAGCCGGACGATCTGCTGCCGGAGGCTCGACGGCACGCTGAAATCCTTGCCGCTAGACCGATTCCGAGCCTGATGGCCGTCAAGCAGACCATCGCAGAACCATTCAGGCCCGGGATCAGGGCCGCCACCGAACGGGAGAACGGCCACTTCGCCGAGTTGATGGGCGCCGCCGCCAACGCCGACGCGCTCGCGGCGTTCACCGACAAGCGGGGGACAGCGAGCACTTAGCGTGGTCACCCCGCACGCTTCCGGCAGACCCTCCGCCGACGAGATCACGCTGCTGCTCGAACCGATTGTCCGCCAACGCATACCCGGCCCAGGAGGCAGGCTTGCTCACCGAAGGCGTGGATCTGGTCGGCTTCTGCGTCGAACGGATCCGGCAGCTTTGGACTAGCGGCTCGCCGCTGATCGCGTGCCGTTGTTCGCGAAATGCGCTTCGATGATCGCCCGCACGGTGCGCCTGCACCGCCCACAGTCGGAGCCTGCCCCACACGCGGCCGCCACTTCCTTTGATGTCGAGGCGCCGTTGGCAACGCACTCGCTCACCACGTGGCTGGTGGCTCCTGTACAGAGGCAGACGAACATCTATCGGCCCATCAGTTCTTACTGTCGATGCTCATGAGGTGGGCGAACTTGCCGACGAACTGCGTTGGGTACGCGCCGAGGCCCGCGTTCGACATCCACTCTGCGGCGGCGTCAGGGTGATCGATCCACTGCCGCGCGCTGATCTCGTTGTCGATCTCCTGCAAGATCATCACCTCGTGCCCGTCGTCGAGCGCGCGGTACACCCAGATCTTGCGGACGCCTCCGCGCTCGAACCGGTCGAGCCCGTCGTGCACCTTTTCCATCAGCGCCGACACGTCGTCGACCGACGACATGACGCCGACCACGATCCGCCCGACATGCTCTTCTGACGAGGGCGCATCGAGGTCGATCTTCTCTACCACCTGCCCGCCGAAGATCGGCGGAATGTCGTCGAGACCAGCGATGTCGAACCACTCGAATAGGGCGGGCGAACCGATGATGTCGCGAATCGAACGGGCATGCCGAATTCCGATCGTCACCAGTACTCGGTCTGGTTCCCAGATCGAGGTGTAGAGGACGACGTGATGCGCACCAATCGATGCCAAGTTGTCGCGACGACGTTTAAGCCAATTCCACATTCTGTCGATATCGTCGACACGAAAATCGCAGGCGAGAATTAGTGAGTGCAAATTGTACTCACTCATCGTTTTCCTTCGTGCCGCTGCGCTCACAAGCATGTTAGCGCAGTCTAACCTTAGTAAGGGCAGGCAGTCCAGCGACCCTCTGCCATCTTCGCCCGCCGCGCCGAAGAGCGTTGCCGCAACGGGTGAAACACGCCATGCACACCGGCAGAAGTCGCACCGATCGCTGCTGACCTGCACTAGATTGAATCCTGTCACGACAGCCCACCAGTCTTAGACGCGCACGGCGCCAAGGAGCCAGCATGCAAGGGGATCCCGACGTTCTGAAATTGCTCAACGAGCAGTTGACGAGCGAACTCACGGCCATCAACCAATATTTCCTGCACGCGAAAATGCAGGAAAATTGGGGATTCACCGAATTGGCCTCTCATACCCGCGCGGAATCCTTTGATGAAATGCGGCACGCCGAAGCGATCACCGACCGAATTCTGCTTCTCGACGGGCTGCCGAACTATCAACGACTCTTTTCGTTGCGGGTCGGCCAGACCGTCCGTGAGCAATTCGAGGCCGACCTCGCCATCGAGTACGAGGTGATGGCCAGGTTGAAGCCCGGCATCATCATGTGCCGAGAGAAGGAAGACGCGACGACCGCCAACATCTTCGAGAAGATCCTGGCCGACGAGGAAAACCACATCGATTACCTCGAAACCCAGCTGGAGCTGATGGGCAAGCTCGGCGAGGAGCTCTACCTTGCTCAATGCGTTTCGAGACCGCCGGGTGGCACCTCCGGCTGATAGCGGCGGAACCCGCGTTCGTTGCCGGGATCTGCGCACTGTGCAGATGGGGTGGATTCGCGGCGTGGATCGGGCCGCCGAAAGTTGTCGGACCCGGCTGTGATGATGGGGTTATGTCGTTGACCGCATCCTCTGGCGCCACGGGGGTGCGTCCTGTTGACCGTGTTGAGGTGTTGTTTGAGGAGTTGGCGGAGTTGACCGGTCAGCGCAACGCCATTGATGGGCGCATCGTGGAGATCGTGGCCGAGCTGGATCGCGGCGGGCTGGTGGGTATCACCGGCGCCCGGTCGGTGCCGGCGTTGGTGGCCTGGAAGACCGGGTCGTCGTCAACCACCGCGCACACCATCGCCACCATCGCCTCTCGGCTGGAGCAGTTTCCGCGCTGCGCGGCGGGCCTGCGGGAGGGCCGGCTGTCGCTGGATCAGGTCGGGGTGATCGCCGCCCGGGCCGGGGTGGGATCGGATGCGCATTATGCGGCGCTGGCCCAGGTGGCCACGGTCAGCCAGCTGCGCACCGCGGTCAAGCTGGAACCCCGACCCCACCCCGACCCTGATCCACCACCAGAGCCGCAGCGCTCGATCACCAAAACGGTCGACGAGCAGTTCACCTGCTGG
Organism: uncultured Actinomycetota bacterium; assembly: GCA_963715215.1. GTDB lineage: Bacteria > Actinomycetota > Actinomycetes > Mycobacteriales > Mycobacteriaceae > Mycobacterium. The sequence goes on from CAVQRJ010000012.1 coordinate 17,527, forward strand.
CAGATCACACTGCCCAATGTGGACGCGGCCAAATTCGATGCGGCGTTGCAGTCACACCAGGAGGCGCTGATCGCCGAGTGGAAACACGACCACGACACGCCGCCGGGCCCTCGCAGAATCGGCCGCCGGTCAACCGGTTGGAGCATCCAGAAATTCGTTCGTCCTCAATGAGAATGCATCCAGGGCTGCTCTGAGAAAACGACCGCAGCCGTGTGTGCAATCTCGAGCGTAGAAAAGCCACAGACAGACACCTCAATGCGCGAACCTCAACGACTTACCCGCTGCGACCGTGACCATCAACGCTGCCACCTAACCCGCACCGCCCCGGCTTGGCTCAAATTAGTGCGCACCGTCAGCGCGGATTTTGAGGAGGGCGGCGCGGAGGTCGTCGGGTAGTGGGTCGGCGAGTAGTGCGGACGAATTTCTTTATGCTCCAACTAGTTTGGGTCTCGCTGTAGTGGCTGACGGCTATCGCCCCGGCGGTGCGCACGTCGGCCACCACTACGAAAACCCACCGAAATCACTCCCCGCTGAGCGGTTGGTAGGCCAGCCGGACTACACCCGACGGGTACGTCACCGTCGAGATCAGCTGCATCCGAACCGGCGGACTGCCCTCCTGGAACGCCCGGATTCCCTCGCCCCACACCCAGGGAAATACCCAGAACCGCACCTCGTCGACCAAGCCAAAACGCGCCAGGTCGTACGCCAATTCGCCGCAGCCGTAGACGATTAGGTCGCCGGAGTGGCGGGCCTTCGCGGCGCGCACGTCAGCGGCCAGGTCGGCGCCGAGGAGTTGCGAGTTCCACGTCAGCGGCTCGCTCAACGTCCGTGAGGCGACGTACTTCGGCATCGGATTGATCAGATCGGCATATCCGCCGCTCGAGTCCGGCCAGAAGTTAGCGAGGCCTTCGTAGGTCTTGCGGCCCAGAATGAGCGCATCGGCGGCACGCAATTGCGCGATGCCGTCGGGGTCCTCGTCGGGTTCGAACCAGCCCTCCAACGGATCGATGACCAGATCAACAGTCGTACATGCCGAAACGATCAGCCGTCCCATGATTCCTCCTACACAGTTGATGCGGTTCCGCAGGTGGGTATGCCCGGGTGCGTCGACGACCTCACCCGATCAGCTTTCCTGCCAGCGGGAAAGGGCAGCTTGTTGCCATGTACAACACAATGTTGCCCGCGGAAGTACAGACTCGGCCCGGCGGCAGAACTCATCGACTTCGGTGCGTAAACCGACGCTTGCGGCCATTTAGTGCGCCAATTCCACCGGACCCGGCCGAAAAACAGCAGGTCAAGCACCTGCAGCCACCGACGCGTAACCTTTATAGCCTATCTAACGATATGGCTGTGGGACGGTTGTCTCGAACGGAAGGCAGGCATGACGAGTCGGACAACGACGACCGCTGGTTCGGACCAGGAGGCCAGCAGCGCGGGCATCAGCCTCCAGCGCCGTAACCTCATCTTCGGTGCGGTGCTGCTCGGCATGCTGCTGGCGGCCCTCGACCAGACGATCGTGGCCACCGCGCTGCCGACGGTGGTCGCCGATCTCGGCGGAGCCGGCCACCAATCATGGGTCGTAACAAGCTATCTGCTGGCGTCGACCATCGTCACCGCGATTGCCGGCAAGCTCGGCGACCTGTTCGGCCGCAAGGCGGTCTTTTCGGCCTCGGTGATGTTTTTCCTCGTCGGTTCGGTGCTGTGCGGCTTGAGTGGCTCGATGACCATGCTCGTCGCGTCCCGCGCTCTGCAGGGCATCGGCGGCGGCGCGATCATGGTGACAGCCATGGCCGTCATCGGCGAGGTCATTCCGATGCGGGAACGGGGTCGCTACCAAGGTGCGCTCGGCGCCGTCTTCGGCGTCACCACCGTCATCGGGCCGCTGCTCGGCGGCTTCTTCACCGACCATCTCACCTGGCGGTGGGCGTTCTGGGTCAACATTCCCGTCGCGGTCGTCGTGGTGCTCGTCGGGGCCGCGGCCATCCCTTCCCTGGCGCGGGCGACCAGACCGGTCATCGACTACGCGGGCATCCTGTTCGTCGGGCTCGGCGCATCGGGGCTCACCCTTGCCACGAGTTGGGGGGGCGGCGAGTACGCATGGGGTTCCCCTGTCATCATCGGTCTGTTCGTGGCCTCCGCCGCTGCGCTTGCCGTGTTCGTCTGGGTGGAATCCCATGCGGCCGAGCCGATCCTGCCCATCCGGCTGTTCACCAGCCCGGTGTTCACCGTCTGCTGCATCCTCGCCTTCATCGTCGGCTTCGCGATGCTCGGCGCATTGACATTCCTTCCGACGTTCATGCAGTTCGTCGACGGCGTCTCGGCGACGACCTCGGGGCTGCGCACGCTGCCGATGGTCGCGGGCATGCTGATCACGTCGATCGGCAGCGGCAACATCGTCGGGCGCACGGGACGGTACAAGGTCTTTCCCGTCGCGGGCACCGCGATCATGGCCATTGGGTTCGTGCTGCTCTCCACGATGGACGCCAGCACGCCGACGTGGCAGCAGTCCGCGTACCTATTCGTGCTCGGCGCCGGGATCGGGCTGTGCATGCAGGTGCTGGTGCTTGTCGTGCAGAACACCGCGAACTTCGCCGATCTCGGCGTGGCGACATCGGGTGTCACCTTTTTCCGTACGATCGGAAGTGCGTTCGGCGCAGCAATCTTCGGGTCGTTGTTCGCCAACTTCCTCGCCAGCCGGATACGGCCCGCGCTGGCGGCAAGCGGAGCGCCGCCGCGTGCCGCCGAGTCACCACAGGCGCTGCACACGCTGCCTGCGGAGATGGCGGCGCCGATAGTCGACGCCTACGCTGACTCGCTCTGCAAGGTGTTCCTGTGCGCGGTCCCCGTCGCTGTCGTGGGGTTCGTCGTTTCGCTGTTCCTCAAGGAGACGCCGCTTCGTGAGATGGACGCGGTGTCGGCCACGGACCTCGGCGAGGGCTTCGGCATGCCGAGCACCGAGCCGCCGGAGAAGATCCTCGAGGTCGCCATCGGCCGCCTGATGCGCAACACACCGGAGATCCGGCTGCGCAACATTGCCGGGAAGGCGGGATGCGAATCCGATATCGCCCTGCTGTGGGCGTTGATCCAGATCTACCGCCAGAGCCAAGTTTTCGGATCGGCGCGGCTGACCGACATCGCCGAGCGTCTCCGAGTGCCGAGCGAGGTCATCGCGTCGACGTTCGACCGCCTGGTCGACCGGGGATATGCGCTTCGCACCGGTAACCAGCTGTGGCTGACGCAGTCCGGCGCCAGCCAGGTGGACTGCGCATCGACCGCCCTGGTGAACCGCATTGTCGACAGACTCGCGACATCGCCGACATTCGAGGGCAGGCCCGACCGGGAGCAGGTCGAAGCGGCGCTGGAGCGGATCGCCCACCGCGTGCTGGTCCAGCGCGACTGGGCCGAAGATCGGGTCCTTCCAGCTGCCGCCAGGTGATCTAGCTGCGGCTACACGTCGCGTTCTAGAACGTGTTCCACTTCTTCGACGGCCCGCGTACGATTCCGGCCATGAGCCGCATCGGAGACTTCGCCGACGATGACGCCGCCGGGTGGGCGGTCAAATCACCTGACATCGGGACGGGCATGCTCGCCTACACCAACGCGGTCTACAAGAAGAACCGGCTGCCGATGCGGGTCCGCGAGTTGGCCCGGATGGTCATCGCACTCGACAACGAATGCGTGGTGTGCCAGAACACCCGCGACTCGGAGGGCGTCGCTGCAGGCGTCGACGAAGATCTTTACGACCATGCGGCCGAATGGCGCACGTGGCCGGGGTACAGCCCACAGGAACGGATCGCGGCCGAGTTCGCGGAACGCTTCGCCGGCGACCACACCGGCCTGCGCGACGACGAGGACTTCTGGACACGCGCCAGCGAGCATTTCAGTGACGAGCTGATGGCCGATCTGGCCCTGTCGTGCGCGATGTGGCTGGGCATGGGCCGCATGCTGCGGACGCTGGACATCGGCCAAACCTGCAAGATCACGCTGTAGCTCTCCAGCATTAAGCGGAGAATGGCTCCTGTGACATCACGGGCAGCCAAACCCCTCGCCGCAGCGGCCATCGCCCAACTCGAGTCCGACGGGGTCGCAACCCTCATCGGGACGGTCGTCAACCCTGCCGGGCTCACCCACGCCAAGACCATCCCGCTGCGGAAGATGGGCGCGTTCGCCGATCCCGGACTCGGCGCCAGCCCGGTATGGCACGTGTTCACCATCGACCAGACCGGCATCGTGTTCAGCGAGGCCACCGGTGTCGTCGGGGACCAGCGGATCCGCATCGATCTAGCTGCGCTACGCATTCTCGGAGACGGATTGGCCTGGGCCCCAGGTGCTTTCTTCAACCAGGACGGCGAGCCTGACCCTTTCTGCAGTCGCGGAGCGCTGTCCCGTATCGAAGGAAGGCTCGCCGATGCGGGTTTCGACGCACTCGTCGGCCATGAAATGGAGTTCCTGCTCGTCGGGCCTGACGGCAGCCGACTGCCCGCGCACCTGTGGGCACAGTACGGGCTCGCAGGCGTACTCGAATACGAGGGCTTCGTGCGGGATGTCACCAACGCTGCGACGGGTTCGGGTGTTTCCATCGAACAGTTTCATCCCGAGTACGGGCAGAACCAGTTCGAGATTTCGCTGACTCCGCAGTCTCCGACGGCCGCCGCGGATCAGCTGCTCTTGATGAGGATGATCGTCGGACGGGTGGCCAGACGGTACGGTCTGCGAGTCAGTCTTTCTCCGGTGCCATTCGCCGGCAGTGTGGGTTCGGGCGCACATCAACACTTTTCACTTCAGAAGGACGGCACGCCGCTGTTTTCGGACGGTAGCGGCAAACGGGGGATGACGCCGGAGGGTGAGGCCGCGGTCGCTGGAGTGGTGGCGGGCCTCCCCGAAGCGGAGGGCGTGCTGTGCGGCTCGATCCTGTCCGGGTTGCGGATGCAGCCCGGACACTGGTCGGGCGCGTTTGTCTGCTGGGGTACCGAAAACAGAGAGGCCGCAGTGCGATTCCTCGTCGGTGGCAGCAGCAATCCGTTGGGTGCCAACGTCGAGGTGAAGGTCATCGATCCATCGGCCAACCCGTACTTCGCGACGGCGACGATCCTCGGACTCGCACTCGAGGGCATCGAGCGCAAGCTGACCCTTCCGCCGGAAACCACGGTCGACCCGTCCACGCTGACCGACGAGCAGCGCGCCCAGACACGCGTCACCCTGTTGCCGACGAGCCAAGCCGAGGCCCTCGAGCTGCTCGACGGGTCGGCGCTGATCCGTGGCATCCTCGGCGAGCAGGCGGTCGACGCGATCGTGGCGGTGCGCCGGTACGAGCAGGAGACGTACGGTCACCTCGGCGAGGACGAGCTCGCCGACAAGTTCCGCATGGCGTGGAGCGTGTGAGCTGTCCGTGCTGGCCGAACACGTCGATCACGTGCCGCTGATCGATCATCACGTGCACGGCTGTTGGCTGGCGCCCGGTGACCGCGCGCGTTTCGAAAACGGCCTCAACGAGGCCAACACCGGGCCTCTCGCCGATTTCGACTCAGCCTTCGAGGCCCAAATCGGTTTCGCGGTGCGCAGCCACTGTGCGCCCGTACTCGACCTGCCGAGGCACGTCGACGCGGACGCGTACTGGGATCGGCGCTGCGAGCTGGGGGAGCACGAGCTGGGCCGGCGCTTCCTCTCGTCGGCAGGGGTGACGGACTGGCTGGTGGACACCGGGTTCAGCAGCGGCGTAAGCGATCTCACCGGAATGGCCGAGGTCTCCGGTGGCAACACCCACGAGATCGTGCGCCTAGAGTCCGTGGCGGAGGAAGCGGTGGCGGCACCGGGCGACTACGCCGCGGCGTTCGAACGGATCCTCACCGAACGGGCGTCGTCGGCGGTTGGCACCAAGTCGATTCTGGCCTACCGCGGGGGATTTCTAGGAGACCTGTCGGAACCAACCGCCGCCGAGGTGGCAGAAGCGGCTGCGCGCTGGCGAGACGTGGGCGGCACGCGATGCACGGACAGAGTGCTTCTGCGATTCGGCCTGCATCAGGCGTTGCGGCTGGGCAAACCGCTGCAGTTCCATGTCGGGTTCGGTGACCGGGATTGCGACCTGCACACCACCAACCCGATGTACCTGCTCGACTTTCTTCGAGTGTCAGGAGACACCCCGGTGATGTTGCTGCACTGCTACCCGTACGAGAGAGAGGCGGGCTACTTGGCCCAGGGGTTCAACAACGTGTACCTCGACGGCGGTCTCGCGACCAACTACCTCGGTGCGCGTTCGGCAGCGTTCATCGCTCGGCTGTTGGAGATGGCGCCGTTCCGCAAGATTCTGTATTCGTCGGACGGGTTCGGCCCTTCAGAACTGCATTTTCTCGGAGCACGGTTGTGGCGGAACGGCATCCGCGAAGCGCTGCAGGGATTCATCGATGCCGACGAGTGGAGTGAGCCGGATGCGATCAGGGTCGTCGACCTGATCGCGCACCAAAACGCCCGTCGCGTCTACGGTCTGGAGTGATTCACACCAGGCCGGTGGCGTCGAATACCCACGACGTGTCAACGGAGGCCCAGGTTTCCAGATACGTCGGCGGTGCATGAGACGTCAAGGTGTTGAAATCGGAATAGTCCTTCCAGAGCGTGATCTTGTCGCCATCGACACGATGCACCGATACGAAGGGCAGCTTCACGGTTTCGCCACTGTGCCAGCCCCACGTCTCGGAGTGCTCGTAGATGACGTCGACGCCGTTGCTCAGCAGCAGTCCGTCGTGATTGACGTAGGACGACAACGACTCCAGTCCGATCTTGAGCCTGGTGACGATGTTCTCGGGCCCTCGAGCCGACACCGCGGGCATCGGCATGTCGACATACAAGCAGTCGTCGGACAGGAATGTCGTCAGCTTGTCCCAGTCGCGGTCGGATAGCGCTTTCCACATGCCGAGAACGGTTTCCTCAACGGACACTTGCCAACTCCGGTTCCTCAGGCGCCTGGGCAGGGGGACGGTGTCCGGCGCGCAGGAAGCGACCGCGTCGACGACCGCCGGTGCCATCGAACCAGCGGCCGTTGCGAATGATGACGTCGTAGCTCACCCAGTCATAGAACAGGCCGCACCATCAAGGTGTCAATGAAATCAGTGAACAGATTTCAGATTTTGTCTACATGACCTCGACTATGGCCGTGACCTGGCATTTTCTACGCCCAGCCATCGGGTTGTCGGCCGTCGATATCGGTGAAACCGTATTCGCGCGCCAGGTCGGCAGACGTCACCGATCGCTGATTCCATCGAGCGCGGTGCTCGTCGGCTGCGATCGCGGCGATGCCCCGGCCGACGAATCGCGGCGATTCCGATTCGGCGAATGCCGGTGGCGCCGTCGGCAGCCCGCCGTCGCGGTCCGGGTCAAGCGCGGTGCGCCAGTTGGCCTCGGTCACACCCCAGTTGTCGAGCATCATCTCCGAGCGCAGCCACCCCGGTGTCACGGCGACCGCGGTGGCACCGTACTGCATCAGCTCATGCCCGTGTGCGAACGCGAGCCGATTGACGGCCGTCTTGACGAGGTCGTAGAACACCGACAGCCGGAAGTTCTCTGCGTTGTATTCGCGGGTGCCGTCGGTGACCTCGACGAGCAGGCCACCGGGCTGCTCGATCAGCAACGGGTGCAGGCTATGGGAGGTGATCAGGTGGGAGTCGATGCCCAGCCGCAGGATCCGCAGTCCGTCGTCCAGATCGTGTTCCCAGATCGGCCGGTTCCATGCCGGTGGCGGACCCTTGAGCACCTCGGCACCCCAGATGTCATTGACCAGGATGTCGATGGCGCCGTAGTCGCCGCGGATCCTGTCCGCCAGCGCGCGCACCTCGCCGACTTCGAGATGGTCGACCTGGATCCCGACACCCTCGCCGCCGAGTTCGTAGACGAGCGCGGCGGTTTCCTCGATGGTCTCGGGCCGGTCGTAGTCCGACTTCTCGTTCCCCGCTATGGAACTGCGACCAGTGCACACCACGGTCGCGCCCGCTTCGCCGAGCGCAGCGGCGATGCCACGGCCTGCGCCGCGGGTTGCACCGGCCACCACGGCGACTCGCCCGCGTAAAACCTGGCGACGCGGTGTCGCATCCATTGTTTGAGTATTGCGCGAAACCAGAAGCGCCTACCCGATTTCGGCATTCAGGCGCATACTCGCGAAGGTGACTCCACTCCAGCGATACATTGCAGAGGAAATCGCTACCGACCATGTCGACGGCTTGTTGTCCAGGCGCGAGGCACTGCGCAGGCTCGCACTGCTCGGGGTCGGTGCGGCGGCCGCGAGTGCGCTGATCGCAGCGTGCAGCCAGAACAAGAAAACCGAGACGGAGGCGCCTGCCACGTCGACGGGCGCGGTGACTTCGAGCGAACCGGCCACGGCAAGCGCACCGCCACCCGGATCCGAGAAGGCGCTGGCCACCCAGCCGATCACCTGGCCGGGGCCACAGGGTGACCTGCAAGCCGCATGGGCAGAGGCGCCCGATGCCCGCGGTGGGGTGCTCGTCATCCACGAGAACAAGGGACTGAACGACTGGGTCCGTTCGGTGGCGGGCAGGTTCGCCGGGATCGGCTACTCGGCGCTGGCCATCGACCTGCTTTCTGCGCAGGGTGGCACAGCGAAATTTGCCGACCCCGCCGAGGCAACGGCGGCATTGGGCGCGATCCCGAACGAGGAGTTCGTTGCGAACCTCAGGTCGGGCCTCGGCGAGCTGCAGCGCCGCGTACCGGACAAGAAGATCGCGGCGGTCGGCTTCTGCATGGGCGGGGGACTGGTGTGGCGTCTGCTGGCCGCGGGCTCACCCGAGTTGGCGGCCGCCGTGCCGTTCTACGGACCGACGCCCGACAACCCTGACTTCGCCGGTTCCAAGACCGTTGCGGTGCTTGGCTTTTATGGCGCACTCGATGACCGCGTGAACAAGACCGAGCCCGCGGCCAGGGCGGCGTTGGAGAAGGCCGGGCTTGTACACGAACTGGTCACCGAGCCCGACGCAAATCACGCGTTCTTCAACGACACGAACGCCGAGCGCTACAACGCGGCGGCCGCCGAGGACGCGTGGCGCCGGCTCCAGGACTGGTTCGGCAAGTACCTGGTCTGACCTCAGGCGCGGGTGCCCGCCGCCGCACACGCCATCTGGACGTCCGTGGCGTCCGCGGACGTTGTTCACCAGGCGTTAAGACACCAGTCGAAGAGGCGTCGACAATGGCACAGACGTGCCGGTTCTCATTGGAGTCATGCGCGTAGTTCAGGTCGCCAACTTCTACGGCCCGCGCTCAGGCGGCCTGAGAACCGCGGTGGATCGCCTCGGAGCGGAGTACTCCGCAGACGGCCACGAGGTGTTCCTCATCGTCCCCGGCCAGCAACCCGAGAAGGTCGGGCTGCCTACCGGGGTGACGCGGATCTCGCTGCCCGCCAGGCTGATTCCGTTCACCGGCGGCTACCGTGCGGTCTTGCCGAAACCGGTGCGCGCCCTGCTGGAGGACCTGGCGCCGGACGCCATCGAGGTGTCGGATCGGCTCACGCTGCGCTCGCTTGGCAGCTGGGGACACCGGCACGGCGTCGCCACCGTGATGATCTCGCATGAACGCCTGGATCGCCTTGTAGGTCAGATACTTCCACGTCGGGTCGCCCGCACGGTCGCCGACTTCGCAAACCGGCGAACCGCCGCGAACTACGACGCCGTGGTGTGCACGACTGCCTTCGCCCGCGCCGAGTTCGACCGGATTCACGCGCCGAACGTGTTGACCGTGCCCTTGGGTGTCGACCTCGATCAATTCCACCCGCGCCGACACTCGGAATCGATGCGGCAACGGTGCGCGCGACGCGACCAACTGCTCCTGGTGCACTGCGGGCGGCTGTCGGTGGAAAAGCATGCCCATCGAAGCATTGAAACCGTTGGTGCGCTGCGGTATTCGGGAGTGGACGCGCGACTGGTGGTGGTCGGGGAGGGACCGATGAGGGCGCGACTGGAGCGTCTGGCCGCCCGGTTGCCGGTCGACTTCACCGGCTATATCGGATGTCGCGACACCGTGGCGACCATCCTCGCGTCCGCCGATGTGGCGCTGGCGCCAGGACCGCACGAGACGTTCGGACTCGCCGCGCTGGAGGCGCTGGCGTGCGGCACACCCGCCGTGGTGTCGCGGACATCGGCGCTCGCCGAGATCCTCACCACCGACAGCGGCGCGACCGCGGACAACGACCCGGGTGCGATCGCGCATGCCGTGTCATCGATCATCAGCCGACCGGAAGCGCTGAGACGCATCAACGCCCGCAGGCGGGCCGAGCAGTTCACCTGGCCGCGCGCGGCGGAGGGCATGCTAGGCGCCATGCGCGCGATGTACCCGGGCGCTCGCTGGGCCGCTACGTTTGCCAACGTGCAGACCCAGCATCGCTGGACCACGCCTTCGGCACCGTGCCGATCTCGTTCCTCGCGGCCATCCAGACCGGCCTCTTCCGCAACGTCGGTGACCTGGCCTACCTGCCCGTCACCACGACGGGCAACCTTTTGCGCTCATGGAATCGACCTTCTCGCCCTCACGCTGTGCCTTTTCATCGTCGAGGACCGCGAGTGATTTTCGGTTCGGCTGAACCGGTTCCGGTCCAGAATCGTGTCGCGTAGAGACGACAAGTAAGGGGACACGATGAAGAAGATCAGCAGTTTCCTGGCGGCCATCGCGTTCATCGCGGCGATCGTCACCGCGTGCGGCGGATCCGGCGGCAAAACCGAAACCACCGACACCGCAACCGTAGCCGAGTCGGCGACGGCGGCGAGCGTTAGCTCGCCCGCTACGGCGGGAGCGACGATCACGATCGAGAACATGGCCTTCGGGGCACCGCTCACGGTCGCTCCCGGCGCAGAGGTGCGCATCGCCAACAACGACACCGTCGAGCATTCCGTCACGTCGGACACTGCCGGCGTCTTCGACCAGGATGTCGATGGTCACGAGAAGGCCACACTGACGGCACCGAGCCAGCCAGGCGAGTACCCGTTCCACTGCAGCTATCACCCGAGCATGAAGGGCATGCTGATCGTCAAGTAAGCGTTTGAGACAGGCCGACCGCGGGCATCCCCGGGCGATGGCTGAGGTGCCCGCGGTCCTGTTCGACATCGACGGCACCCTGGTCGACTCCAACTATCTGCACGTGCACGCCTGGTGCCGCGCCTTCACAGAGGTGGGCATCTCGGTCGAGTCGTGGCGGATTCATCGCTCGATCGGCATGGACGGCACTCGGCTGGTCCAGACATTGTCTGGCGATGCAGACGAGGAAACGCAGCAGCGGATCAAGGACTTGCACCTGCGGTATCTCAAGGACTCCGCGCCGCTTCTGCGACCCCTTCCAGGCGCGCGAGAGCTCCTGAAGCGGGTCTCCTCGCTCGGTCTTCAAGTGGTACTGGCCAGCTCGGCAAGCGAGGAGGAGCTGTCGCTCTCGCGCGGCGTCCTCGACTGCGATGACGTCGTATCGGCCGCAACCTCGTCGAAGGATGTCGACGTCGCCAAGCCGGAGCCGACCCTGATCGAGGTCGCGCTGGATCGGGCAGGCGTCGACGCAAAGCATGCCGTCTATATCGGGGACGCGGTGTGGGATGTGATCGCATGCGGACGCGCAAACGTCCCCGCGGTCGGGCTCCTCAGCGGGGGAGTGTCACGCGAGGAGCTCGAGAAGGCCGGTGCAGAAGCGGTTTTCGATAATCCACGCGACTTGTGCGATCACATCGACAGCACCACGATCGCGACTCTGAGTAAGCAGGCGGCCGGCTAGCGGGGTGTCCAGGTGACCGGCAGCCGCTTGATGCCGTGGATGAAGGCGGAGTGCAGCCGGTCGGGTTCCTCCGTGGCGGTGATGCCGGGCAGCTGTCGGTGCAGTTCCTCGAACGCGACGGTGATCTCGCGGCGAGCGAGGTTCGCGCCAAGGCAGAAGTGCGCGCCTCCGCCGCCGAACCCCACATGCGGGTTGGGATGACGGCGCACGTCGAACATCCACGGATTCGCGAACTTCGTCTCGTCGCGGTTGGCCGAGCCGTACCACAGTGTGACCTTGTCGCCGGCAGCCATTTTCACGCCGTTCAACTCGACGTCCCGGGTGGTGGTGCGGCGCATGTAGGCCACCGGTGACGCCCAGCGCACGATCTCCTCGACCGCCGTCGGCGCCACCGCGTGGTAGTCGTTCCACCAGTCGTCGCGCTGCTCGGGGTAGCGGCTCAACGCAAGAACACCGTGGCTGATCGCGTTGCGGGTGGTCTCGTTGCCCGCGACGACCAGCAGGATGAAGAACGACGCAACTTCGGCGGACGTGAGCCGCCCGCCGTCGAGTTCGGCCTGCACCAAGCTGGTGGTCAGGTCCTCCCCCGGGGTGCCCCTTCGGTCCTCGGCCAGGGCGGTCGCATAGGCACCGATGTCCACTGCCACCTGGAAGAACTCGTCGAAGTCGGTGGCGATGTCGGGATCACCAAAGCCCAGAATGACATTGGTCCAGCGAAAGATCTGCTCATGGTCCGCTTCGGGGATGCCCATCATGTCGCAGATGATCTGCAGGGGAAGGGGACCGGCCAGGTCTGCGACGATTTCACCCTTGCCGTCAGGATGGTCCTTCATCATCGCGGCGACCAGGCGCTTGGCCCGGTCGCGGACAGAATCCTCGACGAGCGCCAGCACGCGTGGTGTGAACGCGCTGCGGACGATGTTGCGCAGCCTGGTGTGCCGCGGGTCGTCCATTGCGATCATCGACCCGAAGTATTCGGCGAGCTCGGGGGTTTGGTCGCCGATCGTGATCCCCGCGGCCGAGCTGAAGATCTCGGGATGTCTGCTGGCGTAGAACACGTCGTCATGCCGTGTCAGTGCCCAGTGACCGGCTCCAGGAGTGAACTCCTCGCCGACGAACGACTTGTGGAACGACACCGGGGCCTCCCGGCGCAGTGTGGCGAACGTGCCATCGCGAATGTCGTCGTCGAGACCCCAGAAGTCCCACGAGCCCAGGTCGATCTCGGACAACGGCACTTCGGCAGGGGCGGCACCGTTCACCCTGGTCGCGATACCCACACCGGAAGTCTACGGCCGAGCCTCGTGGCCGGACCGACCGTTGCTGCGCCGCTCCTCCTTCATCTTGGCCTCGAAGGCGTGCCTGACCCCTTGCTGCAGCTCATCCCTGACCCGACGCTCGTGGTCGCGGAAGATCGACCAGTAGTTGTCGTCGAACTCCTCGACGATCTGGAACGTCCATCTCCCGTAGAGCACGTTTCGGCCGACCAGGTCACATTCCAACCGGTCGGCGACGGCATCGTGCCCCGCTGCGCGAAGCTTGTCGCAAGCATCTCCGAGCACCAGGTCGGCATGCCCCATGAGCTGATGAAACGAATACAGATGGCCACGGGCTCGCTCGACGTATTCCAGCGCCTCGGACACCGACCCCGCCGCCTCGACCGTGTCGTCATCGACCCCGTCCGGCCGGCGGCTCACCCTGTCCTGTGGCAGATCGGCGGTGCTCACCGCCGTCTAGTACCCGGCCGCGCAGCCCCCCAACCAAGTCAGACGGGTGCGCTCGGCGCCAAACGCAGTCCTTGTGCATGACGTCCACGCACCCACTGCCGATCACGTAGGTCATGACCGGCAACCTAGGTGCCGGATCGGCGCGGCGCCTAGTGCTGAAAGCCGTTGCCTAAGAGGACCAAAGGCCCTATTTCCGGATTGACCTCCATGTGCACCGACACACCTGGTCCCGGCGCGGATCGCTGATGCGTCGCGACCACGACGGTACGGTCCTCGCCGAACAGGCCCCCCGCCGGATCGAGCAGCGCGTTGAGCATCGGCTCGGCGTCCTCGACGTCGAGGTGCTCGGTCGGCTCATCGAGCAGGACGATCGGTGCAGGTGACAGCAGAGCACGTGCGAGCAGTAGCCGGCGCCGCTGCCCTGCTGAAACACCTTGTGCGCCACCGTGGAGCACGGTGCCCAAACCGTCGGGCAGCCCGCTGAGCCACCGGTGCAGCCCGACGCGCTCAAGGGCGTCGATCATCTCGCCGTCGCTGCAGTCGCCGCGGGCGACGAGAAGGTTGTCGCGAACCGTGGTGGCAAACACGTGAGCGTCCTCGGCGAAGAAGCCGACCCGGCGGACTAAGTCTGGCTCCCTGATCGATTGCAGTGGCTGCCCGTCGAGCGTCACCCGGCCATCGAGCGGCGGCAGCAGGCCGGCCAGCGTCATCAGCAGCGCCGTCTTGCCTGCACCGCTGGGTCCGAGAACCGCAGCCCGAGAGCCCGGTGCCAGTGCGATGGTGATCGAATCGCCACCGGCGTCAGGGAGGTACCCACAGACGAGGCCTTCCGCAGAGAGTTTCCCGGCGCGCGGTACCACGACGGAATCTCTCCGGGGCGTTTCCACGGCCGGTCCGGCCAGTTCGTTCAGCCGACGCGCCGCGATCCGCGCTCGGCTGAGAACCGTTGCGGCCGTTGGCAGTACCGTGAAGGCTTCGAACGCGGCCAGGGGTATGAGCATCAGGACGGCAACGGTTGTCGGTACGACGGTGTCCGCCAACGCGATACCCGAGACGACCGCTGCGAGCAGGCTCACCCCGGTAGCGGCGATCGGCATCGCAGTCGCGAACGCTGCGGGCTTCGCCGCCCGGTCGGCAGCGGAGCCCCAAGCACCCTGCCGGCAACGGCATTCGGCGATGGCGGCATCGAGGCTGCCACCGACGCGGAGTTCGGCGGCGTGTTCCAGCGCAGCGAGCGCGGCGCCGTCGCGTGCCGCGTGATGCAGCAGGCCCGCGGTTTCCTCTGCACGCGCTGAACGGGCGGCCAGCCATGGCGCGATCACTCCGGCAACCAGCATGCATGCGGCCATCGCGATCGCCGCGGCCGGGGAGACGAGCGCCACGAAGGCGGTTCCCGCGCACCCGAGCACAGCCGCGACGCCGATCGGGATCACTCCCCGCACCAGCGCGTCGGCCACATGATCGACGTCGGCGCCGACCCCGGTCACCAGCTTGCCACTCGACCGTCGCATCACACTCTCGATAGGACGATCGGCCAACCGCGCGTAAATGCGTTCCCTGGCGGTGCCCGCCGCCCGCAACGCTGCGTCGTGAGAGGCCAACCGCTCGCAATACCCGAAGACGCCTCGCGAAATCGCCAGCGCGCGTACGGTGACGACCGCGACCGTCAGGGAGAGAACCGGTGGCATCTGCCACGACCGCGTGATCAGCCACGCCGACACCGCGATCAGCGCAACGCCGCTGCTCAGCGACAGCGCGCCAAGGCCGACAGCCAGCGCGACGCGGGGGATGCGGGGTCTCAGCAGCGCCAGGGCGGATACCAGTGGGTCACGCGTGCGCATGACGTTTCCCTATATCGATCACTTCGTCACCTGTCGCAAGCACTGAATCTCGATGTGAGACAACAAGTACCGTGTCACCATTTGCGGCACGACGCGCGATCGCGTTCAGCACTGTCGATTCGGTGACCGAGTCGAGATGGGCGGTGGGCTCGTCGAACAGCAGCACCGGTGCCTGCGAGCCGAGCGCACGCGCCAAGCCGAGGCGTTGGCGTTGACCCAGCGACAGGCCGACCCCGCCGCGCCCGAGCATCGTGTCGAGACCGTCGGGTAGAGACGCGAGTACGACGTCGAATCCCGCATCCCGGCAGGCTGATTCGTGGTCGTCCAGCGCTCCGAACAGGTCCAGGTTCTCCTCGACCGTGCCCGGCACGATCGCCGGCCGCTGCGCCAGCCAGCTGACCTGACGCCACCAAACCTCCAGGTCGAGGTCGGCCAAGTCGATGCCGCCCACCGTGACGCGGCCCTCGGTCGGCGCCGTCAATCCGAGGATCACCTCCAGGGCAGTGCTCTTTCCCGCGCCGTTGGGACCGGTGAGCACGGTCACCGCCCCCGGCGTGATCACGGCGCTGAGGGACTCGGGCCGTGCACCGTCACGCCCGATGACCGTGACGTGGTCCATGCGCAGTTCGGCGCCGCGGGCATCCACCGTCATGGTTGCGGGCACCCCGGCCCGGGGTGAGCCGATGAGCTCGAAAGCCTTGTCGGCAGCGGACTTTCCGTCCTGCGCGGCATGAAACCCGGCACCGACTCTTCGAAGCGGCCAGAAGACCTCCGGCGCGAGAAGTAGCGCCGTCAGGCCCGCGGCCAACGTCATCTCGCCGTACACGAGCCGGAGGCCGACGCCGACTGCGACAAGCGCGACTCCGAGCGCAGCCAGCAGTTCCAGCACCAATGCGGACAGAAACGCGATACGCAGCGTCGCCATCGTCGAACGGCGGTGAGCCGCAGTGAGTTCGGCGACTCGCCCAACGGATCCACCGGCACGGCCCAACGCTCTCAGGGTCGGGATGCCTGCGACCAGGTCGAGCAGTCGCGCCTGCAGCGCCGTCGTCGCAGTTAGCGCCGCCTCCGATCGTGACGCGGTGACCAGCCCGATCAGCACCATGAATAGCGGGATGAGCGGCAACGCGATCAGAACGATGGCCGCCGAAAGCGGGTCGTAATAGGCGATCACGGCCACGGTGGCCGGGGTGAGGATCGCAGCGCTCACCAGCGCGGGCAGATACGACGTGAAATATGGCCGCAGCTGGTCGAGGCCGCGGGTGACCAGAGTCGCCGCGTCGTCGGCGACCTCGGCGAGCCGCGCGGGCCGCAGCGCGGTCGCGGTCCGCAAGACCTGTTCGCTCAGATCGGCGATCACCGCCGTAGCTCCTCGCTGGGCGAGTCGCGCCTGCAGCCAGTGTGCGCTGACCCGCACCGACCACAGTCCCGCCAGCACCGTCAAGGGAAGCAACCAGTGCGCGGGCGTCCGCGAACCCGGCTCGGTGACCGTTCTGGCCAGCAGGTGCGCCAACACCACCGCAGCGGCGATCGTGCTGGCCGAGATCACCAGACCGCACACCACCGTCGCGGCCAGATGTCTCCGCACCGCCGGCGAGCCCCGCCACAGCCGCGGATCGAGGGGGGAGCGGCGCGGTCTGTTCAGGATGCCCGCCTTGCCAGTCCGACCGGGGCCGGAATGCTGTCGGCGGAGATGCGTTTCCGGAACACCCAGTATGTCCACGCCTGGTAGGCGATCACCAGAGGCGCAAAGATCAGCGCCGCCCACGTCATGATCTTCAACGTGTACGGCGTCGACGACGCGTTGTAGATCGTGAGGCTCCAGTCGGGGTTCAGCGTCGAGGGCACCAGATTCGGGAACAGCGACGCGAAGAGCAGAACGACGACCGCCACGACCACCACGGCAGTGCTCAGAAAGGCCCAGCCGTCACCGCCTTTTCTCCACACCAGCGCCGCCGCCGACAGCTGGGCGACGACGGCGACGCCGAGCACCAGCCAGGTCCAGTCCTTGCCGTGGGTCAACTGCGTCCACAGTCCGAATCCGGCCACCACGACGGTCACCGGTAGTGCAAGCCGAGTGCTGAACCTGACGGCGTCATCACGCACGGCACCCGTGGTTTTCAGCGCGAGGAACACCGCGCCGTGGAATGCAAACAGTCCGACTGTCGCGAGCCCGCCCAACAACGTGTAGGGATTGAGCACGTCGCCGAACGACAGGTCGATGTGGTGATCGGCGTCGACGGGCAACCCGTGCACGAGCGAGGCGAACGCGACTCCCCACAGGAGGGCGGGCACCCACGAACCGACCGCGATGCACCTGTCCGCCCACGACCGCCAGGCGGGATCGTCGATCTTGCCGCGCCATTCGATGGCGACGATGCGCAGGATCATGGCGAACAGGATCGCCAGCAGTGGCAGATAGAGACCGGAGAACACGGTCGCGTACATGCCGGGAAAGGCCGCAAACATCGCCCCGCCCGCGGTGATCAGCCACACCTCGTTGCCGTCCCAGACGGGCCCGATGGTGTTCAGGACCGCCCGGCGGTGCTGATCCGGATCACCCTTGCCGACCCGACCCAGCGGGGCCATCAGCATCCCGACGCCGAAGTCGAAACCTTCGAGCACGAAGAATCCGACGAACAGCACCGCAAGGAGGATGAACCAGAATTCCTGTAATCCCATGGTCGACTTCCTGACTCAATACGCGAATGAAAGGGGCGCGACGTCCTGGTCGTCGGGCGGTGCCGGTGGCGCCGGCTCCGAGTCGTGCTCGAGCGGTCCCTCCGCGACGTATCGGCGGATCAGGTAGAACCAGATGACCGCGAGCACTGCATAGACGAGTGTGAACGCGACCAGCGAGGTGACCACCGTTGCAGCCGAATTCGGGGACACACCTTCAGATACTGTGAGCCGAACCATTTGATCTCCGGTCGGATTCGGCACGACCACCCAGGGTTGTCTGCCCATCTCGGTGAACACCCATCCCGCGCTGTTCGCGAGGAAGGGGGTCGGCAAGGTCACCAACGCGAACATCGACAGCCAACGCTGACCCGGCGCCCGGCCACCGCGGGTCAGCCAGATCGCGACGAGCGCGAACAACACCGGCACGGCCAACAATCCGATCATCATCCGGAACGCCCAGTAGGTGACGAACAGGTTCGGCCGATAGTCACCCGGGCCGAACTTCTCGACCGCACGCTCCTGAAGATCCTTCACACCGTCGAGCGTCACGCCGCTGAGCTTTCCCTCGGCCAGGAACGGCAGCACGTAGGGCACTTCGATGACCCGGCTGATGCTGTCGCAGTTGTTGTGCGTCCCGACCGTCAGGATCGAGAAATAAGGGTCAGTTTCGGTGTGACACAACGACTCCGCCGACGCCATCTTCATCGGCTGCTGCTCGAACATCAGCTTGCCCTGAACGTCTCCGGTGAAGAACAGCCCTGCGGCTGAAACCAGCACGATCCAGCATCCGAGGATGGTCGCGGGGCGGAACATCGACACGGCAGCGGCATCGGCACGCGCCCGAACCATCCACCACGCGCACACACCTGCGACGAACGCTCCTGCGGTCAGGAAGGCACCCGCGATGGCATGGGTGAAGGCGGCGATGGCGGTGTTGTTTGTGTACAGATCGACGATGCTGGTCAACTCCGCTCGGCCGGTTTCGGCGTTGTAATGGGCGCCCACCGGGTGCTGCATGAAGGAGTTCGCGGCGATGATGAAGAACGCCGACATGTTCACCGCGATCGCCACGATCCAGATGCACGTGAGGTGGACGAGTCGCGGAAGGCGACTCCACCCGAAGATCCACAGGCCGATGAACGTCGACTCGAAGAAGAAGGCAACCAGGGCCTCCATGGCCAACGGGGCGCCGAATATATCGCCGACGAACCGGGAGTATTCGCTCCAGTTCATCCCGAACTGGAATTCCTGCACGATTCCGGTCGCCACACCGATCGCGAAGTTGATGAGGAACAGCTTTCCGAAGAACCGGGTCAGCCGGTACCAGGCGACGTTGTCGGTCACCACCCACGCCGTTTGCATCGCCGCGATGATCGGCGCAAGACCGATGGTCAGCGGTACGAAAATGAAGTGGTAGACGGTGGTGATGCCGAACTGCCACCGGGCCACGTCGAGTGCGTCCATGGCACCATCTCCCGAATTTGAACGAGCACTACGCCTACGACACAGTGTAGTAGATAGGTCGGTTTCCCGCGATCAACCGTTGACCGCACTGTCTCAGTAACCACTATCGGCAAGCAAGGCCCGAATGTCCTGAAAATCGTCCCGCGAACGCGTCGGCCCGCACCATTTGACAAAGTTCTCGATGTGCTGCGCGGTCCAGCTGGCCCGTGATAGCACCGATGCGTGCGCAACCCACATGCCGGGCAACCGTTTACCACCCCGGATGAGCAGATCGCCGAGGCTCTGCTCGACGTCAGCATCCCGACGCTGATGCTGTCGCTGGTGCACATGTCCGGCGACGCCGAGTTGATCCGCGGTCACCTCAAGCCGGCTGGGCTGTTCCTGAACGAGGTGCAGGGCTACATGTCGGAGGAGGACAAGGCCGCCGTGCGCAAGATCGCGCTCGAGGTCATCGCCGACTACCGTGACCGCGGCTGCCCCGAGCCCGCGCCGATCGGCGCGGATCTCATCCACGAGATGATGGGGTGGCTGGTGTGCGAGCCGGTACCCGAGGAATACGTGCCGATGGTGCTCGAGGAGATGGAGCTCGACGGTCGCGACGCACGACTCGTGCCGGCGGCAGGCAAGGCCGATGAATTCCCGGTCGTCATCGTCGGATGCGGTGAGTCGGGATTGCTGGCCGGAATACGGTTGAAGGAAGCCGGGATTCCGTTCACGATCATCGAGAAGAACGCTGGCGTCGGTGGTACCTGGTACCAGAACACCTACCCCGGCGCACGTGTCGACGTGCCCAACCACTTCTACTGCTACAGCTTCGAGCCGACCGATCGATGGACACACTTCTTCGCCGAACAGCCCGAGCTGCAGGCGTATTTCGAGCGGGTGATGGACAAGCACGACATCCGCCGCCATGTGCTGTGGGAAACCGAGGTCACCGATGCATCCTGGGACGACACGACGGCCACGTGGACGGTTCGCGCCCACGACCGCAGCGGGATGACGACAGAGTTGTCCGCGCGTGCGGTGATCACGGCTGTGGGTCAGCTCGACCGAGCGCACACCCCGACGTTCGCCGGGCAGCAGGACTTCGCCGGCCCGACATTCCATTCCAGTGCCTGGGACCACGCTGTTGACCTCCACGGCAAGCGTGTCGCGATGATCGGCGCAGGGGCGAGCGGCTTCCAGATCGCTCCGGCCATCGCGCCAGTCGTCGAACACCTCACCGTGTTCCAGCGCACCGCGCAGTGGATGTTCCCCAATCCGAGCTACCACGACAGAGTGGGTCCCGGTGTTCAGTGGGCACTCCGTCATCTGCCGTTCTACGGCCGCTGGTACCGCTTTCTGCTGTTCTGGCCGTGGTGCGACAAGGGGCTCGACGTGGCGCGCGTCGACCCGGATTATCCGGATCAGCAGAAGGCGATCAACGAGGTCAGCGAAGCCACCCGAATCATGTTCACCGAGTGGATCGTCAGCCAGGTCGGCGATGACCCCGACCTCCAGGCGAAGGTGGTGCCGGACTATCCGGCGACCGGCAAGCGCACGTTGCAGGACAACGGCAGCTGGCTGAAAACGCTGACGCGCGACAACGTCGAGCTGGTCCGGACCGGGATCGACCACATCGAATCGGATGCGGTCGTCACCGACGACGGCACCCGGTATCCGGCCGACGTCATCGTGTACGCCACCGGATTCGAGCACACCAAGCTGTTGTGGCCCATGACCATTCGCGGCCGAAACGGGGAAGTCCTCAGCGAGCGCTGGGGTGAACGGCCGTCGGCATACCTGGGCATCACGATTCCCGACTACCCGAACTTCTTCTGCATGAACGGCCCCGGCACCTGGCTGGTCAGCGGCGGCAGCCTGATCTTCCACTCCGAGTGCCAGATGCGTTACATCACACAGTGTCTGGAACTGCTCATCGCCGGCGGCCACAGGACGATTGAACCGACTGTCGCGAAGACGACGGACTGGCACGAACGCAGCCAGGCCGAGATGCGCACCCTTGTGTGGTCACAGCCCACGATCAAACACTCGTATTTCAAGAACAGCTTCGGCGAGGTGCACACACTGAGCCCGTGGCGGCTGGTCGACTATTGGGGATGGACCCGCACACCCGACCCCGACGACTTCGTCATCTCCTAAGACGAACGCGAGCGAGGCTCAGCCGAGTTCCCAACCCATGTTCTCGGCGAAGGTACGTCCGTCGTCGGACAGGGTGCCGAGTTCGTGGCTGCGCTTCACGTACTCCTGAACCATCACCAGAAAGTTCATCGGGTTGTACGCGTCCTCCTCGTAACTCCACTTGCCGTCACCCGCGTACTTCAGGACGGTGATCACCGGCGACTCGTGAATGCTGCCGTCTCCTGGGTCCTTCATCCGGTTCGGGATCCTGGCGATGACCCAGCCCTTCTCCTCGTCGATGGCGTACCACTCGCACGGGAAAGATGGCATCTCGCTGCCGGGGAACATGTTCATGGTCGAGCTGATCCACTCGCGGATCTGCTCCCGGCCGCTTCTGTTGCCCATGCCGTGCTCGACATACATTGCGTCCTCGGTGAAGTGGTCGGCGTAGCTCGCCCAGTCCCACGTCTTGCCGATCTCGACCACGGCCTGCTCGTAGTTGTGGAACGCCTCCTCGAGCTCTGCGCGTGACCATCGACCCATCGGTGGACTCCTTCGGCGTCGCAGCTGAAAAGCTGAAACTCGTTCTACCAAACGCCCGAGCATCGCGGGGCCGAATCGGGATACGGTCAAGGCTGATTCCCGGCATGTACACCTCGTCAAACCAGCATCGACTGTCCGATGTGCTTGCAGCGCAGTGCAACACGGTGACGAGGGCAGCGAGGCAACATACCGTGCCCACGGCGGAGCGACGGGCCGACCGGTTAGGTCCTCGGCTTCGACGGTGGTCACGTACCACCGCGATACTGTCGGGCCATGACGTTGCGTCTCGACCCTCAGGTGGACCGACTGCTGGCCGCGCTCATGGAAGCCTTGGAAGAAACGGACGCGCCGCCGGTCGGCGACGTCGAGACGCGACGGCAAGATGGCCACCGCATGATGGACCTCGTCGCCGCCAGCACTCCACCCGCCGATGGCGTTGACACCGAACTGTTTTCCGTAGCCAGCGGGGACGGCGCCGAACTGGCCGCCACCTGGTACCGGCGCTCGACGACCGACCAGCCCCGCAGTGCTGCGCTGTACATCCACGGCGGCGGGATGATCTTCGGCCTCGAGCACGTCGGCGCAATGTGCGACATCATCGTGCGTGACTATGTCGCCGCCTCGGGCGTGCCGATGCTCGTTATCGACTACCGCACTGCACCCGAGCACCCGCACCCGACGCCCGTCGAGGACTGCTATGCGGCGTTGAACTGGTTGGCGGAACACGCCACTGCGTTGGGTGTCGATCCGGCCCGGCTTGCCGTAATGGGCGACAGCGCAGGCGGTGGGCTGGCCGCCGGGGTCTGCCTGATGGCGCGTGACCGCGGTGGGCCCGCCGTCGCCCAGCAGTTGTTGATCTACCCGATGCTCGATGACCGGCCCATGACGCCCGATCCCGCGCTGCTGCCGTTTTTGACCTGGACCTATGACGACAACCTCACCGGCTGGGGTGCACTGCTCGGAGACGGAGCCGGTGGTGACGATGTTTCGCCGTACGCGGCACCCGCCCGGGCCACCGACCTGGCTGGCCTTCCCGATACCTACATCGACGTCGGCGACCTGGACATCTTCCGCGACGAGGACATCAGCTATGCCCGCAGGTTGGCCGATGCCGGAGTGCCCACCGAACTCCATCTGCATCCGGGTTGTCCGCACATCTTCGAAACCGTGGCTCGTGGGGCGGATGTGTCCATCCGTGCGGTCAATGACCGTGTTCGGCGGCTTCAATCACTGTGACCGGCGAAAGGTTACGGTCGCTTACGGTCGCTTAGGCCGCTCTCCATGACCGGGTAGGCCGGCGAGGGGCTGGGCCCGTTGTCATTGCGGGGAAGCTTCCACCACTTCCTTGATCCGCTCGAGCGTCTTTCGCATATCGCGGATGTTGCGTCGGGTGCGAAGCTGACCGCCGAGCACCGCGAAGACCTTGGTGAAGAAGCTGTCGTTCATCCGGAAGGACTCGGTCACCTCGGTGCCACCGTCGGTCGGTGTGAAGCGGTAGTGCCAGTTGTTCACCGGCCTGTCACCGACGAGCACCTCGAAGCCGAACTCCCGGCCGGGCTCACACGCGGTGACCCGGCAGGTCGTCCAGTAGACCGGGCCGATCTCGTTGCGCCGCACATGTCCACGGAAGCGTGCACCGAGTGCGGGCCCGCTGGCGCCGTCCAGCCATTCGGCCTCGATCACCTCGGGTGAGAACTTGCCGGTGTTGCGGACGTCGGCGACGATGTTCCAGATTTCATCCGCCTTTGCCACCATCGGAACCGTCACCGATGCGTGCATTGCGACCTCCTTCGTCAGGCTTTCACGTTACTGAGTAGGTGCGGGTCCTCGATCTCGGGTGCGGAGGCATCGGCGACGAATGATCGGCCACCGCGCAGCTCCGTCCTGTTTCGTTACTGCTGAACCGGGGAACGAACGAACTCGTGCCTCTTAGCGTTACCCCATAGCTATGTCCGGCGTATTCCGGGCACAGGGAGGAGCCGTCATGATCCGTCGTCTATTACGTCTGGCCAGGTCGTTGACCATCGCCATGGCCGTCGCCGTCTTCACGCTGACAGTGAGTGGCCCGCCGACTGCTCTCGCCGACGATCGCCTCGACTTCACCGGAACGACGCTGAGCGGGGCTCCGTTCAACGGCTCGTCGCTGCAGGGCAAGCCCGCGGTGCTGTGGTTCTGGACGCCGTGGTGCCCGTTCTGCAACGCCGAGGCGCCCTCGGTGAGCAGCGTGGCGGCCGCCAACCCCAGGGTGACCTTCGTCGGAGTGGCGGCCCGCTCCGACGTCGCGGCCATGCAGGGGTTCGTGTCGAAGTACAACCTGAACTTCACCAATCTCAACGACGCCGACGGTTCCATCTGGGCGCGCTACAACGTGCCGTGGCAGCCCGCATACGTGTTCTATCGCGGCGACGGCACATCGACGTTCGTGAACAATCCGACCTCGGCGATGCCGCAGCAGGAACTGCAGGAGCGGGTCGCGGCCCTCGCCTAGCCACCGCGCCGAGTGCAGCAAGATCTGGTCGGACTGGCGTTCGCCGCCGGACTCGTCGCGGCGTTGAACCCATGCGGTTTCGCGATGCTTCCCGCATATCTCGCGCTCGTCGTGCGGAGCGAACCGGGCAGAGGCACTCCGGCGACCGAGGTGGCCCGCGCCCTCGCCGCTACGGTCGCGATGGCGCTCGGGTTTCTCGCGGTGTTCGGCACATTCGGGTTGCTGACCGTGTCACTGGCGTCAGCCGTTCAGCGCTGGATTCCCTACGCCACGATGCTCATCGGCATTGCCCTCGTCGTCATCGGCATTTTACTGCTGACCGGGCGTGAGCTCTCGGCGCTGCTGCCGAATCGACTGGCCCACAGCGTTACATGGGCGCCGACGCCAAGGCTCGGCTCGATGTTCGGCTACGGCATCGCATACGCGATCGCATCGTTGTCGTGCACCGTCGGCCCCTTCCTCGCGGTCACCGGAGCAGGTGTCGGCGGCACATCCGCGATCGGCCGGGTCTGGATCTATGTCGCGTACACGGCCGGCTTCGCGTTGGTCGTCGGCGCGCTGGCCGTTGCGGTCGCGTTGGCCGGATCGGCGCTCATCGACCGAATGCGGCGAATCCTGCCCTACGTCAACCGAATCGGCGGTGCAGTGCTGATTCTGGTCGGCCTGTACGTCGGCTATTACGGCTACTACGAAGTCCGGCTGTTCGACGCCGGCGGCAATCCCTCGGATCCGGTGATCGCCGCGGCGGCCCGGCTACAGGGGGCGATCGCCGGCTGGGTCCACCGGCATGGAGCATGGCCGTGGATCCTGTTGTTGGCATTGCTCGTCGCTGCCGCGATCGTGTGGGCTTGGCGCGCGAAAGGTGGCACTACTTCGAGGCTTCGACGGTCCCGTGGAGATCGGGCCACGGCGGGCGACGAACCATAGCCAGCGTCGCGAAGGTCGCGGCGACCAACCCGATCAGCTCGCCCATCAGCGCTATCCGCGTCGAATCGACCGCGGGCACCCAGGTCGCCTCGCCGTTCTTGACGACGAACACACCCACCGGTTTCGCGTTGAGGCGCAGATCCGCGTCCTGCGCGCCCGGCTTGGTCCGGCCGCGCACTTTGGCGACCGGCAGCACCGTCACACCGTCCACGGTTTCGTACGGCTGCCCATAAACCTGCGCGGCCGCCGGGTCCGGCACGATCGAGTCGAGGGCATCGCGAAACTTCATTGAGAGTCCTTTCGGTTCTTCGATCGATGACTTCCCGGATCTCCGGTGGTCTCACGCTGGTGATAGTCGCGTGGCATCTCATTGTCGGTCGGTCGGCTCGTGACGACCACCTGGCGATCTCGGTTGAATGGCTCGATCCGGCCCGCACCAACATTTTTCGAACGGTAGGCCTCGCAAGACGCCGTCGCGCCAGCAACTTCGGTGCCAGCTCATCAGTAAGTGAATTTCCATGATCCGGACAGCAACAGCGGCCTACACTTCGTTCATAGCGGCGCCAGCGAGAAAACTCCACTGGGGGCGCCGGGGGTCAAGACAACCGGAGACAGCCATGACCGTCTCGATTTCACATCGCCCATTCGACGCGCGCGTGGACACCCAACCCGCAACCGTGAGCGCCCTCCTGAGAGAACTCGGCATGTCGCACGCGTGTGTCGAGAAGCAAAGGGTCGCCCTCGGAACCTGGCTGATGATCCACGAGCCATGCCGTCCGCTGCGAATCAGCATGCGGGAGAACGGCTACGGCCTTCTCCTCCGGGAGACCGTCGAGAAGAAACGCGCCGGGTTGTGCACTTACGCCTGACCTCGCGAGCGGTCAGCGATCGAAGCCTTCGTCGTCCCCGAGGGGGACGGCCATCGCCTGCTCGATCAGATCCGCCTCGTTGGCCTCCGACGATTGAACCGCGCTAACCCTCGACGGGTCGAGTCCGGCCTCGCCGTCGTCATCGTCGCTGTCGACCGCCACGTAGTCGGGATGAGTCATGGCAGTCAGCTCTTGAAGTGGTGCTCGGCCGGATTGCGCACCGACGCGGTATGAGACCGGGCCCGCGCATCGGCCGCCTCCTGCTCCGCCGGATTGACGATAAGGGCATCGGGACCGGGATAGACGGTCGCCTCCTGATGCGTGGCGAACCACCGCACGACATAGGGAGGGGAGCCGTCCGCAGAACGGACCTCGGTGATCTCGCCGCGCTGATCCGGCTGCTCCACCGTCGCACCCTTGACCACCAACCAGTCGCCCACCTTGGCCTTCATCGTCCACTCCCTCCTGCCCGTCGACCGATCTGCCGCTACAGGAAATTGTCTCTCTCGGCGCAAGGGGACGGGGGTGTAACCGCTCAATCGTTGTCGGCGATATTCACGCTGTCGGGGCTGTACGCACGATGGGAAGTAACGCCATGACAACCCTCCGCCGGTTCTCTTCCGCCGCGTTCGCGGCGATTCTGCTAGCAGCGCTGATGGGTGCCCTCGGGGTGACGCCGACAGCGGCCGCGGCACCCGAGGTGCTCAGCGTGCCGTCTGCGTCGATGGGCCGTGACATCCAGGTTCAGTTCCAGGGCGGCGGTCCTCATGCCGTGTATCTGCTCGACGGGTTGCGAGCGCGGGACGACCGCAACGGGTGGGACATCGAGACCGGCGCGTTCAGCTGGTTCGACGGCTCAGGGGTTTCGGTGGTGATGCCGGTTGGCGGCATGTCGAGCTTCTACACCGACTGGTACGGGCCTGCGGTGGGCAATGGCACCACCCAGACCTACAAGTGGGAGACGTTCCTGACGTCGGAGCTTCCCGGGTGGCTTTCGGCCAACAAGGGCGTGAGCCCGACCGGTAACGCCGTCGTCGGCCTGTCGATGTCCGGGGGAGCGGCGTTGGTCCTGGCGGCCTACCACCCCGGCCAGTTCGTCTACGCCGGCTCGCTTTCCGGCTTCCTCAATACGTCGAACAAATTGTGGCCGGTCCTGATCGGCATCGCGATGGCCGACGCAGGCGGCTTCAACGCAATCGACATGTGGGGCCCGTACGGAGGTCCGGCGTGGCAACGCAACGATCCGATGCTGCAGATCGGGCGGCTTGTCGCCAACGGCACCCGCATCTGGGTTTACAGCGGCAACGGCAATCCGACCGACCTCGACGCCGGTCTCGGCAATGCCCAGATTCCCGCGCAGTTCCTCGAGGGATTGACCATCAACACCAATAAGGAGTTCCAGGCCCGGTATCAACGCGCGGGCGGCAGCAACGGTGTCTTCAACTTCCCGCCCAACGGAACTCACAGCTGGGGTTACTGGGGCGGCCAGTTGCAGGCCATGAAGCCCGATATCCAGCACGTGCTGGGGGCCACGCCTGCCGCCTGACCTACAGATCGCGCGACCAGTATTCGCCGACCAGATCGTCGCCGAATCTCGTTTCCGGCTCACGGCGCTCGAGCGAAAAGCCCACCCGCTGGTAGATCCGCCTGGCTTGGACCTGAACATTGGTGGTCCACAACATGATTCGCCGATAGCCGGCACGCCGCCCGAAGCGAAGGCATTCGTCCACGAGCCGGGTGCCGACCCCGGTGCCGCGCGCCTGCGGGTCGACGAGCAGCAGCCGCAGTTGCGCGGTGTCCGGAGCCGCTGATGCGGTGCAAAATATGCAGCCCACCCGTTCGCCGGCGAGCTCGGCGATCCACGCGGCTTCGCGCTTCGTATCCGAGCGCTCGCCGAACTCGGCGACGATGCGGGCGACCAGCGCCTCGAAGCTCGCGCCCCAACCGTGCTCGGCCGCGTAGCGGGCACCGTGCCGCTCGATCACCCATCCGAGATCGCCCGGCTCAGGAGCGCGCAACACCAGGCCGCCTGCGGGACGTTCGTCGTCGAGCACCCGCCGGATCCGGCCCATTGCCGAGACGAGTTGCAGGCGCTGCCCTTCGGCGAGCGGCTCCACCAGCCGATGGATCGCATCGGCTTGGAGCTTGTCGACCTCGGCGAAGGCTGCTTGACCTGCGGGCGTCAGGCGCACGAGCCGGCGACGCGCATCGGTGGCCGATGGCTCCTGCGCGACGAGCCCGTCGGCGATGAACCGCGACAGAATGCGGCTCAGATATCCGGCGTCAAGACCGAGCGTGCTGCGTAACTCCGCAACGGCCACCTGGTCTCCGTGCGCCAATTCGAACAGCACACGAGCCTCGGTCAGTCCGAATGACGAGCCGGCCAGCTTCGGCCGCAGCAGCCCCAGAGTGCGCGTGTAGAAGCGGTTGAAACCACGCACTTCGCTCACCGCGGACGTCGTCATAGTTGACAGCGTCAACCACATACTTGACTTTGTCAACTAATGACCGGATTCTGGGTTGCCAGCAATACCCGTTATCCTCTACGCAGCCAGGAGGCGGCCGAAAAACCGTGCCGACCATGCCTGAAAAATCGTTGAACGCCGAAAGGCCGACCTTTGCCAAAGCCACCGACGGGCACCCCGAACCTGGAGCCCCACTTCGAGGACGTCCAGGCGCATTACGACCTGTCCGACGACTTCTACCGGCTCTTCCTCGATCCGACGCAGACCTACAGTTGCGCCTACTTCGAGCGCGACGACATGACGCTTGAGGAAGCTCAGATCGCCAAGATCGATCTGTCCCTCGGCAAGCTCGGCCTCCAACCGGGCATGACACTGCTCGATGTCGGCTGCGGCTGGGGCGCCACCATTAACCGCGCACTGAACAAGTACGACGTCAACGTCGTAGGCCTGACGCTGAGCCGCAACCAGCAAGCTCATGTCCAGCGGCTGCTCGACAGCCAAGACAGCCCGCGCAGCAAGCGCGCTCTGCTTCAGGGCTGGGAACAGTTCGACGAGCAGGTGGACCGGATCGTGTCGATCGGTGCATTCGAGCACTTCGGCCGTGACCGCTACGACGAGTTCTTCAAGATGGCCTATGCGGCCCTGCCGTCGGACGGCGTGATGATGCTGCACACGATCGTCAAGCCCAGCGACGACGAGTTCAAGGAACGCGGGCTGCCAGTCACGATGACTAAGCTGCGGTTCTTCAAATTCATCATGGACGAGATCTTCCCCGGCGGCGATCTGCCGCAGGTGACCGTCGTTGAAGACCGGGCCACCAAGGCCGGCTTCGAGGTCAAGCTCGTTCAGCCGCTGCGCTTGCACTACGCGCGCACCCTGGATTTCTGGTCGGCGGCCCTGAAGGCCCGCAAGGACGAGGCGATCGCGATCCAGTCGCAGGAGGTCTACGACCGGTACATGAAGTACCTGACCGGTTGCGCGGATCTCTTCCGCGAGGGCTACACCGACGTCTGCCAGTTCACTCTGGTCAAGAGCTAGCTTTTCCGTCTGTCCAACGACACGATCGCGTCGATCACCGTCTGTGGGTTATCCAGAGGCACAAAGGTTTTGGCGTCAGGGACCTCGATCAACGAGGCGTTCGGAAACAGCTCGGCCAGCCGCGCTCCGAGAGACGGCTTGAAACACCGATCGCGCTGACCCCACACCAGCGTGACGGGTTTGGTGAATCGTGGAAATCGAGTCGACACCTCGATGAGGTCGGTCTTCGCGACATGGCGGAGCAACGCCGCCAGATCGCGGCGTATCCGCGTGTCCCGTCGGCACGGTTCGAGCCAGCTGTTAGTGAGCTCCGGGTCCGGGTCGGTCACCAATAGGCCGTAGCCGAACGGCGAGTGCCGCAATGCGGTCAGCTTCATCTGCTCGGCGAGGAACTTGATCGATCTGTCACCGCGCAGCAGCGCGAAGACGAGCGGGAACGGGAACGGCGGAAACTTGTCGAACGCATCGCAGTTGGTGAGCACCAGGCGCCCGATTGCCTCCGGATGCGCATCGATGACGAACTGGCACAGGCCGCCGCCGGTGTCGTTGCCGACCAGCGTCACATCCTCCAGGCCGAGCGCGGTGATGAAATCGTTGATCAACGACACAACTGTGTGCGGCGACAGGTCCGTGCCGTCGTTGACCGGCACTGTGTGCGAGCCCAGCGGCCAGTCCGGCAGGATGCACCGAAACCCCCTGTGCGCCAGTCCTTCGGCGACGCGTTCCCATAGCCGATGGTCGACCAGGATCCCGTGCACGAAAACCACAGGACGATGCGACGAGTCCTCGGAACCGATGACGCGGTACTCGATAGTGGACTGCTTCAGAGCGACCTGTGGCATGACTGACCTTTCAGCGTGACCGTCTGAATCGTCTCCACAACCGTAGCGGCAGGAGCCGAGATCAGCGGTGGGCTTGCCGAGATCGTCTCCTCGCCCGCGCTGGCGCGGAGTACCCAGGCGATGAATCGGTTAGTCCAGCGTCTGGTCGAGGCGGACCGACAGCGTACTTTGACTCCCATGAGCGGCGTAAAGGACGACTGGCTCCGGTCTTCCGCCGCGCGGGCGTTACTGCTCGCGGCTCCGGTGATGTCGCTGGTCTTGGGAATCGGTTTCGTCGTCGTCGATACCGCGAAGAGAGCCAATGTCGGCACACTCGGCGACGCCGCACCGATGACGGACGAACAATCCAGGAACCAGGTGCTGAACTCTGCAGACGGGTCGTCGATGCGGCGGACCTTGGAGATGTCAGTGGCAGCTACGTATTCCTGTCGTGCACGAGCCTGCACGACCCGCCGTATCAGGCCGCGGTATACCTCAATTTCGGCCTGCCCAAGGCGAATTCGGTTAGACGCATCCGCGACATCGCGGTCGCCATGGTGGCGCACGGCTGGCAGGAAGCGCCCTCGATGGCCGAGCACTTCGGCCTGAAGCTGACAAAGGACGGCGTGACGTCGACGTTTCACGAGAACCCCGACGGCGCAAGGTTCGGAGCCATGCGGCTATACGGGGAATGCCGTAACACGTCGGATCACCGCAACGACGACCCCGCCTTCACCGACATCACCGACCAACTCACTTGAGGTTTCGCTGGAGCAGCACGGTATCGAGCCGGCGGCCGTGTCTGAACCCGACCGACTTCAACCGGCCGGCATCGGCGAAGCCCCGATTGCGGTGCAACGCAAGGGAAGCGTCGGCATCGTCGTCGTCCACCATTGCACGCAGTACGGGTAACCCGCGATCTCGCCGTCAGCAGGCGACCGGATGTGACTCGCAATAAGGGGTCTTCCCCGGGAAGCGGTGACGATGGTCGGCGACCCACCGGTAGACGGCGTCCTGAGCGGACCTCACCCCAGGTGTGCGATACAGCAGCAGCGGCAGCCTGGTGCCCAGTGCAGCCGAGACAGCCGCGTTCGCGGCCTCGGCCCCGCCGTACACCCGGCCGGACGAATCCAGCCACCACACCCTCTCCATCAGTCGATTTGGTGATATCCCGAGCCGCTCCGCGGTGCCCGCCCGCTGCAGCGGCTCGGTCTGCAGATCGCCCGTGCGGTTCAACTTTTCCAGCAAGTCCCTGGATCGGGTGCACATCCCACAGGCGCCGTCGAAGAACAACACTCCACTCATGCTTGCTCCGGTCCTCGCTCGTTCCTCGCTGCGATCCTCACGCGCAGTCGTTTCGGGCATGACGTCATTGTCCCCCCGGCGCCAGATCCGCAACCGCCTGCCTGGCCGATATGACCGACGTCATCCGCAGCGCCGTCTGTCCCGCGTAACAGGCCGTGCGGTCGACGGCAGAAGCGGGCATTCCCGCGGTCGGGGCGATGGGGGAGAACAGCGGCAGCCGCGGAGTCTGCATCCGGAGCACCGACGTTGTCGCCGGAAGCTTGGCCAGGAACGAGCTTTTGGCATTGATCACACCCGGGAGCGCCTTCGCGCTTCCGTCTGGATGGCACCACCGCTCAGTGGCGGCGTTGGCGATCACGCGGTGCGGCGCCGGCCAGCCGAGTCCGAACAACATGGTTCGAAATGTCTTGTCGGCAGCAAGAATTCGGCGCTGATATTCGGGATGGGCGCGTGCCTCGTGGGTCAGCAGAAACCGTGTCCCCGCGATCACCCCGCTTGCACCGGCCGCAAGCGCCGCGCTGGTGTCGGAGCCGGTGGCGACTCCACCGGCGAGCAACACCGGCCTGCCGTCGGCGACGGCAAGCGCGCGCGGCAGGAACTCCAGCGCGTCGGTCGTTCCGCAGAGATGGCCGCCCGCCTCACCTCCCTGCGCGATGAGCCCGTCGGCGTGCCAGGACACGGCGCGCCGAGCCTGTTCGTCGGTGCCCACCATGACGAAGACGAAAACGCCTGCCGCCCTGAGCTCCTCGACCAACGCCCGATCACCGCCGAAGGCGACCACGGCCACGTCGACGCCTGCTCTGACGCACACCGAAACGTGTGCGCGGCGCAGGAACGGGGTGAGCAGGTTGACAGCCACCGCGCGGCCCGGTGCGCCTTCGCGGACGCGCCCGATCGAGTCATGTAATTCGCCAGGAGGAGCGAGGCCGAGGGTGCCCAACCCGCCCGCGCCCGCCACGGCGACCGCGAGTTCGGGTCCCGCGAGGCCCCCGCCCATTCCGGCCTGGCCGACCGGAACGTCCAGCCTCAGCCGGTCAAGCAGATCCATAGGCTGGCGGACCGGGCGGCGTCGGGTCGACTGCGGAGTCGCGCCTGCGAGCGGCCATGCCCGCGAGCGCCTCGAAGACCACCCGGTGCGCGGCGTTCACGGTGAGCTCGGCATGGTCGTAGGCCGGTGCGACCTCGACCACGTCGACGCCGACGACATCGTGTTCGTAGCAGAGCTGGCGCACCATCCGAAGCAGGTCGGCGCTGGTGATGCCGCCGGGTTCCGGTGTGCCGGTTCCCGGGGCGTGTGCGGGATCCATCACATCGACATCCACCGACACGTAGAGCTTGTCGGCCTTGGCCAAGGCCTCGGCCACGGCGTCGCGCAACACCTCTTTGAACCCGCGCTCCCAGATCTCCTGCATCGTGTGCCACGTCATGCCCTGCTCGAGCATCCATTCGAAGGTGTCCTGCGGCGGCCAGTACCCCCGCAGGCCGACCTGCACGAAGTGGGTTCCCGGCACCGCGCCGGATTCGATCAGCCGCCGCATCGGGGTGCCGTGGCTGGCGAGGTTCCCGTCGATGATGTCGGCCGTGTCGGCGTGCGCATCGAAGTGCACGATGCCGACATTGCCGTAGCCGTGCACGTCTGCGACCGCGGTGGCGGCTGGCCAGGTGATCGAGTGGTCACCGCCGAGGATGACCGGCACGATCCCGCGTGACACCACGGCGTGGACACGCTCCCTGATGTTCTTGTGCGAGACCTCGGTCAGGCCGTGCGGGCAGAACGCGTCGCCGAAGTCGACGACCTCGAGCCAGTCGAAGATCTCCAGCCCGTAGTCCAGGTGATAGGTCCCTGGTTCGTACGCTGTTGCCCTGATCGCCCGCGGGCCGAACCGGGCACCCGGCCGGTTCGTCGTCGAAACGTCGAACGGTGCACCGACGATCGCGACGTCGGGTTGCCAGGCCTCGAGCTGCTCGACCTCGGTCAGGAACGGCCGGTGGCCGAACGACACGAGGCCCGAATAGGGCAGGTCGAGCTGCTCAGCCATCCCCGGTAGCAAGTCCCGCTGCGGCCCATGGTCGTGCTGATCGCCCATGAGCGTGACAGTACCGCTCGGCGCGCCCCGAATCCGGCGATACCGGAACCCAAGGTCACCTCGCGGCGAACTCGGCGAACTTCGTCAGCCCGGAACCCCAACCGTCAACTCCGCCGACCGCGTCGGCCATGCCCTTGCCGCCTTCGCCCATCCGCCAGAAGTCCTTGTGCACCACTACGACTCGCGTCCGGTCGCCCTGCGCCGTAAACGTCACGGTGACCCGCGAGGCCTTTTCGGTGTCGCGCTCCAACTGCCAGGTTCCGGTGATCATCCACGCGAATGTGAAGCCCGCGGGCGGATCCCATTCGGTGACCTCACCCCACACCGATTCGCTGCCATCCTCACAGGTGTCGTACAGCCGTCCGCCGATTCGGGGCTCGACCGTCATCGCGACCACAGGAGACGCGGCCAGATGGTGATCGGCGGGCCACCATTCGCCGATCCGTTTGGTAAAGAGGTCGAACGCGCGCTGCGGCGTTCCGGCAACGGTCACCTCGCGGCGGACATCAGTGGTCGTGGTCATGAATCAACTCCTGAATCGGTGGGTTGGCTGTCGGCGAATTCGGCGAAAGAGCAAAGCGCATCGCGCCACATGACATCGAGCCACTGCCTCAGCACCTCGAAGCCATCGGTGGTCACCGTGTACACGCGACGCGTCCCGGCTGGATGAGATGTGACGACGCCTGCACCCTTGAGGATCTTCAGGTGCTGCGATACCGCAGGCCGGCTTATCGGCAGTTGGTCCGCGATCTCCTGAACCGACGACGGCTTGCGGCGCACCACATCGAGGATGTCTCGCCGCGTCGGGTCGGCGAGCGAGCCCAGAACCGTTCCGTAAGTAACCACTTACCGTTTATATCAGCTTACGGATGACCGGTCAAGCAGGCCACGACAAGCGGTCGCCGTAGTTCCTCGCTACATTCGACCGGCGTTCTGCGACAGCCATTTTCGGCCGATGCCTTTCAACATTTGCGGGTACACGATCAGATAGCGGAAGGGCATGATCGCCGCCATGTAGGCCCGCCCCAGCGGACCGTTCGGCTTCACAAGGATCGCCATCTGCCCGCGGTATCCACCCGTCTCGTTCGGCACCCAGCCGAGGTGGATGACGCCGTGCACGGTCTGGTTGATGAGCTCAGCCGCCCATTCGTCGTCGAGCTGATAGAGGGGAGTGAACATCGCGGGGCTCACCGTCGAGGGCGACTCGCGCAGGTCCGCCGGCAGTCGATCCCGGAGGCTCGGTCGGGACGGGTCGTCGGCAGTGTCGTCCCAGCCGAACGCGCGACCGAGCATCTCCCGGATCGCGAAGAGCACCCCGACCACAGAGAGCCGCGGCTTGGCCTCGTCGAACGAGGTCACCATGCGGATGAGCCGCTGGAAGTCGTCGGGGCCACCGGGGGTGGGCAATGCCCAGACGTCCTCGAGCCGAAAGTCGCGGGTGAGCTCGTGGATGCGCCATGGCCGCGAGAAGTGTGCGTTGCTTGCGAGTTTCATTGGGGCCTCCTCGCCCACCAAGCTAACATACATACATGCACGTATCTATATCCGATTCAGAACCCCGTCCAGCGCGCACGCAGGCCGAAAGGCGCGCACGCACAAGGGCGGCCCTGCTCGAAGCCGGTGCACGCGGGTTCTCGCGGTACGGGTACGGCAACGTGATACTCGAAAAGGTCGCTGCCGACGCCGGTTACACGCGAGGCGCGCTGTACCACCAATTCAACGGGAAGGAGGAGCTCGCCCTTGCCGTCGTGGACTGGGTCGCCGAGACCTGGGAGCGAGAGGTGTGGGAGCCGGCCCAGCGGGCAGGCGCACCCGTCGACATCTTGGTGGCGCTGGCGCGGGGCCACATCGTGTTCTGCCGCCGAGACATCGCGCGGGTGATGATGGCGCTGCGGGTGGAGTTCGACGGTCGTGAACATCCCGTCGGCACCAAGGTCGCCGACATCGGCAAGGACCTCGCGATCAGGTTCGGTGCGGTGATCTCCGCAGGCAGGCGGGATGGCTCGATACCGTCCGGTCCGCCCGCGAAGACGCTTGGCGCCGCGATTACCGCCGCCGTCGAGGGACTTGCGATTCACCTGGCCGGCGCGCCGCACGACGAGGCGATGACGGAGCGGATGGTCCGCGGGCTGCTTGGTGTCACATGACGGGCACACTGAAACCGTGCAGCTGATCACCGTCGAGGACATTCAGGCGGCGGCCCACCGGGTGCGGGACGCCATCGTCAGAACGCCGCTGATTCCGGCGACGTGGGCCGATGCGGACCGTCCGCTCTGGATCAAGCCGGAGAACCTGCAGCCTATCGGCGCGTTCAAGATCCGCGGCGCCTTCAACGCCATCGGCAACCTCGCCGACTCGGAACGTGCGCGTGGAGTCGTCGCGTACTCCAGCGGAAACCACGCCCAGGCGGTCGCCTATGCCGCCGCCGCGTTCGGGATCGAGGCGCACATCGTCATGCCGCGAGAGACCCCCGACGTCAAGGTGCAAGCCACCCGTGACCGCGGTGCACACGTGGTGCTGTGCGCCCCCGGTGAGCGCGAGAAGGTCGCTGCCGAACTGCTCGAGCAGACGGGCGGCGTGTTGATACCGCCCTTCGACCATCCGGATGTGATCGCGGGCCAGGGCACGATAGGCCTCGAGATCGCCGACGACCTGCCGGAAGTGGAGAACGTACTGGTACCGGTCAGCGGTGGCGGCCTGGCCTCCGGTATCGGCACAGCGATCAAGGCGAGATGTCCGATGGCGAAGGTCTTCGGCGTCGAGCCGGAACTCGCATCCGACACCGCAGAGGGCCTTCGTCGTGGCGAACGGGTGGACTGGCCCATCGAGGACCGCAACCGCACAGTCGCCGACGGACTGCGCTCACAACCTTCCGCGCTGACATTCGCGCATCTGCAGAAGGTGCTCGACGGTGTGATCACGGTGTCGGAGAACGAGATTCGTGCCGCGGTGCGGGAACTCGCCGTCAACGCGCATCTGGTCAGCGAGCCGAGCGGTGCCGTCGGGCTGGCGGCTTACCGGCGGGGTGTGACCCCGCCTGGGCGGACGGTGATGGTCTTGTCCGGCGGCAATGTCGAACCGTCCCTGCTTGCCGACCTTCTTGCGGTCTGAAATCCATCGGCATGTTTTGAAATTTGCTCAGATTCGGTTCGCACAGCGGTCTCAGCGCCGAGTGACTATCGGTCATTTGCTCGGCATCGAAGTGGCGGCAACGCCGACTGCCCGAGTGCGGTCACATCACGAGATTTAGGTAGTCTCACCCCGGCAGGCGACGAGACCACGCCCGCAGATGGCCTACATGACATGTCCCGAGGAGGTGCGGATGGACGCGGTGCTCGGACTGTCCATGACGCCGACCACCGTTGGGCTCGTCCTCGTCGGAGGCCAAGACGCTGACGGCGCCACCATGGACAGGGACGAGTTCGCGGTTCACGACCGCAGTCTTGTCAGCGCCGTGAACACTTCCGAGAAGGCAGCTGCCGCGGTCACGCGCACCGAGGCGATCGCCGCGGCGCGCGGTCACCGGCTCAATTCGATCGGCGTCACCTGGAGCGAGGACGCCGACACGGAGGCTTCCCTTCTTCTCGAATCGTTGTCGGAGTCCGGATTCGACAATGTCGTCGCGGTGCGCTTGCCCGAAGCCACCGAGGCGCTGGCTCGCGGGATCGCAGGCGTCATCGGCTACGAGATCGCCGCCGTATGCGTCATCGAGCCCGATGCGATCATCGTGTTGGTGGTCGACACGACCGATGACACCGTGCAGACGGCCGTCACCCATGCGGTCAGCACCGACGAGGATCTTGCGCGGTGGCTCAGCGCCATCTTCGCCCAGGCCGAGTGGCGACCAGAGGCGCTGGTGCTGGTCGGCTCCTGCGACCTCGAAGCGATCACCCCGCATCTCGAAGACGTGCTGGCGGTGCCGGTGTTGGTGCCCGCCGAGGCTCAATTGGCCCTCGCCCGCGGCGCGGCCATCGCGTCGACGCAGGGGCCCGACATATTCGTCGACGAGTCCGGTGACGACTGCGGTCGCGTCCACACCACCTCCAGGCGAGCCTCGCTGTTTCCGCGCGTGG
This sequence comes from uncultured Actinomycetota bacterium, assembly GCA_963715215.1. Lineage (GTDB taxonomy): Bacteria > Actinomycetota > Actinomycetes > Mycobacteriales > Mycobacteriaceae > Mycobacterium. Next base: position 55,721 of record CAVQRJ010000012.1, read on the forward strand.
GTGCCGCCGGCGCCATGCTGGGTGTCGGCGTGGTGACCTTGGTGGTGTCCGGATCGCTGGCGATCGGACTGCAACTGACCTCGGGAGAGAGTGCGAAGCGGACCGAGAAGCCCACAGCGGCAAGCACATCCGCTAAGCCTGCTGCTGTGCAGGCGGTACAGCCTGCACCAGCCGCCCCACCGTCGACGATCGAGGCCGCCCTGCCGCCGCCCCCTCAGGAGCTTCCGCCGCCACCGGTATACGACACCGAACCGGTGCCGATATCGGAGCCGCTGGTACCCGACGCTGTGGCGCCCGACGCTGTGGCGCCCGACCCGATGGCACCGGTCGACGAATCCGTTCCAGTGACTCCGCTGCCTGAGCAGCAGCCGGACGACCCGGCGCAGGCGCCTGTCGATGCGGTGCCTCCACCACAGGACCCGCTGCTGGTGCCGCCGCCCGCGGACGCGCCCCCGCCACCATCACCTGGGTAAACACCGGTGACTTGCCACCTTCACCCGGGAGGCAAGCCTTACTACCCTCGTGTCCCCGAGTGCAGGTTCTTCGCGGTTGGCGACGTCTCGACGCTGGCGAGATCGGGGTAGGTGCCCAGCACCCTGTCTGCGGTACCGGAGGTGGTGACGGTGAACCAGTAGTGCTCGTTCTTGAAGTGGTGTCGCCGATGATTGCGCCAGATCGCCCGATAGACATCCGTTTTCGGCTTGTAGTCACTGTGGATGAGGTAGTGGCTCCACTCGTATCCGAGACCGAGAAACGCGATGAACACGAGAAATGTCAGCCCGAGGCCGATTCGCGGAAACGCAAGCAGCGCAGTGCTTACCGCGAGTGGCAGTATCCAAAGCAAAGATTTCCACGGAATGAAGATCAGCGCGACGTTGCGCGGATCGATGTGGTGACGCCGGTGATCACGTGCGAGCAGCGGGTCGAGAGTCATCCTGCCGACGCGCTTGGGTCGCCAGTGCAGGATGAACACGTGGATGACCCACTCGAAGAACGGAAACAGTGCAAGCATCACCACGGGGACGAGCGCATCGGTGATCTGCCAGTCACCGACGGCGATGCGCGCCGTCAGCGCAGCTGCCACGGTCACTCCGATTACCCACGGGGACGGGTATTTTGAGAACTCGCGCCCCGCGTCGCGCAGAGTGAACCCCTTGCGGGCCGCGCGCTCGGTGGTGACGGTCATGGCTTTTCCTCCAAACTGGCGATGACGGCGAGCATCGCCGCGGTGGCGGGTTCGAGAAGGTCCATCGCCGCTTTCTTGGCGGCTTCGGGATTGCCCGCCGCGATAGTGTCGGCGAGTTCCCGATAAGCCTGCGGACGGCCGACCTCTGCGGCCATCACCGCGGCGAGAGCAGGCAGCGCGGGTTCGTATGTGGACCGAAGCGTGTTGTACATCAGCCGGAACACGATGGAATCGGCGCCGTCGACGACGTGGTCCCAGAACGTCAGCGCGTGACGTTGGCGCTCGACCGGGTCGGTCTCCGACTCCAGGTTGCCGACAGCATCGGCGAGGAGCGCTGCCAAGCCGGGCTGACGGCGCACCGCTGCGAGCTCGGCGGCCTTCGGTCCGTTGTGCAAGCGCGCTTCGAGGATGCTGCGCACGACCGTGAGGTCGAGTTCGCCGCCGCGGAGCAGCAGCCGGGGGAGCAGGTCGAGGCCCGCGTGCCTGCGGAAGTCACGCACGGTGGTGGCGTCGCCCTGGCGCACCTCGACCAGCCCTGCGGCTGATACGCGCTTGAGCGCCTCACGCACGGCGGGGCGGGACACGCCGAGGACCTCGGCGAGGCGGCGCTCGCTCGGCAGCGTTTCCCCTGGCTGCATCTCTCCGCTGAGGACGTCGGCGAGGATCTGCTCGAAGACGTCTTCCGGTACCGAACGCCGGTTCACCGGCTGCAGGGCCATGGAAACAGAATGACCGATCGGTGGCCCAGAGGTCAAGTGGTCATACCAGTTGCCTAGCGGAGGCCATTGCAGTCGGCCATCTCGTGCAGGCAAGGTGAAGATGACGCCGAGAGGAGATCGCAGATGCATGCCGATCAGCACGCAACCTCGTCGATTCCGCGTTGGCTGCGCTTCGTGCTCAAGTCCGACCGCGCGGGTTCGGCGTGGTACATCGGCACCGGCTTCTTCTTCGCGCCGGTCCTCGCGTCGCTGTCGCCCTGGCCGACGGTCACGGCGGTCCTGTGGGCGGTGATCGCCATCGCCGGCCTATGGCTCGGCCTTCTCGGCATCGCGATGGCGGCCGGCCTGGCGGTCGTGCTGCGTTCGGGGCAGGAGATCCCCGAGGACTACTGGCGCTCGATAATCGACTATCCGACAACTACGTCGCGACAGCCGACTTCCCCGTGTAGTCGACCTGCCAGTGCTTGATGCCGTTGAGCCAGCCCGACCGGAGCCGCTCGGGCTTGGAGATCGGCGTCAGGTTCGGCATCTCGTCGGCGATCGCGTTGAAGATCAGGTCGATCGTCATTCTCGCCAGGTTCGCGCCGATGCAATAGTGCGCTCCGGTTCCGCCAAATCCGACGTGCGGGTTGGGATCTCGCAAGATGTTGAACGCGTACGCGTCGTCGAAGACTTCCTCATCGAAGTTCGCCGAGCGGTAGAAGATCACCACTCGCTGATCCTTCTTGATCTCGACGCCACCGAGCTCGGTGTCCTCGAGCGCGGTGCGCTGGAATGACGTGACCGGCGTTGCCCAGCGGACGATTTCGTCCGCAGCGGTCGCCGGCCGCTCCCGCTTGAAGAGCTCCCACTGATCAGGGAATTCGGTGAACGCCATCATGCCCTGGGTGATCGAGTTGCGAGTGGTCTCGTTTCCGGCCACCGCCAACAGGATGACGAAAAAGCCGAACTCGTCGTCGGTGAGCTTGTGCCCTTCGACGTCCGCCTGGACCAGCTTGGTGACAAGGTCGTCGCCCGGGTTCTTGCCCCGCTCGGCGGCCATCTGCATCCCGTACATGATGAGCTCGACCGACGCAGCCGTCGCATCGTTTCTGGCGTACTCGGGGTCTTGGTCGCCGACCATCTGGTTCGACCAGACGAACAGCTTCTTGCGGTCTTCCTGAGGCACCCCCATCAACCCGGCGATCGCCTGCAGGGGAAGCTCGCACGACACCTGCTCGACGAAGTCACCGGATCCCTCCGCGGCGGCCTCTTTGACGATGTTGTGCGCGCGCTCGCGGAGCTCTTCGCGCAGAGACTCGATGACCCGGGGGGTGAACGCCCGCGAGATGATTTTGCGCAGGTGGGTGTGGTGCGGGGCGTCCTGGTTGAGCAGGACCACCTTGCCCGCCTCGAGCGACGCGGGATCGGCCCCGTCGCGGTACCGCGGCAACGCGGTCTTTCTGTTACTGGAGAACACGTCGCTGCGGCGGGACACCTCCTTGACGTCCCTGTGCTTCGTCACCACCCAGAAGCCGTCGTCGCCGAACGCGAGATTGCCCTTTTTCTGGTCCTGCCACCAGATCGGTGCGACCCTCCGCATCTCGGCGAATTCCTCGACCGGCAGCCGCTCCGCGTACATGTCGGGGTCGGTGAAGTCGAACCCGGGTGGGAGGTTCGGAGTTGGCATGAATGGACTCCTCATACGACGTCGTCTAGTGTCCCTAAGGCATTGCTACACCACCGATCGAGCCTGGTGAAGCGGGTTCGGGAACTTTGTAGAAACACGCAAGTGAAACGTGTTCTGACCGCCTATTCATGAATCACCCCTTGGTCACACATTGCACAGGTGTAACAATTGGAGTACTAAGTCTGAAAGACCTCAATAGCACCGTGACGAAACCGAAGGGGGCATCGGTGACAAAGTCCGCCAAGGTGTGGTCGCTGCCCATCGCGGGCGGCGCGATAGGGGCGTTCGCGGCCTTGATGCTCGCGGCCCCCGCCGTTCACGCCGATCCCGAGCCCCCGGTTCCCCCGCCCCCGCTGCCTGGACCGCCGTTGCCCGAACCGGAGCAGCAACTTTCAACGCAGGCTGCAGACACCGATCCCGCGTTGCCGCCGCCGCCCCCCGCAGAAGTACAGCACCTGTCGAGCCCGGAGAACCTGCCGCCCGGCACCACGAATGTCCCCCTTGACCCAGGCCAGGGCCGAACGACGTCGTATCTGCGCGACCTGTGGCACGCGGTTCAGACCCAGGAGATCAGCGGTAGGGACATGATTCTCCTGCTGACGCAGCGCCCGCTTGACCCCCATGCCGTGCCGACGAACGGCCTTCCTGCCGGGCCGCAGGCGCCAGCCGGTCCTCCACTGCCCGACGCGCCCGCACCGGACGCTCCACCGGCGGATGCTGCTGCGCCTGCACCGGCACCGCTGCTGCCTGAGCCGCCGCCCCCGCCACCGGAGCTGACACCCTAGCGGTCAGACGCTGGCGGCCTCGTTGAGCTCGTCCAGCCGGTTCGTCGCCTCGAGGTATTCCCGCACCCAGCGCTCGATGACGACCGAAGTCTTCTCCACCTTGGTGAATTGGCCGACGACCTGACCGACGGGGTTGAACGCGACGTCGACACTCTCGTTCGGGTATTTGTGTGTGGCGGCGACGGCCATGCCGGACACCATGTACTGCAACGGCATACCGAGCGGCTTCGGATTGTCCGGATCCTCCCAGGCCTCGGTCCAGTCGTTGCGCAACATCCGGGCGGGCTTACCGGTGAACGAGCGGCTGCGAACCGTGTCGCGGCTGGACGCCTTGGCGTACGCGGCGTGCTGAACCGGTGTGTGCTCTGACTCCTCGACCATGACCCACTGCGAGCCGGTCCACGCGCCCTGCGCACCCAACGCCAGCGCAGCGGCGATCTGCTGACCGCTGCCGATGCCGCCCGCGGCCAGCACCGGAATCGGCGCCACCTCCTTGACGACCTGCGGCCACAGCACGATCGAGCCGACCTCGCCGCAATGTCCGCCGGCTTCACCTCCCTGGGCGATGATGATGTCGACACCGGCATCGGCGTGCTTGCGCGCCTGCGACGGAGACCCACACAGCGCGGCGACCTTCCGGCCTTCATCGTGGATGTGCTTGATCATGTCCGGCGGCGGAGTGCCAAGGGCATTGGCGATCAACGTCACCTTCGGATGCTGCAACGCCACCTCGACCTGCGGCGTCGCGGTCGCCTCCGTCCAGCCCAAAAGTTGCAGCGCGTCGTCGTCGCTGTGGTCGACCGGCACGCCGTGATCGGCCAGGATCTTGCGCGCGAATTCCAGATGTTCCTCCGGCACGAGCGCGTTGAGTTGCTTCTTGAGCACGTCGGGCGACAGATCGGTCGAGTCCATGCCCTCGTATTTGTTCGGAATGACGATGTCGACGCCGTACGGATGGTCGCCGATGTTGTCGTCGATCCAGTTGAGCTCGATCTCGAGTTGCTCGGGGGTGAAGCCGACAGCGCCGAGCACGCCGAACCCGCCGGCCTTACTCACCGCCACCACGACATCACGGCAGTGCGTGAACGCAAAGATCGGGAACTCGATGTCGAGGTCGTCGCAGATGGCCGTGTGCATGCCGACTCCTAGGGCGCGGTGGGCGAACTGAAACGTGTTCTAGTTTAGTACCCACCGGCCCCGCGAGCGCCACGCGGGTGTCACCAAACCCCTATGAGTCCTTATCGTCCGTGCCGCCATCGTCCGTGCCGCCATCGTCCGTGCCGCCATCGTCCGTGCCGCCATCGTCCTTGGCGCCGGAGTCCTTGGCGCCGGAGTCCTTGGCGCCGGAGTCCTTGCCGCCGGAGTCACTCTTGGATTCATCGGAGTACTTCGGATTGCCGTCATCATCGAGCCAGTCAGAGACGGCGGTGCCGGACACGGTTCCGTCGCTGCCCGGCATGGCGACGGTGGGCCTGTCCTCGTCGTACTCCTTCATCATCTCCTTGGCGACCTTCTTATGCTCCTCTTGGACCTCGGGCTTCTCGGTCATCGCCCGGTCACCCTGCTGCTCGTCGCCCTGCTGCTCGTCGCCCTGCTGCTGGCTGTCCTGTTGCTGCGTCTGTTGCTGGTCGCTCGACATGAGTCTCCCTTTGACTGAATGGGTGTTTCCCGACGTGCTTAGGACTGCCCGCAAGGGTGATCTACGAAACAGCCCGTGCTCGCGGTGCGAAAAGGGAAGCTGCGGCGACCAGCGCACCGACCACGGCCAACGGTATGGACCACGACCGCCGGCTCGACACCGCATGGTTGCACTCCGCGACGTAGTCGGTATGCGGGACGATCTGGTTGAGGATCGGCACGTTCGCGACGGTCTGGCTGTTGGCCGACTCCGCCTCGGATGTATCGGCCGCCACGGCGTTACCACAGCCGATCGATGTGCCGTTTCCAGTGATCGACACCGGAACCAACAAGGCGATCACACCTGCGACCAGGACGACCACGCCCACAAACAGAATCAAGCGTCGTGCATTCATGTACGGCATCTCCCTGTAGACCTGACCTCGTCCCGCCCCGCTGACGGATTGCCCCGCCACGGTGTTCACCAAACAGCGGCGAGCCGAAGCACGAGAAACGCCGACATCCAGACGAAGCAGAGGACGTGATCGCGGTAGACCGATCGCGCGAGCCGCGACTGTTCGTCGGGCCCGTCTGCTCGACCACCGAGCCGTACCGCGTTCGGCACCGTTCTGATCCCCGCGAGCAGAATCGGCGCAATGGCCAGCACGGCCGACACGGCGGTGAGCCACACCGGATCATGTCCTCGGAGGCCCCGACACACCAAGGCGCCCAGCAGTGTCGCCATCATCACCGCGATCAGGCGGCTCATCGGGCGTGATGTCGTCGTCGCGCGGCGGTAGTAGTCCGCGATGGACGCGAGTAGCGGTTCGGGCAAGGGGTCAGCCCGCGCGCCGCCTGCCTGGCTGTCGAAGATCAGGTCCATCCAGAGCACCGCGAGCAGGAAACCGCTGCAGGCCAGCAGCAACCCCGCCGCAACGTTCATCGCACCCGCACCGCCCCGACCAGTCAGCCCTTCCGATCCGCGACCGCGACGCGCAGCACCGGCCAGCCGTTCGCCGCCGCCGCCGCGGCAAGGCCAGCGCGCGGGTTCACCGGTCGGGGATGACCGATCACCGACATCAGCGCCACGTCTTCGTCGCCGTCGGCATAGAAGTAGCTGCTTTTCAGATCTACGCCGGTGCCAACGCAAAAGCGCTGTGCCGCATCTGCTTTCCTGGTGCCCCAGATGATGGGCCTCTCGATGTCACCCGTCAGCAGACCGTTCTCGTCGACCTCGAAGTGGTTGCACAGCAACCGGGTGATTCCGAGAGCGCGGGCCACCGGTTCGGCGTGAATGGTCAGCGCCGATGAGCACAGTGCGACGGTATGGCCCCGTTGCTGGTGCGCCGCCACGACCTCGCGCATGTGCGGGTAGACCCGGGAAGCGATGTGTCGCACGAAGAGCCGCTCGCCGAGTTCGTCGAGTTCGCATATCGACTCGCCTTTCAGATAGCCCGCGGCCCGCACGATGAGCTGCTCGAACTGCATGCGGCCGAGCCGGTACCTGATCGAAGCCTCCAAGACGCCGAGGATCTCTCCGACCCGCGCTTGCCTGCGCCGGATCCGGTCGCCTGCATGGGCAGTCGCGGTGAAGCCCGACACCAGCGTGCCGTCCAGGTCGAAGAAGGCGCCCACCTTGGGTCCCCGCGGGCTCGCGGCAATCTCGGCGACCCGACCCGACGGCTCCACGATCATGTCCTGAGACTACGGTTTTTGATCACATTCAGCCGGATCGCGCCGGTAACCGTAGTGTCGTCGATGACCGAAAGGACAGTGCCATATCGCCCCGGCGTCGCAAGACACTCTCCGCCATTCTCGTCGTCCTGTTGTTGCTGGTTTGCGCGGGATCCTTCCCAGGCTTCGGCAGGCCACAGCAGCCGCCCGACCGGATCGAACTGTCTAAGGGCTGGCAGCTCGCGTCTGCCGCCCGGCTGAGCGCCGACGGCGCGACGGTTTCGCGCGCCGGCTATGCGGCGCCGGACTGGCACAAGATCCACCGCATGCCCGCGACAGTCCTCGAAGCGCTGCAGAACGACGGCACGTACCCGGATCTGTACTACGGCAAGAACCTGCTCGACGAGGTGCCGAAGGACCTCTACAAACAGGACTGGTGGTACCGCACGTCGTTCGAGGCGCCCGCAGGCCACACCACCTACCTGCTCGAACTACCCGGTATCAACTACCGCGCCGAGGTCTGGCTGAACGGCCACATGGTCGCGGACAGCACACAGATCGTCGGCATGTACAACGCGCACGAGCTCGACGTGGCGCGCTGGATCCTGCCTGGCCAGCCGAACACCCTCGCCATCAAGGTCACCCCGGAGCGGGCGCTGCAGGACATCACCGGGGTGGAGCTTGCGGACAGCTGGTGGGACTGGATCAATTGGAACTACCTGGGGTACCAGGGTCCCGGCAAGAACTCCGACCGCGGCAATTCGTTTGTCTCCGACCGGAACGCGGGCATCTTCAAACCCGTCTACCTCAAGGTCGCAGGCGAGGTGTCACTGGGTTCCGCGGTCGTCAACACCGAATTGCCCTTGCCCCGAACCGATTCCGCGCGGCTGACGATCCACACTTCCGTGCACAACTACTCGACCCAGCAGGTTCGAGGCGTGCTGAAGGGGTCGATCAATCGGGCGGGCAAGCCCATTGCCGATGTCGAGCAGCCGGTGACACTGTTGCCCGGCGAGCAGCGCGAAGTCACCTTCGACCCCGACAAGTTCGACGAGCTGACGGTGGCCAACCCCGACCTGTGGTGGCCCTACACCCTCGGTAAGCCAGAGCTGTACGACCTGCGGTTGGAGTTCACTCAGTTTGGCCAGGTGTCGGATACGTCCGAGCTGCGGTTCGGGATCCGCACCGTCTCCCAGCACCGCGACGACGACGGCCAGGTCCCTGATCTGGGTAAGGGCGGCAACTTCTATCTGACGGTCAACGGCAAGGACTTGTTGGTCCGCGGCGCGGCCTACACTCCCGACCTCCTATTCGCCTACGACCAGGAACGCGAGGACGCGATCCTGCAGTACACCAAGGATCTCGGGCTCAACATGCTGCGACTGGAGGGCAAGTTCCCCGGTGAGCACATCCTCGAGAAGGCTGACGAGCTCGGTATCCCGCTCATGTTCGGCTGGATGTGCTGCAACCAGTGGGAGAAGTGGTCACAGTGGGACGACGAAGACCACCGCGTGGCCGGGGAGAGCCTGCGGTCGCAGATCATGATGCTTCGCTCTCACCCATCGGCGTTCGTCTGGGCGAACGGCAGCGACGGCAAGCCGCCGGCCGATGTCCTCGCTGAATACCATGCAATCCTTGATGATTCGCGTTGGCAGAATGCCACCGTCGACACTGTCTCCTCGCTGGCAAGAGACGCGACCGGCGAGCGCGACTGGGACGGTATCCATATGGCGGGGCCGTACAGCTGGCGACCACCGGGCTACTGGTTCAGCGGACGGTACATCGCCACCCGTGGGTCCACCGCCGAACAAGGCGACAACGAACACATCCCGCCGTTCGCGAGCCTGAAGAAGTTCATCCCGCCCGACAAGCTGTGGCCTATCAACGACACCTGGTACTTCCACGCCGGCTCCAACCCGAAGAACGCCACGCTGCACAGCATCAAACGCGCGGTCGACCGCCGCTACGGCCCGTCCGACGACGCCGAAGAGTTCGCCCGCAAAGCCCAACTGGCGCACTACGAATCGACCCGGGCCCAGTTCGAGGTGTTCGCCGCGAACGGCTGGGCAAGCCACAAGATGACCATCTATTGGATGCTCAACAACCACTGGCCATCGTTCTTCGGCAACATCTTCGACTACTACCTCCGTCCCGGCGGTGCGTATTACGGCGCCAAGAAGGGGCTTCGACCGCTGTCGGCGGTGTTCGACTCGTACGCGACGGGCGACCACACAAAGGCGCACGTGACCCTGGTCAACCAGACCCCGGACGAACGGTCGGGCCTGCGGGTGCGCGTGCGCGTCTACGACCTCCAGGGCAAGGTCCGGGAAGACCGGACGACCGACGACCTCACCGTCGCCTCCGGCGGAAGCGTCGAGGCGATGACGTTGCCGAAGACGGCCCGCAACTCGAGCGTCTTCTTCGTGCGATGCGAAGTGCTCGACCACAACGGAACCGCTCTTGCCGAAAACGTCTACTGGCAGTCGCAACAGCGAGACGATCTTGGTGATCCGACGAACGACTGGGCGTTCGAGCTGAAGCAGGTGAGCTGGGCGGACATGACGGCGCTGAACTGGATGCCGCGGGTCCCGTTGCAGGTCAGTGCGAAACGAATCGATGCGGCGGGGGAGAACGGCGTCACGATCCGTCTGCGGAACCCCACACAGCGAGTCGCGTTCTTCGAGCGGGCGGAGATGCTGACCGCGCCCGACGGCGACGAGATCGTGCCCATCGAGTACAGCGACAACTACGTGACGGTGTTCCCCGGCGAAACCGTCGATCTCCATAGCGTCGTACCCACCGACCGCACGGTCGCCAAGTGGGTGCGCGTCGCCGGGTACAACTCGCCACCAGTGGTGGTGCCGATCGAATAGAGGTGAGTGCAGTGCACGACGTCGACCAGAACACAGAGCAGATGGTACGGAGCGTGTTGGCGTACGCGGAGAACCGGCTGCGGATGAACCCCGTGCCCCTGGACAAGGGAGTCCTGCCCGCCGATGAACTCTACGGTCGGCTCGACGGCCTCATCCGCGATACCCCGCGCCCGCCCGACGAGGTGCTCGGCGTATACACCTCGGTGATCGCGCCGAGCGTCATCTCGGCGGACAGCCCGAGGTTCCTCGGCTTCATCCCGGCAGCGCCGACAAAGGCCAGCCTGCTGTTCGACATGCTGGTGTCCTGCGCGTCGATCCAGGGCATTTCGTGGCTCGAGGCGTCCGGCGCGATCGCCGCGGAGAACAGCGTGCTGCGGGTGATCGCCAACGAGGCCGGCCTCCCGCCGACCTCCGGCGGCTGCTTCGTATCGGGCGGCTCGGCGGGCAACCTCTCCGCACTCGCGGCCGCTCGCGAGACCGCCAAGCAACGGGGAGCCGGCGGCCGCCTGAAGGTGGTGGTCGGCTCCGATGCGCATTCGTCGATCACCAATACGCTGCGGCTGCTCGAGATGGACGCCTTGGTGGTCGAAACACCGGATCATCGGCTCACCGGCGAAACGGTCCGCGACGCGGTGCCGGCCGACGCGTCGGGTATCGCGGCGGTGGTGTGCACTTCTGGCACGACCAACGCGGGCATCATCGACGACCTGGCCGGCGTCGGCGCGCTGGCACGGGAGCGCGGCTGGTGGTTCCACGTCGACGGTGCCTACGGCGGCTCGGGGATCTTCGCCCGCTCGCTGCGTCCCAAATACGCAGGGTTGGAACAGGCCGACTCGTTCATCCTCGACCCGCACAAATGGCTGTTCACGCCGTTCGACTGCTGCGCATTGTTGTATCGCGAACCGGATCTCGCTCGCGCGACACACACCCAGGACGCGTCGTATCTCGACGTCATCCACACCTCAGACGGCGAGTGGAACCCGTCCGACTACGCCTACCAGCTGACCCGCCGGGCCCGGGGGCTACCACTATGGTTCTCCCTGGCAGTGCACGGCCTCGAGGCGTACCGGGAAGCCATCGAAGTCGCCGTCTCGCTGGCGCAGGAGACCGCGAAGCTGATCAAGGCCGCGCCGCAGCTGGAACTGATCCGCGAGCCCGACCTGGGCGTGGTGCTGTTCCGCAGGATCGGCTGGAAGCCGGAGGACTACGACGCGTGGGCGCAGCAGCTACACGAGGATCAGGTCGCATTCATCCCGCCGACCAAGTGGGAAGGCGAAACCGTCGGCCGGTTCGCGTTCCTGCACCCGCACACCCACCTGGAACTGGTTCGCGAGGTGCTGGCCAGGACGGAGTGACCGAGGCGCCTGCGCGTCAGCGCAGGGCGGCGGCGATGCGCCGCCACTCGTCGCGGGGGTATTGGTTCGGGTTGGCCGTGAGCACCTGGACGCAGACGTGGTCGGCGCCGGCGGACAGGTGCTCATTCACGCGGTCGATCACCGCGTCCACGTCGCCCGACACGATGATCGCGTCGAAGAGCCTGTCGCTCACCGACGCCACGTCATCGGGGGAGAAGCCGAGCCGCAGCATGTTGTTCGCGTAGTTGGGCATCGCCAAATAGCTTCTGATCCAGGCGGTTCCGATGGCACGGGCCTGGTCGGCATCGTCGGCGAGGATGGCGGTCTGTTCGGGTAGCAGCAGGGGCCCGTCACCCAGAATCTCGCGGGCGCGGTGCGTGTGCTCGGGCGTGACGAGATACGGATGGGCGCCCCGTGACCGATTCGCGGCCAGCTCCAACATCTTGGGTCCGAGAGCCGCCAGCACTCTGGCTGCGACCGGCACGGGCGGTTCTGCGCGGTCGAGTGCGTCGAGGAACGACGCGGTCGCCGCGAGCGGCTTGCGATAGCGCCCCGGTTCGGTCGAGTCGATCAGCGGTGCGTGGCTGACCCCGATACCCATCAGGAACCGGTCCCCATGGGCGGCTGTCAACGACGCGTAGGACGCCGCAACGTCGGCGGGCTCGTTCATCCAGAGATTGAGGATCCCCGTCGCGACCACGATGTCGTGCGTCGCCGATAACAGGTGGCCGACGGAGTCAAGAACCGGCGTCTGGCCGACGTCGGGTATCCACAGCGCCTTATAGCCAAGCTCTTCCAATTCCGCTGCGGCATCGGCAGATTGCGCTGCGTCGCCGTAGCGCAGCTGATGACTCCAGATACCGACGCCAGAAAGATCCATGCTTCGTTCCTATCTATCTAACCGACGGCCGCCCTGTCTAACCGACGGCCGCGAAGTTGACGGTCGCCGTCGCGCCGAGCTCCCCGTCGTCACCGCGGTAGATGTCGACCTGGATGACGACGGACCGCTTGCCGGTGCGCAGGATGCGGGCGACGGCCCGCGCCGGACCGTTGCGGACTTTGATCGGGCGCAAATAGCGGATGAACAGGTCGGTGGTGGCGATAGCGTTTCCGAACGGCGTGCTTCTGGCGGCCAGTTGGCCGGCCGTCACATCGGCCATCGTGGCGATCAGGCCACCCTGCAGGCCGCCTGCGGTATTGGTCACCCGCTCGTCGACCGGCATCTCCATGACGACGGTGCCATCGCTCGACGGCGCCTCCTGCAACCCGATCTGGTCGAACAGCTCCCGCAGGGATTTCGGCGCCGTCACGAGAATGACGTTACTGCAGGCGGGTACCCCAGACCGATGACCCTGGCAGACCGGCTCGAGTCGCGTTCCGCATGCGTGCTGTCCGGCGCACTGCTGTCTCGCAGTATGGGCGTGGACTCCGCGGCGTGGGAACGGTTCTCCTTGCATTGGGATCAGTTGGTTCCGGACAGCTATGCCGCCGAACTCGGTACGACGAGGCTGCGACGCTACGGACATTTCGCGTTCAGACCCGCCGACGGTTCGACGCGACTGCTGCCTCACGGCGTGTTCGCCCAACCGGAGAACTCCAATCCGCTCTACGTCGACCAGGACCGCGTCTTCGCACCGCTGACCGAGGCGTTCGCGGCCGACCCGTTATTGCTCACGCTGCTATCAGTGCTTGGGGAGGTGGCTGCGGCACTCGACGACGGCGTCGCCGAATGGAGCGCGAAGGTCACTCCGTTTCGAGTGCTCGCAACGGCCGACGGTGGCGGTGATCCGACCCCGGAAGGTCCGCATCGCGACGGGGTCACGCTGGTCACCTCCCTGCTGGTGGGCCGGGACAACGCGGTCGGCGGCATCAGCACCGTCTACGACCCCGCACGCACACCCATTCTCCAAACCACGCTGAGCGAGCCCGGCAGCATGCTGCTGGGCGATGACCGGTGCACGCTGCACTGTGTGTCGCCGATCAGCCCGCTCGATCCCGCCCGACCCGCGCGCCGGGACGTCCTCGTCATCACCTTTGCGCCGTATCGCTGATCAGATCGTCGACGACTCCGATGAGCGCTCCATGTTGCGCGGCAGAGGCGCGCTGCCGTTCCGCGCCGGTCCCGTGTGAATCGAGTCGACGGCGATAGGCGAGCACCACGTCGAGGTCACCATGGTCCTCCAGCGCCGGCCGGATATGGTCGAGCATTCGGTCGGCCTGCACCCGCATCGGAAGAATCTGCCCATTGAGAGCGTCGACTCCGCAACCGGGCCAGCCGTCTCTGGCCGCTCGCCAGTACGCGGCGCGCAACAGTTCACTGGGCGGGCGTGGACCGGGGTCTCCCGCCGCCACTTTCGCGCACACCGTGGTCACGAGCGCCCGGACCAACACGGCCAAGGCGACCGCGTCGTCGATGTCCGCGGCAACCGACATCGACCGGACTTCGAGCGTCGGCACCCTCGGATTGGGCCGGACGTCCCAGAACGGTATGGCCGCGTCGAGCATCGCCTCGGATTCGGCCAACCTCGCCGCCAGCTCCTCATAGCGGTCGATCGATTCGGCGTAGGGAGGCGGCCCGAGACACGGAAAGCGGCTCCTGATCACCGCGCGCCAATCGGCATAGCCGGAGTCGCGGCCGTGATGGAACGGTGAATTGGCGCTCATCGCCACCAGCAGCGGCAGCCACGGCCGCAGGTGATTGCCTGCCAGCACAGCGATCTCGCGGTCAGGCACGTGCACGTGGATGTGCAATGCGCAGACCGCGAAATCGTCCAGCATCGCCCGATACTGCCGGACTCCCGCGCGGTAGCGGGGGTGATCACCGACAGCCAACGGCTCCGTGGGTGCGATGACCGGTGTGCCGGATGCACAGATCCGGACGCCCTCGGCCGCCGCGGCCGACACCGCATCGGCACGCAGGACCGCCAGTTCGCTGCGTAAGGCATCTGCGGTGGAGCAAGGTCGAGTCCTCACCTCTATCTGAAAACGGGTGAATTCGCCCGACAGAGCGTCTCCGAGACCTTGGTGGGCGCGCGTGAGCACCCGGTCGGCAGCCGGCGTCGGGGCGCGGGTGGTGGGGTCGACGAGAAAGTACTCCTCCTCGACTCCGATCGTCGGGCCAGCTGCCACCGCCGTTGGGTGCCCCACTTTGCCGCCGGGTATTCACGGTTTGATCGAGCAACCGCGCACAGGTCGGCTCGTATGCTCGGCACATGGGTGACACCGCGCGCGTCGCGCTACCGCCAGGCCCCCGACTGCCGGCCCCGGTCCAGGCCGCGCTGATGGCCCGCTACTGGCCGCGCTTCATCTCCGCGTGCAGGCGTCGGTACGGAAGCGTATTCACGATGCGCATCGCCACCATGGGCACGCTGGTTTATCTGGACGACCCGGCGGAGATCAAGAAGGTGTTCGCGGGAAGCCCGAGCGTCTATCACGCCGGTGAGGCGAACTCGATGCTCGGCGGTCTCCTCGGCGCCAGCTCGGTGCTTATGATCGACGACGACGTGCATCGGGAGCGACGGCGCCAGATGCTGCCTGCATTCCACCGCGATGCCGTCGCGCGCCAAACCGGAATCATGGCCGAGATCGCAGCGGCCAACATCGCGACATGGCCGGTGGGAACCGAATTCGCCGTCGCACCCAAGATGTCCGAGCTCACCCTCGAGGTCATCCTGCGGACCGTGATCGGGGCCTCCGACCCTGCGCGACTCGCGGCACTGCGCGACGTGATGCCGAAACTGCTCAACGTCACCCCGTGGGCATCGCTGGCCATCGCGAACCCGAACCTGCAGCGGATCGGGCTGTGGCGCGGACTGCGCCGCAACATGGAGGAGGCCGACCGCCTTCTCTTCGCCGAAATCGCCGACCGCCGAGCCGATCCCGACCTCGCGATGCGCACCGATGCGCTGGCCAAGCTCATCCGCGCCGGCGAGGACAACGGCGACCCCATGACCGACCGAGAACTGCGCGATCAACTCATCACCCTTCTGGTCGCGGGGCATGACACGACGGCGACCGGGCTCTCGTGGGCCCTGGAGCGGCTGACCAGACATCCCGCGATCCTCGAGAAGTCGGTGCGCGCTGCGGAGGCGGCAGCGGCGGCCGATCCCGCAGCCGACGACTTCCTCGATGCCGTCGCCAAGGAGACTCTGCGGATCCGTCCGGTCGTATTCGACGTCGGCCGCGTCCTGAAAGAGCCGGTCGAATTGGCGGGCTATCGCCTGCCCGCAGGAATCATGGTCGCACCGGGAATCGGCTTGGTGCACAGCAGTTCCAAGCAGTACCCGGATCCCGACCGATTCGCCCCCGACCGGATGGTCGGCGCCACCCCCGGTCCCACGACGTGGTTCCCGTTCGGCGGAGGCAACCGTCGCTGCCTCGGCGCGACGTTCGCGATGGTCGAGATGAGGGTCATCCTGCGTGAGGTGCTGCGACGGGTCGAGCTCTGCACCACTACGGCCGCCGACGAACGACAGAAGGTCAAACACGTCATCCTCGTGCCTCACCGCGGCGCCCGTATCCGTGTGCGGGCGGTCAAAGACGTTCCCACGGCGGCTCCCGCGGCGGCCGATGCGTCGTCGTGTATGCATAATTCGTGAGCGCACGCGCCGGCATCGTTGTCACGGGAACCGAGGTCCTGACGGGACGGGTCCAAGACCGCAACGGCCCGTGGATCGCCGATCGGCTGCTCGAACTCGGCGTCGAGTTGGCGCACACCACGATCTGTGGCGACCGCCCCGGCGACATCGAGGCGCAGCTGCGCTTTCTGGCCGACGAGGGTGTGGACTTGATCGTCACCAGCGGCGGGCTGGGGCCGACCGCCGACGACATGACCGTCGAAGTCGTCGCCCGGTTCTGCGGTCGCGAACTGGTGTTGGACGAACAGCTCGAGGAGAAGATCGCCGCGATCCTCAAGCGGCTGAGTGCACGGTTCACCGAGGTGGACTTCGACGCGGTGCGCGCGGCAAACCGCAAGCAGGCGATGGTTCCTGGCGGGGCGACGATCCTCGATCCGGTGGGCACCGCCCCCGGCGCGGTGGTCCCGGGAAAGCCCACGGTTCTCGTGCTGCCGGGGCCGCCGCGCGAGCTGCAGCCGATGTGGCACACCGCCATTGCGACTCCTGCGCTGCAGGAGGCGATCGCAGGGCGGACGGAATACCGGCAGGAAATGGTCAGGATGTTCGGGCTGCCCGAGTCGGGCCTTGCCGAGACCCTGCGCGAGGCTGGGGGACGCATCGACGGGTTCGAGCGGCTCGAGATCACCACCTGCCTGCGCCGGGGTGAGCTCGAGATCGTGACGCGCTACGAACCCGATGCGGCACCGGTCTATGCGGAGTTGCTGAGTGTGTTGCGTGAACATCATGCGCGGCAGATCTTTTCGGAAGACGGTGCGCTGGTCGACGATCAGGTGGCGGCGCTGCTGGCCGGTCGCCGGATCGCGACTGCGGAGTCCTGCACGGCGGGCCTTGTTGCCGCTCGGCTCACCGATATAGCGGGGTCCTCCGCATACGTCGCGGGAGGGGTGGTGGCCTACGCCAACGAGGCCAAGACAGGCATGCTCGACGTCGACGCCGGACTCATCGAGTTGCATGGGGCGGTGTCCGAGCCGGTGGCGGAGTCGATGGCCATGGGTGCGCTGCACCGCTTCGACGCCGACACCGCGGTCTCGACCACAGGAATCGCCGGACCCGGCGGTGGCACCAAGGACAAGCCGGTGGGAACCGTGTGCTTCTCCGTGATGCTCGCAGACGGGCCAACGCTGACCAGAACCCTTCTTCTGCCGGGTAACCGCTCCGATATCAGGGAGCGCGCCACAACGGTCGCGATGCACCTACTTCGACGAGCCCTGCTGGGCGCGAAAAATCCTGCGGCCCTTCAGGACTGACGTCAGCCGTCGATCGCCGTGCGGAACGCTCGCTCGGCGTCTTCGCCGTGCACGGCGAAGACCACCCGCGTCAGTGACCGAGGTTGGTGATCCCGTACCGCGCCGACCATCAGTTGGGCCGCCCGCTCGAGCGGGAAGCCGCCGACACCGGTTCCGAAGGCCACCAAAGCGAGCGAGCGGCAACCCAGTTCATCGGCGACGGACAGCGTCGAACGGGTGGCGCGTTCGATGATGTCGGCCGAGGTCGGCCCGCCCAGTTCCATCGTCGCGGCATGGATCACGTGACGGGCGGGCATGTCGCCCGCGGTGGTCGCGACCGCGTCGCCGAGACCGATCGGCGCTTTCTCGTCGGATTCGCGTTGCACATCAGGTCCGCCGGCCCGCGAGATCGCCGCGGCAACGCCGCCGCCGTGGCGCAGCCGGGTGTTGGCGGCGTTGGTGATGGCGTCGACATCCAGCTTCGTCACGTCGGCCTGCAGGACTTCCAACTCGATCATCGGCCAAACTCCTCAATCGTCGTCGGTCACGGTGAAACCGGCCAGCCAGTCCTCATGCATCTCGTCGTCGATCGACACCCGCCACTGGTAGCGCTGGCCTGCGGTCAGCTTCAGGGAGGGGATGGTCGCGGTGAACGGAATGGTGACCGGGGTGCCCTCGGGATGCACGGGTTTGTGCTTGGCCTTGATGACCCCGTGCTCCGTGTGCGCCACCCGCACGCCGTCGCTGTCGACCAGCTCGGCACGGATCGGGAACGACTTGTTCAGTTCCGCCCACTCCACTTCGACGAAGATGACCAGCGCGTGTTGCGGAACGGGTGTCGAGCTGGCGGTCCAGCCGAGACCGAGCGCGTGTACGGTGCCCGCCTGGTCCAGCGCAGCGCTCTGCGCGAGCAGCACGATGGCTCTCATGTGTCAGTCGGTGTCGACGCTGTCCCACACCTCGAGCATCGTACGCAGGATCTCCTCGGCCCGGCCGAGGCCGCCGAGATGGCTCTCGCCAGGCATCGGAAACAGCTTGGCGTCGGGCAGCCTCGACACCACATGCTCTCCATGCGCGTACGGGACGATGTGATCGGCATCGCCGTGCCACCAGCGCACGTGCACCTTGACCTCGTCCAGCCGGAATCCCCAGTCGCGCGAGAAGGCGACGATGTCGTAGAACGGCGCCGCCATCTGCCGTCGGCTGCCGTTCAGCAGGTCGTCGAGGAACATCGCCTTGATCTCCGGCCGTGCCAGCAGCGCACGGTCGGCGGGCGGCGACACGAGCCCGTACAGGTCGGCCGCGGGCCCTGCGACCGGACGAACGAATCTGATCAGTGTGGTGGCCACCATTCCGATCGGCACCTTGGCCACCGCCAGGAGTGGCGCGACGCGGGTTCCGAGGTTTCCCATCAAGCCGCCGCTGATCGCGTCAGGCCCGGTCGTGGGGGCGACGCCTCCGACGACGCCCGCCGCCACCACGCGCTCGGGCATCGCCGCGGCGCACGCCAGCGTGTAGGGACCTCCGCCGGAGAGACCGACAACGGCCATCTTGTGGATTCCCAGCGTGTCGGCGATGGTGCGCAGGTCGTCGGTGAATTCCAGAACGTTCTGGTACTGGTGGGCCGACGACGACCCGATCCCCGGCCGGTCGACGCCGATCAGGCGGATGTCCGCCTCTTCCGCGAAGGCCCGCGCCTCGGTGGGAATCTGCCGGCGGGCGCCGGGGGTGCCGTGCAGCCAGAAGATGGCCCGGCCCTGCGGGGCACCGAATTCGGCGAACCCGATTTGACGGTCCCTGCCGACGGCGATGTTTCCTTCGAGCTTCGGGCGATCAATTGCGACAACCATGCGTGCAGTGTCTCATGTCGGCCCCGACCGTCAGTCGGCGTGCCGGTCAACAGGTCAACATGGCGCATCATGGCGTTATGGCCGGTGACGAGCTCGATGAACTCTATGGCGTCAAGCCCGAGGAGTTCACCGTCCTGCGCACCAAGCTCGCCGCCACCGCCAAGAAGCGCGGGGACACCGACACCGCGAAGCGGATCTCGGCGGCCCGCAAGCCCACGACCGCGGCATGGGTCGTCAACCGGCTCGCGCACAGCAATGTGGATGCCACGCGCTCGCTGATCGACCTCGGGGCGCGGCTGCGGTCAGCCCACGCCGCCATGGATGGGCCCGCCATCCGGGAGCTCTCCGCAGAGCAACGGTCTCTCGTCGATGAACTCGCCCGCGCGGCCTTCGAAGGCGCCGAGGTGACCAACCCGTCGGCAACGCTGCGTGAGGATGTCACCGGAACGCTGCAGGCCGCAGTGGCCGACCCCGATGTGGCCGCCCGGCTGGGCCACCTGACCAAGGCCGAACGGTGGTCGGGCTTCGGCGATTTCGGCGCGACCACAGCGGTGGCCACCACCGCGCGCACCGGCAAGGCCAAATCCGAAACCAAGCAGACACGGCAGCAACCCGCACGCGAGCGGCGCGGCGACGAAGCCCGCGAGACGACCAAAGAGCTGGAGGCGGCGAAGGCGGCGTTGGCCGCCGCCGAGCGAGCCAAGGCTGACGCCGACCGCGAATTATCGGATCGCCAAACGGATCTCGCGGTAGCCAGGCTCCGTCGTGACGAGATGCGGCAGCGCCTCGACGAGGCGGAGCGCAACCTCAGCGCTGCCGACGAGGCTTACGGCGAGGCCAAGCAGGCCGGCCGTGACGCGGCGGAGTTGGTCAAGGACGCGACGACGCGGCTGAGGCAGACCAAACGCCCGAAATAGGTCAACCGATGGCGGCCTTCGCGTCGGCGAGGTTGTCCGCGCCAAGGACGAGTCGGGTGTTCGTCGCGAGGTAGGCCAGGGTCAGATTCACCCGCGCCATGCCGAGTTTGCGCGCGATCTCGCCCAGCGCGCCCGGCCGGTCCTCGATATCCAGTACCAGCACCTCCTGCTCGGCGGCGATCCTGATTCCCGCGCCTTGTAGCGCTTCGAACGCTGCCGTCGCATCACCGACAAGGATATGGACTTCGGCTTGTCCGCCGCCGCTCGTCACCGCGCATAAACCGGCGATGTTGGCGCCAGCCCCGCCGAGGACGTCACCGATGCGTGCGAGTTCGCCCGGTTGGTCATCCAGATAGAGCGTCAGGTCGGTTGCCATGTCCGGCTCCTTTCGGACTACCGACGATCATCCTCCGAGATCCACGGCATATCAGACGATCTGCAATACTGCGACGATGCGACGCGCATTGCTGATCGTTGCCGCCGTATCAGTTGTGTTCATCAGTGGATGCGGGTCCACGATCAACCCGGATGGCGCCGCGAAATCTGTTGTGGATGTGGTCTCGCGCCAAACCAAGTTCAAGCCAACCGATGTCACCTGCCCGTCAGGGGTCGATGCGGAGGTCGGGGCCGAATTCGAGTGCAAATTCACCGGACCCAAAGGCCAGAAATACACCGCCCACCTGAAGGTGACGAAGGTCGAGGGCGACAACGTGGAGTTCTATATCAAATCCGAGCGCAGTTGATTCTGCGTTACAACCTCGCGGCACTCGATCACCGGCTGCTTTTGCGCGAGAAGCCCACGAGCTGAATCGGTTTCGGCGTCGGTTCGCGTCGTGCATCGGTCGGTGGCCGCCGCAACGGTGCGCTTTCGGACAATGGTGTTGGCTATCCATCGCCGTCCACGGGCACCTGCGCCGACGACGACCAGCCGGCGTGCGGAAAACCTCTGACCCGCAGGCGTTTACGGGTGAGGTCTCCTCGTCGGACG
The DNA here is from genome assembly GCA_963715215.1 of uncultured Actinomycetota bacterium. Classification (GTDB taxonomy): domain Bacteria; phylum Actinomycetota; class Actinomycetes; order Mycobacteriales; family Mycobacteriaceae; genus Mycobacterium. Next base: position 77,217 of record CAVQRJ010000012.1, read on the forward strand.
GCGAGTCGCCTATGCCATCTCGGGCGGCGGCTCCGGCGCTCCCGGTGGAGGAGGGAAAAGCTCGGCACCCGGAGGCGGCGGCAGCTCGACCCCGGGGGGCGCCGGCGGAAGCTCAGCGTCGGGAGGCGGTGGCGGCAGCGGAGCGTCCATGGCCATCGGGACCACGACACCATCGGGGGGCAGCGGTGCATCCGGTGGTGGCGGGAACACGCCGGGGGGCAGGGCCTCCTCCGGCGCAGGCGCGTCCGGCGCGAGCTCGAGGTACATGTGCCGGGAGAACTGCGTCTGGTAGGCGCCCGCACCGCCGATGCGAACACCGCCGCCCTCGCCGGACGACACCGGCGTCCCATCGGGCAGCGTCGCGGCGGTGTGGCCACCGTTCCAGCCGACGTTGAGTGCGCCGGGCTTGGAGCCGTACTGGAAGCCTCGCGCCTTGAGGGCGCTTTCGATATTGCCTGTGTCGAACCGGTCGCCGTAGATGGGGCGACCTGTCGCGGCGTTGGTCACGAACGAGACCAGGCCCGAGCAGTCTGTTCCGGCTGCGGAGTTTCCGCCCGAGATGTAGGGCGTCCCGGACAGCTGCTGCACGAGAGTCAGCAGTGATGCGGTTGCGACAGCAAACATGGCGTCGGACAGTAGCAGAGTTGTATTCACACTCTGAAAATCTGTGATGCCCTTCACAATTCGTGTGTGCAGTGAAGCTGTTCACTCGGTTCGCTATATGAACATCGTTGCAGCACAGCGTTTTTCACGTAACAGCAGCCATAGGTGCAGTGCGCCAACCCTTCGCGTCGCACCTGAAAATGTTGTAACCCTGCGCCTTTCACTCCATCAAGACAATGGCCAATCGAATTCCGCCGTGTTGCGCCCGCCCGCATGTGCTCCGCGCGGATTATGCGTTCCGCACGCATCGTGCTGATCAGCAAAGAACCCGCCCTGATCACTGACGGGCAACCGGGCGGCTGCCTGTTGACCACATGCTCCGGCGGAACCTTCATACCAGTGGGACTGGCACGACCCTCTGCGTCAGCCGTAGGCCAGTAACAGAGGGATGCGCTGCTCTGCATCCGTGAGCGAGCCGTGGTGGCCAACCAGTGACGACTCCATCGGCTCGACGGTGCGCCGAACCATGGTCGCCTCGCGCCGGGCGGCCGCCACGACATCGCCGATGCGGGCCCGAACCTCGTCGCGGACCGGCCCGCCGAACCAGCCGGCTTCGATCGCTTCGTCACGCGATGCCACCCACGCACGGTCACCCAGCCTCTCCCGCCACACCGAAAGCACCGCGTCGGCTGCGCCGTCCTCTATATAGACGTGCCGCGCCCTTGGCTCTCCGCCGATCGCCTGCACGCCATCGAGGAGTGCAGGGCACTCGTCGATGTCCACGACGTCGTCGTCCTCGACGGCCACCATGCCGTGGTCGGCGACGATCGCGAGCAGCCCGCCGGGCGGGAGACCCTCGACCAGTGACTCGACCAGCCGGTCGACCTGACGCAATTGCATCCGCCACGCGGGCGAGCCGGGACCGTAGAGATGCCCGAGCAGATCCACCTCTCCGTGATAGCCGTAGCAGAACCCGCCGTCGGCGACGGCAGCCCGCACGCCGGCGGCAAGGTCACCGAGTCCCTGCACCCCGACATAGCGGCCTCCGCGCAGGACCGCGCGGGTGAGGCCGGAACCGGTGAACTCCGCGCCGGAGACGACGCTCACCGCGACGCCTGCAGCGGCCGCCCGTTCGAAGGTCGTCGCCATCGGTTGCACCTGCTCGGGCGGCGCGGTTTCGCGCAGGTCGTCCCCCCACGGATGCGGTCGCCACCGCAACGGGTTGATCACGCCGACACCGGGCAGTCGAAACGACAGCCCGACCATTCCGTGCTCGCCGGATCGGCAGCCGGTGCCGACGGCGGCCAGCCCGGCCACCGTCGTCGACGGAAAACCAGCCTGCAACGTCCGACCGCGCAGAGCCGCCATCACGGGGGCATCGTCGGCATGCGCGTCGAGGAGATCTGCACCGAGACCGTCGACCAGCAGCACGCATGCGCCGTGGACGTCGGCGACGAGGTCGATCCGGCTATCGAAGTCCGCCGCGCCCATCGCCGCCAGCACGGACGGCACCACATCGGCCAGGTGGGGAGTGTGCGGGTCCGGCTGCGGCAGGTCCACAACGCGAGCCTGCCATATTCTTTGCGCTATGCCGCTGCGGATGAAGACGGTCGCCGGCATCGGGCTCACCCTGTTGCTCGGTGCCTGCGCGTCGCCGCATCCGACAGCGGCGCCGACCCCGGCAGCGGGCAGTGAGCCGGTGTCCACTCCCGCCGCCCAGCTGACGACCGGACCTGCCCCCGACGACGAGACATTCTCCATTGGCGCCGCCGCGACCGACACGATCGGCGGCTACCTCCCCGACGGTCAAACGCTCTCGCCGTTCGATCCCGCCAACCCGGTCATCGCATGGCTGGAGCCGGCGTTGCTGACGGCGATCCAGCAGGCGGCCCGCACCGCGAAGGACGACGGCATCGACGTTCAGATCACGTCGGGCTGGCGGACCAAGGGTTTCCAGCAGCGACTGTTCGACGACGGCGTGCGCACGTACGGAAGTGTCGAAGCCGCGCAGCAGTTCGTCGCCTCACCCGATACGTCCCGGCATGTGGCGGGCAAGGCTGTCGACGTAGGTCCGGTCGAGGCAGACAACTGGTTGATTCGCAACGGATCTCAGTTCGGCCTGTGTCAAATTTTTGCCAATGAGATATGGCATTTCGAACTCGCGGCCGACGAGGACGGCAAGTGTCCACCGTTGAGGCCGAACGCCGCGGGCTGATCACTCAGTGCGATACGGCCGCGATCCGGGACGCCACATCGGCTGCAATAGCAAGGGTTTCGCGATCGTCGGCGGCGTGATAGCCCCCTGCAACCGGGTCATACCGCGCGCCAGCGATAGACGCGTGGTCGGCGTCGCGCTCGACCAGATCGACGGGCCAGCCGTGTTGCTCGAGCACCGCTGCGAAGCGCCGGCTGGCCGAAACCGGCACGACCTCATCCGCGACTCCGTGCAGCAGCGTGAACGGCCGTCTCGCGCCGTTGCTCGCCACATCGGCGGCTGGCTCACGACCGGATATCGGGTCGGGCGCCATGAACGCACCTGCCAGACACACGGTATGACGCACGCGGGCATCGTGGTTCGTCGCGTGAACGGTCAGGCCCGCCGCGGCGAGTCCTCCCATCGACCAGCCCACGAGCACAAGGCCACTCGCATGCGCACTGCGCCGCTGTGCGAAGTGGACCGACTGCAGCAGGTCGCCGCGACCTCCGTCGTCGGCGTGCGAGTCCCAATCGGGGACCACCACTGACAGCCCGTGCTCCGCGACAAGCCCGGCCAGCGGCCGTACGACTGCTCGGGCGTTGCTCTGCATGCCGTGCCAGATCAGAACGGTCGGCTGCATCGGGTCACCGAAGAGATCGGCCAGCCGACCCGGTGCGTACTCGACGGTGTCCACCCCTGAAGGCTAGACGCCTTGCCGATCCTGACGCACGCCGGAAGACCCGGGTACATCGAGCCCGAACATTGGTTTGGTCTGCACCACTAGCGTGTAGACGGTGGGTGGATCGGCAGAAGGAGATCGTCATGCCCGAGGAACTGAAGGGGCAGACAAGGCTGTTCGACGCCCTGACGACAAAGGGCACCGCCTTCACCCGCGACGAACGCCTCAAGTACGGCCTCCTCGGGTTGCTGCCGACCGCGGAGAAGACGCTCGAGCAGCAGGTCGACCACTGCTGGAACGAGTTCTACACCCGCCGCGACGATCTGGACAAACACATCTACCTGCGCGCGCTGCAGGACCGCAACGAGACCCTGTTCTATCGAGTCCTGCGCGATCACATCACCGAAACCATGCCGATCGTGTACACCCCCACAGTCGGCGTGGCCTGTCAGCGCTTCAGTGAGATCTACCGGCGACCGAGGGGGCTCTTCGTGTCCTACCCGGACCGCGACCGGCTCGCGGAGGTGATCAATAACCGTCCCCACCGCAACCCGGACGTGATCGTGGTGACCGACGGCCAGCGCATTCTCGGCCTCGGCGATCAGGGCATCGGCGGGATGGGAATTCCGATCGGGAAGCTGGCCCTGTACACCCTCATCGGCGGCATCGACCCGGCTCGCACGCTGCCGATCGTGCTCGACGTCGGCACCGACAACGTCGAGCTGCTGGAGGACCCGCAGTACCTCGGCTGGCGTCACAGGAGGATCGACGACGACGAGTACTACGCGTTCATCGACGAGTTCGTCGCCACAGTGCACGAGCAGCTGCCCGACGTACTGCTGCAATGGGAGGACTTCGCCACTGCACATGCGCAGCCGATACTCGAGCGTTATCGCGACAAGCTGCTCACGTTCAATGACGACATCCAGGGCACCGCTGCGGTCACGCTCGGCGCACTGCACGGCGCGTCCCAGGTCGCGGGCCGTCCGCTGTCACAGCAGCAGATCGTGATGTTGGGTGCGGGCTCGGCGGGCATCGGCGTCCTCGGCATGGTGCAGCGCGAGATGGTGGCGCAGGGACTGTCGGAACAAGAGGCGGCCGAACGGATTTGGGTGGTCGACATCGTCGGCCTGCTCACCGACGACCGTACGGACCTCTCACCGGAACAACGCAAATTCGCCCAGCCGGTGACTCGGCTCGCCGGCTGGGGCGTCAGCGGCCATGCGCAGCTGGCCGACGTCGTGCACAACGTCGACATCGGAATCCTGATGGGGCTGTCGACCGCGGCGGGCGCATTCACCGAGGACATTGTGCGCGAGCTCGCGGGAAAGACCGAGCGCCCCATCATCTTTCCACTGTCCAACCCGACCAGCCAAGCCGAAGCGCACCCGGCCGAACTGGCCGAATGGACCGGTGGTCGCGCGCTGATCGCCACCGGCTCGCCGTTCGCACCGCTGCAACGCGACGGGGTGACGTCACCGATCGCCCAGTGCAACAACGTCTACATCTTCCCGGCGATGGGGCTCGCCGTGACCGCAGCTCAGGCCAGCCGGGTCACCGACGGCATGATGAGGGTCGCGGCTGCGACTCTCGGCGATGCTTCACCTGCGCTGTCCGACCCTCGTGCGCCGCTGTTGCCCGCATGGTCGGACGTTTCCGACGTCGCGTTGCGCATCGCCCACGCCGTAGGCCGCCAGGCCATCGCGGAAGGGGTCGCGCCGGAGCGCAGCGATGAACAATTGACGGAGCGCATCGCTCGGATGCACTGGACGCCCGAGTACCGGGTGTAAGCGCTCGGCTAGCGCGGTCGGCGGTACCGTTCGACGAACCGCCGCAAGATCGTCGGCGGATACTCGATATGTCGTTGCCGTGCTGCTGCTTTCAGCGATTCAGCGGACTCGGGTTCGAAGTAGCCGTGGTTCTTGTAGACGTCGATCCTCGTGATGATGCCCTCAAGGTCGAGCTCCGGATGGAACTGCGTCGCGTAGGCGTTGCTGCCGACCCGGAAAGCCTGAACGGGACAGTCGGGCGACGACGCGAGGCAGACCGCTTGCGGTGGAAGCCGACTGGCCGCCTCCTTGTGCCCGCCGAACGCATCGAACACATCGGGCAGCTCGGCGAACAACGGCTCTTCGCGGCCGGCCTTCGACAACGTGACCGTGACGGCCGCGACCGGTTCTGGGTGGCTGCGGTCGACGGTGGCGCCGATGGCGGTGCCGAGGGCGCCCACGCCGTAACAGCATCCGAGGAATGGGAAGTCCCGCTCGACGATTCGGTCCATGAGCGAGAACAGTTCGGTTTCGACGCGCAGCTGCGTCGAGGTCTTCGACTCCGGCGGGTCGCTGACGGTGTAGGGTCCACCGCCAAGGATGATGCCAGACCAATCATCGAGATCGATGGGGCCTAAAGGCCTGTGTGTGAGGCGGATTCGGCGCATCCCGGTCTCATCGAGCCTGCCGAAACGCATCATCGCCTGATACTCGTCGTCGGCCGCCGCGTCCTCGCCGCGGATCGACAGCAGTAGGAACGGGGCCTGGTCTGGGTCTGTCGGCATTCGGTTCTCGCCAGATGATGTCAGCAGAAACCGAAGCAGCCGCGGCGGCGAGGCTTGTCGCGTTCCGGCGCTTCACCGGGGGTGTTCGAGTCGCTACCGGGCACCGGCCTCGGCACCGGTGCGACGCTCATCGGCGCGCGGGTGACGTCGACCCTCGGCTTCCGCTGCTGATTCGGCGAACCGTAACTCGGCGAGTACTGCCGCTGAGGGGCGGAATAGGTGGGCTGAGCCGACGGCGGCGGGGGAGGCGGTGGGGGCGGCGGCGGCGGTTTCGGAGCGCTGACCGCTGTGGGCGCCGCCGTGCTCGGTGACGGCGGTGCACTGGTGGCCTCGTCGGCATTCGACTCTTCGGCTGTGGTGCCCGGGCTGCGGAACAGCAGCCAACCGACGCACACCACGGCGGCGATGACTGCTGCGACAAGCACGCCGGTCGCCGGCTTCGTGCGATACCAGCGCTCGGTGTCGGACACGGCGAAGTCGAGAACAGGCGCGAAGGAGGCGGGTTCGGCGACGCGACGCGCTTTCAGGGGCCGACTCGGCGCAAGCGGCAGCACGTCGTCGCGTTCGAGCCACCCGTAATCATCAGTGGACGCGGTCACCGCGTGATCGGCCGCTTGGGCCAAACCGACGTCGTCCCACTCGGAGTCCCCGGTCTGGTCGGGCATGAGGTCGTAGATGTCGACGGGCTGCTCGGGCGGAAGCTCGACACTGTCGGCCTCGGGCGCGAATTCTTCGACGGCAGCGACCGGAATTGGCTCGGTCGCCGGCTCGTGGTCGTGCGTCGAGGCCCGGTCGGACCCTCGGTATACGAAGTCTCTGTCGGCAGGGCCGCCCGCCTGACTCGGCGCCACATTGTCCAGCGAAGTCAAAAGAGCCTGGTCAGCGGCGCGGCGCAGGGCGCGACGTTCCATCAGCCGATTCACACGCGCCATACAGACGAACCTAACGTTCAGCGACTCGATTGTCGGGGCTGGATGCGGTCTGGCGAGGCGCCCCAGCTAATTTTACCCCGCCACGCACAGCGCGTTGACAATAGCGCTAGCACGCCGTTTCTACGATGAGGTCGATTAGTCGTGGGGCGTTGTGCCAGGTTATGACCGTCTCAGTGCGAATTCTGTGCAATTTTTCTGATTGATCAAGGGCCTCGCTGCAGCTGGATTGTGACGGTGATCACCCGGCTGGCGAAGTCGGGCGTGATAAATAGGAGAGACCCGACCTCTCCGCAAGCGGTCAGTCCTCCTTGCGGATCAGCCGAATCAGCGCCGCGTGGTCGGGCGCGAGCAGCTCTTCGATGCGCGGATGGTTGACATCGGCGACGATCACCTCGCCGACATCCTTGTTGACGTCGCGGAAGATGCCGTGCGACTTCATCTTCTCGGTCTGATAGATGTTGTCCTCCGTCGGCTTGATGTAGTACACCGCGTCGGCCTTGAAGCGGTGAATCAGCCATAGGTGGATCAACGACATCAGCCGCTTCTGGCGCAGGTGCTCAGCGAAGGTGTTCTGGTCCCGCACCGTAAGGATGCTGCGTCCGTTCCTGTCCTTGATGGGATCGACGAGAACGTTGGCCAGCTTCTGATCGCCATCGGGTCCGCCGTAGATCCCCAGCTCGAGCACTTCGCCACCCGGTCGGAACGGACGGAACTGAACGCGCAGCTTCTCGCCGAGGTCGTAATGCTCGCTCCACATCGCCAGCCACTCCTCGAGCAGCTTCTTCGGCACCTCGGTCTGCACGAGGTGCTGATGCTGGGTGGAGCCCTCGCCCATGGCCTTGGTCGTCGCTGTCCGGCCCGACGAGGCGGCCAGCGCGGCATCGCTGCGCGGCCCACCGACCAGGGTTTGCGGCGTACGGTAGGGCGACTCGACCAGGCGCATCTTGCGCTGCAGGCGAGCCAGTGAGAGCATCCCGTCCTGCTTGAGCGCCCCCGCGAACTCCTCGGCGGCGACCCCGTCGATCTGGTGTCCGCCGTAGGTCATGAAGTTGAAGACGAACCCCATCTTGCCGATTTCCTCTGGGAACCGGCGCATCTCGTCGTCGCTCATGCCGGTGGTGTCCCAGTTGAAAGAGGGGGAGAGGTTGTACGCCAGCATCTTGTCCGGGTACACGGCATGGATCGCGTCGGCGAACTGCTTGGCGTCGGCGAGATCCGCGGTCTTCGTCTCCATCCACAGGATGTCGGCGAACGGCGCTGCGGCAAGGGATTTGGCGATCGCGTACGGGATACCGCCACGCAGCTGGTAGTAGCCCTCGGGCGTTTTCACCCGCTCGCAGTCCCACCCGGCGTCGGCACCCAACGCCTGCGCCTTCGCGCGGGCCTCGTAGAGAGACGCCGTTGCCGCGAACTGCCGCCATTCCGAGGCGCTCATCTCGAGCGGCTCGCCCTCCCGCTCGCGGAAGTCGAGTAGATCGGCGACTGCCTCGCCGTAGGTTTCCAATCCTGCGTCGTTCTGCCAGGCCTCGATGAAGCGCGACTCGACCTTGTCGAAGAGGACGTTGACGGCTTCGTCGCCGTCGCGCTGCCAATCCGAGACGGCTTCGGCGATGAGAGCCAGAATACCTTGGCGCTCAAGCCAAGTGGCGGCCGTCGCGTACTCGCCCTCGGGCAGCGCGTAGAGCAGATGCCCGTTCAGGTGCGTCATTCCCGACTCGTAGAAGCTGCGCACCATCGCGAGGAAGCAGGACTTGTAGGAGGGAATCCTGAGGTTGGTGGCGCCAAGCAGGAACGGCTGATCGCGCTCGTCTGCGCGGCTGTCGATCAGGTTGGCGGCCTCCGCATCGGTGCGCGCGACGATGATGCCCGGCACCCCCATGATGTCGAGTTGGAAGCGGGCGGTGTTGAGGCGCTTGATTTGTTCGTCCGACGGAACGAGGACCTTGCCGCCCTGATGACCGCACTTCTTGGTGCCGGGGCGCTGGTCCTCGATGTGGTAACCGGGCACGCCCGCCTCGACGAAACGGCGAACCAGGTTGCGCACGTGTGGGTCTCCGCCGTGGCCGGTGTCAGCGTCGGCGATGATGAACGGGCGATAGTCGACGGCAGGCGTCGCGGCACGCTGGTCTTCGGTCATGCGCAGACGCAGATACTGCTGATTACGGTCGGCGGTGAGCAGTGCGCGCACCAACCCGGCGGCCTCGTCGGGTACCTGGCTGAGGGGGTAGCTGGCGAGGTCGGGGCCCGGGTCCTCGCTCGTCGACCCCTTCGCGGAGGTCGCCCAGCCACCGAGGTAGATCCCCTCGATGCCCATGCGCTTCATCGTCACCGCCTGGCCAGGCGAGTACGGCCCGAACGTCGTGATGCTCTTGCGCTGGGCGAAGAGTTCACGCAAGCGGTCGTAGAACGCGACCGCCGCGTGGCGCGTCACCGGGTAATCGGTCGGAATCGTGCCGCGTTGCTCCACGACCTGGCGTGCCGAATACAGGCGAATGATCCCTTCGAAGCGGGGACTGTCGAAGTACCGCTGAATCGCGGCAACGTCCTGCTCGAAGGGGGTTTGGGGCTGTGCATCAGCTTCGACGATGGCCATGGGTCAACACTACGGCGCGGGTTTCGCCGTTTGTGCGGAATCCGCACGGCCCTCACGGCACGGACCGCTGGCAGCAATGCTATTCCCGACTGGTGCGCAACCTCTGCTCGAGCGCGTGCGGATCCGCGACGGTGACGGTCAACGCGGAGTGGTCCTTGAAGCCGATGACACGCTTGATCGAGTTGCGGAAGTGGACGCAGAGGCCCGACCGAGGGTTCGTCCCGAACGTCAGACCGTCGTCGGCGAACGAGATCCGCGGACCGACCGCCGTCCACCAGCGGTACGGACCAGTCACGTGGGTGTCCGCGATGTTCTCGAGCGGTGTGTCGACCCGCAGGAGGCCGAACGTCGCGACGAACCGGCCGTCGTCGGTGATGGTGACGCCGTCCCGCCACGGCAGCGCGCCCGCACCGAGCCACATGGGCACGAAGCGCCGATCGAAGCGGTAGGGGAAGAACTCACTCACCTCTATATGCAAGCACGACGGGTCACTGTTGCGTCACGTTACGGACACTCATTGACCGTGTGCCGCGCGGCGCGTGGCGCCTGCAGCAACGGCCTTGTAGAAGTAACTGTGGCGACAACCGTCCACCAACGGGTCGCCCAATGTGGTTGCTGTGAAATCGAAGAAAGTGAACGCTCGACATGAAACGCATTTGCGCCTTGGTGCTCGGTCTTGCCGTGTTGGTGGCGACGCCGGGTCTGGCGCACGCTGACATCACCCGGCCGCTCAGCACCCAGCAGGCCCTTCAATTGGTGATCCAGCGCGGTCTCTCTCAGCGCGGCGTGCCGTTCTCGTACGGGGGCGGCGACGCCAACGGCCCGACCCGCGGCAGCGGCCCTGCGGACAACGCCATCGGCCTGGACCCTCAGGGCCGCGTCGTCGGATTGGACCCGATGGCGAGCAATGTCGGTTTCGACGCTTCCGGTCTCATGGTGTACTCCTACGCCGGCGTCGGCATCAAGCTGCCGCGGTCGTCCGGGGCACAGTACGCCGCAGGCCGCAAGGTGCTGCCGCAGCAGGCTCTTCCGGGTGACCTGATCTTCTACGGCCCCAACGGGAATCAGAGCGTGGCGATGTTCCTTGGCAACAATCAGATGCTGGAGGCGGGCGATCCGGCGGTGACGGTGTCGCCGGTTCGAACCGCCAACATGGCGCCGTACCTGGTCCGGGTCATCGGCTGAGCAGACGCCCCGCGCGCGACCGATTCCCGCGAGCGCTCAGTTACGTACGGTTTCGGCGGCCGAATCTGTACCCCAGTGAGCGCTCGGCCGCAGATGATGGGCGCATGGACAGGAAACGAGAGGCGGTGGCGAGCACCGGGCTACTGGTTGCGGCCATTCGCGCCAGAGAATCCGCCGCCGACGACCCGCTGTTCACCGACCCGTACGCAGACAAACTGGCCGGCGACACAGGGCGAGCGCTGCTGAACGCCGCGATCGCCCAAGCCGGTGAACGGGCTACGGTCCAGATCGTCGTGCGCACCCGGTTCTGGGACGAAGCACTGCTGCGGGCGGTGCACGTGGCCGAACAGGTCGTCATCCTCGCGGCCGGCATGGATGCGCGGGCCTACCGATTGGCCTGGCCGGACGGCGTCACCGTCTACGAGTTGGATCAGCCTGCAGTGATCTCCGCCAAGGCGGACCTGCTCGCCGACGATCAGCCGAGGTGCCGCCGGGTGGCGATCGGTGTCGACCTCGCGGAGGACTGGCCCGCTGCGCTGACGTCTGCCGGCTTCGATCCGCAGACACCGACGGCGTGGCTGATCGAAGGCCTGCTGCAATACCTCGACGAGGACGCCGTTCGCACGCTGTTCGATCGCGTGAATACGTTGTCGGCGCCGAACTCGACCCTGCTGTACGACGTTGTCGGCAAGACGCTGCTGGAGTCGCCGATGACGGCGCCCCTGCTGAAGAGCATGGCCGAGCAGGGCTCACCGTGGCTGTTCGGCACCGACGAACCGGGCGTGCTCGCCGAGCGCCACGGCTGGTCTGCCACCGTCACCGATGTCGCGGAACCGGGCAACCGATGGAAGAGGTGGTTCGCACCCCCGGCACCCGCCGGTGCGACCGATGCGCCAAGGGGCTATTTCGTCGAGGCGACCCTGAAGAAGCCGTGAGATGCTCGCAGAACGGCGCTAGAAAACCGCGCGACTTCTGCGGAGCCGGATCAGTAACGTCACGCAGATGGCGGTGCTGACTGCTCAGCAACAGGACTTTCCACGGTGGTACCAGGACGTGCTCACCAAGGCGAAGCTGGCCGAGAGCGGGCCGGCCCGCGGGACCATGGTCATTCGCCCCAACGGATACGCCATCTGGGAGCGGATGCACGAGGAGGTCGACCGGCGCATCAAGGCCGCCGGAGCCCGCAACGCCTACTTCCCCTTGCTGATGCCGATGAGCTTCTTGGAGCGCGAAGCCGAGCATGTCGAGGGATTCAGCCCCGAGCTGGCCGTCGTGACGCACGGCGGAGGCAAGCAACTCACCGAACCACTGGCCATCCGTCCCACCAGCGAGACGGTCATCGGCGAGTACATGGCGAAATGGGTCGACAGCTACCGCGACCTTCCGCTGCTTCTCAACCAGTGGGCGAACGTCGTGAGGTGGGAGATGCGCCCGCGAATCTTCCTGCGCACCACGGAGTTTCTGTGGCAGGAAGGCCACACCGCGCACGCGACCGAATCCGACGCGCGCCAGTATGCCCGCGGAATCCTGCACGACGTGTACGAGGACTTCATGCGTGAAGTGCTGGCCATGCCGATCGTCGTCGGACGCAAGACCGCAAGCGAGCGCTTCGCCGGGGCCGCCAATACCATGACGTGCGAAGCCATCATGCGCGACGGCAAGGCGCTGCAGATGGGCACCTCGCACGAACTCGGTCAGCGCTTCAGCCGCGCGTTCGACATCGGCTACCTGAGCGCCGACGGCGCCAGGGAACTCTGCTGGACGACGTCGTGGGGTTCGTCGACCCGCATGCTCGGCGGTCTGATCATGTGCCACGGCGACGACTTCGGGCTGGTTCTGCCGCCGGCGCTGGCGCCGGTACAGACGGTCGTCGCCGTGGTGAAGGACACCGGTGGCGACGTCATCCGCGCTGCGTCGGCACTGGTGGACGACCTCAAGCGACGCGGCATTCGGGCGCTGCTGGACGACGACGTCGACCACCCCTTCGGCCGGCGCGTGACCGACTGGGATCTGCAGGGTGTGCCGATCCGGGTGGAGATCGGACCCAGGGATCTGGCCGGCAACACCGCCGTGCTGTACCGGCGCGACACCCGCGACAAGACCACGGTGGCGATGGAAGCCGTCGCCGACGATGTGCAACAGCTGACCCACCACATGCAGACCGACATGCTCGACGCGGCGACGGCACGACGCGACGCGTTCATCTCCGACTGCACCACAGTCGACGAGGTGCGCGATGCGGCACAGACGGGTGTCGCGCGCGTGCCGTGGGCGGCACTCGGTGTCTCCGGAGAACAGCGCCTCGCAGTAGATGGCCTCACGGTGCGCTGCCTACAGCGCGAAAATGGCGCGCTGCCTTATACCGACGACGACGCAGGCACCATCGCCTACGTCGCACGCGCCTACTGACTCACCGGGCGCGAGGCTGCCAACGTCCCGTCGATTACCAGCTCCCGCAGGCCTTTTCGGTTCAGCTTTCCACTGGGCAAGGTCGGGATCTGGTCGCTTGTCGCCAGTACCCACCGGGTCGGAACCTTGTAGGACGACAACTGGTCACGCGTCCGGACGGCCACCGAGTCCAAGTCGATCTCGGGGTCGACGGGCACCACGACGGCGCACACCTCCTCACCCCGCACCGCGTCGTCGACTCCGACGACCACGCACTGTGCCACGTCGGCGAACTGCTCGATCACAGCCTCCACCTCGAGCGGCGACACATTCGCACCGGCAGCCTTGATCAATTCGCTTGTGCGACCGACATAGAACAGCCGCGGATCGCCCTCTCTGCGGTAGACCCGGTCACCGGTGTGGTACCAACCGTCGTCGTCGAACGTTTCCCAGCGTTCGCGCTTGTTGTATCCCGCCATCACGCCGATACCCCGGATCAACAGCTCGCCGACGGTCCCGTCGCACACCGGCTTGCCGTCTTCGTCCACGATGCTCGTCTGGGTGAACGCGAACCCTCCCGCAGTTTCGGACATGGTGCGGTGCACGGGATATCCGTCCGGCACGTCGGTCATCGCGATGTCCAACGGGCCGTCACGCAGCATCGGCGCACTGGAAAGGTCGCGACCGGCGAAGGACGGATGCTCGCGCATCCGCTGAGTGAACGCCGGCCATCCGACAATCCCCGTCGCCCGCTCACGCTCGATCAGATCCAGCGCCGTCCCCGCATCGAGCCGCGGAAGGACCAAGAGCGTTATCGGTTCGTGTAGTGCTCCCGTCGTGGCGAGCAACCCGCCGATCCAGAAGAACGGCATGGCGCAAAGGATCCTGGCCGATGAACCTGATCCTGTGATCGATCGGATCGCGGTTGGCCATGTCGACGTCTGCCGGACCAGCGTCCCGTGGGTGTGCACCACGCCCTTAGGATCCGCGGTGGATCCTGAGGTGTGCACCATCACGGCCAGGTCGGCGGGGGAGACCTCGTCCTCGACCGCTGCCAAAATCTCTTCCGAGACAACGGGATCGGTGGTATCCCAGTGCGTGGCCCAGCGCCGTTGGTCGGTGTCCGCGGTCAGCACGACGCGTCGCAAGTAGGGGACCGCACGCAGGCACAGCTGATTGCTCGACTGCGTGACGAGCTCTGGTAAGGCGGCCTCGAATCGCTGTGCGACGTCGATATCGAGGACGCGGCTCGGAGCGACCAACAGCCCGATGTCGGCGAGTCGCAACACCTTTGCCAGTTCTGCGGGGGCGTACAGCGTGCTCAGCGGCACCGCGAGCGCGCCAATCCGTGACACGGCCAGCCACCAGATCACCCACTCCGGGCCGTTCGCGAAGAACAGGCCGACCCGGCTGCCCTTGCCGACGCCCTCGGCGAGTAGCCACCGGGCGGCATGCGCCGACCGCTGCTCGGCCTCCCCATAGCTGAGCCGGCCCGTCGGGGTGACCAGGTAGCTTTGCCGGCCGAACTCGCGCGCGCTCCGCTGAAGCAGTGCGGGCAGCGTCGACCATGGTTCAGTCACCCGCCGATCTTCTCCGATGGAAGTGACCATGACCACAGCGCGGGTTAGTGCAACTGGGCGTAACAGTAATCTACTCTAGATGTATGGCTGTCGACTCACGGCTCAAACCCGCTGTTCATGAGGGTCTATGGCAGATCGAGGACGTTCTGGACGCCGAGGGCAACGTCGCGTTGCCGCCCGGCATCACGCTGATCTCGCTGATCGAGCGCAACATCGCCAACGTCGGCGACTCGGTGGCATACCGCTACCTGGACCACACCCGGTCGGCCGACGGGTACGCCTTCGAACTGACCTGGACACAGCTTGGCCGGCGGATGCGGGCCATCGGCGCGCGGGTGCAGCGGGTCGCGTCTCGCGGGGACCGGGTGGCGGTCCTCGCCCCGCAGGGACTCGACTACGTCGCAGGGTTCTTCGGCGCGATCAAGGCGGGGACTATCGCGGTACCCCTGTTCGCCCCGGAGTTGCAAGGTCATGCCGAGCGTCTCGCGGTGGCGCTGCACGATTCACGACCCAGCGTTGTCCTGACGACGTCGGCGGCATCGGCCGCCGTCGACGCGGCGCTGAACCAGATCGGCGTGCTGCCGCGGCCACACGTCATCACCATCGACGATGTCCCGGATTCGGCCGGCGAGGACTTGGTTGCCGTACACCTCGACGCCGATGACATCTCCCATCTGCAGTACACCTCGGGATCGACGCGGGATCCGGTCGGCGTGGAGATCACCCACCGGGCGGTAGGGACCAACCTGACGCAGATGATTCTGTCGATCGACCTCCTCGACCGAAAAACCCACGGCTGCAGCTGGTTACCGCTCTACCACGACATGGGTCTGTCGATGATCGGCTTTCCCACGGTCTACGGCGGCCACTCGACGCTGATGTCACCGGCCGCCTTCATCCGCAGGCCCGAGCGTTGGATCCACGCATTGTCGGCAGGCTCCCGGCACGGCCGCGTCGTCACCGCCGCGCCCAACTTCGCGTGCGAGTACGCCGCACAGCGCGGCGTGCCCGCGGCAGGGGAGGGCGTCGACTTGAGCAATGTCGTGCTGATCCTCGGTTCCGAACCGGTGAGCACACGGGCCATCGACGCCTTCAACAACGCCTTCGCCCGCTACGGTTTGCCGCCAACCGCGATCAAACCGTCGTACGGCATCGCCGAGGCCACCCTGTTCATCTCGACCATCGCGCCCACCGCAGGACCCACCGTCGCCCACCTGGACCGACAGAAGTTGGAAAAGGGCGAGGCCGTGCGGGTCGGCGCGGACACTCCGGGCGCCGCCGCCCACGTGTCCTGCGGTCAGATAGCGCGTAGTCAGTGGTGCGTCATCGTGGACTCCGAGTCCGGCACCGAGCTTCCCGACGGTCGGGTCGGCGAAATCTGGTTGCACGGCAACAATGTTGGCCACGGCTATTGGGGGCGTCCTGAGGAAACACGGCACACATTCGGTGCGAATCTTCGCTCGGACACGGCGGGGAGCCACCACGCCCGCGGCGTCCCGGCTGACGCCAAGTGGCTGCGTACCGGCGACTTGGGTTTCTACCTGGACGGAGAGCTCTACGTCACCGCCCGGATCGCGGATCTGATCACCATCGACGGGCGCCAGCTCTACCCCGAGGATGTCGAGGTGACCACCGCGGAGGCATCGTCGCTCGTGCGCCGGGGCTATTCCGCCGCGTTCACGGTGCCGTCCGAAACCGGTAGGCAACTGGTGGTCGTGGCCGAACGCGCCTCGGGCACCCGTCGCGCCGATCCGACGCCCGCCGTCGACGCCATTCGCGCCGAAGTGTCACGCCGACACGGCCTCTCGGTCGCCGATGTCCGCCTGGTGCCCGCGGGCGCCATTCCGCGCACGACGAGCGGCAAGCTGGCCCGCCGGGCCTGCCGTGACGCGTATCTGGCCGGCGAGTTCGGGGATTAGGTCTGCTCATCCCCGCACCCGGTTAGGGTCATCGAATGACGTCGATAGCCGAAGCGGCCGACAGGGTTGTCGGATTGGCGCGCGGCATGCGCGAACTCGTGCAGGCCGAAGCGGCCGAGTCGGAGCGCATGCGCACGCTCACGCCCGCCGTCGTCGAGGAGATGTGGGCATCGGGCCTGATGTCGGCTTTCAATCCGGTCCCGGCAGGCGGTGTCGAGCCGTCCTTTCCGGAGATGATCGAGACTTGGATCGAAATGGCTTGGCAGGACGGCTCTTTCGGCTGGATCGGCATCGCGAATCTGCCGTCGTCGTTCGCCGCCGCGGCGTACCTGCCCGACGAGGGTTTCGCAGAGGTTTTCACCGCGCACGACAACCGCATCACGATGGGCGGACAGTTCTTTCCGAACGGGCAGGGCAGGACGGTCGAAGGCGGCTACCGGCTGAGTGGATCGTGGAGCTTCGGCTCGGGAACCGGCCACTCGGAATACGTCGCCGCGGGATTCTTCCCGATGGACGACGGGGAGATGCGCTGGATCAGTGAGGGCGTGCCCGACATGCAGGTGGCCGTGGTGCCACGAGAGGAGATCTCGTTCAACGACGGCTGGTTTGTCCAGGGGCTCAAGGGAACCGGCTCCTACGACTACAGCGCCGAGGAGGTCTTCGTCCCCTCCCACCGGACCTTCCCGCTGTTCTCGCGCGAGCCTCGCAGGGGGTCGTCGCCGGCCACCCGGATGGGGCTGATGCCGGTCACCGCCGCCGGCCATGCGTCGTGGTCGCTCGGTGTGGCGAAGAGCATGCTCGACGACGTCCAGGAGCTGGCCGCCACCAAGTTCCGGATGAGCGACATGGCCTCATTGGCCAGCCGCCCAACCTTTCAGAAGGGCCTCGCGCATCACGTCTGCGCGTGGCGGGCCGCCCGGCTTCTGATACTCGAAGCGTTCACCGCCGCGGAGTCCGCGGTCGCCTCGGGCCAGCACCTGACCCCGACGCTGCGTGCGGATATGAGGGCGGCCGCCGTCTACGCCACCGACGTGTCCCGGGAGTGCGCCGAGTGGGCGCATCTCGTCGCGGGCACCAGCTCGATCCGCGAAGGCAGCCGACTGGAGCGTGCTTTCCGCGACATCTACACGGGTACCCAGCACGCCTTCATCAGCGAGAAGGTGGCAATCGACGCGGCACAGATCTGGCTCGGCGTCATCGAGGACCAGCTCGGCCTGTAACCGCTGCCCGCCGATAGGGTTTCTGCATGCGCGATCGCACCGCAGGCCTGTCCGCGGCCGCGGGGCACACACGGGAGTTTCTGAGCGGCCTCGACGAGCGGCCGGTGGCCGCCCGCGTCGACGCCGCAGCCGTGCGCGACGCACTGGGCGGCGCTCTGCCCGAGCACGGTGACGCTCCCGACGCCGTCATCGACGCCCTGGTGGCCGGTGTCGAGCCGGGCCTGGTGGCCACCGCGGGCCCGCGCCATTTCGGTTTCGTGACCGGGGGAGCACTGCCCGCCGCGCTGGCCGCTGATTGGCTGGTGTCCGCGTGGGACCAAAACGCCGCGTTCCATTCGCTGTCCCCGGCGGCCGCAGCCATCGAGGAAGTCACGTCGGGCTGGGTGCTCGGCCTGCTCGGCCTGCCTGCAGGCGCCAGCGTCGGGTTCGTCACCGGCGGTCAGGGCGCCAACACGACCTGCCTGGCCGCCGCCCGCCACGTCGTGCTCGCTAAGGCCGGCTGGAACGTCGAGGACGACGGGCTCATCGGCGCACCGCGAATACGCATACTCTGCGGTGAGCAAGCGCACGCGACCATCGACACCGCCCTGCGCCAACTCGGTCTCGGTGCACGCACTCCGGTCCGGATCGCCGCCGACGACCAGGGCCGGATGCGGCCCGAGGCGCTGCGCGACGCACTCGGCCAGTCAAAAGGTCCGACGATCGTGTGTGCCCAGGCAGGCAACGTGGCCACCGGCGCCTTCGACGCGTTTGAACCGATCGCCGATGCTTGTGCCGCCCAAGGAGCTTGGCTGCATATCGACGGTGCGTTCGGGCTGTGGGCCGCCGCGGTGCCGGCATTGCGGCACCTGACGAAGGGCGTCGAACGCGCCGACTCGTGGGCGGTCGACGCGCACAAGTGGCTCAACGTGCCATACGACAGCGCGATGGCCATCGTGGCCCACCCGGATGCACATGTCGCCGCGATGAGCCTGGCCGGTCCGTATCTCGTCGCCGATCCCGGCCAGCGTGACGGCACCAACTATGTGCCGGAGAGCTCACGACGTTCGCGCGTCGTTCCGGTGTACGCCGCGCTGAGGTCGCTGGGCCGAACCGGGGTCGCCGAACTGGTCGAGCGTAACTGCGCGCAGGCCCGACGCATGGCCGAGCGATTGATGGCGATTCCCGGCGTGCGGATCGTCAACGACATCGTGCTCAACCAGGTGCTGGTGCAACTGCCGGGCGGTGACGACGCCAACCGGGCAGCGGTGGCCGCGGTTCAGCGCGACGGGACCTGCTGGCTGGGCGGCACGACGTGGGACGGCAGGTATGTGCTGCGAGTCTCGATCTCGAACTGGTCGACCACAGACGAGGACATCGACCGCTCGGCCGACGCGATAGCGCGTGCCGCACAAGCTGCCATCAGCTATCCGCCGGCTTGTTCAGGCTGAGAACTTGCTGCAGAAATGAGTAGTCCATTACTTATCCGGCCCGTCATACTGCGGCGGATAGTTGGAGGCATGCGAACCGAAACCAGCACACGTCGCGGTGTGGTGATGCTGTCGGCAATGGCGCTTGCCACAGGCCTGGCCGTATTCTCGGCGCCCCCGGCCGCAGCGGACGAAAACGACGAGGCGTTCCTGGAAGCCCTGCAGAGAAGCGGAATCGCCGCCATCGGAGACCCAGCCGGGGTTGTGGGTTGGGCGCACTGGGCCTGCGACCACCTGGACCAGGGAGCAGACCCGCGCGACGTCGTGTCGTGGCTGGATCAGTACAACGGCTCCAGCAATCCGGCGTTCGACGCTTCGGATGCGAGATTCCTTCGCGCCGCCGCGATCTACTACTGTCCGGCACACAAGGACGCCGCCTTCCGCATGGTCGCCAGGAGCGGGTGAATGGGCCGTTGAAGGCCTAGCTAGGCTTCCACACCATGCCTGTTGACCGCGCTGCACTCGCCGTCGGAGGTATTCGCCTCGCCTCGGGGGTGTCGTTCCTCGTCGATCCGCTTCGCGCCAATCGCCTCTGGGGTGATCCCGATGAGCCGGCACCGACCGCTGCGCTGCTCCTGCGCTCGATGGGGTATCGCGATGCGCTGATCGGGGGCTTGCTGATGGCGGCGGCGATACGCGGGAAGAACACGCGCGGA
Organism: uncultured Actinomycetota bacterium; assembly: GCA_963715215.1. Taxonomy (GTDB): domain Bacteria; phylum Actinomycetota; class Actinomycetes; order Mycobacteriales; family Mycobacteriaceae; genus Mycobacterium. The sequence goes on from CAVQRJ010000012.1 coordinate 97,192, forward strand.
TGGTTTCTCGCCTCGGGAGGCGCCGACGCGGCGGATCTGCTTGGCGGTATGAGTGTCCACCACGAGATGAAGCGCTCGCAGCAGTTGATCGGGCTCGGGGGTGCGGTCGTGGGTATCGGGGTCGGGCTGTGGGGCGCTACCCGTCGGCGGAAAGACTCCGCAGCGGCGCCAGAAGCGCATTGAGGCCGTACTCGAAGACCGCGTCGTAGTCGGTCGGGGACTGCAACGCATCGACGAGGGACCGGTCAGGCCAGTCGTCGGTCCACAGCGAGGGATCCTCTTCGTCATGCTTGGCGCCGCGGACGGCCGAGAACTGCATGACAGCAGACGAGATCACGTGAACCTGGATCGCTCGCAGGATGAGCGCCGCATCGGTTCCCGTGACGCCCACTCGCGCCAACTCCGCGGCCAGCGTCTGCTGAATCGGCAGGAACAGCCGTGGAGTTCGATCGCGCTCGTGCGCGATGGCCAGAAGGTGTTGCCGTTCGATCAGCACGGTGCGCTGTGAGCGGGCAAGTGACGCAATGCGTTCGACGGGTGTGTCGCCGTCCACGGGCAGCCGCGCCATCTGCCTCAACAGGCGGTCGACCAGGCTGTCGAACAGCTTGTCGCGGCCGCCGACGTGCCAGTAGATGGAGGTGACCGCGACCCCGAGCTCTTCTGCCAGACCGCGCATGGTGAAGGCGTCGACGCCGTCGAGCTCGATCAGGCGAGCCGCGGTGTCGAGGACCGTCTCGGCGCCGACTGCTTCTTTCAGGGCGTCTCGCCTCCTGACATGCGCTGCGACTCGGGCAGGTCCAGATAGCGTTCGAGGTTGCGATGCATGTTGATCACGCGTCGTTCCTCGTTGGACAGCGTCAGGTGCGTCAGGCCCGGCTGATGAAGGCCGCGCTGAAGTCCGGCCAACACGGCGATGTCTTGTGTCAGCACCAGGCCGGGGTGGGCCTCGTCGGCCTTCATGCGCATATCGGCCGGCTTGATTCGCGGCGCACCGGGCGGCAGCCGCGTCCACAGGATCATCACCAGTTCGCCGTGATCGGGGTCGGGCCCCGGACGCGAGGTCAACACCGTCATGTGATCGGCGTTGGTCAGCAGCGACATGTTCGGGAAGACGTTGTACTGGTGCAGCCGTAACACCTGATCCGTGGTGGCCCAGCTCAGGTCGACACCGCGGTCGGCAGCGAAAGCCTTTGTGCGGTCCGCGATCACGTCGGACACCGACTGGCCGGGCCGTTGCTGGTCTGCGGGGAAAGGGGTGCCCTCGGCAACGCCCATCAGCGCGCCCTGAGTGGTCACATACGCGTCCCACACGTCGGCGTCGGTGAGCGCTTCGTTGATCTGCGGGCTCGGCACCCCGTAGATCTGCTCGGACTTGCCGGTGTGGCGCCAGATTACTTGCGGCGCATAAACATCGTCCATGCACCGGTGAAGTTCGGGGTGCAGCGTCTGGATGTGATAGGTCTCGCTGAAGCCGTCGGCGATCGTCTTCCAGTTGGCGTCGACTTCGACGGTCATGGTGGCGTAGCAGCGGAAGTCGCCGAGCCCGCACCAGGCGATGTCGTGCGGCACCGCCTCCAGATAGTCGCTCAGCGGAATCGCGTCGACGTCGAGGTTGACGAAGACGAGCCGTTCCCATGTGTCGACTTTGGCGGCGATCAAACCGAATTCGGACATCCGGAGCGCGCCGAACCCCTTGCGGTTTGGCACTCGCTTGAGCGCGCCGGACAGGTCCCATGTCCAGCCGTGATATCCGCATTTCAGTTCGCGTAATTGGGATCCAGTCCCGGCGCACAGCGAGTTGCCGCGATGACGGCACACGTTCTGGAAGGCGCGAAGCTCTCCCGCGTCGCCGCGGACGACGAGGACCGAATAGGGACCGCACCGGTACTCGAAATAGTCACCCGGCTCGGCCACATGGTCGACCGTGCAGGCCACCTGCCACACCTTCGGCCACATCCGCTCGGCTTCGAGCTGCGCGAACGCCGCGGAGTGGTAGCGCTCCGCAGGCACCAGGGTGGGACCCTTCGGAGGCGTGCCGATCGCATCTTCGCGCCGCGCGTGGGCGGGGTTGCCGCGCGCGGAACGTGTCTGCGCTGTATGCGTCACGATCGACCCTCCGCTGGTCTGTAACGGTGTTACATTCACCGTAGCGGCTGGCACGGCATACGAGGGAGCTAATCGTGTTCGACCTCAAGATCACAGGCGGAACCGTTGTCGACGGGACGGGAGCGGATCGATTCACCGCTGATGTAGCCATCAAGGACGGCAAGATCGCCGAGATCCGCCGTCGCGGGCCGGGGGATCCGCCGCTGGAAGGCGAGGCCGCCGAGACGATCGACGCGACGGGAAAGATCGTCGCGCCGGGCTTTGTGGACATCCACACCCACTACGACGGCCAGGTCAGCTGGGACAGCCTGCTTGAGCCGTCGAGCGGACACGGCGTGACAACCGTGGTCGCGGGTAACTGCGGCGTCGGCTTCGCGCCGGTGCGCCCCGGCACCGAAGACTGGTTGATCGGCTTGATGGAGGGCGTCGAGGACATCCCGGGAACCGCGCTGACCGAGGGCATCTCGTGGGGCTGGGAGAGCTATCCGGAGTATCTCGACGTCATCGAGAAGCAGGACCTCGCCATCGACGTCGGCAGCCAGATTGCCCACGGCGCGGTGCGCGCGTACGCGATGGGCGAGCGCGGAGCCCGCAACGAGCCCGCCTCACCCGAGGACATCGCGAAGATGGCGCGCATCGTGCAGCAAGGCATCGAGGCAGGCGCGCTCGGCTTCTCGACGTCACGCACGCTGGGCCATCGCGCCATCGACGGTGAACCCGTGCCCGGCACCTATGCCGCAGAGGACGAGCTGTTCGGGCTGGGACGGGCAATGGCCGCGGGCGGGCGGGCCGTCTTCGAATTGGCCCCGCAGGGTGTCGCGGGGGAGGACATCATCGCGCCCAAGAAAGAGTTGGAGTGGATGCAGCGCCTCGGCGCCGAGATCGACCGGCCGATCTCGTTCGGGATGATCCAGGTCGACGCGGCGCCCGACCTCTGGCGCGAACAACTCGACATCTCCGCGGCGGCTCACGAATCGGGCAGCCAGCTGTATCCGCAGATCGCCGCGCGCCCGTTCGGCATGCTGTTCGGCTTCCCCGGCCACCATGCGTTCACCCACCGTCCGACGTTCCGGCGCCTAAGGGCCGAATGCAGCCGCGAAGAATTGGCGCAGCGTCTTGCCGACCCCGCGGTCAAGGCGGCGATTCTTGCCGAGGATGATCTGCCGCCGGACCCGAAGTTGTTGTTCGACAACATGTTCGCGCTCGTGCAGTACTCGCTCGGCCGCATCTATGCGCTCGGCGACCCGCCCGACTATGAACCGACCCCGGATCGGGCCGTCGAGAAGATCGCCGCCGAGCGCGGCGAGGACCCGTTGGCAACGCTGTACGACCTGATGCTGGAAGCCGATGCCGGCGCGATGCTGATGCTGCCGTTCTACAACTATTACTACGGCAACCACGACGCGATCCGGGAAATGCTGACTCATCCCGCTGCGGTGTCGGGTCTGTCCGACGGCGGCGCGCACTGCGGCATGATCTGCGACGCCTCATACCCCACATTCCTTCTCACGCACTGGGCGCGGGATCGCCACCGAGGCGAGAAGCTCCCGCTGGAGTATGTGGTGCGCAAGCAGGCTCACGACACCGCGCAACTGTTCGGGCTCTCCGATCGCGGTGTCATCGAGGTCGGGAAGAAGGCCGACGTCAACGTCATCGACATGGATGCGCTGACGCTCCACCCCGCGCGGATGGCCTACGACCTGCCCGCCGGCGGCCAGCGCCTGGTTCAGGGTGCGTCCGGGTACACCGCCACGATCGTGACCGGGGTGGTGACGCGACGCGACGGCGTCGACACCGGAGCGCGTCCGGGACACTTGATCCGCGGCGCCCGCTGACCGCCTGCTGCGATGCGAGCGATCGTCGCGCGTGACCGCGAGACCCCCGTCTCGGGGCTCTCGTTGGAGGACATGCCGTATCCGCACATGGCGGAAAACGATGTCATCGTCCGAGTGCACGCGGCCTCGTTCACCCCGGATGAACTCAGTTGGCCGGGAACCTGGACCGATCGAGCGGGGAAGGACAGGGCACCCACCATTCCCGGCCACGAGGTGTCCGGCGTCGTCGCCGAGTTAGGCTACGGCACAACCGGACTGGAGGTCGGCCAACCCGTCTTCGGGCTCACCGACTGGTGCCGCAACGGAACGCTGGCCGAATACGTGGCGGTGGAGGCCCGTAACCTCGCTCCGCTATCGGCCCACATCGACCATGCCGTGGCCGCGGCGCTGCCGATGCCCGGACTGACGGCATGGCAGGCGTTGTTCGACCACGGGGCGCTCACCAGTGGCCAGACCGTCCTGATTCACGGTGCCGCGGGTGGTGTCGCATCGCTTGCGGTCCAACTGGCACTCGATGCGGGAGCCCGGGTGATCGGAAGCGGGCGCGCGAAACAGCGGGACACGGTGCTCGGTCAGGGGGTCGAGGCCTTCGTGGACCTTGAGCAGGATCGGCTGGAGGATATCGGCGGTGTCGACATGGTGTTCGACGTGCTCGGCGGTGAGATCCTCGACCGCTCAACACGACTGGTTCGGCCGGGCGGCACGGTCGTCACGATCGTAGAACCACCGCGGCTGAAACCCGAGAGCGGACGGGCCGTCTTCTTCATCGTCGAACCGGACCGTGTTCGCCTCGCCGGGCTGGAACAGCGGCTCCGCGACGGGCGGCTGCGTCCATCCATCGGGGCGGTGTTCTCACTCGCCGACGCACCGTCGGCATTCGACCCGGCTAGACGTTCGCACGGCAAGACGATCGTCCGGGTCGTCAAGGGTTAAGGCATCAGCCTCCGGCCTTGACCGCAGGCTGGGCGACCGCGGTATCCGGGGTCGATGGCGGCGTCACCATGGTGCTCGTCGCGCCCATGCTCATGGTGCCGGAGCTCACCATCTGAGTCGTCTGTACCTGCCCCTGTGCCACCGCGATGCCCACCGCACCCATCGTGACCAGGGCACTGCCGCCGATCACGGCTACGAATGTTCTCACTTCAGCCCACCTTTCCTCGCTAAGTCGGCACAAATTAAGCGCAGAGACTGAGACGGGGCTGGACCCGGACTGCGAAGTATCTGTATCTCCGACCCGCGGGATGCATTCGGCGACGCGCGCTAACCGCCGAGGTCGTCAGACCATCCGGCCTCGAGCCGCGACCACTGCGGGATCGGCCGACCGTCGATGCGGGTGTTGGAACCGTCCACTTTCCAATTCTGCGGCCAACCCGCAGGGGAGTCCTCCCACGGCTCTTGACGCCCATACGGCGTGAGATCCATCAGCGCGAGGCTGTAATCCATTGCCTCGACCCCACGGCGCGTCGTCCAGTACGTCTCGAACACGCGACCGCCCTCGCGTAGGTAGCAGACGATGTGCATCATGCCCGCGATGCGACCGACGAGAAGCGTGTCGAGCGAGGGGAGTGCCGAGTACCAGGGCACGTCCCAGCCCATGAAGTCGCGGTAGCGCACGCTCTCGGCATAGGGGCCCTGGCAGAAAACGGCGTAGGTGACGTCTCGGGAGTGGAGATAGGACAGCTCCTGCACCTGGGTGGTGACCCACGTGCACCCCTCGCACTGCTCGGACGCGGGTTTGCCCGGGTGCCACATGAAGTAATAGGCCAGAAGCTGTCGGCGGCCCTCGAATACGTCAAGGAGGGTGACGGGGCCGTCGGGCCCGGTCAGCTCGAGGGTCGCGTCGACCTCGACCATGGGCAGGCGCCGTCGCGCCGCGGCGATCTCGTCACCCCGGCGAATGTGCGCCTTTTCGCACACGCGAAGACGGTCGATCTCGCTTTCGAATGTCGCTCGGTCAACGGCCCTCGGCGTCGGCGCGCTGGTGACGGAATCGCGATGCGGTGACTCGTTTTTCACTGTTGCTCCTGCGGGCTATTCGACGATGTCTGCGACGGCCGGGCCGAACATGTACAGATGATCGAGGACGGGCGTCGGATCCTCCGACCAGTCCATCGCCGCGAGCTAGGCTCGGCCACGACGGCCGGTCCGCCAGCGCAGGGCTTCGAATCGTGTGGTGCGAAGCCGTATTTCGGCTCCGCCGTCCGGTCCGCTTCGATAACCGGCGCTGCGGTCTCCTCGTCTTCGGCCGCTCCAGTCAAGCCGACCTGGCGCGGATCAACAGCCGACATGGGGATCACGCCTTCGACGGCTCGTGATCACCGTATTCGTCGTGCCAGCGCCACCATTCGTACGGCTTGGTCTGCGGGTAGCCGTCCGGTGAAACCTCCCAGACCTCCTGTCGGCCCAGCGCCGTCATGTCCAGGAAGTGGAAGGTGTTGTCGAACACCTCGTCACCGCGGGCATTGATGAAGTAGGTGCGGAAGACGCGATCGCCATCGCGGATGAACGCGTTCGTGCCGTGCCATTCGTTGACTCCGAAGTCGACATCGAACGCCCCGTCCGGGTCCGGCACGATGGTGTACCACGGATGACTCCAACCCATGCGCTTCTTTATCCGCTCGATGTCGGCCTGCGAACCCCGCGATGCGTACACCAGCGTGGTGTTGCGGGCGTTGAGATGGGCGAGGTTGCCGATGTGGTCGGCCATCAACGAGCAGCCGACGCATCCGTGGTCGGGCCACCCATGAACTCCTGGGTCGAGGAAGGCGCGATAGACGATCAGCTGGCGCCGTCCCTGAAAGAGATCCAGCAGGCTGACCGTGCCTTCCGGGCCCTCGAACTCATACATCTTCTCGACCGGCGTCCACGGCATTCGTCGACGCATCGCGGCAAGCGCGTCGCGCGCCCTGGTGTGTTCCTTCTCCTTGACGAGCATTTCCTGCCAGGCAGCCTGCCACTCCTGGGCCGACACAATCGGAGGCGTTTTCATGCGATCCCCTTTCGTCGGAGGCGGTAGAACGTTCAACATCTCAGTTGAACAACTCTCCTTTCAGCACAGCACGCCGGCTGGCTATAGTCAACAAGATGGTTGAAGATCAGATGCTGGACCGTGCGTACAGCGCACTCGCCGATCCGACCCGACGGCTGCTGCTCGAGACGTTGCGTCGTGGTGATGCCCGGATTTCCGACCTCGCCGCGCCGCTGCCGATGACATTCGCCGGCGTCTCGCGCCACATCGGCGTGCTGGAGGCGGCCGGACTCGTTCGCCGCGAGGTGCGCGGCCGCGAGCACTGGCTTTCCCTGCAGCCGGACGGATTGACGGTGGCCCAGCAGTGGATAACCGAGCAGACCGAGTTCTGGTCGACCCGTACGGACGCGCTCTCGGCGCGGCTGCGCAAGAAGGGGCGGGCCCGATGACGGAAACGGCGACTGTCCGCGTGCAACGCGTCATGCCCGCTGCACCGGATGCGGTATTCGACGAGTGGCTCGATCGAGAGTCGTTGCAGGAGTGGATGTGTCCCCGTCCTGTGCGTGTTCTCGACGTGTCCGTCGAACCGTACGTCGGTGGAACGGTGCGCTTCGATGTCGACGATTCGGGCACCCGTGTCCTGATCACCGGCCAGTTCCTGACCATCGACCGCCCGCGCCTGCTGCGCTTCACGTGGTCCAACTCGAACTGGCCGGACCCGACGACAGAAAGCGTCGTCAACGTGGCTTTTGAACCGGTCGGAGACGATGAGACGCTGATGTCGATCGAGCATTCTCTGCTTCCCCCAGAGGAATTCGAAAGTTTCGACAGCGGGTGGACGCTCACCATCGAACAACTCGCTTCTGCGCTGGAAGCTGGATGACGCAGCGCTGGATCGTCGACGCGATGAACGTGATCGGCAGCCGGCCGGACGGCTGGTGGAAGAACCGCCGACAGGCGATGGTTCGACTCGTCGACCTACTCGAACGCTGGGCGCAGACGCAGGAGCACCAGGTGACGGTGGTATTCGAGCGACCGATTGAGCCGAGGATCGATTCGTCGGTGATCGACATCGCGCACGCGCCGAGGGCGGCCGCCAACTCGGCCGATGATGAGATCGTCCGGCTGGTCCACGCCGCGCCCGCACCGCAGAACCTCACCGTGGTGACGTCGGATAGCGCCTTGGCCGAACGGGTCGAGATCGCGGGAGCGTCGGTTTATCCGGCCGCGAGCTTTCGCAACCTCATCGATCCGATGGGGTAGCTCGGACGGTGTCAGCCGCCGTTTTGGATGAGGCCTTGGCAAACACCCCAATGCTCGTCATTGCAGGGGATGCCGTTCACCGTGCTGTACCCGTTGGGGTTGTTCACGATCACTGGCCCACCGCCCGACGGGGGGACGGGCGGGACCGGCGCAGCCGCACCGCCACCTGCGCCGCTGATGCATACGCCCTCGAAACGCGTCGGCTTGGTGCCCCATGGGCACGTGCTGTCGGCTGCGGCGGGTGATGCGACCGCCAGCGGTGCGGTTGCGACGGCCACAGCAAATCCAAACAGCACTACGCCGCGCTTCACAGTCACCATCTGAGCTCTCCGAACGTCTCGACCGACCCGGACCAGCGTAACCTGCAGGCCGCTTTCATGTGGTCAGCGGGGGAGAAGCGAGATCTTCTGCCAGATCTTGTTCGAGAGCTCGGTGGTAAGGGTCTCGATGGTGGAAACGGTGTCGAGCACGACCCCGTCGGTGCTGTGCTCGGCACACAGCGCGGCCGTCTTGGCCGTCAGGCTCAACATCTCCGAGCAGTAGTTGAGGTAGTGGTGAAACTGGTCGGCGTCCAAACCATGCGCGGGGCTCGCCGCGGTCGGGGTGTACGTCGGGCTGACCTGTTCAGGATCCTTCGACAGCTGATGCATGTCGATGACGTGAGCCAGCGATCGCAGCCGGTGCAGAAGGCGCAACAGCAAGCGACGTTCCAGGCGCTCGGGAAATGCCCACAGGAACACCACCGCGATCGCCGCGAACACCAGGTCGTTGATGACGCTCTCGACGAGAGGCACCCAATCGGCGCCATGCGCCAGTCCGTCGACAACCACAGAGCGCAGGCTCAAGGCCATCGTGATCAGCGTGGCAGCGACGATCGTGACACTCGCGATTCGCGCGCTCATCGTCATGCGTCTCAGGCGGTCTCGAGACTGGCCCGCTTCGTCTTGGACCAGAATGACAAGCCGGCGCAGGTCGCGCGCCGCCTTGGTGAGCCCGCGCTCGCCGAAACGCGCCTGGATGCGGCGCTCGAGCTGTGCCACCGTGTCGCCCACGACGTCAGCCGCAAGCTGAATCGTGTCTCCGGCCGGGCTGGTCTTCGCCACGTCACGACTGTAATCCGGGCGTCAGCTCCTTCACCGAAGAACTTCGTTTGACGTCCTCCCCTCGTTGAAGCCAGGGTTTCCACGCAAAAATCCGACGATCCACAGACTCGGCGGTCAGCCGTGCAGCCTTCGGTACGCGTCGACGGCACCGCTGTTCAGCGGTATGACACCGGTCTGGACCATCGATGGCGCGTCGAGGTACTGAAGCCCCCGGACATACGGAGGCACCAATTGTGGTGCGTCGGTGACGAGTACGTCCACGACGGCGGAGACCAGCTCGGCGGCGATGCCACGGCGGCACAACAGCAGATCGGGAACCCCGATCGATCTGATGCCGGGCGGCACGTATTCGCATGTCGGTACGAGCCGCACGACATACGGATAATCGACGAGGCGGCTCATCGGTACGGCCACCTGTCCGATGTCGAGCATTCGGAGCGGGATCTTGATGGCCATCTCGGCGACGGCCGGTGTGGGCACACCGCCGGACCACACCAACGCGTCGAGACCGCCGTCCCCCAGCCGGGCCAGCCCATCCCTGAGGCGGTAGTTCAGCATGTCCACTTCCATGTGAAGGCCGGCGGCTTCGAACAGCACCTGACTGGTCGCCGCGGCACCCGATCCGCCGGGGCCTATGGAGACTCGCTTTCCCCGCAGATCCGAAATAGATTGCACCGCAGTGTCTTCCCGCACGATGACCTGCAGATAGTTCTCGTACACCCGGGCGACCGCTTCTGGCGCGGTATCTTGAGGCCCGGTGGCACGGTCCCGTTCGGCGACATCGGCCAACGCGAGGCCCATGTCGACGTCGCCGGAGCGCAGGCGGCTCAGATTCTCGACTGTGCCCTCGGTCGGAAGGACGTCGACGGTGATGTTGGAGTATCGGATCTTCATCTGTTTGGCGAGGATCTCGGCGAACGCGAGATACAGACCGCCGGGATCGCCCGCCGCTAGCCGCAGTCGTCCACTTTGTCCGCTTCGGATACAGCCTGCGGCCACTGAAGCCGCCGCGAGAATGAATGCGCGGCGGCTCATTCCGACCGATCGAATGCTCACGCCGAATCACCGACTACCGGAAGACGGAACCGCACCAGCAGGCCACCCTCCGGAGCCTTCTCGACGCCGACCGTCCCGCCATGGCCCGCGGCGATCTCGGCGGCGATCGCCAGCCCGAGCCCGGTCCCTGCGCCGTCGTCCTGGCCCCGCCAGAACCGAGCGGCCGCCCGCGACAGGTCGTCCTCTGGCAGACCGGAGCCGTTGTCACTGACGACGAGATCGACCGTCTCGTCGGAACTCTCGGTTGACACCGTGACGGTGGTGCCGGGCCCGGCGTATCGCAACGCGTTGTCGAGTGCGACGTCGAGCAGTTGCTCCACGTCGTGGCGAGCGAGTTGCGCCGCAAGACCGAGATCGGCTGAGCGGTCGCGCAATTGCTGATCCCGTTCGTCGGCGACCGGTTGCCAGAACGCGATGCGTTCGGCGACCACATCCTTGATATCCGTCGACTCGTCCGCCGTCGCGGACAGCCCGACCTTACGGCTCCCGCTCACCTGCTCGGCGCGGGCCAGCCGCAGCAGTTGTCCGAGCAGGTTCTCGAGGCGGTCGAGCTCCGCGGTCATCGAACGGTATGTCGGTTGCCCCGACTCCGTCACCGCGTCGGCGAGGCTGTCCGCGCGCAACCGAACGGCGGCAAGGGGATTGCGCAGCTGATGCGACGCGTCGGCGACGAGGCGTCGTTGACGGTCGAGAGAGGCCCGCACAACCTGGGCCATGGTGTTGAACGCCGAGGTGAAATGGCGCAGCTCCGGCGGACCGGCCACGTCGGCGGGTGGACCGGCGATCCCTTCGGTCATCTCGGCGACAGCCCGCTCCAGGCCGTTGAGGGGACGCAGAACCCACCTGGTGAGAGCACGTGCGACAACAGCGGCCACGACCAGCACCACAAGACAGCCCAGCGCTATCCACAGCCACGACCGCCCGATATCGCGTGCGGCCACGGTGGTGTCGACCGCGAGTATGGCCGCGCCGACCAGTTCGCCGTCCTGTCGAACGCCCGCCGTCGCGATGAGCGAGCGCCGCTCCCAGGGCATGATCGGAGCCCACTTCGACGCCGGTGCGTCGACGAGGGCATGGCTAGCCGCCGTCGCGACGCCGGGTTCGGACATGCTGAGCGCACGCGAGGCGCGCGTTTGACCGTCGGCATCGATGATCAGCAGGGCTTCGCCGTACACCTCGTGGTAGCGGTCCACCAGGCGCTGCAGCGGGGCATCGGGCCTCGCCGCGGCATCGGCGAGCGCGGCGAGTTGCCTGTCCCGCTCCGCGGCCAGCGATGCGGTTCGGCTGTCCGCCACACTCAGCGCAAGCGGAATCGCCAGCGCCACAACGGCCAGCAGCGACAGGACGACGAGGACGACCCGAACCCGTAGGCCCATGTCATTTGTCCAGCCGGAAACCGAAACCGCGCACCGTCTGCATCGGTAGCCCGGCGAGCTTGGCCCTGAGCTGTCCGATGAAGAAGTCCAGCGACCTCGACCGGCCGACCACCGCGGTGCCCCAAACCTCCAGCATCAGTTCCTCGCGACTGACCGCTTCGCCTTGTCGCGCTGCCAGTGTGGCAAGAATCTGGAACTCAGTCTTGGTGAGCGCCTGCGGAATTCCACCCAGCGTGACTTCGCGGCGCTCGCGGTCGATGGTGACGGGCCCCGCGGTGACCGATCCGGACGGAGTCGGGGCGTCGCCCCCGATGCGCCGGACGCGTCGCATCACCGCGTCAATCCGGGCCAGCAGAACCGCTTTTCGGACCGGCTTGACGAGGTAGTCGTCGGCACCCGCGCGAAGACCAAGCACCACTGCGCCGTCGCTGTCCCTCGCGGTCATGATGATCACCGGGACCGAGGACGCCCGGCGCAGGGTGCGCAGCACGTCGAGACCGTCCATGTCGGGCAACCCCAGATCCAGCAGCACGAGGTCACAACCCTTGACGCGATGGAGCGCGTCCGCGCCGCGGCCGGTCTGGATGACGGAGGCGCCGGCGTGGCCGAGGAGTTCGGCCAACGCGGACGCGACCCCCTGGTCATCCTCGACGAGCAGCACTTGCATGGCGCTGATGCTAGGAACTCGTCGGCGAAACCGGCGCGGTGTTGACGAATTCGCCTTCGGTGGCCCGAAGTTCGCCGGTCTCCCGCTCCAGGTGCGAGCGCCGCGAGGATTCGCCCATGAACACGTACACCAGCAGCGAGATCAGTGCGCATCCCGCCACGTAGAAGAAGAACCAGTTCTCGTGCCCGATGTTCTTCAGCCCAAGCGCGACGTACTCCGTGGTGCCCCCGAAGATCGCGACGGTCAGCGCGTACGGAAGCCCGACCCCCAGAGCCCGGATACGCGCGGGGAAGAGCTCCGCCTTCACCACGGCATTGATCGACGTGTAACCGGACACGATCAGCAGACCCAGCATCATCAATCCGAACGCAGGCAACGCCGAGTCGGCCCGCGACACCGCGGTCAGCAACGGAACGGTGCAGACTGTCGCGCCGATTCCGAACGCAATCAGCAACGGACGACGGCCAATCCGATCGGAGAGCGCACCGAACGCGGGCTGGATGCACACGAAGACGGCCAATGCGACGAAGTTGATCCAGGTCACCTCCTCCTTCGGCAGGCCGGCCGTGTTGATCATGAACTTCTGCATGTAGGTGGTGAACGTGTAGAACGCGATGGTGCCGCCGAGGGTGAGACCGACTACGGTCAGGCACTCGCGCGGATAGGAGAGCAGCACCCCCAGGCTGCCGCGTTCGGCGTCCTCCTCGACGGCGCGGAGGTAGCTCTCCGACTCGTCCATGGTTCGCCGAAGCCACATGACGGTCACCGCAGCGGCGGCTCCGATGACGAAGGCGATCCGCCAGCCCCAGGCGTGCATCTGTTCCGGGGTGAGCAGCTGCTGCAGGACGATCTGGACGCCGAGCGCGAGTAGTTGACCGCTCGTCAGCGTCACGTACTGGAACGAAGAATAGAAGCCGCGACGACGAGGGGTGGCGACCTCGCTCAGGTAGGTGGCCGAGGTTCCGTACTCGCCGCCCAACGACAGCCCCTGCAGGAGCCGTGCGGCGACCAGCAGCAGCGGTGCCAGGCCGCCGATCTGCGCATAGCCGGGCAGTACCGCGATGCCGAGAGAACCGACACCCATCAGCGTCACCGAGAGCGTCAATGCTGCGCGGCGGCCGAATCGATCGGCATACCGGCCGAAGAGCCATCCGCCGAGAGGGCGGACCAGGAAGCCGACCGCGAAGATGCCCGCCGTATTCAGAAGCTGCGCAGTCTGATTGCCGGACGGGAAGAACACGCTGGCGAAGTAGATGCTGAACGCCGCGTAGGCATACCAGTCGTACCACTCGATCAGGTTGCCGAGCGATCCGCGAATCACGTTCCCTGCCACCGATCTCATAGGTCCCCCTCGTTGCTAGTAGGTGGGCAAATCATGTGAGGGCGTTTCGCGATGCGGAAGCCGAACGATCCCAACGGCGGCCGTTCCTAGCGCAATCCACAGATTCGGGTGCGCGCAGCTACGTCAGCAGGCCGTCCTTGACGCGCCGTCGGCGTCGGCAGTGCACACAGTGAAGACCGCGGCGGCGGCTACCGATCCCAAACTCGTGACGGGCGATCCCGTCAGATTCCGTCCCAGTTCTGCAGGAATGCCTCGGTGACGATCGCGGCATTGTCCGCCGCGATCTGCTTGTAGACGAAGAACGTGAACGGATAGCCGGGCAGTTTCAGCGGGTCGCCCGGCCCATCGGACATTCCGCGGATGCCGAGGAACGGGACGCCGTGTGCGTCGGCGACCTGTTGCGCCGCGGCGGTCTCCTGGTCGACCGCGTCGACGGGCGGGCGCGTTGCGGTCAGGAAGCCGGTGATGTTGCTGACGACTGCGCGCACCAGAAACGGCCCTATCGCCTGGAAGAAGTTGCCGGTGAACAGCGGCGAGAAGTCCGGCGCGGCAAGTGGCTGGGGACCGAATACGCCGCCACCGAGGGGGATGGACGGAAACGCGGCGCCGTTGTTGTTGTCGTCGCTGGAGCCTTCGCCGCCCACATACAGCTGCGGCTCGCGGTTGAGGTCGACCAGCCGGAGCCGGGAGAAGGGGCCGCAGACGCGACAGGCGGGATCGGCGATCGTGTCGGTGCTTCCCAGGTCGACGGTGAGCGCTTCGGCGGCGGCCAGCATGCCGGAGTCGACCGGGTGCCAGGTCGCACCGTCGTCGGAGGTCCACTCCGCCGGCACGGCCACATCGCCGATCTGGGTGCGTCCGGAACCGCCTGCGACACCCGCGAAAACCACGGCGTCGATCTCGACACCCGATTCGGCGGTGAAGCGCGTGAGCGCCGTTTCTGTGGTGTCTGCGGCGTTGTCCATGCCGATGCCCGTCATCGCGACGATGACCTTCTTGCCACCGAGCGTGCCGAGGTAGTAGTGCCGACCATCGGCGACGACCGCTGGGTTCTCGTCGAGCGTGGTGCGGGCGAGGATCGCGTCCGCCTCGGCGGGCAACGCGGTCAAGACCAAGGTGCGCTTTTCGTGTTCCACGGCGGTATCGGCAATCGTCTCACTGGTTGTGCGCTTGGCGGCGGCGCTTGCACGTAGGGCGGGCGGGCGCACGGCCGAGTCGAACTCGCGACGCGCGAAGGCCAGCACGGTCAACATCGACGGCGAGTCGGCCGGGGCCGCGGACGTAGGTATCGAGGTCACGGGGGACAGGGCTGCGCTGGCCACATCCGTCACCACCCGGCGCGCGACGCTGACCACCCGTGGAGTCGATGCCGCGTCGGGAGATTGTTCTGCCCGAGTCGCCATCCTTCGGGGCGTGGCGAGGCGCCGTTCAGAGGCATTCCGAATCGAGGGCTTACCGGGAGAGTCTTCGTCGTCACTCGTTCGCCGCACCACCTCCGCCGTGTTCCGGTGCCGTGGTTTGTCGGTCGACGGCTCGGGGCGCGGCCGCAGACGCAGCGCATGGTCGTGTTTACTCGACGCGTGCGGACCGGAATCCTCAGTGGCGGTGGACTTTCCGGCCGAAGCGGGCGAGTCGTCAGCCCATGCGGGCGTATTGCTCCAGCCGCTGAAGATCCCGACGCCGACGCCCAGAGCGACGGCTAACCCGCCGACTCGACCGATGCATGCCTCGCTGGGCATGCGGTATGTATATCGCCTGACCTCAGGAGCCGTGCCGCTATGCCGAAACGGCCGACCGATTGGCAACGTCTACTACCGGGTGTAGTATTTACGCCAAGCCCACCGAAGACACCCGGAGGTGCCCAGTGAAGTGGAGTTTCGCCCAGGTTGGCCTGCTGATCATCGCTGCGTTTCACGTCGTCCAGGCGGTAATCGGATTCATCGCCGAGCCCAGCTTTGCGACCGGACCCGGCGCACCGACCGCCCAGGTGCTGGGGATGGATTACAACGGCTGGCACGCGGTCGCAGGCCTCGCGTTGTTTGCACCCGGACTGGTTCTCGCGATGCGCAAGTCCTGGTCGGTGCTGTACCTGCTCATCGCCGCCGTAGCCGGTGCGCTGCCGGGCATCTGGGCGTTCTTCTCACATCAGGTTGCCTTCGTCTTCACCTTTCCCAACAACACCACCGACGCGGTGGTGCACCTGGTGACCTCGGCGGTGATGATCGCGATCGCCGCGATACAGATCCGACTCGACGATGGGCTGAGAAACTCGCTCGCCGACCTCCACAAGGAGGGGCAGACGAATCGAAACACCGGATAGTCGTGCACAATCCGTTCGAAATCTGCCAACGGCGCGTGCCGATCGAGCGGGAAGAAGGGCCGTGCGCCGGGGGGGACCTCGAGGTAGCGGCGCAGGACCGCGGCCCCGGTCACCGGAGAGGTCTTCGACCAGTGAGACGTTCTCGCGCCTTCTGCGCATGAGCAGTACGGCGCGCCCGTCGGCGCGGAGGTTTCGCGCCCACTGCGTCTTCTGGCCCAACATCGCAACCAGATACCGGCCGCCCTGGTAGTCGGCGACGACGACGGGAAACGAGATCATGCGTCCGGTCTTGTGGCCGCGAACCTCGAGAGTGGCGGCATGACTCGGCCCGATGCCTGCGGCGAAAGCGATCGCGCTCAACCGGTTCGAAGCACGCGCCTCCAACACGGACGATCGCCGCGGTAATTCCACCGCTGAATGGCGCTGATCACCTCGCGCAACATGGCTTGAGCATGGCCATTCACGGCATCGGTAATCCTCGATGAATTGGACGGTGTGGTGTCGGCGCTCTGCGCCAGATTCCCCACCCGTGCTCGTAATGAGATCGAGAGAGTCGTCACCGACGTCTATCAGCAGTTGGCCACGCGCGCGACGATCACCGCGCACTTGATTCCCTTGACGCTGAATCGAAGCCGCCGCGTATTGAGTGCCAGGCAGGTCTCCGAGAGTTCCGGTCATGCGACGTTGGCTCAGCCGTGTGCGTGATTGGAGTCGTTGGGATCGGGCGTAAACCGTCCTACCAGCCTCCGCGCCAAACATTTCCGATCGTTTGGCCAATGCTCTACGCGGACATCGCTGTCGTCTCGTCGAATGCTCTCGACGAGATGGAGCGTCGTGGGCAGAAACGGGAACGACGCCAGTACATCAACGCCCTGGCGGTGAACCTTGTGTTGAACGCCGGCTGGTCGTGGCTGTTCTTCAACCGGCGGCTGCTGGGCACCTCCGCGATCGCGGCGGCAGTACTCGCGGTCAGCAGCACCGACGTGACCCGCCGCGCAGTCGCCGCCCAGGGCAGTCGCGCCGCTCCGCTCTCTCTGTACGCGATGTGGTGTGCCTTCGCCACAGTGTTGTCCAGCCATGTCTGGCTACTTAACCGGCGCTGACGCAGTAAACCCCGTATGGCTAGCCGGCGGTGCCACGGCTGCGGGAACGGGCGGCACTGACGGCCGAGGAGGTCGTGATGTCGCCACACCCCACGTGACAACCGGTGTCGGCACGATTGACGGCCGCGACGGCATCAAAGTCCTGGGTTGCAAACAGCACGCCGGTTGTCGTTGGCGTTCGCGGCGTTCCCCGAACTGTTTGGGGCCCCCAATCACACTGTGGCGCAGCGCGTTTACGACGCGTTGATTCACCTGGGCGATCCGCTCACCAGACTCGAGCCCCCTACACGTACCTGCGCAAGTTCCACTCTCTTGGCCGGCGTCGCTACGTGCTGGTGTCAGCGCGCCACATCCCCTGGGCCTGAGCAGTGCTGCTGTCACTGGAGTTCCTGCCCCATCGATAACACCGGCGCTGACGCGAAGCGTCGGGTGTGTCAGCCCACAGCAGGCGTACCAATCTGGGTCCCTTGAGC
>CAVQRJ010000013.1:0-397957 GCA_963715215.1 uncultured Actinomycetota bacterium
TGCTTGGCGGCATGAGCCCAGCCTGGGCCGCAATGGAGTCCCTCAATCGCGCGTTTTCGGGGGAATGGGCGCAGTACGGCGTGCGCGCTGTCTGCCTGCGCACGACGGGCATGGAGGAGACACCGACGATCGATGTGGTGTTCGGGCTGCACGCCAAGGGACATGGCATCACGCACGAGGAATTTAGGGCCGCGATGGCCGGAGCGACGCACAGGAAACGTGCGACCACCCTGCTGGAGCTCGGCGAAGTGGCTGCCTTTGTAGCCTCTGATCGGGCCGCCGCAATGACCGGGACGGTTGCCAATCTGACCGGCGGAGTCATCGTCGACTAAGTGACATATCGAGCAGGATTCTCTGTCGAGCCGAGCAGCTTTCCCACGTCTCCGCGGGTGACGCCCGCTCCTCGTCGAGGAGGACCCGAGCCCGCCGGGTCCCCCTCAGGCTCGAGCTCGCCCTCGGGCTCACTTCAAAAGGGAGGCAACAGGTTCAGGTCGCGCTGTCGACATCCGAGGACACAGCAGGTAGGGCCCACGGTGACCATGTATCAAGTCACTGATCTCCTGCACGAAGGACGCAACGTCGACGTGCCGTGTCATCACCTCGCGGCCACCGTATCCATGTGGTTGGCGGAGTTGGGCGCCCATACCGCGCTGGTTGACGACCTCGCGCGAGCGATATGCGCCGGCGACTGGCCCACCGCTTACGCCATCGGCGATCGCCTGTCCGTCGATGTGTCCGTTGCGGCGTGAGCCGCCGCGTGGCGACCGTGCAACGAATCACGTCAGGACTCAAGCGATTCGATCACGGATGAAACGATACGATCTGCGTCGAGGTTGGCCGGCGATCGCGCACCGCGTAGAGGCGTCCAGGTAGTGACCCAGGCAACGACCGGTTTCACGCCAACTGAGGGTGAACGCCCGGGATGAGTCCAGCCTCGGCGGCGACGCGTTGCAGCAGGCGCCTTAGCGTGTCGCGTTCTCGGGAAGACAGCGGTGCCGCGATCTGGTCTTCCAAGGCAGATGCCTGCTCATCGAGCGCCGGGAGCAGGCGGCGGGCCTTCGCGGTCAAGGTCACCGCGACTGCGCGACGGTCGTCGGGATGGGGCAACCGTTTGGCCAGTCCCTGGCTCTCCAGGTTATCGATCGCGGTGACCATCGCGTTGCGATGAATGCCGAGTCGTTCCGAAAGCTGGCGTTGCGATTGTCCGTCGTCAGCGGCAAGTGCTGCCAGCACCGCATAGGTCCGCGGCTCGACCCCGATTGGAGCCAGCCGGTGTTGGAAGTCGTCGCCGACATACGTGCCTAACTGGGCGAGCAGAAAGGGAATTCGCTCATCGAGTGCCGCGATGCCGCGCTGACCATCATCCATGCGCTACAGATTAGCACTGGTCAGGACTGTCACAAATCATGACGACTACGCCACGAACCATGTGACGGAAGCCATAACGTGCGGCTGCGAATCGCACTTGACATGACTGTCCTGTTCAGTGATGATCATGAGTAGTGATTATTTGGAGGTAGTTATGGACATCGTTATTTTCGGCGCCAACGGCCAAACCGGCCGTCTGCTCACCGCACAAGCACTAGCGGCCGGGCACCGCGTCGTCGCGGCGACCCGCCGACCCGACGACTTCCCGCTGTCAGACCCAAAGTTGACCGTGGCCGCGGTGGACGTGCGCGACGCGGCCGCAGTCACCGAAGTTGTCGCCGGCGCCGACGCGGTGCTCTCCACGCTGGGGGTTTCCTTCACCCGCGAGCCGGTCAACACCTATTCGGTCGGCACGGGCAATATCGTCGCCGCGATGCAAGCCTCGGGCGTTCGGCGGCTCGCGGTGGTGAGCTCGACCGGTGCCTACCCCACCCGGCGTAGCGAGTTTCCGTTGGCCCTGAGGGTATTTGAGCCAATCATCACGCGAACGATCGGTAAGACGGTCTATGACGACATGCGCCGGATGGAGAACATCGTGCGCGCCAGCGCCCTGGACTGGACGATCGTGCGGCCATCGGGACTGTTTGATCTGCCGGCACCCACCGACTACCACGCCGGCGAGGTTGATCCGATCGGTGGTTTCACCGCGCGCATCGATCTGGCCCACTACCTGCTGACGCTGGCCGATGACTCGGCAACGGTCGGCAAAACCGTCGTTGTGTCGACCACCGAACACCCACCCACCGTGTGGCAGATGATCCGCCGGGAGGCGCGCTCCAAGCCCGCCGACGACCCGAGCCCGGCCGCTCCCACGCCATAGCGCAGCACCGACTCCCGTACCAAACCAAAACGTGCACAACCCTTCCCGGCGACGACTACCGCGGCATATCGCGGCAACCCTGCGAAAGGATCAACCGTGATACTTGTAACCGGCGCAACCGGCACCATCGGCCGGCCCCTTGTCAACGTGCTCGCGGCGGCCGGCGAGCAGGTCCGCGCCCTCGCGCGCCACACCGGCATACCCGCCGACGGCCTTCCGGCCGGTGTCGAGATGGTCCGCGGCGACGTGTCGCGACCCGAGACGATCGTGGGCGGCGCTGCACGGAGTCACGACGTTGTTCATCCATCCCCGCGCGGTCGGAGCGGACGCCGCCCCCACGCTGCTGGCGCTGGCCGCCGAACACGGCGTCAAACACGTCGCCGCACTATCGGCCATCAACGTCGATGACGATCTGGCATGGCAGCCGTCGCGGTTCAACGGTGACCGCAACAAGGAGGTCGAGGACGCGGTCATCGCCAGCGGCCTGCCGTGGGTGAGCGTGCGGCCCTCGTCATTCGCGGTCAGCGCAACAGCCATGTGGGCCTCTCAGATCCGAAACGGCGACGTCGTGCGCGGTCCATACCCGGGGTTCGCCGACCCGTTCATCCACGAAGTCGACGTGGCCTCCGTGCTCGCCCGGGCGCTGCTCGACGACAGCCTTGCCGGACAGAAGATTTCGATCACCGGCCCGCAGTCGGTTACCCACGCGCAGATGGTCAGCACCATCGGTGAGGTGATCGGCAGGCCGCTGCGCTACGAGGAGATCTCGCCCTCGGAAGCCGCCGAGGGCATTATCGCCCTCGGGCTGCCACCGTCCTTCGCTGACGCGATGATGGCCCGCTACGCCCGCGAGCTGGAGAATCCGTATCCGGTCACCGACGGGGTCGAGAAGACTCTCGGCCGCCCCGCACGCAGCTACGCCGAGTGGGTTGTCGATCACACCAGCGCGTTTCAGAGCTCCCCCGCCGCATGAACCCAGCGGGCACCCCGACCCCACCCCCTAAGAAGAGATGCCATGACGACACCGCCCGAAATCCACTCTGTGCGTGCCGAATCCTCAAGGAGCACAGGCAACCCGCCGTCGCGGCGGACATCCGACACCATCCGAGCGAATGGCACTGTTCACCGGCGTGCTATTCAGCGGCCTGTTCGCCGGATTCCTTCTCGCGGTGCTGATCCTCGAAGCCAGCCTGCGACGATTCCCGGCCTCCGTCTACACCCAGGTCCGGCAGGTAGAGCTGGCGCACCTCGACGACCTCGCCACTGTGCTGCTGCCGGCGGCGCTGCTCGCCACCGCGACCCTTGTCGTCGTCACGATCGCCCGGCCGGGGCGCACCCGCTGGCTGGCCCTGACCGCACTCGTGCTGCTCCTCGCAACGTTCATCATCAGCATGCTGGTCAGCGTTCCCATCAACACCGACCAACAAGGCTGGTCTGTCCTCGCACCGCCCAGCGACTGGGCCGGCGTGCGCGACCGCTGGCAGATCGCTCATCTCGTGCGCACCACCACCGCCGTGTGCGCGTTCATCACCCTTGTGGCAGCGGCCATCACGCCAGCACCACCGGGCGCCAGAAGGGCCCAAGGCGCAGGCACCGCAACGGCTCTCATCAGGCCCGAACCAACGCCGCGGGAGGAATCATGAATTGCGCACAGCCGCACGGCGTCGCACCGGGGGCGTCATGGGGCATCGGGGCAAGCGCCCTGTCGTCGCCGTATCAGAGGCCTCGATCATCATCGAAAACACACCGCTGCAGCGAAATTGGCGAGGCACACGACGTAGTCGACGTTCGTTACGTCACCTGCGAACCGCACTGCGCCGAGCCTTCATCGCTCCGGTGATCGCGGAGAATGTGTAAGGAGCCAGTTGACTCATGATGCCCCGGGTGAGAAGGAGGACGCCATGGCTGAAGCCGCCATTCGACAGCGCGTAGCAGACGGGGTGGAGGCGATTCGCGCAAAGGACATATCCAGGCCAACGCTACTGGCATGACCGTCGGCTTCGACCCGGGTCTTCTTTCAGACATCGATCTCGGTTCGCGCGTAGTTCAGGAAGTATCCGGTGAAGACGGTCAGGCCCAAGTATGCGAACGCCTCGGCCAGCTGCTCATCCGTCCAGCCCGCGGCCTGCGCGGTCTTCCAGGTGGTTTCCTCGACGGTGCCGGCGTTGGCGGCGGCCTCGTGGATGAGATCAGTCAAAACGTCGATAGTGTGATCGCCAACGCTGTCTCCCGATCGCAACGCCGCGACCTCATCGTCGGCCCAACCCAGCCTGCCGGCAAGCCGGCTGGTAATTGCGACGACGTAGTCGTTGCCCACCGTAGTCGCGGTGGCCAGCATCAGCGCGGAGCTGACCTTCGGGCCGACGGTGCCGTGCTCGGCGGTGGCCTGACGTATCGCCGAGTACGCGACGAGCACGGCGGGGGAGTGCGCCATCTGCGCATGCAAGTTCAGCGGCCGTCCGGTCGGGGAGAACTGGATGGCGTGCTGCAACAGGGCGCGCGAAGCTTCAGGCGCATCATCGACAGTGTGGGCAGGGATGCGGCTCATGTGTGGTCACCTCTTTGGGTT
This sequence comes from uncultured Actinomycetota bacterium, assembly GCA_963715215.1. GTDB lineage: Bacteria > Actinomycetota > Actinomycetes > Mycobacteriales > Mycobacteriaceae > Mycobacterium. Next base: position 4,818 of record CAVQRJ010000013.1, read on the forward strand.
GACGGCGGTGTAGGTGACTAGTAGGACGCGGGAGCCGCGCGAAATGTGACAGCGCCTCGGAATGTCACATTTCGTGGCGGCGATTCGTCCTTTCTTTTCAAGAACGCTGCACCACGACCCAGGAGGCCCCCGATGGCGTCGGATGATCAGATCGGTCAAGCGTGGACGGCGCATCGCGCGTACCTGATCGACCTGGCGTTTCGGATGCTTGGTGATATCGGGGCCGCCGAAGACGTTGTGCAGGAGGCTTTCTTCCGGCTGGTGCAAACACCGCTGGGTGGCGTCGACGATGCCCGGGGCTGGTTGATCGTGGTTATGAGCCGGCTATGTCTGGATCGCATCAAGTCCGCGCCGTGGCGCCGGGAACGCGCAGCGGACATGGCCGCGCGCGGGGATCGCGATATGGCTTCGGATGCGCCGGATCCCGCTGACCGGGTAACCCTCGACGACGAGGTGCGACTCGCGCTCCTGGTGGTGCTCGAACAGCTGTCCCCCGCGGAGCGGGTCGCGTTCGTTCTACACGACGTCTTCCAGTTGCCATTCGACCTGATCGCCCAAACGGTGGGCAGGCCGCCGGCCGCGTGCCGGCAGCTGGCGAGCCGCGCGCGCCGCAAGGTCCGCGAGGCTCGTCACAGCGGGCGCGCCCCGATCGAGCCCGCCGGGCATCGTGCCATCACCAGAAGGTTCATCGCGGCATGCGCGAACGGCGACATCGACGAACTCGTAGCGGTGCTCGACCCGAACGCCTCCGGTGAGCTGGACGCCCGCAAAGACTTCGTCGTCGTCGGCGCGGCCCGCGTGGCTCGCAATTTGCTGCGGTTCTGGAGCCGACCGGGTCTGGTGCTGGTGTCCCAACCCGTCGATGGGCACCCCGCCGTGCTCGCGTTCGCCGAGCGAAGGCTCGTCGGTGTGATCAATCTGACGATCTCAGACGACCGCTGCATTACCGCCGTCCACGTCCACGTGAATGAAGCCGCGCTGAAACCGTTGCGCGCGCAGCTCTTTGATGCCCGATAGCCGAAGCGTCACATATCGGAACGCTGCCTCGTCCTTTATGGCACATGGCAACACGCACGAGAATTGGAGGCCGTGATGAACGGTACGACACAACCACATCGACGCACCATCGACCCCGCGGTCGTCCCGGTGGGACCGTCGCTGTTCGTCAGGCTGGTGATGGGGCCGATGACGAAAATACTCAACCCAGTTGTCGCCACGCTGGCCGGGCGGCGCCACTTCCCGCTGGCCGCCCAGATTCATCACGTCGGGCGTCGCACCGGCACGCCACATGTGACGTCGGTCGGCGCCCGCGTACAAGGCGCGGCGGTGCTGATCCCGCTGACGTTCGGCAACCGATCCGACTGGACCCGCAATGTGCGCGCGGCGGGCCAATGCTCGGTCCGGCTGAATGGCAAGGTCTACCAGGCCGTCGCACCGCAATTCATCGACGCCGCGCACGCCGCACCGCTGATCCGCGGCGCATTCGGTCCCGTGCAACGACTGGCGTTCAGGCTGCTCGGGATTCAGCAGTTCATGCAGCTGCAGCTGGCCACCAGTTAACCGAAAGGTAGTGTCATGCAAACTCTTCCCATCATCGAGCGCCCAGCGTGGCTGCCGGCTTCGGCGTGGCCATGGCCCACATACTCACTCGACACCGACACCGGCCGCATCGCCGTCACCGATGTCGGTCAGGGCCCCACATTGTTGTTCGTCCACGTCGGCACCTGGAGCTTCGTATGGCGCGACGTCATTGCATGCCTGCAGAACGACTTTCGTTGTGTGGCGCTTGACGCACCCGGGTCCGGCCTCAGTTACCGCTCCGAATCAGCTGCGACGCTCGCTCATGCCGCCGACGCGGTGACTGCCGTCGTGGATACGCTGCAGCTGAACGACGTCACGCTGGCCGCGCACGACCTCGGAGGTCCGGCCGGGTTCCTCACGGCGAGCCGACGCGCCGACCGCTTCGCGGCGCTCGTCTCCGTCAACTGCTTCGCCTGGCGGCCCAGCGGGCCCGCGTTCCGCGGCATGCTCACCCTCATGGGCAGCGCGCCCGCCCGCGCATCAGACGCGAAGCTCGGATGGCTTCCACGCCTCACCTCAACGACGTTCGGTGTCGGCCGTCACTGGAACCGAGCCGATCTGGCGGTCTTCCGCGCCGGCATCGACCCTGCGGCGCGGCGCGCGTGGCACCGCTACTTCCGCGACGCCCGCGCCGCCGACGACCTCTACGCGGAGCTCGACACCGGGCTGCCCGTCCTACTGGCCGATCGGCCTCTGCTGACGATCTTCGGTCAGTTCAACGACCCGCTGCGGTTCCAGCGGCGGTGGAGGGCGCTGAACCCCAACGTGCACCAGGTAAAGGTGCCGCGCGGCAACCACTTCCCGATGTGCGACAACCCAGAGCTCGTGGCTTCCGCCCTCACGGACTTCGCAGCCCAGCCCGACCACCGATGACACCGACCGAAGGATCCGTTCCCCGCGTATGACTGCGCCGAGATATGTTGGTCGACTGGGCTACTGGAGCCTGGTGCAACATGCCGACAACGTGATCGCTCGTGAGCTAACAGCAACGGAGCGGCAGCGCGCATGGGCGCACATCATCCAAACGGAACCGGGTTTCGCCGACTTTCAGGCGAAGACCACGAGGGTGGTCCCATTATTCGGGTTGCCGCTGGTCTGATGCTGGGACACGGCGCCAGCCGGCTGCGAATCTCGACTGTGTGAAATCACCAGTCCCATAAGACGAATGGCTTCTACCGAATCCAACCCAACTGGCTCGGGTCCGTGCGCTCGAGCCATAGGCGATGTCTGGCCGACGCGTGAAGCCTTCCATCTCAAGGTTTCCGAGCTGTCCGATGTCACATCGCAGGGTGGCCATTCGTCCTACACAGCAGCGAAAGCCACCACCCAGTCACATTAACCGAGAGGAATGACCCGATGAGCACTCTCACGCCGATCGTGCCGCCGCGCTGGCTACCGCGCGAGCAATGGCCGTTTCCCACCTCTGCGCTGACAGCCACGACACGTCAGCGCATCGCAGTCACCGACTTCGGCGGTGGACCCACGCTGCTGTTCGTGCACGTCGGCGGGTCGAGCTTCATATGCGGGATCTGCTACTCGAGCTCGCTGACGAGTACCGATGCGTGACTGTCGATGCGCCAGGCAGCGGGCGAAGTTCACGGCCGACCGGACGTGTGAGCTTGCGAGGCGGTGATTGATGCCGTCGACCTACGCGCCGTCACGCTGCTCATGCACGACGTCGGCGGGCCAGTCTGGCTGGCGGCCGCCGCAGAACGTTCCGACCGCATCGCCGGGCTCGTGTCACTCAACGCCCTCGGCTAGCGACCTACGGGCGCGCGGCTGCGGAGCATACTCACCGTAATGGGTAGCGCGCCGGCGCGCGAAACGGGAGCGTTCGGCTGGTCGGCCAGACTCAGCAGCTCGTCGTTCGGCGCCGGGCGGCATTGGACGAAGATGGACAAGACTGTATATGGCCGGGCTGGATCGGACGGGCTGGCGCAACACGCACCGCCACCTCAACGCGCTGCGGACCGAAGACGACGTGTTGCGGCGCGTCGAGGCGGCGCTGACTCAGCGGTTGTCGACGCTTCCGCTGCTCACAGTATTCGGCTCCCGCAACGACCCATTCGGATTCGGGCCCCGCTGGCAGCAACTGTTCGCGCACGCCGAACAGCACATCATCCCCGTCGGCAACCACTACCCGATGAATGACGACCCGCAGAAGGTCGCTGAGTTGATCCGCCGCTGGCACGCCGCCCAGGTTCTTCATGCCGACACGTACTCACGCGTCCGCCAACCGGACCGCCACAACTCCGCATAGGAAGGAATTACTATGTCGCACATCACCGCTCAGCAGCCCGCGCTGGCTCGGCAACGCTACCGGCGCGCCGTCGCGCTGGCCCATGCGGCGTAGGGTTCGGCCATGAACGTCGGGGGCAGGGCGCCGGACATCCACTATGCCAAGAGTGGCGGCCTGAATATCGCGTTCTCGGTGACCGGAGAGGGCCCCGACCTCGTTGTCGCGCCCGGCTTCATCTCGCACCTCGACATCATGTGGGAGGAGCCGTCGGTCGTGCACTTCTACTCGCGGCTCGCGACCTTTCGGCGCGTCATCACCTTCGACAAGCGGGGCACTGGCCTCTCGGATCCGGTGATGCACGCGCAGACGTTGGAAGAGTCCATCGACGATTTGGGCGCCGTCATGGACGCGGCCGGATGTGAACGCGCCGACCTCGTGGGCATTTCGGAGGGTGGCACGATGGCGATCTTGATGACGGCCAGCCATCCCGACCGCGTGAAGGCGCTCGTCCTTTACGGCACGTTCACCCGCCTGCTGCGAGCGCCCGACTACCCGCTCGGCGTCACCGAGGAGCAGCTGTCGGCGTTGGTCGAGGTGAGCGCCAAGGGCTGGGGTGAGGGCGTCGGACTGGGCGCCTGGGCTCCGAGTCGGCGGGGCGACGCCGACTTGCGGCGGTGGTGGGCGCGGCTGCTGCCGCGGCACAGCACGTGCGGCCCGTCGGCGCCGGCATCGCTGTATTCGGAGGCCTCGGTTGGGCGCTCGTAGAGGTAGGCGTTGTTGGCTTCGCGGCCGCGGGTCATCGCCACGTAAAGCGCTGCGCGGGTGGTGTTTTCGCCCAGCACGACGTGGCTGGTGTCAGCGGTCACGCCCTGGGCGGTGTGCACCGTGACGGCGTACCCGTGGGTGATGTGCTCGCGCACGTCGTCGCCGTCGAAGGTCGCGCGGGCCCCGTCACCGAGCCGGCGAGCCGCGATGCGGTTGCGGTCGGCGTCGACGGCGGCCACCCGCCAACGGTTTCCATTGCGCACCGGATCGGCGACCGGCAGGTCGCGCTGGGCTTCGTAGATGCGCATGGTGGAATCTTTGCGCCGGCTGATGATCAGATCCCCCACGGCGATGCGCTGTCCGCGAGCCGCGGTGACGGTGGGCGCATCAGCGTGGACCGTAGCGTGGTGGATGCGCCGGTTGAGCGCGTCGCACATCTCGGTGGTGTCACACACCAGCAGCGCATCCCTGCCCGTGGTGACATCGGCGGTGTAGGCGGTGACGGCGTCGTGGGCCATCGTGACCGCATCGCCGGAGTGCAGCCGGCCATGGGTGCGGTACCACTGGATCGCGCGGCGCCGCGGTGGCGGCCCGCCTCGTCGACGTCGGGGAGTGATCCCCGCTCGAGCGGCTAGCCGGACGTCTTGACGACGAGCTTGCCGATGTTCTTGCCGTCGAACAGCATGTTGATCGCCGTCGGCAGCTGCTCGAAGCCCTCGACGACGGTCTCGAGGGGCGTGAGCCTGCCCTCGCCGATCAGGCCGGCAATCTCGCCGATCGCCTCAGGCGCGCGGCCGAAGTGGTCGAGGACTATGAAGCCCTGCAGCGTCGCACGCTGGATGAGCAGGTTCGCGAACGCGCGCGGTCCGGGTGGCAGGTCGGTCGAGTTGTAGCCGGAGATCAGGCCGCACAGCGCGACGCGCGCGCCGATGTTGAGGCGCGCGAAGATCGCGTCCATGATGTCGCCGCCAACGTTTTCGAAGTCGACGTCGATGCCGTTGGGTGTCGCCGCGGCGAGCTGGGCGGCCCAGTCTTCGGCGCGGTGGTCGACGGCCGCGTCGAAGCCGAGCCGGTCGGTCAGCAGCGCGCACTTCTCGGCGCCACCGGCGATCCCGACGACGCGCGCGCCATCGGACTTGGCCAGCTGGCCGGCGACCGAGCCGACCGCGCCGGCCGCGGCAGAGACGACGACTGTCTCGCCCGGCTGCGGCTTGCCGATGTCGCGGATCCCGATCCACGCGGTGAGCCCGGTCATCCCGAGCGCGCCGAGGTAGGCGCTCGGCGAAACGCCCGCAGCGACGTCGACGGGAAGCAAAGGCATCTCGTTCGACGCGACCGCGTACTCCTGCCATCCGACGAGACCCTGCACGGTCTGGCCGACCGTGTAATTGGGATTGTTCGATGCGACGACCTCGCCGAGCCCGCCCGCGCGCATGACCTCGCCGATGCCGACCGGCGGCAGGTACGTCGGCGTTTCGTTGATCCACGCCCGGTTTGTCGGGTCGAGCGAGATCCAGTCGACACGCACGAGCGCCTCGCCGTCCCCGATATCGGGCACCGCCTCCTCGCGGAGTTCGAAGGTGTCCGGGCCGATGCGCCCAGAGGGGCGCTCGCGGAGGATGAAGCGGCGGTTTCGATCGGGCATGAGCGCACCGTACCGGACGGGGCTCGCCGGCCCGGACCGGCTACTAACGGGCGCCAGTTCACCTGATGCGGACCAGCCGGCGAATCCGCCCACCGCGTCCCGGCGACCGACTCCTTCGCTGCCCGCCGGCGCTGAACTACACACAGCTTTGTGACCCCCCAACATCAAGACCCCTACTGAATGCCGGAACGGCTGCCGATACTGGCAGTGGTCCGGTGGCCCAAGAGGGGCTGGGTGACTCACATTCCCACGGGGCCACGAAGCTTAAAGGAGGTCCGCAAGATGATTCGTCCCAACCCGCCGCGATGGATTTGGTACGCGTTCGGCGGCAGGCTCGGTCACGCTCCATAGCGAGTGGGTTCTACATGACACCACCTGTCGCACAAGGTGGTTGCGCCAAGTTGTCCGAGCCGTCGCCCACAGGTGACGCTGCCCGCCGCTGTGGTGCTGGCAGTGCTGGGCTTCGGCGCACTCATCTGGTCCGGGGTCGGGCTGGGCGTCCTGCTGGCGCTGTGGTACTCGCTGGCCTACATCGACCAGACTGCGGAGCGCCGCCTGGTGAAGCACGGGTACGAACCGGGCACGCTGAAACGAGCGCTCCGTGAGCGCGACCGCCACGAGCACGCGGACCGGATTGCGCGCTACATGCAGATGTACCGAGCATGAGAACCCATCTTGAGCACTTGCTGGACGCGGAGTGCGTCCGAGTACTCGAAGCTCGCGAAGATCGAACGTGCCATTGAATTCCTTCCCGTATTAAGCAGAGCTAGGTAAGCATAGGGAGATCCACAGACACGCACAGGCACGCCGGGGGCTGCTTCGCCCCAAGCTAAAAGCGCTGGGACATAAACGCCGATGGTCGCCAACCGAGAGCCCCCGCCAGGGATCGCCTGACTGGCGGTGGTGTCCTGCATTCTGCGTCCGGACTTCAGCCCTGAACGGCCCGCAGAGCCGCTCGCGGGACCGGCCTGGGGTAACCCCCTGGATGGCTGACCTGCGGATACGCTGATCCCGTGACCGAAGCCGAGCAGGTCAAGGGCAAGCACGCCGGCAAGCCGATCATCTCCACGGCGTTCATGACCGCCGCCACCACCATCCAGCGCGATGCGTTCCCCGGTCAGGACTACGGGTACCTCCTCTGGCACCGCGTCCACGAGACGCCGTGCGGCGCCGCCGACGCCTGGTTCATGAGCGGCAACGGCGGCAACGTGGTCGCGGCGTTCCCGAAATTCGACGCGGTCGTCGTCATCACGCGCACGAACTACAACCAGGGCCGCAAGATGCACGAGCAGACGCGGCGCCTGCTCGACGAGCACATCCTGCCCGCGCTGTGCCGGTGAGCGCTATCGTTCGCGCATGTCGAGTCCCGTCGAAATCGCGGTCGAGACGTACATTCGCGCCGCCGGCGAGCGCGATCCCATTGCCCGGAGCAAGCTGCTCGAGGCGTGCTTCGCCGAGGATGGGCGGATCGTCGTTCGCTCCGGCGTGATCCGCGGTCGTCCGGCGATCGATGCGATGTTCGCGCGGTTCTTCGCCGATCCGCGCAACCTCGGGTTTCGCATGGCGAGCGCGATCGACGCCGCCGGCACGACGTTTCGCTACCGGTCGATCGTCGAGCGCAGCGACGGCACGAGCACCGAGTTCTTCGACGCCGGCGAGATCGATGCCGACGGCCGGATCACCACGCTCCTCGTGTTCACCGGCCCGCTCGCCGAGGCGTGACCGATCGGCCGCTCATCGGTAGCGCCGCGGTGATCACCGCATAGTCGGCCATCTCGAGGCCGCGGTCCCATGTCAAGGACCGCCGCAGGTGCACCGGAAGGCGCCCCATCTGCTCGATCAACGCGCGGGCGACCGCGTCGGCTTTGCGCCCGTCGGGCAGCGCGACGACCATCGCGTCCTGTGCAACCTCCGCCCGCTACGGTTGCGCCCGTCATCCCGTAGTGATCCCGCGCGGCCGCCTCTCGCGCGCTGTAGCTCTTGCTCTGGTGTGGGCAGCCGTAGGACTCCAAGTACAGGAAAGTACTGCGAAAGCGCCAGAATTAGAGCCAAATTTGAATAGGCTCTTCATCGCGCTTACTCCTGCTTTAGGTCTTCCCTTGTCGCGCACCAGGTCTCGTTTGTGGGAGAATGAAACCATCGATCACCGTACGCATTCGCCGGTTCGAAGAGGAGGAGGAGCCATGTCTGTGTCGGAGGCGGTCCGCGGCGTTGTCGACGATTCCGTGGCGTCGATGGAATTGGCCCCGGACACCAACGGGTTCCATCTAGAGCCCAGATGCCGCATATGTCGCAACGATCAGGTGCGAAGAAAGGTCAACGATCTGCTTGCGACCGGGGCCAGCTACGCCATGGTCTTGCGCGCCCTCGGGGACGACAATGCCATGCTCGAACAGCGTGATCGGGTGACCATTGATTCGATCCGCAACCACACCGCTCGCCATTTTCCGGTTCAGCAGGTGGCCCGTGCCACCTACCGCGAGATCCTGGAGCGTCGGGCTAAAGAAAAATAATGTCGGCTTCATTGAGGGCGTGGCTACCGCGATCACCCCACTGGCCTTCCTTGAAACCGTCATGGTGAAGGGCTATCAGACCCTTGTCGATGAGGGCACTTCTGTCAGCTATCGCGACGGCATGGAAGCCGCCCTCAAGCTTGCCGAGGCATTGCGCAAGGACCAGGGAACCCATGAGCGCGCTCAGATCGTCGATGCTGGGGCGCGCCTAGGTCATCGACACCGCGAAGCCAGGAAGCAGTTTCGCCGCGTCAACGGATTCTTGCTCCTGGCCGTCCTCGATGAGGAGATTCGCGGGACTGTCACCCACCCCGAATACGATCAGCAGAACGTGATCGCCGCATAGCCACCGCCTGGCATAACAACGGCAATCGCGGCCCGGAGGTGAGATTGATGGATGTGCAGTTCGTGGCGAGTGTGGCACCGATTGTCCGCGACGTGGACGTGGCGCGGGCGTTCTACGAGGACGCGCTCGGCCTGTCGTTGGAGGGAAGCGAAGGTGACTATCGGTTCACCCAGCACCTAGAGGGCACCAAACACTTCGGGCTGTGGCCGCTCGCAGACGCGGCGATCGCCTGCTTCGGCACCACCGAATGGCCTGCGGATCTCCCTGTTCCCCAAGCGAGTATCGAGTTCGAAGTCCCCGACGTGGCCGCCGCGGCGAAGGAGCTCGAATCCAAGGGCTACCGGCTCATCCACGAGGCCCGCACCGAACCATGGTCTCAGACCACCGCGCGGTTGCTGAGCCCCGAGGGTCTGCTTGTCGCGGTGTGCTACACACCGTCTTTCCACGACGACGCTGAGGCCTGAGAGGATTCTGGCAAACAGCGCCGCGGAACTGTCACCGCGTCCCAATACGATCAGCTGGGACGAGTCGCCCACCGCAATCGGTCGATATCGGTTTGTATACCCGTAAGCATTGGAATGAGCGGTGTTGCGATGTCACGACCCGGATGGGACCAGCGACGGGTTGCCGACGCCGATGGTGATTTCCGGGGACGTGGACGGGTCGAGCCAGGTCAGCACAGAGCGCATCTCGTCGCGGCCGATGGCCACACATCCCCAGGTGGGATTGCCATCGGTCACGTGGAGAAAAATCCCAGCCACCCGTCCCGGGATGCGTTGCGGGTTTACCGCGATGTTGACGGCGTAGTCGTAGACGGGGCCGGAGTCGACCGAATTGGAGACTGCCACAGCGGAACCCGCATGATCGAAGGGAAGCATCTGAAGTCGGGCAACTTTCGAGCGTCGAGGCTCTGAAGGATCAGCCGGGTATCACCGGCAGCGTCATGGCCGATGGGTGCTGCCCGTCGTGAAGGATGGTCTGAGTCGCGGTGCGGGTGGCCGTGTCCGTCCCGAAGGGTTCGCCGGTGTTCGGGTTCGGTGCGAACTCAGGATAGTCGCTGCTGGAGATCTCTAGCCGGATGCGATCGCCTGTTCGGAATTCGTAACTGGTTGGCCAGATGTGGATTTGATACTCGTATGGGCGGCCCGGAGTGGTCGGTGTGGGATTCGACAATGACTCCCGGAATGGGGTCCGCAGGATTCCGTTGTTCAGGTTGATCACCTGACCATCTGGCTTGACCACCGTGAGCTTGGCCGTGAAATCTGTATCTGCAGAAGTCGATTGGGCCCAGAGCCGCACAGTCACCGGTCCTGTCACCTCGGTGTCGTGCTCGAGTCGCGCACTGCTGTAGATCAGGACGTCCGATCGCTGCTCGACGGGAACCTGGTCGTACGGTCCTTGCGGGCCGGACTGCGCGCCGCAGCAGGAGTGCCCACCCAGGCTCGGCGCTGGGAATTGGGGGTCGTATGTGTAGGTATCCGGCGGCTGGGCGCCGCGCGCGGCGGATACCAGTTCACCCCTGCGGTCATCGATTCCGCCTGGCCCCGACAGGTAGAACGTCGTCCACTTTGTCTGCGGCAGAGGCCAACTCGTCGCGGACTTCCACGTATTGGCGCCCATCACGAAGTAGTCAACCCGGGGTTTCCCGGCGACATCGCTCTGCTGCCCCTTCAGGAAGTGGTCGAACCAGGCGAGCATCAGGTCGTTGATCGGACTGTCTCCGACCTCGCCGATGTCCTTGAGCAGCGGCACCGGCGAGGAGTCGGGTCTACCCCAGTTGACGTGATCCCATGGACCGATGACCAGGCGCTGGTTATCGCGGGCTAGCTCGGTGCCACCGTGGGCCACCATGCCTGCGAAGTTCTCCGTGCCGCCAGCGAGGAAGCCGTCATACCAACCCTCGAAGTGGAGGACCGGCACCTTCACCGACTGGTAGCGCTCCCTGATGCTGAACTGCCGCCAGAAGTCGTCGCGGGTGGAGTGCCGGATCCAGTCGAAGTACCAGGGAGCGACGGCGGGGTTCTGCGGTTGCATCGGCGGCAGGTCCTTGAACGGGCGGAAGTCCATCCATCGGGTTGGCTCGGCGCCAGCCGCCTTCAATTGCGCAGCGGCTGCTTGGTCGTTGCGGTTCTCGGCGGCCGAGGTCGCGAGTCCGATCGCCCACGGCTGCACGAACGCCAACCGGAACTCGCCGCCCTCGTACGTCCACCCGTCGTAGTAGTCCGAGGCGGTGTTGGCCGGCGCGATCGTCGCAAGGTGCGGCGGCGCGGTCGTAGCGGCGAGCCACTGTGTGGCACCGACGTAAGACGAGCCGTACATCCCGACCTTGCCGTTGGAGCCGGCCAGCGCGGCGGCCCACTCGACGGAGTCGTAGCCGTCCGCCATGTCATGGGTGAACTCGCTGAACGTGCCACCCGAATTGCCCTGGCCGCGCACGTCCTGAATGACCACCAGATAGCAGTGCGAAGCGAACCAGTCCGGCGTCTGGTAGCGCGATCCGGCCTGTGCACCCGATTTGCCGTACTGGGTGCGCATCAGGATCACGGGTACCGGGTCGTTGGTGCGGGGCCGGTAGACATCGGCGCGCAACACAGTGCCATCGCGCATCGTGGCCGGCACGTCGGTCTGTTCGGCGACCTCGCACGGGCCACGTCCCGCGCCGGCCGGGAACGGTCTGGAGACACCGGCCGCGTGCTCGCCGACGCATCCGCTCATGGCGAACACGCCGGCGGCGGCGAGGGCGCAGAGACGGACTGCGACGGAACGCATGCCATAACGCTAGTGCCCCTTGACGGGCCGCATTGCGTGCGTCTGTAGGGAATCAGACGCGACGCTCGTTTGCGTGGCGGACCCGCGACCTGCATCGCCATCGCCGACAACAGCCTCCGCACGGCTGGCTGTTATTGAGCGCGGCCGCGATTTCGTCGGGTTGGGGGACCCGGCGCCGGGCATTTCGGCGTGGCGGAGGCCAGCCTGGTCGAGGGTGTCGAAGTGTGGGGTGTACGCACTTTGGGGCAATTGCACAAGTGGTTGACCGGAGCTGCCCAAACTCGACGACCGGATCGACGCTGCGTCGTCGGCGCCCGAGCTCGTTGTCGACCTCGCCGATGTGGTGGGCCAATCGCACGCCCGGTTCGCCGTCGAGGTTGCGGCGGCCGGTGCCCACCATCTGATGATGACGGGTCCGCCCGGCGTCGGTAAAACAATGCTGGCGCAACGCCTTCCGGGATTGCTGCCGCCGTTGTCGGAAGCCGAGTCCCTGGAGGTGACGGCGATCCACTCGGTGGCGGGCCTGTTGTCAGGCAGCACGCCGCTGATTACCCGGCCGCCGTTTGTTGCGCCGCACCTCGCTTTCCCGTGCTCGATTCACCGCGGACCCCGTCGACCGAAGACCTAGGTCGTGTTTCGGCGTCCCGCTCGCGCATGGCCTGGCCGTCCACCCGGCGACGATGGTTAGGGTCTGTCTCGAATGTCATTGCGCCACAATCACTTTCATCCGCCAGCAAACGCCGCTGCGGCGTGTATTCGCTTGTATTCTAACGGTATTCGCCCCCTGACCAGCGGGTTTAGCTGGCGGGTGTCGGCGGGGGGACTGTCTGTGTATCCAGAGGGAGAAACGGCAGGGTGCGCGCGGGCCATCTCGACAGGTCCCAACTTCGAGGGGGCTTACCCCTCGGCCCGGCCGCTTCACGCTCATGGCGCCCATTCAATCCGATCCGGGCATAGGCTCGCGGCATGCGACGAGACATCGAGTTCCTCTCCGGCGGCGTGACCCTCCGCGGCTTCTTCGAAGTTCCCGACGGGGCCGACGGCCTGGTGCCTGTGATCTGCTTCGCGCACGGGTTCTCCGGCGTGAAGGAGCTGTTCCTCGAGGACATCTCCGCAGCGTTCGCGGGCCTGGGGTTCGCCAGCGTGGTGTGGGACCACCCGTGCTTCGGGGGCCAGCGACGGCACGCCGCGGTACGAGATCGATCCGTGGGCGCAGGTGCGCGGCTACCGCGACGCGATCACGTTCGCCGCCGCGCAGCCCGAGGTCGACGCCGAGCGGATCGGGATATGGGGCACGAGCTACAGCGGCGGCCACGTGCTGCCGGTGGCCGCCTTCGACATCCGGGTCGCGGCGGTCGCCTGCCAGGTGCCGTTCATCAGCGGCTGGGCGAACACGCGGCGCGTGTTCCGCGAGGAGGAGCGAGCCGGCCTGGACGCCAGGTTCACCACCGACTGGGGCGCGCCGCCGAACTGCTGCGCTGGCTTGAGGGCGTGCTAGCCACCCGTCGAGCGATCCCCCCCACCCCGGCGGAAATCGCAGAGAGGCTCGGTGCGGACAGTTCATCGCACGCACTCGACCATTCGACCCTGGCTGCCCTCTACGCGCATGGTGAGCACCTACCGACGGTGAGGCTGAAGCGCCAGTTGTGGGCAAAACTCCTACGCGGCGCACTGGGCACCCAATTCACCGATACCGATGAGCTTTTCCTCGAACACACCCTCTTGGTTAACTCGGCCAAAATCATCGCCCATCTCGTCGTCGGGATCAACGCCGAAGAGCTCACCCCACGCCACACTGCTATCGGGAGAACAATTCGCCCCGTCAGGAGATCGATCCGGTCACCGAAATCGGCACGGCGGTAACCGGTTTCTTCTTCAACGAACTCACGAAAGCCTCGAGCTACCGCGAATGGAGACGACGAGGCGGTCAGGCTCAACAACAACCCACATTAGGAAGGACCCATAATGCAAGCCATCACTGTTTCAGATCGTGACGCCGGTGTCGCTGGCCTGTCGCTGACAGACCTGCCCCACCCCGAGGCGGCCTCGAACGATGTCGTCGTGCGGGTCCACGCCGCGGGTTTCATACCCACGGAGCTTGACTGGCCGGACACCTGGACCGACCGCGCGGGCCGTGACCGCACACCGAGCGTGCCCGGCCACGATCTGTCCGGGGTCGTGGTTGAGTTAGGTTACGGCACAACCGGATTGAGCGTCGGGCAGCGGGTGTTCGGGCTCGCCGACTGGGCCCGCAACGGCTCGCTCGCGGAGTACACCGCGGTGGAAGCCCGTAACCTCGCACCGCTGCCAATCGACATCGAACTCACTGTGGCCGCCGCGCTGCCGATCTCCGGATTGACCGCCTGGCAGGGCCTGTTCGACCACGGCCGCCTCACCGCTGGACAAACGGTCCTGATCCACGGTGTCGCGGGTGCGGTCGGGTCGATCGCGGTGCAGCTCGCTCGTGAGGTCGGCGCGCGCGTCATCGGCACCGGCCGGACCGCAGATCGAGACCGGGCGGCCACGCTCGGCGTCCATACCTTCCTCGACCTGGATACCGAAAAGCTGGAGGACGCAGGGGAAGTCGACGTGGTATTTGACGTGATCGGCGGAGACATTCTCGCCCGCTCGGCCGCACTGGTGCGCGCCGGCGGAACGCTCGTCACCATCGCCGAGCCGCCGGAGACCCGGCCGCACGACGGGCGGGCTGTTTTCTTCGTTGTCGAACCCGATCGCGCCCGGCTCGCCGACCTCGCCGCGCGAGTACGGGATGGACGCCTCAAACCGGTGGTGGGCGCCGTGTTGCCACTCGCTGAAGCCGCCGCGGCATTCGCTCCCGACAAACGCATCCCTGGCAAGACGATCGTGCGCGTAGCACAAGACTGAAAAGGAACCTCCCATGATCGGACGGCGTGTACGCGGGCCTACACTCGTTTCCTCGTGCGCTACTGGGAGGCGATGTACCTGCGCGCCGATCCGCCGGAGGACTCGGAGGCCGAGCTCGCGCTGCTCCGCGACGCGCGGCTCGCGGCCATCCCCTCCGACTGGGGTCACTACGCCGGGGGCGGGCGCGACAGCTCATCTGTTCATTGCAGTGGCCGACGATCAATGTGTGGAACCGGCGCTGTCAGTGGCAGCGGGCGACTCCCACTACCTAGCTGCGTCACCCTGGTCGTGAGGAGACTTCGCACGCACGCGGGTCATCCCAAATCGTGCGATCACATCAGCTAGTCGTCAAGACATCCGAAGGGAAGGCAGCCAAAAAATGGCCCTAAAAATACTACTCGCCACACTGATCGCTGTTGCCATACTCGCGCCTGCGGCCCACGCCGAGCCGAATTCGGGTCAAAACCCGGTTATCCGCACAGTTTTCGATCAACCCACCAACGTTCCGGGCAAATCACTGGAAACAGTGACCGTCAGCTATCCGCCAGGAGGAAAAAGCGCAGCTCACCACCACGCAAAATCAGCGTTCATCATGGCCTACGTGATCTCCGGAGCGATCCGCAGCCAACTCGAAGGTGAGCCTGCACGTGTCTACCACGCCGGCGAGACGTGGAGTGAAGCCCCCGGCGCGCACCACACGGTCAGTGAAAATGCCAGCGCCACCGAACCCGCTGAATTACTCGCAGTCTTCCTGCTCGATACCGGAGACGGCCCGCTCACCATGGACGACACCGCCGAAAAATGAGCCGCCGCGTTAGCGATGCAAAACGTTCGCACCGTTCGACGTCAACAATTTGAAGACAAAATCTATGTCCGCAATACGACACAGCAGGAGGAGTCCATGCACACGCCAAGCGCTATCCGGGTTGTCCGGATCGCACTACGCTTGTCGCTCGCGGCGGCCTTTCTGTCCGCTGTTGCCGACCGATTCGGTTGGTGGGAGCCGTTTGGGCAGGGTAGCTGGGGGAGCATGGGTGCCTTCGCCGACTATGCCCACCAGCTTGTTCCGTTTGCTTCTGGGTGGTTATTGACCGTCATTGTGTGGGCTGCCACCGCCACCGAAGCGACCCTGGGAGTCTTGCTCCTGACCGGCTGGCGGCCAAAACTCGTTGGCGCGGCAACTTGTTTGGTGCTCATAGTATTTGGTCCCGCGATGGCTGAATCCCTCGGTATGGAATCATCGCTTAGCTGCGGTGTCTTCTCCGCAGCCAGCGCGGCCGCGGCCTACGCGATACTTGGCACAACATCGCCGCCGCACACCACTGACACCACACACCAGTCAAACGCAACTCTGAAAGGTTCATCATGAAGATCGTGGTCATTGGCGGTCGTGGGCTTATCGGCTCGAAAGTAGCGACCAAGCTCAGCGCGCACGGACACGACGTGATCACCGCCTCACGCCGATCAGGTGTCGATTCATTCACCGGTGAAGGTCTCGCCGACGCTGTCGCCGGCGCGGATGTCCTGGTGGACGTCGCCGATTCACCATTGTTCGACGATGAACCTGTGATGCACTTCTTCACAACCACGACCACGAATCTTCTCTCTGCAGAACAGGAAGCGGGAGTCAAACACCATGTCGCGTTGTCCGTAGTGGGCGCGCAGATCATGCCAGAGAGCGGTTACAACACCGCGAAAGCAGCTCAGGAAAACCTGATCAAGGATTCGGGCCGGCCTTATTCGATCGTGCGAGCCACTCCATTCTACGAATTCGCGGTTGGCTTGGCCGATTCCGCGACAGACGGAGACATTGTCAGATTGCCGCACGCGTTGTTCCGTCCTATCGCCGCCGACGATGTGGCCACCGCCGTGGCCCGCGCGGCTGTCGGGCGCCCTATCAACGGAGTAATGGAGATCGCTGGACCCGAAGCAATGGGGATGGACGACTTTGTCCGCACGGGCCTTGCCGCCAATGGTGATCAACGTCGGGTCGTCACTGACGCCCAGGCGCCATACTTCGGTGCGGTGATCGACGATCACACCCTCGCACCCGACGAGAACGCCACCATCTTCACTACTCGATACTCCGACTGGATCGACGCATACTCCAGCCGCCGCATTTAGGAAATTGAATGGGACCTCGAGTGATCCCAATCCCTAGCGGGGCTGCACGGTGTTGTGGATCACGACTTCTTCGATTGGGTCCTGGAAGTCCTTGGAGGAGAAGGATTCATAGCTACGCTGGCCCGTCGGCTGGCCAGATTCGACTGGTCAACGGTCGAGCACGATGTGCTAAAGGTGCTGTACGAATCGGTCCCTTCCGCATCAACGCGAAAGGCGCTGGGAGAGTATTACACGCCAGACTGGCTGGCCAATGCCATGGTTTCCCAAGGTGATCACTGACCCGACACGCCAACGTGTTCTCGACCCGAGCTGCGGATCGGGGACCTTCCTCTTCTACGCGGTCAGACGATTTCTCGACGCTGCCAACGCTTCTAGTATCACGTTAGCCGACGCCATGGCGCGCCTGTCGACGCATGTTGTCGGCATCGACCTACACCCGGTTGCGGTTGCGCTGGCTCGAGTCACCTACCTTTTGGCTTTGGGTCGCGAACGCCTCACCTCGCGGGAGCGCGGTACTTTGTCGGTGCCGGTCTATCTCGGCGACTCACTCGGCTGGGACCAGGGCGACGAGAACCTGCTCACGTAACCCATCACCTGTAGCACCCTTGCCGTCGACGGCGGAATGTCCGGACATCGAGGGCCGCAGTAATTGCCGGCTGAACGGGGAGCGGCGGCAACTGGTCGAGGAGCTCGAATGCACATCCGAGATCTGAAGAAACCCAACGAGATTCCGAGGGCTGCCGGGGAAGTCCTGTCCCCGCGTGGAGCGGGTCGTGGCGGTCGCTGTGTTTCGAAAGTCTGTCTCAGAAGTCCTGTCCATCGGGGGAGTGCTTATGCCAGCTCCCGCACCTTCAGGACCTTGATGGTTCTGAACAGAGTGCTGCGGCTGATCCCGAACATTGAAGTCAGCTCACTCACCGGCTCACCCTGTTGGTACAGGCGGAGAAGGCGTTTCTGCTGTGCTGCATCGAGTTTCATCGGCTTGGTGGCGGCGAGGCCACGTGCGACCCGGGCTTCACGGGAGGCGGCACGGCGCTCCTTTCCGAGTTTCCAGCTCCAACTCGGCGATGGTCGCCATGATGCTGGTGACGGCGCGCGCCCGGTCGGGGTGCTGGTGTCCACCCCTTCCCGCAGCGACCGCACGTGGACGCCGCGATTGGTCAGCTCGTGGAGGGCGGTGGCGACTTCGCGTACCGAACGCCCGAGCCGGTCAACAGCGACGACAACGAGGTGGTCGCCTTCGCGAAGCCAGCCCATGCATTCTGCCCAGCCGGGCCGCATGCTGCCGGCACGCCCGGAGGCGGTGTCGGTGAAGACTCGGTCGGGGGTTACGCCCGCCGCCGCGATAGCGTCGTGCTGCTGGTCGATGGACTGTTGCCCGGTGGACACCCGGAGAGGTGGGCACGTCGACGAGGTCACCGACGAGCGTGGTGCCGCCGTCGGCGGTGCGGAGGTTGTCGACATAGCCCAAGGCGGGACTCGCATCTCGCATCGGGCCGACGTGGCCGAGCTTGATCACCGGGCGGCGCAACACCCCGGCGCGGTGCGCGGCCACCGCCGAGGCGAGGTCGTCCGCGGTCACGGTCCACTCGCCGGTCGAGATTTGACCACGTGCCGACGCGGACCAACTCGACGCCGCGGATTGTCCGAACCTCAACGGGCACGGTTACCTCCGGCGGGCGGCCCGAGGCTACTTTAGCGGGCTCAAGGTCCGCGTAGATATCACCGCCCAAGTCGGCTGGCATCTTGGAACCAGTTTCGCACACGATCAGCACGTTGTGTTTGCCTCTTAGACAAGGACGACATCGAGCCAATCGAGAAGGCAATCGAGTCGTTCCTGGGAGCGATCTGAATTGACCGAAGTTCTCTTAGTAGCGCTGTTTTCGCGCAAGTACTCGTGCTGACGCTCGTCGAAAGTGACCAGTGTTTGCTCATCAACTGTTGACCACCCTTGCGCACGTTCAGGTTCGGGTTGCCTCGATGCTGGACTGTCGTCATCGTTGTCGTCAGGATTGTTGTCAGTAATCGGCGGCTGTCAGATAGTTGCCCGAAGGCGCTCGATGACATGAGCCTGGCGTGGTGCGTTGACTGACCGCGTTCCAGCCTTTGTCGCCAGGGCGTCCCGGGTTAGTGAACATCACGTCCGATTGGATGAATGAAGTATTTCATCCAATAAGGTGTAGAGGAACTGGGCCCTGGGGCCAACGATGATCCCACCGCCCAGGCAGTGAACCGACCGACGCCCGATGTGCCGGCTCAAGTGCTCCACGGCGCTCGACTCTCTGCTTTGATTCACACCGTGCCGGCCGACTCGCCACCAGCCTGGCCGCCAGCGGCGGGTGGCCTGAGAATGCAGCGTTCTGACCGATCACCGACGGCCCTCCCCATGGGTTTGCGATGGGCTCGGCCACGAATCCGCCCGAGGCGGTACGTGCTTCGTGCCGCTAGAACAGGCGCGGGGTGCGGTTGTGGTGTCGGTGGTCGTAGTGCACGACAGTGGCGACGAAACCGACGCCGACCCCGAGACTGCCCAGCAGCACCGCGGCGGCGACCATCGCCCACCCTGGGTGGCCCGATCCGGCGGCGAACAGCGCCAGCGGTAGCGCGACAAGTCCGACTAGTGCGCACAGGAAACCGGTCCACGCAGCCAAACCATTGAGCATCATCATCGAACTTACCCTTCGACAGGGCCGTCATTCGTCGTCGCTGTCGTTGTCGTGGTAATGACCGGCCGGCTGAGGGTCCAGCACGTGGAAGTCCTTGTCCAGACGAACCTCCTACCGCGGTCCCGTCGGGTCTGGTGACGGTCACGCCGTAGACAACACCGCCCTCGCGGTCTCCTGATCGACCTCGCCCGCGGTGCCGCCGGGCACTGCCTGCGTGGCCGCCGCGCGCGCCCGATCTGCCGCGGACCCGGGGGCCGATGCTACGGCTATCCTGCGGTGTGCCGGAACACAAGGGAGGTCGACAGCGTCGTCTTGTCGCCGACCATGCCGAGCATGTTTCCTGTCACGCCCCACTTCTTGCGGTTCACGGTGGTCTGAGTGCTGAGCCGCACCGCGCCGTCATCGCGCACCGCCACCCTGGCCCGCATCGGCATTGGTGCCGTGGTGCCCTTGACGGTCAGATCAGCCCGCAGCTTGAGGGTCTCATCTGGACCAGGTTCGACGCCGGTGACGACCACGCTGATATCGGGGTAGTTATCCACATCCAGGAACGTGGGCGACCGCAGATCCTCGTCGCGTTTGCCCAGTTTGGTGTTCAGCGACGCGGCCTTGATGTCGACTCGGCCGAATAATGTTCCGCTGTTGGTGATTTGGCCGTCGCCGCTGAATTCGGTGAAGACGCCGTTGACCTTCATCGCGCCCCACATCGTCTTGTTGTTGAATGTGATCGTCGACTGGTCAGAATCCAGCGTCCAGACCCCGACTGATTCAGGATTCTTGAGAAGTTCTGTGACGGTAGACATGTCACCTCCGGGAGGGTTCCTGTTTGTGAAGGGGATCCAGCACGCGATCGAAGTATTCGTCGACGTGGGTATTCAGCCCGTCGGGGCCGACTCGGATGATGATGGCAACCAGCATCGAGTACGGAGTCCCATCGCGGGCGATGCCGTGCAGGAATGCTGTGGGCGGCCGTCTCGCCGATCTCGCAGTACATCGTGCGCCGCGCTCGTCCATCGCGTTGGCTACTCCATTGGCTACTCGTCCGGTGCGCCCAGACTCCGACATGTACACGATGTCAGGTTTCGGTTGTTCATGAGGCCCCTGCGCCCGCGCACATCGAAGCTTGGAGGAACCGTCGGCGCGTCGGCCTCCAGTCGTCAAATCGACCCACAGCGAGTGACCCCCTAACTTCAAAGCAGATTTGCGCCACCATTATGATCGCCCCCTTATCAGCCTTCAGTCCCGAGTTGGGCCAAACTAGTGCACACCGGCGCAGCCGATCTTGGCCAGCGCGTCGCGGAGGTCGTCGGGTAGGGATTCGGCGGCGGTCAGTGTTTATCGTCCGGCTTGGATCGTCACGGTGCGGTGGCGGCGGGTGGTGCGGACGAATTTCTTGATGCTCCAGCCGGTTCGGTGCTCGATGTAGTGGCTGACTGCCATCGCGGCGAACACGATCGTCACGTGCGCCTCGATGGATTCGCGGGTGTGGTGGTAGATCCGGCGGGCCTCCAGGTCGTGCTTGGACATGCGGAAACTGCGCTTACGCACGTTCAACCGAACGAAGCATCGACTGGCCGGGAATGGTGGGTGAGCGTCGGTGCTCGCACCATGTATGGCTTCGCGCCAAGAGATAGGCAGGGGAGTGTGTGCATGCGGAGTGTGTGTGCATGCGGAGTGGATTCGAACCCGCATTGTCGGCTCCCGAACGAGTCTTGCTGGGATGCCGCCCGGCTAGGCGGTGTGTATGTCCGGTGTCCGTACATGCTCGGGGCGGAAGCCCCGCCCAACGATAATCGGTGGAACGAACTGCAGCAGCCCCCGGCCAACGATCTTCGGGATAGGGATCGGGGACAGGTCTCCGTTCAAATTGGGCTCGATCGCCGCGTTCTGGAGGAACACCTGCCCAGCCTGGATGATGCGGGTGGGCAGCTCGCGCCGGCGCTGCACCTTGGCGAGGTCGGCTTCGGTCACCCGACCTTCGCACAGCGGGGCGCACAGGATGTTGGCCGCGGCCACCGCATCGGCCACAGCGAGGTTGATGCCGACTCCGCCGGCCGGTGACATGGCATGCGCGGCATCGCCAATGCACAGCAGGCCCGTCCGCCACCAGGTCTTAAGCCGGTCCACCCACACATCGAGCTGGCTGGTGTCGTCCCAGGAGTGTAGGTCGTTGACGTGTTCACGCAGCTGCGGTCGCACGGAGACCAGGCGCTCCTTGAACGCCTCCAGGGAGCCGTCTCGCGGATTCGACCCCTTCGGCAGCAGATACGCGACCTGCCAGTAATCACCCCGGTAGATCATGCCCACGAGCAAGCCCCTCCGGATTACCGCGAACGGCTTCTCAGGATCACCGGGGCGCCATTTCAGCCGGAACCACAACACATCCATCGGGGAGTGCGCGCTGGCGGTCTCCAGACCCGCCGCAGCCCGCACCGCCGATGTGCGCCCGTCAGCGCCTACCACCAACTCGGCGCGCACCTCCAGTTCCGGCGTGCGCACCCCGGTCACCCGATCGCCATCAAAGATCAGGTCGTTGACCTCGGCGTTACGGATCAAGGTGAATTCCGGGTAGGCAGACGCCTTTTCAGCGAGGAAGTCCAGGAAGTCCCACTGCGGCATCACAGCGATATACGGCTGCCTGAAGCCAAGCCATTTGAGCACACCGAAGTTGCCGAAAGTGCGAATCGAGCCGTCCGTGTCGAAGGCAACACGCTTGATCTTGGTGTGCGGTAGACGCAGCAACTCGTCGATAAACCCCAGCTCGTCCATGATTCGCAGGGTGCTCGGATGCACGGTGTCGCCGCGGAAATCGCGCAGAAAATCACTGTGCTTTTCCAAGACAACAACCCGGATCCCGGCGCGGGCAAGCAGAAGAGCGTGAACCATACCGGCGGGACCACCACCGGCAACACAAACCTGGGCCTGCAGAACTTGTGTCACGGCCCGACACTACTCCGCGGAATGGCGGGCTCAGTGGGGCAACTGTCTTCGCTCGACCGAGTCCGCACACGCCCACGGCCGTGTAACCGACGTGGTGAAACACCACACCTAGTGCACAAATCCGCACCAACCAGCAGACGAACCAGCAGGTCACAGCCCTACAGCGTCGCGGAACCCATCACAGTGAGAAAAGTCAGGATTAATGCCGCACCAATCCTGCAGATTCTCCGGCGATCCATAGGGCCGACCTCATCTCGCGCCTCCGCATGGACGATGGCGAGTCGGTCACTGCCAACCGACCCCCAGCCGACATGTGAATGCTCAGTGCCCAGACTTCTTCGGTACCACCCCTGGACACTCCGAGTGTGCGTGAGGCAGAGAGAACCATCAACACCATCAGGATTTGACCATGGCGCGGGACAACCGTCAGCCCTGGGGAATCCGAGGAGTAATGAGATCGCTGCTATATACCATGTCTGAGCTGCGGTGGCAGGTGCAGGATTCGAACCTGCGTAGGCGTAAGCCGACGGATTTACAGTCCGCTCCCATTGGCCGCTCGGGCAACCTGCCATTGTGCGACTAGCAGGGTACAACGAGTGGGCGCCGGGGATGAAAACGACCAACCCGCGCAACGCGCCGAGATCGACGTGATGGCGGGTTCCACTCGTACTTCCTCTCCGAAATGTCCGGTTTGGGCGTCGTGGGATAGTACATAGGAGACACCACCGAAGGAGGACCGAATCCAATGGCGGATTCAAGCTTCGACGTCGTCAGCAAGGTCGACCACCAAGAGGTCGACAACGCCCTGAACCAGGCCGCCAAGGAGCTCTCCACCCGGTTCGACTTCCGCGGCACCGACACCCGCATCGAATGGCAGGGCGACGAGGCCGTCACGATCACCTCGTCCACCGAGGAACGGGTCAAGGCCGCCGTCGACGTGTTCAGGGAGAAGCTCATCCGTCGGGACATCTCGATGAAGGCCTTCGACGCCGGCGAACCGCAGGCGTCCGGCAAGACTTACAAGGTCAGCGGCAGCATCAAGCAGGGCATCGACAGCGAGAACGCCAAGAAGATCACCAAGCTGATCCGTGACGACGGACCCAAGGGCGTCAAGACCCAGATCCAAGGCGACGAGATTCGCGTCAGCTCCAAAAAGCGCGACGACCTTCAGGCCGTAATCGCCATGTTGAAGAAGGCTGACCTCGAGGTCGCGCTGCAGTTCGTCAACTATCGCTGACGCGCCCGCCACCCGCCCGGATGGTCCTCGGGATTCCAGACGGGCTCGGCTCGCAGCGCGGGGTTGTTGACTTTGGTGTTGCCATGCCGGGGTGTGACGGTGTCGATGATCTGTCTATCGGTGAAAACGTCTCCGTTCCAATGGAAATGCGATTCCAGATCCCCGGGCGCCTTGGTCGTGCGGGAGCCCACGATGAACGACAGTCCGAGCTCGTCGAGGGCTTTGAGGTTGGCTGCCGAGAGCATGCCGGCATCAGCGGCCACCACCATCGGCGTGCCCGCAAGGCCGTGGCGTTGCAGGAAGCTGGTGACGATCGGAACAATGGTGGTGGTCTCGGCGGTGTTGCCCTCATAGCAGCCGATCTCCAACGGGAACCCGGTGCGGTCGACCAGCAGGCCCACCACGATCTGTGGATCGATCCGACGCTCCTTCGAGTAGCCGACTTTGCGCAGGTCGTCTTCGGATTCGGCCTCGAAATACAACGTCGTCACGTCGTAGAGCAGAAGGCTCAGCCCGCCGCAGTCAGAGGCGTAGGCAAAGCACTTCTGGGCGATCACATCGCGGTACCCGTCAGCCTGGATCCTGCGGGCGTGGCGATCAATTGTCTTGTAGGACACCAGTTCTGCACCCAGATCGGCCAGGACTCGCCGTGCGTCGAGCTTGCTGGTCGGCTCGGCGATGCGGGCGATCACCAGATCCCGAAACACCGGATCAGCCACGGCATCAAAGCCCAGCCAGTCATAGACCGCGCCCAGGACGTCGTAGAGCAACCGCGAGTGGGTCGCCGCCGTGCGTCCTGCCCCCACCGCAGCACCCGTGGGGGCTACCGGGGCCAGGATCAGTGTCGAGATTCGCCAATCCGGCACATCGGTGACCCGGGTCGGACGTGCCGGTACCTCGATATCGAGCGCCTCTTGCTCACCGGTGACGATCTGGCGAGCTTCGTCGAGCAGAATGCCCAGCTCAGCATCAGTATGCGCAGAACCGACATGGGCCAGGATCACGACCCGGCCATGGTCTTTGCGCGCGACCTGCACCGCGACCGCACCGGAGGCGGTGCGCACTTTCCGCACGTACGCCACTGACCGAATCTACAGGCTGACCTCGAGGTCGCGCTGCAGTTCGTCAACTATCGCTGACGCAGTCGAGCGGTGATGTCCACCGCGACGCTGTGCTCGCGGTGGTCGGTGATGTTTCGACACTCGCCTGAAAGCCGGATCTTGCCGGTCTCGCGATAGACGGAGTCGCCGCCAGTGATGGCGGCTCGCACTTCGTTCGTGTGCAGAAGGGTCCCGAAGGACCTGTCCGCCGCCGCCGGACCGTCCATCCACCCGTGCGACACCATCATCTTCGCGATCTGCCGGACGTACTGCTTCCCGTCGATGTCCTTGGGTAACAGGAAAAACATGCGCACTTCGCCGTAATAACGCGGCTCGTTCTGGCCGCCGCACGCGACCCAACCGAAGCTGCCGGTGACATCCTGCAGTTGGTTCAGGACAACGAATTCCTTCGCCGGGTCGATCACCTGCTGGATCGAAGCTTGATCAGGCATCGGCACTATCGCATGCTTCGATGATTCCTGGTTCGGAATGTTGGGCCGCAGCGAAGCACAGCCCGCCAGTACCGAGACACCGATGATCAGCGCACAGGCCAGCGATCCCGCGCGGATACCGCTGGCCATCACTCTTTCAGCAACTGGTCGGTCACGTTGACGCTCGCCGCGTGGCGGTGGTTTTCCATGTTGCGGCACTCACCGAACACGTGCACGTAACCATCTTCGCGCGCAGAGGGATTCTGGCCGATGACCGCGAACACCGTGTTGGTGTGAATGACGGTGCCGAACGGGTTCTTGCCTGGCGGCGGACCGTCGTACCAGCCGACGCCCTGCTGCACCATCGTCTGGGCGATCTGTTCGAAGTATTTCTTCGGCTCCGTGTTCTCCGGAATCCGGAAGCCCATCTCGAGCCTGCCGCGGTAGGGCGGCTCACCTTGGTCGTTGCACGCCTCGAAATCGAAGCCGGCGCTGACGTCCTGAAGCGCGGCGACCGTCACGATCTCCTTACCGGGGCCGATCACTTCCTTCATCGTGTCCTCATCGGACTGTGTCTTCACGGGTCCCGGCGGTGGCAGCGTCGCAGACGATTCCTCCTCGTGAGGCAACATCGAGCACCCTCCTAACACCACGGCGAACCCAAGGATCACCGCGCCGAACTGAAATCGCTTAGAATGCATGGTCTTTGGTCACTGACTCCGATGAACGGTCGGCTTCGGGAGTCGATATAGGCAGGCGAACCCGGTATGTCGAAGCCTACGGGCGGCAGGTCGATCTTTCGGCCGAACGGCAGGTCGATCTCCGTTGGCAGGTCGACGTGCGGTTGGCGGCGGCCATCGGCGAGCAGCCCCTCACCCGCCAGCTCGCCGCTCTCACCCGTGGCGATGTAGGTCATCGCGCGCAGGGACTCGCTGCCCATGTCGTAGTAGTGCGAATGGTCTGCTGTGTCGAGGCCGTTGCGGCCCACGACCTCCGCGTCGAACCGGATCGAGCCGAACTGGTCGCCGGCAGGGTCAATTCCGAGGCCGGCATCGAGCCCGACCGGATAGCCCAGCGTCCGGTTCAGGTAGTCGTGCAGGTACTCCGGCGCCGTGCCGATGTAGCTCACCGGGTCGGTCGACGCAGCGCCGACGTACAGGTGTCCGCCGTCGAGGTGAAAGTCGGCGGCACTTCTGGCGTAGTCCGTTCCCGGGCAACCCAACAGCACCGCATCGTTGGCGTGCATGCCGGAGTGGGCGAACGCATCGGCCACTGTCGTCGACCCGTAGGAGTGCCCGATCACCGTCACGTGCTGCGCGGGATCCTGATGGGTGGTCCACAGCCCGTTGACGTCGGCGGCCAACAAGTCGCCACCCGTTCGCGCCAGATCGGGGTTGGCTACGCGGGTGTCGGAAAAACCATCCGGTGCGTCGTAGCCCATCCATGAGATGACCGAGTGGGTGCTGTTCGGGTCGGCCGCATTGGCCTGATCCCACAGGTTCATCGCGTCGTTGTGACCGTCGCTGAGCCAGCCACCTTTCACACTGCTGCCGGTGCCGGGGACGATGACTGTCGTGTTGTCGGCGTAGTCGGGGTTGCCGATGGCGATTGCGGCGCGGCCCTGCCCTTCGTCGGCGAGCGGTTGGTACGTCCACAGCATGACGGGCCGCTGTCGTGACGGATTGGGGTCGGAGCCGCGCTGATGGTTCATGCCCTCCTGGACCTTGAGCGCGTTGTTGTAGCGCGTGACGTCGTCCGCCGAAAGGCCGTAGAAGGCCGGGTTGGCCAGCACCTGCTCGTTCGAGACGCCGTGCTGCGCCGCGGTGTCGGCGACACGGTTGAGGTCGTCGGTCAACACCTGCTGGTTGATGATGTCACGCGCCGCCGCGGGAATTCCGTTGAGGTTTCCCAACTCTGCGGGATGTTCGGCGATCAGCCGCTCACGGTCCTTCTGGCTCAGCGACTTCCACCACTGCTCGACCTCCTCGGCGCTGGCATCTGGCTGCGGCAACGGAATCGGCCGTGCCTCGGGCGGCACGTCGACGACGTCGTCGGCCTGGTCCATCGCCGCGGCCAGCTGCTGGTCGACGCTATTCGCCTGTGCGAGAACCTGTTGTAGCGCCTGCTGCAGAACCTGTGCATTGTGCCAGTCGTTCGGCAGGGCCGCGGCCGGCAGCGCTGGACGTACGGTGCCGGCCACCGGATCGACCACCGCACCACAATCGCGCGCCATGTGCAGCACCTGCTGCAGGTTGTCCTTGACGATCTCGACGTTGGCCGCCGCCGCATCGGCCGAGCGCGCCGCCGTCAGCGCCGCGTCGGCGTCCTTCATCAACGCCTGCCGGGTCTCCTCGATCGCCTGCTTGGCCCCCTCGGAACCGGGACCCGTCCACTCCGGGAACTTCGGCAGGCTGTTGGCGGTGTCGATCGAGGTCTGCGCGCGCTTGCGGGCGGCGTCACCGACCGCGCGAACGGCGCCGGGATCCCAGCGCTGTACATCCTCGACCGTCAACGACATGTGGCCTACAGGGCGGTCGGGTCCAGCGACTCGATCATGTCGCGGTTGTTCACCTCGGTCTGCGCGTAGGCCGCCGCAATGCTCGCGAGAGCGTCGGCCTGCGATGTCAGCACTCGATGCAGCTCTGCGGTGGTGGTCTGCCAGCGCTGCGTCCTGGCGTCGATCGCGTGCGCCGACTGCCCGACAAGGCCGGGCGTGCGCTGTCGGCCGTCGCCAACGACGAGCGATGTCCTGCCCACAGCTGTTCGGCGTAGCCGCGCACGCGCTCGGCGGCATGCGCCAGCTCGTCCGGGTCGACCTTGATCGATTGCGGCACGGGGAGCCTTCCTGCTTTCTGGCAACTGAACCTACCAGCGCCTGACGGGGTCTATTCGCACCGATCTGCGCGCGCCAGCTAACTTCGGCTGGGCGGGTGACGCAGTTTCTCATCTGCCAGTGAAACGGCATGTATCGGCAATACGCTGAAGCCATGGCACCCGTTCAGCGCGAACCCAAGGTCGTCGTACTCGGTGGAGGCTCCTGGGGCACCACCGTCGCTTCCATCTGCGCCAGGCGTGGGCCGACGCTGCAGTGGGTGCGCTCCGAGGAGACCGCCAATGACATCAACGAGAAGCACCGCAACACCAAGTACCTCGGCGACGAAGTCGAGCTGGCGCTGACGCTGCAGGCCACCACCGACTTCTCCGAGGCCGCCGAGAGCGCCGACGTCATCGTGATGGGTGTGCCGTCGCATGGCTTCCGCGCGGTGCTCACTGAGCTCGCCAAGGAACTACGTCCGTGGGTGCCGGTGGTGTCGCTGGTCAAGGGTCTCGAACAGGGCACGAACTACCGGATGAGCCAGATCGTCGACGAGGTGCTGCCCGGGCATCCGGCAGGCATCCTGGCCGGCCCGAACATCGCCCGCGAGGTCGCCGAGGGATACGCCGCCGCGGCCGTGCTGGCAATGCCGGACCAGCATCTGGCGGCAAACCTGGCAAACCTGTTCCGCACCAGTAGATTTCGGACTTACAACACCGACGATGTCGTCGGAGTCGAGATGGCGGGTGCGTTGAAGAACGTGTACGCCATCGCCGTCGGGATGGGCTACTCGCTCGGCATCGGCGAGAACACCCGCGCGATGGTGATCGCCCGCGCGCTGCGGGAAATGTCGAAGATGGGCGAGGCGATGGGCGGGCACCGGGACACGTTCGCCGGCCTTGCGGGCATGGGCGACCTGATCGTCACGTGCACCAGCCAGCGCAGCCGCAACCGCCACGTCGGCGAAGAACTCGGCTCGGGCAAGTCGATCGACGAGATCATCGCGTCGATGAACCAGGTCGCCGAGGGCGTGAAGGCGGCGAGCGTGATCATGGAATTCGCCAACGAATACGGGCTCCCGATGCCGATCGCACGCGAGGTCGACGGCGTCATCAACCACGGCTCAACCGTGGAGGACGCTTACCGAGGACTCGCCGCCGAGAAGCCCGGCCACGAGGTGTACGGCTCGGGGTTCTGAACTAGTTGAAGTAGGGGTTGGCGCCCTCTGGGCGATCGACAAGCGGATTGACCTCGCCCACGATCCAACTGCCGCCAGGGCTGATGACGAAGCCCGCTTGGTTCTGGCTGTCGAGGCATGACGTGACGGTGCCGTCGGCGCCACAGCTCACCGTCTGGAAGCTCAGCCGGGAGCCACCCGGAAGCGGCTTGATGTCGCCGGACATAGCGAACGGATTTCCGCCGGCGGCGGCGAAGCCAGGCGCCTGTCCTATCCGTCCGCTGACCAGATTCGCGCCTTCGGGTGCGCCGGGGAGCGCGCCGAAGCAGCCGTATCCGCCATTGCGCTGGATCATGCACGTCAACCCGTCGGGTGTGGTGAACGCGTACGCCTGGTTGTTCAGCACCGCGAACTCCGACGGCTTCACCGCTGCCCAGGCGTTCACGTTGGGCGGCGGTGGGGGAGCCGGCGGCTCGCTCGGATCAGCGACGGCGATACCCGGCACACACAGCACGGCCGCCGCCGCACCACCCAGGATGATCGTTCTGCTCAGCATCGACACAGCTTAGATGTTGCAGAAGTAAACAGCAGAGGTTCCAGCGGAACGTGAAACGGGCCGCCGGCTGATACGAAGCCGGCCTGGCCAGCGGTGTTCAGTACTGGCCCGGGCCGCGACCCGCCATCTCCTCGAGCCTGCGGATGCGATCCTCCATCGGCGGATGCGTGGAGAACATCTTGCCGATCCGCTCGCCCGATCGGAACGGGCTGGCGATCATCAGGTGCGCCTGGTCGGCCAGTTGCGGCTCCGGCGGCAGCGGCGCCTGTTGCACACCACCGTTGATCTTGCGCAGCGCCGACGCCAGCGCCAGCGGATCACCGGTCAGCTCGGCGCCGGACTGGTCGGCCTGGTACTCCCTTGATCGGGACACCGCCAGCCGAATGACCGTGGCAGCGATCGGGCCGAGCAGCGAAACCAGCAGGATGGCAAAGGGATTCGAGCCGCCTTCGCGGTTTCCGCCGAACATGCTCGCGAAGAACGCCAGGTTGGCGATCGCGGTGATCACCGATGCCATCCCGCCGGCCACACACGAGATCAGGATGTCGCGGTTGTACACGTGCGACAGCTCATGGCCGAGCACCGCGCGCAGTTCACGCTCATCGAGGATCTGCAGGATGCCCGTCGTGCAGCAGACCGCCGCGTTGCGCGGGTTGCGACCGGTCGCGAACGCATTCGGGTTCGCGGTATCGCTGATGTACAGCCGCGGCATCGGCTGATGCGCCGTGGTGGCCAGCTCGCGCACG
Source organism: uncultured Actinomycetota bacterium (assembly GCA_963715215.1). GTDB lineage: Bacteria > Actinomycetota > Actinomycetes > Mycobacteriales > Mycobacteriaceae > Mycobacterium. The sequence goes on from CAVQRJ010000013.1 coordinate 35,354, forward strand.
ACCTTGTACATGAACGGCGCCTGCACCTCGGTGACCGGCTGAGCGTGCATAGCCCGCAGCGCGATCTTGTCGCTGTTGAAGTACATGTAGACGTTCATGCCGATGGCCAACAGCACGGCCAAGAACATGATGTTCCTGCCGAACATTGCACCGACGGCGACGACCAGCCCCGAGAACAATGCCAGCAGGAAGAATGTCTTTGCCGTGTTGGCATGCGGATGCCGGCTCATCAGCGTCCTCCTAGAGGTCTCCGCTTCCCCAACGCGCCATCGACCATCGCGGGTTCCTCAGCCGTGGCGGTTAACCGTGTAATCGACCAGCGAAGCCAGCGCCTGCCTGCCCGGACCCTCAGGCAGGTTCGCGAGCTCCTCGCCCGCCTGCTTGGCATACCGGGCGACGGTCTCTTTGGCCTGCACCATGCCCTGCGACCTGCGCAGCAGGCTCAGCGCCTCGGCCAGCTCGTCGTCGTCCTCGACCGGCCCTGCCAGCAGTTCGCGCAGCCGGTCGGCTTCGGGGCTGGTTTCGCGCAGCGCATAGAGCACGGGCAGTGTGTGCACGCCCTCGCGCAGGTCGGTGCCTGGCACCTTGCCCGACTCATCGGGGTCGCTGTCGATGTCGATGATGTCGTCGGAGATCTGGAAAACCGTGCCGACGATCCCGCCGAGCCTGCTCAGCCGCTCGATCTGCTCTTCGTCGGCACCGGAGAAGGTCGCGCCGAACCGGCCGGAGGCCGCGATCAGGCAGGCAGTCTTCTCGTACACCACCTTCAGGTAATGCTCGACGGAGTCGACGTGGTCGGCGGCGCCGCGGGTCTCGCGCATCTGGCCGGTGACCAGCTGGGCGAACGTCTCCGCGATGACCCTCACCGCGTCCGGGCCGAGCCGCGAGACCAGCCGGGACGCCGTCGCGAACAGGTAGTCGCCCGCCAAGATCGCGATGTTGTTGCCCCACCTGGCATTGGCGCTGGGCGCACCGCGCCGCACCTGCGCCTCGTCCATCACGTCGTCGTGGTACAGCGTCGCCAGGTGAACCAGTTCGATGACGGCGCCCGCCACGGTGACCTGCCAGTTGTCGGGTTCGGGCCCCAGCTGCGCTGCCAGCACCGTGAACAGCGGGCGGAAGCGCTTGCCGCCTGCCTGAAACAGGTGCTGGACCGCCGCGGCCATCAGCTCATCGGCTTTGCCCAGCTCAGTGGACATCAGGTCCTCGATGCGGGCCACGCCCTCGCGGACATCCTGCGCAAAGGCGGGGTCTCCGAAGTCCACGCCCGCGACCACGCTCGCCGGTGTCCTCACTCTGCCAACATACTGGGAGACATGAATACCAGGGCCGACGTGGTCGTCGTCGGCGCGGGCCCCGCGGGCTCGGCCGCTGCCGCCTGGGCCGCCCGCAGCGGCCGCGATGTGCTGGTGATCGACTCCGCCCAATTCCCCCGCGACAAGGCGTGCGGCGACGGCCTGACCCCGCGTGCCATCGCCGAGATGCAACTACTCGGCCTCGGGTCGTGGCTCGACGGCCGGATCGCGCACCACGGTTTGCGGATGTCGGGCTTCGGTTCCGACGTCGAGATCCCGTGGCCTGGCCCGTCGTTCCCGAGCACCAGCAGCGCGGTGCCCCGCACCGAGCTCGACGACCGTATTCGCTTGGTGGCCGTCGACGACGGCGCGAAGATGATGCTGGGCGTCAAAGCCGTTGAGGTTAGGCATGATTCCGCGGGTCGGGTTTCCTCTGTGCTGTTGGATTCCGGCGCCGAGGTCGGGTGTGAGCATCTGATCGTCGCCGACGGGGCGCGGTCGACGCTGGGGCGCGCGCTCGGCCGCGAGTGGCACAAGGAAACGGTGTACGGCGTGGCGATTCGCGGCTACATCGCGACGCCCCGGGCCGCCGAACCGTGGATCACGTCGCATCTGGAGCTGCGGTCGCCCGTGGGCGAGGTGCTGCCCGGCTACGGCTGGATCTTTCCGCTCGGCAACGGCGAGGTGAACATCGGCGTCGGTGCGCTGGCGACGTCGAAACGGCCGGCGGATGCGGCGCTGCGGCCGTTGATGTCGCATTACGCGTCACTGAGACGTAAGGAATGGGGCTTCGAGGGCGAGCCACGATTGGGCTTGTCGGCGCTTCTGCCGATGGGCGGGGCGGTGTCCGGGGTGGCCGGCCCGAATTGGATGCTGATCGGCGACGCCGCGGCCTGCGTGAACCCGCTCAACGGGGAGGGCATCGACTACGGGCTCGAGACCGGGCGGCTGGCCGCGGAGATGCTCGGCGCGGGTGACCTGACTACGGCGTGGCCTGCAGTCCTTCAGCAGCATTACGCGCGCGGGTTCTCGGTCGCGCGCCGGCTCGGGCTGCTGCTCACGATTCCGCGGTTCCTGCCGTCGACGGGCCCGATCGCGATGCGGTCCACATTCCTGATGAACATCGCGGTGCGGGTGATGGCCAACCTCGTCACCGACGAGGACGCGGATTGGGTCGCGCGAGTGTGGCGGCGGGCCGGCGCCGGCTCGCGGCACCTCGACCGCCGCCCGCCGTTCAGCTGACCCCCGCGAGCGTGCGGGTCTGCGCGCAACACGCCGCCGTGAAACGGACAAATGCGCACGGTCGCGCCGGATGCGACGCGCTGAGGTAGCCGCGAGCGTGCACGTTTGCCCGGTGGCGAGCGGCGTGTCGTGTGCAGACACGCACGCTCGCGGTGCCGAGGCGAGGCGGGAAACTAGGCGAGGGAGTGCGCGAAGCCGGTGACGTCGCGGATGCTGGCGGCGAACACCTCGGGCATGTATCCGCCCAGCATCAGGTCGCCACTGTGGCCGGTGCCTGCCACTACGCGTCCAACCGCGGGTACTCCGGCGCGCACCAGCCTGCGGTAGTAGAGCAGCCCCTCGTCGCGCAGCGGGTCCATCTCGTTGACCGAAATAATATGCGGCGGTAGGCCTCTCAGCTCCTCATCGGTCGCCCATCCGGCGTAACAGGTGCCGTCTTGCGAGTTCTCGCCGGCCGGGTCGTACACCGAAGCCGCGAGGCCCATCCACTCCCGGGTGAGCACGTAGCCGTCAGCCTCCTTCAGTGACGGCAGGTCGTCGGGTTGCTCGTACCAGCGGCCCGACAAGAACGGGCACTGCGCGTAGGCGCCTGCGATCTCGTTCAGCCAGCCCTCGCGCTTGGCCTTGTGCACAGTCGTCAACGCCAGGTTTCCGCCGCCGGATTCACCGCACGTGATCACGTGACCGATGCCGAGATCCGCTCGGTTCGCATACACCCATCGCACCGCGGACGCGCAGTCGTTGAGCCCTGCCGGGAACGGATGTGGCCCGAGCCGTCCGCCCCCGTTTCGGAATTCCACGCCGATGACCACAAGCCCTGTGGCCGCGAGGTTTTCGCGCACTCGCGTGTAGAGCGTCTCGGTCGCACTGTTGGTGACCATCCCGCCGCCGTGGAAGTGCACCACTCCAGGCAGATCGCCCCCGGCAGGGATCGGGTGCGTGATGTACAACCCTATGTCGTTGCCGTCGACGCCGGCGATCGTCGTCGTCATGGTCGCGACGCCTCTGGCGACGGGAAGGTGCCGTGCGAACTCTTCGAACACACCGTCCATTCGCCGCTCGGACGCCGCGACGACCGCGAGCCGGTGTTCCATCGTCGAATCGGGCGTCACTTTCGGAACGGGCATATGGCCGTCGAGGCCAACCGACGCGAGCGCCTTGACCATTCGGGGATCTGCCCGCGGATCGGTGCCGATCGTGCAGTCGGGATCGGCAAGGCGACCGTGCATTCCGCGACCCTAGCGCGAGGGTTTCACGGCGGCGTGCAGGGCGACGATCCCGCCGCTGAGGTTGCGCCAGCGCACTGCCGACCATCCGGCGTCGGAAATCCGGTGTGCGAGTTGAGCCTGATCGGGCCATGCCCGAATCGACTCGGCCAGGTACACGTAGGCGTCCGGATTCGACGACACCCGCCGCGCGATCCGCGGCAACGCCTGCATCAGGTACTCCTTGTAGACCGTGGCGAACAGCCCGTTCGTCGGCGTCGAGAACTCGCACACCACCAGCCGCCCGCCCGGCCGCGTCACGCGCGCCATCTCGCGCAGACCAGCGGCGTGATCGACGACGTTACGCAGCCCGAAGCTGATCGTCACCGCGTCGAACGCTCCGTCGTCGAACGGTAGCCGCGTCGCGTCGCCCGCAACCTTGGGAACCTGACGGCCCACGCCGGCGGCGAGCATGCCGACCGAGAAATCCGCGGCGACACACCACGCGCCGGACCGCGCCAGCTCCACCGTCGACACCGCGGTGCCCGCTGCGAGATCAAGCACCTTGTCGCCGGGCCCGATGCGCAGCGCCGACCTCGTCGCACGCCGCCAGAACCGGTCCTGGCCGAGCGACAACACGGTGTTGGTCAGGTCGTACCGCCGCGCCACGGCGTCGAACATCGACGCCACTTCGCGCGGGTCTTTGTCCAGCGACGCCCTGTTCACGCCCGAAACGCTACCTGTGGGTTTCTTGCGTCGGGAATGCCAGCCGCTGTAATGGGCATTCTTCAAACCGTGGCTGAGAAAGTTTGGTTTATCACCGGGACATCACGTGGGTTCGGCAGGGAATGGGCGATCGCGGCCCTCGAGCGCGGCGACAAGGTCGCTGCGACGGCGCGGGACACCGCGACCCTGGCCGACCTGATCGAGAAATTCGGCGACGCGCTGCTACCGATCCGGCTGGATGTGACCGACCGCGACGCGGACTTCGCCGCGGTCAAGCAGGCCCATGACCACTTCGGCAGGCTCGACGTCGTCGTCAACAACGCCGGCTACGGGCACTTCGGCTTCATCGAGGAGCTCACCGAGGAGGAGGCGCGGGCACAGATCGAGACGAACGTCTTCGGCGCACTGTGGGTCACCCAGGCCGTGCTGCCCTACCTGCGCGCCCAGCGCAGCGGGCACATCATCCAGGTGTCGTCGATCGGCGGCATCACCGCCTTCCAGAACGTCGGCATCTACCACGCGTCGAAGTGGGCCCTCGAGGGGTTCTCCCAGTCGCTGGCGCAGGAGGTCGCGCCGTTCAACATTCACCTGACGCTGATCGAGCCGGGCGGATTCGACACGGACTGGGCGGGTCCGTCCTCCAAGCGCTCGACCCCGCTGCCCGACTACAAAGAGGTGCACGAGGAAGCCGACCGCGCGCGTGCACAGCGGGTGTCGAAGTCGGGCGATCCCAAGGCGTCGGCCGCCGCGGTCTTGAAAGTGGTCGACGCGCCCGTGCCGCCGCTGCGAGTCTTCTTCGGCGAGGCACCGCTGCAACTGGCCAAAGCCGACTACGAGAGCAGGCTCAAGACATGGGAGGAGTGGCAGCCCGTCTCGGTGCTCGCACAGGGCTGACGCGACGTTCTCACGCCGCCTTTACACCGCGGCTGCCGAGCACAGCCTCGTAGTGGCCGATGAGCTCGTCGCATATTGCCGGCCAGGTCCGGCCGAGCACGCTGCGGCGAGCTGCCACCGAGTAGCGCCGACGCTCCGCGAGTAGGTGGTCGACAGACGGCGTAAGTCGGTCTTCGAACTCGGAGACCGGTAGCAGCAGCCCGGTGTGCATGGGCGTCACCAGATCTCGCGGTCCGCCTGCGTCGGGTGCGATCACCGGAAGGCCCGAAGCCATTGCCTCCTGCACGGCCTGGCAGAAGGTCTCGTGTTCGCCGGGATGGACGAAGACGTCCATGCTGGCGTAGGCGGTGGCGAGCTCCTCACCGTAAAGCGCACCCGTGAAAACCGCTGTCGGCAGCGTGCTTTCGAGCTTGGCCCCGTCCACGCCGTCGCCGACGATGACGAGTTGCAGGTCGTCGCGGTGGCTCAGCATCGCCAGCCGCTCGACATGCTTCTCGGGTGCGAGACGGCCGACGAAGCCGACGATCGGTTTACCGTCGGGTGACCACTGCCTGCGCAACTCTTCGTCCCGCGCAGACGGTGCGAAGCCCGCAATGTCTACCCCGCGGACCCACTTGTGGACGCGTGGGATGTGATGTGCGACAAGGTTCGCTATCGCGGCAGTCGACGGGGCCAGCGTGCGGTCGACACGGCTGTGCACCATCCGGGTCCATGCCCAGGCAGCCCGAGATGCGAAGCCGATACCGTAACTCTCCGCGAAACCGGCTACGTCCGTTTGGAATATCGCAACGGTCGGCACACCGAGGTAGCGAGCGGCGTACACACCGCCCCAGCCGAGCAGCGCCGGCGACGCGAGGTGCACGACATCGGGGTCGAATCCCCGCAGCACCTTGATCATTCGGGGCCGCGGCACGCCAAGCGGCAGAGAGTTGATCTTCGGAAAGATTCGTGACGGCACGCGGTGAACCCGGACACCGTCGTGCACGCGGTCCGCGGGCGGCTCGCCGCGGGGTGTGTCCGGGGCGATGACGAGGACTTCGTGCCCGTGGTGGCGGAGGTGCTCCATCACCCGGAGCACCGAGTTGGTGACGCCGTTGACATTCGGGAGGAAGGACTCTGCGACGATCGCAACGCGCACACCAAGATGGTGGCACCAGCGATTGTCGCGAAGGTTGCATCCGGGGATACGACACGCAAAGTTCTGGTGGTGCTGAACGGCGGTTCCCGCGGGTCGACTCAGAGTATCCTGCGCACCAGAGAAGGGCGGTTGACATGCGATTTTCCCGTACCTGCGTGGTGTTGACGACGGCCCTTCTCATTTCGGCGGTCGGGTGCAGCAAGCAAGTGACCGGAACCGCGATGCAAGATCCCGCTCAGCCGCCTGTGGCAGTGAGCGAGGACGGCAACGGCATCATCGCCGGTTACCCGGACGCCCCGGTGCAGATCGAGCTCTTCACCGAACCGCAGTGCGACCACTGCGCCGAGCTGCAGCACACCTACGGTGACGAGATCGCGAGCTACATCAGCCTCGGCGAACTCGCCGTCAACTACCACTTCGTGACCTTTCTCGACGACGATATCGACGAGCACGTCTCATGGGGGGTGGTGAACGTGTTGTTCCTGGCGGCCGAACCGACGACGGCAACCAAAGCTGCAACCGGCCCCGAGTTTCAGCGATTCGTCGAAGAGGTCTGGGCACACCAGGATCCGGGCGGCCCGGGGCCTTCCGAAGCGGATTTGGCGGATATGGCGACGAAGGCGGGGCTGCCCGCAGAAGTCGCTCAGAGGATCGGCGACCCGAACATACAGCCGAAGGCGGACATCGACAGGGTCGCCGAGCACAACTATGATCTGCTGGTCAGCCTCAATCCGTCAAATCCTGGCACACCTTTGGTTTACGACGTCAAAGCAGACAAGATCGTCGACCTTCAGGACAGCGACTGGCTGGACAAATTGATGGCCTCGTCGTCCTGACGCGCGAGCCGTCGTTCGAAGAACGCCAGCCCCATCAAGGCCGCCCCGGCCACCATCCAGCCGACCACGGCGATCGATCCGGCGGGGATGATCGCAAGCGCGGCGTTGCGGTCCTGCACCCGCACCAGATCGGGATTGCCCCTGTCGTACTCGACGTAAATCCGCATCCCCGTGTCCAATTCGGACGGGTACAACACCCCTAGCTCGGGTCGGTAGGTGACGCGGTCGGGTGTGACGAACTCGATCGTCGAGCGTCGCGGCCCCGCACTGAGCACCTCGGCGGCGGCGACACCCATGTCGCGTTCGATCTGTCGGTCGTTGCGCCATGCGCCGAGCACCAGAAGCAGCGACTGCAACGACACCAGACACGCCGCGATGACGACGCCGATCCGTAAGCGGCGGAAGGTACGTTCGGAGCGAGTCTCGCCGGGTTGGCCGTACAGGTGCGGATTCACTTGCCGAAAAACTATGCGCACCAGGCGCTTAACCCGTTCGATCACAACGCCGCCTTGATCGACGCGTGCAGTGCCCGCAGCGACGACCGGTCGGCCTTCACCTCCAGCACCCGCATGCCGTCGAACGGTTCGTCTAGTGCGGCGGCGAGATCGTCGACCTCCACCTGCCTGCTGTCGACGTGGTACGCCCGGCACAGCGCACCGACGTCCACGTCGTGCGGGGTACCGAAGATGCGCGACGACACGTCGGAGAACCGTGGATCGCCCTGCTCGAGCAGTTCGAAGATGCCGCCGCCGTTGTCGTTGGACACCACGATCGTCAGATGCCGCGGCGTCGGTTCCGTGGGCCCGATCAACAGGCCCGAGCTGTCGTGCACGAAGGTCAGGTCGCCGATGAGCGCGACCGTGCGCCCGCCGGTGCGGTCATGCGCCAGCGCCGCTCCTATCGCCGTCGACACCGTGCCGTCGATACCGGCGACGCCGCGGTTGGACCGCACCTTGATGCCGTGCGAGTTGAGGCCGACCAACGCGGCATCGCGGACCGGGTTCGACGCGCCCAACACCAGCTGGTCACCCTCGCGCAGCGCGTCGGCCACCGCAGCGGCAACGTGTAGACCAGTGGTCAGCGGATGGGCCTTCAGCTGGTTGCGGACGGCATCGTCGGCGCGCGTGTTGACCGCAGCGCAGCGATGCAGCCAAGCCGGATTCGGTTCGCCGGTGGTCACCGCCCTGGTGCCGGTGGCCTGCGAGTTTCCGGAGACGTCCGGCCAGCGCGGGCCGGTGGTGAGCGCGTAGACGGGCACCGATGGGTCGGCCAGCAGAGCGGAGACCGGTCGGTGCAGCGTCGGGCGGCCGAGCATGATGACTTGTTGCGGGCGCAGCAGCGGCAGGGCCATCGGATGTAGCGGGTTGTCGACGGGCGGTGCGGTCGGCTCGGCGACCGTCGGAAGCGCCGCGAGGTTCGGGTGCACGCCTGCGCCGTGGCCGGCGATGACGATCGTGTCCGGCGTCAGGTCGATGTCGAGGGGCTGATCGAACGTCACCGGCGGGGTGTAGGTCCACGGCTTGCCGCCTGCGCGGCCCTGCGGCGCATAGGACGTCGACGGGTCGTGATCGGGGTCGGGCACCAGCGGCTCGCGCAGCGGGATGTCGAACTGCACCGGTCCCGCGTTGGCGGTACGAAAACCGTTGGCGGCCACCAACACTCGGCACGTCGCCGATCGCCACTGCGCGTTGAACTTATCTATGTCGCCGGCTGCAGCTCCCCGCAATTCCGGGGCGAGGCCGAGGCTGATGTTGGCGCGAACCTGGCTGCCGAAATAGCCCAGCTGCTCCATCGTCTGGTTCGCGCCGGTGCCGAGCAGTTCGTAGGGCCGGTTGGCCGACAGCACGATCAGCGGCACCCGCGCGTAGTTGGCCTCGACCACCGCGGGTCCGAGGTTGGCGACCGCGGTGCCCGACGTCATCGCCACGCACACCGGCGCCCCTTCGGCCACCGCAAGCCCGATCGCCAGGTATCCGGCGGTGCGCTCGTCGATGCGCACGTGCAGCCGGATCCGGCCGTCCCGGTCGGCGTCGTGCAGCGCGAACGCCAGCGGCGCATTCCGCGATCCCGGGCACAGCACGATGTCGCGCACGCCGCCGCGAATCAGTTCGTCGACGACGACACGCGCCTGTGCCGTCGATGGGTTCATCGACTACAGCCTATTCGGCGAAGAATTTGAGCGCCGCCGCGTTCACCACCTGCGGTTTTTCGATGAAGCCCAAGTGGCCGGTGTCCGGTATCTCGAGGTAGCGGCCGTTCGGAAGGGCGTCGGCGACCTCACGGCCGAGGTGCGGCGGCAGCACGACATCGTCGCCGAACCCGATGACGAGCACCGGCGCAGTGACACTTCGGTAGGCGGGCAGCCTGTTCCCGTGCGGGCAGATGTCGAGCTGGGCCCGCATCCCTGGGGTCGGCTTGTTCGGCCACATGGTGAACATGTCGATCCAGTCGCGCACGGCGGTGTCGTCGTTGAGCGTTTTCGGCGAGAAGTTCTCCAGCAGCCGCAGCTTCGCGTCGTAGGAGGCGGGCAGTTCGATGCCGGCGTCGGCGAACTCGCGTTCGGCGGCACGGAAGAAGTCGCGGGTGCGGTCGTGGCGCCCGCGGGTGGCCATCAGCACGGCCGAGCGGACCAGTTCCGGGCGGGCCACCATCAGCTCCTGCGCGATGAACGAGCCCATCGACAGGCCGACGATCCGCACGGGCGCGGCATCCAGCTTCTCGATCAGCGCCGCGGTATCGGCGACCATCTGCTCGATGCCGAACCCCTCGGCCTGCTCGGTCGCACCGACCCCGCGATTGTCGAACGTGATCGCCCGGTAGCCGGCCCGCACGAAATCCGGGACCTGGTACAGCTGCCAGGTGCGGCCGACTCCGCCCCTGCCGGCGATGAACAGCACGGGGTCGCCGGAGCCGCGTTCGTCGTAGGTCAGATTCACCCAGCAGAGGCTACGCGAACGCCCGTTGCACCACTTTCTCGTAGTGGACCTGATGCCTTCGTTCGATCTGCACATCGTGCGATCTGCACGAACCAAATGTACCGTGAATGCAGACGACGACGGAGAGGAGCTCTGATGAAGATCGCGATCATCGGCGCCGGCGTCGCGGGGCCGGCATTCGCCTACTGGACGCGGCGTGCCGGGCATGACGTCACCCTGGTCGAGGCGGCGCCTCGCTTCCGCACCGGCGGCTACGTCATCGACTTCTGGGGACTGGGCTACACGATCGCCGAGAAGATGGGGGTGGTCGAAGACATTCGAAAAGTCGGCTACAGCGTCCAGGAACTCCGTGCGGTCGGGGCTGACGGTGCAACCCGCGCAAGCCTCGGGGTGGGCGCCATCCGCCGCGCCACCAAGGATCGCTATACCACCGTGGCACGGGGCGATCTCGCGTCGACGATCTACCGCACGATCGAAAATGACGTCGAGACAATGTATTCCGACACCGTCACCTCTATCGACAGCCAGCCCGATCGAGTCTCGGTCACCTTCGAGCACGCACCCGCGCGGGACTTCGACATGCTGATCGGCGCCGACGGCCTGCATTCGACGGTTCGAAAGCTGACATTCGGACCCGAGTCGGAGTACGCGCACTACCTGGGCTGCCAGGTGGCGGCGTGCGTCATCGACGGCTATCGGCCGCGCGACGAACTCGTCTACATCACCCACAACCTGAGCGGCCGCCAGATTGGCAGGGTCTGGCGTTGGTCGAGTCGTACGTGCTGGCCGGTGAACTCGCGCGGGCCGAGGGCGATCTTCCGCGGGCGTTCGCCGCATACGAGTCGCGACTCCGCAAGTTCATCGACGAAAAGCAGAACGGCGCAACAAAATTCACCGCGTTCTTCGCTGCCCGAACCGACTGGGGCATCTGGTTGCGGAACGCCGTTATGCGGGCGATGAAATTGCCGCTCGTCGGTGACCTGGTGATGAACCGGTCGCTGCGCGATGACATCGATCTGCCCGACTATCAGCTGTGAGCTCGACGGCCCGCGCGCCTACCAAATCAGCGCCGAAAGGAAGTGACTAGATGCCTGCGACCAAGAAGGTCGGTGCCGGCGGCTCATCCGACGACGCAGTCGCCGACTTCCTTCCACGTCTGGAGCAGGCCACCCGCGGACTGTTGGCGCTGAACGTCTCGGTGCTCGAGCGCATGGAAAAGCAGATCGGTCTCGCACCGCTGCGAGCGCTTCAAGCGCTGGAAAGGCTGGGGCCGAGCCTGGTCACCGAGTTGGGCGCCGACCTCGACCTGTTGCCGTCTACCGCGAGCCGGCTCAGTGACCGCCTCGCCGACCTCGGCTACATCACCCGCCGCGTTTCGCCGACGAACCGGCGAGCAACCCTGCTGGAACTGACCGACGCAGGCCGCGCCGTACTCGATGATCTGATCCAGCTCCGGATCGAGGCGTTCGGTCAGGTCGTCAAGCACATGCGCGCGGCCGACCGCGCGGCACTGATTCGAGGTACGGAGGCGTTCACCGCCGCCCATCGCGGACTATCCGACGACGCTTCGTGAGCGATTTCGGCGGCGCTTGGCGCGGGCCCGCTCGATCGCGTGGTCCCACAACAGACCCGTGGCGGCCCTCAGCTGCTTGGGCTTGACCAGGTCCTTCGACATCAGCGCCGTGGCGGCCGCCTTCGTGGTCGCCGACGCCTTCGACATGTGACCGGAGTCGAACGGCGGCTGCGGGTCGTACTCCATCGACAGCTGGATGACCTTGGCGCGATCCTCGCCGCTGATCTGGCCCGCGAGCCACAGCCCGAGGTCGATGCCCGCCGATACGCCCGCGCACGTCACCACCCTGTTTTCGGGGTCGCCGCTCGCCGCCACGATTCGCTCGTCGCCGACCGACTCGACGCCCAACGCCTTCAGCGCCGGCAGCGCCGCCCAGTGCGACGTCGCGCGCTTGCCCTCCAGAAGCCCGGCGGCGGCGAGCATGATGGAGCCCGAGCACACCGACGCCGTCCACGTCGCGGTTTCGTGCGCTTTGCGCAGCCAGGCGAGCACCTTCTCGTCGCGGGCATGCTCCATGGTCGAGAAACCGCCTGGCACCAAAATGATGTCAGGAGAGGGCGTTTCGTCGAACGAGTGCGTGGCCCCGACGACGAGCACACCGGAGTCTGCCGCGACGGGACCTGGCTCATGCCAGACGAAGCGCACTTCGGCGTCGGGCAGCCAGCGCAGGCTCTCGTAGGGTCCGATGAAGTCCAGCGCGGTGAAGCCGGGGTACAACACAATGGCGATCTGCATGGCGATCTGCATGATTTCCTCCTCTAGGCGAAAGCCTTGCGGTATTGGTCGGGCGAAATACCCATGCGTCGAACGAAGTTGCGGCGCAGTGTTTCTGCGGTGCCGAAGCCGCAACGTGCGGCGATCACGGTGACGGTGTCGTCGGTCTCCTCCAGTTGTCGGCGCGCGGTCTCGGTGCGTATGCGTTCGACGTATGCACCCGGCGCCTCGCCGACCTCGTCGGTGAACACCCGGGTGAAATGCCGGGGGCTCATCGCGGCGCGCCTGGCCAACTCGGAAATACTGTGCGCTGCACCGGGTTCGGACTCGATCGACTCCTGCACCTCGCGGATCGGCACGCGCTTCGCGCGCGGCATCCACACCGGTGCGGCGAACTGACTTTGACCGCCCGGCCGCCGCAGATACAGCACGAGATACCGGGCAACCGTCTGTGCGACCTCGGTGCCGTGGTCCTGCTCGACCAGCGACAGCGCCAGGTCGATACCTGCGGTGACGCCCGCCGCCGTCCACACCGTCGGCGAACTCTGCACGAAGATCGGGTCGGGATCGACTGTGACGGATGGAAATTCGCGCGCCAACTCATCCGCGAACGCCCAGTGCGTGGTCGCCCTGCAGCCGTCGAGCAGACCCGCCTGCGCGGCAAGGAACGCACCCGTGCAGACGCTGACGACGCGGCGGGCGCTGCCGGACACCGCCTTGACCCAGTCGACGACGCTGGTGTTCTTCCTCGCTTCGTCGAGGCCCCAACCGCCCGGAAGCACGACGGTGTCGATGGTGCCGTCCGGGTCGGGAAGTGGTTGAGCGACGAGCACGAGCCCGGTGCCGGTGGTGACCTGTTGACCGTCGGCGGATGCGATCGTCACGTCGTACCCGTCGTCGGCGCGGTCCCGAGCGGCCAGGTTCAGCGTCGCGCCGGTGAAGACGTCGAACGGCCCGACCATGTCCAGCGCCTGGACGCCGGGATAGCCGAGGATCACCACCGATCGCGTCACGGTTCTAGTGTCGGCCACCACCGGCCATGTCGTCTATGACATGTACCCCACAAATTAGGACATCATCTCGGCATGTGTCCGAATGCCCGGCCCAGATCAGAACGCTCATTAACATAGGCGCCGTGATCGCCGCGTTACGCAAATTCCTCGGCTTCGAGATGACGATCGCCGAATGGATCGGGACGGCGATCCTCGCCGCTGTCCCTTACCTCGTGATCGGCATGATCTGGGCGGTCACGCACACCGACAGCCTCGCCGGGCTCACCGGCACCGACCGCACGGTATCGTTCCTCGGATCGATCGTCAGCTGGCCGGCACTGCTGTTCTCGGATGTGTGCATGGCATGAGCGAAGCTTGCGAGGGAATCATCGGGCCGGCATGTGGCGACGGAGCCCGCGAGGTCGTCACATGAGCGAAGCTTGCGAGCGAATCATCGGGCCGGCATGTGGCGACGGAGCCCGCGAGGTCGTCACATGAGCGATACCCGTATCTCGGTCAAGAGACAGACCGCGCGCTGGGATCCCGACGCCGAAGTCTCCGTGAAGGAGGCCATGGACTTCTGGTCGTTCGCCGCGGCAGCGGCCAACGTGGTCATGCAGCTGGCGCTGCCCGGAGTCGGCTACGGCGTTATCGAGAGCAAGGTCGATTCCGGCAACATCCTCAAGCACCCGTGGAAACGGCTCCGTACGACGTCGCAGTACCTTGCCGTGGCGGTATTCGGATCCGAGCAGGACCGTGCTTCGTTCCGCGAGGCGGTCGACGGGGCACACCGACAGGTGATCTCCACTCCCGAGAGTCCGGTGACATACAACGCGTTTGACCGGGATCTTCAGATGTGGGTAGCGGCATGCCTTTTCGTCGGCCTGGAGGACACCTACAAGCTGTTGCGTGGCGAGATGACCGCCGAACAAGCCGAGCAGTTCTACCGCTCCGCCTGGCCGTTGGGAACCACCCTGCAGGTCACCGACGACCAGTGGCCGGCCACCCGAGCGGAGTTCGACACCTACTGGGACGACGCGTGCCGACAGGTCGTCATCGACCCTCCCATCCGCGCTTATCTGCTGAATGTGATCAATTTGCGGATGATCAATCCCCTTCTCGGGCTGCCCTTCCGGCCGCTGTTGAAGTTCCTTACCGTCGGCTTTCTCGCTCCCGTGTTCAGGGACGCGTTGGGTGTGCGGTGGAGCAGGGGCAAGCAGCGCCGTTTCGAATGGCTCTTCGTTTTGGTGGCGTTCGTCAACCGGTTCCTACCGGTATTCATCCGTCAGGGCGGCAGCTTCGTCGTCCTCGCCGACGTGCGCAGACGTGCCCGCGCGCAGAGCAGCCTAGTGTGACGAGATGGTGACCGGTCTTCGTAGCCTGTTGAGCCGAAAGGTGAGCATCAGCGCGATGATCGAGTTCGCGATGTGGGTTTCGATCCCCTACCTCGTCATCGGCATCATGTGGACATTTTTCAATGCCGACGACGTCGCGCGGATCGATACCCACGTGGAGACACGCCTTCCCGCGGGGTCGAATCTGGCGGCGTTCGCAGCGACGACCGCGCTGTGGCCCTTCCTGCTATTCGGCCACGAGGTCTGTGCGCCCTGACTGGTAGCAGGCGATGACCCGGTCGATCCACCATTGACGTCTCTCGGCGGGCGCGGCCAACGCCGCCAGCCGCGCGGGGTCCGGGGTAACCGTCGCGACGGGCAGATGGCCGTCGACGGGCGTCATGGGTTCGGCGATGTCTTCGACGAACAACCCGCCGGTGCCGAGCCCACACGCGTGCCGAAGCTCGGGAAGCATGCCTGCCGCGAGCAGGCCTCTGCCGATGCCGACCGCCGAGTCCAGCGCGCTGGACACCACCACGGGAATGTCGATCTGCCGGGCGATGTCGAGCATCTTGACGACTCCGCCCAGCGGGGCGACCTTCAGCACCGCGACATCTGCGGCGCCTGACCGCACGACGTGCAACGGATCGTCGGCCTTGCGGATGCTCTCGTCGGCCGCGATCGGCACGTCGACGAGCCGGCGCAGCTCGGCCAGTTCGGGCACTGTGGCGCAGGGCTGTTCGAGGTATTCCAACGCCCCGTCGGCGGTCAGTGCACGCGCCGCCTCGACGGCCTCGGCGACGCTCCAGCCGCCGTTGGCGTCCACCCGGACCGTGGGAACCTGAGCGCGGACGACGTTGACGCGGGCCACGTCGTCGGCCAGCGTCTGGCCCGGCTCGGCGACCTTTACCTTGGCCGTGCGGACACCGGGAAAGCGGGCCAACACCTCGGGCACCTGCGCTGCGGTGACGGCGGGCACGGTCGCATTGATCGGGATGCGGTCCCGAAGCACCGGCGGCGAAGGGGTGTATGCCGCCTCGACGGCCGCGGCCAGCCAGGCCGCCGCTTCTCGCGGCTCATACTCCAGAAAAGCGCCGAACTCGCCCCAGCCGGCGGGCCCGTCGATGAGCGCGAGCTCGCGCACCGTGATACCGCGGAACTTCACCCGCATCGGCAGCGCGACGACGTGCAGGCGATCGACGATGTCCGTTACTGACGGCACGGCGTCAATGATCCACCACGTCATACTTCGGTAAGAGTTCGGTAATGACTTAGGGGTTTTGACGACGATGTGATTGGGATAAATGTCAGTTAATTAACTATCGCCGAATTGCGAGGTGTGACATGCATTTACCCCTTAGTTCCTCTTTCGTCGCCGGAGTCGCGGCCGTTGGCGCGGGTGTCCTCGTCGCGGCGGTGCCTGCAGCGCCGCCAGCACCGGTGGCCGCGCCGCAACCCGCCCTCCCTGACGTCTCGCTGGGTGCCGCGGTCCTGCCACTGCCCTCGCCCAGCGTGGGGTCACAAGCCCTGCCTGCGATCGGGAACGCTGTCGCAGCAGGAGCGAACGTCGTCATCGCACCCATCGTCGCGGCCCGGGCAGCCCTGCCGCCGGCGCCCTTCGTTCCACCAGGTGTCCAGCTCAGCTTGGTGACCGGATCGCCCAATCTAGGCGCGGGCAACGTCGGGAACTTCAACGTCGGAGTCGTCAACGACGGCAATTTCAACATCGGCACAAACAACACGGGCAATTTCAATATCGGCAGCGTCAACGAAGGCAGTTTCAACATCGGCTTCAACAACGTCGACAGCGGCAATCCGGTGCCCGGCGCCAGCGACCTCGATAACGTTGCCGTCGCGAATATCGGCATCGGCAACGACGGCGACTTCAACGTCGGACTCAACAACACCGGAAGCCGCAATTTCGGCAACGACAATGTCGGCGCGCTGAACGTCGGCAGTCGCAACAGAGGCGCGCTGAACCTCGGCGTCGGAAACACCGGCAGCGGTAATATCGGTTTCTTCAACACGGGTGACAACAACATAGGCGCGTTCAATTCGGGCAACACCATCGGCATCGCCAACATCGGCATCCGAAATCCGTTGGGCTCGACAGCAGCCGCGCCCAAGGTGGCGAACGCGGACCTCGACAAGGACTGACGGGGTACTTCAACTTCCTATGCGAATCTTCAAGCTACCCATCCAGATTGTCGATTTTGCGTTATCGATCGTCGGTGTCCGGATCGTCACCGAAGAACCGCACTACATCAGCACGGCAGTCACCGACGGTGTCGAGTTCCGGACGTACGGGCCGCGCATCGCCGCGGAAACGACGGTCACCGACGACGAGGAACGGGCTCGCAACATCGGCTTTCGTCGGCTGGCCAACTACATCTTCGGCGGCAACAACCGGGACGAGGAGATCTCGATGACCGCACCGGTCGCTCAGCAGACCGACCGGGACGGCGACAAGATCGCGATGACGGCCCCCGTCGCCCAGTCACGCACACCCGATGACCGGTGGACCATCCGGTTCTTCATGCCGTCGAAGTGGACGATGGAGACACTGCCCAAGCCCACTGACAGCGCCGTGGCACTGGTAGAGGTGCCTGGGGAGAGGGTAGCGGTGCTGCGTTTTGCTGGTGATCGCAGCGCCGCCGCCGTCACAACCCGCACCGAGCAGCTCATCGACGTGTTGCGCGACAACGGGGTTGAGGTGACCGGCGATCCCGTCGCCTGGTTCTACGACCCGCCCTGGACGTTGCCG
Organism: uncultured Actinomycetota bacterium; assembly: GCA_963715215.1. Classification (GTDB taxonomy): domain Bacteria; phylum Actinomycetota; class Actinomycetes; order Mycobacteriales; family Mycobacteriaceae; genus Mycobacterium. The sequence goes on from CAVQRJ010000013.1 coordinate 53,003, forward strand.
TTCCGGCGCCGCAACGAGATCGCCATCCCTGTGAAGGGTTGAACGCCCAGCCCAGGCCGTGAGTCGTCTCAGTCTTTGGCTGCTTGGTCGCCCAACAAAGTCGTACGGACCAGAAGCCGAACCGCCGCATGCGAATCCGCTGTGTACTCGTTCTGCATGAGCCGTCCAAGGTCGACCACCAGGCTGAACGCGGCGTGTACGGCGAAACGTGCCTTATCGGTCGAGCTCTCGGGTACAGCCTGCGCCACCTGACGCACCCAAGCCTCCACGGTCGCGCGCTGAATGTTGCTCAGCGCCATGCGATCTTCGGCGGGCACATTGAGCCGCTCCGCGTAGTAGACATAAGCAAGTTCGGGGTTGGCGAAGAATCGGCGGACATAGGCGTCGACCAACCTGCCAACGGCATCCACCGGGCCCTCGGCTTCGGCCAGAGCGATCGACACGTCACCCGACACTCGGTCGGCGGCCCGCCGGTACGACGCCCCAAGGATCGCGCTCTTACCGCCGAAGAAACGGTAGAGGCTCGAGGTGGGAATGCCTGCCGCGGAGGCGATGTCGTCCATCCCGGTATCCCGGTAGCCCCGCTCGTTGAAGAGCAGCATCGATGCGTGCAGTATCTGCTCGTACTCCCCCGCGGCAGAACCGACGGTGATGCGGGTTGGCAGTTGGTTGGCCGGTCGAGACTTCTCGGGCAGCTCGGCGTCTCGCACATTGCGCGCGATGCTGGTCAAAGTCGCGCGGATATCATCGGGTGGGAGTTGAGCGCGATGGTCGGTGATGCTGCCGATGACGCTGAGCACTGCAGACGACAGGGTCCACCGCTGCCGCGAGGTCAAGAAGGGGCGCAGTTGTGCCATCGGCTTCTGGAGCCTGCGATTCACCAGTTTGATCTGCTCGTTGAGCGCAAGCTGGTCGTCATGTTCCAGGTAGCGGCCTTGCCACCGGTATAAACCGCCACTTGCGCGGTTCCTCAGAGTCGTGTCGATCAACGCAATCACGATGCGGTCCCACAGCTCGTCCGGCGCCGTGTCCGCGGACTCGTCGTCGACAAACGCAGTGCACTCGACAAGCTGCTGCCCCAAGCCCAGCACGGCCACTCGGAACAGGTCATACTTGCGCGAGTAATGACGGTATAGGGACGCCGCCGACACGCCTACCCGCCTGGCGATGTCCTCCATGCTCACTGCGTGATAACCAAGTTCGCTGAACGCTTCTGCGGACGCGCGAGCTATCTGCTCTTTGCGATCCTTCGGGCGCCGGCTGCGCACGGGGCGCACGCCGGACGATGCAGACATGCCGTCACCATATCGGCAGGCCGCCGGCGGCGGGCGAGCCGGCGCCGAACCCATAATTTGCTGACGCGTCGATTGCGAGGAAGCTGTTGGTGAATCGCAAAGTCGAGCTAGCGACCCGGCCAGCGGGTATCGACGATGTCCAACGCATGGGGCAGCCCGGCGCGGTACCTGGCCTTGTCGGTCGCTTTGAACGGCACCCACCACGGCGCTTGAAAGAGTTCCACGATCTTGACCATCGGACCGCGGTAACCCGAGGCGAGCAGGACGCCGTTGGCCGCCTGTCGGCCTCCTTCGTTGGCGCCTTCCATCGTCGTGACATTCTGATCGGTCTTGACCCACTCACCGGCGAGGAAGAGATTGTCAACCTGGGTCACCGATTCCGGCCGGCGCAACCACGAGCCAGGATCTTGGATGAACAAGGGCTCGTCGTTGGCAACCGCCGGCGTGCCGGAATTCATGATCGCAGGGTCGAGAAACCAAGAGTGCAGCATCGCATCATCGACCACCCGGCCGGTGTCGTTCAGGTGCGCCTTGATCTGCGCCCATACCTCGCGGGCGATCTCCTCGGGCACGCAGTCGCGGGCACTCTTGCCATTGAAGTTTCCGGGCGTCGACCAGTCGGAGATGATCGCCGACAGACAGTCTCTGACGGTGCCGTCTCCGTACGTCGTCAGGCTCCTCTTCCAGAACTGTTCTTCGCTGATCGATGTGATCCCCCAGCCGGAGTCGACGTAGTTGACGTGTCCCTTCGTGACGTCGACTCGCTCCCTGAGATAGAACATCAGGCCGTTCATCCATTCGGTGCGTAGCCGGGCCACATTGGCCAGCTTCGGATCCAGGGCGATGACGTCCGCAGTGAGCACTGCGGCAAGCTTTTCGCACGGCACCGCCGACACATACCAGTCAGCAACAACGGACTCTGGCACACCGTTGCTTCCCACCACCGTTGCAGACGCGATGTGCCGACCATTGGGCTGCAGGCGCGACAAGGCCTTCCCCACTTGGAAGTTCACCCCGAGCGAGCGCAGATGTTGCACCCACGGGTCGATCCATTGCGAGCTGGTCGGACCGTTGAGAACTCTATCGAACCCCTTGTTGTCGAAGTCGTTGCCAAGCAACAAGATCGACCACACAGATGCCTCCCCGACCAATCCGATTGAGTGCGCGCTGGCATCTCTCGACTTGGACGCGGCAAGGTTGCGGATGATCCCGTCGGCCAGATAGCGGTTGTACTCCGGTGACGCTCGGTTGGCGCCGATGTACTCTTCCCACGTCATGTTGTCCCATTGGCCGATCTTGCGATCGTTGCTACTTGTCACATATACGGCCAACTTCTGTGCCGCATATGCAGCCTCCCACGCCGGCAGCCGAAACAAAGTTTGAAAGACCGTAGTCAAGGACTCGATGAACGCCTTCGGGGTGACGGGATTCGGCAGCGTGGGAAGCGGAAAGGGCAGCGGGATAGTCAGATCAGCCCGTTCCAATCCGGAATGCAGATACGACGTTGCCCTGGTCAAGTTCTGCCAGACACCGTACGAGTTGCCGGGATAGGGAATCCTGCGCATCGTATCGGTGACATTGCGATAGAAGCCCGGAAAGAACCGGAAACCGTGCTCAGCAGGTAGCGGTGTCGGACCAGTGTTCGGCACCGGAATCGACCGCGCCTTGCCGCCCAACGCCTTCCGCTCATACACCGTCACGGCGTAACCGCGCTCGGCAAGCTCATGTGCCGCGGTCAGGCCGGCTACTCCAGCGCCGAACACCGCGACCGAACGTCCGGGGGCGGCTCGACCGACTGGAATTGCCGGGGACAGGATGGTCGCCGCGCCCACCATCGCGGCCGTGCCTGCCAGAATCGATCGACGGGTCATCGGTTGCCCGGATAGCCGGCGCCGATCCGACATGTAACCGCCTACGTTGATCGATTATCGACCGTTAAGTTAATGGCTGTTCGCATCTCGGCAGCGGATTGTCAGCGGTGTTTCGCGCGCTTTGTCGGATAAGTGATCGACTGTCTACGATTCAGGCGGTCAGTTTCCGCCGTACTCCGGCCGCAGTATCGAGGCCAGCGCAGTCAGCGGGACGTGCGCCTGCACGGTGCCCCCGTCCATCGACCACTGCATGATTCCTGGAGTGAAGTCGAGCGGATGATCGTGCGCCACCGGGTAATCCGGCATGTACACGATGAGCTCGTCGCCACTCAACGCCCATGCTTTGTATGCGCCCGAGTACCCCTTGTCCGGCGTCCAACGGTCCGCGATGAAGGGGTACGTACCCGGCTGGTGCGGCGGTGACGCCTGGTCGAGCGCCTCCTCGATGAACGGTCGGCCCAACGGCGGAATCGCGGCCAGTGGATCGATGCCGGGCTTGGTGAGATCCGACAGCTGCAGTCGTCTTCCGTCCACCATGTCGAAAGTGAACGTGCGGTAGGCATTGTTGAAATCGGGACCGTCGGCGTGGTACGTCTCGCGGAAGACCACTGTCAGTGTGTCGCCGCGCCGGAAGATTTGATAGTTGGTCTCGCCGAAGCTGTCGGCGACCATGTGGACGCCGACGCGCTTCCAATTGCCCACCAATGTCGTCAAGTAGTCGCGTATCACCGGTCCCGTGGTCGGGTTGTCCACGAGTTCGTCGGGTATCGCTATCTTGATGTCGCGGACGGCTTTACGCTCAGAAAGCACAGAGGTCTGGCAGTACTGCCCGTTCCAAGCGCCTGCAAGCTCGTCGCAGAACGACAACGCGGACGCGGATGCGGACGGACTGGTGGACAGCGCAGCAGCCATGAGCAGCCCACCGACGAATACGCGGCCAAGTGAACGTAACGTCATAGGTTTAGCGAAGTTCGACTTTGCTTGCGCGCCAGCGGCCGTCGGCGTACTCCATTGTCATCTTGATCCTGCTGCGGTCGATGCGCGGATCGGGCACGGCCGTGTTCGACACCGATTGGTCGACGAACAGCAGGACGACGACTTTGTTCTTGGTTTGCGACTGAATGGCCGACTCGATGACCACACCGCGCGCCGACGCCTTGTTGTCGATGAGAAGTTGACGCAGCTGCATGCTCGACTGCGAGTACATGTCCTTGAACTCGCCCGTTGCGCCGTCGAGCACTTGGTTGAAATTGTCGTCGACTTTGTTGGAGTCGATGCTGGTGAGCACTTGCGCATATGCCACCGCCGCCTCCTGGGCCTGCTGACCAGCCCGGTTGACTTCACGCTGTTGCCAGAAGCCGAAGCCGAGGTAGCCCGATGTCGCCAGTGCGGCCACGAGTAGCGCAGCCAATACGCCGACGATGACCCGTCGGGGCCAGCGCCGCCCGGGCTGCTCGTCATCGCTAGGGGTGTCGACCTCGTCGACGGCGTCACCGTCCTTGTCAACGGCGTCGCCGTCCTCGTCAACGGCGTCGTTGTCGGTAGTCGCCTCGCCGCTCGTCGGCGCGTCGGACGTCGCCCCGTCGGGGGTTTCGTCGTCAGCGTCAAGCTTCTTGTCTGAAGTGACGGTCATCTTGGATCTCCTTGCTTTCTCGGTCAGGCGGGTGGCTCGATCGGTAGGACCGGGCCGCCGTAGGGAGTGGGAATGGTGAAGCGGCCCTTGGGCGTCGGATCTGTCATTCTCCCGAGGTCGGCCCCTGGCGGCGGGCCTGCGGTGTCGTCGCCCGCGGGCCGCGGCGCATTTTTTGCGCCGCGAATGAGAACCCCGGGATGGTCGTCGCGACAGTAGGTGTACATGAACGGCTCTGGATAGTCGGCCGATGACGGCGGACGACGCGGCGTTCCGTAATCACATGTGTAGCGCGGATAGGCGTCACCGGTCGCCCAGATCCCGTGGTCGTGCATGACGCTGCCCAGCGCGTCGAGTACCGACCCGCGATGGTCCGGAAACAACGCATTCAGGGCCGGCACCCGCAGATACAGGAGTTGTGACGTGGTGGTCAAGCTGCCCAACAGTTGCACCATGGTATCGGAGTTGTCGGCGAATAAGTTGTCGACGGCCGTCAACGTCTGTGGTGTGCGCTCGGTGAGCTGACGAAAACCATTGCGCATCTTGTCGATTCCTGTCAGCGCGCTACCTAGATCATCGGTGGCGACGCCGAGCCCGGCATTCTTGTCCGCAGCGAGTGTCAGTACCACCCGGCTGGTTCGCAGCATGCTAGTGGTCTCGGGCAATACCGAATCGAGGGTGGACAATAGGAAGGTGCCACCATCGATGATCTCGGTGAGCTTGCGGGGACCTTGATTGCTCAGGCTCAATTCGCGCCTGATGAGCTCGAGTTTGTCCGTATCCACCTGCGCCAGTGCGCCATCGGCATCGGCGAGCAGATCGGCAAGCGTGACCGGCACGCTGGCCTTGCCTTGCGCGATCACGCTTCCGTCTCGCAGATAAGGACCGGTGTTCGAACTCGCGGCGAAATCGATGTACTGCTCACCGGCCGGGGACAGACCGGAGACCCGCACATCGCTGGACACTGGAATGTTCGCCGTAGACCATATGTTGACAACGGCGTTCACCCCGCCGGGGGTGATATCGAGCCGCTCGACTCGCCCGATTGGTACGCCGCGCAGGGTGACGTCCTGATTGGGCAGCAGCCCGCCGGATTCCGGCAATTGAATCGTCATGCGGTAGGTCGAGGCGAGCGGGTCGACCCGCAAGGCACCGATGAGCAGATAGGCCGTCGCCACGATGAGGGTGAGTATCAACGCGGCCGCGGACAACCACCCGCGACGGCGGTGTCCGGCGCGGACGATGTCCACCGTGCGGTCGGCGAGCGCGGTGATCATCGCGGCGGCTCCGGCGGCGGTGCCGGCGCTTCTGTAGGCGGCACGATCTCGACCTGCCCCGGTTCGGTGAGGCTGGGCATGACCGGCACCTGCGGCACCCCCGGTCCCTGCCCGACGATCCGCTGCTGCAATCGAAACAGTGTGTACTGAAGGGTACCGACCAGTTGGTGCCAGTTGTAGCGCTTGGGCCCGTGCAGCCCGACGTCGCCCTTGAAACCGATGTCGGGAATCGAGCCCAATATCAATCGATCGATGCCCACGCGCGTCGAGATCGCGTTGCTGGACGTGGATTTGACCAACGGCGGCATCAGCCGATTGAGCGCGTACAGACTGGCGTCGGGTGTGAGCACTACGTCGTTCCACGCGCCTGCGATCGCGTTGGCGTCGGCGATGACGCTGCGCCCGCTGGTGTCGTTGCCTGCGATCGAGGGGAACTTCCGCAGCTGTTCCGCGGTGTCGCCCACCTGCCGAACCAGGTCGGCAACTTGAGTCGCGTGTTCGGCCAGCGTCTCCGTCGCGGGGCCGGACGCGGCCATCACCTCAGTGATGGTCTGGTTCTTGGCGTCGAGATCGGAAGCGAGCCGCGACATCTCGGTCATCGCGGTCGAAATCTGTTCGGAGCGAGTGTTCAGCGTGCCCAAGATGCCGTTCGTCTTGCGAATCAGGTCTCCGAAAGCCTGCCCCTGCTCGCCGGTGGCCTTTCCGAGTCCGTTGATGATGTTGGTGAAATTGCGCACCGCGCCGCCGTTGACAAGTATCGCCGCTGAGCTGAGTACGGATTCAACCGTTGCTGCCGCGGTGGTCGAGTCCAGGCCGATGGTGTCGCCCTCCTTCAACAGCGGCAAGCCGGGCTCGGCATGGGCCGGCGGCTTCACCGCGATGAACACGTCGCCCAATGGCGTGGCCGAGCGGAGTTCGGCGGTGCTCCCGATCGGCAACCGCACTCCGTCCATGATGCGCAGCGTCATCTCGGCGGTGTAGTTGCGCGCCCGCATCGACTCCATCTGCCCGACATCCGCTCCGGCAAGTTTCACCTTGGCGTTGGCGGGCACGTTGAGGGCGTTGGAGAACACCGCGGTCAGGGTGTAGCCGCCACCTTTTATCCCCGGCGCAGGCAGCGGCAGGCTCGCGAGGCCCTCGGTGCCGCAGGCAGTCACGGTGAGACACGCGGTCATCGCCATTGCCACCGCCGTGCTGCGCGCCCCGATCTTCATTTCTGGCCCATCGCGGCGAGCCCGTCCAATACGTATGTGATGCCGAAGTCGGGACCGAAGTCCTGCAATGTCCCTGTGCTGCAGCCCAGTTGGCGTAGTCCCATCATGTTGCACATCTCTTTGATCGCCGCGCTCTCGAATAGCAGCCGGTCGGTCATCACCCGAACCCGGACGGAGCCGTTGACCTGATCGACGGTGTTGTAGAGGTTGTCGAGCGTCACCGGCGCAACATCAAGGAATTCCTCGAGTTCGCGCTTGTTCTCGACGGCCGTCGTCAGCGTCGTATCGCCGTTCAGGACGATGTGCTTGATGACGTCGCGGTGTTCGTCGAGGATCTGACCGACCTGCAGTAGCACTTCGTTGATCTGCTTACCCGTGGTGCCCGTGCCGAGATTCTCCTCGGCAAGGATGTCGCTGAGCTGCCTGATCGTGGAGCCGAAATCGCGCAGCGTGGCGTCATTGCGCGCGGCCGCGTCGAGCAGCGAACTGATGTTCCGAACGATTGTGGTCAATTGCTCCCGGGTTTGCGCTCCGCCGTCGGCGCTGAGCCGCAATGCCTTCGACAGCTCGTCGAGCGAACTCTTGATGTTGTTTCCGTTTCCGTCGGCCATCGCGGCGCCGGCATTCACTACGTCGGCCAGCGGCCCGTTGCCCTGACCGTCGCCACGCAGCGAGCTCGACAGCTTGTCGAGCATGTCGAGAACTCTGGCGAACTCGACGGGTGTCTTCGTGCGATTCAGCCCTATGGTGGCGTGGTTCTGCAGCGTCGGGCCCTCCCGGTATACCGGGGTGAGCTCGATCTGACGGTCGGTGAGGATGGAATTCGATACGGTGACCGCCTGCGCGTCGGCAGGGATCTTGACGTCTTTGTCGATGGTGAACATCACCTCCACGTACTCTCCCTTGGGCGAGATACTGGTGACCTTTCCGACCGGCATGCCGAGAACCGCGACCGTGTTGTTGACGTAAAGCCCGGCCGCGCTGTCGAACTGGGCGGTCACAGTGATGTGGTCGGTACGTTCCTTGATGAACGACCATCCGGCGCCGGCAACCACGAGCAGCACAACCAGCCCGGTAACGGCGAGGCTGACCACCTTTGCGCGCGTGCTCATTTACAGTCCTTGAAGTACTGGATCATGCCAAACTGTTTGGCGCGTCCGCTGATTGCACACATCCACGAGTCGACCAGCAATCCATTCGATGCGTTGAGGTCGACCGCGTTCCCGGTTCCGGTGGCATTCGTCAGTCCACGTAGCGCGACGGGTCCGGACTGCAGCGTGCTGCGGACCAGGTCGTCGTGCTGGGCCAACAAGTCGGACAGTCGGCGCAGATTGCGCAGCGTACGTTCGAGCTCTGGCCGATCGTCGACAACGATTCCGCTGAGCGTCTCGACGAGGTTGGTCAGCGCCTGCATCATGGCGTGAAAGCTCGCCCGTCGCATCACGAACTCGCCGAGCAGATCCTGACCCTGCCGCACCATGTTCGCGATGTTGGCGTGCTGGCGCTCGAGAGTCGTGCTGACCAGTTCGGTGGTTTCGAGCAGCGATCCGAGTTGGTCCCGCCGACTGGCGATAATCGACGACAAGGTGTGGATATTCCGCATCGCCTCCGGGACGACGGGCGGCAGGGTGCGTATTTGAGTGCCCAGCACGGTAAGCGATTGTGCGAACTGGTCGGAGTCAACCTGTTCGTAAGTCGTGGTGACGTCGGCCAACGCCTCCTGGAGGTCATAGGGCACCTCGGTGTGGTCGAGGTCGAATTTGTTGTCGGGCAGCGGATCCGAACCGGCTGGTTTGATGGCCAGATAGCGTGAACCGAGGATTGTGCTGACCTTGATGACGGCCTTGGAGTGCTCGCCGACTGCGATGTTGTCGCGAATTCGCAGTCGGGCTTCCACTCGGTCGCCAGCCAGTTCCATGTCGGTGACCTCACCGACCTGGACGCCGGCGATCATGATCGGATTGCCGGGTTGCAGCGCAGCCGCCTGCAGGAACTGCGCGGTGTAGGTCCGGTAGCCGACACCGGCGAATTTGACCAGAAGCATGGCCCCGATCAGCACGGCGACCACGGCGATGGCGACGAAGCCCAGCCACGGCTTGCTGTAGCTCTCCAACGGCCGGCGGCGCACCTGATTGCGCATCTTCTCAGCCATCGGCCATGTTCCTGCATCTCGGGGTGTGCCAGGCTTGGTTGCCCGGGGTGGCCGCGTTGACGACGATGGGCACCACATCGTTGAAGCCGGGAAAGAAGCCGGAAGGGTTGAGGTCGCACGCGTAGGCGTTGGCGAAAGCGCCCTCGTTGGTGATTCGGGCGAAGCCCTTCAGCAACAGTGGAAGGTTCGCGCCCGCGAACGCCAGCTGTGGTTCGATGCCGACCAAGTGCTGTGTGAACCCGGGCTGGCGGACCACAAGTTCGTTGAGCGGCGGATATATCTCATCGGTGATGACCGATAGTTGTTGCATCACACGAGATATCGAACCGGTGGATGCAACCAGCTCCGACCGGCGTTCGTCGAACGTGCTGACCATGGTGCGGGTCTGCGCGAGCACGTCGTCGAGGTTGGCGTTCTGTGCGGCGAGGCTCGTCATGACCTTGCCGAGGCTGGTGATGACATTGCCCAGCACCTGGTCGGGACCCGCGAACGCCTCGGTAAGCGCCGAAGTCTGCTCGACGAGCGTGGTGATCGCCGCCTGGTCACCCTGCAGGGACTGCAACACCCCCTTGGTCAGATTGTCGGCGTCGCGCGGGTTGAGAACACTGAAAAGGGGTTCATAACCGTTCAGCAGGGTGCCGACGTCGAATGACGGATCCGTTTGTCCGACAGGGATCACGGATCCCGGTGGCAGTGGACCAGGGTCACCTATCGAGCCCAGCGACAGTCCGAGATAACGCTGGCCGACGATGTTCTGGTAAGTCACCGACGCCACGGTGGTGCCCAGGACTTGCTGATCGCTCTGCACCACGAACGACACCTTGGCCTGGTCACCCTGGAGTTCGATCTTTTGGACCCGGCCGACGCGGACACCGGCCATGCGGACGTCATCCCCCTCACGTAGGCCGAATACATCGGAGAACATCGCCGCGTAGGGTGCAGTGCGGCCCCCGATGTCGCGCCGCAGTGTGACGTAGACCAGCCAGGTCAAGGCGACGGCGACGACCATGAACAGCGAGAGGCCGACCAGCGCTCCGCGATGCTTCATCGGGACGTTCCCTCCGAATGTCGTTGAGCCAGCGATACTGTCGTGCCGCGCGCCACGGGTCCGAGCAGCAACTCAGTAGCGACAGTGGCATCGCGGCCGGTGATCACGCTCAGCTGCTCACGTTCCAACTCACTACCGACTGGGCCCACGTTTCCGCCGAACGAGGCGGGCGCTGCCTCGGCGGGCAGCAACGGTGGTGCCGCCCGGCGGCGGCCCGGATGCCGGCGACTCAGGCCAGATGGGTGCCCGGGGCGCGACCGGCGCTGCGGGCGGTGGCGGGCCCGGCGGTGGCGGCCGCTCAAGCGCGGGGTTGGCCGTGCCGGGTACCGGCGGGGAGGGCGTCATCCACGACGGCAGTGGCGGATTCGGGTCGGCCAGGCTCGGGTTGGGATTGATCAGCGGCGGTCCGACAGCGACGAGATTGCCGTTCGGCCCGACAACGGTGCCGGCCGGAGGCGCCAGATCTTCGGGCGGCTGATAGTTCTGCGGCAACAATGTGTCGGGAAGCGCGGGCCGCGTGGGAACCAGCGGTGCGGTAAAGCAGCTCGGCCCCTTCAGTTCTCCGTACTGTGGGCAGTCGGCGCGGGTGTAGGTGTAGCTCGGCGTGAACGACAGGTTCACCCGCATGTTGCCGGTGTCGAGGTGCGGCATCCACACTTCGTCGAAGAATTTCTTCGACAGCCCGTTCAGCTTGATGAACGCCGGAACCCAATGGTGAGACGTCTGCGCCAGATTGCCGATCACAGGCGTCAACTCCGACGTGATGTGGACCAGGCGGTCACTGTGATTCGCCAGGGCGGTGTGCGTGGTGTCCATGGTCTGGATGCCACCGTTGATCAGAGTCGTCAACTGCGCTCGCTGCTCCACCAGGGTCTGCATCGGCCGAACCGCCTGGTGCAAGGCGTCGAACAGGTCCGGCGCCGTCTGCTGCAGACCGCGGGTGGCGTCGATCAGCGCAGACACCGTCGTCGGGTCGTCGGCGTCAGCGCTGACGATGGCATTGAGCTCGTCGATCATTCGGTTGAGCTGAGCGCCGGCGGTCAGCAGCTTTACGCGGCGATGGTCGGTTGCCGCACCGACAGCAGCGAGCAGCCCGACCGTCTTGTCCTCGCGGTTGCGTCCGGTTGCCGCGAGTACGTCACGCAGCTTGCTGATCGTCGTCTGGAACAGCACCGTCGGCAGCGCCATGTCTTCGGGGATGTGTGCCCCTGAGCGGATCGCCGCGCCCGGTCCTCGATCCACCAGCTGCACCGAGGACACCGCGAAGACATTACTGGGCACCACGCGGGCGGTCACGGTGCCCGGAATCGACTGCGCGTATTGGGCTTTCAGGTCGATATGGACGAGGTTCGGCCCACCGTCCACTGCCGGATCGACATTGTTCACGGAACCGACCAACACCCCGCCGTACTTGACGTCGGACCTCTGCGGCAGGCCATCGCCGACATTGATGAGATCGGCGATCACCCGGATGTAGTTCTCCAGCCGCCCAGTGGATTTCGCCAATAGCACCGCGGTGACCAGTGCGGTGATCGCGAGTATCGCAACACCACACGCGAGTAGTTGGTGTTCGGAGGGTCCGCGTCCGTCGGAATCGTAAGAGTTGGCCATCTCAGCCACCGAACCTGACGCCGGAATCAACGCTCCACATCGCCATGGTCAGCAGCATGTTGACGATGATCACGACGGTGATGCTGGCCCTCATGCCATGTCCCGCAGCCACACCCACACCCTCAGGTCCGCCACTGGCGTAGTAGCCGTAGTAGCACTGCACCGTCGAGGCGATCCACACGAAGACGACGGCCTTGAGCAGTGAGTACACGATGTCCCTGCCGGAAAGCAACAGCGTGAAGTAGTGCAGGTAGGAGCCAGTCGAGCCACCGCTGATGATCTGCACCACCAATTGGGTGGTCAGGTAGCTGACCGCAAGGCATGCCACGTAGAGCGGAATGACCGCGACTACCGATGCGAGCAACCGCGTCGTGACGAGGTACGGGATCGGGCGAATGGCAAGGGAATCCAGGGCATCGATCTCTTCGGCGATCCGCATCGAACCAAGCTGTGCGGTGAAGCGGCAACCGCCCTGTGTCGCGAATGCGAGCGCCACCGCTATCGGCGCCAACTCGCGGGTGTTCACCAGCGATGAGATGATGCCGGTCGCCGGGCCCAGCCCCAGTATGTTGAGGAAGTTGTAACCCTCGATTCCGACGAGGGCCCCCACCGTGATGCCCAGCGCGACCGCCACACCCGCGGTTCCTCCACCGACCACCAGGGAGCCATTGCCCCAGGCGATGTCGGACAGCAGGCGGACGAACTCCTTGCGATAGAACCGCAGTGTGTGTGGCACGGCCAGCAGCGCACGGACGAAGAAGACAGCCATGTGACCGAGCTGCTTGACGGGTGCACTGGCCCGCCTCGACGCCCACAGGAAAGGACGCAGCAGCGATGGTGTGAACGTCGCGGCCGCCACGCTCTCAGAGCCCAGTCCGCGGGAACAACACCGCATAAAGCTGACTGATCGCGACGTTGACGCCCATCAGCACCAGAATCGATTCGACGACCGCGGCGTTGACCGAATTGGCCACCCCTGTCGGGCCGCCGACAGTGGAAAGCCCTTTCTGGCACGAGACGATGGCGACGATGGCGCCGTAGACGACGGCCTTGATGAGCGAAAGGATCATGTCACCGGGCGTCGCGAAGGAGGCGAAAGTCGCGAGGAAGCTACCGGGTGCGCCGTCCTGGAAGTACACGTTGAACAGATAACTGGCGAGGAAGCCGACGAAGCAGACCACTCCGGTGAGCGCGACGCCGATCATGATGGCCGCGGCGAATCGCGGCACAACCAGTCGGCGGATCACCGACACGCCCATGACCTCCATCGCGTCGATCTCCTCGCGCATGGTCCGCGAACCGAGGTCAGCTGTGATGGCCGACCCGACGGCCGCGGCCATCAGCACGGCGGCCACCAGCGAGGCGGCCTGGCGGATCACCGCGAGTCCGCTGGCCGCGCCCGCCAAGGACGTCGCGCCGACCTGCCCGGCCATCAGAGCGAACTGGGTGGACAGCGTCACTCCGACCGGCAGGGCCACCAGAATCGTCGGCAGCACGGCGGCGCCGGCCATGAAGGCGCTCTGTCGGACGAACTCCTGCCATTTGAATCGGCCGGTGAGCACGTCGACGACGAAGTACTCGATCGTGCGCACGCCCAGCACGAATTGCTCGCCGACCGTGTTGAGTGAGGCGAGGGGGTGGCGCCTGACGTAGCCGGTCACCCACTCTCCGACGACCTCAACACCGTCGTGAGTGCCGTTGTGCGACGGCTGCCCGGCCGACGCTGTCATCCGCGTCTGCTCAACCGTGGGATGCGCAAGCTCAACGTTCCTCCCGACCCGGAAAATCAGCCCCAGCGCCTCATGCCGACTTCGACGCCGGCACCTACGCCACCGCTCGACACGCTAAAGTCGCAAGCCCCCCACGTCAATGAATGCGTCGAATTTTGATTCACATCTGACGCGTATAGCCGTATCACATAGGGCTTTAGTAAGCAGTCGTGGCGAATATCAGTTAACTTACGGCAGGAAAAACGGTTTCTCGGGAAGAATTCTGGCGGCGAATTTCGTGCTGCCCGTCCGCGGCCAGACGCAAAACTGCCTCCCGCAGTCGCTGCTCGACCTGCGAGTTCACCATTCGGTCAGGCGGAATCGGACGACGCTTGACGCCAAATCTGGAACACGTTCTAGTCTAGTCCGTATGACTCAGGCTGATGCTTCCACGCGCGAGCGCTCGTCAGACGACCTGTTGCGCCACCCCCTGCACTCCGGCCATCTGACGGTGGGCGCTTTGAAGCGAAACAAGGACAAGCCTGTCCTGTTCCTCGGCGAGACCACCCTGACCGGTGGTGAGTTGGCCGACCGCATCAGCCAGTACATTCAGGCGTTCGAGGCGCTTGGTGCGGGCACCGGCAGCGCCACCGGCCTGCTCTCGCTCAACCGGCCCGAGGTGCTGATGATCCTGGGGGCCGGGCAGACCCAGGGCTACCGTCGCACCGCACTACACCCTCTCGGCTCGCTGGACGACCACGCCTACGTGCTGAACGACGCGGGCGTCACGTCGCTGATAATCGACCCGAACCCGATGTTCGTCGAGCGTGCGCTCGGGCTGTTGGAAAAGGTGCCCGCCCTCAAGCAGGTCCTGACGATAGGACCGGTGCCCGATGCGCTGTCCGACGTGGCCGTCGACCTGACCGCAGAAGCGGCGAAGTATTCGCCGCAGCCGTTGGTCGCCGCCGACCTGTCGCCCGATCACATCGGCGGCATGGCCTACACCGGTGGGACCACCGGCAAGCCGAAGGGCGTCATCGGGACCGTGCAGTCGATCTCCACGATGACCACGATCCAGCTCTGCGAGTGGGAGTGGCCCGAGCGGCCGAAGTTTCTGATGTGCACGCCGCTGTCCCACGCGGGCGCGGCGTTCTTCGTGCCGACCATCATCAAGGGCGGCGAACTCGTCGTGTTGACCAAGTTCGACCCGGCCGAGGTGCTGAAGACCATCGAGGAGCAGAAGATCACGGCGACGATGCTGGTGCCGTCGATGATCTACGCGCTGATGGACCACCCCGACTCGCACACGCGGGATCTGTCGTCGCTGGAGACCGTGTATTACGGGGCGTCGGCGATGAACCCGGTGCGGCTGAAGGAGGCAATCGACCGGTTCGGCCCGATCTTCGCGCAGTATTACGGCCAGTCCGAGGCGCCGATGGTGATCACCTACCTGCCCAAGGGTGATCACGACGAGAAGCGGCTGACTTCATGCGGACGCCCGACGGTGTTCTGCCGCACAGCGCTGCTCGGCGAGGACGGAAAGCCGGTGCCCCAGGGCGAGGTCGGCGAGATCTGTGTCAGTGGTCCGCTGGTGTCCGGCGGCTACTGGAACAAACCGCAGGCGACGGCCGAGACCTTTCGCGACGGTTGGATGCACACCGGCGACCTGGCCCGCGAGGACGAGGACGGCTTCTGGTACATCGTCGACCGCACCAAGGACATGATCGTCACCGGCGGATTCAACGTATTTCCTCGCGAGGTGGAAGACGTTGTCGCCGAACATCCTTCGGTGGCACAGGTCTGTGTCATCGGCACACCGGACGAGAAATGGGGCGAGGCGGTGACCGCCGTCATCGTGCTGCGGCCAGACGCGCCGAGTGACGACGAAGCCGTCGCGAAGGTGACGGAGGAAATCCAGGCCGCGGTCAAGGACCGCAAGGGTTCGGTGCAGTCGCCGAAGCAGGTGATCGTCGTCGACTCGGTGCCGGTGACCGCGCTGGGTAAGCCGGACAAGAAGGCCGTGCGTGCCCAGTTCTGGGCGGGCGCCGGCCGCGCCGTCGGCTGATTTCTCCCCGCGAGCAGGTTAGATGGTGACCACGAAATCGGCGTTGTGGCGCGAGTTCTCGATGCGCATCGCGTTGGGCTCGTCCACGGCGCGCACCCACGCCTCGGCCTGCTCGGGTGACTTGCCAAACTCGACATGGCGCGCGACGAGGCGACGATGGCGTTCCGGTTGCGGCACGTCGACGAACCACACCTCTGACATGACATCGCGCACCGACGGCCACGGCGGCTCGTCGTCGAGCAGGTAGTTGCCCTCGGTGACGATCAGCCTCGTCTCCGGCGGCACGGGGATGGCGCCCGCGACCGGTTGTTCGATGTCACGGTCGAACGCAGGCGCGTAGATGATGTGCGGCGGTGCCGAGCGGATGCGTTCCAGAAGCGCGCAATAGCCGTCGGCGTCGAACGTATCGATCGCGCCCTTGCGGTCCAGCCGGCCGAGCCGGCGCAGCTCGACATCGGCGAGATGGAACCCGTCCATCGGGATGTGCACGGCGCCATCAAACGTTGACGCGACGGCTTCGGCCAACCTCGTCTTGCCCGCGCCAGGCGGCCCGGTGATGCCCAGGATCACCCGACGTTCCCGGGCGAGCAGCGCCTCGACGCGAGCGTTGTCCATCCCGGGCGTTAGCTGACGCCAAGCGCATCGGCGCGTGCCGACAAAGCGTCGAGATTTCTGCTGCCCAACAGCTTTCGGGTACTCTCCGCCGCGTTGCCGGGAGCGTGCGTTTCAATCCCCACCTAGGTCAGTATGCAATCTACGCAGCCGGGCCTCAGCAAATTTGCGGAATCAGCATTGAGATCGGGGCGCACACGCGACGCCGAACTGAGCTCCTGGCACACCGGTGCGGGCCGCCACCGACGCACGCGTCGCGGTGTCGAACACGTCGATGACGACGTCTGCGTCGACGTAGCCGCCGATGTGGTGCAGTCCCGGCGTCGCGCCGATAACGTCGTTGGTCTGGTCCCCCGTCATCGGATAGTCCGCGACGCGGTGCCGCCAATGCGCGGCGACGATCGTCGCGGGGTTCGATAGCCGCGGCACTTCGCGGTCCAGCATCTCGCGCAGCACGTCAGCCTGCAGGTAGTAGCCAACTTCCGACAACACGACCAGGTCGAAATCCGTTGCCGGCCAATCTACATCGAGCGAGCGGCGCAGCAGCGTGACGCGTTCGTCGAGGCCGGCTTGCCTCAGCCGTGCACCGGCGGCGTCGAGCGCGGCGGGGACGACGTCAGTGGCGGTCACACGATCACAACGGCCTGCGAGCTGTTCGGTGAGTACACCAACGGAACAGCCGGGTTCGTACGCATGCCGATACCGCGCGTGCGGCAGCAGTGCCAACGTGATCGCGAACTTGCGTTGTTCGTACCAGCGCTCCTGAAGCCGCCACGGGTCGGCCGACGCGGCGTACATCCGGTCGAAGTACGCGTCCGGCACCCGGGCGGTCATCGGCTGCCCCCCACGATCCGGCCGAGCTCGGCAAGGTCACGCTCGGCGTGGCTCTGCCGCACGTAGATCGTGAGGTCGGCAACCCGTTTGGCATGCCGCGCGTCCTGGCTCAGCGGCCCCGGCCCAAGCGCCCTGCCGGTGCGGGTGATCGTCTCGTCGACGGCCGTCTCCACCACCGCTCGCGTCCGCCTGGCAATGAGCTCCGCACGGCCCTTGTGGTCCAGTGGGTCCGCGTCGACCTGAGCCGCAGCCGACAGCAGCGTCGCCTCGGCCGCCGCGATCGCGGCATCCACCGCTCCCAGATGGGCGAGGGTGTGCGGGTCGGCGGACTCCCGGCCCGCCCGCTCGTAAAGCGGAGCCGCGACGGCCCGCGCACCACCGAGCCAGCAGGCGCTCACCCCGATGGCGCCGTGCCAGAAGCCGGGCCGGTCGAGATACTCGCCCGGGGCGCCGACGGCGACTGCAGGCGCGCCGGTGAATTGCACGGATCGGGTGTCCGACTCCGCCATCCCGGCATTGCGCCAATTGCTGGGTAGCGGTTGCGCGTGAGCATCGCTCAGATCGACGGCGAAGAGGCCGCGGCGTTCGGCATCGATCCGTGCCGTCACCAACGCATGCGTGCAGATGCCCGCGCCAGAACACCACACTTTGGTGCCGTCGAGCCTCACCTCTGCACCGTCGCCGTACGCCCGCAGCACCGCGTCGCGCGATTCGGCGGCCCAAACCCCCCACAGCTGACCGGATTTGAGGTCAGGCCCATTCAACTCGGCGAGGATCGCGACGGCGTCGCTGTGCGCTTCGGCCAGCCGACCTGCCACCACGTCGGTTTGTGTCAGTTCAGCGAGCCGGTACCAGCGATGCGCGGTCTGACCTGAACCGGGTAGTGGGAGGTCCAATTCGCCCGCGGCCAGCCATCGCTGCACCAGCGTTCCGGTCATGTTCGATCGCCGGCGGGATGCCTCCACACAGACCCCGAGAGTTCACGCAGATAAGATGCGAAACCTCCGGGGGCTCGGCCCTGCGGTCGGTCGGAGGTCGCCACCGAAAGCTTGGCGTCGCGGTGAATGAGCAATTCGGCGGCCTCGAATCGGTCGACGAGTTCGACGTCCTCGCCGGTGGGCAGCGCGCGAAAACCGCCGACCGCCCAGTAAGCGTCTGCCCGGAAGCCCATGTTCGCGCCGTGAATATGGTTGTGGCCCGGGCCTTTTGACCGGTAGGCGCGAAGATAACGGCTGACCACCTCGGCCGGATAGTGTCGCCACGACGATACTTGGACGACACCGAGGACCATGTCGGCGTCGGATTCGGTCATGCGCAGCAGCCAGTCGGCGGGCACCACGCTGTCAGCGTCGGTCGTCGCGTACCAGGTACGTGCGGGGTCGACGTCTTCGCACTGCGTCCGTGCATATTCGAATCCTGCCGCCCTGGCGGCCCCGACGTTGCCCGCGTCGACGGTGACGAAGTGGACGTCCGCGCCGAACTGCCCGACCAGGCGGTCGCTCCCGTCGTCGGTGGCGTCCAGCACAACCACAGTCAGCACTGGGACCGGCAGGCAGACCGCCGATGTGGCGAGCGCCCGCAGGCAGCGCGGCAGGTGCGCCAGCTCGTTGTGAGCGGGCACCACGACAACGGCCATGGAGAGACTCATGCCTGGTAGATAGCCAGCTCGACGAGGTTTCACACCTGCGACCGCGCGCTTCCTCGTCAGACGAACACGATCTCCCCCACCGCCATCTGCCGCTCGACGATGCCGGGCGGCAGCAATGGCGGCCCGGTGCCGCGCGTCAGCTGGCTGGAGAAGCACTGCAGCGCCGCCGTCTTCGTCGCCACATCCTGCGGCGTCAGGTGTACGCGCCGAACGGTGTGCCAGGGAACCGCGGGGTCGTCGGGAAGCGCCCAGTGCCACATCCACACCGGATACTCGATGAACACTGCTGGGGTGTCCCTCGAAGCCGCCGCGGCCGCGCGTCCGGTCGCCTCGTGGTCGGGGTGGCCGTCGCCGCGCCACGTCGCCGCACACCAGGTCCCCGGGCCGGACTCCGCGAGCAACGCTTTGAGCTCGATCTCCAGGCGCTCTTCGTTGCGGGTCACCTCTCCATCGGGTATGCCAAGGAAAATCGGCCTAGGCATACCGAGACGACGGGCGGCCGCGACGAGTTCTTCCCGTCGCACCTTTGCCAAGGCCATCCGGCCGAGCCTGTCGTCGGCGTATGCGGCTTCGCCGTCGGTCGCCGCCACCACCTGCACGGCGACTCCGCGGGAGTGAAGCATTGCCGCTGTGGCGCCGAGGCCCAGCGTTTCGTCGTCGGGGTGTGCCGCGACCACGACGAGCGCCGAACAGTGTTCGAGGTTCAGCGACGGGAAGTGTCGACGCCAGCTTGTCCATTTCTCGACAGGGGTGCCACCCTCGGCGATCGGCAGTGCCGCCAGCCGCGCGCTGTTGGTCGTCGGCTCGGTCACTGGCGTGGAATGCCCGGTGGCACCGATTCCACACTTGGTGGACGTGAAAGGATTTCCGGTGTGCAGGTGCGCGCCGTGTTGTTCGACTACTCCGGCACCCTGTTCCGCCTCGAGGAAGACGACAGCTGGTTCGAGGGCATGGAGGTCGACGAGCGCGAGGTCGACGGGCATGTGCAGGCCGAGCTGATGCGCAGGCTCACCGCGCCGACGGGGATTTTCAAGGAGATGACGGCTCGATCTGATGCCGCCGCCGAAGCGGCTCCGGAGGCTTACGAAGCGTGGGTGAATCGCGATCTCAAGCCGCACCTGCACCGCGAGGCGTACCTGCATGTGCTGCGCGTGTCGGGGCTTCCCGACCACCACGCCGAGGCGCTTTACGCGCGGGTGATCGACCCGGCGTCATGGACCGCGTACCCGGACACCGCCGCCGTGCTCAAGGGCCTTCACAGCCGGGGCATCAAGACCGCGGTGGTCTCCAACATCGCGTTCGATGTCCGGCCCGCGTTCGATGCGATCGGGGCCACCGGCGATGTCGACGAGTTCGTGCTGTCGTTCGAGGTGGGTTCGGTCAAGCCGAGCCCCGCGATCTTCGAAACCGCATTGACGCGGCTGGGCGTCGCGGCCGAATACACGGTGATGGTCGGCGACAGTGAGGAGGCCGACGGCGGCGCGCGAGCGCTCGGCTGCGGGTTCTTGCTGGTCGATCCGCTGCCCACGACGGAACGACCAGACGGTCTACGCACGGCGCTGACCGGCCACGGCGTCGACGTGGACGCGCAGTAGCGTCGGGTCATGTCCGACGGCGGGCGCGTCCGGCCACCAGGGTGGCTGAAGCCGCTCAACAAAGTCTTCATGGTCCTGCTGCGCATCGGCGTGCCGGTTTCCCGCGTCGAGTCGCCGGTCGTGCTGACGGTGCCCGGCCGCAAGACCGGTAAGCCGCGGTCGACACCAGTCACGCCGATGGATGTCGACGGCAATCGATATGTCGTGAACGGCTATCCCGGCTCGGACTGGGTCGAGAACGTCCGCGTCGCGGGTGTGGTCACGTTCGCGCAGGGCCGCCGTTCCGAGCGGGTTCGGATGGTGGAGCTGTCACCCGACGATGCGGGTCCGGTGCTGAGGGCCTTTCCCGCGGCCGTGCCGACCGGTGTCGAGCTGATGAAGCGCGCCGGCCTGCTGACCGAAGGCACGCCAGATGAGGTGGAGGCGCTGGCGGGCCGCTGCCCTGTGTTCCGCATCGACCCGATCACGTAGCGTCGAATCGTGTCCAACAGCGAGCGCATTCGGCCGCCGTGGTGGCTGAAGTACGTCAACAAGGTCATGATCGGTGTCCAGCGGCTCGGTTTCGGCTTCCGCGGTAAGGGTCCGGTGATCCTGACGGTGCGCGGCCGCAAGTCGGGCAAACTGCGCTCCACGCCGATCACGCCGATGACCGTGGACGGCAAGCGGTACGTGCTCAGTGGCCTGCCCGGCAGTGACTGGGTGGCCAACGCCCGAGCGGCGGGACAGGTCGAGCTGCACCAGGGACGCAACACCGAACATGTACGGATGGTGGAGATGCCACTCGATGAGGCGCGGTCACTGCTGCGGCTGTTCCCGGTCGAAGTGCCTACCGGTGTCGGCTTCTTGAAGGGCGCAGGTTTGGTGACGGGACCCAACCCCGACGAGTACGAGGCGCTGGCCGGCCGCTGCCCGGTCTTCCGCTTCGATCCGACAAACGCATGAGCGAGAACCCTTTTGACGCCGCGGTGTGGCGCCCTGTCGACGGCTTCGACCTGACGGACCTCACCTATCACCGCCACGTCGTCGACGGTGCACCGCAGCCGACCGTGCGGGTGGCGTTCGACCGGCCCGAGGTTCGCAACGCGTTCCGCCCGCACACCGTCGACGAGCTGTACCGCGTTCTCGACCACGCCAGGATGTCGCCCGACGTCGGTGTCGTGCTGTTGACCGGCAACGGGCCGTCGTCGAAGGACGGCGGCTGGGCGTTCTGTTCCGGCGGCGACCAACGGATTCGCGGCCGCACCGGCTACCAGTACGCGTCGGGCGAGACCGCCGACACCGTTGACGTGGCCCGCGCCGGACGCCTGCACATCCTCGAGGTACAGCGGCTCATCCGGTTCATGCCGAAGGTCGTCATCTGTCTGGTCAACGGGTGGGCAGCTGGCGGCGGACACAGCCTGCACGTGGTCTGCGACCTGACACTGGCCAGCCGCGAGCACGCGCGGTTCAAGCAGACCGATGCCGACGTCGGCAGCTTCGACGGCGGTTACGGCAGCGCATACCTGGCCAAACAGGTCGGCCAGAAATTCGCTCGCGAGATCTTCTTCCTCGGGCGGCCGTACAGCGCTGAGCAGATGCACGCGTTGGGGGCCGTCAACGAGGTCGTCGACCATGCGGACCTGGAGACCGTCGCGCTCGACTGGGCCGCGGCCATCAACGGCAAGTCGCCGCAGGCCGTCCGGATGCTCAAGTACGCGTTCAACCTGACCGACGACGGACTCGTGGGTCAGCAGCTATTCGCCGGTGAGGCAACGCGATTGGCGTACATGACCGATGAGGCCGTCGAGGGCCGCGACGCGTTCCTGGAGAAGCGCGACCCCGACTGGAGCCAGTTCCCCCGCTACTTCTAGTCGGATTCGGCGCCGGCTGCGCGGCGGGCGTCGCGGCTGGTCTTGAGCAGGCTGAGCACGGTCGTGATGGTCAGCGTGGCGACGATGAACAGCAGCGACGTCACGATGCCGATCTCGGGCAGATGGAAATTGCCGACATGGTCGAGGTGGCTGTGGTGCAGCGCCTCGACGATGAGCTTCACGCCGATGAAGCCGAGAATGAGCGCCAGCCCCTTGCTGAGGTAGACGACCTTCTCCAGCAGCCCGCCGATCAGGAAGTACAGCTGCCGCAGGCCCATCAACGCCAGCGCGTTGGCGGTGAAGATGATGTACGCGTCGTTGGTGAGTCCGAAGATCGCCGGGATCGAGTCGAGTGCGAACACCACGTTGGCGATCCCGATCGCGGCGATGACGATCACCAGCGGGGTGAACATGCGGCGCTTGTCAGCCTTGGTGGTCAGGCTGCGGCCGTCGTAGTCCTCGCTGAGCGGCAGGATTCGTCGCAGGAAGCGCAGCACCGGGTTCTTGTGAAAGTCCGGTTCGTCGTCGGGGTCCTCGAGCGCCAACTGAATCGCGGTGTAGACGAGGAATCCACCGAGGATGTAGAAGACCCAGCTGAACGCCGCTATCGCGGCTGCGCCCGCGAAGATGAAGACGGCGCGGAACACCAGCGACAGCACGATGCCGATGTAGAGCACCTTGTCCTGGGCCAGCTCGGGCACCGCGAACCTGGTCATGATGATCATGAACACGAACAGGTTGTCCACGCTGAGGCTGTATTCCGTGATGTAGCCGGCGACGAACTCCTGGCCGCTCGCGCCCGGCGTGAAGATGAAGAGCCCGATGGCGAAGGCCACCGCCAGCCCGACGTAGATGAGCACCCAGCGGACGGCATCTCTGGTGGTGACCGTGCGTTGCCGACGACCGATCACCGCGAGGTCGACGATCATGATGGCGAGCAGCACCACCACGGTGATGGCCCAAACCAGCGGGGACACAACAGAAATCACGATCGACCTCCGGACGGCATGACGCAACGGCCCGAAGGTCTCTTCCGTCTCGGATTACCGAGACCGGCACCGCCGGGTCGGCCATGGGGCCTTCCGTGATGACGACGAGTGCCGCGGAGGAATACTCCCCTTCACGAACATGCAGAACTATAGTCCTCTGCAGAATTTGTCGCATCGGGCGTTAGAAGCGGAACGCCGTCTGGCCGTGCGGGGCCTTCGCGAACGCCAGCACCTTCGCGGGTGGCACGCGATAGACGTACGCGATATGGCTGTCGCCGCTTTCGTCGGTGTGACCGAAGCCGTCGTCGACAGGTGTGAAATCCCAGTCGCCGTTGTACTTCTCGCGGTAGACGTCGGCCAGCTTCGTCAGCGCATCGAGGCCTGTGACCCGTTCGGCGTCACCCTCGACGATCACATCGAGCCCGTCGTCCCACGTGTTGACACCGGTCGTGACGGCCACCGACGTCGAGTGGTTGAGGTTCTGCGCCTTCTGCTCCTCGGGCCCGGTGCAGAACACGAACGCGCCGGCCACCCACGCGCCGACCAGCGGGGTGATGTGCGGGCGGCCGTCCTTGCGCACGGTCGTCAGCCAGTAGAGCTCGGCGGCGGTCAGCGCATCGCTGACCTGCTCCCAGCTCACCGGTTCCGAGGCTTCACTGAAGCGGGGGTCGAGCTTTCCGGTTATCGCCATACCCATACCGACCCTGTGACGGCGCCTAACTCATCGCGGTTCATAGACTCTGCGCGTGAGCAAGAGCCCCCTGCGGCGGCTGGTCAACGAACTGGTGCTGGCCAGCATGCGGCCGCCGATCGCCCCGCAGTTGATGCTGCACCGGCCCGGCCAGCAGGACGTCGACCTCGAAGGCAAGCGCATCCTGCTGACGGGCGCATCGTCGGGCATCGGCGAAGCGGCGGCCGAGAAGTTCGCCCGCAGGGGCGCCACCGTCGTCGTGGTCGCCCGCCGCAAAGACCTGCTGGACGATCTCGCCGGGCGGATTGTCGCCGACGGCGGCGACGCGCTTGCCATCGATTGCGATCTGGCCGGGCTCGACGCCGTGGACGCGCTTGCCGCTCGCGTGGAGCGGGAGATCGGCGGCGTGGACATCCTCGTCAACAACGCCGGCCGGTCCATCCGCCGCCCGCTGACCGAGTCGCTCGACCGCTGGCACGACGTCGAGCGCACGATGACTCTCAACTACTACTCGCCGTTGCGGCTGATCCGCGCCCTCGCACCCGGCATGCTCGAGCGCGGCGACGGCCACATCATCAATGTCGCCACCTGGGGTGTGCTGAGCGAGTCCTCGCCGATGTTCGCCGTTTACAACGCGTCGAAATCCGCGCTGTCGGCGGTCAGCAGGGTCATCGAAACCGAATGGGCGCACAAGGGCGTGCATTCGACGACGTTGTACTACCCACTGGTGGCCACGCCGATGATCACGCCTACCAAGGCATACGACGGGTTGCCTGCCCTCACGCCGGAGGAAGCTGCCGATTGGATGATCACCGCCGCGCGCACCCGGCCGGTGCGAATCGCGCCGCGGATGGCCGTGACGGCCAAGGCCCTCGACGCCGTCGCCCCGGGGGTGCTCAACGCGCTCATGAAACGGCAGCGGATGCAGCCCGGCGCCTGACCGTGTCGCCTCCGAATCCGGCATCCGGCGTGATAGACACAGACCCATGGAGATCCTGGCTAGCCGGATGCTCCTACGGCCGGCCGACTACGAACGCTCGCTGCGGTTCTATCGAGACGAGCTCGGCCTCGCAATCGCCCGCGACTATGGCGCGGGCACGGTCTTCTACGCCGGACAGTCGCTGATCGAACTGGCCAGCCACGGCGGACCGAACGCAGGCGGCACGATGTGGCTGCAGGTCCGCGACGTCTACGCCACCGAGAAGGAGCTGACCGACCGCGGCGTGCCGATCGCGCGCGAGGCCCGACAGGAACCATGGGGTCTGCACGAGATGCACGTGACCGACCCCGACGGCGTCACCCTGATCTTCGTGCAGGTGCCGGAGACCCATCCGCTGCGCCGCGATACCAGAAACTGAACGGCCGATGTCCGTGCGGATGAGGCCTTACTTCTTGGGCATCATCGGGAACGGATCGAACCCGAAATGGTGGATGATCGTCGCCCTGGTGATCCACGCCACCGCAGTGAGGATCACCCAGCCGATCGCGATGAACACCAGGATGCCGAAGTACTTCAGCGCCGGTTTCGGCGCTTGCACCGTGCCGTCGGGCGCTTGGCCGCCGGCACCGCGCGAGTAGGCGACGAGCCCGCCCGCGAACACCGCGGGCAGTCCGGCGCCGAGGAGGAGGCCGACGGCCAGGATCCTGAAGATGGCTTCCAGATAAGTC
Source organism: uncultured Actinomycetota bacterium (assembly GCA_963715215.1). Classification (GTDB taxonomy): domain Bacteria; phylum Actinomycetota; class Actinomycetes; order Mycobacteriales; family Mycobacteriaceae; genus Mycobacterium. Next base: position 78,762 of record CAVQRJ010000013.1, read on the forward strand.
ATGACGTTTCTTTCGCTCGGCGTGCTGCGGTCAGACCGCGGCCTCGTCCTTGGTTTCCCTGACGGCCTTGGATTCCTTCACCGCCTCGCGCACGTCCGCGGGAACTACAGAGTTGGTCGTGTCGTCCCAATCGGCGTTGACGTTGCTGCTGTCGATCTTCTGCAGACGGGCACGCCACCACATAAAGAAGGACAGCGCACAGAGAACGACGAAGATCAAGCCGTCACCCGCCAGGTCGGAACCGGTGAGGGACTCCACTCCGTGGGAGATCCAGAATGCCAGCGCGCCCATGATGCCCGCGGCAGGCAGGGTGATCAGCCAGGCTACGACCATGCGGCCGGCGACCGACCAGCGCACTTCGGCGCCCGGCTTGCCGACGCCGCTGCCGAGGATCGATCCCGTCGCCACGTGAGTGGTCGACAGGGCCATGCCCGCGGCGCTCGAGCTCAGAATGATCGCGGCCGTCGACGCGTCGGCAGACGAGGCCCTGCGGCGACTCGATCTCGACGAGGCCCTTGCCCAGGGTGCGGATGACGCGCCAGCCGCCGAGGTAGGTGCCGAGGCCGATCGCAAGCGCGCAGGTGACGATGACCCAGAACGGAAGGCCCGTGCTTCTTCACGTCGCCGGTCAGATGACCGGTGGTGATCAGCGCGAGCGCGATGACGCCCATCGTCTTCTGCGCGTCGTTGGTGCCGTGCGACAGCGCGACCAAGCGAAGCGGTGGCGATCTGGCCCCAGCGGAAGCCCTCTTCGCGCCGCTTCGCCGCCACGTTGCGGGTGATCCGGTACACCAGCCAGGTCCCGCACGCGGCGACAGCGCAGGCGATCACGGGAGCGGCGATCGCGGGGATCAGCACCTTCGAGGTGATGCCGGTCCACTTCACGCCCGCGGTGCCCAGTGCGGCCAGGCCCGCACCGATCAGACCGCCGAACAGCGCGTGCGACGAGCTGGACGGAATGCCGAACAGCCACGTCAGCAGGTTCCACAGGATGCCGCCGACGAGACCGGCGAAGATGATCGTGAGGCCCATCGACGGAGTGATCGACGGATAAGAGCACGCCCGTCTTGTTGTCCTGAATCTTGAGCACTGACGTGGTCACGGTGACCGCGACCTCGACCGACAGGAACGCGCCGACGAGGTTGAGGACACCGGCAAGAAGGACCGCGTTCCTGGGCTTCAACGCACCGGTCGCGATCGACGTCGCCATCGCGTTGCCGGTGTCGTGGAACCCGTTGGTGAAGTCGAATGCCAGTGCTGTTGCTATCAGCAGCACCAGGATGATCGTCTCTGCGCTCATGGTTGCCAATTCTGGGGGATACCCAGCGCATTTGACCAGCGGCTAGCCAATCTAACGGTCCCCTCCGAACAGGCACTTTGCCGGTTCCCGCAAGGTGTTCATTCGATGTTCACCTACCGTCTCGGTAACGTTTGCCTCCGGCGGCGCCCGAGCTACCGGTCGGCGGCAGTTCCACTATCGTGCTCTCGTAAGATCATGACGGTTAGCCGCCCCGTGGGGAGTCAAACGGTGAATAAGTTCCTCGCCAAGATCGTCGACTGGATCACTGCCGGATATCCGGAGGGTGTCCCAGGCCCGGATCGCGTTCCCCTTTTCGCATTGATGAGGCAGCGCCTGACCGAAGACGAGGTAAAGGCCGTGGCAAGGGAATTGATCGACCGCGGTGAGTTCGACCACATCGACATCGGTGTCCTGATCACCCAAATCACCGACGAACTGCCGAAACCCGAGGACGTCGAGCGCGTGCGCGTCCGCCTGGCCGCCAAAGGGTGGCCGCTCGATGACCCGCGAGACGCCGAGGAGACGGAATAGCCGTCCTCCGTGCCGTTCCGATTCCCTCTGGACCGTCGGCCTTGTCGGTGATGTCCGCGGTAGAGGCGGCACTTGCCGGGGGCTCGGCGATGCTGCCGGTGCCCGCCGACGACGAACGTGAAACTGAATTATTGACAACGTCATTGAGTGCCGGTGAGGACATCGACGACGATGTCGCGGTCGTGGTGTCGACGTCGGGAACGACGGGCAGCCCAAAGGGGGCGATGCTCACCGCCGCTGCACTGACCGCCAGCGCCGAGGCGACCCACCGCCGCCTTGGCGGTCCTGGACGTTGGATGCTCGCGCTAGCCGCCCATCACATCGCTGGCCTACAGGTACTGGTGCGCAGCGTGATCGCGGGTCGCGCGCCGGTCGCGGTCTCGGCTCGATTCGATGCGGCCGAACTGCCCGCAGCGGTTTCGGCGATGGGCTCCGGCAGGCGTTATGCGTCGCTGGTGGCTGCACAGCTCGACAAAGCGCTGGCCGACACGTCCGCCTCCGCTGCGCTCGCAGAGCTGGACGCGGTATTGATCGGCGGCGGGCCGACACCCCCGCGTATCGCGGAAAAGGCTGCCGCGGCGGGGATCTCGGTGGTACGGACATACGGTATGAGCGAGACGTCCGGCGGGTGCGTATACGACGGCGTTCCGCTTGAGGGTGTCCGCGTTCGCGTCGACCACGACGGTCGGATCGCCCTCGGCGGCGCCACCATCGCCAAGGGCTACCGCAATCCGCCTTCGAAGAAGAATCCCTTCACGGAGCCGGGCTGGTTCATGACCGACGACGTTGGTGTCTTGGACAGCTCGGGGGTGCTGCGGGTGCTCGGCAGAATCGACGATGCAATCAGCACCGGCGGGCTGACCGTGCTTCCGCAGCTGGTCGAAAACGCATTGGCCTCGCATCCGCGGGTGCTCGACTGCGCGGTTTTTGGTGTGCCGGACGAGCGGCTGGGTCAGCGCGTGGTCGCGGCCGTGGTAGCGGCTCACGGTAACGCGCCGCCGACGCTGGCCGAGTTGCGCATTCACGTCAAGACGATTCTCGACCCCACCGCGGCACCGCGTGAGGTGCACTTCGTCGACGAACTGCCGCGACGCGGCATCGGCAAGGTGGACCGCAGGAAGCTGGCCGCACGATTCAGCACCTGAGCTAGCATCCGGGAATGTTACGCACATTCGCGATGGCCGCCGGCACAGTTGCCGCCGTCGCCGCCATCTGTCCGTCGACCACCGCCTCCGCGGATCCTGTGGACCAGGATGGGTCCACCTACGCGATCGGCAAGTGCTACGACCCGAGCCAGCCTGCTGTGCAGCGACCGGAGTCGTTCGCCTACAACTGCAACAACACCGGCGTCATGCAGGACATGACGTGGAGCGCATGGGACTCGGACGGCGCACGCGGAACCGGCACCGACAGGTCGGTCGAATGCCAGCCCAACTGTGCCGAGGGCATCACGCTGGTCAATCCCATCGTCGTGCACGCCTGGAACCCGGTGGCGTCACCGAGTGTGACGTGTCCGCGCGACGTCAAGTTCTACACCGACCTGACGATCGCGTACCCCAAGGGTGCTCCGCCGTGGATCACGCCGGGCGCAACATGGTCTCCCGGAACGGATTTCGTGACCGTGGACGGTATGCCCGCAGTGCACTTCTCCGAGTTGACGCCGACCTGCGGACCCCTGTAGCGATGCGCCGTGACGTCACCACCGTCGACGACCTGCGTGCCATCGTCGGACACCCGAACTCCTACGTCGCGAACAAGGTCGGTAACCGACTCTCCGCCGCGCAGCAGCACTGGTTGGCGCATTCCCCGCTGGGTTTCGTGGCGACCACACCAGGGACCCGGTACTGATTGTCCCGTTCCGCATCCTCGCCGTGACCTTCCGGAGTTAAGCTCCGAGTGGGAGCGTGACTGGTGGATTGGCTGACGGCCCCTGAATGGTGGTGGGGCAGGCTGATTTTGGAGCGCGGCGTCGCGGCTGTGTACGTCGTGGCTTTCGTGTGTGCGGCTCGACAGTTCCGCGGTCTTATCGGGGAGCGGGGGATGCTTCCGGTGCCGGACTATCTGGCGCATCGGTCATTTCGGACCACCCCCAGCCTATTCCACCTTCACTACTCCGACGGCTTCTTCGCGACCGTGAGCTGGGCCGGTGCAGTGATTTCGGTCGCGATGGCGGCGGGCCTCGCGGACGCTGTTCCGACCGGGGTCGCGGTCCTGCTCTGGCTGCTGTTGTGGCTGCTGTACCTGTCGATCGTCAACGTCGGTCAGATCTGGTACTCGTTCGGCTGGGAATCGTTGCTGCTGGAAGCCGGGCTGCTGGTGGTGTTCGTCGGCAACGAGGACGTCGCACCGCCCGTCCTCGTGATGTGGTTGACCCGCTGGCTGCTGTTCCGCGTCGAGTTCGGCGCCGGGTTGATCAAGCTGCGCGGTGATCGCTGCTGGCGCGACCTGACGTGTTTGAACTACCACCACGAGACACAACCGATGCCCGGCCCGCTCAGCTGGTTCTTCCATCACCTGCCGCGTCCACTTCACCGTGTTGAGGTGGCGGGAAATCATTTCGCACAGCTCATCGTCCCGTTCGGGCTGTTCTTTCCGCAGCCGGTCGCCAGCGTCGCTGGGGTCATCATCGCCGTCACTCAGCTGTGGCTCGTCCTCTCCGGCAACTTCTCGTGGCTCAACTGGTTGACCATCGTGCTTGCCGTCAGCGTGATCGACACCTCGACGGTCGCGGCGATCATCGGAGTATCGGCGCCCGCGGATGTGCCTATGACACAGCCGTATTGGTTCGCCGGCTTGGTGATTGTGTTCAGCGCGTTAGTGGTCGTTCGCAGCTGGTATCCGGCCCGAAACCTGGTGTCGCGCAGGCAGCGCATGAACAGCACGTACGACCCGCTGCACGCGGTCAACTCCTACGGCGCGTTCGGCAGCATCAGCCGCACCCGCGAGGAGGTGGTTCTCGAGGGGACGTCGGAATCCGATCTCTCCGGCAAAACCGTCTGGGCCGAGTACGAATTCAAGGGCAAGCCCGGTGACGTGGGACGGATGCCGCGGCAGTGGGGTCCCTATCACCTGCGGCTCGACTGGATGATGTGGTTCCTCTCGATCTCGCCGGCCTACGCCCAGCCCTGGCTCATCCCGCTGTGTCACGGCCTGCTGACCAACGAACCGTCGATCGTCCGACTCCTACGAACCAACCCCTTCCCGGATAACCCGCCCGCTCACGTACGGGCAACGCTGTACCGGTACCGCTTCAGCTCTGCACATGAACTCGCGTCGCAGCGCGTCTGGTGGCAGCGGGAGCGAATCAGCGAGTACCTCGCGCCGTTATCTCTCGATGAGGCGCGGTATCTGAGCCGGCGGTTCAGATCTGGTTGACACCGCGGCCGGTGGGGCCAGCCTCTCGATTGGAGATCGGTCCCTTTTGCACGGCACCTAGGCTGGCGGTCGTGCGTCAGCTGCAGATCGGCCGCAGGGAGACAGTGGCGGTAGCCGTCGCTGTCGTCCTGGTGGTGGCCGCGTTCGTCGTCCCGCACCTGCATCTGGACACCGTGACGCCGCTGATCAACGCCACACCCGAGCGGTTCCGCAGCTTCGCGGGCACGGCCCCCATCTTCGGGTGGTGGAAGGCACACGTCGGATGGGGCACGCCGCCCGCGATCCTCATCGGCATCGCGGCCGTGGTGTGGGGGCCGGCCGTCGCGCAGCGGTTGCCATGGCGCGCGCTGACCTTCGCGACGTGGGCGACTTCATGCGTGTGGGCGTTCTCGCTCGCGATGATCGACGGCTGGCAGCGCGGTTTCGCCGGCCGGCTCACCGCCCGCCACGAGTACCTGCGACAGGTACCGACCATCACCGACATCCCTCGGGCACTCGGCAGCTTCTCCCGTCGAATCCTCGACTACCAACCGGATTCGTGGACCACCCACGTATCAGGCCATCCGCCGGGCGCGCTGTTGACGTTCGTCTGGCTGGATCGCATCGGCCTGGGCGGCGGCGCATGGGCGGGTCTGCTGTGCCTGTTGGCCGGGTCGAGCGCGGCGGCCGCGATAATCGTCACCGTGCGCGCCGTCGCCGACGAGGAGACCGCCCGGCTGGCCGCTCCGTTCGTGGCGGTCGCGCCCACCGCAATCTGGGTCGCTGTCTCGGCGGACGGCTACTTCGCGGGCGTGGCAGCCTGGGGCATCGCCCTTCTTGCGCTGGCGGCGAGGCAGCAGGTGCGGGTTCCGCTGCTGGTCGCCGGCGGTGCCGGGGTGCTGTTGGGCTGGGCCCTCTTCCTCAACTACGGCCTCGCGCTGATCGCGTTCTTGGCACTGGCCGTGCTGATCACAGCCGTCGACTGGCAGACCGCGCTGCGCACCTTGGTTCCCGCCGCCCTGGCCGCCGGGTTCGTCGTCGGGGCGTTCTTCGCCTTTGGCTTCTGGTGGTTCGACGGCTATCACCTTGTGCAGCAACGGTATTGGCAGGGCATCGCCGTTGATCGGCCATTCCAGTACTGGTCGTGGGCCAATTTCGCCTCCGTGGTGTGTGCGATCGGCCTCGGCAGCGTCGCCGGGATCGGCCGGGCATTCGACATCGCCGCCATCCGCAAGGCTCCAGGTCTGCATCTGCTGGTGCTCGGCGCGCTGCTGGCGATTGTGTGCGCCGACCTGAGCATGCTGAGCAAGGCCGAGACAGAACGCATCTGGCTGCCCTTCACGATGTGGCTTACCGCAGCGCCAGCGCTGCTCCCGCCGCGGTCACACCGCTGGTGGTTGGGGCTCAACGTGATCGGCGCCGTCGCGCTGAACAGCTTCATTCTGACCAATTGGTGACTTCCGCTCGCCCTTTGCCGGTTGCACCGCCGTGACAACTCCAATCTGACGAACTCGTAACGCTCTGACCGATCGCGGGCACTCAACCTACCGATGTCGTGTGAAATGGAGCGATGACGACGGACGACGGAGTCACGCTCATCCAGCGATGGCGCAGTCCGTTGCGGGGACTCTGGCTGACGTCGGTGTTGGGCTCCGCGCTGTTGGCCACCTTACCGATCGTCATCATCACCGGACTGCTCTCCTACATCGCCTACGGACCGCAGTTCGGACAGGCGATACCGGGTGACGTCGGGTGGTTGAAGCTTCCGACCTTCGACTGGCCGACCAACCCCGCCTGGGTCTACCGGCTCAACCAGGGATTGCATGTCGGTCTCGGCCTGATTCTGATCCCCGTCGTGCTCGCCAAGCTGTGGTCGGTCATTCCGCGGCTATTCGTCTGGCCACCGGCACGGTCGATCGCCCAACTGCTGGAACGCATTTCGCTGTTGATGCTGGTCGGCGGGATCCTTTTCGAAATCATCACCGGAGTGCTGAACATTCAGTACGACTACATCTTCGGATTCAGCTTCTACACCGCCCACTACTACGGCGCCTGGGTTTTCATCGCCGGATTCCTCATCCATGTCGCGATCAAGATCCCGAAGATGTGGACGGGTCTGCGGTCCATGTCGATGCGGGCGGTGTTGCGAACCAGCCGTGCAGACACAGTTCCCGAGCCCTACGAACCCGACGGCTTGGTGGCCGTGAGCCCGTCAGCCCCGACGATCAGCCGCCGTGGCGCCCTGGCGCTGGTTGGCGGCGGCGCGGTGTTCATGGCGCTCATCACGGCGGGCCAGACCGTCGGCGGCTTCACGCGAAAGGCGGCCCTGCTGCTTCCACGCGGCCGCACGCGCGGCGACGGTCCCAACGACTTCCAGGTGAACAGGACGGCGCGGGCGGCCGGCATCACCCCTGGCGCCACCGGCGATCGGTGGCGACTGACGCTGACCGGTGGCCCGTCGCCGAGAACGTTCGACCGAACCGCGCTGCGCGCCATGCCACAGCACACCGCCCGCCTGCCGATCGCGTGTGTCGAGGGATGGTCGACCGTCGAAACCTGGACCGGCGTGCGATTGCGCGATCTTGCTGAGTTGTCAGGCGTCGCGAATCCCGCTTCGGCGTTCGTGCAATCGGCCGAACGCCGGGGCGGATTCGGCCGCGCGACCCTACAGGGCAACCAGGTGCTGCACCCGGATTCCCTTCTGGCGCTGCGCGTCAACGGCGCGGACCTGTCACCGGATCACGGCTACCCGGCGCGCATCATCGTTCCCGGCCTACCGGGCGTGCACAACACCAAGTGGGTCGCCTCCATCGATTTCAGGCCGGGCTGACGTGCGCACGGCACTGGAACGGTTCCGCGCGGTGTACGGTTCGAACGCCCTCCACCTGTTGACGCTCATCGCCGGCTTCGCGTTGTTCGGATATGTACTCGCCACCGTCAAACCGGTCACGCTGTGGAATCCGAACGTGTGGTGGCATTCGATACTGGTGTGGTTCGCGGCGGCCATCATCGCCCACGACCTCGTGCTGTTTCCGATCTATGCGCTTGTCGATCGAATTCTGGTTGCCGGCAGTCATATTCGCCCACATCATCACGCGGCGGTTCCAGTGCTGAACTATGTGCGGGTTCCCGCGCTCGGCGCAGCGCTGACACTGCTGGTGTTCCTGCCCGGCATCATCGAGCAGGGCGGACCGGCGTACACCGCCGCCACCGGCCAGACCCAGGAGCCGTTCTTAGGTCGGTGGCTGCTGTTGACCGCGGCGATGTTCGCGACGAGCGCCGTGCTGTACGTGGTTCGACTGGCGCTGGCACGCCGCGCTACGCGGCCGCCAGGCTAGCGACCACCCGGCTTCCTATCGGGTGGATGCCCGTCAGCGCCATGCCGACGTCGTCGGCCAGCCTCGCCGCACAGTCGACACCGACGGACGCCCATCGAAACCACGGCCCGATCGTCCGCCGGGACTCGAGACGGACCCAGCCTGAGTCGATACCTGCACTGGCCGAGTCGAATTCGGCAATGCAGCGGCCACCACGCTTCAGCAGCTCGCTTGCCCGGCGCAGCACCCGCCACGGATCACCGCCGAGGCCGACGTTGCCGTCGGCGAGCAACACCGTCTGCCAGCGCCCGGTACCGGGCAGCGGCTCGAACACGTCACGAAGCAGTGCGGGCGCCCCGCTGCGTCGGGCCAGCCCGACCGCGGTGGCGGACTGGTCGACACCAAGCGCCGGGACGCCACGCTCGACAAGTCGAGCCACCAAACGTCCAGGGCCGCAGCCCAAATCGATTGTCGGCCCTACGCAGAGTCTGAGGATTGCATTGTCGAAGGTGCGGTCGGCGTGTTGCCCGCCAAGCCAGCTGCGCACGGGCAGCTGATGCAGGCGCCCGTCGTCGTGACGCACCCAGCACCGCTCGCCGTCCAGCGCGCGGTCGTAGAGATTGCCAAGCATGTCAGAGCCCCGCTGCCTTGATCGCATGGATGAACCGGCTGTCCGGTGCGCATTCGGCACGGACGATTTCCACGTCGTCGACGGTGTCGACGTCGGACAGCTCGGCCACCAGCGTGACGGCCAGGCCGTTGGCGCGCAGCGCCTCGAGCGTCGCGGGTCCGGTATCCGACCGCGATGTCGGGATGGTGTGCAGACAGTCGGCCATCGACGGGTCGGTCACCCCGATCACCCACCAGCCGCCATCGCGGGCCAAGCCGAAAACAACATCGGTCTCCAACAGGGCTTGGGCACATTCGATGAGAAGGGCCGCGGTCACCTGCGGTGTATCGGAGGCGATCAGCAGAACGGGACGGGTGCCGGCGGTCGCTGCCGCGTCGTCGATCGCGTTGGCCAGCCTCGCCGAGAAGTCGTCGCCACGCTGTGGGACCACCTGCAAAGTGCTTAGCCGGGAACGGATTTCGGTTCCGCTACTGGCGTGGTCGAGATCCCCCGTCAGGGCCAGCACCTTGGCCTGCGCTGGCGTCGCCTCGACAGCGTCGAGCGTATCCAGCAATGTCGCGGCGGCGATGTCCGCGGCCGCCTGGTCACCGACGGTCGCCGCCAGCCGGGTCTTGGCCTGCCCCGCAACCGGCGCCTTCGCGATCACCACCAACGTCACGGGGATCACGAAATCGCCCGCCAGAAGTCCATTCCCGCGTGGATGCTTCCGCGGAGCGAGCCGCTTACCTTCGATTTGCCGCCGGTGCGCGGGCCGTAGGGCACATCGCGTTCGACGACTGTCCAACCCGCCTTTGCCGCACGCACCATCAACTCGACCGGGTAGCCGGTGCGGCGGTCGGTGATGCCAAGGGCCAGTAGGGGTTCGCGGCGCGTGACGCGCATCGGTGCGATGTCATGCACCGGCAGCCCGTATCGGGTGCGCAGTCGCCAGCACACCGCCGCAGTGCCCAGCCGAGCATGCCACGGCCAGCGCAGGCCAGGAACCGGGCGCCGCCGTCCAATCGCCATATCGGCGCCGCGGTCGAGCTCGTCGACCAGAGCCGGCAGCTCCGCGGGATCCAGAGAGCCGTCTGCGTCGACGACCGCGACGATCGGCGTCGTCGCCGCCTGCACGCCGGCGTGCACCGCCGATCCGTAGCCGGGCCGACGTTCGGTGACCACTTGGGCGCCGTGACGGCGGGCCACCTGGGCGGTGTCATCGGTGCTGTTGTTGTCGACCACGAGGGGTCGGTACCCGTCCGGCATGGCGGCAAGCACTCCAGGCAAACACGCGGCCTCGTTGAGGCAGGGCAGCACCACTGTGACGGAACCGTCGGCCATACCAACCGACGCTAGGGCAGGCACTACGCAGCAACCAAGGTCAACGGTGACGAAAGCATGACATCGGCGCAGGTAGTGCTGTCCGCACAGCTAACCTCGGAAGTTGTGACGCGCGTGATGATTGCCGACGACGACACCGTCGTCCGCGATGTCGTGCGCCGTTATCTGGAACGCGATGGCCTCGAGGTTGTTGTCGCACGCGACGGAAACGAGGCGCTGCGACTGTTGGGCACCCAGCGCATCGACGTCGCGGTGCTCGACGTCATGATGCCCGGCCCCGACGGCCTGGCCCTGTGCCGCAGCCTGCGCCAGCGCGGCGACTACACCATCCCCGTCATCCTGCTGACCGCGCTCGGCGAGGAGGACGACCGGATCGCCGGGCTGGAGGCAGGGGCCGACGACTATCTGACCAAGCCGTTCAGCCCGCGTGAGCTGGCGCTGCGGGTGCGCTCCGTGCTTAGGCGGACCCCCGCGCCGGCCGGGGTGTCGGCGGTGGAGCTGACCGTTGGGGAGCTGACCGTCTCGACGGCGTCACGATCTGTGACGGTCCGGGGTGAACCGGTCAGCCTGACCAACCGCGAATTCGAGCTGCTTCTGTTTCTCATGACCCACGCCGACACTGTTTTCTCGCGCGAGGAACTCCTCAAGCAAGTGTGGCGGTGGGACTTCGGCGACCTTTCCACGGTGACCGTCCACGTCAAGCGGCTGCGGTCGAAGCTCGGCAACCAGCACCGGGTGCAGACGGTGTGGGGCCGCGGCTACCTGTGGAGCGGCGATGAGCGCTCGCGCGAAGAGCAGACTGTGTAGATGCCGGCGACTGACTTCTGGGAAATCGTCGGGTGGGCGCTCGCTTGTTCGGTCCCGGTGGTGCTGGCTGGCGCTCTGATCATCCGGTTGGCGCGGTCGTGGTCGCTGGCGGTCAGCATGGTGGCGCTGGTGCTGATCCCGACCATAGCGACGTTCACCGGGGTGCTGGGCGCCAGCGGGTTCATGGTGACCGAGACGTTCGAGAGCACGGCCGTCGTATTGGTGATCGTGTCGATCGTGACGATCCCCGCCGCGATCATGATGGCCCGCTACCAAGCCCGCCGCACGGTCTGGGAGCAGGAGATCCGCGAGTCCGAACGCTCCGCGGAGCATTCGCGGCGACGTCTGGTCGCATTCGTCAGCCACGACCTGCGCACGCCGCTCGCCGGGATCCGTGCGGTCTCCGAGGCCATCGCCGACGGTGTGGTCCGCGACGAAGAAGTCCGCACCCACGCCAAACACATTGAGCACGAATCGATTCGGCTCTCCGAAATGGTGGATGACCTGTTTGAGATGTCGAAGATCAACGCGGGTGCGATCCAGCCCGCATTCGACAGGGTGGCGCTCGACGAGGTCGTCGACGACGTGATGGCCGCACACCGCATCGCCGCGGAGCGGGCCGGTGTGGTGCTGACGGCGGACCTGCCTCCCGAGCCCGTCAGGGTCGTCGGCAGCGACCGGGCACTGGTCCGGGTGCTGTCCAATCTGGTGGCCAATGCGATCGCGCACACGCCGGAGGGCGGCAAGGTCCAGCTGGCTCTCGGCGCCGATGAGAACGGCGCATGGGCGCGCGTCGACGACACCGGCGTCGGCATCGATGAGGCAGACCTGCCGCGGGTCTTCGACGTCGCATACCGGGGTTCCAACGACCGGGTGCCGCGCTCCGACGCCTCGCTGCCGAGCGGCTCCGGTCTCGGTCTTGCCATCGCCGCCGGGCTGGTGCAGGCGCATCGCGGCACGCTGTCGGCGCGCAACCTCGACACAGGCGCGCGGTTCGAGGTACGGCTGCCGCTGGCAGGCGAGTGACGATTCAATCTCGTCGTCGGGGATGAGGTACTGCTCCGGGAAGTGGTAGTTGTTGGTTCGGGCGTGCCCGTCGTCGAGTTGGGGTGGTGGGATCCATTCGGTGACACACCGTCAAGAAACTGTTTTTAGGCCGACCGACGCGACTGTAGGCGGTGTACACCTTGGTGGTTCGTGCAGAATCAACCGATCGCATCGCGATTTCAGACCATTCCACATCCACGGCGCAGCTGAGCGCTTAGCCTGCTGAGTTGTAACTTCGGGCACCGAGCAGCGGGAGCAAAGATGCCGTGTGATCCGTTCGAGATGGCGTTGGTTCACCGTGGCTTCCGCAGGGAATTGCACAATGCTGCTGGCCTCGTACGCGGTGTCACTGCGGGTGACAGCAGACGCGCCGCAGCGGTTTACGAGCACATCGACTTCATGATGACGGCGGTGCATTTTCATCACTCGGCCGAGGACGAGTTTGTGTGGCCAAGGTTGTCCGCGCGTGCGCCCAGCCGAGCCGCCGAGTTGATCCAAATGGAGGATGCGCACCGCACCATCGACGATGCCAGCGAGCGAGTTCGGGCCACCGCAGTCGCGTGGGCTGAGGTGGGTGACCCATGGCGTGCCGAGGAACTCATGTCCGAAATCGCGATATTCGCGCCTCTCGTCGACAAACACTTCGACGACGAGGAGAACAATGTCGTTCCACTTATCGCCGAATACCTCAGCCCCAAGGAATGGGGAAAGTTTCTTTCGCACGGGTCGGCGTTCGTGAGGGCACACCCAAGGCGGGGGCTGGCTCTGGGCGGCATCGTGCTTGACGGTGAGTCTGCCGAAACAAGGGAGCGCTTCCTCGGCAATTTGCCCTTGCCCCTGCGAACGATCTTCAAGACCATCGGTGACCGCGTATACGCGGGATACCGGGCGCAGACTTACGGGCCGGAGTAGAGCTCGGATGTTGGTAGTCCCTTGGCAACGCCGCGAAATCTTATGGGGGTTGGATCATTTCGACTCTGCCGTTGGCGCGTATTCGGGTTGTCCATCGCCCTTTTCGACGAGTCGGTTGTGCGGGCCGCAGGCCAAGACTTCTTCGTCGGCATTGGTCAGGGTCTGGCCGCCACCCGCCCAGGGTTTCTTGCCGTGGTGGGCTTGGCAGCCGTAACCGGGCACGGTGCAGCCCGGGAAGGCGCAGCCGCGGTCGCGGGCATGCAGAACGATGCGCTGCCCCGGTGAGGCGATGCGTTTACTGCGGCCGAGGTAGAGCGGCCTGTTGATTCATCTGGGTCATCGAAACGAATAGGGCTGATCGTTGCAGGTAGGGCCGTACTACACCAGCGAGGGACGCATCCACGTCCCGATCTAAACGCGCTTAGATGCATGACCGCGCGAGCGTCGTACTGACGATCGATCGGCGACGCGATCGTGCGACTTCATCCTCAACTGTGTGGGCACCGCGCGCGGCGATCGCGCGGTCCATGCGCTTTAGCTTTTCACTGTGGCGGCCCCGGATTCCCCCGATTGGTGGACAAGCGATTCATCCACCTCGGCAACCGATCGCCCGACATACAACTCAGGCGCATGGCGGCACATTTGTCTCAAGGCCGGAAACATCCGGCTGAAAAATCGAAATCGAAACTCACACAGGAGGATTCAACAATGATCGCAAATATCACTCGCCGGATCGGCCGCTATGTCGCCCTACCGGTTGTGTCAGCCGGGATCATCGGCGGCGCCGCACTCGGCCTGGCCGGTATGGCCAACGCCGCCACGCCGTCGTACAACCCCGAGCCCCGATCGGGAATCGTGGCGGTGCCCCAGACCAAGGCCAAGCCGGCCGCCGAGGCCTACCCCGGCGCGTGGTGGGACCGGCATCACCCGTCGCTGCTCGATCCGTCGATTGCGTCGCAGTTCATAGCGCCCTTCGCATAACGACTGCGCGATCCGCGCCGAGATCAGGTTCCAGTACGCCGTCGGACAGTTTGGCGTGCAACATGTCTGATCTCGGCGCGGCACGGTCGAAGGTATATGCGCGATCCAGGCACCAGACACCGCGAAACGACCGCCTCAGTACACCCCTAACGAACGAACAGGACGCGGCTGGTATGACCGGATAGGCCGAATCCGCCAGCAGTCCCGGGCTTTCGGCGCACACTGATCTGCGTGCCGCTCGAATTCTCCACCACCGACGCCTCCGAGGTTGTCGCGTTGGATCTGTACCGCACCGCCGAGGAAACCGGCCAGCCGATCACCGAGAAGACAGTCAGGGACCGGATCGCCGAACTCCTCGAGCACCCACCCGGTTGCCGACGATGCAGCGGGCGCTGCCGGATGACGGCCCGGGCACGACCCGCCCAGGTGCTGTGGCTGGCACGGGAATGGCAACGAGTCGCCACACGCTCCGGTGCGCGCGGTGCCGCGCGCGGTTAGAACCCGGCGGCTTGGGCGGCGACACGGTGGCGAAGAAACTCCCCTGCGCTACAGGATGATCGCCTCACGCCTCGTCGTGGTGAGGCGAGGCCGCGCCGGGCGAACACATCCAACACCCCATAACGCCAGCGACACCGCGACGAGCACCGACGACCGCGGCGCGCGCCGATCCCAACCCAACGCCTGCCCACCAAGCATCGGGCGCTGCTTCGCTGAGAGCACCGCCCGCGTCAGCTCGAGCTGACCACGGTGCACCAACTGGGCGTCGGCGACCGCGTCCCAGAACAGACCGGCAGCGTTCGCCACGTCCCGCGTCCCGATGAACGTCGGCCTGATCTTCGCGGCGGCCCAGTCGAGGTCGGCCAGCGCCCCACGCTCGTCGACCACCACCGCCCGCACACTGCGCCCGAGATGAGAAGCAACCCAGTCCGGCAGCCACGTCACCCCGGGCCCGGTGGTGTATCACTCCACGTGGATTCGGTGATCGGCGCGGCGCCCCGCGACACACGGTGGTGGAGGCTGCGTGAACGGCGTCGGCTGCGTCGGTACGCCATAGGCGCCTGCCCGCAGGGCCACCGGTCATCGATTGGTCAGTCGGGTAGCGAGTTGGTGAGCCGCTCCGTCGCGGCCAGGTAGTCCTCGATGAACTCGCGCACGACTTCGCGTGCGGGTTTGACTTTGTTCATCAGCCCGACGCCCTGTCCGACGAAGTAGGTCGCCAGCGCCTGGGCGCCAGGATGCCCTTGCGACGCAAGGACATCGACGCGGCGGATCACCGGCTCGCTCAGCATCGACTGCAGCGGTAGAGGCAGTGTCTTATGCCCCCCGGGCGCTCGGCTGCCATGCGTCCGTCCAATCCGAAACCAATTGCCGCGCAGGCTTTCCCGTGCGCCCGGTAGAGCGAATGGTGTCCCGCGACGTCGCGGCAAGGAACTTCTGCACGGTGTGCGGCGCCGTCTCGGCTTCTTCTGTGGTGAGCCACACCGATCCCGTCCACGCACCGTCGGCGCCCATCGCGACGGCTGCGGCCATCTGCCTGCCGGTCACGATGCCGCCGGCGGCCAGCACAGGAGTCTCGCTGCCGATGGCCGCTAAGGCTTCCAGCACCTCGGGTATCAGCACCATCGTCGTGACCTCACCGCAGTGGCCGCCCGCCTCGGTGCCTTGCGCCACAATGAGATCCACACCCGCCGCGACCTGCTTGACCGCATGCTCCTTGGCCCCGACAAGGGCGGCGACGGGAATGCCGCGCTCCTTGCCCGCGTCGATCATGTAGTCCGGTGGCACGCCCAGCGCGTTGGCGATCAGCTTGATCGGGTGACTCATCGCCACCTCGAGCAGTTCCCGGCCGGTGTTGCCGGACAGCGAGGACCCACCGATGAACGGCTTCGGGTCGGACTCGATGTCGTGTGCGGCCAGCAGGTCGGCGACGAAGCCCCGATACTCGTCCGGGATTCTGCCGGCGAGGTCCACCGACGACAGATTTTCGCCCTTGCCCTCGTAGGTCGCGGGCACGATCAGATCGAGCCCGTACGACTTGTCGCCGACCTGCTTGTCTATCCACGACAGCTCCTGGTCGAGCTGCTCGGGTGTGAATGCGACCCCGCCGAGCACGCCGAAACCGCCGGCGTTCGTCACCGCCGCCACCACGTCACGGCAGTGGCTGAAGGCGAAGAGCGGAAAGTCGATGCCGAACTGTTCACAAATCGCGGGTTTCACCCGTCCAGTATCGCTACCGCACTTCCATGTCCGAGAGGAACCTACCGACCTCCTCGAGCATCCGCGGGCCGTGGACGAGTTCGGGGTCGTTGTGTCCGGTGCCGGGGATGAGCAGGTAGCGCTTGGGATCCCGCGCAGCTTCATACAGCTTCCTGCTCAGCGGCTCGGGGACGACGTCGTCGCGGTCGCCTGCGATCACCATGACCGGCACCGACAACGAGCCGATCCGGTCGATCGACGGATACCGGTCGCTGAGTAACCACCCGACGGGCAGCCACGGGTAGTGCTCGCGGCCGACTTCGGCCAACGACGTGAACGGGGAACGCAACACCAACGCTGCGGGCGGTCGCTCGATTGCCAGACCGATTGCGACCGCGGCGCCGAGCGACTCGCCGAAGTAGACCGTCCGATCCGGATCGATCTCGGGCTGCGCTGCCAGCCACCTCTGCGCGGCCCGCGCGTCGGCAGTCAAGCCTTTCTCCGACGGAGTCCCCGGGTTGCCGCCGTATCCGCGGTAGTCGAACAGCAGCACCGACATGCCAAGCTGGGACAGCCCGGCGGCGAGCATGGCCCGCAGCGACCGGTCTCCCCCGTTGCCGTTGAACACCAGAGCAGCCGGCCCGGGCTGACCGCTCGCGGTGGGTAGATACCAAGCGCCCAAGCGCTTTCCGTCCTCGGTGTCGAGAACGACGTCACGGCCGCCGGAAAACAGTCTCGCCGCCGACGGCACCGGGCCAGGCGACGGAAAGTAGATCAGCCGTCGCTGCTGCGACCGGATCGCGACGATCAATGCGGAAGCCACGAGCGTGACGATAAGCGCCGCGGCCAGAATCCGCCGCTGTCTAGCCCTCGTTGTTCTCGTTCTCGGCGTCCGCGGGCTTGTCTTTGGCATGCGCAGCCGCGAATCTCTTCAGCGACGAGTTGAAGTCCTCGGCAATCTTCTTGAGCGGCCGCGGACGTTCGGTCGGTGACGACGTACCAGTCTTGGTCGTTGAGAGCGAAGTCTTCTCGGTGTCGCTGTTCTTCGAGGTAATTGCCGGGCTCAGCGACGAGATCGAGTTGGTCAGCGAAGAGATCCCCGGCAACTTGGCCGCCTCGGCTAGAGGCTTCGTGACGAAGTTGGCCGGACCCGTGATGTCTTCGATCGCCGTGGTAGCCCCAGCGGCCGCTCCCTCGTGCAGGGTGCTCGGCACGCCGCCCAAGGCCGTCAGCGACGAGCCCGGCAGCATCGGCCGTGTCACGGTCGGGTCCTTCGGTATCGCCGGGTTGTCCTCGGTACCCTTGCCGTCGGCATAGCCCGCGTCGACGAGCGCCGTCAACGTCGGGTCCAGAGCGTCGGCCAGGATGTCCCCACCAGGAAAGAGCCGCAGCGGCCTGGTGAGCGGTAGTTCGCCGGAGTCGACGGTCACGTAAATGGTCGAGTCCTGGTCTCCGGCTTTGGCCGGCTCACCGACCACGTTGCCGTCCTTGACGATGTAGTGATAGCCGGGCTTCAGGGTTACGTCCGGGCCGTCGGCTTGGTGGAGGACGACGGGGCCGCCCTCTTCATGCGTGATATCGAGGGCCGTGGACTCAGCCCCGTACCCATAGATGTAAGCGGCCAAGCTGTTGCCGAGGGCGACCGGATTGAGCGGGTCAACCGCGGCGTTTCCATTGATGTTGTACTCGTATCCGACGTCGAGCACCGTGACGTTCTCCGGAAGATCCGTCGGCGTTGGCTCTGCCGAGGTGAACAGGAGCGGTGCGAACAGGTAGTAGGTCGTCCAGAACCCGCCGCCGGCCCGGTTGGTGTTGTTGTCGAGGATCACGAAGTCGACCTTCTCGAGGTCCCCGTCGGACATCGATCCCAGCGCGGTGCCGGTCTGCCCTGCACCCCAGCCAGAAGCCGTGACGCCGGTCGGATCAGCGTCGTCCTTGTGCGACGCAATCGCATCCGCCAGACCCTGGGGGCCGAGCAAGAACGGGACAACCTGCTGGTCGCCGTACACCTCGGTCCAGTCCGTGCGGTAGAACGTAGATCCCGCGAAGAACTGGGATGTCGAGTTGGCAGCTGACACGAGCGCCGTCAATTGCACGTTCGGCGCGATCGCCGCGGTGGTGCCGGTGACAACCACCGTGCACAGCCCGGTGGCGCTGAGCGCGGCGGCGGCCAAACCTGTGCCTCCACGCTTCGCGACAGTCGATCCGCCCCGAGAGCGTCTACGGTGCCTACCCGCCATGGGAGCCTCCCCTACTCATGCGGTGGACGCAACGCCAGTCCCCCAGACGAGCAAACGCTAACACGACGGAGGGCCGCGGGCTATGCCGCCAGCGCAAGCTTCGTCAAGCGCGCTGGTTAGCTGCGCAACGGCGCGTATGCGAATTCTCGAAGACCGTCGCGCGGATCGACGACGGCGCGGAATCCCAGCAACTCCGCAGCGCCCGCGGGACTGGCCACGATGTGGCGAACGTCGCCGCTGCGGTACTGGCCTGTCACCACCGGTGCCGCGTCCCCGCGCGCCTCACACAACTCGGTGGCCATCTCCAGGATCGATATCGGCTTGCCCGAACACACATTGGCCGGCGTGAAGCCGTCGAGGTTCGCGTTGACGGCCGCAAGGTTGGCGGCGGCGATGTCGTCGACGTGGACGAAGTCGCGCATCTGGCCGCCATCCTCGAAAACCCTTGGCACATCGCCGGCTTCGAGCTCCGAGCGGAAGATCGCAGCGACCCCGGAATACGGAGTGTCGCGCGGCATGTTTGGCCCGTAGACGTTGTGGTACCGCAGTGCCACCACCGAGCCGCCCGTTGCCTCGGCCCACGCCAGCGCGTAGTGCTCCTGCGCAACCTTGCTCGCGGCGTACAGGCTGCGCGGTCGTAGCGGGGCATCTTCGTCGACCAGTTGCCACTGCAGTTGCTCACCGCCGACCGGGCAGCGGTGCTCGAACACCCCGGCATCCAGGTCCGCGCGCGTGCGCGGCAGCGGGTCGACGACGCCGTGCTCGGTACAGCTGAACCGGCCCTGGCCGTAGACCACCATCGACGACGCCAGCACCAGTCGCTGGCAGCCCGCGGCGAACATCTCTGCGAGCAGCACCGACGTCGCGTAGTCGTTGTGGCTGCCGTAGGACGGCGCATCCGCGGCGTCCACCCCGGCACCGACCACCGCGGCCTGGTGACACACCACGTCGACCCCGTCGAGCAACGACGCCACAGCCCTCGCGTCTCGGACATCGACGCGCTGCACACCTTCGGGCGGCTCGGCGTCTGCGCCGTGCGCGGCGGCCAACATGGTGTCGACGGCGAGGACGTCGTGGCCAGCGTCGGCGAGCGCATCCGCCACCCGAGATCCGATGAAGCCGGCCGCGCCGGTGAGCAGCACCCTCACGGCAGGTCGATCGGCAGCTTGACGCCCTCGTGCGGGAGGCAGTCAGTGCACAGCCGTTCCTTGGTCACCTGATCGATCGCCTCGTGCACGAGCTTCTTGAACGGCACCAGGTTCCGCTCGAACTCGGCGAACACGTCGACCGCGCGCACACCGCCCCCCACGGCGACACCGGCGTCCACATCAGTCACCAAAGCGATTGCGGCGTAACACATCTCCAGCTCACGGGCGAGCACCGCTTCGGGATAGCCCGTCATGTTCACCAGCGTGAAGCCCTGTCGCGCGAACCACTGGCTTTCTGCGCGCGTCGAGAACCGCGGGCCCTGGACCACCACCATGGTGCCGCCGCCGACGACTCCTGGCAGGTCGGTGACCGCGGCCCGCAGAGCGGGACAATAGGGGTCGGCGAACCCGACGTGGATGCCACCGGAGTCGAAGTAGGTGTCCTCGCGGCTTCGCGTGCGGTCAACGAGCTGATCGGGCACCACCATGGCACCCGGACCGAGTTCGGGGGTCAGGCTGCCCACCGCGCACGGCCCGAAGATCCGCCGCACGCCCAGCGCCCGCATCGCCCACATGTTGGCCCGGTACGGGACCGTGTGCGGCGAGAACTCGTGGCTTACACCGTGACGTGGGAGAAACGCGACTTCGTGGTCACCGACGGTGCCGACCGTGATCGGCGCGCTGGGCTCGCCGTACGGGGTGTCGAGGCTGATGTTTCGCGCGTCCGAGCCGAAAAAGGAGTAGAAGCCGCTGCCGCCGATGACTCCGAGCATCAGTCCATTGTCTCTTCGGCGCGCTCCTGCGCGCGGCGGACCCCTTCCCGGATCTCGAATACGTCGGTGGCCAAGCCGCCGAGCGCACCGACGACGTCCTTGACGGCGGTGCTGATTATCGTGGCCACCTCGCCGGCCGTCGCGGCCACGGACTGGGCGGTCTCCTGGAGGGCGTCCTTGCGGATCTCGCCAATGCTGAGCCGGTCTTCCATGACATCAGTCTTCGGTTTGAGAGAGAGTCGCGACAACGTGTCCGTCGTCACTCTGCCCGTCATTTCATCGGCCATGAAACGATGGCGTCCGTGGCCAGTGTCGCGCAATGGGTCGAGGGGGCCCGCCCGCGTACCCTGCCGAATGCCGTCGCCCCCGTCATCGCGGGGACCGGCGCCGCGGCCTGGCTGGACGGCGCGGTGTGGTGGAAGGCCGTGCTGGCGTTGGTCGTCGCGGTCGCGATGATCATCGGCGTCAACTACGCCAACGACTACTCCGATGGCATCCGCGGCACCGACGACGTGCGCGCCGGGCCGCTGCGGTTGGTCGGATCCCGTTTGGCCACACCGCGTTCGGTGCTCACCGCCGCGCTGGTGAGCTTCGGGGTGGCGGCCGCGGCGGGTCTGGGGCTGGCCGTGGTGAGCGCGCCGTGGCTTATCGTCGTCGGCGGCGTGTGCATCGCGGGCGCGTGGCTCTACACCGGCGGCTCGAAACCATACGGTTACCTCGGGCTGGGCGAGGTCGCGGTCTTCGTGTTCTTCGGTCTGGTGGCAGTGCTCGCCACGCAATACACGCAGGCGGGCCGGGTCGACTGGGTTGGGTTTGCGCTTGCGGTCGGGATGGGGTCGCTGTCGTCGGCGGTGCTGGTGGCCAACAACCTGCGCGACATCCCCACGGACAGGGAAGCCGAGAAGATCACGCTGGCGGTGCGACTCGGCGACGCCCGCACCCGGCTGCTGTATCAGGGTCTGCTCGCGCTCGCATTGCTGATGACGCTGCTGTTGATGCTCGCGACGCCGTGGTGCGCGGTGGGACTGATCGCGGCGCCGCTGGGATGGCGGGCATCTCGGCCGGTGCGCACGGGCGCGGCCGGCAGGGATCTCATCCCCGTCCTGCGCGACACGGGGCTGACGATGCTGGTGTGGTCGTTGGCAGGGGCGCTGGCATTGTGGCTCGGCAGCTAGCGCGAGCGCTTATCAGGTGGCGCTGGTCGGCGCGTCGGCCACCTTGACCAGCTGAACCTCCGGGCGGGCAGGCACCTCGTCGGCGAGGAACCACCGGAACGCGAGATTGCCGAGCGGATAGTCCAGGGTCGTAAGCGAATTGGGGTGTGCAGTCATCCCGCGCGAAAGGACGACCGTCACGGAACCGTCGGCGTTCGGTACCGCGCTGTGGCCGTTCACCGAGCTGCGGGTGTCGAGGACGCCGGGGGTCGCCATGAACTGGTTCCACACCACCAGATTCCAGAATCGGCACGGTGGTGGACGGTGGGTGATGACGAGCGCTTCGTCGTCCTCGAGCACGAAGCTGCCGTAGGCGTAGCAGGCATCGCGTGCCGACCAGCCGAAGTTGGCGTCCGGCACCTGGTACGGATCGGCGAATTCGTTTGCGGCCTGCGATCTCTCGTGCCCGAGGGTATGGGTGTCTTCCACCCGTGCGCCGACGGCCAGCGGCAGGATCGCGAACATCGTCCGCATCCATGCCGCGCTTGCCCGCAGGGCAGCCGCGGTTTCGGCGTCGCCGTGGCGGAACGGGTCAGGCTCGTCGAGTGCCTCGATCTGCCAGCTGACCGGACGCCCGGTGTGCGGGTCGGCCTGGTAGTCGCGGGTCATCAACACGGCCGCATCCGGTGTCGGCCCGAGTTCGAACGAGAAGTTGCCGTCGGCATCCATGGCTCCGGAGCTGTCGAGGTCGTCGTCGCGGAGGATCGCGACGATCCGGTCCGACCAGGCGCCCGGCGACGGTTCGTTGTAGGCGGTCACCGAGAAGTACACGCTGTCGCCCTTGTTGCCGCTGATGCGATAACGCCGCTTCGGGTCGACCGGGCACATGAAGTAGTAGGCGTCGGTGTTGTCGCCACCCCAGCGGCGGTCCTGGCGCGCAGGCGAGTTCACCTCGACCCAGCGCGGCCGGCTCGGATCGGGGAACAGATAGGTGTCGAAGGCCACCCCAAGGGTCGTCGCGAGCATTCGATAGCCGTCGCCGATGTGCCGGTCGTCGGTGACGGCGCGGTCACCCTCCAGGAACGAAGCATCAAGCCCGCCAAGCGTTTCGAGGAGTTCCCGCCACGCGGCGGTTGACTCGTGGGTGCTCTCGGTCATGCTTCGACTCCCATTCGTCCCCTGCCCTGCGGGCGTGGGCCCACCGGTCCTCGTGCGATCCTCACTCGCGCTCGTCTCATGCGCTGATTCCCTTCGTGATCAGGGTGGCGGTCTGCTCCACCCAGGTGTCGTCGAGTGTTCGATTGCGAGTGATGATCGCCATCAAGGTCATGCCCGCGATGGCCTCGACCAGGTCGGCGGCGGTGACGTCGGCTCTGACCTCGCCGCGGCTCACGGCGTCGTCGAGACGCTCGGACATACCGCGGGAGGTGACGTCCCCGAACCGTTCCAAGAGCTTGGCGTGCAGCGTCGGGTCCGTGGCCATCTCCGCCAGCAACCCGGGCATCGCCGCTTGCGCTGCCGGTGTGGTCAGCACACCGGTCGAACGCCGCACCATCTCGCGCACGTCTCCGGCGAGCGAGCCGGTGTCCGGCAGCTCGGTCGCCTCGGAGATCGGAAAGACGGCCTCGTGCACCAGATGCGCCTTGCTCGGCCAACGCCGGTAGATCGCCGGCTTGCTGGTGGCTGCCCGCCTGGCGATGGCGTCGACCGACAGGTCGGCGTAGCCCGACTTGCCCAGCAGTTCGACGGTCGCGCGAAGCACCGAATCATCGATGCGCGGATCACGGGGACGACCGAGGTCTGTTGCCATTACGAAACTCAGAGTAACATAAGTTGCCGTGACTGATGTCAAGGGAGCCGTCGTCCACCTCGACGACCTAGCGCAGCCGCGCTTCAGCCAAGAGGCCCAACAGATCCGCGACATGATGGCGACGATGGCGCCCGACTGCCCGCTCGATGCCGACGTAATGCACGCCAAAGCCACCGCCGAGACGGGGTTCGACGACTTCGGCGGCGACGACTACCGCGAGCGTCTCGACGTGTATCTGGCTGCGCTGCAAGACATCACGAGCATACAGCCGGCAGGAATCGTGAACCACCACGCCCAGCTCCTGCAGTGGCTGAAGAACCGGCTACTGCTGACCGACCTGCTCACGCGTCATCCGGAAATTCACGACATCGAGCTGCTCCCGCCTATTGTCATCGCGGGCCTGCCGCGCACCGGCACCACGCACCTGCACAACCTGCTGGCAGCGCCGCCGACGTTCCGCACCATGCCGTACTGGGAGAGCAACGAGCCGTTTCCGGTCCCCGCGGAAGCCGGGCTCGAGCCGGATCCGCGCAGGACACGAATGGACGTAGCCGTGCAGGTGATCGACATTGTGATGCCGCATTTCCGGCTCATGCACGAGATGACGACCGACCATGTGCACGAAGAGATTCAGCTACTGGCCAACGACTTCTCCACCATGCTGTTCGAGACGCTGGCGCATGTGCCTCGGTGGCGCGACTACTACCTGGCCCACGACCAGACGCCGCACTACGAGCACCTCGAGACGCAACTCAAGGCGATGCAATTCCTCCGCGGCGGTCGGCGCTGGCTGCTCAAATCACCACAGCACCTCGAACAGCTGCCGGTACTCAACAAGGTCTTCCCCGAGGTGTTCGTGATATTCACCCACCGCGACCCCACGCCGGTGGCGCTGTCGATGCTCGCGATGATCACCTACTCCGCACGCATGTACTGCTCACCGGTTCCAGTGAACGACATCTCGTCGACCTGGATCGAACGGTTGGGCCTGATGCTCAACGCGCTCGTCCGCGATCGCGACACCATTCCGCCGGAACGTTCGATCGACGTGCGATTCGACGAGTTCATGGCCGACGAGATGGCCGTCGCCGCCCAGGTGTACGAGAAGGCAGGCGAGGCGCTCGACGATGACGCGCGCGCGGCGATCGGCGGCTACCTGGCCGGTCATCAGCGCGGCCGGCTCGGCACGGTGGCGACATCGCCCGAGATGTTCGGCCTCGAAGAGCGCGACCTACACGAGCCGTTCGGCCCTTACGTCGAGCGGTTCGTCTAGCCCGCGGAGGTGCCCGTCCAGTATTCGGCGAAGCGGTCGCCCTTCATCCGCAGGATGTCGTTACCGGTGAATCTCATCGGACCCTGATCGGACCGGCCCTCGCCGACCCAGCGACCGGCCACCATCTCGCCGTCGACCATCGGGCCGAGCTCGATCGCGAAGGTCAGATCGGCAAGCATGTTGCGGGTCTCCGCGATGATGGCCTGCAACTCGACGGGGCCGTGCACTTCGCGATCGGGCCAGTGACCGACGAAGTCCTCCGATACCAGTTCGGCGGCGACGGGCTTGCCGGCCCATAACTCGTTGATCCACCGCTCGTAGAGCGCCTTAGGGGAGGTCATGACCGGTTAATACCCGCAAAACCGCAGCGCCTACGCATGGTTGGACGCCCATTCCGTGTGCGGACCAGCTACCACGGGTACTAGCAACGTGGCCCGCCCGCGGCAAGAAAGGCCCAGATGACCTCAGCACCCCCACGGCTCGACCCGCGTGCGATCGCCGAGGCCCAGCGCATCGTCGGCGCCGTCGGCGACGCCTTCTCGGCGAAGGTGGTCGGCCAGCAGAACCTGCGCGAGTCGCTGCTGATCGGCCTGCTCGCAGGCGGGCACATCCTGATCGAGAGCGTCCCCGGGCTGGCCAAGACGACGGCCGCGCGCGTCGTCGCCGAATCCGTCCACGGCGGCTTCCAGCGCATTCAGTGCACGCCCGACCTGCTGCCCAGCGACATCATCGGCACCCAGGTGTACGAGTCGGCGACGAACTCGTTCGCCACCCAGCTCGGCCCGGTGCACACGAACATCGTGCTGCTCGACGAGATCAACCGGTCCAGCGCCAAGACACAGAGCGCGATGCTGGAGGCGATGGAGGAACGCCAGACCACCATCGCGGGCACGGTGTATCCGATACCGGAGCCGTTCCTCGTGATCGCTACCCAGAACCCGGTCGACCAGGAAGGCACCTATCCGCTCTCGGAGGCCCAGACCGACCGGTTCATGCTCAAGGACGTCCTGGCCTACCCCTCCCCCGACGAAGAGGTCGAGGTGATGGACCGGATGGACGCCGGGCTTTACGACAAGAACCACCGCAGCAGGCCGGTCGTCGGCCTGGACGACGTGCGGCGGTTGCAGGACATCGTCCGCCACGTCTACATCGACCGGGCCCTGACGCGCTACGCCAGCGAGCTCGTCGCCGTGACACGCGCACCCGATGAGGTTCTGCCCCGCCAACTCGGCCGCCTCATCGAGTACGGCGCGAGTCCACGCGCGACGATCGCCTTCGTCAAATCCGCGCGCGCCCTCGCATTGTTATCGGGCCGGGCCCACGTCATCCCCGACGACATCGCCGCACTCGCCCACCGAGTTTTACGCCATCGGCTGATCCTCGGATTCGAAGCCGCGAGCAACGGCGTCACCCCTGAGGTCGTCATCGACGCTGTGCTGCAAGCGGTCCGGGTGCCCTAGAGGTCGTCGTGGGCAAGCATCTCAACAGGGCGAGGTCGCACTTCGGCACCGATACCCGCGGCCTGCTCGAAGGCGGCCGCTATGCGCTGCTGCACACCCGCAGCCTGGAATTCGACGACCTGCGGCCCTACGTGCGCGGCGACGACGTCCGCGACATCGACTGGAAGGCCTCAGCGCGATCGGGCAGCGTGCTGATCAAGCGTTTCGTCGACGAGAAGCATCACAAGATCCTGCTCGTCGCCGACGCGGGCCGCAACATGACGGCTCAGGCGCCGAGCGGTGAGGCGAAAATCGATGTCGCAACCAACATTCTGGGCGCCATCGGGCTGATCACCCTCGGTCGCGCCGACCAGATCGGCATGGTGTACGGCGACAGCCGCGGCTGTGTCAACATCCGCCAGGGCCGCGGTGAGACCCACATCGAGAGCATGCTCCACCGTTATTACGGTCATGTGCTGGCGAAACCGGGCGCCAGCGACATATCTTGCCAATTGGACTATGTGGCAACGCATTATCGTCACTCGATGCTCATCGTCGTGGTCTCCGACGAGCCCGACCTGGACAACCACCTCGAGGAGGTGGCGCGTCGTCTCGCAGGCCGCCACGACGTGATGTGGGCGATGGTCTCCGACACGCCCGCGATCGGGACACCCGATGCCAACCGGGACGGGTACGACGTCGCGACGGGCAATTTCGTTATCGGCGAAGGTGACCTGGGCCCCGGGGTCGTGGCCGCCTATCGGCGCGCCGAGCAGACACGCAGACGTGAACTCGAAGA
Organism: uncultured Actinomycetota bacterium; assembly: GCA_963715215.1. GTDB lineage: Bacteria > Actinomycetota > Actinomycetes > Mycobacteriales > Mycobacteriaceae > Mycobacterium. The sequence continues at coordinate 105,794 of CAVQRJ010000013.1, forward strand.
GTTCATGACCGCGCGCGCGATACCTCACGCGATCATCGGTGGCAGCCGGCAGATCCGCATTCGCCTGATCGAGATGACCCAAGCCTTTTCGTCCTCCTCACGTGCGGGGGTGCGCGCCCGTGCCGGATGACGTACTGCAGTTCGTCTTCGGCCCGTCGCAGTATTCGGCGATGTGGCTGTGGCTCGGGCTGGCACTGCTGCTGCTCGTCATCGTATGGGTCGTCGGCGTCTTCGTCTGGACGCTGCCCGCCGATCGGCTGCGATCAATTCCCGGTATCCGGTCGCTGCACTCGAAGCTGCTGCGGCGAAAGTTCGTTCGCGCCATCCGCTCGATCGACGGGCGTTACCGCGCGGGTGAGCTGTCGTCAGCGCAGGCCGGCCACGAGATGAGCAAAACGCTGCGCAGCTTCCTGCACCAGGCCACCGGCGCTCGTGCGCAGTACATGCATGTCGAGGACATCAAGTCCAGCGTTCTCGCGGAGGCGGCGCCGCTTTTCCGAACACTCAACGATGCGCAGTTCAACGCCGCGTCGCCGGTGCAGGTCAGCGAAGTCGGTGCCACCGCCGAGGAGTTGATCCGGTCGTGGACCTGACCTGGTGGCCAGTCGCCGTCGCCGGATTCGTCTGTGCGACAGTTGCCGTCGCCCTTGCGCTGCTGTTGCCGATGGAGCAGGTGCGGCGGCAGTTGCGCCGGATGGCGAATACCTCTCGGCTGACTCGACTACCCGAATACGCCCGGCTGGCCCGAATGCGGATCCTTTCGATGCTGATCGCCGTTGCGTTGGTGGGGTTGCTGCTCGGTGCTGCGGTGCTGGTCAGCGCTCGCCCGAGCGGATGGTGGTGGTCGAGCGCGGCGCCCGACCCGCCGGAAGACATCATGCTGTGCGTCGGTGAGCCCGTCACAGATCAGATCACCGGCGAGTTCCTCACCTACTTCGCGGGTCAGACGAGAACGTATGGCACACAACGGATCGGTGTCACGTCACCGAACCGTCGTGTTATCCCCATGACGCGCGACTATCAATACGTCGCGGGCAGGCTAGGCCACCTGGCCCGGCTGTCCCGAAACCCGGCCGACGAGGCGGACACCGGCGCCTCCTTCTCGCCGGCAGTGTCGTATGTCGACTACGCGCCGAGCGTCGAGGACATTCTCGCGCTCTGCATGACCGGTTTCCCGTCATTCGATTCCACGAGCTCACACCGCCGTTCGTTGATCTATCTAGGCTCGGGTCAGATACGCGACGCGCAAGAGGCAAGGCGGTCGCTACTCACCGTCGATCAGGTCGCTGGCATGGCGAGCAAGTCCGGCATCCAGATCAACGCGCTCAGCACCTCGAGCAGAAATGCAGGCGCACTCCCGGTGATCGCGAAATCGTCTGGTGGTCAATACTTCTCACTTGACGGGCGAGAGAACCAGCTCGCCGGCGATCTCGACACCATTCGGACGAAACCACCAGCGCCCACCGCCGCCGCCGATGTGGCCGTCACGACGTGGTTCGGCGATGCACCCGCCGTCCCGTTGGTGGTCGCCGTGGTGGGCTCCATGCTGCTGTGCCTATCGCTGATGGTGCTTCGACGATGACGTTCCAACCGGTGCTGCCGTTCGCCGTCCTCCTTGTGGTAGGCGTCGTCGTCGTCGCTCTGCGCCTGCTCACCATGCGGCGTCTGTACGCCACCGCCGGCGGCCGGTGGTCGACGGTCTGGCGCTGGTCCGGCCTGACGCTCGCCGTCCTGTTCATCCTCATCGCCGCCGCTCGGCCGGGCATCGAGCACGGCGAGCGCGGTGCTGCCGTGGCAGCGCGGTCCGCCGAGAACACAAACATCTTCCTCCTGGTCGACCGGTCGGTTGATTCCGCCATCGAGGACTACGGTGACCGGCAGTCGCGAATGTCGGGAATTCGCAACGACATCGAGGCCCTGATCGACCAGTATCCCGGAGCGCGGTTTGCTGTGATCGCCTTCGGATCCCGATCCTCGCTGGACTGGCCGTTGTCGGAGGATGCGTGGAGCCTGCGTCCCGAGGTCGCGCGCATCGAGTCGTACCCGCCGACCGACGAAGACCCGAACGCGGCAGCCGCGGCCAACGTGTTGCGCTATCAACTCATCGCGGCCGGACAGCAGTACCCGGACTCCAAGAGCCTGGTGTACTACTTCGGTTCGGGGGCTGCCGGTTCCCGCGCACCGCAGGGCGAGTTCGACCCGATCACGGGATCGGTCGACGGTGGCGCGGTATTCGGTTACGGCGCGGCGCAAAACGAAGCCGGTCTGCGCCAGATCGGCGAGCAGCTCGGCGTGAACTACGTCGACAGGGACGGCGGACCGTTGCCCGCCACCGACGCTGACATTGCCGAACCGGAGGATGGCGCCACTGCGGCCACCACATCGGGCGTCGCCGACCGTACGGAGCTGTATTGGGTGTTCACCCTGCTGGCCGCGGTGCTGCTGTTGTTCGAATTGTTCGCGAGCATCCGTGACATCCGCCGCACCCGGTTGGCGAGAGGGGACGTGGTCCTGTGATGGCCGCGCGCAGACCGTCGCGGTTGTCGTTGCGACGACGGCTTCTGGTTTTCTCGACGCCCGTGATGCTGATCGCGCTGGTCGCCGCCGTCAAGATGATTTCGGTTGTGATCGCAGGCAATTCGGCGGTATCGGCCTTTCGGGACGGTGACGCCGAGACGCTGAGCGGAAGCGTCTCGTCCCTGAGTGCCGTCAACGTGATCGAGCGGTCGAAGGCACCGTTCGCGGCCGGTGCGCTCGCGGTTCTGCAGGGCCGGCTCGACGACGCCGACGCGCGGTTCTCGGAGGCACTGTCGCTCACCGACCCTGAGCAATCCTGCCCTGTCCTGGTGAACCTCGAGTTGGTGCGCGAACGGCGAGGTGACATCGACGGCTGGGAAGGTCGACTCGATCAGGCCCGCGGGCGGTACCTCAGCGCATTGGACATCGTCCGGAGCGCTCCCGGCGGCTGCTTCGAGAACAACACCGATGCCGACCAGGAACGCCGCGCGGTCAGAAACGACACAGCCGCCCGGTTGGCGGCGAAGCTGGACGGGCTGGACAACGCACCGCCGCCACCACCGCCCGCACCGCCGCCTGCACCGCCTCCTTCGCCACCGGCACCACCACCCGCAGCGGGAGCAACGGATCCCGAGGGACAACCAGGGGAGCTGCGGTTGAATCCGGGCGCCGGCGACCCGACCGAGAAGCTTCGGCAGATACTGCAAGACGCCGCTGGCTGAGCGATTTCGGCGGGTGGCCTCGGCCCATGACTGACGATGATCAATGCCGAAGCGTCGGCCAATCCGGATGGCCGGATGGCGTTGTTGCGCCGGTGCGGATTACCACGACTACTGCGACTGAACCCCATTCGCCCGAAGTAGGCGGCTAACGCAGCACCTCGACCAACCGGTCCAGGTCGTTGTCGGTGTTGTACAGGTGGAAGCCAACCCGAACTGCGCCTGCTCGGATGGACGCCCGGATTCCCGCACGCTCGAGCTGCTCTGCCGCAGGGGTCGGGATCGATACGATCGCCGAAGGTTGTTGCGGCAGTTGCAGTTCCGTGCGCAGACGCGACGCCAGCCCAAGCACATGCGCCTCGATCGCGGCCCGGTTCAGCGATGCCATCCACGGCAGCGTGAGGCCGGAACCCAAGACGGAAAACCACGTCGGCGACACATCGAACCGTCGCGCATCGCCGGCCAGTCGCAGAGGCAGCCCGTAGATCGTCGACCACGGCTCCTGGCCCGCATACCAATTGGCGGCATGCGGGACCATCGTGCTCGAGACGCGGTCGCTCAGCGACATCCACGCCGTGCCCCGCGGTGCCAGCAGCCACTTGTACACCGCCGCGACGGTGACGTCGGCCCACGGCAAATCCAGCTTCTTCCAGCCCACCGCCTGGGTGACGTCGATGACCGTCAGCGTGTCCGTCCCCGCCACGTTCGCGCGCAGTGCGTCGACGTCCAACACCGCGCCGTTGGCCGACTGCACCAGGCTCACAGCCAGGATGTCGTAGTCGCTTGCGTTCGTCACCAATTCGTCAGACCTCAACTCGGTGACCGTGACGCCCCGCGCCGCCTGAGCGGCGAACGGAAAACTGGTGCTGGTGAATTCGCCTGGCAGCGTCGCCACCCGAGTGCCGTCCGGTAGCGCGGCGGCGACCAGTCCCAGCGCCGAGGAGACGGTTCCGGCCATCGCCACCGACTCGGCAGGCACACCAACCAACGTGGCGTAACCGGCCCGGCCGGCGCGGACGAATTCGTCGAACGAGGGAACGTCCATCGTGCCGGCCTGCCATTCGCGGAGGCACTCTTGCAGCACGTCGAACATGAACTGCGGCGGCAACCCGTAGGTCGGTGAGTTCAGAAATCCCTCGGCGCCAATAAATTCGGCTCCGAACGCCTCGCGCGCCTGGACGGCTGTCACTTATCGGGCGGCTCGTCGCCGCGCAGCCTGGCCTGCAGCTGCTCACGGTCCTGGCGCCGCCGCTCGTCGAGCGCCGCGATGCTTCCGGTGGCGCGCCTGCGCAGCGGAGCGAAGATCCAGATGCCCAGCGGCAGCGCGATCACGATCGCGAACAGGAGGGCTATGACAAGCGGAAAGTCGCGCACGCCGAGCAGGTGCGCGCCCCCGAAGATCACCGCGGCCAGCACGACGACGAGCAGCAATCGGGCCAGCGTATAGGCCAGCACATCGACCACGAGCCGGGATCCGGGACGAGAATCAGACACGGCCCGAGCCTACCGACGGCGCGTATATTTACATGAAGGAGGTTTTTTCGTTGGCTTCTGTGGTGTTCCTCGTGCTCGTCTTGGCCGGCTTGGTCTACCTCGGCTGGCGGCTGACCCGCGCCACGGCCAGCCGTCGACGAACGCGCACGATCGGGCCGGACGACGACCCGGATTTCCTGCGCCGCCTCGGGCACGGGGACAATCCTCGCCCCAAGTAACCGCGCGGCCTTCAGGGCAGGTCGTTGTGCCGCTGCGCGCCGGGAAAATCCTCGGCCACCGCTGCTGCCAGCTCGATCAGCGCCTCGCGCGTCTCGCGTCGCAGGCGTTCCAGGCTGATCTCCGCGCCCTCTTCGAGGTGCGGGTCGAACGGCACCACTCGTACCGCCCGGCAGCGGCGGGAGAAGTGATCGACGACCTTCTGCATGTCGATCTTGCCCGACCCCGGCCGCACCGCGTTGATCACCGCGATCGACTTCTTGACCATCTCCTCGTGGCCGTGCGCGTCGAGCCAGTCCAGCGTCGCCGACGCGCTGCGGGCGCCGTCGACCGAGCCGGAACTGATGACGATGAGGACGTCGGCCTTGTCCAGCACCGACGACATCGCCGAGTGCATCAGCCCGGTGCCGCAGTCTGTGAGAACCAGACTGTAGAAGCGTTCCAGCACCTCCAACGTCCTGGTGTAGTCGTCGGCGCTGAACGCCTCGGACACCGCGGGGTCGCTCTCCGATGCCAGCACCTCCAGCCGGCTCGGCCCCTGAGAGGTGTAGCTGCGGACGTCGCTGTAGCGGTCGATGCCCTCGGCGTCGCGAAGCAGATGGCGCACTGTCGCCGGGGTTTCCAGCGGCACCTTCTGGCTCAGGGTGCCTCGGTCGGGGTTCGCGTCGACCGCGACGATGCGATCGCCACGGACAGAGGCGAACGTCGCCCCGAGTGTCGCGGTGATCGTGGTCTTGCCGACGCCGCCCTTCAGCGACAACAGCGCGATCCGATAACAGCCCTGCAGCGGCCGGTTCACCTGTGCGAGCAGGTTGTTGTAGTGCACCGCCTTCGGGCTTTCACCGAGGTTGACCAGTTTGCCGGAGGCCAGGTACAGCCATCGGCGCCAGCCGGCCGACGGCGAACGCTTGGTCTGGCGCAGTAGCGACGCGGTGGAGAGCTCCGGATACGGCTGCGGCACCACCGCCCGATGGCTGACCGGAATCTCCGCCTGGCTGAGCGGAATTCCAGCCGGCGGCGTTGGGTCGGTCCACTCCGGCGGCGGCCCTTCGTCGGTCGCCGGATCAGTGAACCGCTGTTGTGACCGAAAGCCGTGCGATGTGTGGTCTGACAACGGCTAGTCCCTTCTCATTGGACGGTTCGGAACAGCTCAGCCGACGGTGCTTCATTGTCGGCTCAGCCGACGGTGCTTCATTGTCGGCTCAGCCGACGGTGCTTCATTGTCGGCTCAGCCGACGCCGGCATACGAGTGCAGCCCGACCGTGACGAGGTTGATGAAGAACAGATTGAACACCATCGCGACGAAGCCCGCGACGTTGATCCACGCCGCTTTCTTGTCGCGCCAACCCGCGGTCGAGCGGGCGTGCAGGTAGGCGGCATAGATCACCCACGCGATGAACGCCACCGTCTCCTTAGGATCCCAGCCCCAGTAGCGGCCCCACGCCTCTTCGGCCCAGATCGCGCCGAAGATGACGCCGAAACCGAACACCGGGAACGCGAAAATGGTTGTGCGGTAGGCGATGCGGTCCAAAGTCTGTGCATCGGGCAGCCGCGCCGCCACCCCGGCGACGACGCCCTCCGCGTCCGGCGAGCCCAGCCTGGACATCTTGACCAGGAACAGGATGCTGGCCACGCCCGCGACCAGGAACACTCCGGAGCCCAAGCTGACCACTGACACGTGAATGGGCAGCCAGTAGGACTGCAGCGCGGGCATCACCGGCGCCGCGTTGGTGTACAGCCAGCGGCCCGACACAGTCAGCAAGATCAGCACCGGCAGCAGGACGAACACCCACAGGGCGCGGTACTGCGGTCGGCGCAACACGATCGCGCCCGCCACCAGCCCCGAAAAACAGGTCAGGTTGATGAACTCGTACATGTTGCCCCACGGCACCCGTGCGGTGGCCAGGCCGCGAAGCACGATGCAGGCAAAGAGCAGTCCGATGCCCGCGTAGACCAGGACGAGCCCGGCCCTGCCGATGCGCTCGTCGAAGGGGCGCTGCGCCGCATCGGCCACCAAACCCGGCGTCGCGCTGTCGGCGCTGACCCTGGCCGTATCCGCTCCTCGCGCGCGCAACCCAGCCTCGACGAGTTCGCGCTCGGCGACCTTTCTGCTGCGGGCGTATGCGAGCTCGAAGGCGAGAAACAGCAGTGCGATCACCAGCACGACGACCGACGAGGTGAAGGCCCAGTCCGAGTAACGGGCCAACCCGATGTCGATGTGCTCGGTATTCATACGATCAGACCTTCTCCTTTGACGGCTCCGCGGTGTCGAGGCCGTCGAGAATTCGGTGCGTCAACCGCTCGAACTCGTCGCCCCAGCCGGAGTTGTCGGTGCGAGCGAGTCCGCCCAGCTCGACGCTTACCGTACCTGCACCACCTGCTGCGATTCGAACCCAGACCCTGCGCCTGCGCACGATCAGCGAGACCAGCAGGCCCGCCATCATCGTCAGTGCGGACACCAGCACCCACACCTGCGCGGGATCGTGAGAGACCTGCACGTTGATGAACGGCACCGCCCCGTCGAACCTCACCTGGGTGCCGTCGTCCAGCCGGGTCTGCTCACCGGCGCGCAGGTTCACCCGAGCGACCTTGGTCAGCCGCTTCTGGTCGATGAGCCGCGGATCGAGCGAGAACAGCGACTGGGGCCGGCCGGTGTCCAGGCCGGTGTCGCCTCGGTAGACGTCGATGGCCACCGCGGGGTTGTCGAGTGCTGGAAATCTCGACGACAGCAGGGTGCCGTGCAGCTGCTCGGTCGGCGCGAACAAACCCTGGATGGCGATTTGATGCGTACGGCGCTCGTCGGCGTTGGGATAGGTGCCGCCGGGCGGGTCGAACCGCATCACGCCGGACGAGAGCAGGGTGACCGGATCGTCGGGTCGCCACTGCATGGTCTGGGTGCGCGTCTGCCCGTCGGGAAAGGTAACCGTGAACGTCGGCGCGTAGCCGTGGCCCTGCAGATAAATCCGGTCGCCGCCGATGCGCAGGGGTTCGTTGACCTTGAGGTGGTAGGGCCGCCACGTGTCGGTGTCGAGGTCGGCACCCGCCTGGTAGTCGACGTTGGCGGCGAAGGACAGCGCCTGCCCGGACGGCAGGTAGTGCGCGTCGAAGTCGTTGACGCGCAGGCAGATCGGGTTCAATGAGGTGCCGTCGACGGTGTTTCCGGCGCGGAACGAGTCGAATGCCGCAGGCGATGCCGAGCAGAAGCCCGGGCCGCCGTCGGCGATCACGATGACGTTGCCCTCGTAGCCGAAGAGCTTGCCGACGGCCACCGAGATGAGCAGGCCGAGCAGCGCGAAGTGGAAGACGATGTTGCCGAACTCGCGCAGATAGCCCTTCTCAGCCGAGATCTCGATGGTGCCGTCCTCGTGGCGGGTGACGCGCCGCCACCCCTTCAGCCGCTCCGACACCTCGGCGGCGACCGCGTCGGGTTCGCCCGCCAAGCCGGCGGTGTGGTGCTTGGGCAGCCGAGCGAGGTTGCGTGGGGCGGGCCCCGGGGTGGCTCGCAGGCTGCGGATGTGTTCCAGCAGCCTCGGTGTCAGACAGCCGACGAGGGAGACGAACAGCAGCGCGTAGATGGCGGTGAACCAGAAGCTGGAGAACACCTCGAAGGCCTGCAGCCGGTCCAGCCACGGTCCGATCGTCGGGTGTTCGGCGATGTACTGCTCGACCTTGGCTTCGTTGAGGCTGCGCTGCGGCAGCAGAGCGCCGGGAATCGCGGCGAGCGCCAGCAGAAACAACAGCACCAACGCGGTGCCCATCGAGGTCAGCGTGCGCCAGGTGTTGCGGGCAAACGCCAGAAGACGCCTCATACTGGCAATCTCACGTCGCTGACGAACGCGTCGCGCACCCACGACACGAAGTCGTTCCACACGCCGGTGACCAGCGCGGTGCCGACCAGGATCAGGAGCACGCCGCCGAAGATCTGGATCTGCCGCGTGTGCCGCCGCAGCCAGCCGAGACCTTGTACGGCCTGTGCCGACCCAAACGCCAACAGCACGAACGGAATTCCCAGCCCCAGGCAGTAGGCAATAACCAAGAGCACACCGCGTGCGACGTTGGCGCCGTCGGTGGCCGAGGCCACCGCGATGACTCCGGTCAGCGTCGGCCCGAGGCACGGCGTCCAACCAAGCGCGAACACCGCGCCAAGCAGAGGCGCACCCGCGATTGTCGACAGCTGCCGGGGCGCGAACCGGGTATCGCGCTGCAGCAGCGGTATGAAGCCGACGAACACCAGTCCCATCAGTATCGTGATCACACCGCCGATGCGTTGCAGCAGAAGCTGATTGGTGATAAGCGCGCCCGTCATGCCGAGTACCGCGACGGTGCCCAGCACGAAGACCGTGGTGAAGCCCGCCACGAACAGCGCCGCCGCACCCGCGACGCGAAGCCTTGCGGCCTTTGTCGAGATCGATGTTTCGGCGGGTTCCTCTCGCACCTTTTCGCCCAAACGTGAGTTTCGGCGTGGAAGGTGCGGTTCTTCTTCGACGCCGACAACCGCGGCCAGATACGACAGATAACCCGGAACCAGGGGGACGACGCATGGCGACGCAAACGACACGAGCCCGGCGAGGGCGGATACGCCCAGCGCCGCCAGAACCGGTCCGGCAGCGGCGATCTCGCCGAAGCCGGTCATGTCTGCGAAACCGGTTCCGCGGCCAGTCGCTGCACGACCGGCTGCAGGTCCTCGGCGAGCAACTCGCGCAGGAACACTGCCGCCACGCGGTGTTCGCGGTCCAACACGATGGTCGACGGGATGACAGTGGTCGGGTACTTGCCACCAAACGCGATCATCGTGCGCATCGACGGGTCGTAGATGGATGGAAACGTGATCTTGCGGTCGACGACGAAGTCGCGGGCGGCGTCGCGGTTGTTGTCACGCACGTCGATGCCGAGGAACGCGACGCCGTCGGCCTTGGTGGCGTCGTAAACCTTCTGCAGTTGGCCGATCTCGGTTCGGCACGGGCCGCACCACTGTCCCCACACGTTGACGACGACGACCTTGCCCCCGAAGTCGTCCAGCGAGAGGGTCTTGGCCGGGTCCGTCAGGCTAGGCCCGGCCAACCGGCCTGGACGGCCCCGGCTTTCGGGTGGGTCGTAGAAGATGTCGGTCTTGCCGCCGGGGGCGACGAACTCGAAGGATCCGCCCTGTGCGACGGCATCGTCACCGGTGGAGCATCCGGCTAGCGCGACCAACGCCGCGCTCGCGATGACGACCCACCATCTCACTGCCCGGCCAGCTCCGAATAGCCCCAGCCGACGAAGAGGTCCCCGTGGAAGTAAAAGGAGGTCAACGAGGCGAGGTTGCACAGTCGACGAGTCGGGAAGTGATGCAACGCCTTTCCGGTCATCGCGCGCCGTACCGTCTCAACCGGCAGCTGATGGCTGACGCACACCGCTTCGTGGCCCGCGGCCTTGATCCTGGCGCGGTGGATTGCTGCCGCCATTCGCTCCGCGATCTCCTTGTAGGGCTCGCCCCACGACGGGGTGCGCGGATTGCGCAGGTGCCACCAGTTGCGGGGATCTCGCAGCGCACCGTCGCCAGGTGAGACCTTCTGGCCCTGGAAGATATTGGTCGACTCGATCAGTTCGTCGTCGGTGTCGATCGGCAGACTGTGCCGCTCCGCGATCGGCGTCGCCGTCTCCTGCGCACGTTCCAACGGGGAGGCGACCACGTAGACGATGTCGCGGTCCGCGAGCCAGTCGGCGACCGCCTGCGCCTGCGCACGCCCCCTCTCCGACAGGTGATAATCGGGCAGGCGGCCGTAGAGGATCTTGTCCGGGTTGTCCACCTCCCCATGCCGCATCACATGCACGATCGTCTTCTCGGTCACGGGCGTTCGGCCCTTGCAGCAGCCTGTGCGGCGTCCGGCAGCGCCGCTGCGATTCGGTCGAAAGCGGTGTCGTCGAGTGCCGCCGAGACGAACCACGTCTCGAACGCGCTGCACGGCGGGTAGACGCCTGCGTCGAGTAGCGCATGGAAGAACGCCGGGTAGCGCCACGTCTCGCTGGCCTTCGCCGATGCGAAGTCAGTCACCGGTGCGTCGGTGAAGAATACGCTGAACATATTGCCCGCCCGCGAAATCCCATGAGCGACACCGGCGTCGGTCAATGCTCGGGACAGCATGTCGGTCAGTCGGTCGGCGTTGGCGTCGAGCTTGGCGTACACGTCGCCGTCGGCGGCTCGCAGGGTCGCGAGCCCCGCCGCCATCGCGACCGGGTTGCCCGAAAGCGTGCCCGCCTGATACACCGGCCCGAGCGGGGCCAGCCGCTCCATCACCTCGGTGCGTCCACCGAAGGCCGCCGCGGGCAGTCCACCGCTCATCACCTTGCCGTAGGTGAACAGGTCCGCATCGACGGGATCCACGCCGTACCAACCGGATCGGCTGACACGGAAGCCGGTCATCACCTCGTCGAGGATCAACAGCGCACCATGTTCTGCGGCGATGCGGCGCAGGGCTGTGTTGTAGCCGGGCAGCGGTGCGACGGTGCCCATGTTGCCTGGGCTGGCTTCGCTTATCACGCAGGCGATCTCGTCGCCGAACCGGGAGAACGTCTCCTCGACGACGCCGATGTCGTTGTACGGCAACACGATCGTGTCGGCGGCCGCCGCACCCGTGACGCCGGGCGAGGACGGCAGTCCGAGAGTTGCGACGCCCGAGCCGGCATCGGCAAGGAGCGCATCGCTGTGGCCGTGGTAGCAGCCGGAGAATTTGATGATTTTCGCGCGGCCGGTGTAACCGCGGGCCAGCCGGAGCGCGCTCATCGTGGCTTCGGTGCCGGAGTTGACCAGCCGCAGCCGCTCGACGGCGTCGACCCGGCCGATGATCTCGGCTGCCAGCTCGCTCTCGGTGGGAGTGGGCGCGCCAAAGGACAGGCCGTCCGCCGCGGCGCGCTGCACGGCCTCGACGACAGCTGGATGGGCGTGTCCCAGGATCATCGGGCCCCACGAGCACACCAGGTCGACGTATCGATTGCCATCGGCGTCCGTGAGCCAGTAGCCCTGGGCCGACGTGATGAAACGGGGGGTGCCGCCGACGGCGTTGAATGCCCGCACCGGCGAGTTGACACCGCCGGGGATGAGGGCGCACGCGTCGGCGAAGAGCTTCGCGGAGACGTCGGTGCTGGCCATGGCCACCAGTGTCCCAGCTGGCCCCAGAGCGTCAACTACAGGGTGTAGTGGTCCCGGGTTGCCTAGGGACCCCGCGACAGAGTTTGACTGGTGCTCGGGACGAGTCGGGCCATCCCGCGCAGCATCCATGGTGTCCGCCTTGCGATCACCTCGACGGCGCGGTCCGAGCGGCGCATCACGGTCCGAGGGCCGGGGGTCGGCGTTGATGCCAGCTCCGCCTCCGCCGAGCCGGCCTGCGCACCGTGGCGATCGACCGCTAGCAGTTGCCAGGTGCCGGGCACGCCACGTAGCTCAACGCTGCCGCGGTCCTCAAAGCCGGTGCCCGAGCCGACGACCAGGTCACGCACGGTTCGCGAGACCAAGATGTCGCCTGCGCCGGCCTGGCCGAGGATGCGCGCCGCGATGTGTACGGCAATCCCGCCTATGTCGGCGTCGAGCAGTTCGCACTCGCCGGTGTGGATGCCGGCGCGGATCTCGAGATCCATGGTTTCAGCATCGACGCGAAGCGCCTCAGCGCAGCGGATGGCCTGCGTCGGGCCGTCGAACGTCATGAGATGACCGTCGCCGGTGCTCTTGACCACCGTGCCGCCGAAACGTTCCGTGAGTTCGGCGCTGATCTCGCCAAAGCGTTGCAGCACCGCACGCCACCGCTCGTCACCCTTCGCCGCAGCGTGTTGCGTCGAGGCGACGATGTCGGTGAACAGCACCGTGCGCAGGGCGCGATGTGATTGCGACGGCGCGGCATGGCTGCCGGTGAGGAACTCCTCGATCTCGGTCAGCACCTTGTCGGGCTCGGTGAACCAGGGCCAGTGGTCGGCACTGTCGACCTCCAGGTAACGCGCGCCGGGGATGTGGTCGGCGAAATACCGGCCGAACTGGACCGGAACCGCGACGTCCTCGCGGGCATGGGTGACCAGGGTGGGCACGGTGATCGTCGGCAGAATCGGCCGCACGTCGATCCGAAACGCCGCTTCCAGAGACGCCCGCGCCATCCCCGGGCTCGCGCACATGCGCTCGAACACGGCGAGCTGGCGAAATCGACCGGACACTGACGGCAGGCCGATGCTGGCTGACGCACCGCTGCCCCACCTGGAGAGGAGGGCGCGGCCGTATTCCTGGACGTGCGCGAGCTGCTCGGTCGACGGCGTGTAGTCCTCACCCAGCTCGGCAACGAGACGCGCCCGCACCTCGGTCGGGTCCATGTCCTGCCACCCGGCGAAGCCCCAATACGGGACCGCGCCGGTAAGGATCAACGCTTGCGTTCGCTCCGGTCGTGTTGCTGCGAAAACAATGGACGCCGGTCCCCCCTCGCTCAGACCGAACAGGACGGCCTTTTCGAAGCCGACGGTATCCATGACGGCTTCGATCTCGGCCGCCCGATCATCCAGCGTGCGAACCTTCGGCACCGGGTCCGACAGCCCGACCCCGGCCTTGTCGAACAAGGCGACGCGACAGAAGGTGGCGAGCTGCTCGAAGAAAGCCTTGAACTCGGGCATGGTCCAGCACAGCTCGACGTGGCTGATCACCGGTCCGACAAAGACGAGCTCGATCGGCCCGTCGCCGAACACCTGATACGCGAGGCTGAGATCGCCACACGGTGCGTATGACGTTTCCGCCACGGCACTGAGCGTACTGCCGCTGTCCGCTACGGCTTCCGACTTTGCGCATTGGCGGGACGCCTCGCGCCGCTTCGTTGCCGAGGCTCAGCCCGGGGTGAGCGCGAAGGTGGGATGGTCGGCGTCGGAGGGGAGCTGCTTCCAGTAGCCCTCGACGACCTTGCCCGCCAGCGGTCGGTAGGCGGCGATGACCGGCGCGCGCTCCTCGACGGGGACCTCACTGGCCACATACTTCGCGTCGCCGAGCTTGACGTTCGGGTCTGCGCGGATGTTCTTCACCCATTCCGCTTCGCCGCGGGTCGACACGAGGTACTTGACACCGCCGACCTCGGGAACGACCACCGGGATGTGCTGCGGCTGCTTAGTGACACGCTTGGTGACCGTGAGCGTCTGACTGTTGCCGACGCCGGTCACCATCGCGACCCTGTTGAAGATCTTGCGGACGAACCACGGAGGCTTGAGGTAGGCCATGTGCACGAGTTTGATAGCGGTATGCAGCTCCCGCAATGGCTGGCCCGGTTCAACCGGCATGTCACCAACCCGGTTCAACGGCTGTGGGCGGGCTGGGCGCCCGGCATGGGCATCCTGGAGCATGTCGGCCGAAAATCCGGCAAGCAGTACCGGACGCCGCTCAACGTGTTCCCGACCGACGACGGAGTTGCGATCCTGCTGACCTACGGACCGGATCGCGATTGGTTGAAGAACATCACCGCCGCGGGCGATGCTCGAATGAAGCGGATGGGCAGGACGATCGTGCTGACCGAGCCGCGCGTCATGCCCAAGGCGGAGGCGGCCATCCATGTGACGGGGTTCTGGCGAGTCATCTTCCCGCGACTACCGTTCGAGTCCGCTGTGCTGCTTACGGGGCGCTGAGCTCAGCTCCGCGGAAGGCTCGCGATCAGGATCACCGCAGCGGCGACGCGGATCATCCGCACGTCGGCGATCACGTCCGCGTGGTGACGCGCGCGCGGATCGGCCCCTTGGCGACGGTGGTGAAGGGCACCTCGACGGGAAAGTCACCGTCGAGCGATCTGACTTCCTTCGATCGGATGATGGTGGCAAGCGCGAGGGTGGCCTCCAACCGCGCGAAGTGTTCACCGATGCACGATCGCGAACCGCCCGCGAACGGAATGAACTGCCAGCGGTCCTGCGCTTTGGCAGCCTCGGGACTGAACCGGTCGGGATCGAATTCCAGCGGCTCGGGCCACACGGCCGGATCCCGGTGCACCGCATAGATTCCCACCAGAACCAGGCTGCCCTTCTCGATTCGGAACCCGTCCACCTCCATGTCGCGCACGGCCATTCGGCCGATGCCCGCGGCGGGCGGGCAGAGCCGCAACGCCTCGTGCAGCACCTGCACGGTGTAGCCGAGCCCCGACACATCGGCAGGCGTTATCTCGCGATCGCCGATCCGGCTGACCTCGGCGGCGACGCGGTCCTGCATGTCGGGATGATGTCCCAGCACCCACAGCGCGTAGGTGAGCGCGGTGGCCGTCGTGTCGTGGCCCGCCAGCATGAAGATCAGCAGGTCGCTGATGATGTCGTCGTCGGGGATGGCCTTCCCGGTCTCGGCATCGGTCGCCGCGATCAACGCGTGCACCAGCGGCGCATCAAGGGTGGGATCCGCTCGACACGCCTGCAGCATGTCGGCGGTGACCTTGCGCAATGCCGCCACGGCCGCGCGCGCACGGGACCGCGCAGGCGTCGGCAACCACCGGGGTGCGCGCATCGGGCGCAAGGCTCGGTCGGCGGTATAGGACGACGCGACGTGCATGTGTTCGGCGATCACGTCGTCGCGGTCGTTCAGGTCGAGGCCGAGCACTGATCGTCCCAGCGACCGCATGGTGGCGCGCCGGCAATCGACGTCGAGGTTGACTTCCCCACTGGCAGGCCAGGTTTCGCACAGCGCGTGGGCAGCGCGCGACATGTGACCGCCGAAGTTGCGGACGTTCGGCTTGGTGAAAACCGGCTGTAAGGCCCGCTTGCGGGGCAGCCACGGCTCGTTGGGCAGAACGAACAGGCTGTCGCCCGCCAGGCGTTGCACTTCCTCGTGCACGACGCACCGCTCTGCGGATGTGTCGTTGCGGCCTAACACGTCGCGGATCCCGCTGGGCGAGAACACAGCCACCACCGAGGGGAACAGCCACTTCGGGCCGACCTGTATGCGGGTGACAGTGCCGCCCGCGTCGCGAAGTACTTCCTGCCCTGCGTCGAGATTCCTTACCGCTTTCAACAATTCACGAATCGACAACGGGTTCTTCGGGGCCAACGGCAGCGCGCTGATGTCGCTCACGAGTGCCAGAGCATAACCTCGCCTTCGCCCTGCGTCATCACCGTGCCGGGCATCACCCTCAGCCGGTAAGGACTGAGCCGCAGTGCGGCGAATCCGTCCGATGTCGGCCCGTCCTGCCACATCGGAACGATTCTCGGGTCGTAGCCCACCGGTTCGGGGCCCTTGGCGAACTTGTCCCACACCGCTTTTCGGGTTTCGTCGTCGAAGTACCACTCCACGAGGCACTCCGCGCTGCAGGTGTCGTGGCTGGGCGCCCAGTAGCTCACCGACATCTCGGGGTGTGTAGCGAGATGCTGCCGCTTGACGGGGCTGGGCATCGTGGCGATCCAGCCGAACAAGTCGGTGCCGTCCCACTCCCAGAACGGATGCAGGATGCGGGTGCGCGGCCGGCTGTCGGCATCGACGGTGGCGGCCGACGCCCACACGATCGAGTGGGCCATCTCGATGAAGGCGGGCGCTATCTGGTCGAGAGGGGTCATCGCGAATTAGTTTAGGCTCCGGCCGGCACCGTCCTCAGCGCCATCGGCAGGCTGGGCAGGAAGTGCTGGGTCGCGAAAGCGCGGATGTCGTCGACGGTGTCGAGCGGTTGCGCCCCGGGTAGCAGCAGCGCCATCGCCGCGTAGCGCAGGATCGTGTCGGCCAGCTCGTTGACCGTCTGCTCGCCGATGCGGTTGGCGAACCCGTCGGGGAAGATCTCCCGCAGCGCATCGGCCATCCGCTCGATCGCGGCGCCGTAGTGCCTACGGGCCAACTCGAGTACCACGGCGGGCTCGTCGGTCATCATCCGGTTCAGCACCCGGTGCCGCCGGAACCGCAGGATCGACAGCGTGAACGCCTCGACATAGTAATTCGACTGAGGCCCGGCCTGTTTCAGCTCGGCGGCGATGTCGGCGAACAGCGCGACGTTCTCACGTTCGACGACGGCGGCGACCAGCTCGTCCTTGTTGGAGAACCGCCGGTAGATCGTCGTGCGGCTGACACTTGCGCGGCGGGCGACGTCCTCGAGCGCGACGCGGCGCAGGCCATGACGCTCGAACTCGACGACGGCGGCGTCGAGAATGGCCTCGGCGCTAGGGTCAGCCAGCCTATCGGGAGTGGGCATACCCGGCTTGAGCGAATTTGTTGTAGCGCAGCCACATCGGCAGATGATCCCATAGCCAGTTGACGGGGCGCGAGCGCCACAGCGCCGCGAAGCGTTGGTAGCGCCGCTCCTGACGCTCGCTCCACGGCAGGCCGAGCAGCTCACGGGTGCGCGGCGGCATGCCGCCGGTGGTCAGGAATGCCGCGGACGGATTCACCACCAGCGAGATCACCCGCCACAGCGCGGGCGGCACGCCCTTCGGGCAGGGGTAGCCCTTCGTTACGTAGCCGACGCCGTATTTGGCGGTCGGATGGGCGACGACGATCTCGTCGATCATCCGGTTCCAGTACCGCTCGAACTCCGCGTAATCGCCGGGCATCGCGCGCTCGCTGACGCCGTAGCGGCGATACCACGTCTTGGATTCGAGGTAGATCTGCTCCTTCTCCTCGCGGCTGAGCCGCTTGACGAAGGTGTCGGCGAAATAGAGAACCTGCTCGACGAACGTGGCGTGTGCCCAGAAGTACGTCTCCGGGTCCAGCGCGTGGTAGCGCCCGACTGTCCCATTTTGGCTGGGCATCGTGCCCTTGATCTCGCGGTGGAAATCGCGGACCTGTCGGCCCGGGTTGTCGTCGTCGCTGCCGTACACCGTCATGAAGATCGGCGGCAGCGACCGCTTGACCCGCGCCGCGGTGTCGTCGAAGAACACCGAGTGGTCCAGCACGCCCTGACCAAGCTCGGCGAGCATGTTCTGCAGCACCGCGGGCCGAGGGCCGATCAAATACATTCGGTTGTCGCCGAAATAGCGCCAGACCAGGGACTGCGGGCCGAGGGGCATCGCGTCGAGCTGTTGCGGGGTCTCCGCCAACTCAGTCATGTGCAACAGTGTTACAAATTCTGAACTTTGTACCAAGCCGCTGTGAGCGGGCTCACGCATATCGGCGGAGGCGGGCGATTCCATCCACGGCCAGAACGCCCGCCACAGTCGCCAGAAGCAGCATCAGCACCAGCATCGGCGGGCTGAAGACCACCGATATCGTCTGCGGCTGATCCGGCAGCACCGGCGCGACCGCCACGATCGATTGCGCACCGAACCAGCTCAACACCGCCCCTGCCGCCGCGAGCACGGCCAGCACGAGCTCGAGGATCGCGCGACGCCGGCTCACGACTTCGGCTCCGGGGGAATCCGCTCGTCGACCAGGTGGATCAACTGCGCCCGCAGCTGTTGGTGCTTGCGCGCCCATGCCTGCGCGGTGCGGTCGTTGGTCAGCTTGAGCCCGATCCCGGTACGCCCCTTCGGCACGCCCGTGAGCTCGCCGAGCGCCCGTGCGGACACCCACCTGGGTTCCTCGTTACCCGTCGGCGCCGGATAGATCCGCACGATGTCGTCGATGGAGATCCGCTCGACGCCCTCGCGCAGGATGGTCGGCGTCAGCTCCACCGACGTGTGGATCCGGGCCGCCTTCACCTGAAGCGCGACGAAACCGCTCACCAGGACCAGGAAGACGGTCGGTATCAACAGCTGGATGCCGTATCCGGCGGACAGCTGGATCAGCAGCATCGAGATGGCCGACGCGGGACCGGTGAGCACCCACAACCAGCTGGCGCCCTGCTCGTAGAACAGGACGTCGGCAGGCTCGCTGGTCTGCGTCACCGCTTCTCCTCAACATGGAACCAATCCTGGGCTGCGGGCCTCATGATCAGCACCGCACCCACCATCGTCAGGATCATCGGAATCAGCCACAGGACTCCGCCTGTCATGAGCGTGAACAATGCCAGCAGCACAACCAGCGCCAGCGAGAGCCCGACGCCTGCCCGTCGCAGCCCCGCATTGCCCGCCCGGGTGCGGCCCGCCAGATAGCCGAGAGCCAGTCCCGCCACCGCGAACAAGATCCCGGCGCCCCGGAATAGGGTGGGCAGATTGCCGCGCGTGAGCGCCATCAGCATGCCGAGAAGTACCAGCGATATCGCCGCCAGCAGCCACAACCAGAACACCGCTTCGACGGTGCGCGGCCGGTTGGGCGGCGCGGGCACTGGTGCGGACATGGTCGGCAAGCCTATCCAAGCGCTAACGAACGAAGAAGGCGTGGGCGTCCTTGCGGTGCAGCAGGAACACACCGCCCGCGATCAGCACGGAGCCGATGATGACGCTCATCGCGTAGAGCACCGCAGGCATGGTCGGGCGGTCGACGGAAAACAGGCTGGTTCCCGCGTACACCACCGAGGCGACGCCGCCGCCGGTGAGCACGGTGCGGGCCCATCGATAGCCCTGCCGCATCAGGAACAAAAACGTCACCACGACCGCGGCGATGACGAACATGAACAACCCCGAGAAGACGAAGACGACGACGGGCGGCCGCGACTGCTTCGTGCTCACCATGTCCACCAGGTATCCGGCGACCATCAACGGCACTGCCGCCAGCCACAGCCAGAAGGCGGTGTCGACGTCTGTTGGCCTTGCCTCGCTCACGCGGTTGCCTCGCAGGCTCGGCTCACGCGACTGATGGTTCGCTCGCAAGCTTCGCTCACGCCAGCCAGTCGGCCGCGTCGGCCGCCCAGTACGTAAGCACGATGTCGGCGCCCGCGCGCCGGATGCTGGTCAGCGCCTCCAGCGCGGCGGCCCTGCCATCGATCCAACCGTTCGCGGCCGCGGCTCTGATCATCGAGTACTCGCCCGAGATCTGGTAGGCGGCCACGGGCACCGGTGAAATCTCGGCCGCGGCGGCCACCACGTCGAGGTAGCTCATGGCGGGTTTGACCATCACGATGTCGGCGCCCTCGGCGATGTCCAGCTCGATCTCGTGTACCGCCTCGCGGGCGTTGGCCGGATCCTGTTGATACGTACGGCGATCCCCGCTCAGACTGGAGGCGACCGCCTCGCGGAACGGGCCGTAGAACGCCGACGCGAACTTGGCGGCGTACGCCAGGATCACCACATCGGTGTGACCCGCCGCGTCCAGCCCGTCCCGGATCGCGGCGACCTGGCCGTCCATCATGCCGCTGGGGCCGACGACGTGTGCGCCGGAATCTGCTTGCGCCACGGCCAGTTCCACGTAGCGGGCGTTGGTTGCATCATTGTCGACGCGGCCAGAGGCGTCGAGCACCCCGCAATGGCCGTGGTCGGTGAACTCGTCGAGGCAGGTGTCGGCCATCAGCACGGTCTCGTCGCCGAGATCCTTGGCCAGGTCACGCAGCGCGACGTTGAGGATGCCGTCCTCGGCGGTCCCCGCTGACCCGACAGCGTCCTTGTCCTCTGCACGGGGCACACCGAACAGCATCAGGCCGCCGACTCCGGCGTGCACCGCCTCGGCCGCCGCCTTGCGCAGCGAGTCGCGGGTGTGCTGCACAACGCCCGGCATGGACTCGATCTGCTTCGGCTCGTCGATGCCGTCGGCGACGAACATCGGCAGCACCAAATGCCTTGGCTCCAAGGAAGTCTGCGCGACCAGCCGACGAAGAGCCGGGGTCGACCGGAGTCGACGCGGACGGTGACTCGGATAGGGCATGTGAAGCCATCCCTCCGTTTCCAGCACCGACGGGCTAGCGGCGGCGACTCTTCTTGCGCGGCGGCGGCAGCGCACCCTCGGCGCGCAGCCGGGCGGCGTGCTCGGCCAGTGCCTCCACCAACGGTCCCACCGCGGCAGTCTCCGGCTGCACGTCCACGCGCAGGCCGAATTCCGCTGCCGTTTCAGCAGTTTTGGGCCCGATGCACGCGACGATCGTGCGGGCATGCGGCTTACCCGCGATGCCGACGAGGTTGCGCACCGTCGAGCTCGACGTGAAGCAGACGGCGTCAAAGCCACCCGTCTTGATCATCTCGCGGGTGTCCGCGGGCGGCGGCGCGGCACGCACCGTGCGGTAGGCGGTAACGTCCTCGATCTCCCACCCGCGGTCGCGCAGGCCTTCGGCAAGCGTCTCGGTCGCGATGTCGGCCCGCGGCAGCAGCACCCGGTTCACCGGGTCGAAAACGTCGTCGTACGGCGGGAATTCGTCGAGCAACCCGAGTGAGGACTGCTCACCCGACGGCACCAGCTCCGGCTCGATACCGAACGAGCGAACCCGGGCAGCGGTGGCCTGCCCGACGCACGCGATCTTCACACCGGAGAACGCGCGGGCGTCGAGACCGAACTCTTTGAACTTCTCCCACACCGCGCGCACGGCGTTGGTCGACGTGAACACCACCCACTGGTAGCGCCCGTCGACCAATCCCTTGACTGCGCGTTCCATCTGCGCAGGGCTGCGGGGCGGTTCGACGGCGATGGTCGGCACCTCGATCGGCAATGCCCCGTGCGACACCAACCTCTCGCTCATCTCGCCCGCCTGGTCCTTGGTACGCGGCACCAGCACGGTCCACCCGTACAGTGCGCGGCTCTCCCACCAGTTGAGCTTTGAGCGGTTGGCCACCGTCTTGCCGATCGTCACGACCAGCGGTCCGGTCAGTGGGCCTGCAGGCTCCGTTGCGCCGATCGCGGCCTTGTCGTTGAGACCACCGAGCGTGGTCTCAATCGAGCGCTGCTGGCACGTGGTGCCCTGCGCGGTGACGACACACGGTGTGGTGTCGGCCAACCCGTACTCGATCAGCGTGCTGGCCGCATCGGCCAGATGCGTCGCGGTTGCCTGCAGAATCAGCGGCCCCGGCGCGGCGGCCAGCGCCGCCCAATCCACGTCGCCGCGAACGTCGGCCTCCGTGTGCGACGACCCCAGCGGCAGGCCCGCGTAGGTCGGCACGGCCGTGGTGGCGGGCAGGCCAGGCACGATCTCGAACGGGAGGTGCGAGCGCGTCAGCGCGTTCACTTCGGTGATCACCGAGTCCACCGACAACGGATCACCCGCGACGAGTCGAACCACGTCGACGCCGGTGCGCGACTCGGTCGCCAATGTCTTGGCCACCTCGGCCGGATCGCCGAGAGCGGGCCGGATGTCCGGTCCGCCTGGGCCCACACGCCAGTCGGGGAGAAACGCGGTCGAGCTTTCGGCACCACCGTCGGCTTCGGTCGCGGCCGCTGCCGGCTCGGGACCCGACGGCGGCGGCAACTCGGACCCACAAAGGGCAAGCACCGCTTCGGGCACGTCGGGGTCGGTGAATATCAGCGCGGCGTTGGCGAGCACTGCCCGCGCCCGTGTCGTCAGCAGGCCCGGGTCGCCGGGCCCGGAGCCCACGAACGTGATGCGGCCGGGCTTCTGCTTACGCCCTCGGGTCGTCATCTGTCTCTCCCAGCTTCTACCAACAGATCGCGTGCCCCCAGTTCGAACAACTCCGCGGCGACCGAGAGACCAAGCTCTCGTGCCCGCTCGGCAGTCCCGATGCCGGACGCACGGATCACCTCGGATCCGTCCACGGTCGCCACGCAGCCGCGCAGTGACAGCTCTTCGAAGACTCGGCCGTCCTCATCGATGGACTCGACCACTTCCGCGATCGCACCCACCGGTGCGGAGCAACCCGCCTCCAGTTCGGCGAGCAGGACCCGTTCAGCGGTGACTGCGGCACGCGTGTCGGCGTCGTCCAACTCCGCCAGCAGCGCGCCCAGCTCGGTGTCGCCTGCGCGGCACTCGACCGCGAGGGCACCTTGAGCCGGCGCTGGCAACATCTGCACCGGCTCGAGAGTCTCGGTGATATCGCCTAATCGCCCGATGCGGGCCAGTCCCGCTCGTGCGACGACGACACCGTCGAGATCACCGTTGCTTACCCTGTTCAACCTGGTGTCAAGGTTGCCTCTTAGGGGGCGGATTTCCAAACCGAGACCCAATGCTCTAAGCTGCGCCGCCCGCCGCGGGCTCGAGGTGCCGATCACCGATCCTGTCGGCAATTCCCCCAGCACCAGTCCGTCACGGGCCACGAGGGCGTCGCGAGGGTCCTCGCGCGGGGGAATCGCGGCGATCTTGAACCGCGGGTCCTCCGCCGTCGGCAAATCCTTGTACGAGTGCACGGCCATGTCGACCCGGCCGTCGTGAATGGCCTCGCGCAAGGCCGCGGTGAAGACGCCGACGCCGATCGAGGCGATCGGATCGCTGGATCGGTCGCCTTCGGTGGTGATGATGACCAGATCGGCGGGATGGCCGTTGGCCCTCAGGGCTTCTTCGATGGCACTCGCTTGCGTCTTCGCCAAAAGGCTGCCGCGTGTGCCTATCCGGATGAGATCTGACAAGCTTTACTCGGGTGTTTCGAAATCGGTTGTCACAAAAGGCATCTCGGGCCCGGCGACTGCTTCGACGGCCTGCGGGTCCAACTCGAACAGTTCGCGGAGGGCCTCGGCATAGCTGTCGCCGCCTGGCGAGCTGGCCAGCTGTTTGACCCGCACCGTCGGCGCGTGCAGCAGCTTGTCGACCACGCGGCGCACGGTTCGTGCGACCTCGTCGCGCTGCGTCGCCTCCAGACCCGGCAGTCGATTGTCGAGTCGTAGCAACTCCGCCTCGACGACGTCGGCGGCGCGCTGACGAAGCGCCGTCACGGTCGGGGTGACCTCGGCCATCCGCTGTCCGGCCAGGTAGTCCGCCACTTCGGCGGCGACGATCGTGCGGGCCGCCTCGGTGTCCGATGAGGCGGCGCGGGCGGACGGATTACGCTGAATCCGGTCCATGTCGACGACGAATACGCCGGGAAGTCCGGCGACCGCGGGATCGACGTTGCGCGGCATGCCGAGGTCGCAGATCACCAACTGCTTCGGCTCCAGCCCATGCGCGAGGCCGCGGTGCACGTCGGCGAGCGACACCACGGGCCGCACAGCTCCAGTGCAGCTCACGACGACGTCGGCATCGGTGAGCACGGGTGTGAGGTGGTCGAACGGGAACGCATCGGCGGCGACGCCGAGTTCGCGAATCTTGTCGACCAGCGCCTTGGCCCGCGGCAGCGTCCGGTTCACGATGTGGACTCGCTCGACGCCGGCCCGCACCAGGTGCTTCGCGGAAAGGGCGCCCATCGCGCCGGCGCCGATGACGACCGCACTGCGTCCGGCCAGGCCGTTGAGCTTGTTGTCGGCCACGCCGAGCGCGACCGAGACCACAGAGGCGCCAGCAGCATCGATACCGGTCTCTGCGTGCACCCGCTTGCCCACCGACAGTGCACGCTGTGCCAGCTCGTGCAGGGTGCGCCCGACGGTGTGGTTGGCCTCCGCCGAGGCGTAGGCACGACGCACCTGCCCGAGTACCTGCTGTTCGCCGATCACCGCCGAATCCAGGCCGCTGGCGACCGCGAACAGGTGCTCGACGGCGGCCTCGGCGTAGCGGACGTATGCGTACTTGGTCAGCTCGCCAAGGCCCATGCCGGAATGTTCGGAGAGCACTTGCCCGATCACAGACAGGCCGCCGTGGAAGGCCTCGACGACCGCGTACACCTCGACGCGGTTGCAGGTGGACAGCACCATGGCCTCGGTCACCAGCGAAGACTGCAGCACCTGCTCGACGATCTTGGTCTGATCGGATTCGTCGGTGCTCAATTGTTCCAGCACGGACACCGGCGCACTGCGGTGCGAAACGCCGAACAGCAATACGCTCATGGCCTCATCACCACGTTGACCAGGTTAATCGTTGACCAGCTGGGCTACCAAATCTGCTCGGCCGTCGCGAAACGGAATTCCAGCAGGTGCTTACTCGACATTCCGCTGCTGGAATTCCGTTTCGCGGGAGAGATCTGCCCGCAACCTGGGCTCGTCGAGCTCCCAGTAGCTGTGCTCGCTGCCGTCGAGGAGCACCACCGGCAGCCGATCCCCGAACTCGGCGCGCAACGCGGAATCGCCCGCGGCCGCAGCGGCATCGACGTCGGTGGTCGTCAGATCGAAATCGAGCTCACCGGCCAGCTCGGCCAGCCGCGCCGCGGTCCGCTCGCACAGCGAGCAGCCCTGTCTTGTCAGCAACACCACCTGCGCCCGGCTCACGGCAACCAGTATGCGAAAACCTGGTGTCTTAGGGTTGATATGTGCCAGTTCGTGATGGTGACGAAGCCGCCGTGCAGGCGCTGGCAGGCGATGCCAGCGCGGAGGCCGCCGTCGCCCACCTCGTCGAAGGACAGGAGCCCGCACCGGAGGCGCCGCCGCCGGATCTGACCGCGGCTGCGTTCTTCGACGTCGACAACACCCTCGTGCAGGGATCGTCGCTGGTGCACTTCGCCCGCGGGCTGGCCGCCCGCAAGTACTTCACCTACGGCGATCTGCTCCGATTCGGCTACGCGCAGGCCAAGTTTCAGCTCACCGGCCGGGAGAACAGCGACGACGTTGCCGCCGGCAGGCGCAAGGCGCTGGCGTTCATCGAGGGCCGGTCGACATCGGAACTCGTCGCTGTCGGTGAGGAGATCTTCGACGAGATCATCGCGGACAAGATCTGGCCGGGCACCCGTGCGCTGGCGCAGATGCATCTCGACGCGGGTCAACAGGTGTGGCTGGTCACCGCCACTCCTTACGAGCTGGCCGCGACCATCGCCAGCCGGCTCGGGCTGACCGGCGCGCTTGGCACCGTCGCCGAATCGGTCGACGGGGTTTTCACCGGCCGCCTGGTCGGCGACATCCTGCACGGCACCGGCAAGGCCCACGCGGTGCGCTCGCTGGCCATTCGCGAGGGGCTGAACCTGCGCCGCTGCACGGCCTACTCGGACAGCTTCAACGACGTGCCGATGCTGTCTCTGGTCGGGACGGCCGTGGCCATCAACCCCGACGCCAACCTGCGAGACCTGGCCCGCGAACGCGGCTGGGAGATCCGTGATTTCCGTACCGCGCGCAAAGCCGCCCGCATCGGAGTGCCGTCCGCACTGGCACTCGGCGCGGCGGGCGGCGCGCTTGCGGCCATCGTCTCGCGCCGTAACGACGGCAAATGACAGGCGGCTGAAGGCTCGCTGATATCCTCGCGCCAGCCATGGCCATTGCTGAAGACATCATCGGAACCCACTACCGGTATCCCGACCATTTCGAGGTCAGCCGGGAGAAGATCCGCGAGTTCGCGCGCGCGGTCAAGGACGAGCATCCCGCCCATTACACCGAGGACGCCGCCAGGGACATCGGCTACGACGGGCTGGTCGCATCGCTGACGTTCCTAGCGGTGGCGGCCCGCAAGGTGCAGCTGGAAATCTTCGAACAGTTCAATGTGCCGATCAACATGGAGCGCGTCTTGCACCGCGACCAGAAGATCAGGTTCCACCGGCCGATACTCGCCGGCGACAAGCTGTTCTTCGACTCCTACCTCGACAGCGTCATCGAGGCGCACGGCACCGTGGTCACCGAGATCCGCGGCGAGGTAACCGACGCCGACGGGGCGTCGGTGCTGACAAGCATCGTCACCGTCATCGGTGAGGCCGCCCACGAGGACGAGGCCGACGAGGTGAGTGCGGTGATCAAGGAGCGCCGCGACGCCGCCATCGCGAAAATGATTGCCGGGCAAAGCTCTAAAGGCTGACGCGGCCGCTCCCAGAGGCCGGCCCAATTGTCAGCCGAAGAACATATTCCTGCGGTTGGCCAGCAATTGATAAAGCGTCTGCTGGATGGTTTCGCGGACCTGGTCGGTCAATTCGAATGTGACCATTGGGTCATCGGCCGCGGTCTCGTCGTAGTCCGCGGTCGGGATCGCCTCGCCGAACTGGATGTGCCATTTCGACGGCAACGGCATCAGGCCCGCGGGCCCCGCGAGCGGGAACAGTGGGGTGATCGGGAAGTACGGCAACCCGAACAGCCGGGCCAACAGCTTGACGTCGGCGATCATCGGGTAGATCTCCTCTGACCCGACGATCGAGCACGGAATGATCGGCGCCTTGGCGCGCAGCGCCGCAGCGACGAAGCCGCCGCGACCGAATCGCTGCAGCTTGTATCGGTCCTTGAAGTGCTTGCCAAGGCCCTTGTAGCCCTCTGGGAACACGGCGGTCAGCTCGCCGGCGGCGAGCAGCCGGTGCGCGTCGGAGGTGCATGCCATGGTGTGGCCTGCCTTGCGCGCCGCCTGACCCATTACCGGCATGGTGAACACCATGTCGGCGGCCAGAAGCCGCAGATCCCTGTGCGCGGGGTGCTTGTCATGAACGGCCACCGACGCCATTAGCCCGTCGAACGGCAGCACGCCCGCGTGGTTGGCGACCACCAGAGCGGCACCCGTCTCCGGCAGGTTCTCGATGCCGCTGACCTCGACGCGGAACCACGAGTTGAAAAAAACTCGCAGCAAAGGCAAGAACACCGAATCGTTGAGGTGTTGATCGAAGCCGTATTCGTCGACGGTGTAATCGCCCATCATGCGCTTACGAACGAATTCAGCAACCGCCGCGATTCGCTTGGCAAGTTCGTTTGGTGACTCGTCGGCGGCCGCCGCACCGGAGGCGGCGGAGCGCCGTTCGTCGATCTCGCGAACCACGGCGGCGATCTGCTCGGACGACGCGCGGTCGGAGGGATCGGTCAGGAGGGAGGGATGTCGACGTGCGCTGTCGCCGCGGGAGGCTGCCCGCCGCTGCGCGGCCTGCCGTCCCGTATTTGAGTGCAGCGGAATCACTTTGGCTTTGGATTCGCCAGCCACGTCGATACCTTCTCCCCGCCCGATTTTGAGTCTGTGTCTAACGTCCCCAACGCTGCGCCGCCGATACAGCGCGACTCTCCATTGAGCGTACCCATCGTGGATCAACGATCGGAGTCAATCCGCGACCACGTACGTAATCGTCGAAAGCCTCAGTCGTGGTCCACTTGGGGCTATAGCCTAATTCATTGCGCATGCGCGTGGTGTCCATGACTCTGCCATAGCTCAAGTAGTTCAATTGCTCGCGATCCAGCTCAGTGTAGCGAGTTGCGCGTCTCAGCGAATCCACAGCCCACAGCGCAAACCGCGGTACCGGCAGGGCAACCCGGCCTGCTCGCCGAATGGCCTGAGACATCATGATGATTCCAGGGGCGCCGACGTTGAAGGTGCCCGATTTGCCCGCCACCGTCGCGCGTTCCAACGCGCCGAGGGCGTCCTGCTCATGGAGCAGCTGCAGGCGCGCGTCGTGGCCGACGATCGTCGGCACCACCGGACCTGCCAGATACCGCGAAAGCGCGGTGTCCATCGCCGGCCCGATCATGTTGGCCAGCCGCAGGATCGTCAGCGTGATGTCGGGCCGCCGGCGTGCCAGACCGCGCGCATAGCCCTCGATGTCGATGCTGTCGCGGGCGAAGCCCTCGCCTGGCGGCCGCCTGCTGCTGGAGTCCTCGGTGAACAGCACGGGATCGAAAGCGCTCGAACCGTAAACCTCGGACGTCGACTTGACGACGATGCGGCGCACCGACGGCGCCTTCTGGCACGCCGCGAACAGCTGTATCGCGCCCATCACGTTGAGTTCCTTCAACGCCGCCTTGCCGCCGGAGCGCGGAGCATACGACGCCGCCGCGGCGTGCACGACGGTGTCGACGTCACCGTTGCGGATGACCTTCGCGATGAACGGGTTGCGGATGTCGGCGCGGACGAACTCCGCTCGGCCCATGCGGCGGAGCAGATCCTTGCTCGGGGCGATCGCGTCGACAGCGATGACGTGGTTGATCAGCGGGTTCTGCGCGAGCCGGGCGGTGAGATATCCGCCCAGAAACCGGCAGGCGCCGGTGACCAACACGACCTTGGGGTGGTGCAGGGTGTCCGATGCGTCCCTGTCTTGCCCCGGGCTGCGGCCTCCGGGGCGGTCTTGCGAATCCATCCGGCTCAGCCTATCGACGGAGCGCCGAAACTACTTACCGAGTTTTCTGCGTTGCACCCGGGTGCGACGAAGCAGCTTGCGGTGCTTCTTCTTCGACATACGCTTACGCCGCTTCTTGATGACTGAACCCATGAACTCCGCTACCTAGATTGTTTCAAGACGTCTTTCACGCCACATGGCGCGACCCGCACACTTTACCGGGCTGCTGTTTGCGGAGAGAAAACGGTAGCGACGAGCGCTCGCGTGAGGAGCCGACGGCTGGCGCAGCGCGCTCGCGCGAGAGCAGGCAGCCGGCGCAGCGTTGAGATCAGCCCGCGTAAATGTCGCGCCGGGCTCCTCAACGCGGCTCACGCCGCTTGATCGTCACCCGGCGGGGTTTGTCGCGCCGGGCTCCTCAACGCGGCTCACGCCGCTTGATCGTCACCCGGCGGGGTTTGTCGCGCCGGGCTCCTCAACGCGGCTCACGCCGCTTGATCGTCACCCGGCGTCGAAATACGAGGTCTCCAGCAATTCGTGGACCGCCTTGGCATGCACGCGGAACGACCGGCCGACCCGCACCGCGGGTAGCTCGCCGTTGTGCACCAGGCGGTACACCGTCATCTTGCTGACCCGCATCAGGCTGGCCACTTCCGCGACGGTGAGAAATTGAGCCCGCGGCGGCTGGTCGGGAGGAGCCGCGTCGTTTCGGGCATGCTTCCCGCTCGCCGAATCTCGCCCCGATGGCCCGTTCATAGACGTCATCGCAACCCAATCCTCCAGGCACGGGCTGTTCCAGCGGCTTCCCCACCGCTGGGTACGACCCCGCGCTTACACGAGGAGAATAGCGGGGTTATTGGGGTTATTGCGACGGGTGTGGGTTAATCGATTGAAATTCGTTGAACTACCCGGATGTGATTCCGAGCTGGGACGATCGCTGTTTTGCGGCCTCGACGGCCTCGGCGAGAGCGTGCCTGAGGCCGCCCTTTTCGAGTTCCCGCAGACCAGCGGCGGTTGTCCCGCCCGGAGAGGTGACCGTCGCCCGCAGCTGGGCCGCGGTGGTGTCCATTCCGGTACCCGTCGCGGAGTCACTCGCCGACTGCCCGGCATCGAGGCGCTCCAGCAACATCGCGGCAGACCCGGCCATGGTTTGTGCCACGAGGTCGGTGGCCACCGGCCGGGTCAGACCCGCCGCGACCCCCGCATCCACCAACGCCTCGACGACGAGGAAGAAGTACGCCGGACCCGATCCCGACACCGCCGTCACCGCGTCCATCTGCGACTCGGCGACGGTCAGCACACCGCCGACGGCGTCGAAGATGCCCGACACCTCTTTAAGGTGTTCCGCGGTGGCGAACCGGCCGGGCGCCAGCGCGCTCACGCCACCGCCGACGACGACCGGCGCGTTGGGCATCACGCGGATCACGGGTGCTCCTGCGGGCAGCTTCGACTCGTAGAGCGCGGTGGTGACGCCGGCGGCCACGCTCACGAAAACCTGCTCTGCACTGTCGCTTTCGGCATGCGCGGCGGCGTCGGCGATCACGTCGATGACCTGGGTAACGTCTGAGGGCTTGACGGCGACGATGACGAAGGACGCATTCTCCGCTGCGTCGGCCACCGTGGTGACGAACACCGAATACGTTTCCGACAGGTACTTCGCGCGGTCCTGGTCCTTCTCGGCCACTACGAGGTCCTTGACCTGCCTGCCTGCGCGGATGAGCCCAGCCAGCAGCGCTTCGCCGATACTTCCACCGCCGATGATCGCAATCCTTGCCACGGTCAAAGCATTGCAGACGTCCGCGGCGGTTATTGCGCGGGCGGCACCATCGCCAGCTGGCGACTCTGCACGACAATGTGACCCTCGCAGTCGACGACGATGTGGTCCTCGTCGAACCAGTCCTGGCCGATCTGCACCGTCGTGCACATGACGCGCAGCCAGCCATCCGCAGGCAGCGTGCGCAGAAAGGCCGTCAGCTGCACCGTGGGCGCCCAGCCGAATCGGTTGACACCGAACGTGACCGGAGCCGACACGTCGCCGCACAGCAGCGCGAACAGAGGATCGGGTGCGACACCCTTCGGTCGGACCCAGTACTCGATCACGGGCGGGCCGCCGTCGGTGCGCGGCTCAAGCGTGGTCAGCGACGGCCGGATGTCGCAGCCGTGGGCCAGGTTGACGACCGCGGCCATCGGGTGGCCGGGGCCGATCGGTTCCAGTCCAGGCGGCGGCTCCGGCTGCATCAACGGCACCACCGGATTGACCGAAAGTAACGGCGGGACGTGATGTTCCGGCTCGCCCATGGTCACCGACGCCCGCACGGCCGTGCGGTCGCTCTGCGTCAACTCGACGTCGATCAGGCTGACCCGGCGCCCGCGCTTGCGCACCGTCGTCGTGACGCGCATCGGGCCGGGATCGGGCGCCCATAGGAAGTTTCCGGAGATGGCGATCGGCCATGCGCCGTCGTCAGCGTGCTCGAGACGGGCCGCATTGGCACACAGCGCCAGCATCGCGCCACCGTGCACCTTGGGTCCCGACCCTCTCGGCCCGATCGTCCAGTGTTCGTTCAGCTCGCCGTCGTAGCGGCCGTCCCCGGCCCGCGTGAGCGCCATGGCGTCGGTGAAAAGAGTGGATCCAGCCAACGGGTTTCCTTCACGGGGTCAGCGCAGCAGATGCTTGCGCGCGAATTGAAGCGATTCGTTGAGCAGGGCTTCGCGTTCGGCGGCCGTACGTGCGTCCGACGTGGTGACCTCGAGGATCACGTGGCCGGAGAAGTCGCTGCCCGCAAGCATTTCGCAGACCTCCACCGTCGGCTGCGTGCCGCGACCCGGCACCAGGTGCTCGTCGGTGGACGCCCCGCTGCCGTCGCACAGGTGCAGGTGCACGAGCCCCTCGCCCATCCTGCGCGCCATGTCGACCGCGTCGGTGCCCGCCGTCGCGGTATGCGACAGGTCGAGCGTGTAGTGGGCGTGGTTGCCGTCCAGCGGGTCGTAGGACGGCGCGAACGCCGAGATGCCAGGTCCTGGCCTGCCTCCCCGCTTGCGCATCCGCTCGATGGACGTCTGGCCCGCGCCGAAGAACCGGTCGGCACGGAACGGGAACATGTTCTCCACCGCAACCATCACGTCGCTGCCGGCCTCGAGCTCGGCGACCTGCTCGGAAAAACCCTCGGCGTAGCGGCGCTGCCACCGGAACGGTGGATGCACCACGACCGTCTGCGCGCCAAGCTGTTCGGCCGCTCGCACGCTGCGCTCGAGCTTCGAGATCGGGTTGGCGCCCCACACTCGCTGCGAGATCAGCAGGCACGGCGCGTGAACCGACAGCACCGGCATCTCGTAACGCCTCGACAGTTGCTCGATGGCGTCAACGTCTTGGCTGACCGATTCGGCCCACACCATCAGTTCCACACCGTCGTAACCGAGCTTGGCTGCGTACTCGAAAGCGGCCTCGGTCCTCAACGGGTAGACCGAGGCCGTCGAGAGACCGACCTTGATGGCGGGGCGCACAATGCTTGCTTAGGCGGCTATCCCGATTGCAGCAATGCCAGCGGACCGAGTGTGACCAGCGCGCCGACCGCCACCGCAATCAATGTGCTGCCGATGTCCTCCGTCTTGCGCACCACCCTCACGCCGACCACCAGGCCGAGAATGACCAGCACGGACAGCACGAGCGCGACGATGTGGTTCCACCTCCAGAGCTGGTCGAACGCGATGAACAGGCCGGCGCCGAACAGCACCGCGATGATGCATTGCCCGACGACCAGAGCACCGCGCGCGATTGACGACATCGTCGACTCTTCGTAGAGGTCCGCGTCGTCTTCGACCTCGTCGTGCTCGACATCCTCGTGCTCGAGCGCGTCAACCCGGGTGCCGCCGCGGCGGGCCAGGTCATCGGCGACCGTCTCGCCGCCGAACAACGTTCCGCCCGACGACCGGAGATAAGACGGCAGCTCGTCGGCGTCGTCCTCGGTATCCGCCGCGGGCGAGGCTGCCATCGCGGGCTGGGTCAGATCGGAGGCCACGGCGTCGACCGCGTCATCGTCGTCGATATCGACAGGATCGGGGCTCATCTCCTCGGCGCCGACACCCACACCGCCGGGATAGCGCTTCGGTCCGAGGCCGCTGTACCGGGGACGACGCGCGGGCGGCTCGAAGAACATCGGCTCGGCTTCGCGCGCCTCGATGTGGGCGGCGTAGTCGGCTTCCTCTTCGGTCAGCGCGGCCTCTTCGGTCGGCGCGGCCTCGTCAACCGGGATTTCGCGGACGTCCTCGTCTTCGTCGTCTTCGTCGACCTGCTCGGCGACGTCCTCGTCTTCGGCGACAGTCGCTCGTCTTCGGCGACATCCTCGTCTTCGTCGACCTGCTCGGCGACGTCCTCGTCTTCGTCGACCCGCTCGGCGACGTCCTCGTCTTCGTCGACCCGCTCGGCGACGTCCTCGCGTCTTCGTCGACCCGCTCGGCGACGTCCTCGTCTTCCTCGACAGGCTCGGCGACGTCGTCGTCGACAGGCTCGGCAACGCCATTGCCCGGCCCCGGACCGGTGAAGTCGTCACGGACCTCTTCGAGCTCGGCGGTGACCGGACCGGCAGCTTTTCGTTCGGTGTCGCGGACATCAGCCGTGATGATCGGGATTTCACCGGTCAACTCGGCCACCGTGACGGCATCCGAGTTGCCGCGACGGCGACGGCGGCGGCCGCCGACCGGCGGTGCGCCGATCGTTCCGTTCCTCGCCAGCAACTCCGCGACCGATATCGGCCTCGTGCTGCTGGAGCTGTCTTCTGGTCCTGTCATCGTGTGTTGCCTCTGGGCTTCGCGAGATGTCGGCTCGCATCGCGTACAGACGTTTCCACCAGTGCGGTTCCGTCGGCTTCGCTGTCGAGTTTCCGCAGAATCAGGCCTTCGCGCAACGCCCACGGGCAGATGTCCACGGTATCGACCGCCAGCGCCCGCATGCTCGCTTCCGCAACCAACGCTCCGGCGACGATCTGTGGCGCCCGTTCGGCACTCACCCCTTCCAACTCTGCTCTGTCAGCAGCGGTCATCCTAGAGATGAAAGCTATGAGCTGCCTAAGGCCGGTGGCTGTGAGCGTCCTCCTCACCCAGGGGCCCTCCCCCGAGGGCGCGGCGCCGGTGAGTCGCGCCAGCGACCGGAACGTCTTGGAGGTGGCCACGGCGAGGTCGGGGCTGCCCGCCTTGAGCATCTCGGCGCCCGCATCAGCCAACTCGGTAGCCAGCCAGTCCCGCAGCATCGCCACGCGTCGCCGGCCCGGCGGATCGTCGGGCAGCCACTCCCTGGTCAACCGGCCCGCACCGAGCGGCAGCGACAGCGCCACCTCCGGCTCCTCGTCGACGCCGTTCGACAATTCCAGCGAACCGCCGCCGATGTCGATGTTGATGATGCGGCCCGCGCTCCAGCCGTACCAGCGGCGCACAGCCAGAAACGTGAGGCGGGATTCGTCGACCCCGCTGAGCACCTGCAGCGCCACCCCGGTCTCGGCCAGCACGCGGGCCAGCACGTCTTCGGAGTTCTTGGCGTCGCGCACCGCCGAGGTGGCGAACGCCATCAACTCCGCGCAGCCCGAACTCGCGGCGATCTTGGCGAGCTCGTCGATGGTTGCGATCAGCTTGTCAGCACCTTTGCGGGTCAGCTTGCCCGAGGAATCGATGGCCTCGGCCAGCCGCAGTGACGCCTTGGTGGAGCTCATCGGCGTCGGATGGCCGCCGCGGCGAGCGTCCACCACCAACAGGTGCACTGTGTTGCTGCCCACGTCGAGCACACCCAGTCGCACGCCTTCAACCTAACGGGTCTGGCAGTGAACTTCGTGCGCGGACCGCGGTGTGGCGTGCCGACAGAGATCTCACAGGTCGCCGCGGGGATCAAGAACACAGAATTGGTCACCCGGCGACGGCCGTGGCTACTTCGCGTTCCGCGGCATTGAGCGCTAGCGTTTAATCCTGTGACGTCAGAGCATCCCGGCGAGGTCGAACTGGACTTCGCCCGTGAATGGGTGGAGTTCTACGACCCGGACAACCCCGAACACCTGATCGCGGCCGACATGACATGGTTGCTGTCGCACTGGACGTGTGTGTTCGGCACGCCGGCATGTAAGGGCACCGTGGAGGGACGGCCCGACGACGGCTGCTGCTCGCACGGTGCATTCATCGCCGACAAGGACGATCGCAAGCGTCTTGATGCATCGGTGAAGCTGCTGACGGACGCGGACTGGCAGTTCCGGGACAAAGGGCTGGGCCGCAAGGGCTATCTCGAGATGGACGAATACGAGGACAAGCCCAACCTACGCACGCGAAAGTACAAGGGCGCCTGCATCTTTCTGAATCGACCCGGCTTCGTGGGTGGTATCGGCTGCGCGCTGCACAGCAAGGCGCTCAAGCTCGGAGTCGAACCACTGACGATGAAACCGGACGTCTGCTGGCAGTTGCCGATCCGGCGCACCCAGGAGTGGGTGACGTTGTCCGACGGCACGGAGATCCTCAAGACGTGGATCACCGAGTACGATCGCCGCGGCTGGGGCGAGGGCGGCGCCGACCTGCATTGGTACTGCACGGGCGACCCGAACGCGCACGTTGGCCAGAAGCAGGTTTGGCAGTCCTATGCGCCCGAACTCACCGAATTGCTCGGTGAGAAGGCGTACGCCGAGTTGGCCGCAATGTGCAAGCGGCGCACCAGTTTAGGGCTGATCGCTGTGCATCCCGCCACTCGGGCCGCCGAATCGAGCGATCACCCCTCCAGTTTGTAGCCCAGTCCGCGCACCGTCACCAGGTGCACCGGGTTGGCGGGGTCGGCCTCGATCTTCGACCGCAACCGCTTGACGTGAACGTCGAGAGTCTTGGTGTCGCCGACGTAGTCGGCGCCCCACACCCGGTCGATGAGCTGACCGCGGGTGAGCACCCGTCCGCTGTTGCGCATCAGGTACTCGAGCAGGTCGAATTCCTTGAGCGGCAACGTGATCGCCTTGCCGTTGACCGAGACCACATGCCGTTCGACGTCCATCCGGACCGGGCCGGCCTCCAGCACGCCGTCGCCGATACCGGTGTCATCGGCGTCGGCGCCGCGGCGCAGCACCGCTCGGATCCGTGCGATCAGCTCGCGCGCCGAGTAGGGCTTGGTGACATAGTCGTCGGCGCCGAGCTCCAGCCCCACCACCTTGTCGATCTCGCTGTCGCGGGCCGTCACCATGATGACCGGCACGCTGGAACGTGACCGCAACTGCTTGCACACGTCGGTCCCGCTCATGCCCGGCAGCATCAGGTCGAGCAGCACGATGTCCGCGCCGACACGCTCGAATTCGGCAAGGGCCGAAGGCCCGTCGGCCACAACGGTGGCCTCGAAGCCCTCCTTACGCAGTAAAAAGGCCAGTGGATCGGCCAGGGACTCCTCGTCCTCGACGATCAAAACGGTGGTCATGGACGCACTAAATCCTCTCGTTCGTCCGGCTCGCTTATGCGGTCCGGATAGGCCGGAATCGACAGCGTGAAGGTCGATCCCGTGCCGGGCTGACTCCACAGCCGGATGGATCCGTTGTGATTGGCCGCAACATGTTTGACGATCGCGAGCCCGAGGCCTGTGCCTCCCGTTGCCCGTGATCTGGCCCTGTCGACGCGGAAGAACCGCTCGAACACCCGCTCCTGATCGGCGGCGGCGATGCCGATTCCCCGATCGGTGACGGCGATCTCGATATTGTCGCCCCGGCGTCTGCGGCTGATGGACACCGGAGATCCGTTGGGTGAGTATGCGATTGCGTTGGACACCAGGTTGGCCAACGCGGTTACCAGTAGGGGTTGGTCGCCGAGCACTTTGTAACCGGTCGGCGCGTCGGTTGTGATGGCGATGTGGGCGTTGTCTGCGGCCAACCGGTACCGCGACAGCGCCTCTGCGACAACGGTGTCGACGTCGACGGCCTCGAGGTCGGGCAGCGGCTCCGCGCCCTGCAACCTCGACAGCTCGATGAGCTCGCCGACCATGTTGGCCAGCCGATTGGATTCGACGACCATCTTGTCGGCGAACCTGCGGACGGTATCGGGGTCGTCGGCAGAGGCGAGCAGTGCCTCGGCGAGCACACCCATCGCGCCGACCGGTGTCTTGAGTTCGTGGCTGACGTTGGCGACGAAGTCGCGGCGGGTGGCTTCCATCCGTGCGTGCTCGGATTGGTCATCGACGTAGACGACGGCGAACCGGCTGTCGTCCTCGGTCAGGAGTCGGACGTGGCCGCGCACGGACAACCCGGACCGGCCGGGCAGCGCGCGTCGGCGCGGGGACAGATCGACCTCGACGTCTTCGCCGGTGGCCAGGGTGCGCTGAGCAGCGAGCCAGGCGCGGTCGTCGAGCAGGCGGTCACGGACCAACCCCAGTTCCCTGGCTCGGTCGTTGGTATAGACGACGTCACGGTAGGTGTCGACCACGACGATGCCCACCGGCGACAACGACACGATGTGGGCCAGCATCTCGGAGACGGTGATACCGGACTCCTCGGCCGCTCGGCGCTGCCTGCGCTCGCTGAGCTTCGGAATCAGACCGGCGCCGACCACGGCACCGATCACCAGCGCGAGCAGTGCCACGACCGCCGTCAGCAGCAGTGCGGATGCCACACTCACGAGCAAATCGTACGAAACTGGTGAACGTCATCCCAGCAGCGTGCGGCCAAAACGGGACATGTCACACTGCCGAGCGCAGGTGTTCGATTGGCGTTCATCCAGCGTTTGCCCGCCATCGCGGTTTTGTGGACTACTTCGCCCCTTGGCTCGCCACCGCCGCGGCGCCCGCGGCGGCCGCCTCCGGGTCCAGGTAGGTGCCGCCGATGACCGTCGGGCGCAGGTCGCCGTCGAGGTCGTAACGCAGCGGGATGCCGGTCGGGATGTTCAACCCGACGACGTCCTCGTCGGACATCTCATCGAGGTACTTCACGAGCGCCCGCAGCGAATTGCCGTGCGCGGCGATCAGCACCGTTTTGCCGGCCTTCAAGTCGGGCACGATCGCCTCGGTGAAATACGGCAAGAATCGGGCCACCACGTCCTTCAGGCATTCGGTCTTCGGCGGTCCGCCGGGGATGTCGGCGTAGCGCGGGTCGGCGTCCTGGCTGTACTCGCTGTCGGATTCGATCGGCGGTGGCGGGGTGTCATAGCTGCGTCGCCAGGCCATGAACTGCTCGTCGCCGTACTTCTCCTTGGTTTCGGCCTTGTTCAGACCCTGCAGTGCTCCGTAGTGGCGCTCGTTGAGCCGCCAATGCCGGTGCACGGGAATCCAGTGCCGGTCCGCCTTGTCCAGCGCGATGTTCGCGGTGTTGATCGCCCGTCGCAGCACCGATGTGTACAGGACGTCGGGCTGGCGGTCCAGTTCCTTGATCAGCTCGCCGGCGCGGACGGCTTCGGCCGTGCCCTTTTCGGTGAGGTCGACGTCGACCCATCCGGTGAACAGGTTCAGCGCGTTCCATTCACTTTCGCCGTGGCGGAGCAGGATTAGCGTGGAATCTCCCATGGCGAGGATTCTCTCACGCGTCGCGTGCCTTGGGTCGTCTGTTCCGAGACGACGTTGGTTTGGGCGTTAGTCGTCGTCGATGAGGTGCTCGAACGCCTGCAGATTCTTCAGCGATTCGCCGCGCGAGACCCGCCACTCCCATTCCTTCTGGATCGACGAGCGGAAACCCAACTCCAGCAATGTATTGAAGTCGTTGTCGACGGCTTCGAGCACCTGCCCGAGCACCCGATCGATCTCGTCGGGAGTGACCGAGTGAAGCGCCATCCGGCCCACGAGGTAGATGTCCCCGACGTTGTCGAGCGTGTACGCGACGCCGTACAGCCTGCGGTTCCGCTTGAGCAGAAACCGGTACACGCCCTCGTGGTTCTCGTCGGGTTTGCGGCACACGAACGCCTCGATGCGCACCGAATGCTCGCCGATGGACAGGATCGTGTTGGTCTTCAGGCGCCGCTCGCCCGGCAGTTCGACGATGATGCCCGGCAGGCCGCCGCGCACGCCCTCATGGCGCGTGCAGACCAGGCCGTTCTCGTTGCAGGCGTCTTCAATGACCTGCTGGGCGCTGGTCAAGCCCTCACACCCCGTCGAATCGAGAACCGGCGGCCAGTGCGGCGAGTAGCCACATCTCGACGCTGATGGCGCGTGCGGTAGTCGCCGATCGCCTTGCCGTAGCTGGCCAGCAACCCGTCGACGGTGTGCGTCCACGAGAACGTGGCGGCATGCTCGATGGCCGCGCGGCGCATCGTGGCGGGCCCGCGCTCCACCAGATCGGCGATCGCCTTCGACCAGTCGTCGACATCGTGGGTGGGAACCAGCGTGCCGGTGACGCCGTCGCGCACGGCCACCGGCAGGCCTCCGACGGCGGCGGCCACCACCGGAGTGCCGCAGGCCTGGGCCTCGACGGCGACGAGGCCGAACGATTCGGAGTAGCTCGGCACCGCGACCATGTCGGCGGCGCGGTACACGTTGACGAGTTGTTCGCGCGATTGCGGCGGCAGGAACGTCACCCGGTCGGAGAGACCCAGCTCGTCGGCCAGCCGAACCAACGTGTCGGGCGCCGCCAGGCCGGTGCCTGACGGCCCGCCCGCGATCAGCACCCGCAGGTTCGTGAATCTTCCCCCTACCCTTCGGGGGGCGGGTGCGCCCACCGTGAGTGTGGCTGCCGCGCGCAGTAATACGTCGGGCGCCTTGAGCGGCTGGATGCGCCCGACGAAGGCGAGGATGAGCTCGTCGGGTGCCAGCCCGAGCGCTGCCCGCGCCGCCTGCTGGTCGCCGGGCGTGAAGGTCTCCAGATCGACACCGGGATGGACCACGTCGATGCGGGCCGGATCGGCGTGGTGAAGTGAAACCAGTTGCTGCGCTTCGTGTTCGGTGTTGACGATCAGGCGGTCTGCTTCGTCGACGACCTGCTGCTCACCGACTGCGCGCAGCGGCGGTTCGGGTGCGTCGCCTTCGGCGAGCGCCGCGTTCTTCACTGCAGCGAGCGTGTGCGCGGTGTGCACAAGCGGCACCGCCCACCGGTCGCGCGCCAGCCAGCCGACCTGGCCCGACAGCCAGTAGTGCGAGTGAACGATGTCGTAGTAACCCGGCTCGTGGGTGGCTTCGGCGCGCAGCACGCCCGCGGTGAACGCGCACAGCTGCGTGGGCAGGTCGTACTTGTCCAGCCCCTCGAACGGCCCCGCGACGACGTTACGCACCAGCACGCCCGGCGCCACCCGGGCCGTCGGCGGATCGGCCGACGACGTCGCCCTGGTGAAGATCTCCACCTCTACGCCGCGGCGGGCCATTTGCAACGCACTCTGCAGCACGTAGACGTTCATGCCGCCCGCGTCGCCCGTACCGGGCTGCGCCAGCGGGGAGGTGTGCACCGACAACACGGCGACCCTTCTGGGCAGATCCGTTGCTAGGCGCACACAGACATGTCTACACCGTGTTCACCGACAGTCGGCGCCCAGTTCGGGTCCGAACAACGCGTCCCAGAACGCGCCGCTCGACTCAGCTCCCGGGGCCGTCCCCTGCGCTGCGCGCGTGGGCCCAGCCTCCTCCCGCAACGCCAGCGCGCGTTGATGGATCCGGTACTCGGTCGCCCGCGGCATCGACGCAGGACCATATTGACCGCGCCTCAATCGCCGAACCCTTCCGTGCGTCCTCTCGCAACGCAACGCGTCAGATATCGCCTTGGACGGTCGCCCGGCGACCTCGAAGCCGTGGTGATCCAGCATGTCGATCAGGTCGACAACCGTGGCTGGACCGTTCTGGAACAGATGAAGGGTGAGAACACAGCGCAGTTGATAGCCGCGCAGATGTCGCCGTGCCGTCATGATCGAACCCTGTCAGCTCACACCGACATGCAACGGCCCGCAGCCAGTGTTTCCCCAGTTGCCCGCCTTCCAGCGACAATGTCGCTCACGGTTAGCCGGTCTTGATTCGAGCGACAATGTCGCGCAGAGCCGGGCAATGCGAAAGGTGCGTCGGGCGCCTCGCGTCAGGCGGTCGCTTCCGGCCTGCGGGCGAGCGCCCGCCGCATCGCACCGATCGGGTCGGCGTATATGCCGCCAAGGGAGACCACACCGGCGCCGGCCTCCTGGACGCGGTTCCCGAACGACGTCAGCCGGATGTCGCGGGTGGGCAAAACCGACCGCTCGCGGTACGCGGCCTCGACGAGGCTCATGCCCTCCGGATACTCGGTGAACGCCTGACCGCCGACGACCAGGTCGTCGGGGTTGAGCATGTCGCGCAGCAGCGCGACAGCCTCGCCCAGCACCCGGGCCCGCTCCGCCAGCAGCGCACCGGCCGCCACGTTGCCCTGCCTGGCCGAGCGGAGCACGGCCGCCATCGTTGACGCCGGGCCCTCTGCGGGGACCACCCGCTGCTTGCGCGCCGCGATGAGCACCGCCTCGTCGCTGACCGTCGACTCGAGCACGCCGGTGCCGCCGAGCAGATCCGAGTGGGCTGGTAGACCCGCGATGGTTCCGGGACCGCTGGCGGGCGAATGGACCTTCCCGCCGATGGACAGCGCGTAGCCGACGGTCTCGCGTGCATACACATACAGGCTCGTCGAGGGATGCGGAATCTGAAGTCGCCGGCCATCCGGCTCCCGCGACCGGCGCGCAGTCAGCAGCAGCTCGGCGCCCGCCATCGCGTCGACGTGCGACGCGACCGACACCGGCAGGCCGAGCGTTTCGGCGATGACCGGCCCGACCGGCGCGTCCGACCAGCCCAGCCGCGGGTGGTCGAGGTAGCCGGTCGCGCTGTCGACGACGCCGCCCGCGGCAACGCCGACCCACAGGGGGCGGCGACGATGCCAGCGGCTCAGGTAGCGACGCGCGCTGACGGCAAGCGACGCGAGTGCGGCCGCCTGGGCGCCGCGCGGGGTCGGGGTTTCGACGACGTCGAGGGTGCGGCCGAACAGGTCGGTGGCCACGATGCTCGTCGTCCGAGCGCCGATGTGGATGCCGAGCGTCAGGAACGGCTCGTGGTTGACCTCGACCGGCACCCGCGGCCGTCCGATGGCACCGGACACCGCGAGGTCGGCGCGTTCCCGCAGTACCCCCGCGTCCAGCAGGGCGGTGACCTGACGGTTCACCGTCGCGATGGACAGCTGCGTCACCTTGGCGATGACGTCGCGGGCGATCGGGCCCCGCGACCTGGCCGCGGTGAACACCGAAGCCGCGGCCGCATCGGCGACGCACAGCGACGGCGCCACGATGTGGTGACGCGATAGCAGCGCGCGCCCGGGGTGGGTGGCGGGAGCTGGACGGGTATGTGCGGTAGGGGCTTGGCGGAGAGTGGTGGTGCGCACGGGTGTCCTTTGTCGAAGTCGTCGGGTGGGGGTTCTTGCCACACCTGCGACTCGACGGGACTACGTGATCATCCGGGGTCGGTCAGGCGCGGCGAATCGCGCGGCGACAACAACAACAGCTCCGGAACACGCGGCTAACTTAGCACGGCCAACTAACCGAAGGCTCAGTGACGTCCGCCACTACCGGGGGAAGTGGACCGTCTGGGTGGAGAACAGCTTGTTCGGCCGGCTGATGAAGTTCGCCGCCGCGACCACCTTCATCCAGATGGGGATGAGGTGCGAGTCGCCGTAGAACCATCGGCACGCCGACTCCAGCGTGTCGCCCGCGATGCCCTTGCGGAAGTTCAACCGCGGCTGGATCAACACGGTGCCTGGGGCGGGCTGCGTGTCGGGGTCCATCTCGTTCGCGTGCGCGATCACGATCGCCAGATGGTCGTCGCCGTACCACTCGGCGGCCAACGAGGCGAAGTTCTCTCCGTCGACGACGGTGTGGTGGCCGACGTCACCGAGGTCCGGGATGAGCAGCCAGGCGCCGCGCTCGATCGGCAGCTGGGCCACGCCGCTGGCGACCTCCCAGATGAGCTGGATCTTGGTGTCCTGGGTTCCGTAGTAGTGCTGAGTGATCTGCGCACGCGCGGCCGGGGTGTCGTCGGTGGTCCACAGGTGCCGATACGTGACATAGGGAACCAGCAGTTCCTGCCCGGCGTGGATCAGGTCGGGGTTGGCGAGCTCGTTCATGTGGGCGATCACCGGATACAGCTCGCCGTCGCCGTACTCGCGCGCGGCGATGCCGAACAGCGTGTCCCCCGGCTGGACGGTGTAGTTCTTCATGGTTGGCATCCCTTCGAAAGTGTGGAGCTGACGGCCGAAAGTTAGCGTCGATCCGCGCGGGGGCGCACGAGTAGCCGACTACTCGATTTCTGGCGAACTACAGTTGGTCGCATGACAACACCCGATGCGGACCGCAAAGTGGCGGTGGTCACCGGCGCCAGTGCCGGCATAGGCGAAGCGACCGCGAGAACCCTTGCTGCTCAGGGCTTTCACGTCGTGTGCGTGGCGCGTCGCGAGGGCCCCATCAAGGAGCTCGCCGGGGCGATCGACGGGACCGCCTTCGCGGCGGACGTCACCGACGAGGATGCGGTGACGGCGCTGACCGACAGCCTGGACCGGGTCGATGTGCTGGTGAACAATGCGGGCGGCGCGCGGGGCCTTGAACCGGTGCTCGAGGCGGACATCGACCATTGGCGGTGGATGTGGGAGGCCAACGTGCTCGGCACGCTGCGGATGACCCGTGCGCTGCTGCCGAAGCTCATCGAGTCCGGTGACGGCCTGATCGTCACGGTGACGTCGATCGCCGCGATGGAAACCTACGACAACGGTTCCGGTTACACGTCGGCCAAACACGCACAGGGCGCGCTTCATCGCACCCTGCGCGGTGAACTGTTGGGAAAACCGGTGCGGCTCACCGAGATTGCGCCTGGCATGGTCAAGACCGATTTCTCGCTGCGCCGGTTCGAGGGTGACGACGAACGCGCCGACGCCGTCTACAAGGGCGTGACGCCGCTGGTCGCCGAGGATGTCGCCGAAGTGATCGGCTTCGTGGCGTCGCGGCCGTCGCACGTCAACCTGGACACCATCGTGATCCGGCCTCG
This sequence comes from uncultured Actinomycetota bacterium, assembly GCA_963715215.1. GTDB lineage: Bacteria > Actinomycetota > Actinomycetes > Mycobacteriales > Mycobacteriaceae > Mycobacterium. The sequence continues at coordinate 149,390 of CAVQRJ010000013.1, forward strand.
TGACCAGGCCAGCGCGTCGCGCTTCCACCGTCGGTAGCTCACCTGACTGTCTCCACCTTCGGTGTGAGGCCGAAGGACGCGTCTATCCGCCGGGCGGACGCCCGTTGACCGGCTGCGGCGCCCCCGACGGAGTGGCGGGCGCGGTGCTGGGTATCCCGGAGGGCGGCGCCGCCGACGAAAGTGCCGACATCGCCACCCACTCATCCCAGGAAAGGGCCCAGTCCCAGATGTCGCCGTCGGCGTAGGACAGTTCGATCGAGGTGCCGGTCACCTCGACCGGGTCGCCGTAGATCGCGCTGTTGAAGTACTGCTGGGCGTTCTCCAGGTTGAGGTTGATGCAGCCGTTGGTGACGTTCGTATTGCCTTGGGCGCCAATGCTGTTCGGGTTGCAGTGGATGAACTCGCCGTTGTTGGAGATGCGCACGGCGTAGCGCTCGTGGACGTTGCTGTAGCCGGCTGCCGGGTTGGACATGTAGAAGTCTTCGTACTTCTCGCTGACCACGTGCACGCCGCTGCGGGTGATGTTGCGCGGCAGGTCACCCTCGCCGTAGCTGCACGGGAAGTCCATGATGACGCCGTCGTCGGTGATCACCTGGATGCGGTGTGAGGAGGCTTCGGCCTTGACGACCTGACGGCGTCCGATCGCGAAGTTCAGCGAGATGTCCTGTTCCCCGTATGCGCCGTCGCCGAACTTCAACCCGTACAGCTTCGCCTCGACGTTCACCTTGGTGCCCGTCGGGTAGTAGTCCTTGGTGCGGTAGTGCACCCGCGACCCGCCGACCTCGTCGGGCAGCCATGCCCAGCTGCCCTCGACCGGCGGATCGGTGGTCACCTTGAGCGCCTTCTCGACAGTGGCCCTGTCCTCGTCGGCGATCGCCGCGTCGAACTGGAGGATCACCGGGACCGCGACGCCGACCACCTGACCGTCGGCGAGCTGGAATTGACCGTTGACCTGAGTCGACGGGTCGATCGTCGTGAAGTTGCCCTGGATTGGGACGGCCTTGCCGTCGCGGCCGACCACAGCGCCCGCCCACGTGTAGTCCGCGCCGTAGCCCAGCGGCTCGGTGGCGGTGAAGGCGGTGCGCTCGCGGTTGATCGTGCCCGCGACGACCTTGCCGTCGGCATTGGTCAGGGTGACCCGTTGGAACCAGCCGTCACGGACCTCGACGCGCACCGGCGACGTCGGCACCACGTCGGATGCGGCGTTGGCCGGGCTGTAGGTCAGCGACGGTGCAGGCGGGGCCTCTTCGGCCCGGGATGTTTCCTTCGACTTGCCCGAACAGGCGGCCAGCACGCCAGGAGCGACCGCTCCGACCGCGAGCGCGGTCAGCGCCCGCCGCCGAGATATCGGCGGCAACGGATTGGCTGGGGTCACGTGTTCCAAAGATACCTAGAGAGAGGCTCCAACCAGAATCGGCTCGGGTGTGAGTCGGATCCCAAATGTCGCCTCTACCCCGTCGCGTACCCGTCTGGCCAGGGCAATCACCTCAGCGGCGGTGGCTTTGCCCCGATTGGTCACAGCCAGCGCATGCTTGGTGGACAGCCGCACGGGCGCCTCGTCGTCCGGATAACCCCTGCGGAAGCCGGCGTGCTCGACCAGCCAGCCGGCGGCCAGCTTCACCCCGTTCGGCGCCGGGTAGTTGGGCACGGGTGCATCCGAGCCGGCCTGGATCCGGTCGAAGTCCGCTGGCGTGACGATTGGGTTGGTGAAGAACGAGCCGACGCTCCAGGTGTCGTGGTCGGCGTCGTCGAGCACCATGCCCTTGCGCCTCCGCAACGCGAGCACGGCGTCCCGCACCGCGCCGGGGTCGGTGCGCGCCCCCGGCTCGGCGCCCAGCGTGGCCGTCAGTTCCCCGTAGCGCAGCGGCGCGCTGCGGCCGTCGGCGTCGAGGGCGAACTCGACCTCGAGCGCGATCGCGGCGTCGGAGTGTTTGAGAATGCTTGTCCGGTAACCGAATCCGAGCTCGGCGCCGGCGACCCAGCGATCCTCGCCGGTGGCGCGGTCGAGCAGCCGGACCCGTCGGATCGTGTCGGAGACCTCCGCCCCGTACGCGCCGACGTTCTGCACGGGTGTCGCGCCCGCCGAGCCGGGGATACCCGAAAGGCACTCGAGACCGCCGAGGCCATGCTGGAGCGAGGTGACGACGACATCGTCCCACCCCGCACCGGCTTCGGCGCGCACGGTGTTGCCGTCGACGTGGATGCCCGTATTCGCCAGCCGCACCACGGTCAGGTCGGGGATCTCGTCGGCCAGTACGACATTGGAGCCGCCCGCCAACACCAGCACCCGGTTCGGGGAGTCCGATTCGTCGTTCAGCGCCCGGATGACGGCGACAACCGCCTCGGTGGTTTCGCAGGTGATCATGCGGCGTGCGGCCGGGCCGACGCGCAGCGTGGTCAGCGGTGCGAGCGGCACCTGCTCGACGACGGGCACACCCCCTACCAGCGAACTGACCACGGGCCGTAACGGTAGCCTGGCCAGCTATGCCGCGTTCATTCGACATGGCCGCCGAGTACCAGGGCAGCGTCGAACAGGTTTACCAGGCATTCAGCGATCAGACCTATTGGCTCGAGCGGTTGGCCGACTCCGGCGCCGACAAGGCGACGCTGGACTCGATGAAGCTCGACGGCCACGGCGGTATCGACGTGGTCACCACCCAGGTGCTGCGTCGCGGCCGACTGCCAGGCGTGGTGACGCAGTTCCATCCCGGCGATCTGTCGATCGTGCGCCAGGAGGCGTGGACCCCGGTCAGCGACGGCACGGCAACGGCCACCGTGACCGGCACCATCCCCGGCGCACCCGTCTCACTGACAGGCAACGCGGCGCTTGCGCCCGCCGGCAGCGGCGGCTCGCGGCTGCAGTTCACCGCCACCGTCGAGGTGCGGATCCCGCTTGTTGGCGGCAAGGTGGAGAACTTCATCGGCAGCCAACTCGTCGAATTGCTCATCGCAGAGCAGCGATTCACCACGGCGTGGATCAAAGACAACCCTTAACGCGCCGGTAACCTGGTGTTATGGCACGGCGGATGGATTACCGGATCGCCTTCGACGCGCCCGCGGAGAAGATCTTCGCAGACTTCACCAGCCGCGATTACTGGGAAACTCTGATGGACGCCTACCGGTTCCTGACCCCGCAGTCCGAGATCACGAAGTTCACCTCCAACGGGTCTGGCACCGACATCGTCTTCAAGCAGAATCTGCCGCGGATGTACCTGCCGCCGATCGCGCGCAGCGTGATGCCCGTCGACATGATCATCACGCGTGAGCAGCATTTCGACCCCTACGACCATGCGGGCAAGCGGGCAACGGGCAGCTATCGCGCCAGCATCCCGCACGGGCCGGGCCACTTCGGCGGCAAGTACTTCCTCACCGAACGCGACACCGGCAGCGACCTACGGCTCGTCAGCGTCTGCAAGGTGTACATCCCGCTCGTCGGCGGGGCCCTCGAAGATCTGATCCTTCATCACATCAAAGAGCTCTTCGACGCCGAAGAGGCCTTCACCGCCGACTGGATCGCCAAGCACCACTAGGCGTTTGGAGGCGCGGCGTCACTGTCGAACCCGGCGAAGTATGCCTATCCGCCCGGCGTGGATCAGGGCAAATAGCGGGCCGACACCTTAAAATCGGGTCATGGGCGCCCCGGTGGGACAGCTGACGCGGGGAACGACCGGCCACAACCGGCTGCGCCGCTGCGACCGCTGGCTTGTGCACTCACCGCGGGTCCGCACCGCGCTGCAATCCGCCGGCGACCCTCTTGTCGTCGATCTCGGCTACGGCGCGCTGCCGGTGACCACCCTCGAGCTTGCGAGCCGGCTTCGCACCGTACGCATTGACGTGCGGGTGATCGGCCTGGAAATCGACCCCGAACGAGTCACTTCGGCGCGAGCCGCCCACCACGACTCCGTGGAGTTCGGTCTCGGCGGCTTCGAGTTGGCCGGCCACCGCCCGGTTTTGGTGCGGGCATTCAATGTGCTGCGGCAGTACCCCGAGGAGGCCGTCGACGAAGCGTGGTCGTTGATGAGGACGCGGCTGGCGGCCGGGGGCCTCATCGTCGACGGCACCTGCGACGAGCTCGGCAGGCGATGCGGCTGGGTGCTGCTCGACGGCCAGGGTCCCGTCAGCCTGACACTGGCTTGCGATCCGTTCGCCATCGAGCGACCCTCGGACCTGGCCGAGCGCCTCCCGAAAGTCCTTATCCACCACAATGTCTCGGGTCAGCCGATCAATAAGTTGCTGGCCGTGGCCGACCACGCATGGGCCAGCGTCGCCGGCCACGGAGTGTTCGGACCACGGGAGCGGTGGCGCGCAATGCTGAACATGTTGCGCGATGCCGGCTGGCCGGTCGAACCACCCCGCCGCCGCATGCGCGACGGTGTCCTCACGGTGCCGTGGGCTACTGTTGCCCCGCCTCGGCCTTGACCATCTCCGGCGACGACGCTCGAGGAGCCGGGCAATTAGGCTGAAGCCATGCGAATAGCGCTGGCGCAGATCCAAAGCGGCACCGAACCCGCGGCCAACCTGAAGCTGGTCGAGGAGTACACGCGCCGCGCGGCTGATGCCGGTGCGCGTCTTGTGCTGTTCCCCGAGGCCACCATGTGTCGCTTCGGGGTCACGTTGGCCGACGTCGCCGAACCGCTGGACGGAGCGTGGGCCGAAGGGGTGCGCCGCATCGCGGCATCCACGGGGGTCACGGTCGTCGCAGGGATGTTCGTACCCGCCGACGACGGGCGCGTCACCAACACGCTGATCGCGTCCGGCCCCGGTGTCGACGCGCACTACAACAAGATCTACCTCTACGACGCATTCGGGTTCACCGAATCCCGCACCGTGGCGCCGGGCCGCGAACCGGTCATCATTACGGTCGCCGGCGACTCAGGCCCTGTGACTGTAGGGCTGACCCTCTGCTACGACATCCGCTTTCCCGAGCTCTACGTCGAGCTGGCGCGGCGCGGCGCCCAGCTCATCACGGTGCACGCATCATGGGGCTCCGGCCCGGGCAAGCTCGAGCAGTGGACGCTGCTGGCCCGCGCCAGGGCCCTGGACACCGGCGGCTTCGTCGGCGCCGTCGGCCAGGCCTATCCGGGCGACGAAATCGCCAAGCTGGGGCCGACGGGGGTCGGCGGCAGCATCGTGGCATCTCCGCTGGGCGAGGTCATCGAGGCAGCAGGCGCGGACCCGTCGCTGCTCGTCACCGATATCGACGCGGATGTCGTGCAGTCGGTGCGGGACACGATCGCGGTGCTGCGTAACCGCACAGACCTCGCCGACGCAGATAGGGCAGAATCGCGGGCGTGACCGATCCCTGGGCTCGCCCGGCCGACCAGACCCCTCCGGGTCAGGCTCAGCAAGGGCCTCCTCCGCAGCAGATCCCGCCGGCCGCACCCGGACCTTCGCAGAAGGATTCCTCGCCGTTCGGGAAGGTCAAGGCCCTGTTCCGCGATCCGCTGTCCATCGTTTTGGTGGTCGTCATCGTGGTGGCGCTGATCGCCGCCGGGCTGATCGGTGCGGAGTTGTATGCGCGCAGCCGCGCCGACGACAAGGTGGCCGCGGCCACCGAGTGCGTGGTGCAGGATGACGTCACCGTGTCGTTCGGCGCGTCGCCGTTCCTCATCCAGCACATGACCGGGCACTACGGCAACATCTCCATCGAAACCGCGGGCAATCAGATCCGCGACGCCAAAGGCATGAAGGCACAAGTGGACATCGACGATGTGCGGCTGCAGGACACCGGTAATTCGAAGGGCACCATCGGCGCGCTGAACGCGACGATCACCTGGACGGCCGACGGCATCAAGCAGACTGTGCAGAATTCGATTCCGCTCGTCGGTGGCTTCGTCACGGGCGTCAAGACGAATCCCTCCGACGGCACCATCGAGCTGGAGGCGGCGCTGGGCAGCAGCATCACCACCAAGCCGACGGTGCAGGACGGTGGCATTGCGCTAAAGGTGGTCAACCTCAGCGGGCTGGGCTTCACGCTGCCGCGTGAGACGGTGCAACCCGCGCTTGATGCGTTCTCCACGCAGCTGACCGAGAACTATCCGCTCGGCATCAAGGCCGACGATGTTCAGGTCACCGATTCCGGTGTGACAGCGCACTTTTCGACGAGGAACGCCTCGATTCCCGCGGGCAGCGACGACCCCTGCTTCGCAGGGCTCTAAAGCCTGTCGAGCACCACGCGGGTGCCCGAGAGCCCGAGGCGGGTCGCGCCCGCATCCAGCATCGCGACGGCGTCGTCGGCGGTGCGGATGCCGCCGCTCGCCTTGACCCCGACACGGGGACCGACGGCGGCGGCCATCAGCTCGACTGCGCGCACGGATGCGCCGCCGCTTGGGTGAAATCCTGTTGACGTCTTCACGAAATCGGCGCCCGCCTCGACGGCAGACCGGCACGCCGACGCCAGAGTGTCCTCGCCTGCCAGGCTCAGCAGCGCCGCCGACTCGACGATCACCTTGAGGACCGCATCGGGAACCGCGGCGCGGACCGCGGCGACATCGCTTCGCACGGCGTCGAATTCACCGGATACGGCCGCCCCGATGTCGATTACCATGTCGATCTCGTCTGCGCCCACGGCGACGGCCTGCTCGGCCTCGGCGGCCTTGATGCCCGGAAGGTGCTTGCCCGACGGGAAACCCACCACGGAAGCAAGGTGCAAGCCCGCGGGCGCGAACGACCTGGCGACCGCGACCATCGACGGTGACACACACACCGCGTAGACGCCGAGCTCGGCGGCCTCGGCCACCAAGGCAGCCACATTAGCCTGTGTCGCTTCGGGTTTGAGAAGCGTGTGGTCGACGACAGCGGCCACCTCCTCGCGGCTGCGCGTCGACGCCATCAGAACGGTTCTTCTGTGCCGCCGGGATTACAGTGCGCCGCGACCATCTCGTCGTTGGACACCTGCGGCCGCCACGGCTCGAGATTCCAGCTCGTCTTGTTCGGATAGGCGAGTTCCGCGTACTGCCAGTGACACATGAACTGTTCACGCATACCCGGAATGTCGGCGTCCGGCGAGAGCGTCAGCACTTCTGTCCACGCCTCGTCGGCCTGAGCGGTGGTCCCGAACTGAGTCGAGGCGGCACGAGCGGAATCCGTCGGATAGACACGCAGGCTGGACAGGTCGCCCCACTTGGCCCATTCGGCGTAGGACACATACGGCGGCCCTGGCACGGGATCGGCGCTTGCGGTGCCTGCGAACAAGAGGGCAGCAGTCATGGCCGCCGCCGAGGCGGCAAGGATACGGCGCACGCGGCTACCGGGACTTTCCCTGGATATCGAGGATCTTGGGCCGGACGTCGACCAGATAAATGCCCGACGCCACGGCGGCGATGGCCGCGCCGAAGGGATCGCGGAACACCAGCAGCAGAAGCACGCTGCCGCCGATGATCAGCAGCCAGACCGGCTTGGTGAGCTTGCCTGCCGCGGTGTACGCGTCGGGGCGTTGCATTGCTGCGTGCACGAAGGCGTAGGCGGCCACGGCGAAGGCAAGTACGACGAGGACCAAGACAATGACGCCCGCTAGGTCGGCAAGTATCACCTCACCAGCCTAAGCGGGTGCCACCGTCGGCGTCGAATTTACTTCTGGGTGACCTTTTTGGCCGGAGCCTTCTTGGCCGGAGCCTTCTTGGCCGGGGCCTTCTTGGCGGCCTTCTTCACCGGGGCCGCACTCTTCTGCGCCTTCTTGGGCAGCTCAACGCCAACCAGCTTGGCGGCGCGCTCGCCGACCGCGCGGGTCTGCGAAGCAACGTTGCCCAGCGCCTCCTGGGTCAGCTCGACGGCCTGGTCGGTGTAGCTCTCCACCCGGCCGGCGGCCTCTTCGAGCGCAGGCTGGTTGCGAAGCCGCTCGAGGGCGATCTCGCCACGCTCCACCAGCTTGTTGTAGGTGGTCTGAGCGGCATCGGCGTAGGTCTCGGCGAACTTGCGCAGCTCATCGGAGGTCAGCCGGTCACGCAGCGTCGGCAGATCCTCCTGCAGCCTGTTCAGCCGGGCACGGCTCTCTCCGACGCGCGCCTCGGCGTCGCCACGGACCTCGCCGGCACGCTCACGCAGGGTGGCGACGATCTCGTTGACCCGCTCAAGGGCCAGATCGGCAGCGCCAACGGCGGCGAGCAGCGGAGCCTTCAAGTCGTCAACGGTCGGCTGGGTGTTCGTCTTGGCAGTCTTGGAAGACTTCTTCGCCATATTGATATTTCCTTTCACTGATTTCACTCGGTCATCATTAAACAGCGATTCGTCTCGGTTCAGTCAGTCGCCGGCTCCTCATCATCCTTTGGCGTGTCTTCTTCCTTTGACATGTCTCCCTGGGCAAGGGCGGCTTCGGTCTGTTCACAAAACGATGTGTAGATGTCGAGCAGCACTTGCTTTTGCCGCTCGGTGATCGCCGTGTCGGTGATGATCGCGTCACGAACCTCATTTGTCTCACTGGGTTCCAGCATTCCGGCCCGAATGTAGAGCACCTCCGCAGATACCCGCAGCGCCTTGGCGATTTGGCTCAACACATCGGCTGAGGGTTTGCGCAATCCCCGCTCGATCTGGCTGAGGTAGGGGTTGCTGACGCCGGCCTTTTCTGCCAGCTGCCGCACCGACACCTGAGCCGCCTCACGCTGCGACCGGATGAAACTGCCGATGTCCTGCGCAGCGTTGGACACCACATCGACGAGCTTTTCGTCCTGCGACATGGCATTCCCCCTCGGTGCGTCGGGTGTTCGATGGAGAGACGAAACCCCACGGTACGACGGGGTGCTAGCTTCTGCAAGCACTAGTTAGCGCAGGTCAGAAGAGCAGCTGAGCTACCGTATAGATGGTCAGGCCGGCCAGGGCCCCGACCACCGTGCCGTTGATTCGGATGAACTGCAGGTCACGACCGACATGGAGTTCGATGCGCCTGCTGGCCTCGTCGGCGTCCCACCGCTCGATCGTGTCGGTGATGATCGTTGTGATCTCCGCCCCATATTGGGAGACCAGGTGTTGAGCCGCCCTGATGATCCAGTTGTCCACCTTGTCGCGCAGGTCGGCGTCGTCACGCAGCGATTCGCCGATGTGCACGACCGAGTCCGCGATGCGGGCGCGCAGGGCCGATGACGGGTCGTCGACCGACTCCAGGATCAGCCGTTTGAGGGTGTTCCATGCCGTCTCCGCGGCACGAGCGACCTCGTGGCGGGCCATCAGCTGTTCCTTGACCTTGTCCGCGCGAGCGATCGTCGGCTCGTCGTGCTGCAGGTCATCGGCGAACTCGAACAGGAAGCGGGTGGCCGAACGGCGCAACTCATGATCGGGATTGCGGCGCACCTTGTCGGTGAAGTCCATCAGCTCGCGGTGGATTCGGTCGCCGACGAGGTGGTCCACCCACCGCGGCGACCAGGTCGGAGAGTCGCGCTCGACCACCCGCTCGATGATCTCGCCCGCATTGAGCGACCACTGGAAGGCCCTGTCGGCCAGCAGCTGAATCAACGCTTCCTGCCGATTCTCGGCCAACAGCGTGGCCAGCACCCGCCCCACGGGAGGGCCCCACTGCGGTTCGGCGAGACGTTTGACGATCATTCGGTCCAGCACATGCTGCACGTCCTCGTCGCGCAGCATCTCGACGCCGACCCGCAACACCGTCGACGCTTCGGCGGCCACCCGCTGGGCGTGCGACGGCTCCGACAGCCACTTTCCGAGCCTGCCGGCCACCTGGGCGTCGCGCAGCTTGGTCTCGACGACCTCCGGCGACATGAAGTTCTCCCGGACGAAGGCGCCGAGGCCCTCCCCCAGCTGGTCTTTCTTGCGCTTGATGATCGCCGTGTGCGGGATCGGTATCCGCAGCGGGTGCTTGAACAGCGCGGTCACCGCGAACCAGTCCGCGAGCGCACCGACCATGCCAGCCTCCGACGCGGCGGCGACATAACCGGCCCACGCGCCCGCGCCGTTGGCCTCGGCCCACCGGCACACCAGGAACAGGACGGTGGCCGCGACGAGAAAACTCAGGGCGACGAGCTTCATCCGCCGCAGGCCACGGCGCCTTTCCGCGTCGGCTTCCGTGTCGGCGCCGGCTAACGCCTCGGCAAAGCTCTGGCGCTCTGCCGCTGGCGCAGGAAGAGCCCGCAACTCGCGGGCTCCTGCGTCTATTCTGTGTGCCACTCCTCCATCATCCGCTACTACCGGGACTGCCGGCCGTGCCAACCGGCCCAGGCGTGATCGTTCGCCGTAGTATCGAGTAGATCTACGGAACGGACTGGCGCGATAGTGGCACAGCAGACTCCCCCGGGGGCGGTCAAGACCGATGGTCGTAAGCGGCGCTGGCACCAACACAAGGTGGAGCGCCGAAACGAGCTGGTAGACGGCACTCTGGAGGCCATTCGACGGCGTGGTAGCAACGTCAGCATGGACGAGATCGCGGCCGAAATCGGAGTATCGAAGACCGTTCTCTACCGCTATTTCATCGACAAGAACGACCTGACCACCGCGGTTATGATGCGGTTCGCACAGACCACTCTGATCCCCAACATGGCTGCTGCGCTGTCAGCGAACCTCGAGGGCTACGACCTGACCCGCGAGATCATCAAGGTCTACGTCGAGACGGTGGCCGCCGAACCCGAGCCGTACCGCTTCGTGATGGCCAACAACTCGGCGAGTAAGAACAAGGTCATCGCGAACAGCGAGGAAATCATCGCCCGCATGTTGGCGGTAATGCTGCGCAGACAGATGGTGGCGGCGGGCATGGACACCCGCGGCGTCGAGCCGTGGGCCTTCCACACCGTCGGCGGCGTGCAGTTGGCCACCCACTCGTGGATGTCGCACCCGCGGATGAGCGCCGAAGACTTGATCGACTACCTGACGATGCTGTCGTGGAACGCGCTTTGCGGAATCGTCGAGGTGGGCGGCTCGCTGCAGAAGTTCCGGGAAATCGCACACCCGTCGCCGATCCTGCCGCCACAATTGCTCAACAATGAGCACCTCTAGCGATCTGCCCTCACTGTGGACGCATGAACCACACGACATATTGAAGTTTCAGGCTGGCGAAAAGGTCAGCGATATCGACGCGGGCGCGACACCGGGGTTCAAGGGCAACAAGGAGGATGCGCCGACGCTGCAGGCGGAGCGAAACCTCCGATACGCCGAGTTACAGGAGATGCTCTACGCGAACAGCCGCTCTGGCGACACCCGCTCGGTGCTGCTCGTACTGCAGGGCATGGACACCGCGGGCAAGGGTGGCATCGTCAAACACGTTGTGGGAGCTGCTAATCCGCAGGGCATTGAATACACCAGCTTCGGCAAGCCGACGGCGGAAGAGCTCAAGCACCACTACCTATGGCGGATCCGCCGCGCGCTGCCCGGACCCGGACACATCGGCGTGTTCGACCGCTCGCACTATGAGGACGTGCTGATCGTACGGGTGCGCGACCTCGCACCGCCCGACGTGTGGGGCAAGCGCTATCGACGAGATCAACCGGTTCGAGCGCAAGCTGGTCGACGACGGCACCACCATCATCAAGGTGGCGATGTTCGTGTCTCTGGACGAGCAGAAAAAGCGACTGGCGAAGCGGCTGAAGAGGCCCGACAAGTACTGGAAATACAACCCGGACGACATCGACGAACGCATGCTGTGGCCGAAGTACCAGGAGGCGTACCAGGCGGTGCTCGATCGGACCGCGACCGACTACGCACCGTGGCACATCGTGCCGTGTGACCGGAAGTGGTACAGCCGTCTTGCCATCACCGAACTGCTCATCGAAGCACTTAAGGGTCTCAACTTGTCTTGGCCGCCACCTGATTTCGACGTCGCGGTCGAGAAGAAACGGCTGGCGCAGGCGTGATATCGCCGATCACGCGGCGACGGAGGCAGTGACCGATATGCCCGACGACCCCATGGCCGGCTTTCCTCCCCCTGCTGAGCGTCAGGTGAACCTGTCGAATTGGCAGCAACCGCGAAACCTGCGCTGGGCATTTCGGCACATGCGCGAAATCATTCCCACGCAACCGATATGGGCCGGAACCGGCGAGCCATCTTCACTGGCCGCCGCGAACGCCGAACTCGGCAATCCGTCGGTCGTCTGCGTGGACGGAAGCTCATCCACCGCGGAGGAAATTTTCGCCAGTACATTCACCGATGCCGTGATCGTGGTTCACGACGGGCATGTGGTCGAGGAACGTTACGTCGAGGGAATGATCGAGACGACGCGGCATCTGGTCATGTCGGTGTCGAAATCCATTGTCGGATGCGTGGCCGGCATCCTGTCGGCACAGGGACGGCTTGACCCGCGTGCCCCGGTAACCGATTACGTTCCCGAGGTGGCCGGTTCGGGCTACGAGGGTGCAAGCGTGCGTGATGTCCTCGACATGCGCACCGGCGTAGCGTTTCGGGAAACCTATACAGCCGTCGACTCCGAGGTACGGATCATGGAGCGGTGCGTGGGCTGGGCTCCGGCGCTGGCTACCGACCCCCGGGGTGCCTACGCCTATCTGACCACCATCAACGCCGGGGAACCGCACGGCGGTGCGTTCACCTACCGTTCGGCCGACACGGACATGCTGGGGTGGGTGTGTGAACGCGCCGCCGGTCAGCGGATGGCCGATCTGATCTCGACCCTGATCTGGCAGCCGATGGGCGCGGAATTCGACGCCGAGATCACCTGCGATCCGGTGGGCACCGCGGTCCACGACGGAGGCATCTCAGCGACGCCGCGCGACCTGGCCCGGTTCGCACAGATGATCCTCGACGACGGGCTGGTTCACGGCACACAGGTGATACCCGCGGGATGGCTGGCCGAGGCCTTCGACCCCGAACCGAGCGTGCGAGAGGCGTTTGCCCACACCGAAAATGAGGCGGCGCTTCCCGGCGGCTGGTACCGCAACCAGTTCTGGTTCTTTCCAGGCCAGGCGGGACCGATCCTGTTGTGCCTTGGCATTCATGGGCAGCTTCTCTTCGTCGACCGGGCCTCGCGCACTGCAATCGTGAAGCTGTCGTCCTGGCCGGATGCGCAGCACGCGGGCTATCTGGCGAACACATTGCGGGCGTGCGCAGCCATCGCGGCGAAACTGGTGGCCTGAGGCCTGAGAGAAGTCGCATATATTTCGGCGAAAACCGCCTGTAGCTGCACAGATCGGCGCATGCTCAGCCTTGCATGCCGAACTAAAGAGGAGATCAGCCATCATGCAGATCGAGGCTCACGACGCGCGCCATCAGCCCGAGGTGGATCTTCAGGACAAGGGGCTCTCACACGACGCCCTCGGCCTGCTCGGGGGTACGGTCCTCGGCATCTCCTCGGTGGCTCCGGCCTATGCGCTGACAGCCACGGTCGGCATCCTGGTCGCCGAGGCGGGCGAGAAGATGCCGGTGGTGATCATCGCCGGATTCCTGCCGATGTTCTTCGCCGCCTATGCCTACCGCGAACTCAACAAGGTTGCACCCGACTGCGGGACGTCGTTCACCTGGACCACCAAGGCTTTCGGGCCTTATGTCGGCTGGCTGGGCGGATGGGCGGCGGTGCTGGCGACGGTGATCGTGCTGTCCAACCTCGCCGGCGTCGCGGTCCAGTTCTTCTACCAGTTCATCGGTGATCTGACCGGCAGCGACTACATCGGCACGCTGTGGGAGAACAAGCTGATCAACGTGATCACCTGCCTGGTTTTCCTGGCGATCGCCACCGCGGTGTCGTACCGCGGCATCACGACGACCGAGCACGTCCAGTTCATCCTGGTCGGGTTCCAGATGGTCGTCCTGGTTCTGTTCGCCGTAATGGCGCTGGCGAAATCCGGCTCCTCGGAGACCGGCATGTCGTTCAGCCTCGACTGGTTCAGCCCCGCCGGCCTGACGATGTCGGCGTTCATCGCGGGTCTGTCCGGTTCGATCTTCGCGTTCTGGGGCTGGGACACCGCCCTCACGGTCAACGAGGAGTCCAAAGACTCCGAAAGGACCCCCGGCCGTGCTGCGCTGCTGTGCGTCCTGTCGATCCTGCTGACCTACCTACTGGTAGCCGTCGCGACCCAGATGTACGCCGGAGTAGGCACCGAGGGGCTCGGCCTTGGAAACGAGGAGATCTCCGACAACGTCTTCGGCGCTCTCGCCGAACCCGTAATGGGCAGCCCGCTCAACTTGTTCCTGTTCCTTGCCGTGGTGGCCTCGAGCGCCGCCAGCCTCATCACCACATTCCTGCCAGCCTCGCGAACCATGCTGGCGATGGGCACCTACAAGGCCTTCCCCGAGCGCTTCGCCAAGATCCATCCGCGGTACCTGACACCGTCCTACGCGTTGATCGTGGCCGGCATCGGCTCGGCGTTGTTCTACTCGATCCTCACCTTCCTCAGCGAAAGCGTGCTCACCGACACGATCTACTCGCTGGGCATCATGATCTGCTTCTACTACGGCCTGACCGCGTTCGCCTGCATCTGGTACTTCCGTCACGAGCTGTTCGCAAACGCCCAGAGCGTCGTGTTCAAGTTCCTGTTCCCGTTGCTGGGCGGGCTTGGTCTGCTCGCGGTCTTTCTGAGGACGCTTTACGACGCCGCCTCGCCCGATTACGGCAGCGGTGCGAGCATCGCCGGCGTCGGGCTGGTCCTGATCCTGGGACTCGGGATGATCCTGCTCGGCGTGCTGTTCATGCTGCTCATGCGCGCCCGTCAGCCGGCGTTCTTCCGCGGCGAAACGTTGCGCAAGGACACGCCGGTCCTCGTCGTCGACGAGCCATAAGCCTCGGCGCGAGCGCTTAGTGCATGTGCGCCGCATTCTCGGCGGCGAGGTGATCAGCCGTGCCGGTGTGGCAGGTCCCGCCCTCCGCCTTCAGTGCCGGGGCGACATCGATCGACGGGTTCTGGTCGAAGAACCCGAACGGCTTCAGCCAGAACGAAATCGAATCGACAGGCATGATCGGCCATTCCTCCACGCGGGTGATGTGGTGGAGGCCGAAGACGTACCAGAGCACGACGTCGGTGTTCTCGAGCGGCGCGTCTTCCTTGATCCACTCCGTCAGACCTGTGTCGACGGTGGACTGCGTGGGGTACTTGCCGCACGGCCAGCGCTCGTCGTCGTCGTGGCGCGTGACCCACAGAGTATGGCCGATCACCGGTGCCCGAAGGTATTGCGGTGTCGAGGGATCCATGAGGGCCGGGAAGGCGGCGCCGGGAACCAGCTTGTAGGCCACCGGGGTGCCGTGCCGGTTCAGCTTGTCCGGGTTCACGACCTTCCAGCCGCGCTGGGTGTTCCAGTTGTAGTCGCGGGCGGACGACGCCTCGGAGGTGATCGGGGTCGACTGGGTTATCAGAGCGAGCCCGTAGGGGTTCTCGTCGGACACCGGGGGCACGACCGAGTCGACCTCGACGACGGTGTTCGCAGAACCGTCGACGTCCAGGTCGAGGCGGGCGACCAGGAAGTGCTGGTGGAACGGCGCGTAGGTGCGGTTGTCGACGACCGTCCCGTATGGCGGCGCGGGATCGCCTTCGGCAAAGGGAGTGGTGACCATGATTCCGGTCGCGCGTACCTCGCACTCGATGTTGCCGTCCTGGTAGAAGCGCCAGTACACGAGGTACTCGTAGTTCGCGACGGTGACGTGACAGGAGATCACCATGCGACGCTGGCGGCGCACCTCCGCACCGGTCACCATATCGACGTGCTTCCAGAGGACGGCGTTGTCCTCTTCATGTAGGCATATCGCGTTCTTGATCTCATACGGTGCGCCGGCGGAGTCGTGCAGCACCGCGTCTACGTAGCGGATCTCGCCGAGGCAGTCGCAGCCGAGTTCCAGCGAGGTGGTCATGAAGCCGAGGCCCCACTCGCCGATGTCGTAGGCCGTCCTGCGGTAGTGGTCGAACGTGGGGTCGCGGTAGGGCACCACCATCTCGGCGAATGACATGCGGTAGGCGATGTCACGCCGTACCCCGTGGTCGTCGTAGGCCACCTGGTAGATCACGGGACCCTCGCGGTAGTTGAAGCCCAGCCGCATCGACCAGTTCTGCCAACGCAATTCGGTGCCATCCAGGGTGAAGGACGTGCCCTCCGGCTGGGTGATGTGCAGCGGTTTCAGATCGGTGCGCGGCTCGCCCTTCCACGGCCCTGGCACGTATTCACCGTTGACCGTCGGTACTCCGACGTCGTATTGCTCATCGATCTCGAGGAGCTCCGTGGTGTTCATGTCCACGATGAACTTCAACCCCGAGACCGGGTGGGCGTATGGGTTCCCGTCGGGGGTCTCGCGGAACCACAGGTCGCACCAACCCAACCGGCGGTCGCGGTACTTGTCCGGCATGACCGCCTTGCCGTAGGTCCAGACGTCGACGATGACGAGACTCATATCGGTGATGCCGCGTTCGCGCAATTTGGCGATCACGTCCGGGTGCGTACGAAGCACCTCGTCGACCTCGTGGAACTCGTCGACGGTGAAGTTCGGCGTCACGTCGGGAACGTGCTTCATCGAGATGACGGCGTCGTTGGTGAGGTCGACGGTCGCCTCGTAGGTCTTGTTGTCCGACCGATTCCACACGACCGCGAACGAATGCCGCTGAATCGGCTCTCCGACGTGCCAAGCCAATACCTCTTGCTTGGCCGGTTCCACCAGTTCGATCGACGCGAAGCGGAAGGAGTCGGTGACGTGTCCGTCGCGATGCAGGATCTCGGCGGTCCGTTTGAATTCGTCTGCACTCAGGGGTTCGAGCGGGTGTTGCGCCATAGCCGACCGTCCCTTCCATAGTCGAGAACCGGCGACCGATGCTGATAGTGGGAACATACTCCGGGGCGTGGCTCTGAACAGCGCAAACCGGCAATGTTCCAATCTGCTTCATCGCGACCTGTGCGCCGAGTCCGCCAGCAGTGCACGGGCTTTGATCGCCAACCACATCGCGGCGCGGGTATCGGCCGACTGGAGATCGGAGCCTGTGAGTTCACCGATTCTCTTCAGTCGATTGCGCATGGTGTGTCGGTGGATACCGAGTGTGGCCGCCGCGGTTTCCACCTGGCCGTTACACGCGAGGAAGGCTTCCAGCGTGTCGAGCAGCGTCGGATCGGCGCCGTCGCTGTCGAGTGGATTCAGGACGTGCGCAAGAAGTTCCAGTTCGCCGCGATCTTGGATGCCCAATAGGACTCCGAGAACATCGAGATGGTCGAATTCGCTGAACCGACCGTCGGCGTGGGCCCGCGCGGCGGCTTTGGCTTGATGGAGACCGACATCGATCTCGCTCAGGGTTGTCGGTGAGCTCTGCCCGCCGCCCAAGCGTCGCTCGAGCTGTGCGCCTAGCCTGCGGTGTATGTCACGGCCTTGCCCGGCGTGCTCGCCCGGCAGGACGATCACGACCTCTCCGTCGATCGGGCCCATCAGATATGGCATGTCTCCGCCCTCCAACATGCCGGTGACATGTGCCTGGGCAGGGAGCAGCGGGCCGACGTTGGTCAGCGCCACGACGACGACGCGACTGTCTGGATCGAAGCCGAAATACCGGAGTACGCCGGAATCGATGGATCGGGGTTCGGCGAGCAGACCACGCGTGACCGCGAAGCGCAGTCGCTGTTCGGCATCGACGACCCTCGCCGGCTTCTCGAGTTCGATCGATATCAGTGAGAGGGCGTGGGACACCAGGAGCCGATCCGACGCCGAGAGCGCTACCGCAGAGCGCACCGCGAGATATCCGTGCGCCGTTTGGGCTGCGCGCACGGTCTGAACCGTGCAGTAGCCGGCCCCATCGGCTACCACGCGACTGGCGTGGCGGCGACCGCTGTGGGAGCGCATGTTCCTGGCGACCTCAGCGGCGAGGTGAAGGACGTGCTCGCTGCCGGGTCCACTGGCTGCAAGCGGCCTTCCATCCGTGCCGATCACCACCGCGGTGGCTGACAGCGCCTTACTGAGTGAGGCGACGACACCCGGTATGCCGTCGCGCAAGGTGGCGCGGGCGAAAACCTCCTGCTGGTCGACGACGCGTTGGATCGAGCGGAGCTGATCGGCGGTCAGTTCGTCGATGACAGCACGGGTGATTGCGATGAAAGGTGTGCCTGCGGGCACTTGCAGAATCGGGAGGCCAAGGGCATCGCCTGCTGACAGCACACCGTCGGGGACTCGGTCGAAATTAGTGCCCGTGTCGAAAGCCAACGCCACGACACCCACGACGGACAATCGGGCCACATACTCGTATTGCTCGTCGCTCGTCGGCCCCATTTTCAGGCCGGTGGTCATGACAAGTTCGCCGCCAGACAGATACGGCGTGGGATCGGCGAGCTCGATGGCGTGTGCCCAGCTGATCACTCGGTCGGCATTCTCGCGTCCGGCCACCAGCGTCAGACCGAGGCCTTCGTGCTCGGCCAGGCGGCGCACGGTGATCGCCATATCTAGAAGCTACTTGACTACAAGCGATGCGCCTGCGACTTGTCGGGGGTTGCGTTGCCGAGGGTCGGTGGCGCACTCCGGTAGCTGACCGGAGTCTCCGACAACGTAATGGGGTTTGCGACTTGTGGTGTGGCACTTGCCGGTACAGGCACCGTCACGGGAAGGCCGAGCTGTTCGGCGAATGCGAACGCCTCGGCGATGTTGTTGATCGGGCCCGCGGGTACGCCTACCGCTGTCAGCGTCTCGTACCAGTGGTCGGCGCCGCGGGTCTTCAGGACCGCGCCAAGTGTCTCGGCGAGGACATCGCGATTGTGAACCCGTTGCGGGTTGGAGGCGAACCTGGAGTCCTCAGCCAGCCCGGGAAGATCCAGGGCCTCGGCCAGCAGCTTGAACTGTTTGTCGTTGCCGACGGCGAGCGCAATAGGGCGGTCCGCGGTGGAGAAGGTCTGATAGGGCGCGATGCTCGGGTGCCGGTTGCCCATGATGCCGGGGACCGCACCAGCGCCCAGGTAGCCGGATGCCTGATTGACCAGCGACGACAACAGCACGGAAAGCAGGTCCGTGTCCACCCGCTGACCTTGTCCGGTCCGCTCGCGGTGTGCCACCGCGGCCAGGATCCCGGCCAGCGCGTGCAGGCCGGCCAGGACGTCGACGAGCGCGACTCCCACCTTGGTGGGTTCATCGGGGCCGGGGCCTGTCACGCTCATCAGTCCGCCGACCGCCTGCAACAGCAGGTCGTAGCCGGGCAGCGCGGCACCTCGCTCTCGGCCGAACCCGGTGATCGAGCAGTAGATCAGGTCGGGCTTCGACGCACGCAGGGTTTCGTAGCCGAGACCGAACTTCTCCATCGTTCCGGCACGGAAATTCTCCACCACGATGTCGGCGGTGGCCACCAGATCGCGGGCGCGTTGTTGGTCGTCGGGATCGGTGAGGTCCAGCACTGCCGATCTCTTGTTGCGGTTGACCGCGTTGAAATACGTTGGCACGCCTTCAGAATCGTATGGCGGGCCCCATTCGCGGGTATCGTCACCGACCTGCGGGCGTTCAATCTTTATGACGTCGGCGCCGAAGTCACCGAGCATCATGGTCGCGTACGGGCCGGCCAGCACGCGGCTGAAATCCACCACGACGAGACCGTCCAGCGCGCCGGGACTCATACCCCCGCCGATCCGCCACGCATATAGACCGTAGTCGTGTGGGTGAAGAATTCCCTCGCCGCGCTGCCCTGCTCCTTCGGGCCCAGGCCGCTCTTCTTCGCACCACCGAACGGCACATGCGGGTCAGCACCTGCGGATTCGGAGTTGATGTGCAGGACGCCGACGTCGATCTGTTCGACGGCCTGCAGCACCCGGGTGAGGTCCTGGGTGAAAAGTGCTGCCGATAGGCCGAATTCGCTGTCATTGGCGAGCTGGAACGCATCCTCGGCGTCGGCGGCGCGCCGCACAGCAAGTACAGGGCCGAAGAGTTCGTCTGTCCACACATCGGCAGGTTGGGAGTCGAGTTCGACGATGGTCGGCGCGATGAAGTACCCATCGGACAACGGTGCCTCGGTGTAGGGCCGACCGCCGGCGAGCAGCGTGACGCCCTGTGCGGTGGCTGTCTCGATACCGGCAGAGATGCTCTGGAACGCCGCATCGCTGACCACCGGGCCCATCTCGGTGCTGTCGTGCGTCGGGTCACCGACGATGAGCGCGTTCACGCGGGTACGCAGCGCATCGAGGAACTTCTCGGCGATGCCGTCGGTGACGATCAATCGCGAAGTGGCCGTGCACTTTTGGCCGGTGGAGCGAAATGCGCCTAACATGACCTGCTCCAGGGTCAGCTCGATGTCGGCATCGTCGAGGACGATCGCGGCGTTCTTGCCGCCCATTTCGGCCTGCACCGGTACTCCGCGGCCCGCGCCCGCAGCCGCGATGCGCCGTCCTACGCCGGTGGATCCCGTGAAGGTGACGGCGTCCACCCCTTCATGGTCGATCAGGCTGTCGCCGAGGTATGACCCGCCGATGAGCAGGTTGAGGACACCGGCGGGCAGACCCGCACAGGTGAGCGCGTGCGCGAGCCGCATCGCCAGCAGCGGCACCGCGCTGGCCGGCTTCCACACCACCGTGTTTCCGTAGACCAGGGCCGGGGCGATCTTCCAGGCCGGGATCGCGATCGGGAAGTTGAACGGGGTGATGACGCCGACGACTCCCACCGGCTTGCGCGTCACCAGGATCTGCTCACCGGCCCGCGGTGAGGCGAAGATCTCTCCGGCTTGGCGGTCGCCTTCGTTGCCGTAATAGCGCAGGATCTGGGCGGCGCGACGCACTTCGGCAATGCCTTCGGCTTTCGTCTTGCCTTCCTCGGCTGCCAGCTCGAGACCCCACGAGGCTGCGTTGCGCTCCACCACGGCGGCCGCTTCCATCAGCACGGCACCGCGCTGCTGGATAGGCGTGGCCGCCCATGTCGGCTGGGCGTCGGCGGCGGCCGCCACCGCAGCCTCGAGTTGGCCGGTCCCGGCCGACCGGCCCTCGGCCACGATCAGGCGCGGGTTGGCTGGATTGATGCTCTGCAACGGCGCACCGTTGCCGGGGAGCCACTGGCCGGCGACGAGGTTGTGCAGCTGCGCGGGAGCGGTCATGGTCATCTCCATCCCAGGTCGGCCGGTTTATCGGAAGGCGGGTTGGCCGGTCAATGCGCGGCCGATGGACAACAGATGCATTTCGGACGTGCCCTCGTAGGTCAGCACCGATTCCAGGTTGTTCGCGTGGCGCAAGGGCGAATACTCCAACGTGATGCCACTGCCGCCCAGCAGGGTGCGGCATTCGCGGGCGATGCGCAGCGCCTCCCGGACGTTGTTCAGCTTGCCGAGGCTGACCTGCTCGGGCCGGACCCCCTCGGCGTCTTTGATGCGACCGAGATGTACCGCCAACAGGACGCCCTTGCCCAGTTCCAGGGTCATATTGGCCAGCTTCTCCTGGGTGAGCTGAAAACTGGACAGCGGCCGGTCGAACACTTCGCGCGCCTGGGCATAGGCGATCGCGGTCTCCAGGCTGTCACGGGCGGCGCCGATGGCACCGAACACAATCCCGAACCGGGCTTCGTTCAGGCACGTCAACGGGGCCGACAGCCCATGGGCGTGCGGCAGCTGCGCCGATGCGGGCAGCCGCACGTTGTCCAGTACCAGTTCCGAGGTCACCGAGGCCCGCAGGGACAGCTTCTTGTGGATCGTGTTCGCGGTGAAGCCCGGGGTATCGGTGGGCACCAGAAATCCGCGGACACCCTCGTCAGTCTGCGCCCACACCGTGGCCACATCGGCGAGGTTGCCGTTGGTGATCCACATCTTGGTGCCGTTGAGCACCCAGTCGGTACCGTCGCGCCGGGCGCGGGTGCGCATTCCCGCCGGATTGGACCCGAAGTCGGGTTCGGTCAACCCGAAGCAGCCGATGGCCTCCCCCGCCGCCAGCTTTGGCAACCATTCGCTCTTCTGTTCCTCCGAGCCGTATCGGTAAATCGAGAACATGGACAGCGAACCCTGCACCGACACGAAGCTGCGGAACCCACTGTCGCCGGCTTCCAGCTCCAGGCATGCCAGCCCATAGCTCACTGCGTTGGTGCCAGCGCAACCGTAGCCATCCAGGTGCATGCCGAGCACACCCAGATCGCCGAAATCCCTTGCCAATTCCTTTGGCAAAGTAGCCGATTCGAACCACCCCTCGATATTGGGCCGAAGTCGGGTGTCGACGAACTTGCGCACCGTTGCGGCGATGTCGCGTTCGTCATCATCAAGCAGCCGGTCGATGTCGAACAGCTCCAATGGTGCGCTGGTGCCGCCGACCGGCGGCGTTGCAATGGTCGTTGCGATGGTCGGTGCGATGGTCATTGTGTGCTTCTCCCGAAAGACGTCGAGCGGTAGGGACTCAGAGGGTGCGGAATGCGTCACGGAGGACGGCGAGCGCCTCGAACAGCAGGCCGTCGGTGATCGCCAACGGCGGCAGGAACCGCAGCACGTTGCCGAATGTGCCTGCGGTGAGTGTCAATACGCCGTTGGCGTGGCAGTACCGCGTGATCGCGGCGACCGCCTCGCGGTTGGGATCGCGCGTGCCCGGCACGACCAGTTCGGCGGCGATCATCGCGCCGCGGCCCCGGATGTCGCCGACCACGTCCGTGGTCGCGGCGATGTCGCGCAGTTCGCGAACAAGTACCTCACCGATGGCCTGCGCCCGGGTCAGCAGCTGATGGCTCTCGATTTCGTCGAACACCCCGAGGGCGGCGGCGCAGGCGACCGGGTTGCCGCTGTACGTGCCGCCGATTCCACCGGGGTGCACGGCGTCCATGACGTCGGCGCGACCGGTCACCGCGGCCAGCGGTAATCCGCCCGCCAGACCCTTGGCGGTCGTGATCAGGTCCGGGATCAGTCCTTCATGCTCACAGGCGAACCACGCTCCGGTGCGGGCGATCCCGGTCTGGACCTCGTCGGCGACCAGCAAAATGCCGCGATCGCGGCAGAAGTCGGCCACTCGCCGCAGGAAGCCGTCGGCGGGGACGATGAATCCGCCTTCTCCCTGAATGGGCTCGGCCACCACGCACGCCACGGAGTCGGCGCCGATCTGGGAGTCGATCAACTGGGCGAACTGACTGAAGGCCTCCTCGGCGCAGTTCGCCGGTCCCGACGGCCAGCGGAAGGGGTATGCCATCGGCGCCCTGTACACCTCGGGTGCGAACGGACCGAAGCCGTGCTTGTACGGCTCGTTCTTGGCAGTCATGGTCATCGTCAGCAGCGTCCGACCGTGAAACGCATGGTCGAAAACCACCACGGCGGGCCGCCCAGTGGCCGCCCTGGCGTACTTCACCGCGTTCTCCAGCGCCTCGCTGCCGGTGCTGAACAATGCGGTGCGCTTCTCATGGTCGCCGGGTGTGATCCGGTTCAGCGTTTCCGCAACCTCGATATAGGGCTCATATGGGGTGGCCAGAAAGCAGGTGTGGGTGTAGCGCGCCAACTGTTCCGACGCGCGGGCGACGACGTGCGGGGCGGCATTACCGACCGTGGTAACCGCGATCCCGCTGCCTAGGTCGATGAATGAATTGCCGTCGACATCGATGACGACCCCACCGCCCGCCGACGCCGCGTATATCCCAGCGCTGCTCGTCAGGCCGGCAGGCACCGCCGACCGGCGCCGCGCGGCCAACTCCCGTGAGCGCGGTCCGGGCACCTCGGTGACCAGCCGCCTTGCCTGATGCAGGTGCGGGCCACCCAGTACCGTGTCCACCGCTGTCATACCGATCGTCCTTCCAGTCGAGTTACCGAAATGGTAAGGACGCGCAAGAACCAGGCATATGGCCGAACTGGACAGTGAGGTCAGCTTTGAATCGCCGGATCGGCGATTGACTATCTCGGCCGACCGGCAGTCACTCGGCGCCCGAACCGGCCCGAAGCGACCGCAGTTTGGCGGCCACCTCGATGGCATCGCCTTCACCGACGTCGTCCGAGTGACGGTCCGGGCGAGCGATCATCAGGTACAGCAGTCCGGTGACCAGGACGATGGCCAATCCGATCGCGACCACCCACCTGTCCAGGAAGGAACCCGTGTCGCCGGGTTTGAGCAGCAACACCATTGCGAAGATGCCGTAGCACAGCGCGAGCACGTTGACGGCAAAGCCGTACCGACCCAGGTTCCAGTTGCCCGCCGGTCGCCAGCCCTTCAGCCGCTGCCGCAGCGCCGCGAGGACCACCGCCTGGAACGCCACGTAGATGCCGAGCACCGCGAACGCCGTGATGCGTGGCAACTGATCCGGCGCCGCGTACACGTACAGGCAGATCAGGATGGGCACGATGCAGGCGACCAACAGTGCGTTGGTGGGCACCGAATGGCGCTCCGACATGTGCGACAGCCAGCCGCTCATCGGCAGCATCCGGTCGCGTGCGGAGGAGTAGATCAGCCGGCTTCCTGCGGCCTGCAGCGACAGCACGCACGAGATGAATGCCATAACCGCAACGCAGAGGAAGATTTTCGACCCGGCGGTGCCCAGGGAGCTCTCCAAAATCGCCGGAATCGGGTCCGCATCCTCCCCGTTCACGATCGCCTGCAGGTCGGGGGCGGCCAACACGTAGCCGATGTAGGACATCAATCCGGAAACGCCGCCGATGATGATGGTCAGCATCATCGCCCTGGGTATCCGCCGTGTCGGATCGTCGACCTCCTCGGCCACATTGCCACACGCCTCGAAGCCGTAGAACAGGAACAGGCCGCTGAGCGCCGCGCCGAGGAACGTGATGATGTACACCTGGTCTCCGCCGGCGCCCATCGCGTCGAAGAAGACCGAGAACGAGTTCGCCCGTTTGAATAGGAGCAGATACAGCCCGAGCGCGACCACCCCGATCAGCTCCGCGGCCAGGCCGATCTTGGCGACCCGCGCGAGCATGTGTGTCCCGCTGAAGTTGATCCCCAACGCGAACAGCAGCAGCCCGACGGCAGTGAGCAGCTCGATCATCGGGGTGTGCTCGATGCCGAAGAGCGACGCGATGAAACCGCCGCCGAACTCGGCGACGGCGGTCACGGTCACGATCACCGCCCAGAGGTACACCCAGCTGACGATCCATGCATATTGGCGATTCCACAGCCGCCTGTTCCACGGGTAGATCCCACCGGCGACCGGATACTGCGACACCACTTCACCGAACACCAGGGCCACCAGGAACTGGCCGCAGCCGACGATCACGATCCACCACATCGCGGGCGGACCGCCGATAGAGAGGCTGTACGCAAACAGCGAATACACGCCGACGAGTGGCGACAGGTAGGTGAAGCCCAGCGCCAGGTTCGACCACAGGCTCATCGACCGGTGAAAGTCTTGCCCGGAGTAGCCCAGTGCTTCCAGGTGGGAGTCGTCCGAGGCCGCGTTTCGTCGGGGTTCAACTGCACCGGTCATGGCCAGCCTCCTTGGTCCGTTGCCTTTCGCAGCTGACATCTTGTCACCGTGAAGGAACCAATGGATCGTCTTTTGATCACGGGTCGCACAAGATTTGAAACTCGTGTTCATCGGTATTTGCGGTTTCCATATTCCACCGTGACCGCCCGCTGCCCGGGTCTAAGCTCAGACCAGCCACTTTGGTGCACCGATAACGCTCGAAGGAGGCGATATGACGATCGAAAAAGAGCAGTCGAACCATGCCGGCAAACCCCCCACCGATGGCCAGCAACAATTCGTCGAACGCTGGCGCGAAAATGGCTACAACTGCTTTTCCTCGGGCCATAAGTTTTGCCGTGAAGTATGCCCGGTAATGCAGGTGACCCGAAACGAGAATCACACGCCGACCGCGTTCATGGCCAACATCATCGCGATGGACCGCGGCTTGCTTGACATCGAGGACGTGGCCGACGACTACGTGCACTGCGTGCAGTGTGGAGCATGCGAAATTCGCTGTCCCAATACCCTTTTCGTCGGCGATTTCTATCAGGCTCGCACCGAGACGGTGAAGGTGGTGCGCGCGGCCCGTGCCCTGCTGGTCGACAAAGGACTCGACCGCGACGGCTGGAAACGCTGGAATCGGCTGACCCGTGACCTCACCAACGAGCCGGTGCTCGGTACCACCGACGAGGGTCAACCGCAGGGTCAGGCATACGTGCGCAACTGGGCCGAGGGGCTGAACATCCCGATCGGCGGCGAGACCATCATGTTCGTCGACTGCGAGGCGGCGTTCTACCGGACCTCCAACACTCGGGCCACCGCCCAGGTGCTGCAGAAGGCGGGAGTCGAGTTCGGGCTGATGAACGAACAGTGGTGCTGTGGCGGGCCGGCCGCGGAAATGGGTTATGTGGAGCAGTCCCGCACGTTTGCGGAGCACAACGTAAATGATTGGCGCGCATCGGGAACCAAGCGCATCATCGCGATCGAGCCGCACGACTACATCCATTTCACCGAGGACTATCCGGCCTATTTCGGTGCGGACTTCGACTTCGAGGTGGTCCAGATCATGGAGCTGGTCGCGGAGCTCATCAAGGAGGGCAAGCTGGTCCTGGACAGGCCGATCAACAAGACCGTCACCTATCACGATCCGTGTCGACTGAACAAGCGCAAGAACATTCACGAGGCGCCCCGGTTCATCCTCAATTCGATTCCGGGCCTGACGTTCAAAGACGTCGACCACGTCACCCAGTGGTCGTACTGCTCGGGCGGCGGCGGTGGCCTGCCGATCGAGAAGCCGGAGATCACCGCGGAGATCAGCCGAACCCGGCTGGCGCGAGCCCGGGAGCTGGGGGTCGACATGCTCGTCAGCGCCTGCGTGTGGTCGGAACGGCCACTTGCCACCGCCGGCCACGACGTCGGCATCGAGGTCGCCGACATCATCGAGTTGGTCGCCGAATCGGCAGGCATCGACATCGGCGGCAGGCGTGGTGCGTCCGAACTGGAGGCGACGCGATGACCATCGCGACTGTTCGCACATTGGACGACGCCGTCGTCGCCGACCTCGAAGCCATCATCAACGAACCCGGCTCGGTGCTCACCAACATCTCCAGCCGGACCAACCGCGCCCGGGTCCCCGCGCCGTTCCCGGTGCACCGATGGGGTGAATATGTGCCCGCCGCAGTGGTTTTGCCGCGGACCGCACAACAGGTGTCGGAGATCGTGAGGCTGGCCAACCGCGCGGGCATACCGGTGGTGCCGCGAGCTGGGGGCACCGGACTCAATGACGGCGCGGTTCCGTTGCGGGGCGGGATCATCGTCGACGTCAAGCGGATGAACGAGATCAAAGAGGTCGACCTCGCCGACCGCTGCGTCACCGTCGGGCCCGGCATCAGCATGATGAAGCTGAACGAGGAACTGAGCAAATACGGTGTCTTTCACCCGGATACGCCCGCGTCCTACCCATGCTCACTCGTCGGCGGCCGAATCGCCTGCAGCGGGTTCTCGTTGCTGGGCACGCGTTTTGGGCACACCCGCGATCTGGTGATGTCGTTCGAGATCGTGCTGCCGACCGGCGAGATCATCCGCGTCGGCGACGGGGGCGGCAAGAAGATCCGCAAGTCCTCGACGGGCTACCACCTCAAGCACCTGTTCATGGGCCATCAGGGCACCCTGGGCATCGTCACCGAGGCGACACTGGAGATCGTTCCCAAACCCGAGGCCGAGTTCGCGGCATTCTTCGCCTTCGACGACTATTTGAAGGCACACCGCACGGTGTATCACATCGTCACCTCCGGCATCGCCACCCTCGCCGGCACCGTATTGTTCGACGAGAAGAAGATCGAGTACCTGCGGCGCGACGACGAGGCATTTATCCCCATGCCGCCATGGGTGAATTCCATTGTGGCGACTGCGCTTTACGGTACGAAGGCCGAGGTGACCGCGGCCTCCAAGATCCTGATGGAAAAGGGGCGGGCCGAAGGCGGGCGCTACACCGGTGACCACATGGCCGTCGGCGACTGGGCGTCCCGGCACGACCGCTACGCGAACCCGCTCCACGGCCGGATTCCGGGCGGCCAGGTGGTGCCGATGTCGTGGCACTGTGAGGATGCGTCGTTGAACTGGACGGTGTTGCCGAAGGTACGCGAGGAGTGGACCGCGATCGCGCAGCGCTACATCGACGAGTGGGGCATCTTCGACAACTGGGGCATCTACTGCTACACGAGCGCCTCGTACAAGCCGTGGGGCGACTACCTCGCCGAGATCGACATCGGCATCTGGGAGGAGAAACTCAACGACGACAACTGGGCGGCATGGGTGCGGTTCAAGTCCGAACTGGCCCAGGTGTCGTTGAAGTACGGCGGTTCAATGAGCAACTGCCACGGCACAACTCGTGCCGGTGACGCTGAACACGTGCCGGAGGAGATGGGGGGCGGCTGGGATGTCATGAAGAAGGTCAAGCGCATGCTCGATCCGAACAACATCATGAACCCCGGCAAGCAGATGCTCGACGAGGCATATCAGGATTAAGAGGGACTAGAGGCCATGCGCAAGTTCATCTACAAGCAGCAGTACACGCGCCCGGAAGCCCAACGCATCTCAGACGGGGTGATCATGCGGCTGCACGATGTCTACGAGGTCGACCCGGCGTTGATGGAGAAGCATTTCAAACAGCAGAACATGCCGCGGTGGGATACCGAGCGGATCGTGGAATGCCGTAACGATCACCTCGACTGGATGCACGAGCACTTCGCCTCCGGGACCCTGGTCGCCGGTGAGGACAGCGAACTGGACAAAGGTCCCGGTGAGCCGGCTCCCCGGCCCGAGGTCAGCTATCCGGCGACGTCGGCGAAGCATCCGCCGCCGATCCTGCCGTGGGGAGGACCGCCGGCTACTTGACGTAGGCGAGTGGGGTCACGGCCGGGGGATCCGGCAGCGGCTCCGACTGGTAATTACCGCGGATGCCGTCGATGTAGCGCCGGCAGCGTTGTGTGAGCCCCTCCGCGGTCTGCATCCGCCCCTTGGTGACCAAGATGCCCAAATCGGCGCCACGGAACCGATAATCGCCGGGGCCATAGACCCGCAGGAAGAACGCCTCGTCCTCGCCGGTGATCTCGTGCCAGTCGTTGCTCACCCGCGCGAACGTCAGTTCGCCGTCCTCGCTGAGATGCCATGTGCCTGTCCGGGGTGCGGCCAGGAGCCGCTCGACCGAATCTAGGCTGGTCTCCTTCATGATCAACTGCGCCCAAACGTCCACGGCGGCAAGTTCACGCCAGCGGTCGTTGATCTCTTCGACGTTCACCGTGTAGTCCACGTCCATGAATTCCAGGAGATGGAACAAGAACAACGGCACGTCTGCGTATGCACCGGCGGTCACATTCGTCATGGACGAGGCACCGGAAATGCGCGGATTGATTTCGCCGAGGTATACCTCGTCGGTGTCGAGGTCGATCAAGACGTCGACCTCGAGGAAGCCGCGGTAGCCCTCCTGTGCCAGCCGATCGCCCATCTTGCGCACGTGGTTGATCGCAGTGGCGCGGTGATTTTCCGAAAGCGCCTCGGGGAACAAGTCGTTTCCACACCAGCCGCCCTTATATGGGGTCAGTTCGGCGTAACCGGTCAGATCGGTCATGAAGGGTCCGACGATGGTGCCGTGCTGGGTGATGCACGCCTCCACCGCGGCGGCCTTGTTGTTGATCCGCTTCATCACCTTCAGCTCTTGTCCGATGATGTCCTCGGCGTTGTCGGTCCAGTCCCCCTCGGACTTGATGAAGAAGGTGGTCTTGCCCGAATCACCATAGGGTGTTTGCACCACTAGGTCGGAACCGAGCGTGGCCGAGTCAGCCAGCGCCTGCAGCTCGGCGTAAGTATCGGCCGTGCCGAGCACATTCGGCACCGAAGGGGCCCCGGCCTCGTTGCCTAGTTGGGTCGTGACGATCTTCGAATCAAGCCGCCGGCGCAGGGAGTCGGGCGGCAGAATCAGCTGGTAGCCCAGTTCACGGCAGATCTCCTCGGTTTCCTCGTCGAAGAACACCATCGCCACCATCGGTGTGCCACCACGGCGTTTCAGATAGGCACCCACCTCCGGATCGCGCAGCAGATAGTTGTTGATGTGCTCACTTGACTCGAACTCCACGTACGGTTTGTTCTTCGGAGTGAACACCCGTGGATGTGCACCGTCCCATGAGTCGTAATACGCGATGTACTGGAAATTGCGCACCCAGCGGTCGATGCCGAGCAAATTGAACGCCGTCGGGCCAACGAAGTAGATCGGTTGCTCATTCGTGCGGAAGAACGTCCGTATTTCGGCGATTCCGTTCAGCCCCCCACTACCGAAGAGCCGCGACAACGCTCGCTTAGGGGACGTCGTCGACTTCCGCTGACGGGTGGTGCGGCTCTTCTGTTCGGCCATAATCGCCTCCTGCGGCTTCGACCTCCGCGGCGTCGTCGCGGCGCACGTCTAGCGTGTCGAGCGTAAGCCGAAGTCCAGAGACCTTCAGTCAATTGGCGCGAACGCCACTCGTATGTCTCATTTCCCCGAGCGATCCGACTTGCCGTGGCGGCTGGCGCCCGCAATGACCCCGGGTTGCCTCGGGTTGTCCCCGGTGGACGACCGGCCTGCGAGCGCCCCTGCGATCGCGTCGAACGCACGCAGCGTGTTCTGCGAGTAACCGGGGTTTTGCGGATCCGGCCAGCTCGACAATTTCACACACACCGTGCGCGTGCGGCGGGTGACGTGGACCAGTTGTCCATAGATGCCTTGGCACAGCAGCACGTCGCCGTACGGGCCAGGCCGGAACCAGAACTGGTTGCGATACCACCCCCCGGGCATCGACACCTCGGCAGGAGAGGCGACGAAGACAGACCGCGCGTCGGCGTCGACCGCCCACGCCTGGCGCAGCCACCGCGATCCGATCACAGTTCGCTCGCCGTCGCGCTCGTCTGACACGGAGCCGCCGTCGAGCAGCATCTGACCGAACCTCGCCAGATCCCGCGCGGTCGCGCACATGCCCCCGTCGTGCACCGCAGTCCCCAGCCCGTCGCACAGTATCTCGGCATCGAACTCGGCGCCGAGCGGCTGCCAGATCAGCGTCGATATCAATTCGGACATCGGCTGGCCGGCCGCTCGTTCACAGACCCAACCCAACACGTCGGTTTCGGCGGAACGGTATAGGAAGCGTTGGCCGTGCGGTGCTTCGGCGGACAACCCGACGAGGTATTGATGCATCCCACGTGGCGATGCCTCGCCGGGCATCGGCGCCTGACTGATCCACCGCGCCAGCACCCCCAGGTCGGCGTCCGGGTCGAGGTAATCCTCCCGGAATCGCACGCCGCTGCGCATGTCGAGGACGTGCCGCACCGTCGCACCGGCATAGCCGCTGGTCGCCAGCTCTGGAACGTATTCGGTGATCAGTCGGTCGGGATCCAGCAGGTCGCGGTCGACCAACGCGGCCACGACACATCCGACCACCGACTTCGATATCGACATCACCGCATGAGTTCGGTCGGGGGCTCCCTCGGGGGCATACCACTCGGTCACCAGGGCGCCGTCCTGCATCACGACGTAGGCATCGGTGTACGTATCGGCTAGCACTTGACCCGCCGTAACGACTGATCCGTCGACGCTGGTCAGCGTCACGTCGGCCACATCGGCACGTGCGCTGGCCGGGATCAGCGCTCGGGACGGCTCAGCCCGGCGCGGAATTGGCAGCGTCGGCAGGATGTCCTTGACGTGCCAAAACGCCCAGCGATTATGCGGGGGCGACTGCCAGTTCTCGGCGGTCACCTCAGCTCCGGCAGCCGGCCCGCCTCCCTCTGCGGTCGACATGAGACCGATCGTAGGCCAGACACCAAATGGGTTGTCGCCCAATAGCAACGAGCCTGCGCGCGTAAACGCCCGCTTGATCGTCAGTGGCCGCGGGGTGCGCCCGCTTGATCGTCAGTGGAACTGGCCCTCTTCGGTCGAACCGGCCAGCGCCGTGGTCGACGAGGTCGGGTCCACCGTGGTGGCGATCCGATCGAAGTAGCCTGCGCCAACCTCGCGCTGGTGCTTCGTCGCCGTGTAACCGCGCTCCTCGGCGGCGAACTCGCGCTCCTGGAGCTCGACGTAGGCGCTCATCTGGTTGCGGGCGTAGCCGTAGGCCAGATCGAACATCGAGTAGTTCAGGGCGTGGAAGCCGGCCAGCGTGATGAACTGGAACTTGAAGCCCATCGACGCCAGCTCCTTTTGGAACTTCGCGATGGTCGCGTCGTCGAGGTGCTTGCGCCAGTTGAACGACGG
Source organism: uncultured Actinomycetota bacterium (assembly GCA_963715215.1). Lineage (GTDB taxonomy): Bacteria > Actinomycetota > Actinomycetes > Mycobacteriales > Mycobacteriaceae > Mycobacterium. The sequence continues at coordinate 181,334 of CAVQRJ010000013.1, forward strand.
CGAGCAGTTGTAGGCCAGCATCTGGTCCGGAAACTCGGACTTGACGCCCTCGGCGAACTTCGCCGCGAGCTCGAGGTCCGGCGTGCCGGTCTCCATCCAGATCAGGTCGGAGTACGGCGCGTACGCCTTGGCCCGCGCGATGCAGGGCTCCAGGCCGTTCTTCACCCGGTAGAAGCCTTCCTTGGTCCGCTCACCGGTGATGAACGGCTGATCGCGTTCGTCGACGTCGCTGGTGATCAGCGTGGCGGCCTCGGCGTCGGTGCGCGCGATGACGACCGTGGGAACATCGGCGACGTCGGCGGCGAGGCGAGCCGAGGTCAGCGTGCGGATGTGCTGCTGGGTCGGGATGAGCACCTTGCCGCCGAGGTGGCCGCACTTCTTCTCCGACGCGAGCTGATCCTCCCAGTGCGAGCCCGCGACGCCGGCGGCGATCATCGCCTTTTGCAGTTCGTAGACATTGAGCGCACCGCCGAAACCGGCCTCACCGTCGGCCACGATCGGCGCCAGCCAGTTCTCCACCGAGCGGTCGCCCTCGACCTTGGCGATCTCGTCGGCGCGCAGCAGCGCGTTGTTGATGCGGCGCACCACCTGCGGCACCGAGTTGGCCGGGTAGAGGCTTTGGTCGGGGTAGGTGTGACCGGACAGGTTCGCGTCGCCGGCGACCTGCCAACCCGACAGGTAGATGGCCTTCAGGCCGGCCCGCACTTGCTGGACGGCCATGTTGCCCGTCAGCGCGCCGAGCGCGTTGACGAACTCCAGGTCGTGCAGCTGCTCCCAGAGCACCTCAGCGCCGCGGCGGGCCAGCGTGGCCTCCTCGACGACCGAGCCCTGCAGCGCGACGACGTCCTCGGGGGTGTAGGTGCGCTCGATGCCCTTCCACCGCGGGTTCGTGTCCCAGTCCTGCTGGATCTGTTCGGGTGATTTCGGCCTGCCAACGGTAGACATCCGGCTACTCCTTCTGTGGTCACATCATCGCTGCGGCGTTGCCAGAATTCCCAGCCTGTTAACGCCCAAACAACTTGGCTGTTGCGCTAACACTCCGATAATGCACCTCGATATATATGCAGGTCCAGCCGCAGTGATTGCCAATTTCCGTTAACGACTGCGGCTATGTTGCGAAGTTTGCGAAGGAGCAAGCAAACTGAACCGTTTCAGTAGCTACTGATCGAGTAGCCAATTTCCGCAGGTCAGTACGTCCGTACTGTTAGACGACTGGAGTCAGAGCGCGAAGATGGCTGCGACGGCCTTGGTCTCGTCGCCGACCGCATATGTGAGCGTTGTAACAGTGCGATCGGCGAGCTCTGGGCCGAACTGTTCGGTCGACGCCGCCGGATGGACGTGCGCGATGATCTCCAACTTGTCGCCGAGGGCCACAGGTGCGTCGTGCTCGATGGTCACGCGCAACGGTGCGGTGAAGAACTCCGGACGCGACAGCAGATAGTCCTCGATCACCGTCCAGTAGACGGAGTTGTTCATGTGGTCGAAGAGATCGATGTCGGTGACGCGCACCGGATAATCGCGGATCTGGGTGGCGTCCTCACGGGCACCGCCCTTCAGATAGGCCTTCCATCGCAGCCTGCCCTCGCTCGTGGTGCGCTGCAAACCCTCGATGAAGTCATCGGAGATGCGCGCCGGCCCCTGGGTCTCACGGTTGATGTTGATCCAGAACGCCTCGGACTCCATCAGTCCGCCCTTGCGGCCGTCGATGCGCACCCGCATTTCGCACCACCGGTTCGACGTGCCCGAGCACCATCGACGCAGCCGCAGCATGTCCTGGAACTCGATGGGCCTGATCAGGTCGATCATCGTGCGGCGGACGATCCACAGCGGATGAGTCTCCTCGAAGCCCAGCTCACGCAGGTGATCCTGGCCGATGTCCTGGATGTGCCTGCACGCCGCGTCGAATCGCAACCTGCCTTCGCGGTCGATATCGGCGACCCGCAGCGGCCATTCCTTGTCGAAGACGTCCGGATGCGGGTCGGGCACAGGCATCAGATCCTTCGCCAGACCGCCTGCAGGGCCCCCTTTGATACTCACGGGTGCAGATACTGCCACAGCCCACTTTCCTGCCAAGGCTGCGAAGGTCTCCTTCACATTCTCGATATGCTTTCTGACGTGGCCAAAACGTTCGTCGGCTCACGGGTGCGCCAGCTGCGCAGCGAGCGTGGTTTCAGCCAAGCCGCGCTGGCGCAGATGCTGGAGATCTCGCCGAGCTACCTCAATCAGATCGAGCACGATGTCCGCCCGTTGACCGTCGCGGTGCTGTTGCGGATCACCGAGGTGTTCGGTGTCGACGCGACGTTCTTCGCGTCCCAGGACGACACCCGATTGGTGGCCGAGCTGCGCGAGGTGACGATGGACCGCGACCTCGACATCGACGTCGACCCGACGGAGATCGCCGACATCGTCAACGCGCATCCGACGCTGGCCCGCGCGATCGTCAACCTGCATCGTCGCTATCAGCTCGCGACCACGCAGCTGGCCGCCGCCACCGAGGACCGGTTCTCCGACGGTTCTGGGTCGGGGTCCATCACGATGCCGCACGAGGAAGTGCGCGACTACTTCTACCAGAGGCAAAACTATCTGCACGAACTCGACACCGCCGCCGAGGATTTCACGATCGACCTGCGCATGCACCGCGGTGACCTCGCCCGCGACCTCTCCGATCGGCTCAAGGCCGTGCACGGCGTGCACATCGTCAGGCGCACCGACCTCGGCGACACCGTGCTGCACCGCTACGACCCCGCCACCCGCAGGCTAGAGATCGGCAATCACTTGTCGTCGGGCCAGCAGGTGTTCAAGATGGCGACCGAACTGGCCTACCTGGAATTCGGCGACCTGATCGACAAGCTCGTCGAGGAGGGCAAGTTCACCAGCGATGAGTCGACCACCCTTGCCCGCCTCGGACTCGCGAACTACTTCGCCGCGGCGACGGTCTTGCCGTACGGGCAGTTTCACGAGGTCGCGGAGAAGTTCCGTTACGACGTCGAGCGCCTGTCGGCGTTCTACTCGGTCAGCTACGAGACCGTCGCGCACCGGCTCTCGACGCTGCAACGGCCGTCGATGCGCGGCGTGCCGTTCTCCTTCGTCCGCGTCGACAAGGCAGGCAACATGTCAAAGCGGCAGTCCGCCACCGGTTTTCACTTCTCGTCCAGCGGAGGCACCTGTCCGCTGTGGAACGTCTACGAGACGTTCGCCAACCCCGGGAAGATTCTGGTTCAGGTCGCGCAGATGCCCGACGGCCGCAACTACATGTGGGTAGCGCGCACTGTTGAACGCCGGGCATCACGATATGGTCAGCCAGGCAAGACATTTGCGATCGGGCTCGGCTGCGAACTTCGGCACGCACACCGACTCGTCTACTCGGAGGGACTCGACCTGTCCGGCGACATCGCCACACCGATCGGGGCGGGCTGCCGGGTATGCGAACGCGACAACTGCCCGCAGCGGGCGTTCCCCGCACTCGGCCGCGCCCTGGACATCGACGAGCATCGGAGCACCGTGTCGCCCTACCTGGTGAAGCAATCGTGAGCGCGCCCGCCCGCATCGAACCGGGAGGCTTCCGCGAGCTGGGACCGCTCGGCTGGCTGATCGCGAAGATCGGTGCGCGCGGAATCCGCAGGCCGCGGTTCAGCCTGTTGAACGTGCTCGGCCAGCACAAGCTGCTCTTCCTCGCGTGGCTGCCGTATAGCGGAATGCTGCTCGGCCTGTTGAGCAAGCTGCCCGTCAAGGACGCCGAGGTCGTCATCCTGCGCGTCGGCCATCTGCGCAACTGCGAGTACGAACTTCAGCAGCACCGCAGGTTCGCGAAGAGTCGTGGCATCGGGCCGGAACTGCAGGCCAAGATCTTCGAGGGTCCCGACGCCGACGGGCTGACCGACCGGCAGCGCGCGTTGGTCACCGCCACCGACGAGTTCGTCGTCACCCGTGGCGTGTCAGCGGAGACGTGGGCGGCGTTGGCGAGTCACCTGAACAGGTCGCAGCTGATCGAATTCTGTCTGCTGGCAGCGCAATACGACGGGCTTGCGGCCACTATCGCCACGCTGAAGGTGCCGCTGGACTTCCCGGACTGAAGGCTGATGCGGCCGTCGCAGACCCCTCATTGCGACTTCAGTGCTACGCCCGAGATTGCGCTCACGGTCGTGACACGCGTTGACAGCCGTCAGTGCAATCTCGTCCGTAGGGCGGCTAGAGGTACGTCACGCCGAGCACGACGAGCGACAGCAGGACAGGCGATATCGGTAGGGCGCAGAGGAACGCCGCCCACACTTCCGACTTCCGCTGATACGCGCGCCGGCCGAGCAGCCCGGCGGCGATGCCGAGGACGAACGACACCGCGGCGACGACCAGCACCCAGCTGCTGACTGTGCGCGTCGCGATCGCGCCGGAGATACCGGCAAGCCACAGCATGTGGCCGACGATCAACCCACCGATGCCGGCGACCCAGATCGCTCTCGCTGTGCTGACTGTCTGAACCAAGTTCAGAAATTGATCATGTGGCCGATGAGCCCGTGGAAGCATTCCTGCAGCGCCTCGGACATCGTCGGGTGGGTGTGGACGTTGCGGGCCAGCTCGGTGGCGGTCAGATCCCACTTCTGCGCCAGCGTCAGCTCTGGCAGCAGCTCCGACACGTCATGGCCGATGAGGTGGCCGCCGATCAGCTCGCCGTAGCGGCCGTCGGCGATGAGCTTGACAAAACCGCTCGGGTCGCCGGCGCCGTGCGCCTTGGCGTTCGCGGTGAAGGGGAACTTGGCGACCTTGACGTCGTAACCCTCGTCGCGCGCCTGCTCCTCGGTGAGGCCGAAGCTGGCGACCTGGGGCTGGCAGAACGTCGCCCGCGGCAGCATCCGGTAGTCGCCGAGCGGCAGTGTGTCCGCACCGCCGATGGTTTCGGCCGCGACAACGCCCTGCGCCTCGGCCACGTGAGCGAGCTGCAACAGCCCGGTGACGTCGCCGATCGCGTAGATGTGCGGGACGTTGGTGCGCATGTAGTCGTCGATGCCGATGGCCTTGCGCTCGGTGATCTGCACGCCGGCCTTGTCCAGGCCGTAGCCCTCGATGTTCGGCGCGAAGCCGATGGCCTGCAGCACCTTCTCGGTCTTGATCTCGTCGGACTTGCCGTCCTTGCTGACCGTGACCCGAACGGAACCGTTGGCCCCATCATCTGAGATCGCCTCGACCTTGGTGCCGGTGAGGATCTTGACACCGAGCTTCTTGAACTGCTTCTCGATCTCCTTGGACACCTCGGCGTCCTCGTTGGGCAGCGCACGGGGCAGGAACTCGACGATGGTGACGTCGACGCCGTAGTTCTTCATCACGTAGCCGAACTCCATGCCGATCGCACCCGCCCCGGCGATGACGATCGACGACGGCAACTCGCGCGTCATGATCAGCTTTTCGTAGGTGACGACGTTGTCGGACAGCGACGTGCCGGGTACCAGCCGGGTGCTGCTGCCGGTGGCGATGATGATGTTGTCGAACGTCACCGTCTCGGTGCCGCCCTCGTTGAGGTCGACCTCGATGGTGTGGTCGTCTTTGAACTTGCCGTAGCCGTTGATCTCGGTGATCTTGTTCTTCTTCATCAGGAAGTGCACACCGGCGACGCGGCCGTCGGCGACCTTGCGGCTGCGGTCGAACGCGGCCCCGAAGTCGAAGGTCGCCTCACCGCTGATGCCGAACTGCTTGGCCTCCTTGGTGAAGATGTGCGCGAGTTCGGCATTGCGCAGCAACGCCTTCGACGGGATACAACCCACGTTGAGGCACACCCCGCCCCAGTACTTGGGTTCGACGACTGCGGTCTTCAGCCCGAGTTGGGCGGCGCGGATCGCTGCGACGTATCCGCCTGGACCCGCTCCGAGAACAACGACGTCATAGTGGCTCACCCCGCCAACACTAATAGGGCAGGAAGCCGGCGAAACAGCGGCTTGCGTGATAGCAGAAATAGACGCCGTACAGCACGGCCGCCGCGGCCGTCGACGCGAGCGGCGCGGACATCAGCGCGATGCCCAAGGCGGACATCCGCGGTCTGCCCTGCATCGCCGCGATCAAGCCCGCGACGATGCACATGACCAGGTAGGCCAGCACGATGAAAACGGCGGGCGTCTTGCTGAGCGAGTGGAACCACCAGTAGTACAGGCCCAACCCGACGACGGCCGCCACCACCCACACGGCGGCCACGACAGCCACAAACGTCAGACGCTTGAGGTGCTGCTCTTCGTCCGGCACCACGGGCCGTTCATCCAAGGCAGGCAGCGACTCGGATGGCGCCTCGGCGGTGGCCGCGGGCATCGCGCCGGTGAATGCCGGCGTGAACGGTGCCGTCGGTTCGGTCTTCGGGTCGGCGTCGCCGTTGGTCGACTCCGGCCCAATGCGAGGTGGATGCCACCCCAGCGGTGCCCGGTGCCGGTGCGTGCCCTGATACGTCTGCTCAGGCACCATGCACCACCTGGATTGCAGCGAGCGCGCCGAACCACCCCGGCGCGATGGCGAGGATGAACGCGCCGAGGGCCGTCATCCAGCGCCGGTGCGCGAACAGGATCAGCACCAACCCGAACACGCTCGGCACCCCGACCACGAAGGCGATAACGACATCGGGGCGGACAGGCGCATGCACCAGCTTTGTCGCCGCGATTCCGCCGAGGAGCCCGGCCGCAACGCCGACCAGCATTGCGCTGGCCAGGAACCACGCCCGGGGTAGCGGAATCACGCCCCGACAATAACGCCGCTTGCAGCCGAAACGGCTTAGCCGCGCGGCGCGCCACGGCTTCTGCGACAAACGTGCGTGCCAGTGCGGACGCCAAACCCTGACCTAGGCTCGCGGACGTGAGCAATGACACGCCCAGCGTCGGTTCGCCGACCGAATTGGCACAGGCGCTCGAGGCGACCGGCTATCTCGCCGACGAAGGCGTGGCGACGGCCGCCTACCTGGCATTGCGAATGGGACGACCGCTGTTCTGCGAAGGTGAGCCCGGCACAGGAAAGACGTCACTTGCCGCCGCGCTCGCGGAGGCGCTGCACCTGCCGCTGATCCGCCTGCAGTGCCACGAGGGCATCGACGCGGCGCAGGCGCTCTACGACTGGGATTTCCCTCGGCAGTTACTGCACCTGCGGACACTGGAGGCCGCCAGCGCCGGACATCTCGAGGCCGAATCCGCCGAACGCTCCCTCTACACCGAGCGGTTCCTGCTGGCGCGACCGCTGCTGCGTGCGCTCACCGAAGCGCCGTGCGTGCTTCTCGTCGACGAAATCGACAGGGCCGACGACGAATTCGAGGCGTTCCTGCTTGAGGTGCTCGACGAAAACGCGGTGACCATCCCCGAACTCGGCGAGGTGCGGGCGGCATCGCCACCGATGGTTGTGCTCACGTCCAATCGCACCCGCGACGTGCACGACGCAGTCAAACGGCGCTGCCTCTACCACTGGCTCGAACATCCCGACCTGGAGCGTGAAATCGCGATTCTTCGCCGCCGCATCCCCGGCATCACCGAGGCACTCGCAGACCAGGTGGCCAGCGCGGTGCAGGCACTGCGTGGCATGGAACTGGTCAAGCCGCCCGGCGTCGCCGAATCGCTGGACTGGGCACGCGCGCTGCGTGAACTCGACCGTGATGTCCTGGACGCGCAGAGCGCAGCGGCCACGCTCGGCGCGGTCGTCAAGTACCACGAGGACCTGCAGCGCGTCGCCAGGTTGGGGCTGGACCGACTGCTGGCGGGGTGAGACGCAATGCCTGTCACCCCCACGGACCCGCTCGTCGGCGTCGCGGGTTTCGCGCGTGCCCTCGCGGCTGCGGGGCTGCCGGTGGCTTCGGATTCCGTCGAGACGTACACCCGGGCACTGCGTCAGGTCGATGTCGCCGACGCCCGGCAGGTGTACTGGACCGGCCGCGCGACCCTATGCCGAGGGCCTGCCGACATCCCGCGCTACGACCTGGCGTTCGAGAGCTGGTTCGGCGGAACCGTGCCCAAGCGGGCGCCGCATCGCACTCAGCAGCCTCGCCGCTCCCGAATCGCCGCCCTGGATGCTGCCGGTGCCACCGACACCGGCGGTGATGAGCCTCGACTCCGGGTCGCCGCCGCCGACACCGAGATCCTTCGCCACCGGGATATCGCCGAACTGACCGCCGCCGAGCGGGCACACCTCGCCGAGCTCATCGCCGAACTGCGCCCGCACCCCGCCACTCGCCCGGCCTTGCGGCTGCGGCCGTCGCGTCGGGGCCCCGTCGATCCGCGGCGCACAGTGCGCCACATGCTCGCCGCGGGTGGCGAACCGGTGCGACCCAGGCATCACCGCAAGGCCACCCGACCGCGCCGAACAGTGCTGCTGCTCGATGTATCCGGCTCAATGAGCCCGTATGCGGATGCACTGCTGCGCTTCGCGCACGTCGTCACCCGCGCAAACCCCACCACAGAGGTGTTCTCTCTCGGCACCCGGATGACCCGGCTGACACGGGCGCTGCGCATCCGCGATCCGGAACCTGCGCTGACCACCGCGGGCCGGGCGGTGCCCGATTGGGCCGGCGGAACCCGGCTCGGCGAGACGATGCGCGCATTCCTGGACCGCTGGGGTCGACGCGGCACCGCCCGCGGCGCGGTTGTGGTGATCTTCTCCGACGGCTGGGAGCGCGGCGACCCGACGCTGCTCGCCGAACAGATGGCTGCACTGCAGCGGCTCGCGCACGCGGTGCTGTGGGTGAACCCGCATGCAGGGGCGGACGGTTATCGTCCAGTGCAATCCGGGATCGCGGCCGCGCTGCCGTTCGTCGATCGGTTGCTGGCAGGCCACAGCCTCGCGACGCTGCAGCAGCTACTCGACGAAATCCGCACCGTCTGATCGGGGCTGGCAGTCAGATTGCCCCAGAACCGGTTTCGTCGTTTCGCGCGTTCGTGGCCGCCAGCCAGAGCAGAGTAGGCCTATGCGCATCGCTGTCACCGTCGATGGGACGACTTATACAGACGACGTGGAGCCGCGGCTTCTGCTCGTGCACTACCTTCGGGACCGACTCGGCAAGGTCGGAACCGTGGTCGGCTGCGATACCAGCAACTGCGGCGCGTGCACCGTGCACCTCAACGGCTACAGCGTCAAGTCGTGCTCGGTGCTCGCCGTGCAGGCCAACGGCGGCGACGTCGTGACCGTCGAAGGCCTGTCCCGGGAGGACGGGACACTGCACCCCGTCCAGGAGGCGTTCCGCGACAACCATGCATTGCAATGCGGCTTCTGCACCCCCGGAATGATCATGCAGGCCATCGATCTGCTCGCCGAGGACCCCCACCCGGACGAGCACGCCATACGGCACGGCCTGGAAGGCAACCTGTGCCGCTGCACGGGTTACCAGAACATCGTCAGTGCGGTGCAGGATGCCGCGCAGCGGCTGCGCGCCACATCGGCCGGTAGCCCCCCCAATACCGTTGCAACGACAGCGGATACCGCGGGAGGCGTGCGATGACCGCCACGACTGAACCCGAAATCGGCAAGGCGAGGGTTCGCAAGGAGGACCAGCATCTGATCACCGGTCGCACCCGGTGGACCGACAACATCGTGTTGCCGGGTATGCAGCACATGGCCCTCCTGCGAAGTCCCGTCGCGCATGCCCGCATCACCGGCATCGACACGACCGCCGCGCACAGCATGCCCGGTGTCGTCGCGGTCTTCACCGGGGTCGACCTCGCCGCAGAACAAGGCAGTCTGCCCAACGCATGGCAGATCACCGAGGACATGAAGGCGCCGCCCGCACCCTCGCTCGCGGTGGACACGGTGAACTTCGCGGGCGAAGCCGTGGCCGTGGTAGTGGCCCGCAGCGCTTATGAAGCGCAGGACGCGCTCGAAGGGATCGATGTCGAGTACGACGAGTTGCCAGTGGTGCTCGATCTCGCCGCCGCCGCCGAGGACGGCGCGGAGTTGGTGCATCCCGATCTTGGCACCAACATCAGCGCGGTTTGGACGTTCGACTCCGCGGAGGCAGGGACCGGCGCCGACGTCGAAGAGGCCATCCGCGACGCAGAAGTGCTCGTGGCGCGCACCTTCCGTCAGCAGCGGCTGATTCCGGCGTTCATGGAGCCGCGCTCAGTGGTGGTGGATCCGACCGGCCCTCAGCTCACGATGTGGTCGGCCACGCAGATCCCGCACATCTTGCGGCTCATGCTGGCGATGACGCTGGAGATCCCGGAACACAAGGTGCGCGTGATCGCCCCGGATGTCGGGGGCGGATTCGGCGGCAAGCTGCAAGTGACACCGGAGGAGGTGATCACCCTTCTCGTCGCGCGGCGGCTCGGGAAGCCGGTCAAGTACACCGAGTCCCGCAGCGAATCCATGCTCGCGGCACACCATGGCCGCGACCAGATCCAGAAGCTGACCCTCGCAGCCCGCCGGGACGGCACCGTCACCGGTCTGAAGGTCGAACTCCTCGCCGACATGGGCGCCTACCTACGGCTGGTCACCTCCGGCATACCGATCCTTGGCGCGTTCATGTTCAACGGCGTGTACAAGTTCCCGTCGTATCACTTCACGTGCACCAACGTCTTCACCAACAAGGTGCCCACCGACGCCTACCGCGGCGCCGGACGTCCGGAGGCGACGTTCGCCATCGAGCGGATGATGGACGAGCTCGCCGCCGAGTTGTCGCGTGACCCGCTCGAGCTGCGCGCCCAGAACTGGATCACCCATGAGGAATTCCCGTTCGACACCGTCGCGGGGTTGACCTACGACTCCGGCAACTACGAAGCCGCCACCGCGAAGGCGCGGGAGTTGTTCGACTACGACGACTTGAGGCGCGAACAGGGTGAGCGCCGCGAGCGGCACGATCCGGTACAGCTCGGCATCGGCGTCTCGACGTTCACCGAAATGTGCGGGCTGGCACCGTCGCGGGTGCTCGGTTCGCTGTCGTACGGGGCGGGCGGCTGGGAGCACGCGGCGATCCGCATTTTGCCGACCGGCAAGGTGGAGGTGGTCACCGGGTCATCGCCGCACGGTCAGGGTCACGAGACTGCATGGAGCCAGATCGTCGCCGACCAACTCGGAGTGCCATTCGAAGACGTCGAAATACTCCATGGGGACACGCAAAGCTCGCCGCGCGGGCTGGACACCTACGGATCTCGATCGCTGACGGTCGGAGCGATCGCAGTGGTCAAGGCGGCGGAGAAAGTGATCGCCAAGGCCAAGCCCTTCGCAGCGCACATGATGGAATGTGCCGAGGACGACCTGGAATTCACCGCAGGGCGGTTCCGCGTCACGGGAACCGAAAAGGCCGTCACGCTTTCCGAAATCGCTCTCGCCGTGTTCGCCGCACACGACCTGCCAGACGGCCTCGAGCCGAGCCTGGATTCCGAGGCCACCTACGATCCGGAGAATTTCTCGTTCCCACACGGAACGCATCTGTGCGCAACGGAAGTGGACACCGAGACCGGGCAGGTGCGGATTCGGTCCTATGTCTGCGTCGACGACATCGGCCACGTGGTGAACCCGCTGATCGTCGACGGGCAGGTGCACGGCGGACTCGCGCAGGGCATCGCGCAGGCGCTGTACGAGGAAGCGGTACACGACGAGTCGGGCACCCTCATCAACGCCTCGTTCTCCGAGTACCTGGTGCCGTCCGCGGCGGATCTGCCGTCGTTCACCACCGGACGAACCGAAACCCCCGCCACCACAAACCCGCTGGGCGTCAAGGGTGTCGGCGAAGCGGGCACCATCGCGTCGACCCCTGCCGTGGTCAACGCGGTCATCGATGCGGTCCGACATCTCGGTGTTGCGGATATCGAAATGCCTTGCAGCCCAATGCGCGTCTGGCACGCCATCCGGGAGGCCCAGGGAGGTGCCCGATGATTCCGTCAAACTTCGACTATGTCGCCCCGACCACCGTCGACGACGCGGTGGCAGCGCTCGCACAGGGCGGTGAGGACGCCAAAATCATCGCGGGCGGTCAGACCTTGATGCCCGTGCTGAGGCTGCGGCTGGCAGCGCCGACCGTGCTCGTCGACCTCGGCAGAATCGAGGAGCTCCGCGGCGTGCGCGACGACGGCGACAGCCTGGTGATCGGCGCCATGACCACCTATTACGGCCTGCTGGGCAATCCGCTCATCAGCAAGCACGCGCTGCTCCTCGCGGATGCCACCCGCACCGTCGCCGACCCGCAGATCCGGCACCGCGGCACGCTGGGCGGGAACCTCGCGCATGCCGATCCGGCCGGCGACTTGTCCGCACCGGTGCTGGCGTTGGAGGCGACGATGACGGTCGTGGGCCCGTCGGGCAGGCGCACCATCCCCGCCGTGGAGTTCTTCGTGGACTACTTCACCACCGCGCTGCAGCCCGATGAAATCCTCACGGAGATAAGGATTCCGAAACACACCGATTGGCCGGCGCACTATGAGAAGCTGCACCGGGTAGCGCAGGCCTGGTCGATTGTGGCAGTCGCGGCAACCGTTGACGTCGATCAGGGGACCATCCGGGCGGCCCGAATCGCGCTGACCAATGTGGCGGCGGTGCCGGTGCGCGCCCGAGGCGTGGAGGAGGCGCTGATCGGTCAGCCCGCGAGTGAGGACTTGATTCGGGCGGCGGCGGAGCACGCCGCGGAGGGCATCGACCCCATGAGCGACGGCAATGCCGACGCCGATTATCGCGGCCACCTCGCGAGAGTACTGACGCGGCGGGCGGTCGCGACAGCGGCCGGCGTATGAACCCGAACTCCACCCCCACCCCGCAGGGCCGAATAACCGCCTGGCTCGCCGACTTCGAAGTGGCGCTCGCGGTGCGCGACATCGACCGCGCGACGCAGAAGTTCGCCACCGACAGCTTCTGGCGCGACCTGGTGGCGTTCACCTGGAACATCAAGACGGTCGAGGGCCGCGACGGGATCGCTGACATGCTGACGTCGCGGCTGGCCCAGACCGACCCGTCTGGTTTCCGCACGCTCGAAGAGGCGACCGAGGACTCCGGTGTGGTTTCGGCGTTCATCCAGTTCGACACCGCCGTCGGCCGCGGTGTCGGCCACCTGCGTCTGCGGGGCGATGAGGCATGGACGCTGCTGACCGCTCTGCAAGAACTCAAGGGACACGAGGAGCGCAACGGTCCGTCGCGGGTGCTTGGTGCGGTGCACGGCAGCGATTCCGACACCCGCTCGTGGGCGGAGAAGCGCGCGGACGAGCAAGCCGCGCTCGGCTACCAGACGCAGCCGTACGCCCTCGTCGTCGGCGGAGGGCAGGGCGGGATCGCGCTCGGCGCGCGGCTGCGCCAGCTGGAGGTGCCGAGCATCGTCGTCGACCGCCACGAGCGACCGGGTGACCAGTGGCGCAAGCGCTACAAGTCGCTGTGCCTGCATGACCCGGTCTGGTACGACCACCTGCCGTACTTGCCGTTCCCTCCGAACTGGCCGGTGTTCTCACCCAAGGACAAGATCGGCGACTGGCTGGAGTTCTACACCCGGGTGATGGAGGTGCCGTATTGGTCGAATACGACGTGCCTCTCGGCCTCGTTCGACGAGAACTCCAAACAGTGGACGGTCGAGGTGGACCGCGACGGGGAGCGTGTCACGCTGCACCCGACGCACCTCGTGCTCGCCACTGGCATGTCGGGCAAGCCGAGCATTCCGTCCGTGGCAGGCCAGGACGTGTTCCGCGGCGACCAGCACCACTCGAGCGCACATCCGGGACCCGATGCCTACGCCGGCAAGAAGGCCGTCGTGATCGGGTCCAACAACTCCGCCCATGACATCTGTAAAGCGTTGTACGAGAACGGTGTCGACGTGACGATGGTGCAGCGCTCCTCGACACACATCGTCAAGTCGGACTCGCTGATGGAACTCGGGCTCGGCGACCTCTACTCGGAACGCGCGGTGGCCGCGGGCATCACGACCGAGAAGGCCGACCTGACGTTCGCATCGCTGCCGTACCGGATCCTGCACGAGTTCCAGATACCCGTCTACAACGCGATTCGCGACCGCGACAGGGACTTCTACGAGCGACTGGAGGCCGCCGGCTTCGAACTCGACTGGGGCGACGACGATTCCGGTCTCTTCATGAAATACCTGCGCCGTGGCTCGGGCTACTACATCGACGTCGGCGCATCCGACTTGGTGGCCAACGGGAGTATCAAGCTGGCGCACGGTCAGATCGACCACCTCACCGAGGATTCGGTGGTCCTCGCCGACGGCACCGAATTGCCCGCAGACGTGGTGGTTTACGCGACCGGCTTCGGGTCGATGAACGGTTGGGCGGCCGACCTCATCGGTCAGGACGTCGCCGACAAGGTCGGCAAGGTGTGGGGGCTCGGATCCGACACCACCAATGACCCTGGGCCGTGGGAGGGCGAACAGCGCAACATGTGGAAGCCGACCCAGCAGGAGAATCTCTGGTTCCACGGCGGCAATCTGCACCAGTCGCGGCACTATTCGCTGTATCTGGCCCTTCAATTGAAGGCGCGTTTGGAGGGCATGCCCACCCCGGTGTACGGGCTGCAGGAGGTCCATCACCTGAGCTGACGACGGCCTCGACGAGATCGACGATGGTGGACTGCACTCGCACTCGTGCGCCCAAATGTCGGTTTCGGCGCAGGGGTGCCAGCAGAATGGCGGGATGACCGACGTCGACGACCCATACCTCTGGCTCGAGGACGTCACCGGCGACGACGCGCTGGACTGGGTCCGCAGGCACAACGAGCCCACGCTCGCGGAGTTGTGCGATGAACGCTTCGAGCGGCTGCGCGCGGAGGCCCTCGAGGTGCTCGACACCGATGCGCGAATCCCGTATGTCCGTCGCCGCGGGGCGCACCTGTACAACTTCTGGCGCGACGCGGCGAACCCCCGCGGGCTGTGGCGGCGCGCCACGCTGGACAGCTACCGCTGTGATGCGCCCGACTGGGAGGTGCTGATCGATGTAGATGAACTGGGCCGCGCTGACGACCAGCCTTGGGTGTGGGCGGGCGCGAAGGTCATCGAGCCCGACCATTCGCTGGCTCTGGTCAGCTTGTCACGCGGCGGCTCGGATGCCGCGGTGGTGCGCGAGTTCGACATGCGCACAGGCGAATTCGTCGTCGACGGCTTCGAGGTGCCCGAGGCCAAGACCCAGATCAGCTGGGAAGACGAGAACACCGTGCTGATCGGGACGGACTGGGGCGAGGATTCGCTGACCGAGTCCGGGTATCCCCGGCTGGTCAAGCGCTGGCGACGGGGAACTCCGCTCGAGAAGGCCGAGACGCTGTTCAGCGCGTCGCACACCGACGTCCTCGTCGCGGCGTCGAGGGACCGCACACCGGGCTTCGAGCGAACGTTGCTCAGCCGCGCTGTCGACTTCTTCAACGACGAGGTCTATGAGCTGCGCGACGGCGAGTTCATCCGCATCGACGCGCCCACCGACGCCTCGGTGTCGGCTCACCGCGACTGGCTGCTGATCGAGCTGCGCACGGACTGGTATACCGGCACCGCCTCTTACCGGGCGGGCTCGCTGATCGCCGCCGACTACAACGACTTCCTGGCAGGCACAGCGGATCTTCACGTCGTCTTCGAACCCGACGACCACACAAGCCTGAACCACTACGCGTGGACGAAGGACAAGCTGGTCATCGTCACACTCGCAGACGTCGTCAGCCGGGTCCAGACGGTGACACCAGGCAGCTGGGCGGTCGAGCCGGTGCCGGGCATTCCGGACAACACCAACGCCGTCATCGTCGACACCGACGACCTGGGCGACGAGATCTTCTTGGATTTCGGCGGATTCACCACACCGTCGCGACTGCTGCACGGGCCCGTCGAGGGTCCTCTCGAGCAGATCAAGTCGGCGCCGGCGTTCTTCGACGCCGAAGGCATCACGGTCGCACAGCATTTCGTCACCTCGAAGGACGGCACCGCGATTCCGTACTTCGTGGTCGCCCCTCGCGACAACGCAGGGCCGGGTCCGACGCTGCTGGGTGGTTACGGCGGATTCGAGGTGTCGAGGACACCGGGTTACGACGGTGTGCTCGGCCGATTGTGGTTGGCCCGCGGCGGAACCTACGTGTTGGCCAACATCCGCGGCGGCGGCGAGTACGGGCCGGGCTGGCACACCCAGGCGATGCGGGAAGGCCGCCACCTGGTCGCAGAGGACTTCGCCTCGGTCGCAGAGGATTTGGTCCGGCGGGAAATCACGACGGTCGAACAGCTGGGAGCGCAGGGCGGCAGCAACGGCGGGCTGCTGATGGGCATCATGTTGACCCAGTACCCGGAATTGTTCGGTGCGCTGGTGTGCAGCGTGCCACTGCTCGACATGCGGCGGTTCCACCTGCTCCTGGCTGGCGCGTCGTGGGTGGCGGAGTACGGCGACCCCGACGACCCCGACGACTGGGAGTTCATCGCCGAGTACTCGCCGTACCAGAACATCACGGCGGACCGTCGGTATCCGCCGTTGCTGATGACCACATCGACCCGCGACGACCGGGTCCACCCCGGCCACGCACGCAAGATGACCGCAGCGTTGGAGGCTGCGGGCCACCACGTGCATTACTACGAGAACATCGAGGGCGGGCATGCCGGTGCCGCCGACAACGCGCAGACCGCGTTCCGGTCCGCGCTGATCTACGAGTTCCTGCACCGCATGCTCGACTCTTAGTGTGACGACCACCCGGGCGGGGACGGTAGGCTTACAGCAAACAGGTGTGGGGTAAATCCTGGAGAGAGTCATGTGGGCGGAACCGGACGTTCTGAAAGACGGTGCGGCCGTCTCGCGCAATGCCGGCAAGATCGCGCTGAGCGGTGCTGACGCGCTGGCGCAGGCCTCGATCCCCCCGGCATGTTCGGCGATTTCGACGCGGCCCACGCCTTCCACAGCAAGCTGACGGCCAGCCACGAGTCGCATGTGCATGCGATGCGCGGCAACCACCAGACACTCACCGGTGTCGGCGAGAAGGCGCACACCGCCGCGACCGCGTTCGAGTCGACTGAAACGCAGAACCGAGCCGCCGTCGACAACGTGCCGGATGCCTAACTACCCGCAGCTGGTTCATCTGAGTGTCCCTGAACTGATCGGCGCCGCCGGGGGCGACCCCTGGAAGGTGGACGACAGCATCCAGGCAGGCACACCCCGCGAGATCAGCGAGTTGGCCGGGTCGTTCTACAACGCAGGCGTCTCGATGACGCAGACATCCGATGAGTTCAATGCCGCCAAGAAGCGCTTTATCGCGGCCTGGGACCGCGACGACCCGGCCCATCCGATCAACGACTCCGCCGAGGTGCAGCGAGCCACGCAGGTCATGCACTTGAACAAGGAAGCGCTGACCCGGGTCGGCGTCGACCTGCAGAACATCGCGGCCTCCCTCGCCGAAGCCCAACGCAGCGGCCATATTTCGATCAGCGGTCTCAACGCCCGACTCGTGCAGATCGACAAAACGATCACCGCCGAGATCCAAAAGGCCCAGGCCGACGGCGTCCAGCTGGATTGGTCGGCGCTGAAGACAGCCGCGATCGGCGAGGTCAAGGACCGCCTCGGCGAGATGAACGCCCTGCGCAACACATACGGCAGCCAGCTCAACCAGTCCCGCATAGAGATGGCGTCGGGAGGCTACGACCCCCAAGCCCTCAACGGCGCTCAGCCGAACCCCGCTGCGCCGCAGCCGAATGGAAGGCCGGGCGGCCAGCCGGCAAATCTCAACGAGGCGCTCGACCAGATCGCCGGAAGTCCTGTGCCCGAACAGGCCATTCCGACGCCGCCACCGCCGACTGATCCGAAGGAACTCGAAGCTGCCACAGCGGTGATTCGGAACATGCTCCAAGAGAAAGGCCTGCCGCCCGACCAAATCGAATCGCAGCTCAATGCCATGCTCGCCCAGGCCCAGCGGGGTCTGCCTCCGAGCTCCCGTGCACCGGATCCGCCGCGTCAGTCACCACCGGGCTTCGGAGAGGGGTTCGCTGACCGTTGGTTCTCCACCGAGCAGAGCATTAAAAACCTTCTCGGCCAAGGCGGCCCTGGCGCCCCCGGGGTACTCGAGTCCTGGGGCGGGCTGCTCCAGGGCACCGCCGAGACGGTTGTCAACCCCGCCGCTGCCGCGGTTGAGGAAATCAAGAACGCCGTGAACTCACCATCCCCGGCCTACTACCTGGGCGAGACGACGTTCGATGCTGCGTCCACCGCCGCCGCGCTGCCCTTCGGCGGCGAAGGTGCGGCGGTTCGGGCAGGACTTCCTGTCAAAAGTCTCGTCGAGGGCGGCGCACCTGAAGCGCTTATGCGGGGCTGGGACCCCGTGGGCGGCATGCCGTGGACCGAGTTCGGGCTACGGTTCGGCACCCCGGATGCCCGGATTTGGCCCGAAGACAACGGATTCCCACCGGGCTACCATCCCCAGCCCGCCCAGCTGCCTGAGGGGACCGTCATCGACAGGTTTGGCCACCAAGGGGGCAGCTATCTCTCGCCAGATCTCACACCCTTCACAGATCGCGCTTTGTCACCGGAAACTGCATTCGCACAGTACAACCGGTACGAGGTCACCGGTGAGCCGCTACCTCCGGGCTGGCAGATCGTCCAAGGCCCCGTGGAGCCCTGGTTTGGCCAGACGCCGTCGCCCGGGGCCGTTCAATATATGATCGTGGACCAAAATGGCGTCAAAGTGAGTGTGAAAGAGCTGAAAAGAGCCGGAGTGTTGATTGACTATGGACCCGTCCTCGGATACGAAATCCCTTGAGCTTCAAGCCGAAATCAACCGGCTGGCAGAGAGGCTCGACGTTCGTCCGATACCTGTCGGACTGCGAACCAACGACGGTCTGAACATCTTCATCGGCGACGACAGCACCTACCATTTCACCTTCTACGAGCGGGGAAAGATCAACTTCGACCGGGCCGGCAGCCTCGACGATGTTCTCTACTGGTACTGCGAAGACGTAGTGTCCGGCCAAGCTGTCGGACCTCGCAAGGACGCCTTCTTGTACGAATACGAGGTGCTTAAGAATTTCAGCACCGATTGGGCCAAGAGATTTGTGCGTGAACTCGCGGCGTTCTTCCGAAGTATTTCGAAGCCGCAGGATATTGCCCTGCTCCCCGACATCGGCGAACCGTTGTGACCCGGCGATGCGCGTAGTCATCGCAGGCGGACACGGCAAGATCGCGTTGATCCTCGAACGCATGCTTGCGCAGCGCGGCGACTCGGTCGCCGGATTTATCAGGAACCCGGACCAGAGCACGGACCTCGTCGGCGCAGGCGCCGAGCCGTTGGTCGTGGATCTGGAGAAGGCCTCGGTCGACGAGGTGGCAGGACATCTGCGCGGCGCCGACGCCGTAGTGTTCGCCGCGGGGGCCGGCCCGGGCAGCGGCGCCGCGCGCAAGGAGACCGTCGACCGTGACGCGGCGGTCCTGTTGGCCGACGCGGCAGAAGCCGCAGGCGTCGGGCGGTACGTCATGGTCTCGGCGATGGCTGCCGACCCGCAGGCCACTGCCGAGGATGAGGTCTTCCAGGCGTACCTGCGCGCGAAAGGGGCTGCCGACGAAGCGATTCGGGCCCGCACCGCGCTGTCAGCGACCATCGTGCGGCCGGGCATGCTCACCAACGAGCCGGGAACCGGTCGCGTGGCGATCGCCGACTCCACCGGCCGCGGGAGCATTCCCCGCGAAGACGTCGCAGCGGTGCTCGTCGGGGTCCTGGACGAACCCGGTACCGGCGGCAGGACGTTCGAACTCATCTCCGGCGAGAGTCCGATCACCGAAGGCATCGCCGCACTGGAGCGCTGACCGCAATACTTCAGGCATGCCGACGACGCCCCAGTTCGAGACCCTGCTGTACAAGACGGAACCGCCCATCGCCACCATCACCCTGAGCCGCCCGGAGACGCTCAACACCATCGTCCCGCCGATGCCCGACGAGATCGAGGCGGCCGTCGGGCTGGCCGAACGCGACCCGGCGATCAAGGTGATCGTGCTGCGCGGCGCGGGCCGGGCGTTCTCCGGCGGTTACGACTTCGGCGGCGGCTTCCAGCACTGGGGCGACGCGATGATGACCGATGGTCGATGGGACGCCGGCAAGGACTTCGCGATGGTCAGCGCTCGCGAGACGGGTCCGACCCAGAAGTTCATGGCGATCTGGCGCGCGTCGAAACCCGTCATCGCCCAGGTGCACGGCTGGTGCGTCGGCGGCGCAAGCGACTACGCGCTGTGCGCCGACATCGTGATCGCCAGCGACGACGCCGTCATCGGGACGCCGTACGCCCGGATGTGGGGGGCATACCTGACCGGCATGTGGCTGTACCGCCTGAGCCTGGCGAAGGCGAAGTGGCACTCGCTGACCGGCGAGCCACTGACCGGCAAGGAAGCCGCCAAGATCGAACTGATCAACGAGTCGGTACCGTTCGAGCGCCTCGAGGCACGAGTGGCGGAGGTGGCCGCGAAGCTCAGCCGAATTCCATTGTCCCAGTTGCAGGCTCAGAAGCTGGTCGTCAACCAGGCCTACGAGAACATGGGGCTGGCGTCGACCCAGACGCTGGGCGGCATCCTTGACGGGCTGATGCGCAACACCCCGGACGCATTGCAGTTCATCGAGACCGCGGCCACCGACGGCGTGCGCACCGCCGTCGAGCAGCGCGACGGACCGTGGGGTGATTACAGCCAGGCGCCGCCCGAGCGGCGGCCCGATCCGTCGCACGTCATCGAGCCCTAGAGTCCAGCACGCAGATCGAGGAGGGCGTCGAGGTCGCACGCGGTCTAATTGTCGCTGCGGCGCAGACCGCCGAACACGGAGACGAGAATCCCGAACGCCACCAGCACGACGCCCGCGACCAGGGTCAGGTTCAGCCAGTGGTGGAAGCTGCGTTCTGCGGTGTTGACCATGACGTCGGCCACCGTGCGGATGTTCCCTGTCGTGCGGTTCAGCGCGTCGTCGACGTGGTGCCTGCCCATCTCCAGCCCGGCCCACCCCGCCGCGCCGACCAGAAGTGCCGAAACCCCCAGTGCGGAAATGGCTTTGCCCCGCGAACGCGCGGTGGCAAGCGTCAGCAACGCGAACACCGCGGTGAGCACGCAGGCGCCGATGCTCGCCAACGGACCCCACGTCGACAGCGTCTTGAGCTGGCCCGGACGCAACGACGAGGACTCGGGCACCGTGATCGGCACCGTCAGCGCCTCTGGAACGTCGAGGTTGAGATCGCCGAGCGTCTGCTTCAGCGATTCGTCGTTGAGCATCGGTGCGATGTCGACGAGCCACCGATCACCGGAGCCCGGCTCATTCTGAACCGTGTCGGTGAACATCCAGCGGTGGGCGATGCGGTTGGCCTGGGCGAACTGGCCGGGGAAGCCGGAGTTGGCGGTGTATGCGGAGGTCACCCCGCGGACCAGCTCGGTGTTGTTGAGGTCATACCCGTTGTCGGCGGCGAGTTCGATGATCTGCGTCGTCAGCTCCGAGGCCATCGCCACCTGCAATTGCGGATCCTCGGCCGCCGTCGCGGCGAGCGAGCCATACCCGTCCTCGCTGACAACGTTGCGCTGCGCCCACATCGCGGGGACCGTTGCAGCCAGCAGAGCCGTCGTCACGAGCCAGAACAGCAGCGCCGCCAGAAACCGCACGCTGTCCTCCTACGGAAAAGGGACGCCGAGCGGTGTCATGGTCCTTGTTGTCGTAGTCGAACTTACTGTGTAGCAGCGTTATTTCGCAGCGCGACGCGGACGCAGGAGTGCCAGCCGGGTCATCAGCTTGTTCATCCGCGTCAGTGCCTTGTGCGAGTTGTGGTAGTAGTTGCCACCCGCCCCGACACTCGTGCGCGGCGCGACCACCGTCTCGATGCGACAGTACTTGCGCAGCCCCTCTGCGCCGCCGAACCGGGCGCCGATGCCCGACGTCTTCCAGCCGCCCATCGGCGCGGTCGTGCACATCAGGTTTGAGATCACGTCGTTGATGTTGACGCCTCCGCAGTCCAGTTGCAGCGCAACCTCTTTGGCTCGCTCGACGTTCTTCGAGAACACCGCTGCCGAAAGGCCGTACTCGCTGTCGTTGGCGAGCCGGATCGCCTCTTCCACCGAAGACACCTTCATGATCGGCAGCGTCGGGCCGAACGTCTCCTCCGTCATGCACGTCATCGAGTGATCGACGTCGACGAGCACCGTCGGGGGATAAAAGCTGCCCGGGCGTTCCGGACGCTTGCCACCGGTCAGTGCACGCGCGCCTGCGGCCACTGCGTCGCGGACGTGCCGGTCGGTGGCTTCAACCTGGTCCTCGTCGATCATCGAGCCGAAGTCGAAGCCCTCGCCCGCACCGACTTTCAGCTTCTCCACGTCACGCACGACGGCGCTGACGAACTGGTCGTAAACCGCGTCGAGCACATACACCCGTTCGACCGACACGCACGTCTGGCCTGCGTTGAACATCGCCCCCCACACCGCGGCGTGCGCGGCCAAGTCGATGTCCGCGTCGTCCAACACGATCATCGGGTCCTTGCCGCCGAGCTCGAGGCTGACGGGCGTGAGCCTGCGGGCGGCGCGTTCCATCACCTTGGTGCCGGTCGCGCAGGAGCCGGTGAACTGGATGTAGTCGGAGTTGTCGATGATGGCTTCGGACACCTCGCGCGCGCCCTGTGCCAGCGCCAACACCTCGGGCGCACCCGAGTCATGCCATCCGCGCAGCAACACCTCGGCGGTCAGCGGCGTCCGCTCGGACGGCTTGAGCAGCACCGAACAGCCCGCCGCCAGCGCGCCGATGGCGTCCATCAGGGCGTTGGCGACCGGGTAGTTCCACGGCGCGATGATGCCGACGACCGGCCGCGGCCGGTAGTGCACGGTGATCTTCTTGATGGCCAGGAACGGCAGCGATGCGGGCCGGGTTTCGGGTTCGAGCACCTTTTCCATCGTCTTGATGTAGTACGACAGGATCATGATCAGCAGCGGCACCTCTTGCGCCGCGTCGACGGCGGACTTGCCCGTCTCCTTGATCAGCAACGACTCGATCTCGTCGCGGTGCTCGCCGAGCCAAATAGCGTAGCGGGCAAGCACTTTGGCGCGACCCTTGGCGCCGCGCGCCTCCCACTGCTTCTGTGCCTCGCGCAGACCGGCGGCGATGCGGGGCACGTCGGCGGGGTCGGTCCAGCGCACCTGCCCGGCGACCGCGCCGGTCGCGGGGCTGCGGATGGTGCTGGTAGACGAGGGTGAATCAACTTCTGGCGTCGCGGTCATGAGGGCATCTTAGCCAGCGGTGTGATCTGCGTCGCACCCGGGTTGACGCCTGTCAAGTTTGACGGCGACGGCCGCCATGCAGACCACCGCGCTGCCCAGCATCAACGCCCCAACGGTATCGGTGAAGTAGTGGTAGGTGACGGCCTGGCCGATCATCGCCAGCACGACGAACGCGACCGCCGCGAGCACAGCCCACATGGCGGCACCCGCTGCCAACACGATCATCCCGCTCACGACGACGGCCACCGTTGTGTGGCCGCTCGGGTACGCAAAGGCGCCGTCGTTCTCCCTTCCGAACAACTCCTTGAGCGATCGCGCCAGAACGATTCCGACGAGCGGCGAGGCCACGATAACCGCCGCCAACCGCCACCGGCGGGACGCCAAAGCCACCGCGACACCGACGAAAAGCACCACGACCAACAGCGTCGGGTCGGTGAAAAACAGCAGTCGCCTGGCGGGGGTATCGCGGAATCGATGGAACCAATCGTCGAGCGGAGTCGAGCCTTTCCCGACCACCCAGCCGAGCAGGAACATGGTCGCGACGGCGATCCCCGCCCACAGCAGCAGCGCCCCGCGGGCGACCAAATGTCTCACGTCAGGCGGCGATGCCGCGGATGTAGGCGGCCTGACCGAGGTGTTGGGCGCAGTCGTCGATGATGCTGACCAGTCGTGCGCTTGCGGTGACCGGCGGCGTCCAGTGCGTGTCCACCACGCGGCTCAACTCCTCGGCGGTCACCGACGCGATGTACTCCAGCGTGACCTTGTGCACGGCGTGGTAGTAGCCGGCCAGCAGGTCCGCGGGTGCGCGAACCTTGCCGACGTCGTCTCGGCCGTGGCCGTAGCCGTGGTCATTGCCCGGCAGGTCGAGGCCGAACCGGTCCTTCCAGCCGTCGCGGGTCCACACCTGTTGGATGCCCGCGATATCGCAGAGCTGCAGGTCCTGCACGCGCGCACTGTGCCAGATCAGCCATGCGATGCTGTTGGCCTCTGCGGTCGGCCGGAAGAACGACACCTCATCGGTCAGGCCGTCGGTGAGATCGTCGACGTGCTCGATCAGTCGAGTGAAAGAGTCGCGGAGCAGTTCGCGGACCGCTTGGACATCGGAGTCAGCCATGCGCCCGACGCTACCCGCCTCGGCACGTCGGTTTACTGCGGCGGAGCGCCGTGGAAGACCGCTTCGACGTTGTTGCCGTCCGGGTCGCGGACGAAGGCGCCGTAATAGCCGGGGTGGTACTCCGGCCACCGCCGGGGTGCGTGCAGCGACTCGGCGCCGAGCCCCAACGCGGTGTCATGGAACGCCTGCACGGCGTCGTGATCCTTGGCGTGGAAAGCGATGTGCACCTCACGGTTGGGACCGCCGGCCTCACCGACACTCATGTCGGCGATCCAGAAATCGGGGTTGCCATCCTTGCCGTACCCGATGGCCACCTGGTAGTCCAGCTGCCGGGTGTAGCCGAGCACCCCAAGGACCGCGTCGTAGAAGGCTTTCGATTTTTCCCAGTCTGCGCAGTTGATTCCCAGGTGGTCGATCACCGGACCATCCTGGCATGACGCCAGCACAGCGTCGTACATTCAGCTGATGGCGCACGACTTGATAGTCCGCAACGGCACGATCGTCGACGGCCTTGGCGGCGAACCCTACGTCGGCGACGTCGCGATCTCCGGCGGGGTGATCGCCGCGGTGAACCGCGCAGACAGCCCAGCCGTCGGATCCGTCGAAGGCGACGCCGCGCGGGAGATCGACGCGACCGGGCTGCTGGTCACACCCGGCTTCGTCGACCTGCACACCCACTACGACGGACAGGCCATCTGGTCGGACCGGATGACACCGTCCTCGGCGCACGGTGTGACGACCGCGGTGATGGGCAACTGCGGCGTGGGTTTCGCGCCGTGCCGCAAAGAGGACCACGAGGTGCTCGTCGACGTGATGGCCGGCGTGGAGGACATCCCCGGCGTCGTGATGGTCGACGGGTTGCCGTGGACATGGGAGACGTTCCCCGAATTCCTCGACGCTCTGGACGCGGGCAAGCGCGACATCGACGTGGTGGCGTTCCTTCCTCATTCGCCGCTGCGGGTGTACGTGATGGGGAAGCGCGGGGTCGACCGCGAACCCGCCACTGATGAAGACCTCTCGCTGATGCGCAAGCTCGCCGCCGAGGCGATCGACGTTGGGGCGCTTGGGTTCGCGTCATCGCGGCTGACGATCCACAAGACCGAGAGCGGGCATCCGATCCCGAGCTATGACGCAGGCCGTGACGAGATCGAGGCGATCGCCCGAGGCGTGCAGGACGCGGGAGGCGGTCTCATCCAATTCGTTCCCGACCTCGTCGCAGGCGATTACGAACCGGCACTGCAGACGGTGTTCGACGTCGCCGCCGACGTCGGGCTGCCGGTCACGTTCACTTTGGCGATCGGCAATGCGGGGCCTGCCTTTTTCGAGGACGCCATGACCATGGTGGAGAAGGCCAACGCCGACGGCGGCGATATCACCGCCCAGATCTTCCCGCGGCCGATCGGCCTGGTGCTCGGGCTCGAACTGTCGGGCAACCCGTTCGTGATGTATCCCAGCTACCGCGAGATCGCCCACCTACCGCTCGCCGAACGGGTGGCCGAGATGCGCAAACCCGAAGTGCGGGAACGCATTCTGAACGACAAGCCGGAGTCCGACGGCCACCCGCTGATGTTCGCGGTGCAGGCCTTCAATTGGATCTTCCCGCTCGGCGAACCCCCGAACTACGAGCCCGACCGCTCGGAGAGCATCGGTGCTCGGGCGAAGGCCCGCGGCGTCAGCCCGCTGGAAGAGGCCTACGACCGACTGCTCGACGATGACGGGCACGCGATGCTGCTCGTGACGCTGGCCAACTTCCGCGACGCGTCGTTGGACACCGTCGCCGAACTGGTCCGCCGCGAGGACGTCGTCCTCGGCCTCGGCGACGGCGGCGCGCACTACGGAATGATCTGCGACGCAAGCTTTCCCACGTACATGCTCACGCACTGGGTGCGTGACAGGGCGTCGGGCCGATTGACGGTCGCCGAGGCGGTGCGCGAGCTGACCTCTGTGCCTGCGCGGGTTGCGGGCCTGGCCGATCGCGGCAGGCTGGCCGTCGGCTACAAGGCCGACGTCAACATCGTCGACCACGACGCGCTTCGTCTGCACAAGCCGATCGTCAGCTACGACCTGCCTGCGGGCGGGCGTCGTCTCGACCAGAGCGCCGACGGTTACGTCGCGACGATCGTCTCGGGCGAGATCATCGCCGAGAACGGAGTGCCGACCGATGCCCGGCCCGGCAGGCTGGTGCGCGGGCGTCAGGCCGCACCGACATCCGCATGACGCGCGTCGCGCCACTAGCGCCGCCGTGGAGTGAGCGCGACGCCGACGACATCAACAGCTGGGGTCACCCCGACCGCACCTACGAACCACTGTTGCTGGTGCGCTGCCTGCAACGCCATCCGGCGCTGGCCGCGCGACTGCGCAAGCTGGGCGAGGCGCTCTACATCGAGGCGCGGTTGCCCGCCCGCACGCGGACCATCGCGATCCTGCGCATCTGCGCACTGGTGGTATGCGAGTACGAGTGGGGCGGGCAGGCGGCGTTCTGGGGGCCGATTGCCGGAGTGAGCGACGACGAGTGCGACGCGCTGGTGACGGGTGACGCCGACGACCCGCGATGGTCGGCGAGCGAGCGGGTCTTGATCAACGCCGTCGACGAGCTGGAGCGCAGCGGGTCGTGGTCGGAGCCGACGTGGCGTGCTCTCGGCGAGGATCTCGACGACGAGCAGCGGATGGAACTGCTCGTCGCCGTCGGCTGGTATCGCACCATCTGCACGCTGTGCAACGGGCTCGCACTGCCCGTCGAGGGCTGGATGCGACGCTGGCCGCAGTCAGCCGACTGAGCGGCGGTCGCGACGCAGGCCCGGATGCTGCTTCCTGAGCATCGACAACAGCAGAGGCCGCGGAAGTGCTTGCATGAAGCGGGTACTCAGCACGTTGCGCTTGCCTGCGATCACGGCACCGCGGTCGTTTTCGAGCGCTTCGACGCCGATGCGGGCCACATCGCGCGAGGGCATCCACAGGAACTTCGGGAACGCCGCCGCGAACTTGTCCTCGTCCATGCCTGCCGCTTGCAGAAATTCGGTGCGCACCGGACCTGGCGCGAGCATGGCGACGGTGACGCCGGTGCCCGCCAGCTCGCCCCGCACGCCGTCGGTGTAGGCCTTCACGAACGCCTTCGTTGCGGCGTAACCGGCCTGACCCGGAAACGGGTGATAGCCGGCGGTGGACCCGACGTTGAGGATGGCGCCGCGACCGCGCGGCACCATCTGCTGCACGGCCCGGGTGGTCAGGTCGATGACGGCCTCGACGTTGACGCGCACCTGCGCGATCTCGTCGGCGACCGGGGTCTTCGTGACCGAGCCGATGGTGCCGACGCCCGCGTTGTTCACCAAGATGTCGATGGTCAGCCCGCGATCGGCGGCAGCGTCGAAAAGGCCCGCGCGGGCGTCGGAATCGGCGACGTCGCAGGCGATCACCTCGACGCGTACGGACTTGCCGAGTTCGGCGGCGAGGTCGCGCAGCCTGTCCTCCCGGCGGGCGACGAGCGTGACGCCGTGGCCGCGGGCGGCCAGTTCTCGCGCGATGTCGGCGCCGATACCGGATGAGGCCCCGGTGACAACGGCGGTGGAGGTCGGCGACGGCGCAGGCAAAGGCATCGTTCGAAGCTACCCGCCCCCGGAGTGGCGACCGTGGGCCGCATGGACGGAAACTGCCCTAAAACCGTCCACAGAACCCACGGTCGGCGAGGGCTGCATGCACACGATCGATGATTACCTGCGGACGCTTGAGCATCTCGGCACTCACTCTGATGACGACCCAGCCAGCCGCTTCCAGCATCGCGATTCGCTCGATGTCCCACGACCGCTGACGGCTGTCCGTCCAGTGTTGAATTCCGTCGTACTCGACGGCGACCTTCCACTCACGCCAGCCCATGTCGACGCGGATGTGCAGATCTCGAAACTCGATCTGCGTCTCCGGTTTTGGAAGTCCGGCACCGATTAGCAACAGCCGCACTCTCGTCTCCTGTGGAGACTCCGCGCCACCATCAATCAGTCCAATCGCTTGCCGCAGCTGCCGAATCCCTCGAGTACCACCTCGCCGATCCGCTAATGCGCCGACGTCGGCGGGATGGACCCCCGTGGCGTTGAGCAACGCATCGAGGACCGGCACCGCTGTTGCGATCGGGGATAACCGTCCGATGTCGAAAGCCGTTCGCGCAGGCGTCGTTACGCGCATGCTTTTCACAGTGCATACTTCGTCGGCACCTAATTCGTAGCTGCGGACAAGCATGCCGCGCTGCCTGTGCCGATCTACCCGGACGATTTCTGCCGGGGCATTCGCGTCGAGCCATTTCGTGCCGAGCACCGCGGCGGCAGAAAAGCCGGCCAACGTCGCACCCGTTGATAGCCAAGCCGCTTTCGCCTTGGCGGCGGCGGTCAGTACGGCGTCCTTTTCGATGTAGACATCGCGGAACACGGGACGATATCGCGTGCGCAGGTCGTTGCGGGTCAAGTGACCGCTACGGATCGCGGCGCTACCACGGAACGGTATGTCCATGGCCCGCATATTCGGCGGGCCGACCGACGCGCACGACGACGCGACGCCCGTCGAACGTGGGGCCTGTGGACAGATATCGAACTGTTGACGTACTTAACGGCCACGCTCGGCGGGCATATCCTCACGACATGAGTGTGAAGGTGGATATCGATCAGCTGGACGACGCGCTCGGCGACTATACGTTCGCCTACCTCGTCACCGTCGACGATGACTATCACGCGCACACCGTCGCCGTCGAACCCGTGCTCGCCGACGGCGTGTTCGATGTCGGCGCCATCGGCGGCAGCACCCAGCGCAACGCCGAAGCACACCCCGGCGTCACGCTCGTCTGGCCGCCGAGCGAGCCCGGCGGCTACAGCCTGATCGTCGACGGCCGCGCCGAAGGTTCACAGGTGGTGCCAAGCCGCGCAGTGCTGCACCGCAAGGCAGCGCCCGGGTTCGCCACCAAGCCGGGCTGCAAGGACGACTGCAGGCCACTCGAAAAGCCTTGACGGACAAGAAAAAGCCCGACCCCTTGTGGGGGCCGGGCCTTCTCGTAAGCGAAGGACTGACTTAGAAGTCCATTCCGCCCATGCCGCCGGTCGGGTCGCCGACGGGTGCGGCGGCCTTCTCCGGCTTGTCTGCGACGACCGCCTCGGTCGTCAGGAACAGCGCCGCGATGGATGCGGCGTTCTGCAGCGCCGAGCGCGTCACCTTCACCGGGTCGGCGACGCCGGCCTTGAGCAGGTCCTCGTACTCGCCGGTGGCGGCGTTGAGGCCGACCCCTGCCGCGGCGTTGCGGACCTTTTCGGCGACCACACCGGGCTCGAGGCCCGAGTTGAAGGCGATCTGCTTCAGCGGAGCCTCCAACGCGACCTTGACGATGTTGGCGCCGGTGGCCTCGTCACCGGACAGCTTCAGATCGTCCAGCGCGGGCGCGCTCTGCAACAGGGCCACGCCACCGCCGGCGACGATGCCCTCCTCGACGGCCGCCTTCGCGTTGCGGACGGCGTCCTCGATGCGGTGCTTGCGCTCCTTGAGCTCCACCTCGGTGGCGGCGCCGGCCTTGATCACCGCAACACCGCCTGCCAGCTTCGCCAGGCGCTCCTGCAGCTTCTCGCGGTCGTAGTCGGAGTCGCTGTTCTCGATCTCGGAGCGGATCTGCGAAACCCGGCCAGCGATGGCGTCGCCATCACCGGAGCCCTCGATGATCGTGGTCTCGTCCTTGGTCACGACGACCTTGCGCGCCTTGCCGAGCAGCTCGACGCCTGCGGTCTCCAGGGAGAGGCCGACCTCTTCGCTGATGACCTGGCCACCGGTGAGGATCGCCATGTCCTGCAGCATCGCCTTGCGGCGGTCACCGAAGCCAGGCGCCTTGACGGCGACGGACTTGAAGGTGCCGCGGATCTTGTTGACGACAAGCGTGGACAGCGCCTCGCCCTCGACGTCCTCGGCGATGATCAGCAGCGGCTTGCCGGACTGGATGACCTTCTCCAGCAGCGGCAGCAGATCCTTGACGGTGGACACCTTCGAGGACACCAGCAGGATGTACGGGTCCTCGAGGACCGCTTCCTGACGCTCGGCGTCGGTCACGAAGTAACCCGAGATGTACCCCTTGTCGAAGCGCATGCCCTCGGTGAGCTCCAGCTGGAGGCCGAAGGTGTTGGACTCCTCGACGGTGATGACACCCTCGTTGCCGACCTTGTCCATGGCCTCGGCGATCAGCTCGCCGATGGACGGGTCGCCGGCCGAGATACCCGCGGTGGCAGCGATCTGCTCCTTGGTCTCGACCTCCTTGGCCGACTTCAGCAGCGTCTCGGTGACCTTCTCGACGGCCTTCTCGATGCCGCGCTTCAGGCCGAGCGGGTTGGCGCCCGCCGCGACGTTGCGCAGGCCCTCGCGCACGAGCGCCTGGGCCAGCACGGTGGCGGTGGTGGTGCCGTCGCCTGCGACGTCGTCGGTCTTCTTGGCGACTTCCTTGACCAGCTCAGCGCCGATCTTCTCGTAGGGATCCTCCAGCTCGATCTCCTTGGCGATGGAAACACCGTCGTTGGTGATCGTGGGGGCGCCCCACTTCTTCTCCAGGACGACGTTGCGGCCCTTGGGACCCAACGTCACCTTTACCGCGTCGGCGAGGCTATTGAGGCCCCGCTCGAGGCCGCGACGGGCCTCTTCGTCATACGCAATTGTCTTGGCCATTGCGAAGTGATTCCTCCGGATTGGGGATGGCACGTCTATGGCCGGGATCAGTGCCCGCGACGGACGGCTGGGGATGTGCTCCGCTTGCGCGGCCCCGGCCTCACCGTCCCGACCTAGCACTCACTGGTCGCGAGTGCCAACTGCATTTTTAGCACTCAGGCACGGAGAGTGCAAGGTCGGTTCGTCCATGTTCACCGTGCGCGAAGACCGTCCAGAAAGACCTCTGTCACCCGCTCGGCCGAATCCGGATACGCGGCCTGCATCGCGCTGGCGCCGGTCAGAATCGCTTTTACGTCGCGCACGCCGACATCGGACCGCACTGCGCCGGCCCTTTGCGCGGCCCGCAGCAGGTCATCCAGCATTCCGAGGAAATCCGCCTCGACACCGGGCATCGCGGTCGCGATGTCGATGCCGACCCCGGCGAGGGCCTCGGCGAGGCCTTGATCGGTGGCGCCCCATTGCAACACCATCGAGCGCAAAAAGCTGAACAGGGCGTCGCCCGGATCGCCTGCGGCGAGGAGTGCCCGGCCGCTCTCGATGAGGTTCTCGATCCGGTCCTGCACGACCGCTCTGTACAGGTCGTCTTTCGTCGGGAAGTGCCGGTAAACGGTCCCGGCCCCGACACCGGCGCGCCGCGCGATCTCGTCGATCGGCACCGAGAGCCCCTCGGCCGCGAACGTGTCGTAGGCGACCTCCAGCACACGGGCCCGGTTTCGAGCCGCGTCCGCACGCAATGGGCGATCTGGTCGAGCCACTACAACCTCTCGGGAATAACAAAGCGGGGCGTGCGTTCCGTATAGTCGTAATCAAACGGAGCGTCCGCCCCGGTTAACCGATTGTAGGAGACCATCGTGAGCAAGTGGAGCATTGCCGACATTCCGGACCAGACCGGCCGCACGGCCGTGGTCACCGGATCCAACACCGGCCTCGGCTACGAGACTGCCGCCGCGCTCGCGGCGAAGGGCGCACACGTCGTGCTTGCCGTCCGCAATGTGGACAAGGGCCGTGCCGCCGAAGCGCGCATCGGCGACGCGACCCCCGGCGCCAGCGTCTCGGTCCAGGAACTCGATCTCACGTCGCTCGACTCCGTGCGCGCCGCCGCCGAAGCGCTTCGGTCCAACCACGACACCATCGACCTGCTGATCAACAACGCGGGTGTGATGATGACTCCGAAGGCGACAACCAAGGACGGCTTCGAATTGCAGTTCGGCACAAACCATTTGGGACACTTTGCGTTCACCGGCCTGCTGCTCGATCGCGTGCTCGCCGCGCCCGGGTCGCGCGTCGTCACGGTCAGCAGCGTCGGACACCGCTTCGCGCGCAACGGTATTCGCTTCGACGACCTGCAGTGGGACAAGGACTACAGCCGCGTCGCAGCGTACGGACAGGCCAAGCTGGCCAACTTGATGTTCACCTACGAACTGCAGAGGCGGCTTCAGTCTGCGTGCTCCTCGCGTGCGCATCAAGGCACCCACACCATCGCAGCTGCAGCACACCCCGGCGGCTCGCGGACAGAGTTGATGCGCAACCTGCCGCATCTGCTCGAAGCCGCTTCGAAACTGTTGGAGCCGCTGTTCCAGGACGCCGACATGGGTGCGCTCCCGACGCTGCGGGCGGCGACCGACCCGGGCGTCATCGGCGGGCAGTACTTCGGCCCCGACGGCTTCGGCGAGCAGCGCGGCTATCCGAAAGTGGTTGCCTCGAGCCAAGCGTCGCACGACGTCACGGCACAACGCAGGCTGTGGACCGTGTCCGAGGAGTTGACCGGCGTCACGTTCCCCGTACCCGCCCTGGTCTGAAGTGGCGGTGCGGCACGATCACTCGCCGGGCTGCTCCCGTTCCGCCTGCCGTTCCGCAATCCTCTTCTTCAGCTGCCCGAAGCCAGCCTCGACCCGGTCCCGCAGATCATTGCGTAGGGCCTGACGTAGCTCGCTGCGGTGTTCGCGGCGCTTTTCACCGTCGTTCTGTGCCTTCTCGATACGCTCTCGCAACGGTTTCCTGACCTGTTGCTGACTTTGAACATTGTTGCGGTGGATCTCGCCGTCGTACAGATACGGACGGGTGTCACCGGGTTGATCGTGTCGAACGTATCCGGCATCGACGACGGGACGAAGAACCTCATCGGCCTTGTCCACGAGCGCGTCGGGCACGCCGACATCACGAAACACCTGCGTCAGCGGAAGGTTCTGGGTCCGGACGAAGTACGTCGTGACGTTCCCGTCGGTCGTCTTCTCGTAGGGCGTCTCCGCCAGATTTGTCGTGAAAATCGGGGGGCCGTGCACGTAGACAACGCCCGCCAGCGCGTTGGCAGTGGAAGCCAGGTTCCACGGACGATCCGGCGGGTCAGCCCAGCCGTCGTACTCCCCGATCACGATCGTCGTGTCGTAAGGAGTCTCCGCAATGCGTCTGATCCGGTAGTTCAAGATCGGAATGAAGGTGCCCTCCTTGAAGTACTCGGCTACACCCGCGTCCGGTGGGGCGATCAAGACGAACCTGATGTCATCTGTCGAAGGAGAAGCAGGGCTGTTGGCCAACTCGTCGGCGAGTCTCCAAGCAACCATGCTGCCCATCGACTCGCCGATGACCACGACTTTGCCGTCGGTCTCTTGCACAGCAATCTTCGCTTGCGCCACGCCGTCCTGGAGGGCCCTGTTAGCGGCGAGTGCGTTCTGCGAGTAGTCGACTATTTGCGGGTGGGCATCGTTGTGAAAGTGGATCCCGATGTCGGGGTACGTGGTGGCGACCATCGGATAGATCGGGTTGATCCGCTTGAAGACGGTCGCCCCCGGAATCAGGACCGCTTCTTCGGCTTGGCTGGCCCCGTTCGCCGGCGTACCGGACGCCAACAGCAGCGACGTCGCGGCAAGCGGGGCAACTAGCTGTTTGCGCCAGTTGACCATTTCACTGTGCTCCTACCCGGTACGTCGTTGCCAACCGGCTCTGCGGTGCGACCTGAAGAGGGAGCCTTGCACACAGATCGTCACCCGCCCGCGAGTTTGCCGAATTTCGACACGACGGGCAAATCCAAGTTCCGGTAGGGCCGCAGCGTGTTCTCGCCCGCGCGCACGATTCGCTTATGCCAGTGGCGAGCGACGCCGAACTTCTCGGCCGCCAGATCCCGGATCTCGTCGGACAACCCCTTCTCACCGACGCCGGCGCGGATCATGCCGGTGCGCTCGATCTCGGCGAACAACTGCGCCGCCTTATCCTGGGCATCGAGAAGCATCGAAATGCGGCGATCCTCATCCGCGATGGACACTCCGCCGATGTTACGACCGCAATGGACCGCGGATGTCGGAACGGAGTCGCCGCCGCTGCGGCTCGGGGATGCTCACCCCAAATCCGTTGCGTTAGGCTGCTGTCCGATCAGTGAGGAGTCTTGGGTGCGGGCTAATGCAGCGCCCGACGCCCAGGCTTTGCGGAGCTGGCAGCGTCGGGCATTGGTGCGGTATCTTGCCGCCCGACCGCGGGATTTTCTGGCGGTGGCGACGCCCGGTTCAGGTAAGACGGCATTTGCGCTGCGGGTGGCGGGCGAGCTATTGGCCGACGGCGTTGTCGAGCAGATCACCGTCGTCGTGCCGACCGAACACCTCAAGACGCAGTGGGCGCTGGTGGCCGCCGGGGTCGGCATCGCGCTCGATCCGAAGTTCAGCAACTCGGCCTCGCACACGTCGTCGGAATACCACGGTGTCGTCGTCACCTACGCCCAGGTCGCAAGCCACCCGACGCGGCACCGGGTGCGTACAGAGAACCGCCGCACGCTTGTGGTGTTCGACGAGATCCACCACGGCGGCGACGCCAAGACTTGGGGTGACGCAATCCGCGAGGCGTTCGGCGATGCGACGCGACGGCTGGCGCTCACCGGGACACCGTTTCGCAGCGACGACTCCGCGATTCCGTTCGTCACCTACGCGCCGGACGGGGACGGGCTGATGCGCTCGCAGGCCGACCACACCTACGGCTACGCCGAGGCGCTCGCCGACGGCGTCGTCCGGCCGGTGGTGTTCCTGGCCTACTCCGGCGAGGCGCGGTGGCGAGAACGAGTGGGCCAAGAAGACGTAGTACACACGGCCCGACTGGGCGAGCCGCTGAACGCCGAGCAGACGGCGCGGGCCTGGCGCACGGTCCTCGACGCGAAGGGCGAGTGGATACCGGCGGTGCTGCAGGCCGCCGACACTCGGCTCACGCAGCTGCGCAACGGCGGTGTGCCCGACGCGGGCGCCATGGTCATCGCGTCCGACCAGAAGGCCGCGCGCGCCTATGCCGCCGTGCTGACCAGGGTGACCGGCGAGACGCCGACCGTCGTGCTGTCCGACGACCCCGGCTCGTCGGCACGCATCGCGGACTACTCGGCGGGCACCGGCCGGTGGCTCGTCGCGGTGCGGATGGTTTCCGAAGGCGTCGACGTGCCGCGGCTGGCGGTCGGCGTGTACGCCACCAGCGCGTCGACACCGCTGTTCTTCGCCCAGGCGGTCGGCCGCTACGTCCGGTCGCGGCGGCCCGGTGAAACGGCGAGCATCTTCCTGCCGTCGGTACCGACGCTGCTCGACCTGGCCAGCGAGATGGAAGCCCAGCGCGACCACGTGCTTGGCAAGCCGCACCGCGAAGCGCAGGGCTTCGACGACGAAGCACTCGAGGACGCGGCGCGCGAGAAGTCCGAGCCCGACGAGGGCGCCGGCTTCGAATCGCTCGGCGCCGACGCCGAATTGGACCAGGTCATCTTCGACGGCTCGTCGTTCGGCACCGCGACTCCCGCGGGCAGCGACGAGGAGGCCGACTACCTGGGCATCCCCGGTCTGCTGGACGCCGCCGCGATGCGAGACCTGTTGCGGCGCAGGCAGGAAGACCAGATCTTGAAGCGCACGGCTTCGGGTGAGGTGCCGCGCATCTCGACGCACGGGCAGCTGCGGGAGCTGCGCAGTCAGCTCAACGCGCTCGTCTCGGTTGCCCACCACCGCACCGGCAAGCCGCACGGCTGGATCCACAACGAGCTGCGCAGGATCTGCGGCGGACCGCCGATCGCCGCCGCGACGAGCGAACAGCTGAAGGCCCGCATCGAGGCCGTGCGGGAACTGCGGACCTAACGCGCCTCGGCCAGCGCGGCCAGATGCTTCAGCGAGTTGTCGAGATGCGAGCGCTCGAACGGTGGAAACTGGATGCCCTCGCGGATGTGCGGCGGCACACCCGACCAGTCGTAGGTCAGTGTGACTTCGCTCCGGTCATCGCCGACGGGTTCGAGGTCGTAGCGCCAGATCCAGCCGCCGTACTCGAGTTCGGCTTCGCCGGCTCCCGCAGCTGTCGGTCGGTCGGGTGCATTGCCCGGCTGCCATGCGATCACCCGAGGCCGGTCGAACACTTCGACCCGATTGGCCATCTCGTACTCCCCGTCCGGGTGGTTGTCGTGATACATGCCCATCCGGAAGATCTGGCCGACTTCGGTCAGGGGCTTGCCGTCGACCGACTGTCGCACCCATCCCGTGCCGTCGATCGCCTGATGCGTCGTCGGGTCGGCCAGCACTGCGAACACGGCGTCGGCCGGTGCGTTCACTGTGGTGGAAACGCTCACATTTGTCTTCGGTCATGTCAGTACAGACTGTCGGCGCGCCAAGGACTCCTCGAACTCATCGCTAGAGCCCCAGTACCTCGGGCAGGTCGGCGACCGAGTCTATGACGTGATTGGGCTGCATCGCGAACTCGTCGGCGGCCCACCGGTCGAGGGTGTCCTGACGGAACTTGCCGGTACGCACAAGGACGCCGATCATGCCGACCACCTGGGCGGCCAGCACGTCATTGTTGAGATCGTCGCCGATCATGTACATCTCTTCCGGGTCGACGCCGAGACGTGAAGCAGCAGAAAGGAATCCGGCTGGGGCCGGCTTGCCGACGGCGCTGGCCTTACGACCCGACGTCTCCTCCATCCCGATCAGGTACATGCCGGTGTCGATGCGCAGGCCCTCGGCGGTGTTCCACGACGTGCTGCGGTGCATGGCCACCACCGGTACGCCCTGGGCCATCCAGTCGTAGACGCGGCTGAGCGTCAGGTGGTTGTATTCGGGGCCCGCACCGCCGAGCAGGATCACGTCGGGGGTTTCGGGCACCGCGTCGGCGCCGTGGTCGCTCGCGTAGACGATGTCGATCCCCGGCATGTCCTCGGCGATCTGCCCGCTGTTGACCAGAAAGCAGCGCGCGCCGGGGTACTGGCCGCGGACGTACTCCGCCGTCAGCGCAGCGGCCGTGATGACCTCGTCGGCGTCCACGTCCATGCCCGCGTCGGTGAGCAGACCGGCAATCTGCCTGCGGGTGCGCGTCGTGGTGTTGGTCAGATACGAGCGCGCAATCTGGTTGTCCGCCAGCACGCGCAGGGTCTCGGCGGCGCCCTCGATGGGCCGCCACGAGGTCACCAGGACGCCATCGATGTCGAACAGCACGCCACCGACCGCCATGGTGCGACATTAAACGGCGCGCGTGTCCGCGCAAGTCGGGCCGGGCCTAGGGCCGTGCCCACTGACTGTCCGCCACCCAGGGCGACGCGGTGCCCGCGATAGACCAACTCAGTTGCGCCGGTACGTCGATCACCTGATAGTGCTTCACTCCTGCGGGGGTCGCCGCGATCAGCGTTGCCACCCCCGCCCGCCGCTGAAAGAAGGTCTGGCGCACGGTCCATCCGATGATGCCCTCGGCGGCGATGCAGTCGCGGCGACGCTCCACGCTGCCGGCGCGCGCGACCAGCCACCGCCCGTCGACCCGATGCCCCAGCGCGCGCACCCGGTCGGCGGACAGCAGCGCACAGAACAGCGCCAACCCAGCCACCAGGATCCACGCCCAGACAGGAACGGCCACGAACACCGCGCAAACGGCCAACCCGACTGCGGCGACGGCGGGTAGCGCGAGCCCGCGAGTCCAGCGTCTGCGTGTCGCGGCGGCGCCATGCCCGCGCACCGGGCCCGACACCGCGTTGACGTCCTCGATCAGCTCGGTCAACACCGACTCCGCAGTGCCGGCAGGGCATGGTGGCAGCAGCAGCGATGCCTCCCCCGCCCCGGCCACACCCGTCATCACCGCGTCCAGCCGCGCGCCGCCGAGAAGCCTAACCAGCAGCGGCTGACGCAACGTGCCGCCGCGCAGCCGCCGCATGTCGAAGGTGTGCTCGCGCTTGCGTAGCAACCCGTGCTCGAGATGCAACACTCCACCTTTTTCGGCGGAGTCCCGCCGGGTTAGCACCAGATTCCCGAACGTCAGCAGCGACCGAATCACCGATAACGCCACCGAGGCGAACACCACCACCACGACGACGACGGCGACGCTTGCCACCACACCGAAGCGCTCCGCCGCGTCGCGGCCCGACTCGGCCAGTCGCGAATGCTGAAGCACCGCACCAAGTCCCGCTTGGTACACGACACCCACCGCGGCGAGGATCATGGCGAGACCGGTGAAGCTCAGCGGGCTGTAGCGCAGCCAGGAGGGATGCCAGCGCGCCAGCTGCCGACCCAGCGACTGCTGCTGTCCGCCGGAATCATCGGCGGAAGCCAGGGAGTCGGCGAGCAGGATCGACCGCAGCCTCGGCACTTGCCCGGCGCGAACGGCGTCGAGAGCGAACTCGGTCTCGC
Source organism: uncultured Actinomycetota bacterium (assembly GCA_963715215.1). Classification (GTDB taxonomy): domain Bacteria; phylum Actinomycetota; class Actinomycetes; order Mycobacteriales; family Mycobacteriaceae; genus Mycobacterium. The sequence goes on from CAVQRJ010000013.1 coordinate 219,820, forward strand.
CCGTGGCCTGCTGCCCGGTGCTGACCCGTAGCACGGTCAACCCGAGCAGCTGGTGTAGCAGCCGGGCATCGGTCTGCACCGAACGAATCCTGTTGCGCGGCACCGACACAACCTTGCGCTGCAGCACGCCGGTGCGCAGCTGCACTTCGTCGGGTTCGATGCGGTAGGAGGTGGTGAACCAGCGCAGTACGCCGAACCCGATTGTCACTCCCAGCGCCGCGACGGTCCACATCGAGTTGCCCGTCGCCGAACCCAACACAACCGCGCCGACGAGCAACGGAATCTGCCGCAACACCTCGTGTACGGGGTGCACCAACAACATTCGCGGGCTGAGCCGATGCCATACCCGCTCGGCGGCAGGTGACGTCACGTGGCGTCCTCCGCGCCGATCGCGGCGATGTCGGTGAGCTGCGTGACGACTCGGTCGGCGACCTCGGAGTCGAGGGCGACGATCCGGACCGCACCCGCCGACGACGCCGTCGTCACCGTCACGTTGGCCAACCCGAACAGCCGGTCCAGTGGGCCTCGATAGGTGTCGACGGTCTGCACGCGCGACACCGGCGCAATGCGACGCTCCTGGACGAGCCAGCCCGTCCGGGTGTACACCGCTTGCGGGCTGATGTCCCAGCGGTGCACGCGGTAGCGCCACACCGGGACGACGAACACAAACAGCACGATGCCGACGGCGGTGACAGCGGCGGCGAGAACGTGCAGCCAGCCAGGCCGGCCAACGATCACGAACCACACCGCCTGGGCGACCACCAGCACGAGCCACGGAATCGCGGCGCCGATCGCCCACACCAGCGGCGCCTTGCGGCTCGGCGGATTCGCGGGATCAACCAAGTCCATCAGCAGACCTCTGCAAGTGCAGGAATTCGGTGACCCCGAAGAGGCGCAGCGTTCTCAGCGTTTTGGCGGGGATCTGGCCTTCGACCTCAGCGATGGCGGCGATGATCGGTGCGGCGACGTCGATGCTCTCGCCCTGACAGACGATCGTGGCCGAGCCCGCGGCAAGCACATTTCGCACCCAATCGGCCCGGGTGCCGTACGGCAGGGCGACCAGAAACCCGTCGCCGGTCGTGATGATGTCCACCGGCGTCTGGTACGGCCTGCCGGTGGTTCTTCCTGCGTGACGGACGACCGAGGTCTGGGTGCCTGCCGACCCCGCCGTGCGCATCACCCGCGGGTTCGTCAGTGACCGGTTCATCCGCCGCACCGCGTCGAGCACGGGTGGAATCTTCCACCGCATGCCCGCGACCAGCAGCGAAAGCAGCATCACAGCGATACCGACGACTGCCCCGACAACCGGCGCGGCCGCCCGGCCGACTGCGCGTTGTGACATGGGAACGACCGTAGCCGCCCCTGGGTAGTGTGCTGGTCATGAGCAGGAAGTGGACCTCCGCCGACGTACCCGACCAGTCCGGCCGCACCGCGATCGTCACCGGCGCCAACTCCGGCCTCGGCTACGACACCGCCGCCGTACTCGCAGACAGGGGTGCGCGCGTCGTGCTCGCCGTGCGCAACCTCGACAAGGGCCAAGAGGCCGTCGACCGGATCAAGGCAGCCAGCCCGAACGCGGTCCTGGCGCTGCAGCAGCTGGATCTCTCGTCGCTGGACAGCGTCCGCACGGCCGCAGGCGAACTCCGCACCGCCCACCCGCGCATCGACCTGCTGATCAACAACGCGGGCCTGATGTACGTGCCGACGCGCGAGACCACCAAAGACGGTTTCGAGATGCAGTTCGGCACCAACCACCTCGGCCACTTCGCGCTGACCGGACTGCTGCTGGACAACATGCTCTCGGTCGACGGGTCGCGCGTCGTCACGGTCAGCAGCGTCGGACACCGCGTCCTGGCCAGGATCCACTTCGACGACCCCGGCCTGACGCGCAAGTACAACCGGATCGAGGCGTACGGCCAGTCCAAGCTCGCCAACCTGATGTTCACCTACGACCTGCAGCGGCGGCTGCAGGCCAAGGGTGCCCCGACCGTCGCGCTTGCGGCGCATCCCGGCTTCGCCGACACCGAGCTGATGCGCTACCTGCCCGACTTCATCCCCGCCTTCATGTGGAAAGGCGTCACCCAGCCCGCCGACAAAGGCGCGCTGCCGACTCTTCGCGCCGCGACCGACCCCGACGCCAGGGGCGGTCAGTACTACGGGCCCGACGGCCTCGGTGAGATCAAGGGCAGCCCGAAAGTCGTTGCCTCCAGCGCACAGTCGCGCAACGAGGATCTGCAGCGGCGGCTCTGGACGTTGTCCGAAGAGCTGACCGGCGTCACCTACCCCGTCTGATGCGTTCCGTCGACGAACACCAACGCGTCGTCGCCGACCTCATCACGGCTCGGCCACCGGTCGCGGTAGCGCTTGCCGACGCGCTCGGGCTGGTGCTCGCCGAGGATGTGGTCGCGGCGCTGTCGCTGCCGGGTTTCGACAATTCGGCGATGGACGGCTACGCGGTGGTCGCCGACGACGTCGCCGACGCCAGCACCGAGCATCCCGTACAGCTGCCGGTCGCCGAGGACATCCCCGCCGGCCGCACCGATGCGTTGACACTGAAACCCGGTACCGCACATCGGATCATGACGGGTGCGCCGGTGCCGTCGGGTGCCACCGCCGTGGTGCCCGTCGAAGCCACCGACGGTGCGACTGACACCGTGTCGATCCGCGCGACGGCCAAGGTCGGGCAGCACATCCGGCGCGCGGGCGAGGACGTCGACGCGGGCAGCACCGTGTTGCGAGCCGGGCAGGTGGTGACGCCCGCCGTGCTCGGTCTTGCCGCCGCCCTCGGTCTCGGCGAGCTGACTGTTGTTCCGCGGCAACGGGTTCTGGTGATGTCGACCGGTTCGGAGCTGGTCGCGCCAGGCACCCCGCTGAAGCCGGGCCAAATCTACGAGTCGAACGCCGTCATGCTGGCGGCCGCCGCGAAAGATGCAGGCGCACTGGTGACCACGGCGCCGATGTCCAGCGACGACGTCGACGAGTTCCGTGCCGTGCTGGACCGTCACGCGGCCGATGCCGACCTGATCATCACCACCGGCGGGGTCAGTGCGGGCGCCTATGAGGTGGTCAAGGACGCGCTCGGAGCCGGAGGGCCGGCGACATCCAGCCTCGGAGCCGGAGGGCCGGCGACATCCAACCTCGGAGCCGGAGGGGTCGAATTCGTCAAGGTGGCCATGCAGCCGGGGATGCCGCAGGGGTCGGGCCGCGTTTTCGACACCGCGATCATCACCCTGCCGGGCAATCCGGTCAGCGCCCTGGTGTCGTTCGAGGTGTTCATCCGAGCGCCGCTGCGCGCCGCGATGGGGCTGCCGGACCCGCAGCGGCCGCGGCTCACCGCGGAGCTGAACGAGGACCTGACGTCGCCGCGCGGTAAACGGCAGTTCCGGCGTGGCGTGCTGGACGCCGAGAGGGGCGTGGTCACCAGCTACGGTCCGCCCGCGTCGCATCACCTGCGCTGGCTGGCGTCGGCCAACTGTCTGCTGGAGATCGACGAAGACGTCGCCGAGCTGGCCGCGGGATCCCCTGTACAGGTTTGGGACCTGTCGAACGGGTAGCCACCCGTAGAATCGCGACACCATGGCCAGACGCCCCGACCTCAGATCAGGACCCGCGCGACTGGTGGCCCTGGCGAAAACCACGATCCCCCCGATGCATCCGGCCGGCCTGCCGTTCGTCGGCACGAGCCTGGCAGTGGCCGCGGCGGGCGGCCGCAACCGGTGGCTGCGCCGCGCCGCCCTGCTCTCGGCGGGTGCGAATGCCGCGTTCTTCCGTCATCCGCCGCGCGTTCCGCCGACTCGCCCCGACGTCGTCGTCGCCCCCGCCGACGGGCTGATCTGCCTCATCGAGCAGGCGGTGCCGCCAGCAGAGCTGAACCTGCCCGACCGTCCGCTGCCTCGGGTCAGCATCTTCTTGTCGATCTTCGACGCTCATGTCCAGCGCATCCCGATCAGCGGCGAGGTGGTCGCCGTCGTACACCGTCCAGGGCTGTACAAATCCGCCGAGCTCGCCGCGGCCAGCCAGGACAACGAACGCAACAGCGTGCTGATCCGCACGCCCGACGGGCACCAGGTGGTGGCGGTGCAGATCGCGGGTCTAATCGCGCGCCGCATCGTCTGCGACATCCGGCCCGGCGAGAAGGTGTCGATCGGCGACACCTACGGCCTCATCCGCTACGGGTCCCGACTGGACACCTACCTGCCGGAGGGATCCGAGCTGCTCGTGTTGCCCGGGCAGCGGGCGGTCGGCGGCGAGACGATCCTTGCGGAGCTGCCGCGATGAAGCCACGCGTCAAGCGATCCGTTCTCAGCGTGCGGATGCTGCCGAGCGCGATGACGGTCGCGGCGATCTGCCTCGGCCTCTCGGCGGTGAAATTCGCGCTCGACAATCGGCCGACCGAGGCGATGGCGTTTCTGGCCGTTGCCGCGATTCTCGACGCGCTCGACGGCCGTATCGCCCGCCTGCTGAAGGCCACGTCGAAGATGGGCGAGGAGATCGACTCCCTCGCGGACGCGGTGAATTTCGGTGTGGCACCGGCCTTCATCGTCTACGGCACGCTGTTGTCGCACTCGCGGATCGGCTGGATCGTCGTACTGTTGTATGCCGTGTGCATCGTGTTGCGACTTGCGCGCTACAACACGATGCTGGCCGAGGACAAACCTGCTTACACGAACCAGTTCTTCGTCGGCATGCCCGCACCGGCCGGGGCGATCGGCGCGATCGGGCCGCTGGCCGCCAAGATGCAGTTCGGCGACGGCTGGTGGACGTCCGAGCCCGCGGTGGTGATCTGGATGATCGGCGTCTCGCTGCTGGCCGTCAGCACCATCCCGATGCGCAAGATCCACACCTTCGCCATCTCGCAGAACATGGTGGTTCCGCTGCTGGCGCTGTTGGCCGTCGGTGTCGCCGCGTCGATCCTGTACGGCTACGTCGTGATCCTATTGATCATCCTGGCCTACGTGATTCACATCCCGTTCGCGGTGCGTACGACGAAATGGCTGTCGAAGCACCCCGAGGTGTGGGACGACAAGCCCAAGGCACAACGCCAGGCGCGGCGCGCGATCCGCCGGGCGCAGCCGCACCGCCGGTCGATGGCCCGGCTCGGACTACGCAGACCGCCGGGCTCCTGACATGACACGGTTCGACGTCGCGGACCGCCCGACGCCGCGGCACCAGCTCACCCTCACCGCGAGGCTGAACACCTCGGCTCTCGACTCGCGGCGCGGAGTCGTGCGCCTTCACCCCGAAGCCATTGCGGCGCTTGGTATTCGGGAATGGGATGCGGTGTCGCTGACCGGCGCGCGAACCACCGCCGCGGTCGCCGGCGTGGCACCGGACGGCACACCGGCGGGCACCGCGCTGCTCGACGACGTGACGCTGTCCAACGCCGGGCTGCGGGAGAACACCACCGTGCTCGTCGCACCGGTGACGGTGTACGGCGCCCGATCGGTGACGGTGCGCGGATCGAATCTGGCCACCCAGTCGATCTCGTCGGCGACGCTGCGTCAGGCTCTGCTCGGCAAGGTGATGACCGTCGGCGACACCGTGTCGCTGTTGCCACGTGACCTCGGCCCCGACATCCCGTCGTCGGCGGCCAGCAGCGCGCTGACATCGGCCGTCGGCATCACATGGACGTCCGAACTGTTGACCGTTACCGGCGTCGATCCCGCAGGACCCGTTAGCGTGCAACCGAATTCGGTGGTGATCTGGGGCGACGGAGCCACATTGGCGGTGACATCAGACGGGGTGGTGACGCCCTCTGCGCAGCCGACGTCGGGCCAGCATGTCGTGACCACTCCCGCGGAATCGCGTGCACCGACGGTCAGCTTCGACGACCTCAAGGGCTCGCACGCGCAGGCGAGCCGCCTCACCGAATGGCTGAAACTGGCGATCGACGAGCCCGACCTGCTCAAAACCCTCGGCGCCACAGCCAATCTCGGTGTGCTGGTATCGGGGCCCGCCGGTGTCGGCAAGGCGACGATGGTTCGCACGGTGTGCGCCGGGCGGCGCCTCGTCGAACTGGACGGACCAGAGGTGGGGGCGCTGCGCGCCGAGGACCGGCTCAGCAGCGTCGCGTCGGCGGTGGCCAGCGTCCGCGACGGTGGCGGCGTACTGCTGATCACCGACATCGACGCGCTTCTGCCGACGCCCGCCGAGCCCGTGGCCACCTTGATCCTCAGCGAACTCCGCAATGCGGTCGCCACCGTCGGTGTGGCGTTCGTCGCGACGTCTGCGGTTCCCGAGTCGGTCGACGTCCGGCTGCGGGCGCCCGACCTGTGCGACCGGGAACTCGGCCTGAGCCTGCCGGATGCGACGACCCGTAAGCAGCTGCTCGAGGTGCTGTTGCGCGATGTACCCACCGATGGCCTGAACCTCGACGAAATCGCGGAACGCACACCGGGTTTCGTCGTGACCGATCTCAGTGCGCTTGTTCGGGAGTCCGCGTTGCGCGCGGCGGCGAGGGCCAGCGAGGACGAGAAGCCGCCGGTACTGACCCAGGACGATCTGATGGGTGCGCTCAGCGTGATCCGTCCGTTGTCGCGGTCGGCCACAGAAGAGGTGGCCGTCGGCTCGGTGACACTCGACGACGTCGGCGACATGGCCGAGACCAAGCAGGCACTCACCGAATCGGTGCTGTGGCCGCTGCAGCATCCCGAGACGTTCGAGCGGCTGGGTGTCGAGCCGCCGCGCGGCGTGCTGCTGTACGGGCCGCCCGGCTGCGGCAAGACTTTCATCGTGCGGGCGCTTGCCAGCTCGGGTCGGTTGTCGGTGCATGCCGTCAAGGGCGCCGAGCTGATGGACAAGTGGGTCGGCGCATCGGAGAAGGCGGTGCGCGATCTGTTCCGTCGCGCCCGCGACTCCGCACCGTCGCTGGTGTTCCTCGACGAGCTCGACGCGCTGGCGCCACGGCGCGGGCAGAGTTTCGACTCCGGCGTCACCGACCGGGTGGTCGCCGCGCTGTTGACGGAGCTCGACGGCATCGAGCCGCTGCGCAACGTGGTGGTGGTGGGCGCGACGAACCGGCCCGACCTGATCGACCCCGCGCTCCTTCGGCCTGGGCGGCTGGAGAAGCTGGTGTTCGTCGAGCCGCCTGATGCCGCCGCCCGTCGCGAGATCCTGCGCACCGCAGGCAAATCTATTCCGCTGAGCGAAGACGTCGACCTCGACGCCCTTGCCGTCGAGTTGGATGGCTACAGCGCCGCCGACTGTGTCGCGCTTCTGCGCGAGGCCGCGCTGACGGCGATGCGGCGGTCGATCGATGCAGCCGACGTGACGGCCGCCGATGTGGCCGAGGCGCGCGAAACCGTGCGCCCGTCGCTGGACCCGGCACAGGTCGAATCGCTGCGCGCATTCTCCGAAGCGCGCTGAGCGAACTACGGCCGGGCCTCGAGCACGAGGTTGAACGGTGTCTCGGTGGCCCGCCGGAACCTCGTGAATCCGCCGCCGTCGACGACGACCTCGCGCAGCCGAGCCTCCCCTGCCTGAGCCCCGAGAGCAGGGCCCTTGCGCGCCAACGAAACCGGCACACAGATCTGCGTGGATGCGCCGTACATAACTCGGCCAACCGGATTCAGGTTGTCCTGAACCCGGTCGTTGGCGAACGGCTCGACGATCATCGCGGTGCCGTCGTCGCTGATCGCTTCGCGCGCGTGCCGGGACACACCGACCGGATCCCCCATGTCGTGCAGGCAGTCGAAGAATGCGATCAGGTCGAAATCCTTGCCGCCGTAGCCAACTGCATCGGCGACTTCGAACCGCGCATTCGTAGCACCTGCAGCCGCTGCCTTCGCGGTGGCGGCCTCGATCGATTCGTCGTGGTAGTCGTAGCCGACGAACTCCGAATCCGGATACGTCAGCGCCATCAGGATGGTGCTCGCGCCGTGCCCGCACCCGACATCGGCGACCTTGGCTCCACGCTGCAGTTTGTCGACGACGCCGTCCAGCGCGGGCAGCCATGAGGCGATCAGATTGGTGTTGTAGCCGGCGCGGAAGAATCGTTCGGTTCCCTCGAACAGGCAGGGATGGTGCTCACCCCACTCCATGCCATCCCCGGATTTGAAGTTGTCCAGCGTATGTGCGAGCGCGTGAAACGTAGCCTCGACGATGTTGTAAGCACCGGGCATGTCGACCGGGCCATTCGGGTCGGTCAGGCACAGCGCCTGCTCGGGGCTGAGCGACCATTCGTCACTTGCGGGGTCGAACTGGACATATCCGCCTGCGCCTTGGTTGCCCAGCCATTCGCGGACGTAGCGCTCGTCGGTGCCGGTGCGTTGCGCCAATTGGGCCGAAGTCACCGCGCCTTTCGCCAATTCGCGGTACAGCCCGAGCCGGTCACCGACCAGTATCAGCGTCGCGCTCATCGCGGCGCCGAGATCGCCCACCGCCTTGCCGAGGAATTCGTTCAACTTGGTTTCATCGACAGCCATGGCTGCCTCGTTTCATTTGTCGGGTGCTGACGCCTTTATAGTCCTGCGCATCCGGGGCCGGCGGGCGACATTCGACATCCGTATCTTGACAGTGACAAGTTAGAGGCGCATAGTCGTTCCTAGAACTAGGCACTGTCAAGATTGTCATCAGGGAGGCACCATGACTGCCCCAACCGCGCCATCCATCCGAGCCGGCGACCGTGAGCGGGAGAAGACCGCGAACCAACTCGGCTCGGCGCTCGCCCAGGGCTACTTGGAGATGGCCGAGTACGAAACCCGGCTGCAGGCCGCGTTCGCCGCGCACACCACCACCGAGCTTCGCCAACTCGTCGCCGACCTGCCGCTGGCCCAGATGCGGCGCAACGACCCGCGACGCCGTGAGGCACGTCGGGCCGCAGCGCGCCGCGGCGTCCAGCTACATCTAGCCGGCTACCTCGCCATGGTGGCCATCGTGCTCACGGTGTGGCTCGTCGTCGGTCTGACCGCGGGGGCCTGGTACTTCTGGCCGATCTGGCCCATCCTCGGCGCGGGCATCGGCGTCCTCGGCCACGCACTGCCGATCCGCGCCATGTCATGGAGTCCGTGCGGTCACATGCCAGTGCGCTATCGCCGCGGCGGCATGTGACGCCGTCGGCAGCCGGTCGTCGGCCCAGGCGACGTAACCGTCGGGGCGCACCAGAACGGCGGCCGGCAAGTCGGTGTTGCGGTGCACGGCCTGCAGAAGATCGGAGCGGTCGAGGTCGACGTGCTCGGTCGTCGCCATCACGAACCGGCCCTCACGCAGGAGTTCGTAGAGACGGGTGCCGCCGCAGTCGACGTCGGGCATGCGCTTGCCGACCATACGGTGATCGCCGCGGGATGCGCGTGAATAGCCGATGCCGATCTGACTGAGGCGTCCGGCCATGAACCGGCGACCAGCGGGCACCCGGGTGATCGATCCGATCGCGAGGGTCTGCACCATCCGTTGCGCCTTGGACCGGCCGAGCACCAACTGGTTGAACGCGTCGGTCAGCCGCAGCACCGCGGCGCCGACGGGATGGCGCTCGCCTTCGTAGCTGTCCAGTAGCCAGTCGGGCGCGGTTCCGCGAACCTGCGACGCCAGCTTCCAGCCGAGGTTCATCGCGTCGCCGATGCCCGTGTTCATCCCCTGGCCGCCCAACGGGGAATGCACGTGCGCAGCATCACCGGCGATGAACACCCGGCCGACGCGGTACCGTTCGGCCTGCTTGCGTTCGGACAGGAACCGTGAACTCCAGCGCATATCGGTCATGCCGTAGTCCTCGCTCGCGATGCGGTGGAACGAGCCGCGGATCTCGTCCAGCGTGACGGGCTCCTTCAGCGGCGCCTGTTCGCGAAGGCGGTCCCACGCAATGGCGCGGAACCAGCCGTCGCCGAACGGGATCATCAGGACGGCACCGCGCTCGTTTGTGACACCGGTCAACGTGTCCTCCGGTGCCCGAGTGAGGTGCACGTCGGCGAGCAGGATGTGGGTTTCGTACTGCTTGCCCTCGAACCCGATGCCCACCAGCTGCCGCACAGTGCTGTGCCCGCCGTCGCATCCCACGACGTACGTCGTCCGGATGGATGTGCCGTCGGCGCACCGCACCGTCACGCCGTCGTCGTCCTGGGCCAACCCGACCACCTCGGCGCCGCGCGCGATCGGCACCCCGAGGTCGTCCACCCGCATCTGCAGCACCTGCTCGGTGCCGCTTTGCGGCACGACCAACAACATCCCGAATCTGGTCGGCAGCTCGCGCAGGTTCAGCGTGCCGCCGCCGGGCGGGGCGATCTCGTAGACGGGCACGCCGCGGGTCATCAATTCGTCGGTCATACCGCGCGCGTCGAGTAGTTCGAGTGTGCGCGCATGCACCGCGAAGGCCCTGGTGATATTGGGCTTGTCGATGCGCTCTTCGAGCAGCTGGACCTTGGCGCCGCCCAGCGCGAGCTCAGCGGCCAGCATCAGCCCGGTGGGCCCCGCGCCGACCACTACCACATCAGAGGTATCCACGACGCGACGATGGTAGCTGTATCCGCCCACGTAGACTGGGGTTCAGCCAAAGCCTTCACCCGACTGACACCCCGTCTTCTGCTCGTCGCCTGGCCGGCTCATCGCCGACCTAAGCACACGATCGGAGTGCCTTGCTCGCCGTTCTTTTCGCCCACGCGGTTGCCACTGCGTTGGCCCCCCTGCTGGTGTACCGATGGGGAAGGAAGGCGTTCTATCCGTTGGCCCTCGTCCCGCTCGCCTCCCTCGGCTGGGTTGTGCTGAACTGGCCGGGTCGGGGCGAGTCCCTCAGCGTCGACGTGCCCTGGCTGACCGAACTGTCGATGGACATCACCCTGCGGTTCGACGCACTCGCGGCGATCATGAGTGTGCTGGTGCTCGGCATCGGCGCGCTGGTGCTGTTCTACTGCGCCGACTACTTCCACCATCATGACGGCCACACCGAGAAACGGCTGCCCAGCTTCGCCGCGGAGCTGGTCGCGTTCGCAGGCGCCATGTTCGGGTTGGTGGTCAGCGACAACATGCTGGTGCTCTACGTGTTCTGGGAGCTCACCACCGTGCTGTCCTTTCTTCTGGTGGGTCATTACGCCGAGCGTGTCAGCAGCCGCAAGGCCGCAGTGCAGGCGCTGCTGGTCACCACGGCAGGCGGACTCGCCATGCTGGTAGGCATCGTCGTGCTCGGCACCATCTCGGGCACATATCTGTTGTCCGAACTGGTCGCGACGCCTCCGAACGGCCTTGCGGCTTCGGTCGGGATCGTGCTGGTACTCGTTGGCGCACTGGCCAAGTCGGCGATCGTTCCTCTGCACTTCTGGCTGCCCGGCGCGATGGCCGCCCCGACGCCGGTCAGCGCCTACCTGCACGCCGCCGCGATGGTCAAGGCCGGCGTCTACCTCGTCGCGCGGATGACTCCCGGCTTCGCCGACGCGCCGCCGTGGCGGCCGATGGTGGTCACGCTCGGCGTGCTGACCGTCATCCTCGCGGGCTGGCGCGCGGTGCGCGAATACGACCTGAAGCTGATCCTGGCGTTCGGCACCGTGAGCCAACTCGGCTTCATCACCGTGATGGTTGGCGCCGGTGGCAGCGACCTGATGCTCGCCGGGCTGGCGCTGCTGTGCGCGCACGCCATGTTCAAGGCCGCGCTGTTCATGGTGGTCGGCATCATCGACCACGCCACCGGCACCCGCGACATCCGCAGGCTGGCCTGGCTCGGGCACGCCAGCTTGCCGCTTCTGTTCATCGCCGCGGGGGCCACCGCAAGCATGGCGGCGCTGCCGCCGTTCCTCGGCTTCGTCGCGAAGGAAGCCGACTACGAAACCCTTTTGCACAGTCAGTCATTGGGCCATGCAGCACCGTTCGTGTTGACGGGGATCGTCGCGGGTTCGGTGTTCACCACCATGTACAGCCTTCGCTTCCTGTGGGGCGCATTCGCCAGAAAGGGCAGATCCGAACCCAGCAAGCGGGTCAGCGAAATGCACTCTGTCCCTGCGACATTCCTCGCCGCGCCCGCCATCCTTGCTGCGGCAGGCCTGCTGCTGGGGCTGTGGCCGTCGCCGCTGGACCGTGCACTGCAGACCTACGCCGACACGGTGCCCGGCGGCGCCGACTACGAGCTCGCGTTGTGGCACGGTTTCGGGCTGCCGCTGCTGCTGTCGGTTCTCGTGCTCGCGATCGGCACGGCCGCGTTCCTCGGGCGGGCGCGGTTGCGGCAGACCCGGCTGATGTATCTTCCGCTCGGCAACGCGGACCGCATCTACGACGCGGTGATCCGCGGCGCCGACGTGCTTTCCGTGCGGCTGACCGGCACCACGCAGCGCGGCTCGATTTCGACCACCCAGGCGATGATCCTGGCCACGCTCGCGGTGGTGCCGGTGGTGGCCCTGACGCTCGGGGCGCGCGACCGGCCCGAGTTCGCGCTGTGGGGCTCGCCGATCCAGGTGATCGTCGGGGTGCTCATCCTGGCGGCCGCGGTGGGTGCGACGGTGATGCGCAACCGGCTGGCGGCGGTGTTGCTTGTCGGCGTGACCGGCTACGGGTGCGGAACCATCTTCGCGTTCCACGGCGCACCCGATCTGGCGTTGACGCAGTTCCTGGTTGAGACGCTGACGCTGATCATCTTCGTGCTGGTGTTGCGGACGCTGCCCGCCGAGTCCGACCGCAGCAGAATGCTCAAGCACCGGCTGCCGCGTGCGGCGCTGGCGCTGGCCGTCGGGGCGAGCGTCACCACGCTGGCGGTGTTCGCAATGGCCGCCCGTACCGGCGTCCCGATCGCCGCGCTGCTGCCCGATGCGGCGTACTACCGCGGGCACGGCTCCAACACCGTCAATGTGCTGCTGGTTGACATCCGCGCGTGGGACACCCTCGGCGAAATCTCAGTGTTGTTGGTGGCTGCAACGGGCGTAGCGTCAATGGTGTTCCGGCACAGGAGGTTCGGTGCCGCTCCACGTGTCGCCGACGCAGGCCAGCTCGATATCGCACCGACCACTGCGACCGCGATCAGCCCAGCCGCGGGCGACGTCACCTGGTTGCGCGGCAGCGAGCTTCGCGACCCGCGGCACCGCTCGCTGGTGCTCGAGGTCGCGACCCGAATGATCTTCCCGCTCATCATGGTGCTGTCGGCGTACTTCTTCTTTGCGGGCCACAACACACCGGGCGGCGGATTCGCGGGCGGGCTGACCGCGGGCCTCGCGCTCGTGCTGCGCTATCTCGCGGGCGGACGTTACGAACTCGGCGAAACGCTGCCGCTGGACGCGGGCAAGATCCTCGGCGTCGGGTTGGCGCTTTCGGCAGGCACGGCGGTGGCGTCGTTATTGCTCGGCGCGCCGGTGCTGTCATCCGCGGTGCTGCAGTTCGACATTCCGGTGTTGGGCACCGTCAAACTGGTCACAGCACTGTTCTTCGACCTCGGTGTCTATCTGATCGTCGTCGGCCTCGTGCTCGACGTCCTTCGCAGCCTCGGCGCGCGCGTCGACGCCGACATGGCCGAACGGCAACCGGCGGCGGTGACACCACGATGACGGCGTTCCTCGTTCCGCTGATCCTCGTCGGCGGGCTCACCAGTGTCGGGGTATACCTGCTGCTGGAGCGCAACCTGACCCGAATGCTGTTGGGGCTCTTACTCATCGGCAACGCCGTCAACCTGCTCATCCTGATCGTCGGCGGCCCGTCCGGCAATCCGCCGGTGCGCGGCAGGACCAGCGACGGTCACACGACGACCGCAGACCCCTTGGCGCAGGGCATGGTCCTCACCGCGATCGTCATCGCCATGGGCGTCGCGGCGTTCGTGTTGTCGCTGATCTACCGCACATACCGGCTGACCACCGAGGAAGAGGTGACCATCGACCCCGAGGACGCACGCGTTGCGCAGATGACCGACGAGGAGGCCCTCGCCTTCGACGAAGCCCGACCCGGACCGGTCACGGCGCGCGACAGCGACGAGCCCGACGAACTCGACGCGCTGCCCGGGTTGGAGGGGTCGCGATGACTTGCAAGCGAGAAGCGAAGCGGGATCGCGCATGACCACAGCCTCTGCGGTGTTGACGCCGCTGCCCGTGCTGATCCCGTTGCTCGGCTCCGCGGCGACGATGTTCGCCGGGCGCCGTCCGCGGCTTCAGAGAGCCATCACGCTCGCCGCCCTGTCGGCGGTGGTCGCGGTGTGCGCAGCGCTGATCTACCTCACTGACCGCGACGGAACGCTGGCGGTACACGTCGGCGGCTGGGCGCAGAGTGTGCCGGGCATGGGCCCGCTGGGCATCACGCTTGTGGTGGACCGACTTTCGGCGCTGATGATGGTCGTCTCGTCGATCGTGCTGCTGGCCGTTGTGCTCTACGCCATCGGGCAGGGCATCAGGGACGGCGACGAGCGCCAGCCGGTGTCGATCTTCCTGCCGACCTATCTCGTACTGTCCGCGGGCGTGTGCAATGCGTTCCTGGCAGGCGACCTGTTCAACCTCTTCGTCGGGTTTGAGGTGCTGCTCGCGGCGAGCTTCGTTCTGCTGACCATCGGCGCGAGCGCAGAACGGGTCCGCGTCGGCATCTCCTACGTGATGGTGTCGATGGTGTCGTCGATGATCTTCCTGATCGGCATCGCGCTGGTATACGCCGCGACCGGCACGCTCAACATGGCCGAACTCGCTATCCGCCTCGACGGCGTCGCCGAGGGCACGCGCAGCGCCCTGTTCGCGGTGCTGCTGGTCGCGTTCGGCATCAAGGCGGCGGTGTTCCCGCTGTCGACATGGCTGCCCGACTCGTACCCAACCGCGCCGGCGCCGGTCACGGCCGTGTTCGCCGGCCTGCTGACGAAAGTTGGTGTGTACGCGATCATCCGGGCGCACACGCTGCTGTTCCCGGACGGCGGCCTGGACCGGATGTTGATGGTCGCGGCGTTTCTCACCATGCTTGTCGGGATCTTCGGCGCTATCGCGCAGAGCGATATCAAGCGGCTGTTGTCCTTCACCCTTGTCAGCCACATCGGCTACATGGTGTTCGGCGTCGCGCTGTCCAGCGAGCTGGGGCTCTCCGGTGCGATCTACTATGTAGCGCACCACATCCTGGTACAGACGACGCTGTTCCTCGTCGTGGGGCTGATTGAGCGCCAGGCCGGCGCGTCGACGCTTCAGCGGCTCGGCGGGCTGGCGGCGGCCAGCCCAATCCTCGCTTTCATCTTCGTGGTGCCGGCGCTCAACCTCGGTGGCATACCGCCGTTTTCCGGGTTCATCGGCAAGGTCGCCCTGTTGGAGGCCGGCGCCCAGAACGGTTCGGTGCTGGCGTGGCTGCTGGTCGGCGGCAGTGTGGTCACCAGCCTGTTGACGCTGTACGTGGTGTCCCGCGTCTGGACCCTGGCGTTCTGGCGCGACCGTGCCGACGCCCCGGAGGGCCACGTCGCCGCGGCCGCTCCCTCCGTCCTGCTCGACGACACCGAGGACATCGCGTTCGACGATCGCGGCGATGTCGGGCGGATGCCGGTCGGCATGCTCGTGCCGACCGGCGCACTCATCGCGGTCGGGCTGACTCTGACCGTGTTTGCCGGCCCTATCGTCGCCTACAGCGACCGCGCTGCTGCCGAGGTGATCGACCGCGGCCGCTACGTCTCCGCCGTTCTTTCGGAGGTGAGGCCATGAGACGTCACGCGCTGCAGGCTTGGGTGCTCTGTTGGCTGATGCTGGTGTGGATTCTGTTGTGGGGCAAGCTTTCCGCCGCCAACATCGTCGGAGGCCTGGCGATCGCTGCTGTCATCACGGTCATGCTGCCGCTCCCGGCCGTACCGGTCGAGGGCAAGCTGCATCCGCTGTCCCTGCTGCGGCTGGTCGTCGTCGTCGGCTACCAGTTGGTGCTGTCGTCCTTGCAGGTGGCGTGGCTGGCCGTCAGACCCGGTCCGCCCCCGCTCACCGCAGTGCTGCGGGCCCGGCTGTCGATCAAGTCGGATCTGGTGCTCGCGCTGGCCTCCAACATTTTGACCATCATCCCCGGCTCCATGGTGTTGGAAATCGACCAGGAGCGGCGGCTGATGTACGTGCACGTCATCGACGTCGGCAACGAGAAGGCCGTCGCCCGCTTCTACCGGCAGGTCGAGCAGATCGAACGGCTGCTGATCGCGAGTTTCGAGCGCGAAACGGAATTCCAGCAGGCCTCTACTCGCACTTCTTCTGCTGGAATTTCGTTTCGCGAAGAGGAGGGCGAGGAATGACAGCCGTCTGGATCATCGCCGCCGTCATGCTGACCGCGGCGGCCTCGATCGTGATGTTCCGGATCCTCGGCGGCCCGAACACCCTTGACCGCCTCGTCGCGCTGGACACCTTGGTGGCGGTGACGATGTGCGCCATCGGAACCTGGGCGGCGTTCAGCCTGGACACCACCGTCACCTACGGCCTCACCGCGCTCGCGTTGACCAGCTTCGTCGGCTCGGTGAGCGTCGCGCGCTTCCGTGTTCCCGATAAAGGTGCGCACGTGAGGAGCAGATATGACAGGCGCGAAAGCAGGTATCCGCGATGAACATTCCCGACATCGTGACCGCGGCGCTCATCCTCGGCGGGTCGACGCTGGCACTCACTGCCGCGATCGGCGTCGTCCGCTTCCCTGACACGCTCTCGCGCATGCACGCGGCAACCAAGCCGCAGGTGCTCGGCCTGCTGCTGGTCCTCGTCGGCGCGGCCATCCGGCTTCGCGGCAATGCAGACGTCGGCATGCTGATCCTGACCGGCATCTTCACCGTGATCACCGCACCGGTCGTCGCCAACCGGGTGGGACAATTGGCGTACCGCGAGCAGAACATTCACGACAAACTCGCCAAGGATGAACTACACGAGTACACCGAAGGCGAGCGGGAGTGAGGACGGAGCGAGCGCGAAGCCGAGCAAAGTACACCAAAGGTAAAACGAATGGCCAGAACTGACGACGACTCCTGGGACATCACCGAAAGCGTCGGCGCAACCGCATTGGGTGTGGCGTGGGCGCGATCCGAGGAGGCGACGTCGGAGTGCCCGCTGTTCACCGACCCGTATGCGGAGGTGTTCGTCGAGGAAGCCATCGCGCGCGGTTGGCAACTGCCGCAAGGGCACATGGCCGCGCGCATCCGCTCGATATCGGGATATGCCGCATCGCGCACCAAATGGTTCGACGAGTTCTTCATCAGCGCGGGTGCAGGTGGCATCGACCAGGCGGTGATCCTCGCCGCGGGTCTGGACGCCAGAGCGTGGCGGCTGCCATGGAACGACGGCAGCGTCGTCTACGAGATCGACCAACCGAAGGTGCTTGCGTTCAAGACAGAGACGCTTCACGCGCGCGGCGAGGCCCCCGCAACGCGCTACGTGCCGGTACCCGTCGACCTTCGTCAGGACTGGCCGAAGGCATTGCGGGAGGCCGGATTCGACGTGACCGAGCCGACCGCGTGGGCCGCCGAGGGACTGCTGCCCTACCTGCCTGCGGAAGGCCAGGATCTGCTGTTCGAACGCATCGCCGACCTCAGCGCGCAGGGCAGCCGCGTCGGAATAGAGGCCTTCGGCGCCGGCTTCTTCGACCCCGAGTATCTGGCCAGCCGCCGCGAACGGATGCGGCAGATGCGCGAGGAGGCCGGCGTGGACGACGACACGCCCGACGTACAAGACCTGTGGTACATCGAGGACCGCGCCGAGGTCACCGACTGGTTCTCGGCGCGCGACTGGGACGTCTCCGCGATCGAAGCCGTGGATCTGATGAAGAGATACGGCCGCACGACCGACGACGACACAATGCCGCGAACGGTTTTCGTCGAGGCGAGGCTTACCGCCTGACCGGCTAGTCGCCCGACAGCTGGAACTCGACCAGCGCGCTGACGGTTTCGACCGCATCGCTCAGCGCAGCCAACCGCGCCGACACGGTCGGTGCCGCCAGCACCGAATACCGATCCGCCTGCCCCATCGGCAAGCGGGTGGTCAACGCGTACAACCACATTGCCGCGTCGGGTGCCGCATCGGCACCGGCAACGATGTCTCGGGCGTTTACCTCCGCGCCGCGGGCGCCTGCGATCCGCTCGAAAAGCGCGATCATGCGGTCCTCCACGTCGCGGATGGCATCGGCTCCGACCGGTTCACCCGGCTCGTCGGGCCACAGCTCGATCGCCGCCCTCGGGTACGGGTTGTCGGGGTGCCATTCGAGCACCCGGATTCGCTCGGCCATCACGCAGTTGATCCGGTAGCGGCCGTCGCCGAAGTCGGCGACCTCGGTGATGTGGGCCAGCGCACCGACGTCGCTGCGGGTGTCGCCGCCGCCCACCTCCCGGCCAGCTGCGATCAGCACGACCCCGAAGGCGGGGTCGTCCATTTCCAGGCAGTCGGAAACCAGTGCGGAATACCGCGGTTCGAAGATCCGCAGCGGCAATTCCTCGCCGGGCACCATCGTCTGCTCGAGGGGAAACATCGGGATCGTCGGCACGGTCAGATGTCCAGCTCTCCGACCAACGCGTCGACCACGGCGCGCAGGTCGCCGTCGTTGTCCTCAGCGACGCGCCGCTGCCGCTGATAGGAGGCTCCGAGCCGATAGATCTCGGCCACCCCGGCGAGCTCATCGGCGCAGCGCAGGGATTTCGCCACCGGCTCCAGCCTGTTCAGCAGCTCGTCGAGGTCGTCGGTGACCAATCGCTCGTTGCTGTCTGCGTCCAGGATGATCACCGCGTCAAGACCGTAACGCGCTGCGCGCCATTTGTTTTCCTGCACATGCCAGGGTGGCATGGTAGGCAGCTGTTCACCGGCGTCCAGCCGACGGTCCAGATCGACGATCAGGCAATGGGTCAGCGCGGTCAGCGCCCCGAGTTCACGAAGGCTGGAGACGCCGTCGAAGATGCGGACCTCCACAGTGCCGAGATGCGGGGAAGGCCGGATGTCCCAACGGATCTCGTTCATGTGGTCGATGATGCCGGTCTTCTTCTGGTCATGGACGAAACCCTCCCACTGCGCCCATGTCTGGAAGTGAAACGGCAGACCCGCCGTCGGCAGCTGCTGGAACATCATCGCCCGGTTGCTCGCATACCCGGTGTCCTCACCGTCCCAGTACGGCGATGACGACGACAGCGCCAGCAGGTGCGGATAGTGGTTGAGCAGCGAGGTGATGATCGGCATGACCTTGTGCGCCGACGAGATCCCGACGTGCACGTGCACGCCCCAGATCAGCATCTGGCGACCCCACCACTGGGTGCGCTTGATCAGCTCCGCGTATCGCGGCGCGTCGGTCAGCTTCTGGGCCGACCACTTCGCGAACGGGTGCGTGCCCGCGCAGAACAACTCCATACCGCGATCGCGCACGATCGCACGCGCGGGCCGCAGGGTGGACTGCAAGTCCTCCATCGCCTCACCGGCGTTGTCGCAGATACCGGTGACGATCTCGACCGTGTTGCGCAGCAATTCCTTGTGCACATGCGGGTTTTCACCGATCTCGGCGATCACCTCGGCCGCTTCGTTGCTCAGGTCGCGGGTCTCGGCGTCGACCAGGGCGAATTCCCACTCGACACCGACGGTCGGCCGGGCCGACCCGGCGAAATCTATGCGACTGCTATCCGGTGCCGATAACACCGCACGCGACCCGCTTTCCGGCGTCGCCGGTAGCCAGCGTGGTCTGATCGGGAGGCGGAGCGCCATTGGTCTGCTGATAGCGCTCCGGCGGGATGTTGGCGAAGTTGTCTGCCTTCTCGTGAATGATGATCGCCGTCTTCGCACCCGCCTGAAGATCCTCCGCCGTAAAGGCGTCGGTGGTCGTCACCAACTGGGCGGTGCCGTCCTCACGCACCTGCAGCGAGGTCAGGTCACCGCTCGCCGGATGGCCGCTGTGGCCCGGTACCTGGAAATGCCCGCCCGCAGAGTTGAAGTCGCCCGGCTCGCCGCCGGTCGGCGCGACCGAGTTGGCTTCGCACTTACCCACCGAGTGGATGTGCATCCCATGGAAGCCCGGCGCCAACTGACCGGAACCTGTCGTCTTCACGGTCACGGTGACATAACCGCTGGAGAAGGCGAAGTCGGCGGTCGCCACCGTGGCGCCGCTGGCGTTCTTCAGTTGCGCGGTGAGCTTCTCGCCCGCCGGAGCGGATTCACCCTCGCCCCCACCAACCGGTGCCGACGCCGACGACGACGGCGACGTCGACGCGGTCCAGACCGACGGTGTGGTGCCCGGCTCCGAGGCGATCTGCTCGTTGGGGGAGCAGGCGCTGATGGCGAGCGCCGGAAGAGCGAGCAAGGCAGCGACGGTGTACGTGGACGCACGCGAGGCAAGCATGCCGAGAGCCTATCCCGTCACTGCCACGATCACGCCCGGTGGTTGCTCGGCAAGTTCCGGCGCCCTCGGCTCGACAGGAGCCTGCAACAGCTGGCCGACCTCATCGGCCGACTCCCTCTCCCCGGGCGCGTCGCCGAAATAGACAGTGGTCGCGGTCACGCCGTCGAGCGTGAGGTTACCGGTCTCGGTGACGTTCCAGCCGGCATCCCGAAGCTGATTGGCGGTGTTCTCGGCGACTCCGAGTGCCTCGGAGATGTTGTAGACCCGAACTTCTGCCTTGGCCGCCGGTGCGGGTGGCTCCGGCCTGGGCGACGGTGTGGACGTGGTGCTCACCGCCACCGGCGAATCGTCGGCGCTGGAGTCGTCTCCCGAACCCATTGCCTGGAATCCGACCAGCAGAAACACCACGCCGAGGAACAGCAGCACCATCACCATGGCGCGCAGCGGCAGCCCGGAGGAATCGGTATGGCGCTCGTTCATTTGGCCCACTGTATCGGCGAGGTGGGTGAGACCTGCGGAAGGCTCAGCAAGGCACAGGAACGCTCAGGTCACCTCGAAGCCGAGGCGGCGTGCCGCCCGCGCCTTCTGCCTGCTCGCGCGTAGCCGCCGCAGCCGCTTGACCAGCATCGGATCGGCTGCCAGCGCCTCCGGCCGATCGACGAGCGCGTTGAGCACCTGGTAGTAGCGCGTCGCCGACATCGAGAACAGCTCCTTGATGGCGTCTTCCTTGGCGCCTGCGTACTTCCACCACTGGCGTTCGAAGGCCAAGATGTCGTGTTCGCGGCGGGTCAGCCCGTCGGTGAGTTCGGAGTCGTCCCCGGATTGCGCAGTCCGCGCCATGGCGCCGTCTGGATTGCTACCCATTGCTCCCTGACTCGTTCCCGCACTCGAGCTCGCTAGCGATACGGCGAACATTCAACCACGTCATCGCTTGCTGGGCCGTCAGCCAACCGGGCGAGTCGGCTCACTTAAGCTTGCCAACCGTGGCAGTCGTACCCATCCGAATCGTCGGAGATCCCGTCTTACACACCGCGACCACTCCGGTGCCGGTGTCCGACGATGGTTCGCTGCCGACCGATCTTGCCGACTTGATCACTGATCTCTACGACACGATGGACGCCGCGTTCGGTGTTGGCCTGGCGGCCAACCAGATCGGCGTGTCGAAGCGCGTGTTCGTCTACGACTGCGCAGAGGACCGCGGTAAGACGGTCCGCAGGCGCGGCGTGATCGTCAACCCGGTGCTCGAAACTTCCGAGGTGCCCGAGACGATGCCCGATCCGGAAAACGACGACGAAGGCTGCCTGTCGGTGCCCGGCGAAACGTTTCCGACCGGGCGCGCCGACTGGGCACGGGTGACCGGGCTCGACGCCGACGGCACACCGGTCACGCTCGAGGGCACCGGGCTGTTCG
Source organism: uncultured Actinomycetota bacterium (assembly GCA_963715215.1). Lineage (GTDB taxonomy): Bacteria > Actinomycetota > Actinomycetes > Mycobacteriales > Mycobacteriaceae > Mycobacterium. The sequence goes on from CAVQRJ010000013.1 coordinate 241,396, forward strand.
CGCGGATGCTGCAGCACGAAACCGGGCACCTGGACGGTTTCCTGTACCTGGACCGGCTGGTCGGCAGGCACGCGCGCAGCGCAAAGCGGGCCGTGAAGTCGAATGGCTGGGGCGTGCCGGGGCTGACGTGGACGCCCGGTGAGGGCCCCGACCCGTTCGGTCACTAACGTGGCTGACCTTCCCGCGGTCGGCACCCGGGTCAGCCTGCGTTACCGGCGCCCCGCGGGTGCGGTGCCGCCGCTGACCGATGTGATCGGCCACCTGCTGCAGATCGGTCCGCGCATCCATGTGCGGACGAAAACCGGTGCGGTGGTTGAGATCGCGGCCGACGACGTCGTCGCGGTGCGGGTCCTGTCAGCGGCGCCGGTGCGCACGTCGCGGATCCGCTCGATGGAGCACGCCGCGGCACTCGCGTGGCCGGGGACAGAGCAGCGGTGGATCGGCGGCTGGCTGCTGCGCGGCGCGGCGGGGCACACGCGCCGGGCCAATTCAGCTGTGCCGCTTGGCATCGAGGCGGGCACCGAGGCGGTGCCCGCGATAGTCGACTGGTACTCGCAACGCGGTCAGACTCCATGGCTTGCGATACCCGACCGGCTGCTGACGCTTGCCGCAATGGTGCCCGTACATCTCGAGACGGTCGTCATGGTTCGCGACCTGCCCGCGGGTGAGACCGACGAGAGGGTGGCGATCGAATCGCCTCCCGGCGCGCAGTGGCTGCGGCTCTATGAGCGCCGCATTCCGGTCGACGTGTTGACCGCCGTCATCGACGGAGACGTGGTGTTTGCGACGCACGCCAACGCTGCCGTGGGGCGTGCGGCCGTCACGGCCGCGCCGGACGGAACCCGCTGGGCGGGTCTGTCGGCCGTGCGGGTCGCCGACAATCAGCGGCGAAAAGGCCGTGCGCGCGAACTGTGCTCCGCGCTGCTGGCGTGGGCCACCGAACGAGGAGCGCAGCACTGCTACGCGCAGGTGCTCGTCGACAACGCGCCCGCGATCGCCCTGTACGAGCAGCTCGGCTTCGTCGCACAGCACCATGCGCGGTACATCGACGCCCGTAGCCTGTAGCCATGCGACTGGCCACCTGGAACGTGAACTCGATCCGGGCCCGCGTCGACCGCGTCACCGACTGGCTGGAACGCGCCGACGTCGACGTGCTGGCCATGCAGGAGACTAAGTGCAACGACGATCAGTTCCCCACCATGCCGTTCGTCGCCATCGGGTACGACGTCGTGCACTGCGGCTTCAACCAGTGGAACGGGGTGGCGATCGCGTCGCGGATCGGGATCGATGATGTCCAGATCGGATTCGAGGGCCAGCCGACGTGGAGTGACAGGCCCGACGTGGAAGAGGCTGCCGAGGCGCGGGCGCTCGGTGCCACGTGCGGCGGCGTGCGGGTGTGGAGCCTGTACGTGCCGAACGGCCGCACCGTCGACTCGCCGCACTACGGCTACAAGCTGGCTTGGCTTGCGGCGCTGAAGGATACGGCGCAGGGCTGGCTGGCCGAGAACCCGGATGCGCAGATCGCGCTGACGGGTGACTGGAACATCGCCCCCACCGACGAGGACGTGTGGAGCGTCGAGGCCTACCGGGGCAGCACCCATGTCACCGGGCCCGAACGCACCGCGTTCAAAGCGATCGTCGATGCCCAATTCGCCGATGTGGTACGGCCTTTCACACCGGGGCCGGCGGTCTACACCTACTGGGACTACACCCAGCTGCGGTTCCCGAAGAACCGGGGCATGCGCATCGACTTCATCCTCGGTTCGCCGGTACTTGCGCAGCGCGTCTCCCACGCCGAGATCGTCCGCGAGGAGCGGAAAGGCAAGGCGCCGAGCGACCACGCACCGGTGCTCGTCGAACTAGGTCAGTCCTCGTCGGCCGACCCGTAGCGGCCGGGATTGAACATCGAGGCCAGCGCACCGATGAGCATCATCACCGCGGCCGCGACGAACACCACGACCAGCCCGGTGTGGAACGGTTCGGTGATCAAATGCGGGAAGAACGTCTTGCCCGTCAACACATCCGCATTCACTCCCGGCTGTCGCAGCGCGTTGTGCGGCGCAAGCAGCTCGGCGATCGGGTTGTAGCCGAGGAACGCCGCGAACAGGCTGCCGACCGGAGGCGTGTTGGCGACCTCCTGCGCGACGGCCGCGGACACACCCTGCTCCTGCAGTCCGGCGTTCATCGCACTCGGCAACGTGTTGGCCAGGCCCACGATCATCAGCGAGAAGAAAATGCCGATCGACAGGGACGACCCGGCGTTGAAGAACGTCGCGCGGACGCCCGAAGCGGAGCCACGCTCGGCGGCGGGCACGCTCGACATGATCGCGGCGGTGTTGGGTGCGGTGAAGATGCCGCCGCCGAGGCCGTTGAAGAACACCAGCACCGCGAACACCCAGTAGTTGAAGTCCACCGGGATCATCACCAGCGCGATGAACGTCACCGCCATCAGCAGCATCCCGCCGACGGTGAACGGACGCGCCCCGAACCGGTCGGCCAGTGAGCCGGCAAGCGGCGCGGAGGCCAAGAAGCCCGCCGTCATCGGAAGCAGGTAGATGCCTGCCCACAGCGGAGTCGACTCGAAGCTGTAGCCGTGCAACGGAAGCCAGATGCCCTGCAGCCAGATGATGAGCATGAACTGCAGCCCGCCGCGGCCCACCGACGACATCAGGCCTGCGAGGTTGCCGAGCCCGAACGACGCCGACTTGAACAGCCGGATGTTGACCATCGGTTCGGCTACCCGCAGCTCGATCAAACAGAAGGCGACCAGCAGCCCCAGCCCGACGGCGATGGTTCCGAGCACCCACGGGTTGGTCCAGCCGGTCGTCGAGTCGCCGTACGGCTGAATGCCGTACGTGATACCGGTCAGGAGCGCGGTCAGACCGATGCCGAACGTGAACGTGCCCGCCCAGTCCAGCTGTCCCGGCGTCCGCACACCGAGCTCCTTCAGCGAGCGCATGCTCCAGATCGTGCCGAGCAGGCCGATCGGCACGCCCACCCAGAAGATCGCCTTCCAGTGCCACTCCGAGAGCACGCCACCGATCAGCAGGCCGAGGAAGGACCCGGCGACGGCGGCCACCATGTTCACGCCGAGCGCCATGCCGCGCTGGTTCGACGGGAACGCGTCGGTGAGGATCGCCGCGGAGGACGCCATCAGCATCGCGCCGCCAACGCCCTGCACGACGCGCCAGCCGATCAGCCACAGCGCGCCGCTGTCGAGGTGGAACGGGTCGAAGGACAGCGCGATCGCGGCGAACGTGAAGACCGCGAAACCGATGTTGTAGATCTTGACCCGGCCGAACATGTCGCCGAGGCGGCCGAAGAACACCACCAGAACCGCCGTGACGACCAGGTAGCCCATCAACATCCACAGCAGATAGCCGACGTTGGCGGGCGCGAGCGGGTTGAGCCCGATGCCCCGGAAGATCGCGGGGAGCGAGATCAGCACGATCGAGGCGTTGATCGAGGCCAACAACATGCCCAGCGTGGTGTTGGACAGCACCACCCACTTGTAGAAGGGGTGGTCGTGGTCCATCCGTGTGCGCCGGCGCACGGTCTCGGCGACGGCCTCCTCGGGGTTCGCCGCGACTGGAGGTTTCGTCATCTCTATCTCGGTCGTCATCAAGTTCGCTTACGTATCGTTTCGGCTCAAAACACATATGTTAGCTATACAAACCATTCGGGGGCAATTTATGTTCCATGCGATAGCGTGGAGACTGCCTGATCAACCACGCGGGAGCGCGCATCGAGCGCGCTGAGAGGACGGCTGGAGCGGCCGTCGACCGTCTGAACCTGACCGGTGATGCCGGCGTAGGGAGTTGTTCGTGAATTTCCTGCCTCTGACCCCCGGCGGCCAGACACCGCCGCGGGTGATGACGATCGCCGGCTCCGACTCCGGCGGCGGTGCGGGCATCCAGGCCGACATGCGCACGTTCGCGTTGCTCGGCATACATGGCTGCGTGGCGGTGACCGCTGTAACCGTGCAGAACTCGATGGGTGTCAAGGGCTTTCACGAGATCCCGCTCGACGTTATCGCGGGCCAGATCGAAGCCGTGGTCGGCGATATCGGGATACAGGCCGCCAAGACCGGCATGCTGGCGTCATCGGCGATCATCGGGACCATTGCCGACACCTGGCACTCGGAGGGCCTGGCCGGTGTCGTCCCGCTCGTGGTCGACCCGGTGTGTGCCTCCATGCACGGCGACCCGCTGTTGCACCCGAGCGCGCTGGATTCGCTTCGCACGCAACTCTTTCCGCTTGCGACGCTGGTGACGCCGAACCTGGACGAAGTACGGCTGCTCGTCGACATCGATGTCGTCGACGACGCCTCGCAGCGCGATGCGGCCCGCGCACTGCATGCGCTCGGCCCGCAGTGGGCTCTCGTCAAGGGCGGGCATCTGCGGTCGTCACCGGAGAGCCCCGACCTGTTGTACGACGGCACCGACTTCCACGAGTTCGGCGCGTCGCGCATCGACACCGGCGACGACCACGGCGCGGGTGACACGCTCGCGGCGGCGGTGGCCAGTGCGCTGGCGCACGGCTACACCGTGCCGGATGCGGTGGCGTTTGCGAAGGCGTGGGTGACCCAATGTCTGCGCGCCGCTTACCCGTTGGGCCACGGCCACGGCCCGGTGTCGCCGTTGTTCCGGCTGTCGGTCGGTGACTCACCGTGAGCCTCGACGAGATCGCCGGAATCGCACACGAGCCGAACGGCAAGCCCAAGGGCGCCGTCGTGCTGACCCACGGCGCGGGAGGAAGTCGGGAGTCGGCGCTGCTGAAGAAGATCTGCGACGAATGGGCACGTCGCGGTTGGCTCGCGGTGCGCTACAACCTGCCCTACCGCAGGCGCAGGCCGAAGGGTCCGCCGTCGGGGTCGGCGGCGACGGACCAGGCGGGCGTCGTCGAAGCGGTGGATCTGGTCCGCACCATGGCCAAGGGACCGGTTCTAGCGGGAGGCCACTCGTACGGTGGCCGGATGACGTCGATGGTCGTTGCCGAGGGCACGGCGCGCGTCGACGCGCTGACACTGTTCTCCTATCCCCTGCACCCGCCGGGGAAGCCCGAACGGGCGCGCACCGAGCACCTTCCGAGGATCGAGGCGCCGACGGTGTTCACGCACGGCACATCGGATCCATTCGGCTCCATCGACGAGCTTCGCGCCGCCGCGGCACTGATTCCGGCGTCGACCCAGGTCGTCGAAATCACCGGCGCCCGCCACGACCTCGGCTCAAAGACGCTCGATGTGCCGGTGCTGGCCGTCGACGCGGCGCTACGGTTGCTCTCGTGACCGTGCCGCCGGGCTATCCACCGCCCGATCAGCCACCGCCGCCGGGACCGTATTCCCCGCCGCAAGGCGCGTATCCGCCGCAAGGCGCGTATCCGCCGCAAGGCGCGTACCCGCCACCGCCCCCACCACCGGGGGCATATCCCGCCCCGCCGCCGTATTACGCGCCGCCGCCCGGCCCGTACGCAGCACCGGCTCCTGGCACCAACTGGTGGGCGATCGTCTCGCTGATCTTCGGCCTTATCGGCGGCGTGCTGATCAGCGTGGTGTGCGGCATCGTGGGCCTCAATCGGGCCAAGAAAGGCCAGGGCGGCCGCGGCATGGCAATCGCGGGTCTGGTGCTCTCCGGGCTCTGGGTGCTGGGGATCGTTGCCGTGGTGGTCTTCCTGTTGCTCTTCGACAAGGGCACAGTCAGCGCCGCTGACGTGGAGGCGGGCGACTGTCTCGAGGAACTGCCCGCGTCCGGTCTGGTGGTCACCGTCGACACCGCGCCGTGCGGCGAACCGCACACGGGCGAGATCTTCTCGGTGATGACGATGCCCGATGGGCACTTCCCCGGCCAGTCGGCGATCGAGGACTACCAGAACAGGTGCGCTCCTGAGCTGGCGAAGTATTCGCCAGCGGCCGCCAACGATCCCGGGGTCGGGCTGTTCGTCCTGTATCCCAGTGAGGACTCGTGGGGCCAGGGCGACCGCACCGTCACCTGTATCGCGACCACCGACACCCCCCGCACCGGGACCCTCAAAAAGTAATCAGGAAGGAAAAGACTTGCCAGAGCAGCGATCTGGAGGATCACGCGCGACGAAGCTCGCAGGCTTTGCGCTCGCCTGCCTCGGGGCCTCGCACTTCACCAACCCCCAGTTGTTCGACGGACTCACTGGGCAGGCGTTCCCGCGTGACACCCGCAAGCACGTCTACATCGACGGCGGCATCGAAACCGCGCTCGGGCTGGGGCTCATCTCGCGAAAGACGCGGCGTGTGGCCATCATCGGGTTGATCGGTTACGGCGCCTATCTGGCGGGCAACGTCGTCCGCAACCGGTAGCGGCCGAGCAGCGTGAGGTCGAGCAGCCTGCCGACCGTCTCGCGCGCCGCAACCGTGTTGTCGTAGTGCACCAGCCTGCCCACGTCGATCACCAGCGCCATGGCAGCGTGCACGGCGAACCGGGCCTGGCCGACCGTCCAGTCCGTCCGGATCACGGTCACCAGGCGCACCCACGATTCGACCGTGGCGCGCTGCAGGTTTCGCAGGATCGTCTGGTCGGCGGTCGCCATGTTCAGCCGCTCGGTGTAGTAGATGCGAGCCAGTTCCGGGTGGTCGAAAGACCTTTTCACGTAGGCATCGATCAATCCGGTCAGCGCCTCTTCCGGATCGGTGACACGCTCGATGATCGATGAGGCCTCTGATGACAGCCGATCGGCGGCGCGCCGGTATATCGCGGCAAGGATGTCGTTCTTGCCGGAGAAGTACCGGTAGATCCCCGAGGTCGGGATGCCGACCGCCGACGCGATCTCCTCCATCGTGGTGTCGCGGTAGCCCTTGCGGTTGAAGAGACCCATCGACTCGGTAAGCAGCGCTTCGTATTTCGACGAATCGACGCCCGTCGGCCGCCGCGCGTGCCCGTCGGCGACGCACTCATCGGGTAGGTCGGGCACGTCGGCCGTCAAGATGGCGGTGGCGATCTCCGCCAACACGGCACGAATGTGGACGGCGGGTAGCTTCGCGCGATGGTCGACGATGCTGCCGATAACGCTCAGTGTCGACGACGACAGCATCCATCGCTGTCGCGAGCTAAGCCCCGGCCGAAGTGCCATGAGCGGCTGTTGAATACGGCGGTTCACCGTTCGCATCTGGCCGTTGAGCGTGGTCTGGTCGTCGCCGCGCAGATAGCGCACCTCCCACCGGTAGAGGCCGCCCGAGTCACGATTGACCAGGGCGGTGTCGGTGATCGCGGCGACCAGTCGCTGCAGTGTCTCTGAGTCCGGGTGGGCATCGTCGGCGAACGCCGTGCACTGGACCAGTTGTTCGCCGAGCGCCAGCACCGCGTCGCGAAACAGGTTGTACTTGCTTGGGTAGTGGCGGTACAGCGCGGTCGCCGAGATTCCGACGCGCGACGCGATCGCCTCCATGCTGACCGCGTGATAGCCGAGCGCACTGAACGCCTCTGCGGACGCGCAGGCGATCTGCTCCTTGCGATCCTTCGGCCACGCCGGATGCCGGAATTGGGTATGGGCCGGCTGAGACTGATTCGCTCCTCGCGTGCGCGGCGCGCCATGGCGATCACCCTAACGGACTCCATGCACACATATCGGCCGACGTCGGCTGATGGATAATCGTCGAAGCCGTCACTGAAAGAAGAACGATCATTAACATCACCGACAGGTGTGGGCCGGATGGGGGTCCCGTGCTTGACACGTTGCGAAGCATGCTCGCCTATCGAGTCAGTATCGGTCAGCTGATCGTCGCTGCGCTCGTGCTCGGCACCCCGTACCTCATCGTCGGGGTCATCTGGTCGAGCATCCACACCGACCATCTACACAAGATGGACGGCATCGACCTGGTCGTGTCGTTTCTCGGCGCGATCGCCTCGTGGCCGGTGCTGCTCGTCGCCGACGTCTGCATGACCTGAACGGGAGGTAGCCTTGCATCACTATCACCACCGCGCGTTCTACTACGGCGTGCTGAGCGTCGTCATGATCGGCGTCGGCCTACTCGCCCTGAACTTTCCCGTGTTCATCGACGCATTCGACCAGTTCGGCTTCCAAATCAAATGCGGCACCGGATTCTTCACCAACCTGACGCAGGCGGAGGCCGCCGGTGTCGACCACGTCGGTCAATGCGAGACCGCGGTGATGCTGCGCCGGCTCTGGGCCGTCCCGTTGGTCGCGATCGGTGGGCTGCTGCTGTCCATCATCGTTTTCGTCGCCGCCACCATATGGGGTCGCGAGAATGTGTTCGGCGAGGACCCGGCCGCCTGATCCAACATCGCCTCCGGTGAGCACGCCGGAAAAGCCCGCGCTGCAGCGGCGGCTCGGCATCGCGGACGCCGTGGTGATCGGGCTCGCCTCGATGATCGGCGCAGGAATCTTCGTCGCGTTGGCGCCTGCAGCGGCGGCGGCTGGTTCCGGCCTGCTCATCGGGCTGGCGATCGCGGCCGTCGTGGCGTACTGCAACGCGACGTCGTCGGCACGGCTGGCCGCGCTCTATCCGCAGTCCGGTGGCACATATGTGTATGGCCGCGAGCGGCTCGGCGAGTTCTGGGGTTACACCGCAGGGTGGAGTTTCGTCGTCGGCAAGACTGCATCATGCGCCGCCATGGCGTTGACCGTCGGTATGTATGCATGGTCTACGTACGCACATGCCGTCGCAGTGGCCGCCGTCGTGCTGTTGACCGCCATCAACTACGCGGGCATCCAGAAGTCGGCACTCGTCACTCGCGTCGTCGTCGCGGTCGTTTTCGCCGTGCTCGCCGCGGTGGTGGTGATCGTGCTCGGCTTCGGCGACGTCGACGGCGCACGGCTGATCAGCCGTGACTACGGCGCTGGCGGGGTGCTGCAGGCAGCGGGCCTATTGTTCTTCGCGTTCGCCGGATACGCCCGCATCGCCACCCTCGGCGAGGAGGTGCGCGATCCCGCACGCACGATCCCGCGGGCGATCCCCATCGCGCTCGGCATCACCCTCGCGGTGTACGCGATCGTCGCGTCGGCGGTCTTGGCGGAGTTGGGCAGCGCAGGCCTGGCGTCCTCGAACGCGCCACTGGCCGACGCCGTGCGGGCGGCCGGCCAGCCGGGCTTCGAGCCGATGGTCCGCGCCGGGGCCGCGGTGGCGGCGCTGGGGTCGCTGCTGTCGCTGATCCTCGGTGTTTCGAGGACGACGCTCGCGATGGCCCGCGACCGACATCTGCCCCACGCGCTTGCTGCCGTGCATCCGCGGTTCGCCAGCCCGCACCGGGCCGAGTTGGTCGTGGGTGCTGTCGTCGCGGTGGTCGCGGCGGTCGCCGACGTGCGTGGCGCGATCGGCTTCTCATCGTTCGCCGTGCTGATCTACTACGCGATCGCCAATGCATCCGCGATGACGTTGGGTCGCAGCATGATTCCGGCGGTCGGCTTGACCGGCTGTGTGTTGCTGGCCGTCTTGCTGCCGGTCTCCTCGGTCCTGGTCGGTGCAGGTGTGGTGCTCCTCGGTGCTATTGGCTACGCGGTGTGGTGGTTTCGGTAGGCCTCGACCGCCGTCGGCAGCGTCATGAAGATGCGGTCCTCGCCGATCTTGTCGACGAGCCCGGCGGCCTCGAGCGAATCCCGCAGATCCTGCTTCACCCTGGCCATCGCGAACTCTACGCCGCGGCTTTCCAATTCGGCCCGCAGCTGGTCGAGGGCGTCCAGCGCGGTGAGGTCGACCTCCACGTTCGCTTCGGCGTTGAGCACGAACCACTTGACAGGGTGCTCGTTCTCGTCCACCGCCGCGAGTGCCCGCTCGCGGAAGTTTTCGGCGTTCGCGAAGAACAACGGCGCGTCGTAGCGGTACACCACCAGCCCCGGCACCGGATCGGCATCGGGGTAGTCGTCGACATCGTGCATGCCCGCGAGGCCGGGGACGAAGCCCTGCACGGCGTCGTGGGGTCGAGCCACCCGGCGAAGCAGGTCGAGGATCGAGAGCGCGATGGCCACCAAAACCCCGTACAGCACGCCGAACAGCAGAACCGACGCCGTGGTGGCCAGCGCGAGTAAAAGCTCGCTGCGGCGAAATCGCGCCAGCCGCTTGAACTCCGGCACGTCGACAAGCCGCAGCGCGGCATAGACGACGAGCGCCCCGAGCGCGGCCATCGGGAAGTTCGCCAGCACGCCACGCCCCGCCACCATCACCACGAGCACGAACCCCAACGAGACGACCGAGTAGAGCTGGGTGCGGCTGCCCAGCGCATCCCCGAGCGCGGTTCGGCTGCCGCTCGAACTCACCGGGAACCCGTGCAGCAGGCCGGTTCCCACGTTGCAGACGCCAAGCGCACGCAACTCGGCGTTGGCGTCGATCCGTTGATCATGACGGGCCGCGAACGTGCGGGCGGTCAGCACGTTGTCGGAGAACGCGACGATCGCGATGCCCACCGCGGGGATGGCCAGCGCGGAGACGTCCTCCAACCCGATACCGGGCAGCCCAGGGGTCGGCAGCCCGCTCGGGATCGCACCGATCACCTTGATCCCGTTGCGGTGCAATGAGAACGCCGCGACGACGGCGCTCGCCAGCAGAATCGCGATCAGCGGACCCGGCAGCCGTGGCGCCAGCCGCGCAAGGATCAGCAGCACCACGAGCACCGCCACCGACAATGCGACCGTCGGCCAGTGCACGTCGCCCAGCCCCTTGATGAACGAGTGCACCTCTTCGATGAATTCGTCGCCCTCAACCGATATACCCGTGACCTTGCCGAGCTGGCTGCCGATCATGATCACGGCGACCCCACTCATGTAGCCGACCAGCACCGGCCGCGACAGCAGATCGGCCAGGAAGCCGATGCGCAGCAGGCCCGCGACGAAGCAGATCGCGCCGACGAGGACCGCCGCCGCGGCGGCCAGCGCGGCGTAGCGTGCGGGGTCACCGAGGGCGAGCGGCGCCAAGGCCGTCGCCGTCATCAGTGCGGTCGTCGACTCGGGTCCGACCGAGAGCTGCCGCGACGAGCCGAGCACGGCGTACACGGCAAGCGGCACAAGCGCCGCCCACAGCCCGACGACCGGCGGAAGCCCCGCCACGGTCGCATACGCCATCACCTGCGGGACGAGGTAGGCCGCAACGGTCAACCCCGCAAGCAGGTCGCCGCGCAGCCAGTCCCGCCGATATCCGCGGAACTGCTCTAGTCCAGGCAAGATATTCATCGTCATCCCGCTGACATGGAAACACGTGGAAGCGCATGCTGGCCTTCTTTCGCGGGATCATCGGCAGCGGCGCGGCCATCTCGGCCATTCCGCCGGGCGTGCTCGGCGGCGCGACCATCGTGCTCTCCGGTCTGGTCGGCATCCTCGGCATCCGGATCTGGCTGACCAACGGCGTCGATTTCGGCAAGCCGCTGAACCAGATGACCGCGGCCATCCAGTTGATCATCGGTATCGCCGGCTTTACCTGGCAGCTGGGCGATTTGACGTTCAGCGGCGTCGCGCTCGGATCGCTCACGGCGCGGCGAGGGACACCGATACGGTGGAGGCGTGTTGACCGCCCGCCATGCCTTGATCCGACGACCGTCACCGCGACTCGCCGACGGGCTGGTCACCCACATCGAACGCAGCGACGACGTCGATGCCGAACTCGCCCAACGCCAATGGGACGGTTACGTCGCAGCACTGCATGACGAGGGCTGGACCACCCACGAGGTGTCGCCCGCGCCGGACAGTCCCGACTCGGTGTTCGTCGAGGACACGGTGGTCGTCTACGGCGACCTGGCGATCGTCTGCCGGCCAGGCGCCGACGAGCGCTGGCCCGAGGTCCCCGCCGCAGAGGACGCCGTCCGCGCGCAGGGGTATCGCGTCGTGCGCATCGAAGCGCCCGGCACCCTCGACGGCGGCGATGTGCTCAAGCACGACGGCACCGTCTGGGTCGGCATGGGCGGTCGGACGAACGCCGAGGGCATCGCCCAGTTGCAGACGCACCTGCAACCGTTCGGCGTCGAGGTGGTGACCGTCGCGCTGACGAAGGCTCTGCACCTCAAGTCGGCGGTGACCGCGCTACCCGACGGCACGATCATCGGCTACGGGCCTGTTGTCGATGATCCCGGCGTCTGGGGTGATCGGTTCTTCGCCGTACCCGAGGAGCCGGGGGCGCACGTCGTGCTGCTGGATAACGATGCGCTGCTGATGTCGTCGGCGGCGCCGCAGACAGCCGATCTGTTCCGGCAGCGCGGCTATCGGGTGATCGCCGTCGACATCTCCGAGTTCGAAAAGCTCGAGGGCTGCGTGACCTGTCTATCCGTGCGTCTTCGCGGCCGCCCAGGCCTTCACTGACCCTCGAGCACCGCCCCGGGTCCGCGCGTCATCATCTGGCGAGCAACGATGACCCTCTGAATCTCGCTGGCGCCTTCCCAGATCCGTTCCACCCGAAGCTCGCGGAACATCCGTTCGGCGACGTTCTCGCGCATGTAGCCCCGGCCGCCGAACACCTGTACCGCGCGGTCCGCGACACGACCGGCCATCTCGGAGCAGTACAGCTTGGCCATGGACGCCTGGCCGTGCAGGATTTTGCGGTCGCGGCCAGCGTCGATCGACCGGGCAACCTCGTAAAGCATTGACCGGGCGGCGAACAGCTCGGTCGCACTGTCGGCCAGCATGCCTGCCACCAGCTGGTACTCGCCGAGCGGCTTGCCGCCGACTTCGCGTGTCTGCGCGAACGCCGTCATCTCGTCGACAAGGCGCTGCGCGGCGCCGACACACCGCGACGCCACCATCATCCGCTCGAACCGGAACCAGTCCTGAGTGAAGGTCATCGGTTCACCCTCGGCCCCAACCAGATTCGAGGCAGGAACCCGGACGTCGTTGAACGCGACGATCGGGTGCTCGTCGGCGATGTTGTGCGAATAATGGGGTGTGCGAACGACTTCCATCCCCGGCCAGGGCACATCGACGACCAGCAGCACATGGTCGCCTGCGTGTTCGCCGGTCGTCAGCACGGCCTCGACGAAGACGTAGTCGGCGAGGTTGAAAGATGTGACGTGCCACTTGACGCCGTTGATCACGTACTCGTCGCCGTCACGGCGGGCGGTGGTCTGCAGCTCTGCCACGTCCGACCCGGCGAACTCCTCGGTGATCGCATAGGCCTCGTGCTTCTCACCGCGCACCGACGGCAGCAGCCAGCGCTCGCGCTGATAGTCGGTGGCCACCTCCGGCCACCACTGCGGCGGCGTCGCCATCACCCAGGCCAGGCCGTTGGTGACCCGCCCGCACTGCTCCTGCACGAGCACCTGCTGCAGAGCCGTGCAGCCGTGGCCACCCACCGAAGTCGGCATGTTGGTGGCGTACAGACCGAGCTCGATCGCCCGGCGCGAATGTTCGGCCGTCAGCTCCTTCGGCAGCAGGCCGCCGGCCATCTCGGCCTCCACCTCGTGCGGCATCAGAGACTCCACGAAGGCCCGCGCCGTATCGCGGATCCGCAGATCGTCCTCCGAGAGTCCATACATCGTGTGACCCCGCTCCTTGCTCTTGACTGAGCGTTCAGTCTATGCCAGCGTTCCTTGGTATGACCAGTGCTGACGTTGTCGTGGTGGGCGGCGGAACGGTCGGGGCGTGGACCGCTGTCCAGCTCGCCGAACGTGGTGTGGAGCGGGTGGTTCTCCTCGAAAAGGCCACGCTCGGAGACGGCGCGAGCAGCCGTGCGGCGGGCATGGTGCGGGCTCAGGGAGGGACCGCGGCCCCCATCGTGCTCGGCATCCGGACCCAGCAGTTCTACGCCGCCAGCGGCGACCGGTACCCGCTCGACTGCGGCTTCGTGGCGCAGGGCTACCTGATGCCGTGCTTCAGCGACGCCGAGGTGGCCCAGGCGCACGACCGCATCGCCCTGCAGAAGAGCCTTGGGCTCGAGGTCGCGTGGAAGTCTGGGTCGGACATCGACGGCATGAACACCGGCATCGCGCCGGGTGCCACCCTTGGCGCGTCCTATGCGCCCGGCGACGGCTACATCGACGCACCGCGAAACGTATTGGCGTACACCGCGGCGCTCGTCGCGCACAAGGTCGACGTCAAGGAGCGCTGCCGATTCACCGGCCTGCGCACCTCCGGTGGTCGTGTCGTCGGCGTCGACACCTCCGACGGCCCGATCGACACCGACCACGTCGTGCTGACTGGCGGCCCGAAGCTCGGCAAGGTCGGCGCGACCGCGGGCGGGCGGATTCCGGCAGGCGGTTCGCGCCACCAGGTCGTCGTCACCGCACCGGTGACGGCGTTCGACGTGCACGAGGTGCCCATGGTCTTCGATGTCACCTCCGGAATCTATTGGCGCCCAGGCGAAGCCGGTGGCCTGCTGTGGGGGATGAGCAATCCGGACGAGGCGCCCGGCGTGGCGGCCGACTTCGACGAGACCTATTACCAGAAGGCGCGCGACCGGATCGAGGAGCTGCTCCCCGGCGTGCGGGGTCTCGGCCTGCGCCGGACGTGGGCGGCCACCATCGACTACACCCCTGACCACCTGCCGATCCTCGGGCCACTGCTCACCGACGACGGTCCGGTCGACGGCACCGTGGTCGCCAGTCCCGCGGGGCACGGCATGATGTGGGGCCCCGCCGTCGCCGAGGTGGCCGCCGACCTCACGTTGACCGGCCGATGCGACTGGCTCGACCTCACCGACCTCGGGCTCGACCGCTTCGACGCCGACGGCAACAGTCGCGTTGCGCCAGAACCGATTTCACTGCCCTTCCCGGAGAAAGCAGCACTGTGAACACGATCGACACCGCGGTCCTTGCACAGGCCACCGACGCCCAGCTCGAGGAGGCGGCCGGCGATCCGATGCCCACCCACGGGGTCGATATGTGGGTCGACGATCTTCTGATCTCTGTTCGGTCACCGTCGCGCAACAGGTTGTGCAGCAGAGCGGTTTCCGCCTGATCCTGGTCGACAATCCGAGGTGTGACGCAGACGCGGGAGCGCGACAGTGGCGCGTGAGATATCCCGCCAGACATTCTTGAGGGGTGCCGCAGGAGCGTTGGCCGCCGGCACGATACTCGGCTCGGTACGCGCGATCGCCGAACCGCTTGCGACCGGCTGGGAAGGGCTTTCCGCGGCGATCGGCGGCCATCTCATCCTTCCCGACAACGGTCAATTCGGTGCGGCGAAGCAGGTTTTCAACACCAACTACAACGACTCGCGGCCGGCGGCCATCGCGACGCCGACATCGGTTGCGGACGTGCAGAAGGCGATGCAGTTCGCAGCCGCCAACAAACTGCAGGTGGCTCCGCGCAGCGGCGGGCATTCCTACATCGGTGCGTCGACTGCGAACGGCGCGCTGGTGTTCGACCTGCGACAGCTGCCGGGCGGTGTCGACTACGACGCCGCAAGCGGACAGGTCACGGCGACCGCCTGCGACGAGTCTGTGCGACCTGCACCAAATGTTGGCAGGCGCAGGCCGAGGAATCCCGACGGGTACGTGCCCGTCGGTCGGTGCTGCCGGACACGCCCTCGGCGGCGGACTGGGCGCCCAGTCCCGACATGCGGGCCTGCTCTCCGACGCGCTGACGTCGGCACGGTGGTGTTGCCTGGCGGCCAGACGGTCACCGCGTCTGCCGTCGAGAACCCGGACCTGTTCTGGGCGTTGCGTGGCGGCGGCGGCGGCAACTTCGGGGTGACGACCTCGCTGACCTTCGCCACGTTCCCCATCTCGGACGTCGACGTCGTGAACGTCCATTATCCCGACGCAGTCGTTCGCGCAGGTGCTCGT
Source organism: uncultured Actinomycetota bacterium (assembly GCA_963715215.1). Taxonomy (GTDB): domain Bacteria; phylum Actinomycetota; class Actinomycetes; order Mycobacteriales; family Mycobacteriaceae; genus Mycobacterium. Next base: position 257,081 of record CAVQRJ010000013.1, read on the forward strand.
CGGATGGCAGAACTGGTTGCAGACCGCCGACCGCAGTAACTGGGCACTGGCGGAAGGCAGCACCGACGCAACGGGTACGCACTGTCGCATCATGGCGACCTGCCCGGTCGGCTCGGGTGACAGCGTGCGAGATGCCGTCACCAAAGCCGTTGGGATGCAACCGATCGGGGCCGACATCCAGACGTTCAACTACCTCGACTTGGTGAAGTATCTGGCCGGCAACAATCTTAACCCGGCACCGCTCGCATACGTCGGCGGATCCGACGTCTTCCCGACCATCAATGCCGGTGCGGCACAGGGCATTGCCGCGGCGGTCAACGCCTTCCCGGCCGGTGCGGGCCGAATGCTGGCCATCATGCACACGCTCGACGGCGCGCTGGCCACCGTGGCGCCGAATGCCACCGCGTTTCCGTGGCGAAGGCACTCCGCACTGGTGCAGTGGTACATCGAGACGGCCGGAAACCCGTCGGCAGCCGCCGGCTGGCTGAAGACCGCTCATCAAGCGGTGCAACAGTATTCGGTAGGCGGCTACGTGAACTACCTCGAAGCGGGTCAGCCGGCGTCGCGCTACTTCGGCGCGAATCTGTCCAAGCTGAGCGCCGTCCGGCAGAAGTACGACCCCAACCGGGTGATGTTCTCCGGGCTGAATATTTAGCGGCCCGATTTTTGTCGGAGGCCTTTGCTTTGATGGGGTTATGTCTTCGTCGGCACCGTCATTCGTTCCCTCGCCGCCTCCTCAGGCGCGGCTGGAGGTGTTGTTCGAGGAGTTGTCGGAGTTGGCCGGTCAGCGCAACGCGATCGATGGCCGCATCGTGGAGATTGTCGCCGAGATCGACGGTGACCGACTGTGGGGTAATACCGGGTGCCGGTCGGTCGCCGCACTGGTCGCATGGAAAACCGGCACCTCGCCGAGCAACGCGCAGACGGTCACTGCCATCGCGAACCGGTCAGCGGAGTTTCCCCGCTGCGTTGAGGGCTTGCGGGAGGGCCGGTTGTCGCTGGATCAGGTCGGTGTGATCGCCGAGCGGGCAGCCGACGGTTCTGATGAGCATTATGCGGCGCTGGCCGAGGTCGCCACCGTCGCCCAGCTGCGCACCGCGATCAAGCTCGAACCGCGACCGCAACCGGATCCGCAGCCCGAACGGCGGCGGTCGATCACCAAAACCAGCGACGGGCAATCCACCACGTTCCGGATCACCCTGCCCAAGCTCGAGGCGGCGAAATTCGATGCCGCCCTGCAGTCCCATCAGGATGCGCTGATCGCCGAGTGGAAACGCGACCACGACGAGCGGCGCGCACCGAACCGGCCGCCGCTGCCCGGTGCTCTCGATGCGTTCATGCGGCTGGTGGAGGCCGGCTGGGACACCGACGTGGCCGCCCGCCCGCACGGGCAGCACACCACCGTGGTGGTGCATGTCGACGTGACAGATCGCGTCGCTGGCCTGCATCTGGGTCCGCTGCTCACCGACGCCGAACGCCGCTACCTGACCTGTGATGCCACCTGCGAAGTCTGGTTCCAACGCCACGGCCAACCCATCGGCGCCAGGCGCACCACCCGGATGATCAACCGCCGGCTACGCCGCGCCCTCGAGCATCGCCACCCCACCTGCGCGGTGCCCGGGTGCGGGGCCACCCGCGGCCTGCACGCCCATCACATCCGCCACTGGGAAGACGGCGGCCCGACCGAGTTGGCCAACCTCGTTTTGTTGTGTCCTTATCATCACCGGCTGCATCATCGGGGCGTCATCACCATCACCGGACCGGCACACGATCTGACCGTCACCGACCGCGAAGGCCGACAACTCAGCGCGGGATCACTGGCGCGTCCACCGACCAAACCCCCACCGGCCGTGGCGCCCTATCCAGGACCGACCGGTGAGCGCGCCGACTGGTGGTGGTACGAACCCTTCCAACCCCAACCCCCACCGACCAACAACTGAGTCCAGCCCCACACGCCTCCGCCGGCGCACGCAGTTTCGGCTCAGCCTCCGATGTTCTCCGGGATGTCCATCTAGCGGCAGCGCGCCGCCCCAGTCAGGCACGATGGCGGCGTGGAAGAGATCAAGGTCACGAACGGCGACATCACCCTTCGAGTCGAGGTCACAGGCGACGGCCCGACCGTGCTGTGCGTATCGGGCTGGCCGGAGCTCGCGGGCTCATGGCACAACCAGGTCGAGTTCCTGTCGTCGCACGGGTATCGGGTTGCCGCGCTCGACGTGCGTGGGTACGGCGGCAGCTCGGTCCCGACCGAGGTCGAGCGATACACGCTCAAGGAGCTCGCGGGCGACATCGCTGCGGTCGCCACCGCGCTCTCCGATGAGCCGATCGTGCTGGTCGGCCACGACTGGGGCGCGCCGATCGTCTGGAACACCGCGATCCGTCACCCCGATCGGGTGCGGGCGGTCGCGGGTCTGAGCGTGGCCCACACCCCGGCGACGGGGATGTCGCTGATCGATGTCGCCGATCAGGTCTACGCCGGTCGATTCTTTTACATCCTCTACTTCATCCGTGCGGGCGAGCCCGAGGCCGACTTCGGCGCGGACCTGCGCGGTGCGTTGAAGCGCGTCTACTACGCGCTGTCAGGCGACGCGCCGCTCAACTGCTGGCTCCCGGACGCGCCGCGTGACATGGCATTGCTCCCTCTGCTCCCCGACCCGCCCGACGGTCCGCTGCACTTCATCACCGACTCCGACCTCGACGCACTTACCGCGAGCCTCGAGCACACCGGCATGATCGGTACGTTCAACCGCTACCGGGCGTTAACCATCGACGCCGCGGAGTCGGCCGACATCATCGGCGCGCCGGTGACTCAACCGTCGTGCTTCATCGCCGGTGAGCGCGATCCGGTGCGGGCGTTCATCCCCGGCGTCGACGGCTATGCGGACCCGGGCGCGGCGTGCACCGACTTTCGTGGCAGCACGATCGTGGCGGGTGCCGGGCACTGGGTTCACCAAGAGAGGCCGGCCGAGACGAACGCGGCGCTGCTCGCGTTTCTTCAGTCGTTGGAGTAACCAAGCGTCAGCGGCGATTGCGGAAGTACTTCTTGTAGGCCTCCGCGGACGCGCGCAGTTCCGGGTCGGCTTCGAACTTCGCCTCGAACTTCGCCCACGCCGCTTCGCGTTTGGCGGGCAGGTACTCCGTCGGCCAGTACGGATGCTCTTGCGGACGGTAGTCGCGAAGCACGCGGCGGGCGACGGTGGCCTTGTGCACCTCGTCGGCGCCGTCGGCCAGGCCCATCGTCGGCGCGCTCGCGTACATCGCCTGCAGCGGCGTGAGGTCGGTGGTGCCGAGCGAACCGAGGATGTGCAGCGCGTTGAACGACACGTCCCGCAGCACCGTGGCCATCGTGAACTTGACGGTCGCGATGTCCGTCCGCGCCTCCTTGGTGCTGGAATTGTCGATCTTCCAAGCGGTTTCAAGCACCAGCAGCCGCAGCATTCGGATCGCCGCGTAGGAGTCGGCGATCTTCTCCTGCACCATCTGGTGTTCGGCGATGACCTTGCCGTGCGACTCACGGGACAGCGCCCGTTCGCACATCATGTCGAAGGCCAGCTTGCACTGGGCGATGGTGCGCATCGCGTGGTGGATGCGTCCGCCGCCCAGCCGGCGCTGCGCCAGCGTCTTGGCGCCGTCCTCCAGACCGAGTAGATGGTCCGCCGGGACCCGGACGTCGCGGTAGATGATGTGGTTGTGGTTGCGCGGCTCCGGCTGGATCTCCACGCCAGGGGTCTTCCGCGGCACAACGAACATCCCGTTCGTGCACATCACGAAGAGGATGTCGGCGACACGGCCGGCCGATGTGAACCACTTCTCGCCGTTGATGACCCACTCGTCGCCGTCGCGCACGGCGGTGGTCTTGAACAGGTTGGGGTCCGAACCGCCCTGTGGCTCGGTCATCGAGTAGGCCGAGAAGATGTCCTGGTTCAGCAGCGGCTCCAGCCAGCGTTTCTTCTGCTCCTCGGTGCCGAAGGCGGCGAGCATCTCCATGTTGCCGGTGTCGGGTGCGGCGGCACCGAACATCTGCGGGGCGCCCTGGTAGCGGCCGATGATCTCATTGAGCAGCGCCAGCTTGAGCTGGCCGAAACCAGGACCGCCGAGGTCCTCGTCGAGGAAGAGCGCCCACAACCCCTGGTCCTTGATCTGCTGCTGCAGGCCCCTGACGTAGGCCTTGACTTTCGGGTCGGGCGAGCGGACCGCGTACGGGAACACGAATTCGAGCGGTTCGACTTCCTCCCTGCAGAACTCCTCGACCCAGTCGAGCTTCTTCTGGAAATCCGGATCAGTCGAGAAGTCCCATGCCATGTCTACCGATTCTGCACCTGCACCAGCGCGTCGACCGCGACGACCCTATGCGGCGACGCGATGACCGGATTGGCCTCGACGGCGTCCACCGCGTCGCCGATTTCGACCGCCATCTGCGAGAACGCCACGACCACATCCGCGAGCGCGTCGATGTCGACGGCGGGTTGACCGCGCCACCCGTCCAACAGTGGACGGATGCGCAGGCCGTCGAAGATGCGGCGGGCGCCCGCGTGCGATACCGGCGGGCAGGCCACCACCCGGTCGGTGAGCAACTCCACCAGGGTGCCGCCCGCCGCGACAATCAACAGCGGGCCGAAGCCAGGGTCGCGCACGACCCCGACCGAGACCTCGACACCGGCGTCGACCATCGGCTCGACGGTCACCGCGGGACCGAGCGAGTCCGCCATCGCCGCGTACGCCGCGCCTAGGGAATCCCGGTCGCGGATGCCGAGCATCACGCCGCCGACATCGCTCTTATGCAGGGCGCCAACAGTTTTCAGCGCAACCGGATAGCCGACAGCCTCGGCGGCCGCCAGCACTGTATCGACCGAATCCGCTGTCCGGACGTCTACCACCGGCACGCCATAGTCCGCCAGCAGTCCGAAAGCAGACACGTCGCCGGTCATCCGGGACATCCACCGCTCCCGTCTTTCCGGCTTCACCTGGGCGTCGGCACGGTCGACGGGCGGCGGCCAACGGGCGAGGTACCCGAGCGCCGCCAGCCCGCTGCGCGCGCCTTCGAGCACCGGAATCCCGCTGTCCCGCAACCTCTCCGCGGTCGGCGGGTCGATCGCCGACGCTACCGAAGTCAGCACCGCGATCGGCGTGTCGGTGTGCTTGGCGACGTCGATCACCGCATCGGCGTATGCCGTGTCGCCGTCGAACTCGGTGACAAGGTCGACGGCGAGCGCGGTGGCCGCGACGGCCGGGTCATCGACCATCGCGCGCAGGCAGGCCCCGAAGAGGTTCCTGGTATCGGCGCCGGTGCCCCATACATCCAGTGGATTGGTGGCGGCCAGCCCGTCGTCCAACAATCCGCCGATCGCGGTCAGCGTGTCGGGAGCCAGGTCGGCGAACTCGACACCCAGTTCGTGGGCGAGGTCGGCCACCAATGCGCGTTCGGCGCCCGAATCATGAACGATGGCAACACCTCCGCGCTTGGCTCTGCGTCCTGCGGAGAACATTTCGAGTGTGTCGCTGAACTCGGCGAGATCGCTGACGTGTATAGCGCCCACCGCCGCGCAGAACGCGTCCCATGCTGCCTGCTCGCCAGCCAGCGAGCCCGAGTGGGCGGCCACCATCGCCCTTCCTCGCGGTGACCCGCCGACGGTGAGGATGACGACGGGTACGTCCCGTTCCGCAGCTCGAAGGAGCGTCTTACGCAGGCGCGGTACGGCGCGCGGTGTCTCGAGAAGGAGTCCGACGATGCGTGTTTCGGGATCCTCCAGCGCATAGTCCACGTAGTCGGCGGTATCGGTGACGAGCTCCTGGCCCGACGACACCGCGAGCCGGAATCCGAACCCGCGGCGGGCACGTAACAGCGTGGAGAACGCCGAGCCGGAATGGGTGACGAGGCTGACGCCGCCCTCGGGCATCGGATCCGGCTCGAGGTATCCCAACGCCCGCACGCCGAGCGGATTGTTCACGAAGCCCATACAGCCCGCACCGCACAATGCCATACCGGCGTCGGTGGCGATGGCCGCAATCTCGTCGCGCACCCCGTGGGCGGCACCGAACAGGACGGCCGACTTGGCACCAACGGCGGCAGCGGCCGACAACTGGTCAGGCAGCACGGCGTCGGGAACACCGAGCAGCACCACGTCGACGGGCCCGTCCAGGTCGCCGAGCGAGGGAACACACGGCAGCTCACCGATCCGGTCGTATCGCGGGTTCACCAGTTCGAAGCGTGCCGAACCCCGTTGCGCCTCAATGATCATCCGCGAGCCGAGGCTGTCAGGACGGGCACTCGCACCCACCAACGCCATCGACCGCGCACCGAGCATGGCCGCAACGGCTGGGTTCACGAGCGGCGGAACCTCTTCAGCCCTCGCTTCTTGTCCGCCAAGGCAGCGCGGGCGGCCTGCCAACCGGGGATGCCGCAGACGCCGCCGCCTGCGTGTGTGCCGGAGCTGCCGTTGTACAGCCCGGCGATCGGCGTGCGGTAGTCGGCGTAGCCGGGCGCGGGCCGCATGTGGAACAGCTGCTCCAGCGACAGCTCGCCGTGGAAGATGTTGCCGCCGATCAAGCCGTATTCCTGCTCCATCTCGTGCGGACCTACGACGTCGCGATGCGTGATCGAGGCCTTGAAGCCGGGCGCCACCTGATCGTAGGTGTCGATTACCCGATCGGCGTAGGCGTCGAGTTCCTCGGTATGCGGCGCCTCACTCCACTCGGCGGGAACCCACTGGGTGAACAGCGACATGATGTGCGTGCCATCGGGATTCAGCGTCTTGTCCAGAGTCGTCGGGATCACCGCCGTCGCTGAACGGCAGTGTCGCCGGCTTTCCGACGCGGGCCTCTTGGAATGCGGCCTCCAGGTAGTCGATCGAAGGCGCCATCTCGATCGACCCGGTCAGATGTTCGGCCATCCCCGAACTCGGGTTGGCCGTGAAGCTGGGCAGCTCGGACAGCGCGACGTTGACCTTCACCACGCCGCTTCGCGTCTTGAAGTGCTCGATATCGCTGACGAACTCGTCTGGCAGCTCGGTACGCGAAAGGTGGTCGAGGAAGGCGATCTTCGGGTGAAGCGTGGTGACCACGAGCGGAGCCGCGATCTCGTCGCCGTCCTCCAACACCACGCCGGTTACCTTCCCGTCGCGCGTGAGCACCCGGGAAACCCTTGCGTTAGTGCGGATCTCGGCGCCGAAGCCGCGGGCCGATCGGGCGATGGCCGCAGACACCCCGCCCATACCGCCCTCGGGGTAGCCCCAGCTACCTAGTTGACCGTCGCCGACATCGCCGATCGAGTGGTGCGCCATCACGTACGCGGTGCCGGGTTCGCACGGTCCTGCCCAGGTGCCAATGATGCCGTTGACGGCCATCAGACCTTTGACTTGCGGTGATTCAAACCAGTCGTCGAGCAGATCGGCGATGCTCATGGTCAGCAGCCGGGTGATGTCGGCGGTCATTCGTGGCGTGATCTTGTTGCGCAACGGCCAGGCCAGCTTCGCCAGGTCGAGCAGATCGCCCGGCCGCTTCGAGCCGACGTTCGGCGGCACCTGGGTCAGCAGCGGACCCATCACCTCGGCGATACGCCCGATCCAGTCGTAGTACTCCGGCAGCGCGTCGGCGTCCTTCTTGGAGAATTTGGACAGCTGCTCGTGGGTGCGCTTGGGGTCGTCTTCGTAGATGATCAGCGATCCGCCCTCGGGAAACGCCTGGTAGGACGGCCCCATCGGATGCACCTTGTAGCCGTGCCGCTCGAGTTCGAGCTCGCGCACGATGGTCGGCGGCATCAGGCTCATCACGTAGGACAGCCGGGTGACCCGCAGGTGCGGGGCGTCCTCCCACGGCGCCTCCGTGGTGGCGGCGCCGCCCAGCGAACCACGGGACTCGAGAACCAAAGTCTTGGCGCCCGAGCGGGCCAGATATGCCGCGGAGACCAGCCCGTTGTGGCCGCCGCCGATGACGATGGCGTCGTATGTGTTCGACATTGCAGAGCCCTACTTCCACGCCCGCTACGGCGTCTTGACTGACTGTTCAATCTAATCAAGTGTTAGGCTGGAGACAAGTGGCAACGCTGCGACTATGAGGGGGAGCACCAGCCATGGCGGAACCGGCACCGGCTACCGAGAACAACGAAGCCCGTCGCATCGAAATGCTCCGGGCGGCGGCGGAGCTGATCTGCGAACGGGGCTTCGGCGACACCCGAATCGCCGATGTCGCAAAACGCGCGGGGGTCAGCTCAGCACTCGTCATCTACTACTTCGGCACCCGCGATCGACTGTTGGTCGACGCGCTGCGCTACTCCGAGGAGTCGTTCTACGAAGCGGCCGAGAAGATGCTGGCGGAAATTCCGTCATTACACGAGCGGCTGTCGCTGCTCATCAAGTGGACCTGCGTACCGGAGGCGGACGCTGAGCCTCTCGGTACCTGGGGGCTGTGGTTTGACCTGTGGGCGCAGGCTTTTCGGCACGACGAGATTAAGGCGGGCCGAGCCGAGCTCGACGCGCGCTGGCGCAACATGATCATGGACGCGGTCAAGTCCGCCGAGCTCGACACCAACATCGACGCGCACATGTTCGCCCTCGAGTTCTCCGCATTGCTCGACGGGTTGTCCATCCAGGTGGCGCTTGATGACCCGGAAGTCGACTCCGCAGTGGCCTACGACATCGCGATGCGCTTCGCCGAGCGGGAACTCAACATGCCCCCCGAGAAGAAGCGTTCGATCCAAGCGGTCAAGAAACGCTGAGCGCGCCGAGGTCTTCGGCCACCGGATCGGTGACCACGGCCGCCGTGCTGCGATGCAGCACGCGCACGGCGTCATGGGTGCAGACGCAGTTGACCCGCTCCCCCGGTTGGTGAATCACCGAACCCGGGCCCGAATGATTGGGCACCTCGACCATCAGCGCGGTAGGCGCTCCCACGTCGACGAGCACCTGTGTGCAGTGGCCGAGGTACACCACCTGGGACACCACACCGGCGATGGCGTTGTGGCCGTTGCTAATCGGTTCGTCGGCCCCCTGCACGCTGATGCGTTCGGGCCGGATGACGATGGCCGCCTCACCTGGTTTGGCACCGTCTTCGACCGCCGCACGGAGACGCGTGTCGAGCGCCGAGCACACCGCTGAACCGTTCGTCGCCTCGAGCACCTCGGCGTCGAAGATGTTTGCGGCGCCGAGGAATCCGGCGACGAAGGTGGTTGCGGGTGCGGAGTAGATCTCCTGCGGCGGGCCCACCTGTTCGATGCGACCCTCGGCCAGCACGGCGATCTGGTCGCTCATGGTGAGCGCTTCCTCCTGGTCGTGTGTCACGTACACGAACGTGATGCCGACCTCGCGCTGCAGCGAGCGCAGCTCCAGCTGCAACTGCTTGCGCAGCTTGGCGTCCAGTGCGCCGAGCGGCTCGTCGAGGAGCAGCACCTTGGGGCGAAGGACCAATGCACGGGCAAGGGCGACGCGCTGTTGCTGCCCGCCCGACAACTGCGCCGGCTTGCGCTTGGCGAACTCGCTCATCCGTGCCAGCTCGAGCGCTTCGTCGACGCGCTTCTTGATGTCCTCCTTGGACGCCTTCTGGTACTTGAGCCCGAATGCGACGTTGTCCCACACCGTCATGAAGGGGAACAGCGCGTAGGTCTGAAAGACGGTGTTGACCGGGCGCTTGTGCGGGGGATCGGCAACCACGTCACGTCCATCGAGTTCGACGCGGCCCGAGTCGGGCTTCTCGAAACCCGCGATCATGCGCAGGGTAGTCGTCTTACCGCAGCCCGAGGAGCCCAGCAGTGAGTAGAACTGACCAGCCGGGATGTCGAGGTCGATGCCGGTTACCGCCGGCACCCCGTCGAACGACTTGACCAGCTGCTCCAGCCGGATCGCACCGCCCTTCACGGGGACCGCTCGGTCATGCAACCGCTTCCGCGAACCGGGCGAAGTTGGCGGCGAACCGATCGACATCGTCGCGGTCGTGCTGAACTGACAGCAGCCACTGCTCCACCTTCCCCCATGGCGGGAGGAATACACCGCCATTGTGCTGCATCAGCCAGTGCAAATGGCCGAGTCTGGCATCGATCTGGAGGAAGTCTCGGAACTCGCGCACCCGGTCGCGGCGGAAGGTCACGCAGCCCTTGGCGCCGACGGACACCACGTGCCAGTCGGATCCGTGCCGCGCGATGGTCGCCTCGAGCGAGGTACGCAGCCGGGTCGCCAACCTCTCTAGGTGTGTGTACGCCTGCGGGGTGAGCACATCGGTGAGCGTGGCCCGGGTCGCCGCCATCGCGAGCGGGTTGCCGTTGAAGGTGCCGACCTGCTCGTAGCGCCCGTCGGCGATCGCCGACATCACGGTCTCGGTGCCGCCGATCGCAGCGACCGAGATGCCGCCGCCGAGCGCCTTCGCGAGGCACACCATGTCGGGCACCACGCCGCTGCGGGCGGTGATCCCGCCTGGGCCCGTGGTGAATCCGGTCTTCACCTCGTCGTAGATCAGGAACGCGCCTTCGCCGTGCAGCAGATCGCGGATCACGGCGAGATATCCGTCGTCGGGCGGGATGATGCCCGCGTTCATCATCACCGGCTCGAGGATCATCGCGGCCACCTGCCCGCGGTGCTCGGCGAGCGCGCGCGCCACCGCCCCGGTGTCGTTGAACGGCACCACGATGACGAGATCGCGGATCGCGGCAGGGATGCCGGAGTTGCCGGGAACCGAGTTCGGCCTGTGGCGCGGGCCGACCTCGTCGGCCTCGGGCAGCACCGAGACCTGGACCGAGTCGTGGTGCCCGTGATAGCAGCCCTCGACCTTGATGATCATGTCCCGTCCGGTAAGCGCTCGGGCCAGGTGAATCGCATCCATAGTGGCTTCGGTGCCGGAGTTGGCGAACCGCCACAGCGGCAGCTCGAAGCGACGCGCCAGCTCGCCGGCGATCCAGATCGCGTCCTCGGTCGGCTGCGCGAAATGCGTTCCGCGCCTTACCCGGTCGCTGACCGCGGCGACGATCGCCGGATGAGCGTGCCCGGCGATGGCGGCGCCGTAGCCGCCGTGCATGTCGACGTACTCGGTCCCGTCGACGTCGTACACCTTCGAGCCGAAGCCATGGCTCATCCAGACGGCCTGCGGCTGGGCGATCTGCCAGTTCGACGTCGCGCCACCGGCCAGGTGCACGCGGGCCTCGGCGATGAGTTCGGAGCTGCGCGGCTGGCGTCGCAGAAACACCTGCTCCTCGTCGGAGATCAGCTTGTCTACGGTGTCGGCCACTGTGCCCAAATTTCCGCCCGACACTACCGACGAAGACACGAAAACCCTCCAGTCCAGAACGGTTGACTGAGCATTCAGTCTATGCGAGAGTCCTACCAGCGACAAGCTGCGAAATCAACGGGGGAGGCCCAAGATGCCAGTACCCAATGGACCGCACAGCCACGGTCCGACCCGCCGTCAGTTCCTCACGCGAGCGGCGCTTCTCGCCGCCGCGGCGCCCACGCTCCCCGCCTTCCTTGCGGCGTGTTCGAAGTCCGGGCCGTCGTCCGGGCAGCCGACGCTGACGCTGGCCGCACCGGATCACCCCGTCACATGGAACATTGCCGACGACAACAAGCCGATCGCCGACGGGCTCGCCCCGGAGAAAGGCGCCACACTCAAGATCTACAACTATGCCGACTATCTCAGCCCTCAGGCCGTCAAGGGCTTCGAGGATCAACACGGCTGCAAGATCGAGATATCCACCTTCAACGACGGTGACGAGGCGATCACCAAGTTGCGCAGTGGCGTCGACTTCGACATCTACAACGCCAACTACACCGAGATCAGCCGCCTGGTGAATGGGAACCTGGTCCGACCGCTGAACCATTCCTACATCCCCGACATCAAGAACGTGTGGTCGACCTTCACGAACCCCTGGTACGACCAGGAATGGCGTTACACCGTGCCGTACACCATCTACACGACCGGAATCGGCTGGCGGACCGATCAGGTGCCCGCCGATATCGGCGCGCTGAAGAATCCGTATGAGTCGCTGTGGGATCCGCAGTACAAAGGCAAGACGGCGGTTCTGGACGACTTCCACTCGGCGATGGCCATGGTGCTTCTGAAGAATGGCATCACGGACATCAACACCTCCTCGGAAGCCGATCTGAAGATGGTCGGCGAGCAACTCCAGGCGCTGGTGAAGGCCACCTCGCCGAAGGTCACGATCACGATGTACAACGACCTTCCCGCCGGACAGATGGGTCTCGCGCAGATGTGGTCGGGCGACATCATCAATGCGCAGTCCTACCTGCCCGAGGGCACCGGCCCGGAGATTCTCCGGTACTGGTTCCCGTCCGATGGCAAGGGCATGGTCGACAACGACATGCTGGTGACATTGCGCGGCGGCAAGAACCCGGTGCTCGCCCACCTGTTCATGAACCACATGCTGAATCCCGATGTGGCGAAGGAGAACTTCTCCGCCATCGGTTACCAGCCGCCACAGAACACCATCACCCCGGATTCGCTTGTGGCAGAGGAGTTCATCCCGGAGAACCTGCGTTCGGCGATCGTCAAGCCGGAGTACTTCGACACCGGCTACCGGCTGCTCGAACTCGACGCGGCCAACGAGACCGCCTGGCGCAATGTGTGGCAGGCCTTCAACGCCGGCGGATCGTAAACACCGGTGGCGGTCCCGGTAGTCGCCGCGCCGCCGCGGGCTGCCCCGCCGTCCCGCGAGCGTCGCACCCGGCTGTGGGCGGTGCTGGCCGCACCCGGAATCTTCTGGCTGGGCGCGTTTTTCCTTTTTCCGCTCTATGTCGTGCTGTGCATCGTCTTCGGCCAGATCGACCCGTTGTTCCGCACTCCCATCCCGGTGTGGAACCCGCTGCAGTGGGATCCGACTCAGTTCACCTATGTGCTCACCCACATCGTCGGCGAGAATGGCATCTACGGCCCGGCCATAATTCGCACGTTGGTATACGTATTCGTTGCCAGCGCACTCTGCCTGCTGATCGCTTTCCCCGTCTCGTACTACGTGGCCCGGCTCTCCGGCAAGCGCAAGGGGCTGCTGCTGGCGCTGCTGATTGCGCCGTTCTGGATCAGCTACATGATGCGAATGTTCGCCTGGGTCAACCTGTTACAGGACGACGGCCTGTTCAACAAGGTGCTCAGCCTTGGCGGCTTATTCACCCCCGATGTGAAATGGCTGACCGGCCAGCCCGTCGTGGTGGTGCTCGGTCTCGTCTACGGCTACGTCCCCTATATGATCCTTCCGCTCTACGCCGGCCTCGACCGGCTTTCCCAGCCGATGCTCGAGGCGTCGCGTGACCTCGGTGCCGATCGGCTTTCGTCGTTCTGGCGGGTCACCCTGCCGTTGTGCCGACCGACGGTCGTGGCGGCGCTTCTGCTGACCTGCCTGCCGATGCTCGGCGACTACTTCACCAACGACATGTTGTCCGCGTCGCCGAAGACGACCATGGTCGGCAACCTGATCAACGATGGCGTGCAGGCGCCGGGACAGACCGGCCAGGCAGGCGCATTCGTGATGCTGGTGTTCCTCGTCGCGCTGCTGCCGATGCTCTACTACCTTCGTTCGGTGACGAAGGGCAGCGAGGTGGCCTCGTGAGAGGGCCCGTTTCCTGGTGGAACAACCCGTGGCGGCCACCACGCTTTCTGATCGCGATCACCGTCGGCTACCTGGTGTGGTCGCTGGTGCCGGTCCTCATCGCGGTGCTCTACTCGTTCAACGCCGGCCGATCGCGGACAACGTGGCAGGGCTTTTCGTTCCGCTGGTACTGGGGTGACCAGACGCTGTCGGTGTGGCACAACGACGCGCTGCACATCGCCCTGCTGCAGACCCTGAAGCTGGGCGTCATCGCCACCTTGATCACCGTGCCGCTCGGCACGCTGTTCGCGATCGGCATCGACCGCTGGCGCGGCAGGCTGCCCGCGGGCGCGAACTTCCTGATGCTGCTGTCGTTCGTGCTGCCGGAGGTGCTGCTCGCCGTCGCGCTGCTGTTCGTCATCACCACCGTGGCCGTGCCGGTCGAGCTCGGGACAACCGCGCAGGTGATCGGGCTCGTCACCTTCCAGGTGTCCTACCCGGCGGTGCTCGTGCGGGCGCGGCTGGCCACCATTGGTCCTCAATATGAAGAAGCCGCAATGGATCTGGGCGCATCGCCGCTCGGTGCGCTGCGCCGGATCATCATGCCGATGTTGATGCCCGCGATCTTCGCCAGCACGGTACTCGTCTTCGCCGACGTCATCGATGACTTCGTCCTGGTGCGATACCTGTCCGGTGACGCGTCGACGGAGCCCGTCTCGGTGAAGATCTACAACACCGCGCGCGCCGCGCCGACCCCCGCGCTCAACGCTCTAGCCACCCTGCTGCTGATGGCCGCACTGGCCGCCGTCGTCATCGGGTTCCTCGTCTACCGGCGCATGACCCGCGGTGACAGCACCGTCGACAGCGGCCTCGGCGGCTTCACCGGCGAGGCGTAGTTTCGCGAAACGGAATTCCAGCAGGCCCTCACTCGATCTTTCTCTGCTGGAATTCCGTTTCGGCGCAGACTAGTCTGACTGTATGTTCAAACAGCATCCTCCGGCTCCTGTACCCGCCGACGGCGTCGCCGCGGCAATGGCCCCGTTAGGCCAGTCGCGGATGCTGCCACGCGAAGCCTACGTCGACCCCGCGGTGTTCGAGTGGGAGCAGCAACACATCTTCTCCGGCTGGACCTGCGTCGGCCACGCCGCCGACCTGGCCACCGTCGGCGCCCAGAAGGCGGTCGGCAGCGGGGCGAACGCCGTCCTGCTGGTGCGCGGCGAGGACACCGTGCGCGCATTCGCCAACACCTGCCGCCACCGCGGGCACGAGCTGCTGGCGTGCAACCAGACCACGCGGGGCCGCAGCATCGTCTGCCCGTACCACTCCTGGTCGTACCGGCTCGACGGCCGCCTCCGCAACGCGCCGGGCTTCAAGGACACCGACGGTTTCGACGCGGGCGAGTTCGGGCTCGTCGAACTGCGGCTGGTGAACTGGCACGGCTACCTGTTCGTCGACCCCAGCGGCGAGGACGCCGAATTCGCCGAGCATGTGGCGGGCTGGGACGAGGTCGTCGCGCCGTATCGGCCCGAGGATCTGATCGTCGTCGACCGGCACTCCTACGAGCTGGAGACCAATTGGAAGGTCATCGCCGAGAACTATCAGGAGTGCTACCACTGCTCGACGATCCACCCGGAGCTGTCGCGGATCAGCCCGCCAGAGAGCGGCGAGAACCTGCACACCGAAGGCTCGTGGATGGGCGGCTGGATGTCGATCATCGAAGGCGCGGAGACGATGTCGCTGACCGGAGCAAGCGGCGGTGTCGCGATCAAGGGCCTGTCCGAGCACGAGCTGCGCACCGTGATGTATGTGGTCGGCTATCCGAACCTGTTGATCAGCCTCCACCCCGACTACGTAATGACCCACGTCATGACGCCGTTGGCCGTCGATCGCACCCACGTCGAATGCGCATGGGCGTTTCCCAAGGAAGTCGCCGAGAAACCGGACTTCGATCCGTCGTACGCGGTCGACTTCTGGGACCTGACCAACCGGCAGGACTGGGCCGCGTGCGAGTCGGTGCAGCGCGGCCTGCAGTCACCTCACGCCAAGCCGGGGCCGCTGGCACCCGCCGAGGACGGCGTGTACCAGTTCGTCAGCCGGGTCGCTAAGGCGTATTCCGGCGGCGCTGCTCGCGGGTAGGAACACCGTTGACGCCCTGGATCGACTGGGCGTAGGTGCCGACCGCGAACGCCACGCCGGGTCCCGTCACGGCAAGCGCATCGCGGTTGACGTTGTCGACGGTGTCGCCGGGAAGGTGGTAGTTGCGGTCGAACGCGACACCGGCGGTGCCGCCCCACAGCCGGGCCTGCAGCTCCGTTTTCCGCTGCGCCGCACCGGTCGTCATGCCGCCGATCGGAATGCCCGCGCCGAGGAACGCGCTGTAGTCGGTTGCCTTGCCAAGCGGCATGTCGGCGGGCCGGATCCCGGCCAAGTTCAAATAGCCGGCCAGCGTGCGTTCAATGCCCGCCGAACCGATGGGCACGGTGTCGGCATCGACGGCGGGGTTGGCCGGACCCGACTGGTCGCCGTCATAGGTGAAGAATCCGGCGTTCGGTGAACCCAGCATGTCGAAGTTGAGGTAGAGCGCGATGTCGTTGAGTTGGTTACGGTCAAGGCTCTCAACGTATTTCGTCGAACCGGCCAGTGTCGCCTCCTCGGATCCCCAGAACCCGAACCGCACGGCGTTGGTGACCTTCGGCTGCGCACCGAGCGCCGTCGCGGTTTCCAGCAGCGCCGCGACACCGGTGCCGTTGTCGTTGATGCCCGGACTCTCGGCGACGGTGGCCAGATGCGCGCCCGCCACCACCACATTGTGGGTGTCGCCGGTCTTGGTTTGCGCCACCACGTTTCGCGACTTCAGCATCGCGGCCTTGGCGTCGAGCGTCAGCAGCACCGGCGCACTGGTTCGGCGCAGGGCCGCGTCGGCGTCGGTGCCGATGACCCCGACGGGCACCTTCAGCGGCCGGTAATAGCCCGGCGGAAACAATCCTCTCGGGCTGCCCGATGCGCCCGGGTTGCTGACGACGAGAAGCCCGACGGCGCCCTTGGCGATCGCCGCGTTCTGCTTGTCGACGACAGAGCAGCCGGTGTCGTCGACGACGGCGATGGCGTTCGTCATCCTCTTCGTCCCGTAGTCGGCGGCGGAACAGCCCGCCGGCTTCTGCGGGCGAAGTGTGACGAGCCTCAAGCCGCCCTTCGGGGTCGGGGTCAGCAGCGAGGCCTGGTCCACGGGATAGGCGCGACCCGAAACGGTGAGCGTCGGCTTACCCGGCGACGAAACGCCGAGCCGTTCGTGCTCGGGAGTCTCGACGTCAAAACCTTTGTCCCGCAGTGTCTGCGCGACATAGTCGACGCTGGCGTCGAAGCCGGGAGTGCCTTCTGCGCGCGTCGCGTTGTTGGCGTCGGCGATCTCGTTGAGCTTGCGCAAATGAACGTACATGCCGTCGACGCCGACGCGGTCCGCCAGGTCGCGGGCGAGATCCTGAGGCGGCGCGGGCGCCGACGAGCAGCCGCCGAGCAGCATGGCGAAGGCGACCGCCGCACCGGCCATCCCCTGATATCGCCGCAGGCGCGGCTCCGACGGCTTGGCGGTCATGACTCGGTCAGGACGTGCCGGGTGCGGTCGTTGCGAATCGGCAGGCCGTTGCGGCCGCGCTGATCCTGTGCATAGATGCCGACGACGTAGGCAACGCCTGCGCCGTTGATCTCCATCGCCCTGCGATCGATGTGATCGAGGGTGTCGGTTTTCTTGTGGTAGTTCGGATCGAACGGCTGATCGGCCGCGCCGTCCCACAACTCGGCCTGCTCTGGTGTCATCTTCTCCTCTGCGCCAGAGAACAAGCCGCCCGCTGGGACACCCGCCTTGGTGAAGCCGTCGTAGTCGGAGCGACCCTCGAACGACGTGTCCTGCGCGGTTTCCCCCGCATCCTTCAAGTAGGACACGAAGTTGCGCTCGATACCCGCCGAGCCCTCGGGCACCCGCGGATTGGCCTCCCGTGGATTCGGCGGCGCCGACTGGTCGCCGTCGTAGGTGAAGTAACCCGGGTTGGGCGAGCCGAGCATGTCGAAGTTCAGATACAGCGCGATGTCCTTGAGCTGGTCGACATTGAGCGACTCGAGGTAGCTGTCCGACCCCTTCAGCCCGAGTTCCTCTGCACCCCAGAAGCCGAACCGCACCGCGTTCTGCGCCGGCGGTGAAGGTCCCATCTGCACAGCGGTTTCCAGCACGGCGGCCACGCCCGAGCCGTTGTCGTTGATGCCCGGCCCCTCCGCAACACTGTCCAAGTGGGCGCCGACCATCACCACGTCGGCGGTCGAGCCGGTCTTCGTCTGGGCGATGACGTTACGGGCCTTCTTGACGTCGATTCCCGCCTTCAGCTTGAGGGCGGTTTCGCCCGGGGCGCCGCGCAGCCGCTCACCCGAGGCTTTGGTGACGCTGACGACGGGGATCTTCGGGTTGGAGTCCTCGCCGAGCGTGCCGCCCATCTCGTCACCGTCCTCGTTGTTGGCGACGACGAGGGCGACCGCACCGCGCTCGGCGGCCGCGGCCTGCTTCTGCGAGAACTGACAGCTGCCGCGGTCGACGAGCACCACTGCACCCTTGACGGGCAGGCCGTCGTAGTCCGACGCGGTGCAGCCAGGCGAGTCCTCGACGCGGGCGGCGACCAACGGGCCGGTGACGCCCTGTTCGGGTGTGCCGATCGTGAACTGAAGGGGCTTGGCCGCGATCGTCGCGCCGCCGACGCTGAGCTGCGGGTCCTCGGCGAACGGCAGGCGCACCTCGAACTCGGGCGTCTGGACGTCGAACCCCTTGTCGCGCAGCGCCTTGGCGACGTAGTCGACGCTCGCGTCGTAGCCCGCCGTCCCCAGTGCGCGGTTTCCGTTGTGGGCGTCGGCGATCTCCTGCAGCTTCGTCAGGTGCGCCATCATCGCGTCGCCCTTGATCTGCCCGCGCAGCTTCCCTGCGTATGCGGTCGCCGCGGCGGAGGCAGAAGGCAATACGGGCGGGCTGGTGGCCCCCTTCGCGGGCCTGCCGCCACAGCCACCAACCGCGGCCAGGACGCCGACCGTGGCGAGCACAGCGGCTACCTCGCGCAATTTCCGACCCATTGCTGACACGTTAGCCGGTGCCGAGCTGTCGGGTCATGCGTCACGCCGGTTGACGGTCGCCAGCGCCGCGACGAACACGACCGCCGTCACCGCCGCAAAGTACACGATCGAGCCGAGTTCGCCCCACGGCATCGCGTAGTACGGGTAGAGCCACTGCACGCCCATGAACGTGAACGCGTTCGCGAACGGCAGGTACGGCCCGACCGCCGAACCGATGTTGGGCAGGTTTCCCAGTATCGGTTCCGCGACCAAGGGCCACAACAAGAGCAGCGCAACCGCGCCGGCCGAGGCCCGCAGCAGCGCACCGACGCCGACGCCCAGAATCGCCGCGAGCACCGCGTACAGCGCGATTGCCCCCACCAGCCGCCAATTGTGGGGGTCGGAACGCGCCACCACGATCGACGCCATGACCATCAGCCCGGCAAAAGCTCCCGAAAACACCGCCGCCACAATCGCTTTGGCTACTAGCACGAGGCTCCGGTTGGGGACGGTCATGAACGTCGTGCGGATCATGCCGCTGCGATACTCGTTGGTCACCGTCAGCGCAGACAGGATCATCAGCACAGGGACTCCGAAGATGGCGACGCCCATCGCCGCCTTCTCCGGCGCCAGGGGGCCGGGCCCGTAGACGGTCGACGCCTGGATCGCGGCAAGCCCGAGGCTCAGCACCGCGACGGCGACCGCCGACCACAGCGGCGATCTGGTGGTCGACAACTTGATGCGTTCGGCGTTCAGCACCGCAAGCGCATTCACGTTGCCGCCCTGTACTGCACCGCGTCGTCGGTGATCTTCATGTACGCGTCCTCCAGTGACACCTGCTGTGAGGCCAACTCGTGCAGGGTGATTCCGTTGCGCGCGGCCAACTCGCCGACCACCTCGCTGGCCGCGCCACGCACCAGCAGCGCCCCGGCCGCCGCGTCATCGTCGACCTCGATGCCGCCCTCGGTCAGCACCTCCCGCAGCCGGTCCAGTTGTGGGCTCCGCACGCGGACGCCGTCGGCGCGGCCGACGAACTCGGTCACCGTCGTCGACGCGATCAACTTGCCGCGCCCGATCACCACCAGCCGGTCGGCCGTGGTGGACATCTCGGCGAGCAGATGGCTCGATACGAACACCGTGCGACCCTCCCCCGCGAGCGTGCGCATGAGCGTCCGCACCCAGCGAATACCTTCCGGGTCCAGGCCGTTGACCGGCTCGTCGAACAACAGCACCGGAGGGTCGCCGAGCAGGGCGGCCGCGATCCCGAGCCGCTGGCTCATGCCGAGCGACAGTGTGCCTGCCTTTTTCGCCGCGACCGTGGTCAGCCCGACCATGTCAAGGACCTCGTCGACCCGGCTGACCGGCAGCCGGTGTGTCGCCGCGATCCAGCGCAGGTGGGCACGCACGGACCGGTTGGGATGGGTCTGCTTCGCGTCGAGCAATGCACCGACGTGCCGCAGCGGATCCGACAACTCGCGGTAGGGCTTGCCGTCGATGGTCGCGGTGCCCGACGTCGGATGGTCCAGTCCGAGGATCATCCGCATCGTGGTGGTCTTGCCAGCGCCGTTGGGGCCGAGGAACCCGGTGACCACCCCCGGCTCGATTGAGCAGGTCAGGTCGTCGACTGCGCGGGTCCGGCCAAATACCTTGGTAAGCGCGGCCAACTCGATCATCGTGCCCATACTCTCACCTCGCGGCGAGCGCAAGGTTAGGTGCCGATGACCAGGTCGGCCACGGCGCGCATGCCCGCCGCGTTGGGGTGCGCCGGGGCGGGACGGCCGGGCATCGGCAGGCCGATTCTCGACGGTTTTGTCGTCCACGGGTCAGCCGACCACGCGTGATGGTCACGGCTGGCGTCCGAGGCCCGCACCACTTCGCATCCGGTCGCATCAGCGGCTTCGGAGGTCAGACGCTCGAGCGTGGCTGCGACGCGCCTGCCGAGGGCGGCGTCGACACCCGACAGCGGCGCCGTGTCTTCTCCCGGCGGCGGCAACAACGTGAGGTAGTCGACGAACAGCACGCGTGCCCGCGGTGCAAGCTGCCGAAGTGTCCGGCCAACCTCCTTCAGCGCCTCGCCGACTTCGACAAGGGCGCGATCTCGGGCGGCCGGGTCGACCATTTCCCGCAGCATGGCACCCAACACGGGCAGCGCGCGCACCGCACGGGGCAGGCCCGCCGCCGCCAGCAGCGGAACGTAGCCGACGTCGTTGCCGCCGATGGTGACGGTGACCAGGGCCTCAGAGCCGTCGAGTGCACCGACCTGTGGCGGCTGGCCGTTCTGCCGATCGGTCAGCACATGAGCGGTGGTGGCGCCGGAGTACGTCACGTCGACGAGGTCGAGGCCGAGCCGCCGCGCCACCAGATGCGGATAGTTGGCAGCCGACCGCCCTGCCCGCAGGGGCGCGGTCTTGTCGCGGGGCGCGATGCCGGGACCTGCGGCCATGGAACTGCCCAGCGCGACATACCTTTTCGTCATAAAGACGGGCTGGACGGCTGCGCCCAGAACCGCTTCGGGATCCGGCCCGCCTGGCGCGCGAGGTGCCCCGCGGTGACGGCAGCGGCCATCGCGGCGGCCATCACCGGCGGGTCGGCTGCCCTGGTGACGGCGGTGGCGAGAAGCACCGCGTCACAGCCCAATTCCATCGCCTGCGCCGCGTCGCTCGCGGTGCCGATGCCCGCATCGAGGATCACCGGGACGCCCGCCTGCTCGACGATCATCTCGATGTTGTGTGGGTTGGCGATGCCGAGGCCGGTGCCGATGGGCGAGCCGAGCGGCATCACGGCCGCACAGCCGGTGTCCTCAAGCCGCCGGGCCAGCACCGGGTCGTCGTTCGTGTAGGGCAGCACGACGAAGCCGTCGTCCACCAGTTGTTCTGCGGCGCGGACCAATTCGACGGCGTCGGGCAGGAGGGTGCGTTCGTCGGCGATGACCTCGAGCTTGACCCAGTCGGTCTGCAACGCCTCACGCGCGAGTTGCGCCGTCAGCACTGCTTCGGCAGCCCCGCGGCATCCCGCGGTGTTGGGCAGCGGGGTGATGTTCAGCCGGTTGAGCAGGCCGAGCACGCCGGTGCCGCCATCGGAGTCCACCCTGCGCATGGCGACGGTCGTCAGCTCGGTTCCCGACGCGACAAGTGCCTCCTCGAGCACGGCCAGGTTCGCCGCGCCGCCGGTGCCGAGGATCAGCCGCGAACCGAACTCCCGGCCCGCGATGGTGAGCTTGTTGGCCGATGAGCCGCTTGCGCGAAGAGAATCGGGTTCAGCCACCCTGCACCGCCGTCACCACTTCCAGTTTCGCACCGTCGGTCAACGTGGTCTGCCACTGCGACCGCGGCAGCACCGACCAGTCCATCGCGACCGCAATGCCCTTCTCGGGGAAGCCGAGTCGCTCGAGCAGGCCCGCGACGGTGGTCTGGTCGTCCACCTCGACGGACTCGTCGTTGACGATGACTTTCATCGAACCTCCAACAGTTCGGCGTCCGACAGCGGCACGCCGTTGAGCTCGCCCGCGATCGCCTCGGCGGTCCACGGTGCCAACAGGAAACCGGACCGTCCGTGACCCGCCGCAACGAGCGTGCGCTCGTCGAGGCGGCCGACGATGGGCAGGTTGTCGGGCGTCATCGGGCGCAGGCCCGCCCCGGCTTCGGCCAACTCGTACTCGCCGAGGGCGGGCATGACCGCGCAGGCATCGTCGAGCAGTTCCCGCACACCGGTTACCGCGGGTGCCGTGTCGCGGCCGTGCTCGTACTGGGTGGCGCCGACCACGACGCCGTCCTGTCGCGGCACCAGATACACCTGACGGCCATGAATCCGCGCACGAATCACTCTCTGCGGCAACGGCATACAGCCCTTACGCCACCGCAGCCGCAAGACCTCACCCTTGACCGGGCGGATCGGCAGACCGGGCCACAGCGTTGGCGCGTCGATACCGTTGGCGATCACCCGCACGTCTGTGTCGACCGCCGCGAGGTCGTCCACCGGTGGCGCCCACTGCACGCCGAGCCGGTCGCAGTGTGCCACCAGCGCCTCGACGACAGCCCGGTTGTCCACGGCAAGTTCCGTCTCGGCCACGAAGCCGTGCCGAATGCCCTGCGCGAGAAGCGGTTCGACATCGCGTGCGGTGGACGTAGCGTTCACCGGGTATCCCTGCCCCGCCAGCCACTCCGCCACCGTCTTGAGGTCGGCGACATCGGCGCGGT
This sequence comes from uncultured Actinomycetota bacterium, assembly GCA_963715215.1. Lineage (GTDB taxonomy): Bacteria > Actinomycetota > Actinomycetes > Mycobacteriales > Mycobacteriaceae > Mycobacterium. Next base: position 279,881 of record CAVQRJ010000013.1, read on the forward strand.
CGACGGCGACCACCAGCGACTCGCGCGCCGTGATCACGCTTTCAGGCAGCCCGTCCATGAACTTCCCGTGCCACAACGCGAGCGACGCAAGCCCGAGCCGCAGGAGCCGTTCCTCGCGCGGCCAGCCTTCGCTGTGCGGGGCGAGCATGCCACCGGCGACCCACGACGCGCCTCGTTCGGTACCGCGGTAAACGCACACCGACCAGTCGTCGAGCGCGGCGCGGCGCGCGACCGACAGCCCGATGACGCCGCCACCGATGACGGCCACTGATCCCTTAGGCATATCCCTCCCTTCGCCGGCATGACCCGGATCAGGTGCGACGGTAAGGGCAGGTGCAAAAGACGCGTTGTGCCCACTCTCAGCCCCCGGTTCCCGGGGCTCCCGTGTCGACGTTCCACATTACCCTCGCAATGTGGACCACCCTCGCGATCGGCTGGCTTCGGCGTCCCTCTATCTGTGCACCGACGCCCGCCGCGAGCGCGGTGACCTTGCCGCATTCGCCGAGGCGGCGCTGGCGGGCGGGGTGGACATCATTCAGTTGCGCGACAAGGGCTCGCCCGGCGAGCAGCAGTACGGACCGCTGGAGGCCCGCGACGAACTCGCCGCGCTCGAGGTGCTCGCCGACGCCGCACGTCGTCACAACGCGTTGCTCGCGGTCAACGACCGGGCCGACATCGCCCGCGCATCCGGCGCCGATGTGCTGCACCTCGGCCAGAACGATCTTCCGGTGTCGGTCGCCCGCGAAATCGTCGGACCGCGGCCGCTGATCGGCCGCTCCACCCACGACCGAGATCAGGCCGCCGCCGCGGTGACCGAGCAGGTGGACTACTTCTGCGTCGGTCCGTGCTGGCCGACGCCAACGAAGCCGGGCCGGCCAGCGCCTGGCCTGCCGCTCGTGGAGGCCGCCGCCGAATTGCGCACGGACAAGCCCTGGTTCGCGATCGGGGGCATCGACGAGCAGCGGCTGCCCGAGGTGCTCGACGCGGGCGCGCGCCGCGTGGTGGTGGTGCGGGCCATCACGTCAGCGGAGGATCCGCAATCGGCTGCCAGCCGGCTCAAAGCTCGGCTTGCATCAGCGGGATAGTCGCTGCGACCTCGCGAAGCTCATCCCAGCTCGCGGCGAACCCGGGATGCAGGGGCAGCGCCGCGACCTCGTCCACGGCCACCCAGCGCAGCTCGGCGCTCTCCCGGTTCGGCACGGTCTCGAGCAGCTCTGACGCATCGGCGATCACCGTGGTGTAGGTCCAGTCGCTCCCGCTGGCTGTCTTGGTCACCCGGGTCGTGCGCACGACCAACCGGTCGGCGGTAAGGCCCGCCTCCTCGTGGGCTTCGCGGATGGCGGCCTCTTCCGCGGTCTCATGGCTGTCGCGCGCTCCACCCGGCAGTCCCCAAGTGCCGCCCTGATGGCTCCACGGCGCTCGGTGCTGCAGAAGCACGGCGGCCGAGCCGTCGGGACGTGGCGCGCGTAGTAACAGACCCGCGGCGCCGTGCTTGCCCCAGTAGGCCGCGCCGCTGTCGGACACCACCCAGCCGTCGCCGTCGCCACGCACGCGTTCAGCTTAGGGAAGACTCCTCGGACCGGCGGCCCTCGAATGCCCACACGTCACACGAATAACTCTTAGAATTCTTTTATAGAGTCCGGAGAAGGTCGGAAATTAGCGAAAAGATGAGGTCCACGCACCGGTGACTGTGGAGCTGGCGCACCCGTCGACCGAGCCACTTGCGTCGAGGTCGCCGACAACACCCGCGCATCCGCGCTGGTGGTTCCTCTGGACTACTCCCGGACGAATCCTCTCCATCGGCATCGTGCTGTCGGCCCTGGTGATCGCGAGCGCGTTTGCCACGTCGACCACCGTCAACGACCGCCAGCGGGCGCTCACCACCGTCCTCGAACACACCGAACCACTGGCGTTCGCGGCAGGGCAGCTCTATACGACACTGTCGGTCGCCGATGCCGCCGCGGCGACGGCCTTCATCGCAGGCGCGGAACCGCGTGACGTCCGGCAGCGTTACGAACAGGCCATCACCGACGCGGCCGGCGCAGTGACCAGGGCGTCGAGCGGGCTCACCGATGAGCCGCAGATCCAGCTGCTCGGCCGCATCAACGCCAACCTCGCGGTGTACACCGGGCTGGTTGAGACGGCCCGCACCAACAACCGGGCGGGCAATCCGGTCGGCTCGTCGTATCTGTCAGAGGCGTCGTCGCTGATGCAGCAGACGATCCTGCCTGACGCGCAACGGCTCTACGAGGCGACCTCCGCGCGGGTGGACAGGGAGACGACGGCGTCCACCCGCATCCCTGCGCCGGTCATCCTTGTCGTGCTGGCGACGCTGTTGTTCGGCGTGTTCGCGAACCGGTGGCTGGCCCGTCGGACCCGCCGCCGCGTCAACATCGGGTTCGTGGCGGGCGGGATGGCCGTGCTGATCATGTTGATCTGGGTGTTCACGGCGCTGGTGATCTCGACCATCGACAGCCGCAGCGCGAAGAACACGGCCGCGGAGTCGCTCAAAACCGTCACCACGCTGGCGATCACCGCGCAGCAGGCGCGTGCCGACGAAACGCTGTCGCTGATCCGGCGAGGCGACGAGACTGTCCGCAAGCAGTCCTACTACCAACGCATCGACACCATGCAGCAGCAGCTGGCCGAATACCTCGGCCGCGACGATGCGATCGACAAGAGTGACCTCTCCGACGCCGAGCAGTTGTTGCGGCGCTGGCGTGCTGCCGACGACCGGATCAGCTCCTACATCGCGGGCGGCAACTACCAGGCCGCGACGCAGGTCGCGCTCGGCCGTGGCGAGGACGACTCGACGCCCTCGTTCGACCGCCTGGACGAGGCGCTGAACAAGGGCATCGCCGAGAGCCGCGAGCAGTTGCGCAGCGACATCCTCAACGCGCGGCGGGTGCTGTCCGGCGCGACCGTCGGCGCCGCGGTGCTGTCCGTCGTGGCGGCCATTGCGGTGGCGCTGGGCCTGTGGCCACGATTGAGCGAGTACAGATGAAGCTGCGGATGTGGTGTGTCGCGGTCGCCACGGTGACCGTATTGGCGGGTTGTGGCCACGCGGAGGGGGTGGCGCCGACGCCGAGCCTCACGCTGCCCGCGCCCACCCCCGCGGGCATGCAGGAGCTGCCGCTGGAGCTGGTGCCGGTGCCGGACAACACCGACGACGACTGCGACCTGACCGCTAGTCTGAGGCCCTTCCCCGACCGCGCGCAGGCCGACGACGCCGTCGCGCCGATCAAGGCCCGCGGCCGACTCATAGTCGGATTGGACATCGGCAGCAATCTGTTCAGCTTCCGCGACCCCATCACCGGGGAGATCACCGGATTCGACGTCGACATCGCAGGCGAGGTGGCCCGCGATATCTTCGGCAACCCGGCGCAGGTCGAGTACCGCATCCTGTCGTCGGCCGATCGCATCACCGCACTGCAGAACGATCAGGTCGACGTCGTCGTCAAGACCATGAGCATCACGTGCGAGCGCAAGAAGCTGGTCAACTTCTCGACGGTGTATCTGATTGCCAATCAACGGATCCTGGCGTCGCGTGACTCGACGATCTCGCAGGCAAGCGACCTGTCGGGTAAGCGCGTGTGCGCGGTCAAGGGCACCACGTCGCTGCAGCGGATCCAGGAGATCAACCCCTCGCCGATCGTCATGCAGGTGGTGACGTGGGCCGATTGCCTTGTGGCACTGCAGCAGCGGCAGGTCGACGCCGTCAGCACCGACGACTCGATTCTTGCGGGGCTGGTGGCACAGGACCCGTATCTGCACATCGTCGGGCCGAGCATGAACAAGGAGCCCTACGGCATCGGCATCAACCTGCAGAACACCGGGCTCGTCCGCTTCGTCAACGGCACGTTGGATCGCATCCGACGCGACGGCACGTGGAGCACGCTGTACCGCAAATGGTTGACGGTGCTGGGCCCGCCGCCGGCACCTCCCGTGCCGAGGTACTCGGACTGATGTCGGCGGCAGAAGAGGAATTCGAAGGACCGGGCACGCAACGAGCGAGCCTGGAGGACCTCGAAATGGATTCCATGTCGACGATGCGGCCGATGGCGACGCAGGCCGTCTTCCGGCCGCACTTCGACGACTCGGACAGCACTTTCGTCGGCACCGCCGACACCGAACCCGAGGACATCGGGACGACGATGACGCGGGCGCTGTCGCCGACGCGGCGACTCGGCGGCGGGCTTGTAGAGATCCCGCGGATACGCGAGATCGACCCGCTGTCCGCGCTGATGACCAATCCCGTTGTGGCCGAGTCGAAACGGTTCTGCTGGAACTGCGGCCGACCGGTGGGCAGGTCGTCTGCGGACGGCAGGGCGCTGTCGGAGGGCTGGTGCCCGCACTGCGGCAGCGCGTATTCGTTCCTGCCGCAACTGGTTTCCGGCGACATGATCGCCGATCAGTACGAGATCAAGGGCTGCATCGCACACGGCGGATTGGGCTGGGTGTATCTGGCCTTCGACCACAACGTCAACGAACGGCCGGTCGTGCTGAAGGGTTTGGTGCATTCCGGTGACGCGGAAGCCCAGAAGATCGCGATGGCCGAGCGGCAGTTCCTCGCCGAGGTGACGCACCCGGGAATCGTCAAGATCTACAACTTCGTCGAGCATCCCGACCAGCAGGGCAACCCGGTCGGCTACATCGTGATGGAATACGTCGGCGGTAAGTCGCTCAAGCAGGCCAGGAGCGACAAGCTACCGGTTGCAGAGGGCATCGGCTACATGCTCGAGATCCTGCCCGCCCTCGGCTATCTGCACTCCATCGGGCTGACCTACAACGACCTCAAACCCGAGAACATCATGATCACCGAGGACCAGCTCAAGCTGATCGACCTCGGCGCGGTGTCGCGGATCAACTCGTTTGGGTACCTCTACGGCACACCGGGCTACCAGGCGCCCGAGATCGTGCGGACGGGGCCCACGGTGGCCACCGACATCTACACCGTCGGTCGCACGCTGGCGGCACTGACGCTGAGCCTGCGCACTCGCAAGGGCCGCTTCGTCCAAGGTCTGCCGGAAGACGATCCGGTGCTCGCCGAATACGACTCGTTTCACCGGCTGCTGCGCAGGGCCATCGATCCCGATCCGCGCCGCAGGTTCGGCAGCGCCGAGGAGATGACCAGCCAGCTGCTCGGCGTGCTGCGCGAGGTGGTCGCCCAGGACAGCGGGATGCCGCGGCCCGGCTTGTCGACGGTGTTCAGCCCCACGCGTTCGACGTTCGGCGTCGACCTGCTCGTCGCGCACACCGACGTGTATCTCGACGGACAGGTGCACTCCGAGAAGCTGACGGCGCAGGAGATCGTCAAGGCGCTGCCGGTGCCGCTCGTCGACCCGACCGACGTTGGCGCGGCGGTGCTGTCGGCGAGCGTGCTGAGCCAGCCGGTGCAGACGCTGGACCAGTTACGCGCCGCCCGCCACGGCGCGCTGGACTCGGAGGGCATCGACCTGTCCGAGTCGGTCGAGCTGCCGTTGATGGAAGTGCGCGCGCTCCTGGACCTCGGCGATGTCGCGAAGGCCACCCGCAAGCTCGACGACCTCGCTGGCCGAGTGGGCTGGAAGTGGCGGCTGGTGTGGTTCCGGGCTGTATCGCAGATGCTGACCGCCGACTATGACTCGGCCACAAAGCATTTCACCGAGGTACTTGACACGGTGCCCGGTGAGTTGGCACCCAAGCTGGCGCTGGCCGCGACGGCCGAGCTGGCGGGCAATCTCGACGAGCGCAAGTTCTACAACACGGTCTGGTGCAGCGACAACGGCGTGATCTCGGCGGGCTTCGGCCTCGCCCGTGCCCAGTCCGCCGCGGGAGACCGCGATGCTGCGGTGCGAACACTGGACAAAGTACCAGCCACCTCAAGGCATTTCACAACCGCGCGACTCACCAGTGCGGTGACGCTGCTGTCGGGACGCTCGATGAACGAGATCACCGAACAGCACATCCGCAACGCCGCCCGTCGCGTCGAGGCGCTGCCCGACTCCGAGCCGCGGGTGCTGCAGATCCGGGCGCTGGTGTTGGGCACTGCGATGGACTGGCTGGCCGATAACACCGCGAGCACCAACCACATTCTCGGCTTCCCGTTCACCGAGCACGGCCTGCAGCTCGGAGTGGAGGCCTCGCTGCGGGGGCTGGCCAGGGTGGCGCCGACACAGGCGCACCGCTACGCGCTGGTCGATCTCGCCAACAGCGTGCGGCCGACGAGCACCTTCTAGGGAATGATGTTCTTCTTCGGGCTCGCGGAGAGCAGTGAGCCGAAAAGGCCAGTCAAGAACGACGATTCCGGATAACCGATACGCACGCGCGCGCGATGGCCAGCTCCTCGTCGGTCGGAACAACTAGCACCGTCGTCCGCGAGTTGTCCGTCGAGATCCGGCGCGCACTCCTGTCGCGGCTGTCGTTGAGCTGATCGTCGAGCTCGATACCGAGGCCGGTCAACCCGGACAGCGCATCGCGGCGTACGGTCGCGTCGTTCTCGCCGACACCCGCGGTGAAGGCGATGGCGTCGGTATTGCCGAGCAGCGCCATGTAGGCGCCGATGTACTTGCGCAGCCGGTGGATGTAGACGTCGTAGGCCAACTGCGCTGCCGCATCGCCGGATTGAATGCGCTGGTGCAGCACCCGGAAGTCGATCTCGCCGCCGAGACCGCCTACGCCTGAGCGCTTGTTGAGCATCGTCTCGATGTCCTCGACGCTCATTTCCGCGGTGCGCCACAGGTAGGTGATGATGCCGGGGTCGACGTCGCCGGACCGGGTGCCCATCACCAGTCCCTCCATCGGCGTAAGCCCCATGGACGTATCAACGGGTTTGCCATGGGCGATCGCCGATGCGGAGGCGCCATTGCCCAGGTGCAGCACGATCTGGTTGACCAAGTCCGGCGGCTTACCCAGGAACTGCGCCACCTGCTCGCTGACGTACTGGTGCGAGGTGCCGTGGAATCCGTAGCGGCGAATGTGCCACTGCTGTGCGATATCCCGATCGATCGCATACGTCGCGGCTGCGGGCGGCAGCTCGTGGAAGAACGCGGTGTCGAACACGGCGATATGAGGCAGGTCGGGCAGCGCCGCGCGGGCCACGCGGATACCGAGCACCGCGGGCGGGTTGTGCAGAGGTGCCAGCGGCGCGAGCTCCTCCAACCTTGCGATCAAGGCGTCGTCGACCAGCGTCGGCCGGTACAGGTCGGGGCCGCCGTGCACGACGCGATGGCCGACGGCTACCAATCCCAGGCTTTCCAGTGGCTGCCCGGATTCTGCGAGCTGCTTGAACGCCTCCTGCAGGGCAGCACTGTGGTCGGCGACAGGCCCATCGCCGATCCGCTCGACGATTCCGTCGGCAACCATCGAACCCGAATCCGGCTCGACGACAGCGTATTTCAGCGAGGACGAGCCTGAGTTGATCACCAGAACCGTGTGGGAGCCGGCCATCACTTGCCCTGTGCCTGAATGGCGGTGATCGCCACGGTATTCACGATGTCCTCGATCAGCGCGCCCCGCGACAGGTCGTTGACCGGCTTCCTCAGTCCCTGCAGCACCGGGCCGATGGCGATGGCGCCCGCGCTGCGCTGTACGGCCTTGTAGGTGTTGTTGCCGGTGTTGAGGTCGGGGAAGATCAGCACCGTCGCCCTGCCCGCCACCTTCGAGTCGGGCATCTTGCTTGCCGCTGTCGCCGGGTCGACGGCCGCGTCGTACTGGATGGGGCCGTCCACCAGCAAGTCAGGTTTCCTCTGGCGCACCAGTTCGGTTGCCGCTCTTACCTTGTCGACGTCAGCACCGGTTCCCGAGGTGCCGGTGGAGTAGGACAGCATGGCCACCCTCGGGTCGATGCCGAACTGCGCAGCGGTGCGGGCCGACGAGATCGCGATGTCGGCCAGTTGCTCAGACGTGGGATCCGGCACGATCGCGCAGTCGCCGTAGGCGAGCACGCGGTCGGCCAGGCACATCAGGAAGATGCTCGACACCGTCGTGATTCCGGGCTCCGTCCGGATGATCTCGAACGCGGGACGCACGGTGTGCGCGGTGGTGTGCATCGCGCCCGAGACCATGCCGTCGACCATGTCGTCGTGCACCAGCATGGTGCCGAAGTAGGAGACGTCGTGGATGATCTCGCGGGCCTGCTCGACCGTGACGCCCTTGTTCTTGCGCAATTCTGCATACTGCTCGGCGAACTGATCGCACAGCTCACTGGTTCGCGGGTTCAACACCTTCGCTTCGGCCAGGTCGACGCCGAGTTCGGCTGAGCGCGCCCGGATCTTCGGCTCGTCGCCGAGAATGGTCAGCTCGGCGACATTGCGCTGCAGCAGTCGCCCCGCCGCCTTGAGAATGCGGTCGTCCTCTCCCTCGGGCAGCACGATGCGCTTGCTCGCCGCGCGCGCCCGTTCCAACAGCTGGTGGGTGAACATCTGTGGCGTCACCACCGTGGGGATCGGGATTGCCAGCTGTGCCAGCAGATCGGTGGTGTCGACGTGGGCGTCCATCAATTCGATCGCCGTGTCGATCTTTCGCGCCGATGCCGCGGTAACGCGGCCGCGGGTCGCCGCGACCCTGCTCGCCGTTTCGAACGTGCCGAAGGGCGTGCCGATGACGGGCAGCCGCAGGCCCAGCCCGGCCACCAGCTTGGCGATCGACGGGTGCAGCTCGAGACCGCCGTTGAGGATGATGCATGACAGCGACGGAAAGCCTTCCGCCGCATGGGCACTCACCACCGCGAGCACGACGTCGGAGCGGTCGCCTGGCGTGATGACGGCGACGCCTTCGGTGAGCCGTTCCAGCACATGTTCTGCGGTCATGCCCGCGACCAGCACGCCCATCACTTCGCGTTTGAGCAGCTCGGGGTCGCCGCTGACGACGGTGCCGTCGACTGCGCGTTGCAGGTCGTCGACCACGGGCGCGTCCAGAAGTGGCTCCTCGGGCAGCACATACGCCTTGGGCGTGATGCTCTTCAACGCTTCGGCCACGGCCGCCATCTGCGGCGGGTCACATCGGTTGGCCACCACCGCCGCCGTATGGGCGTGCTGACTTGAGATTTCCATCAGGCACAACTCGACGACCTGCACGATTTCGGCCGGGGTGCGTCCCTTCGCCTTGACCGAAAGCACGATCGGCGCCCCGAGGTTGGCCGCGATGCGGGCGTTGGTGTCCAGCTCGCTCGGCGTGGCGACGTCGGTGTAGTCGCTGCCAACGACCACCACGGCATCGCAACGGTCCGCGACCTCGTGGTAGCGGTCGACGATTTCGGCGATCGCCGCGTCGGGGTCGTCGTGCAGCTGCTGGTAGCTCACGCCGACGCACTGCTCGTACGACAGGCCGGCGGTGGTGTGGGCTAGCAGCAGATCGAGGACGTAGTCACGGTCTTCGCTCCCGCTATCCCCCGGCTCTCCCCTGCCCTGCGGGCGTGGGCCCAGCCCCTCCGGACGCCGGGTGATGGGCCGGAACACGCCTACCTTGGCGACGGTGGCCGCGAGCCGGTGCAGGATGCCGAGCGCGATCGTCGACTTGCCGGTATCGCCCTCGGGCGAAGCCACATAGATCGCAGATGAGCGGTCGCGTGAAGGCCATGTCCCAGTAGGCACGCTTGAAAGCCTGCCGTATCAGCCGAGGCGGCGCAGCCGAGGCTCCAAATCCTTTTGAAAGAGTTCAAGAAACCGACGCTGGTCGTGCCGGGGGTCGTGGAACACCAGGTGATTCAACCCCCACTTCACGTACTGCCCGACCTTCTCGACGGCCTCGTCGGGGTCCGACGCGACGATCCAACGCTTGGCGACCTGTTCGATGGGCAGCGCGTCGGCGGCCTTCTCCATCTCGATCGGGTCTTCGATGCTGTGCTTTTGCTCGGCTGTCAGCGACAGCGGCGCCCAGAACCGGGTGTTCTCCAGGGCCAGCTTCGGGTCGGGGTCGTAGGAGATCTTGATCTCGATCATCCGGTCGATCTCCTCGGGATTGCGGCCCGCGGCCTGCGCGCCTTCCAAGACCGCAGGGATGAGCTTGTCCTTGTATAGCTCCTCGCCCTTGCCCGAGGTGCAGATGAAGCCGTCGCCCGCACGGCCGGCGTACTTGGCCACCACCGGCCCGCCCGCAGCGACGTAGACCGGAATGCCGCCCTCCGGAACGTCGTAAATCGAGGCGCCCTTGGTGTGGTAGTACTCGCCGTCGAAGTCGACGCGGTCACCGAGCCACAGCTCGCGCATCAACTTGACCGACTCACGCAGCCGCGCGAAGCGCTCCTTGAACTCCGGCCAGACGCCCTCGTATCCGGTGGCGATCTCGTTCAGCGCCTCCCCCGTCCCGACGCCGACGAAAATCCGGTTCGGGTACAGGCAGCCCATCGTCGCGAAGGCCTGCGCGATGACGGCGGGGTTGTACCGGAACGTCGGGGTGAGCACCGACGTCCCGAGCACCAGACGCTTGGTGCGTTCACCGACTGCGGTCATCCATGCCAGTGAGAACGGTGCGTGGCCGCCCTCGTGGCGCCACGGCTGGAAGTGGTCGCTGACCGTAGCGCTGTCCATCCCGTGTGCTTCGGCCGCAACGGCCAGCTCGACGAGCTCACGCGGGGCGAACTGTTCCGCCGACGCCTTGTATCCCAGTCTCAGTTCAGGCATGTCATCTTTCTACACTCGGTAGATGGCAGCGGCTCTCACGGCCATCACGGACAGCGTGCATTTCGCGCATACCGATCTGGTCAACTGGACCTTGGTCGCCGACGACAAGGGCGTCGTGCTGATCGACACCGGTTTCCCCGGCAACCGCGACGACGTGCTGGCATCGCTGCGCGAGCTGAGCTTCGGCGTCGACGACCTGCGGGCGATCCTGTTGACCCATGCCCACATCGACCATTTCGGTTCGGCCATCTGGTTCGCCAAAACCCATGGCACACCGGTGTATTGCCATGCCGACGAGGTCGGTCACGCCAAGCGTGAGTATCTCGAGCAGGCGTCGCCCGTCGACGTCGCCGCACATGTTTGGCAGCCACGCTGGCTGAAGTGGTCGGTGGCGATCAGTCGCAAGGGTGCGTTCACGCGGGACGGCATCCCGACCGCGCAGGCGCTGACGGAGGATGTGGCCGCCAAACTGCCCGGCGCGCCGATGGCCGTCCCGAGCCCAGGCCACACGGGCGGGCACTGCTCGTTCGTCGTCGACGGCGTGTTGGTCAGCGGAGACGCGCTGGTGACAGGGCATCCGGTCGCCACCCGCGCCGGGCCTCAGCTGCTACACAAGGTCTTCAACCACGACCAGTCGGGCTGTGTGCGCAGCCTGTCCACGTTGGCCATGCTCGACACCGAGGTGCTGGTGCCCGGCCACGGACCGGTCTGGCGCGGCCCGATCCGCGAGGCCGCCGAAAAAGCCACTCCGCGCTAGGCGAGCGCTTCGTAGCCCAGCAGGAAGATCGCGGTCAGACACAATCCGCAGCACAGCACGAAGGTGGGCATCAGCACCTTGTCGTCGAGATCGACATCGTCGGTTGTCTCGCGTCGACGACCGAGCAGCGACCGCAGGACAAGCCCCGCGGCAAGCGTCAAACCGGCGGCACCAAAGAGCAGCCAGCCTACGGTCGTTTGCGAAATCTGCACCCCACCACACCCCCGCCGCTGTGTTACGGCAGCTTCGCCCAGCCTATAGGCCGAGGTGGTCGCGCAGGGTGAGCCCGGCATATTCATTGCGGAATGCGCCACGCTCCTGCAGCAACGGCACCACCTGGTCGACGAACTCATCGAGGCCGTGCGGGGTCAGATGTGGCACCAGGATGAAGCCGTCGCAGGCGTCGGCCTGCACGTGCAAGTCGATCTCGGCGGCGACCTCGGCGGCTGTGCCGACGAACTGCTGGCGGTTGGTCACCGCGATCACCAGCTCACGGATGCTGAGATTGTCGGCTTGTGCGCGCTCACGCCACTTCGCAGCGACGGCCTTCGGGTCGCCGTGCCGCACTCTGCCCTGTGTGATTGTCGGATCGTCGGCAGGGTCGACATCGGGCAGTGGCCCGTCGGGGTCATATCCGGAGAGGTCGCGCTGCCAGACCTGCTCGAGCATCGCAATCGCGGTCTGGGGGCCGACCTGCTGACGGCGAATATCGCGGGCCTTCTCTGCCGCCTCGGCTTGGCTGTCGCCGAGCACAAACGTCGCCGCAGGAAAGACCTTGAGCCGGTCCGGGTCTCGGCCGTACGACGCCGCCCGTTGTTTCACGTCCGCGTAGTAGGACTGGCCCGCCTCCAACGAGGAGTGCAAGGTGAACGCCGCATCGGCGTACTTGGCCAGGAATGCCCGTCCGTCGGCGGAGTCCCCCGCTTGCAGCAGGACCGGATGTCCCTGCGGCGCACGCGGAAGCGTACCCACCCCTCGAACGTCGAAGTGCGGTCCGCGATGTTCCACCACACGCACCCGGGCGGGGTCGACGTAGACGCCGATGTCGCGGTCGGCGAGCACGGCATCGGGTTCCCAGCTGTCCCAGAACTCACGGGCGACGATGACGAATTCCTCCGCCCGCTGGTAGCGGTCGGAGTGGGCCAAGAATCCGCCGCGCCGGAAGTTCTCGCCGGTGAACGCGTCCGACGAGGTGACGATGTTCCAGCCCGCGCGACCGTCGGAAAGATGGTCCAGCGTGGCGAATTGCCGTGCCACCTCGAAGGGTTCGTTGAACGTGGTGTTGATGGTGCCTGTCAGGCCGAGATGGTCGGTGACCGCGGCCAGCGCCGCAAGTACCGTGAAGGTATCGGGCCTGCCGACGACGTCGAGGTCGTGGATACGCCCGCGGTGTTCACGCAGCCGAAGCCCCTCGGCGAGGAAGAAGAAGTCGAACAGGCCGCGCTCGGCGGTGCGCGCCATGTGCACGAACGAATCGAACTCGATCTGACTGCCAGACTCCGGCGCAGACCACACCGTGGTGTTGTTGACGCCGGGGAAATGCGCGGCCAGATGAATAGACTTGCGGTGCTTACCTTCTCGCGTGGCTGTCATCCCGTCAGCCCCCAGCGCTTAGCGATCAATTCGTGCGATCGCAGCCGATCGGCGTGCCGGTGCGTGACGGAGGTGATGACCAACTCGTCGGCGCCGGTGACTCGCTGCAACGTTTCCAATTTGTCGGCTACCTCGTCAGGATTGCCGACGAATTGCGTTGCGGTGCGGTCCTTCACCACTGCCGACTGTTCGTCGGTCAGCGGGCCCGCGGTGTCGGGGTCCGGGTAGGGAATGGCCCCGCCACCCTTGCGGATGGAGTAAACCCAGTGACCGTAGGTGGAAGCGAGGTGTTGCGCGGTTGCGGTGTCGTCGGCGACCACAACGTCGGCCGATACCACCACGTACGGCTCGGACAGCGCCGCCGAGGGTGTGAACGCGGCGCGGTATGCGTCGACCGCATCGAGTGCGGTAGCCGGCGTGATGTGGTAGCTCGCCACGAACGGCAAGCCGTGGGCGCCTGCCACCTGTGCGCTCTGGCCCTTGCTGCTACCGAAAACCCACGGCATCAAGCGACTTCGTTCGCCGGGCACGGCGTGCACGTCGTAGTCATTTACTCGGTAGCACCCATGAAGCATGGCGAGGATGTCGCCAATCTGGTTGGCGAAGTCCGGTGTCACCGCTTCGGGCTGCTGGAGGACCGACATCTGCGCGCGCAACTCGTCGGTGATGATCGTCCGGATGTCGAACGGCGGCGGTACGACGACCCCGCCGACATCGCGCCATTCCGTCGGCAACTCGCGCTTCGGCTTCGGCTTCGACGACGGCTTTCTGGCGGCCTCCCGGCGTCGCTGCCCCGACCGGCCGACACCGAGGTCGATGCGGCCGGGATAGAACGCGTCGAGCATGGCGAAGCTTTCGACGACCGAGGCGGCCGTGGTGTGGCCCAACTGCACTGCGCCCGCGCCGACATGAATGCGTTCGGTGGCCGCCGCGATCTGGCCGATCAGCAGCGCGGGTTGCGAACTGGCCACCGCGACGAAGTGGTGCTCGGCGAGCCAATACCGCTTGAAACCCCACTGCTCGGCGTGCTGCGCGAGGTCGACGGTGTTGTGCAGCGCGGTCGCTGCGTCACTGCCTTCGCTGATCGGCGACAGGTCGAGGATCGACATTGGCACGGTCATGTCGGCTCCACCCTGGCATAGCGGTTGTCGGCGACGGGCAGGCCGAGGCGTTCCCGCAGATGCTCGCCCTCGCGGTAGGCGGTGCGGAACAGATCGGCGCGCTGCAGCACCGGGACCACTTCGTCGACGATGGCCGGAAGGTCGGTGGCGTTCACCGCGGGCCGCAGCCGGAAGCCGTCGAGGCCCAGTCGATGCCAGCGGACGAGAAGATCGACCAATTCGGCGGGTGTGCCGTCGAAAACTACGGCGTCGGACCGGTTGTCGACGACGCCCGAGAAGGAGACGAAGACATCGGCGTAGATCTTGAGATCGGTGCCACCGGCCTGCCTGACCTGACCGATGATCGTCCGCACCGAATCGTCGTCCTGCGGGGTGATGAAGACGATATCGACACTGCGAGAAGCGAATTCGTACACCGGAAGCTGATGCGCGAGTGCGGTGACGACCGGCTGGCCCTGTGGTGGCCGCGGGGTGATCGACGGCCCCTTGACGGAGAAGTACTTGCCGGTGAAGTCGATGTAGTGCAGCTTGTCGCGGTCGACGAATCGGCCGGTCGCGACGTCGCGAATCACCGCGTCGTCCTCCCAGCTGTCCCACAACCGGCGGGCGACCTCGACGGCGTCGGCGGCCTCGTCGAACAGGTCCACGCCGGTGACATCCCGCCGACCGAAAAGCTGCGCCTCGTGCTGGGAACTGCTGATTCTGACCTGCCAGCCGGCCCGCCCATGGGAGATGAAGTCAAGCGTGGCAATGGCTTTGGAGATATGGAACGGCTCGGTGTGGGTGACGGTGGCGACCGGGATGAGGCCGATGTGACGGGTCAGCGGCGCAACCCTCGAGGCGACCAGTACGGCATCGGGCCTTCCCGCCAGCCACCGCGGCTCGATCTCGGGGCGGCGGCGGCGCTGGGGTGTGAGCGAGTCGTCGAAGGTGACGAAGTCCAGCAGCCCGCGTTCGGCGGTGACGGCGAGCTCGGACCAGTAGCGGCCGCTGGTGACGGGCCCGGGGTCGGTCGACTGCCGCCACGCCTGGGGATGCCAGCCGTATCCGTCGAGTGCGACCGCGAGGTGCAGATGCTCGCTCATGGCGTCAGCGTCTTCAGGAATGCGAGCGGATAGACCTCGCCCTCGGCGGGCAGCGGCTCGTCGAGCCTGTGGTATCCCGTGGTCAGGTACAGCTCTTCGGCTTCGGGCTGCTTGTCGCCCGTCGTCAGGTAGACGCGGCGGTAGCCACGGTCGGCGATCTCGGTTTCCAGCTCGAGCAGCAGTGCCTTCGCGTAGCCGCGACGCCGATACCGGCTGTCGGTCCAGATCCGTTTCAGCTCCGCGGTCTCGTCGTCGAACCGACGGAATGCGCCCCCCGTGACGGGCTGGCCGTCGCGCAGGCCAACGAGCATCGCGCCGCCGGGTGCTGCGAACTCGTCGGCGGGATACGTGCGCAGCCACTTGGCCACCGCATCCACCGGGGCGCGGTATCGACTGGCGTACTCCAGCGCCAATTCCGCCAGCAGCGGTTCGGCCAGGGAATCATCCTGATCGACCGCCACGAAGCGGAGTTGGTTCACTGCGTGCGCGGACATCACTTAACTGTCTAACGCACTGCGCAAAGTCGCATTCCTTCCCCGTCATTCGGGTCGAGGTGATCGGAAATATCCGCAGGTCACTCAGAGTGGGAAATAGACTTCGGCAATGTTCTCAGAGACGCGGTACGCGCTGAACGCTGATTTGCGCGTCGCCTATCGCGCCTCACGCGAAGGTCCTCGCGACATCGTGTCCGTCGCGAACTGGTTCACCTGCTGCGAGCTTCTTCCAGAGCTACCGTCCGTTCAAGGGTGGGTCGAGGCGATGACGTCGCTCGGTCGACTCATCTACTTCGACCAGCCGGGCACCGGAGCATCCGATCCCGTCACACCGGACGCACTGCCGACCTTGGAGCAGTGGGCCGACAGCATCACCGCCGTGCTCGACGACCTCGGGAGCCGCGAAGCGGTACTCGTCGCGTCGAACACCGCGTTCGCGCCAGCGGCGCTGTTCGCGGCGACACATCCGTCCCGCACCACCGCGCTGGTCGTGCTCGATGGTTTCGCGGATGCGGGTGGCACCCCGCTCCTTCAAGACGAAATCAAAGCTGCGAATCTCCGCATGTGGGGCAGCGGGGAGATCCAACATCTGGTTAATCCGGACATGCCGTGGAACGAGGAGATCCGGGCATCGTGGGCTCGAATGGAACGCCTGGCGGTCAGCCCAAGGGCGTTAGCACTAATGAGGCCTCTCGCGATGGAAGTGGACGTGCGAGCGGTCCTTCCGACAGTCCGAGTGCCGACCCTCGTCCTCCAGCACTCCGACGCCGTGATCGTCCCGCCCGCGAAGGGCAAGTACATCGCCGAGCACATACCCGACGCGAAATACGTTGAGTTGCCGGGCCGCAACTGGTACCACCACGTTGAACCCGGCTGGCGCGCGTCCTTCCGGGAGATCGCCGAGTTCCTCACCGGACAGCAGGCTGAGGTGGCCGATGATCGGGTGCTGGCCACGGTGTTGTTCACCGACATCGTGGACTCGACGCGGCGCGCGGCGGAGATGGGCGACCGTGACTGGCATGCCTTGCTTGATGCGCACGACGCCGTCGTCCGTGCACAACTCAACCGCTTCAGAGGCCGTGAGGTGAACACCTCGGGCGACGGATTCCTGGCGATGTTCGACGGCCCGCAACGGGCGATCCGGTGTGCGATGGCGATCCGCGATGCGGTGCAGGCGCTCGGCATCCAGGTGCGGGCCGGTTTGCACACCGGTGAGTGCGAGGTGCGCGGCGACGACATCGGTGGGCTCGCCGTGCACATCGGGGCGCGGGTGAGCGCGTTGGCGGGGCCGAACGATGTGCTGGTGTCCAGCACGCTGCGCGATCTGGTGATCGGGTCAGGGCTGGAGTTCGAGGACCGCGGCGCTCGCGAGCTCAAGGGCGTGCCCGGCGAATGGCATCTATTCGCCGTCGCCTCGTAACCGCTTGCGCCACCGCCCTAAAAGGGCGGTGGTTTGTTGCGTTCGGCGACGTAGGCGTCGTTGAGTTGGCGTTCGGCTTGGATGGCTTGGGCGGTGGAGTGGGCGCGGGTGTCGGCGTTTGGGCATCATCACGCCACGGTCGCCGGTGGTGTCTACCACGGGCGGATCGCCGGTCCATAGCGTTTGGCGGAGGGCTCGATTACGAGTTTCAGGGAACAGGTGCAAGCTGGCGGGGTCGGGGTGGTGTAGGTGTGCCCGTGGCTGGTGCCAGGAAATCGACGGTGCCGTCGGGCAGTTGTCGGTCCCGCCAGCCTTCCGCTCCGGTCAAAAGGTTTTGAGTAGTGGTGGCAACGAATTCGTTGAAAGACACTCTAGAAGAGCCACCGGGCTCGGGCCCGGTGCAACCTCCAGATCGCTCGCTGGTTAATCTGCCTCGACGATGTCGTCGCGGTAACGCTCGAACAGCGCGAGGAAGTCGGCTCGCTCGGCGTCGCCTACGCCGTTTTCTTGGCTAGCGCTGCATCCGAAGCTTTGCGTTAACCGTTCGTTTCCGCACTCGACGTCAGTGATCCCAAGCCCGCTGTGCGATGTCTGTCATGTCGCGGCCGATGTACACTGCACGGTCCACCACTTAGCGCACACATCTGGTCGACCAAGAGCTGCCGCCGACTGCGAACGACCGAGTCATTGCTGCGGCCACCGAAGAAGCGAGCGAAAGCGGGGTCGCTGTGCAAAATTGGGCGCGGAACAGATCGTCGATGACGGCAGCGATCACGTCGTAGCCGCCCATCCGGTGATAGAGGGACGTCGCCAACTGGGTCATGATTGGCCTCCAACAAGGGTTAAGCGGAAGGCCTTCATGGTAGGGCATGAACCACGCGCACCCCCAAACATCGTCATCACATCGGGATCGGCGAACAGCATTCGGACTGGACGTGAAAGCGGCACAGACACTTGAGGTTTGACGGGTGGCGTCGGCCCGACCGGGTACGGGACGGTGTGGTCGAGGTCGCAGAACAACTGGGCGGGTTTGTCGCAGCCCGGGAAGCGACACGTCAGATGCCCGGCACCGGACGAATTCGCACAGCGCCGGGGTCGGGGTGTAGCGGGGTTCGGGGTGGCGTGTCGCCGGGCGTGGTGCACCTCGCGCAGCCGGGCCCGTCTGCTGCAGGATCCCGCCCAGCAGCGCGGTGGCAGCAGTACCGCGGCGCCGCAGCACATAGGCGGGCGGGGCCGCACCCCGCGGCGAGGCGCCAGCGGTGTCGCGGGCCGGTGTCGGCACGCCGGGGTTGTCGGACGCCGCAGCGGCGTGGTCACCGTCCAGCGGCGGATCGGTTTGGGTGTCGGTAAGAAGTCGGGATGCGTCGGTGGGTCGGCGGTGAGCGGTCGGCGGGTGCGGGAGGATGCGGGTGGGCTCGTCGATTGCGGTCTGTGCGGCGTGCGCACGGATTGTTGATCGGCGATGACGTAGACGACGGCGTTGTTGGGGGCGGTGTCGGTGGGGGTGCCAGGCAGTCGGGTTGCCCGCAGCCAGGCACGCCATCGGGGTGTAGGTGACCGCGGCTGTCAGCGCGGCGGCGCGGCGCTCGTCGATGCCGCGCGCGTCGGTGTCACACACCGGGTGGGCCGGCTCCTCCAGCGGTCTGTTCGATCAGCGCGGCGTCGGGGGAGTTCAGCCGGGCCCACATGTTGGTGGTGCCGGCCAGCGGATCACTCAGCGCGGCCAGGTCGACGGAAAACCACCAGGTCAACCACGCCCTGTGGATGAAAACGCAACTGGGGATAACCGCGCCTAACGGCACTTTCCTAAAAAACTTGACACCTGTAAAGTCTGGCCGCATGGACAACATCAGGGGTAAGACCGTCGCGATCACCGGCGCCGCCCGAGGCATCGGCTTCGCGACCGCTAAGGCGCTGCTGGCTCGCGGTGCGCGGGTGGTCATTGGCGACCGCGATGTGCCTCTTCAGGAGTCGGCGGTCGCCGACCTGACCAAGCTCGGCCCGGTGTCAGGCTACCCGCTGGACGTGACCGACCGCGAGTCGTTCGAGACCTTCCTCGGCAAGGCCCGCACCGACGGCGGCGGCCACATCGACGTCCTCATCAACAATGCGGGCGTGATGCCGATCGGGCCCTTCCTCGAACAGTCCGAGCAGGCGATCAGGTCGTCCATCGAGGTGAATCTCTACGGCGTGATCGCCGGCTGCCAGCTGGCTCTGCCCGACATGATCGCCCGGCGCAGCGGCCACATCATCAACATCGCCTCGCTGTCCGGCCTCATCCCGGTCCCCGGCCAGGTCGTCTACGTCGGCGCAAAGTTCGGAGTCGTCGGTCTCACCGCAGCGCTCGCAGACGAGGTCGCCCCGCACGGCGTCGACGTCTCGGTCATCATGCCGCCGTTCACCAACACCGAGCTGATCTCGGGCACCAGGACCGGCGGCACCATCAAGCCGGTGGAACCGGAGGACATCGCGGCCGCGGTCATCAAGACCCTCCAGAAGCCGAAAACCCATGTCTCCGTGCCGACTCCGCTGCGCTTCACCGCCCAGGCCGCACAGATGCTCGGCCCGCGCGGCAGGCGCTGGCTCAACAAGCGCCTCGGCCTCGACAGCGTGTTTTTGACCTTTGACCGCGACAGGCGGCAAAGCTATGAGCAGCGCGCGCAAGCGGCTCAGGGCGTCGTGGAATCCCCGGAGCGGTAGGCCTCGACCGCGTCGATCCGGCCGAAGAACTCGTCGGGCGTCATCCGCTGATCGTCTGCGGTCCCGACGAGGACCAGGTGCACGACTTCAGCGTTCTCGGCCGCGTGCATCCAGATCGTCGTCACCGGCTCGAAGCCCTCGCCGACCTCGGCCCCTGACGGCGGGTAGAACCAGATGACGAACTCCTCGTCGGACTGGTCGTCATCGAAAGCCCAACCGCGCTCGATGATTCGGGCGTCAAAGCTCTCGAGGCCCTCGACGAGCTCGACGTCGCCGACGATTTCGTCGAGCACGGCGTCGGGGATCCAGTTCGCGTCCCGTTTGACTCGCCGCTTGCTCCGACGCGCCTTCTTCGCCTCGCCTCTGGACACCTAACCGAGCGCCTGATCCAGATCGTTGATCAGATCCTCGGTTCCCTCCAGCCCCACGGAGATTCGCACCACTCCGTCGCCCAGTCCGATCGCGGCGCGGCCCTCCGGTCCCATCGCCCGATGTGTGGTGGTGGCCGGATGGGTGATCAGTGACTTGGCGTCGCCGAGATTGTTCGAGATGTCGACGATGTTCAGCTTGTCCAGCACCTCGAAGGCGCGTTCCTTGGTGCCGCCCTTGAGTTCGAAGGTGACGACGGTGCCGCCGCCGGTCATCTGACGCTTGGCCAGGTCGTACTGCGGATGCGACTCGAGGAACGGGTAGCGCACCCAGCTCACGGCCGGATGGTTCTCGAGGAACTGCGCGACGCGCATCGCGGAATCGTTGCTGTACTGCACCCGCACGGCCAGCGTCTCCAAACCCTTCAGCAGCACCCACGCGTTGAACGGGCTCAGCGCAGGACCGGTGTGGCGCATCAGCTTCTGCACCGGCTCGTCGATGTAGGTCTTGTCGCCGAGGATCGCGCCGCCGAGCACCCGGCCCTGCCCGTCGATGTGCTTGGTGCCGGAGTACACCACCACGTCCACGCCGAGCGGGAAGCCCTGTTGCAGGATCGGTGTGGCGAACACGTTGTCCAACACCACTTTTGCGCCGACGCCGTGCGCCATCTCGCTGACAGCCGCGATGTCGACCAAAGACTGCATCGGATTGGACGGCGTCTCGTAGAACACCGCCTGCGTCGGCTTCGACAGAGCCTCTTCCCACTGCGACAGATCGTCGCCGTCGACGAACACGGTCTCGATGCCCCAGCGCGGCAGGATCTCGCTGCACACCACGAAGCACGAGCCGAACAGGCTGCGCGCCGCGACAAGCCGGTCACCCGCGGCCAGCAGCGCACCAAGCGAGGTGAAGACCGCGGCCATCCCGGTCGCCGTCGCGAACGCCGCCGGCGCGCCCTCGATCAGCCGCAGCCGCTCCTCGAACATGGAGATCGTCGGGTTGCCGTAGCGCGAATACACATACCGGTCGATCTCACCGGTGAACGCCTTCTCCGCCTCGGCCGCGCTCTCGTACACATAGCCCGATGTCGGGTAGATCGCCTCGGCGGTTTCTTCGAAACCCGACCGCATCAGGCCCCCGCGCACTCCGATGGTGGCCTGGCTGACGCCCTCCGGCAGTTCGGCCGGAGTGCGCACGGAAGGCTTTTCTGCTCCTCGCGTGCGCGAAGGCTTTTCTGCTCCTCGCGTGCGCGAAGGCTTTTCTGCTCCTCGCGTGCGCGAGGCTTTGTCGGACCCGGTCACGACTGCTTCCAGGGCAGGCCGACGGCCTTCCAGCCGGTGGCCCCGCGGTGCTTGTTCTCGTCGAGGTCGCCCTCGAATCCGTCCAGGACGTTGTAGGACGGGGCGATGCCCGCTTCCGTGGCGGCCTTCGCAGCCCCGATCGAACGGTTTCCGGAGCGGCACAGGAACACCACCGGCCGTCCGCTACTGGCGGGTGGGCCCACGGCTGGATCGACGCCCGCTGCGACAAGGTCGTCGACGAAGCTCTCGTTTCGGCTGCCGTCGGTGCGGTTCCACTCGACGTAGACGACCTCGCGGCCGAGGCCCGTCAGGTCGGGCACGCCGACGAAGCGCCACTCGGCGTCGGTGCGGCAGTCGACGAGCACGGCCTGGGGCTCATCGTTGAGGATTTTCCAGGCCTCTTCAGGCGTGATGTCTCCCGCGTAGCTCACGGTCGCGAGTGTCCCATACCTAACTGGGACCGGTCGAACAGACCTTCCATGCTCCATCCTCGCGTACAAAGGTCATCGGAACAGGCGTTTTGTCGTCCGGTGCCTTGTCGAAATGGTACGTCACCGTCGCGGTCGCCCGGTCACCGTCGATCTTCACGTCGGTGACGTCGTCGACGAACCGGGCGCCTCGTTTGGCCACTGAATCGCGTTGACGCGCAAGCACATCGGCTTCCACCCCGCGCAACTTTACGCACGTGTAGGTGCCGAAGTCGGCGAAGTTCCCGCGCTGCAGCGCATCGTTCTGGCCGACCGCGGCCGTTCCGACCCGCTGGTCCTCCGGCGTGCGGTCGCCCTCGAACACGTTGATCAACCAGATTGCGATCACCACGATCACAATGATTGCCAGCGCCGCGAGGAACGGCGCCATCGTCGACCTCTGCGTCGGCTTCGTCGGCTTCGTCGGCTGTCGGCACGGCTACCAGAGTTTGCGCAGCACGCCGGTCACTCGGCGCACCCGGTCCCTGGCGGTCGTCACGTCCGGCGCGGTGGCCAACGCCAGCCCGAGTCGACGCCGGGGTTCGGCCTCGTCGGGCCGGTTGAACAGCCGCGCGTCACTCTCCGCGACGGCAAGCGCGTCGGCCAGCACCGCGTTGACGTTCTCCGGTGAAATGTCGACCGGCGCAGACTCGGCGCCCGCGTACGTCACTTGGACGGCACCGGGAGAGATCATGATGGTGTCCACCTGCAACCCCAGTATTGCCCGCGCGTGCAGCTCGAACTCCGAAAGTCGTTGCGAGCGAATCGTTACCAGGCCGCTATCGTGCGGGCGCATGCGGATGTCGGAGAAGTAGACCTCGTCGCCGCGCACCAGCAGTTCGACTCCGAAGACGCCCCGCCCACCGAGCGCGTTGACGATGCGCGCCGCGATCGACTTCGCCGCGTCCAGCGCGGCCGCGGACAGCTGTTGCGGCTGCCACGCCTCCAAGAGGTCGCCGTCGCCCTCGCGGTGGCCGATCGGTTCGCAGAAGTACAGCGCAGGCCCGGTGAGCCCGGTCGTGCGGACCGTGATCAGCGTGATCTCGTGATCGATCTCGACGACCGTCTCGGCAAGCACCCGGTTGTGCGGCACCCGGCCCGCCGCCACCGCCCGCTGCCACGCCGCCTCGACGTCGTCGGTGCGCAACAGCACCGACTGGCCCTCGCCTGGAACGCCCGCGACCGGCTTGACCACCAGCGGGAAGCCTGCGTGCTCGGCCACCGCGGTCAACTCCTCGACCGAACCGGCGAACCAGAACGGCGCGGTGGGCAGGCCGAGTTCGTCGGCGGCCAGCCTCCGCATGCCCTCCCGGTCCTGGCTCATGCGGACACTGCGGGGCGTCGGATACACCTCGCGGCCGCGTTCGGCAGCGGCCACCAGTGCATCCACCGCGATGACGCCGGATTCGGCCACGACGTAGAGCGGGTCGAACCGTTCGATGATCGCGGTGAGCGCCTCGGCGTCGCTCATCTTGACCACTTCCGCGCGATCGGCGACGCCGTGCGCGGGTGCATTCGCATAGCGGTCGACGGCGACCACTTCGCAGCCCAGCCGCTGGAACGCAAGGGTCAACTCTCGGCTCAACTCGCCGGAGCCGAGCAGCATCACCGCTTTTCGTTCGTCACGCTGATGGGTCGTCTCACTGCCGGTCGGCTCGTCGTCCGGGGTGTCCTCGGGTTCGGGTGACTCGGTGGTTTCACTCATCGCAGGGTCAAGCCTGCCAGATCTTCGGCCGAGCCGGACGTCGGTGTAGCCCCATCGCCAATCCTGGCCCGGCTCCACGGACCGAAGCACGGCGTGCCCGGTGATGCGGAAGTGTTCGCTGGGGTGTGGAGGTGGGCTGGAATCGCAGCAGCCGAGATAAGCGACCCTCAACCGGACGGGAGCCGTAATCTCTTCCCTCTCTAACATACAGCGCATAGGGGGTCTTGCGGCAAGACCCCGGTCATGCCCCAGAATCTCTGGCCTGAGCCAGAACTGGAGGAAAATGGGGGTAGTGCGAATGCGTGTGTTGTTATCGACGTGGGGTTCACGCGGAGACGTCGAACCGATCATGGGATTCGCGGTGGCGTTGCGTGGGCTCGGTGTTGAGGTGCGAGTCTGCGCACCGCCGGATTTCGCGGAGCTCGCAGAACGGGCCGGCGTACCGCTGATTCCGATGGGCAAATCGCTGCGCGACATGCTGCATGGCGAGAAGCCGCTGACACCTGCGGACGCGCCGAAGACGGCCGCCAACTTGGTGGCAATGCAGTTCGACACCGTCGCGCCGGCGGCGGAGGGATGTGATGCGGTGGTGGCGTCCGGTTTGATGCCTGCGGGACTGCGGACGATTGCCGAAATGAACGGCATCCCATACGTCCTCGTCGCGCTGCATCCATGCCCCATCCCCTCGCCGCACCATTCGCCGCTGCCGCGGCCCGGCAAGCCGTTCCCGCAGGGGGAGACGGATAACCGGGTGCTATGGGACGTCGATGCGGAACGGGTGGATGCGCTTTACCGCGGTCCACTCAATGCGCATCGGGCGTCGCTGGGCATGCCGGCCGTGAACAACGTCCGCGACCACGTTTTCACCGACCGGCCGTGGCTGGCGGCCGACCCGCTCCTCGGGCCGTGGCCCGGGTCTCCGGACTTCGACGTCGTGCAGACCGGTGCCTGGTTCCTGCCCGACGACCGCCCGCTGCCCGACGACCTGGAGGCGTTCCTGAACGCGGGCGCACCACCGCTGTACGTGAGCTTCAGCAGTGTGCGGGCCCCGGAGGACGTCGCTCGAGTCGCCATCGGCGCGATCCGCGGACTCGGCCACCGCGTCGTCGTCGGTCGCGGCTGGGCCGACCTGGGCCTGATCGACGACAGGGACGACTGCTTCGACGTCGGCGAGGTCAACCACCAGGCGCTGTTCCCGCGGGTGGCCGCGGTCGTGCACCATGGCGGCGCAGGAACGACCGCAACGGCCGCGCGGGCCGGCGCTCCTCAGGTCGTGGTTCCCCAGATCGCGGATCAGCCCTACTGGGCGGCCCGGGTCGCCGACCTCGGCATCGGCGCCGCGCATGACGGCCCGACCCCGACGCCCGAGTCGCTGTCAGCGGCGCTCGAGACGGCGCTGGCATCCGAGACCCGCGCGCGGGCGGCCGTGATGGCGGGCATGATCCGCACCGATGGCGCGGCGGTGGCCGCCGAGCGGCTGGTCGATGAGATCACGGCAGGTCGAGCTCGGACCGAAATGCGCGCATCGCGTCGATGACCGCGGTGAACGTTCGGTGCGCGGCGGCGAGGTCCTCGTCGGTCAGCCCCGCCATCGCGCGCTGGTTGTGCTGGGCCAGCGGCGTGAAAAAGCCTCGCGCCACGGTCATTCCGTCCTCGGCGACCCGAAGGATGACCTTGCGGCGATCGGACGGGTCGGACTCCCTGCGGAGGTGACCCGAGGCGATCATCCGCTCGACGAGATAGGTGATCGCCGCACCGGAGGTGCCCATTCGCGCCTTCAGCTCGCCTGCGGTGAGCGGCGTGCCCGACGCCTCGGCCACCATGACGTGCAGGAGCGCGCGAAAGTCGTTGGCGGTGACGTCATGTCTCGCGGCGAAATGCCTGCCGATCCAGTCGGATTCCGCCGTCATCGCCCGCACGTCGGCCGCTATCTGCGACTCCAGGCCGGCGCGGTCCGTCTTCGCCACTTGATCAGCATAATGGTCAGAGTTTCATTTGATTAATAATTAATTATCTGAAATATTGATCGTCATGACCGGGCGGCTCTCCTGGCTGGTGGCCCTCGCAGTGCTTATCGTCGCGGGTGCACTGATGGGATTGATCGGCAGTGACAACTCCAGCGAGCAGTCACCCGTTCCCGTGCCGACCAGCGCCGAGTCCGCGCGGGCGGATGCCCTACGGGCGCAGCTGCCCGGCGGAGACCGCGTTCCAGCCATTTTGGTGTTCAGCCGTCACGATGGTGGCGAGCTCACTCCTGCCGATCTGGGGGCGATCAAGGAGCAACCCGTGGTCGTGGCCGACGACCGCCGGGCGGCGGTGGCCACCGTGCCGTTGGACGCCGGGCTGTCCGGTTTCGCACTCAACGATGCGGTAAAGGCACTTCGCGATTCAGCGAACGACGGACTGCCCCAGGACATCCGGGTCGAGGTCACCGGCGGCCCGGCATTCTTCGCCGACATCGCGAACTCGTTCTCCGGGGCCAACTTCACGCTGCTGGCCGTCACCGCATCCGTGGTCGCGCTGCTGCTGATCATCACCTACCGATCGCCGGTGCTGTGGCTGGTCCCGCTCGCGGTGATCGGCTTCGCCGACCGCGTCGCGGCGGTTGTCGGTACCGCGGTCGCGCAGACGGTCGGGATGACACCGGACGGGTCGACCTCCGGCATCACCAGTGTGCTGGTGTTCGGTGCCGGCACCAACTACGCCCTGCTGCTGATCTCGAGATATCGAGAGGAGTTGGGCCGCACGGACAATCACCGCGACGCACTTCGGATCGCTGTCCGCCAGGCAGGCCCTGCGATCCTCGCGAGCAATGCCACCGTCGTGCTCGCACTGCTGACGCTGCTGCTCGCCTCGTCGCCGAGCACGCGCAGCCTCGGGGTGCAGGCCGCGTCGGGCCTGGTCGTCGCGGCGGTGTTTGTGCTTCTCGTGCTGCCGCCCCTGCTCGCACTGTTCGGTCGGCGGCTGTTCTGGCCGTTCGTTCCGCAGGTCGGGGCGAAACCCCTTACCGACAGCGGCATTTGGCACCGCATCGCCGCTGCGGTGGCCCGCAGACCTGCCCGCGTGACAACGGTTGCCGTCACGGGCCTCGTCGTGCTGTGCCTCGGACTGCTGATCACACCGATCGGGTTGTCGCAGACCGAGCAGTTCCGGGTCCAGGCGGAGTCGGTGAGCGGTTTCGAGACACTGGCGGGCCACTTTCCCAGCGGGCTGACAGATCCCACCCGCGTCATCGCCCCGACCGCGAAGGCGCCACAGGTCGAACAGGCGATCGCGGCCACCCCCGGGGTGGTTTCGGCCAGCCCGGCAGGCGCATCGCCAGGCGGGCTCGGCCAGTGGTCGGTCGTGCTCAGTGCCGCACCGGCTTCCGATGATGCATTCAGAACCATTGACGCACTGCGTGATTCGGTGCATGCCGTGGACAGCGGTGCACTCGTCGGCGGATCGGACGCCTTGGCCCGCGACGCCAGCGCGGCGGCGGGCCGCGATCGACTCATCGTCATACCGGCGATCCTCACCGTTGTGCTGGTAGTGCTTTACGTGCTGCTGCGGTCGGCGCTGGCGCCGCTGATCCTCGTCACCGTGACTGTGCTGAGCGCCCTCGCGGCGCTTGGGCTCGGCGGTTGGGCGAGCGTGCACGTCTTCGGCTTCCCTGCGCTCGACAACACGGTTCCGTTGTTCGCGTTCCTGTTCCTGGTCGCGCTCGGCGTCGACTACACGATCTTTCTCGTCACCCGCGCCCGCGAGGAGACCCCTGCCCACGGCACGCGGCAGGGCATCATCCGGGCGGTGTCCGCCACCGGCGCGGTCATCACCAGCGCAGGCATCGTGCTGGCCGCGGTGTTCTGCGTGCTCGGCGTGCTGCCGCTGATCGCGCTCACGCAGATCGGCATCATCGTCGGCCTCGGCATTCTGCTGGATACCTTCGTCGTGCGCACGGTGATCATCCCGGCCCTGTTCACGCTTATCGGGCCGCGAATCTGGTGGCCCGCGCTGCGCGCCAGACGCTAGCGTTTGACGGATGGAGGACGTCCGGGTCGACACCGCGCTCGGAACGATACGCGTACAGGTCCGCGGCAGCGGCGAGGCGATGATGTTCTGGCCCAGCCTGTTGATGACCGGCGACATGTGGGCCGCCCAAGCCGAACGGTTCGGCGATCGTCGCCGCGTCATCCTCGTCGACCCGCCGGGCCACGGCCGAAGCGAAAAGCTCACCGCGATGTTCGATTTCAACGACTGCGCCCGCTGCATCGTTGACATCCTCGACGCGCTCGGCGAACAACGGACGCATTTCGTCGGCAACTCGTGGGGCGGCATGATCGGCGGCACGTTCGCCGCGACGTACCCCGACCGGATCGGCAGCGCGGTGCTGATGAACTGCACCGCGTCGCCCGCGGGCACGCGACAGAAGATCGAGTACGGATTTCTGCTGCGGATGGCGAAGCTGCTCGGTGGTGTGCGACCGCCACTGACCCGATCGGTGCTCAAGGCGTTCCTCGGGCCGACGACCTTTTCCACCCGCCCAGGCGTGGTCTCGTTCGTCCGGGACACGGTGCAGGCGGTCGACATCGATTCGGTCTCATGGGCGGTGCAGAGCGTGGTGCCCGCACGGCCGGACCAGCGTTCGCTCTTCGCGAAAATCTCGACTCCGGTTCTGGTGGTCGCCGGAGCGGAGGACGCGACGTTCCCGCTGCCCGAGACCATCGCAATGGCCAAGGCGATACCGGATGCGGCGATCGCCGTGCTCGAAGGAGTGGCACACCTTGCCGGTCTGGAGAACCCGCCTTTGGTGAACGAGCTGATCGAGGGCTTCGTTTTTCGCGAGTAGCGTCGAACCATGGCTGAATCCGACGCCGCGCTCCGCGACGAAGATGCATCCGAGTTACCGCCGCTGCACATGCGCCGCGATTCGTTCAGCCCCACCGCGGAGCTTCAGGAGATCCGCGACAACGAGGGCGTGCGCGAGTTCACCAACGCGTTCGGCATGCAGGTGTACCTGATCACCCGGCACGAAGACGTCAAGGCCGTGCTGGCCGACCACGAGCGGTTCTCCAACGAGCGGCCACCCGGCTTCGCGGTGCAGGGCGTACCGCAGCCGACGGAAGAGGAACAGGCCACCGCGCGGGCGGGCAACCTGCTCGGCCTCGACCCTCCCAAACATTCGCGGCTGCGGCGCATGCTGACACCCGAGTTCACCATCAGGCGGATGAAGCGTCTCGAGCCGCGCATCGTCGAGATCGTCGACGCGCAATTGGACGCCATGGAAAATGCAGGCCCGCCAGTAGATTTGGTGGAGAACTTCGCGCTGCCGATCCCCTCACTGGTGATCTGCGAACTGCTCGGCGTGCCGTATGACGACCGTGAGGACTTCCAGCGGCGCAGCGTGCGGCAGCTGGACCTGTCGATTCCGATGCCGGAGCGGCTGCAACTGCAGCGGCAGGGCCGTGCCTACATGACGACGCTGGTTTCCCGGGCGCGGCGCCAGCCGGGTGACGACATCCTCGGCATGCTGATACGCGAACACGGCGACGAGCTCACCGACGACGAGCTGATCGGCGCCGCGGGGCTGCTGTTGCTCGCGGGCCACGAGACCACGTCGAACATGCTGGGCCTCGGCACGCTTGCGCTGCTGCGTCACCGCGAACAGCTCGCGGCGGTGCGTGACGACCCCGACGCGGTCGGGCCCGCGGTCGAGGAACTGCTGCGCTGGCTTTCCATTGTGCAGACCGCGATCCCCCGCATCACCACCACAGACGTCGAGATCGCCGGTGTGAAGATCCCGGCGGGGAAACTCGTCTTCCCGTCGCTGCCATCGGGAAATCGTGACGCCGGCTTCATCGACTCGCCTGAAGTGCTCGACATCCGTCGCGGTGCGCCCGGTCATTTGGCGTTCGGCCACGGCGTGCACCATTGCCTCGGCGCACCGCTGGCCCGCATGGAGATGCGTATCGCCTTCCCCTCGCTGCTGCGGCGGTTCCCGAATCTCGCACTAGCAGAGGAGTTCTCCGACGTGCAGTTCCGAACCTGGAACTTCATCTACGGGCTGAAGTCATTGGAGGTGAGCTGGTGAAGGTGCAAGCCGACCGCGACGTCTGCATCCAGGCCGGCAACTGTGTGATGGTCGCCGACAACCTCTTCGACCAGGACGACGACGGCATCGTGGTGGTGCTCGTCGACGACGTCCCCGCCGAAGAGGAAGACAAGGCGCGGGAAGCGGTCAAACTCTGCCCGTCGCAGGCGCTGAAGATCGCCGACTAATCGTCGTGGTGCAGGTCGATGACCCCGGCCCGCGCCAACAGCAACAGGCTGACGACCAGGACCCAGGTCGGAAAGGCCAGCGTCAACCACATGCTGATGTCGCTCGCGAACAGAAGCCCCAGCGCCACAAGGTAAGTCACGAGGACTAGCCAGCGTGGCATCAGACCCGTCTTCAGCCAAATGGTGGCCAGCGAGATCATGAACACGGCCGCCATGCGCAGCGCGTAGGTCTTGGCGATCGCCAGTACGACCATCTGCCCGAAGGTGGCCACTAAGGTGTGTGCGGATACGTCGCCGGCGATCCGATTGCTGGCCTCGAGGCCAGCACCGACTCCGGCGGCCACGAACATCATCGCGAGGAACGTCAGGCCGGCGCCTATGAAGACCGTCGAGAAGAATTTGTCCTCGAAGCGCCCGAATCCGTCGCGCACCACCCCGATGAACCACAAGAAGGCAATGCCGGCGAACGGCATGATCAATGCCGCGGTCTTCAGATTCGTACCTCCGGGCGTCAACCACTGCGCACCCGGCTCGGCGTCGTCCGGTAACTCCATCCGAATGAGAACGAGCGCAGTACCGAACAACAGCGCGAACAGCACGCCGGCCACCGCCGCGGCGCGTGGCGTGGACAGCCGCTTCAGCCCCGGGGACGTCACGGCTGGCCGGCCAGAAGCTGAATCATCAATCCGTTGGCCTCGGCCAACAGGTTGTCATCGGGGTCGCGCAGTTCGGCGTTGACGAAGGCCTTCCGGCCTTCGGTCCGCGCTACCCAGCCGCGCATCGTCAACTCCGTGTCGATGGGAGTGACCTTGCGGTAGTCGACATGAAGGAATCCGGTGCGGCTGATTGGGCGGCCCGCCGCGTGGATCAGCATCCCGAACATGGAGTCGAACATTAGCGGCAGCACGCCCCCGTGCACGGCATAATTGCCGCCTACGTGATAGCGGCTGAAAAACACGGTCAACTCGACGCCGTCGGGCTCGAACGTCGTCACCTGGTACGGCGGCATCAGCAGGCTGCCCGAGCCCGGTAAGGACGGCACCCGGTTGGCCGGCCCCACCCCCTCTGGCGCCTCGAACGGGTCCAGCAGCTTCACCAGCTCTTCGGCGCGGTCGGCCGCCTGCCCCCAGGTATCTCTGTCCGGGTCGGCCGACACCGCGAGATCCTGCGCACGACGCATCGCTGTCAGAAACCGGGCGAAGCCCGGACCCGGCTGGGCCGCTTCGAAATTCGGGAACCCGCCGTGCCTGTCGTAATCGGGATCGGCGAGCCTTGGATCGTATTTTTCCTTGCCCGCCCGTGCGTCCGCGGTCACCGCGCCGCCAGGATGTCGCGGCGCACGATCGTCTGTTCCCGACCGGGTCCGACACCGATGCACGAGATGCGCGCGCCGGCGAGCTCTTCCAGCCGCATCACGTAGTCGCGCGCCTTCGCCGGCAGGTCATCGAATTCGCGGGCCCCCGAGATGTCCTCCCACCAGCCCGGCATCTCCTCGTAGATCGGCTCGGCGTGCCCGATCTCGCTCTGCGTCATCGGCATGTCATCGGTGCGCTTGCCGTTGACCGTGTACCCGACGCAGATCGGCACCGTCTCCAGGCTGGACAGCACGTCGAGCTTGGTCAGGAAGTAGTCGGTGATTCCGTTGACCCTGGTGGCGTACCGCGCGATCACCGCGTCGAACCAGCCACAGCGGCGGCGCCTTCCGGTCGTCACGCCGAATTCCCCGCCCGTCTTGGACAGGTACTCGCCCATCTCGTCGAACAGCTCGGTCGGGAACGGACCGGAGCCGACCCGCGTGGTGTACGCCTTCAGAATCCCCAGCACCGTCGTGATGCGGGTCGGGCCGATGCCCGATCCGACGGCGGCGCCGCCCGCGGTCGGGTTCGACGACGTCACAAAGGGATATGTGCCGTGGTCGACGTCGAGCAGCGTGCCCTGTGAGCCCTCGAGCAGCACGATCTCACCCTTGTCGAGTGCGACGTTGAGCAGCTTGCGGGCGTCCGCGATGCGGTGCCTGAAACCCTCTGCCTGCTTGAGCAGATTCTCCAGCACCTCGTCGGGCTCCAGCGCCTTGCGGTTGTAGATCTTGACCAGCACCTGGTTCTTGAATTCCAATGCCACTTCGATCTTTTGGGCCAGCTGCCCCTCGTCGAGCACATCGGCGACACGAATTCCGATACGGGCGATTTTGTCCTGGTAGCACGGGCCGATGCCGCGGCCGGTGGTACCGATCTTCTTGCTGCCGGCGTACCGCTCGACCACTTTGTCCATCGCGACGTGGTACGGCATCAACAGGTGCGCGTCGGCGGAGATCAACAGCCGCTCCGTGTCGACGCCGCGATCCTCGAGCCCCTTCAGCTCGTCGAGCAATACGCCGGGGTCGACGACCACACCGTTGCCGATCACGTTCGTGACGCCGGGCGTCAGAATGCCCGAAGGGATCAGGTGCAGCGCGAAGTTCTCGCCCGTCGGAAGCACCACGGTATGGCCGGCGTTGTTGCCGCCCTGGTACCGCACGACCCATTGGACGCGGCCACCGAGCAGATCGGTGGCCTTCCCCTTGCCCTCGTCCCCCCACTGGGCGCCGATGAGCACGATTGCCGGCATGGCGTTTCTCCCGCTTATTGTGATCCAGCCGGTGAGTCACCCTATCCCAGCCGCATGCGAGGAGCCCGCGTTGATCACCACTGACGTTGTGGTGTTGCTTTTCGGTGGCCGCCGCGTGCCCGGCCCGCTGGCCGGTCTCGCCACACACCTGGCCGATGGGCCGGACGCCATCGACGCCGCGGCCGGGCTCTGTCGGCGGCTGATCGTGGTGGGTTCCGACGCCGATCTGGCGGCGGTGCTGCGCCGGCTTCTGCGCGCCGACCGGCTCGACGTCGAGGTCGGCCATGCGACCAGTTGGCGATCGGCCCGTCGCGCGCGACACGGCACCGCGCAGCGGGTGCCGTTGATTCGTGACGAGACCGGCCACGTCATCGTCGGCGCGGCCGAATGGCGCGGCGAGAATGGAGCACCCCTGCGCGGCGAGGCGGTCGTCGACGACACCCAACTGTTCGACGGCGAGGTCGCAGGCGTCCGGATCGAGCCGACCGCCGCCATGCCGGGACTGCGGGCGGCCGTCACCGGGAGACGCGGGCGGAGTTGGGTGGCCGGGCGGGCCGCTCAGCTCGGTACGACGGGCGCAGTCGTCGTGCGTGACGGCAACCAAGCGCCGAAAGTCGTTCGCCGATCTACCTTTTATCGCCACACGCAGGGCTGGCTACTGGTGAGATAGGCCCCGTGCGAATCATCGTCACCGGCGGCAACAGCGGCGTCGGCAAGGAGACGGCCGCGGCGTTGGCCGCAGCGGGACACAGTGTGCTGATCGCCGCACGCAACGTCGCGAAGTCGGAGCGGGCAGCGACCGACATGGCGGGCGACGTCGAGGTGGCACACCTCGATTTGGCCGACCTCACCACCGTGCGCAAGTTCGCCGACTCGGTGGACACCGTCGACGTGTTGGTGAACAACGCCGGTGTCCTCGGCCTTCCGCTCACCCGCACCAAGGACGGGTTCGAGACGCACATGGGCACGAACTACCTCGGCCACTTCGCGTTGACCTGCCTGCTCGGCGACCGGATCAAGGACAGGGTCGTCTCGGTCACCAGCATGAACCACCTTTTCAGCCGACTGCATCTGGAGGATTTGAACTGGCGCACCCGCCGATACTCCAAGTGGGCCGCCTACGGGCAGTCCAAGCTCGCGGTCATGTTGTTCACCGACGAGCTGGCCAGAAGAGGCGTCCGCGCGATCGCCGTCGACCCTGGTGGCGCGGACACCAACATCTCGCGATACAGCACGGGTCTTATCGGCTTTTCCCGCGATCTGGGCTGGCCGCGCAACTTCCCCCAAACCACCAAGACCGCCTCGCGGTCGACCGTCATGGGAGTGACGCAGGACTACCCCGCCGGGACGTACCTGTGCCCGGTGTTCAAGCAGTTCGGCAAGCCGAGGGTGACCAGGCGGGTGAAGAAGGCGCGCGACCCGAAGACAGCGGCCCGGCTATGGAAGCTGTCGGCCGAGCTGACCGAATGCGACTGGCCGGGCACGTCAGGAACAGGGGCATGAGCGCGGTAGCTTCGTGAGGTGAACGTTCCAGTCGTGCAGGGATCGGTTCGACCCAGCCCGATCTTCCTGGCCATCGTCGCCATCACCGTGGCAGGGGGCATGGTGGCCTGGCAGGCTGCCGACAGCATCGAGCCACTGGCCTATATCGGGGTGTTCATCCTCGTCATCGCCGGCTGGATCGTGTCGCTGTGTCTGCACGAGTTCGCACACGCCTTCACCGCATGGCGGTTCGGTGACCACGGTGTCGCGATGCGCGGCTATCTGACGCTGAATCCGTTCAAGTACACGCATCCGCTGCTGTCGCTTGTCCTGCCGATCGTGTTCATCGCGCTCGGCGGCATCGGTGTGCCTGGCGGGGCGGTGTACGTCCGGACGTCGTTCATGACCAAATGGCAGAAGACCATCGTCAGCCTGGCCGGTCCGCTTACCAACGTGCTGTTCGCCGTGATCCTGCTCGCGGTGACGGCGGCGTTCTCCGACCCGGGGCACCTGGTTTTCTGGGCCGGGATGGCGTTCTCGGGCTTCCTCCAGGTGACCGCCGCGGTGCTCAACCTGCTGCCGGTCCCCGGCCTCGACGGCTACGGCGCGCTCGAGCCACACCTAAGCCCCGATACCCAGCGCGCACTCGCCCCGGCAAAGCAGTGGGGCTTTTTCATTTTGCTAATCCTGTTCCTCGCGACGCCGCTGAGCCAGTACTTCTTCGGGTTGGTGACCTGGTTCGTCGACTTGTTCGGGGTGGACAGGTTCCTGGTCGGCAACGGCCTGCGGCTCACCCAGTTCTGGTCGGCCTGGCTATGAGCACCGCCTTGCGACATATGCGTCATTGCGCATAGATTGAACGGATGGGCGCGGGGCACAACCACGGCGGTGGCGACGCCCGTGTCAGCCGGATGGTCATCGCCGCGGCCATCCTGTCCGGCTTCTTCATCCTCGAGCTGACAACGGCCCTATGGATCAATTCGATCGCGCTGCTTGCCGACGCAGGCCACATGCTCACCGATCTCGTCGCCTTGTTCATGGGGCTGACCGCCGTGCTGGTGGCCCGGCACGCAAGCGCGTCACCCGCCCGCACATACGGCTGGCACCGCGCCGAGGTGTTCACCGCGGTGGCCAACGCGGTGCTGCTGCTGTTCGTCGCCGGCTTCATCCTCTACGAGGCGTTCGAGCGACTCGGCGACGCGCCGAACATCCCCGGTGTGCCGATGATCGTCGTCGCGCTGGTGGGCCTGATCGCCAACACCATCGTGGTGATGCTGCTGCGTTCGCACGCCGACGGCAGCCTCGCCGTCAAGGGCGCCTACATGGAGGTCGTCGCCGACACCGTCAGCAGCATCGGTGTGCTGATCGCGGGCATCGTCACGGTCACGACGCGCTGGCCCTACGCCGACGTCGTCGTCGCGGTCCTCGTCGCGTTGTGGGTGTTGCCGCGTGCGATCTCGCTCGCACGAGCGGCGCTGCGCATCCTGTCCGAGTCGTCGCCGACGCACATCGACGTCGAGGAACTCCGGACCGCCCTGTGTGCTCTCGACGGTGTGACCGAGGTGCACGACCTGCACGTGTGGACGCTCGTCCCGGGCAAGGACATGGTCACCGCGCACCTGACATCAACTGCCGACTCGGCGAGAGTGCTCGACGAGGCGAAGGCGGTCCTCACCGAGCGCGGTCTGGAACATGCGACCGTCCAGATCGAGCCGCCCGACGCGGCGGGCGACTGCAACTGCGAAGCGACCTGGTAACCGTTAGCTGCACGCAGCGCTTCCCGGTTGGTGGTCGATGAAGGGGGGTACCCAAAGCCCTCAGGATGTGAGACCCACATCCAAACGCAGCAGAAGGGCAAGCTCATGGCCGCCAAGACCGCAAAGTCAGTTCGCAACAGCAGCACAAGGAAACAGACATCCCGGCGCACGGCGACGACAACGCCGAGCAAGAAAAGAAAGAAAACGGCGACCAGCGCTCGGCCTCAAACTCGGTCCGGCAGCGCCAAGACCGCGGCAACTAAGCGCAGCGGCAGCGCCAAACGGTCGGCAACCCCACCAGCGGGGAGCGTCGCGGCAGCACAGAAGGTATTGCGTGCCGTCGAACGCCGCGAAGACACCCTGCGAAAAGCAGTGAAGCGGAACAAGAAAGCGCTCAAGCAGCTAAAGAAGACGCTCAGCGGGCACCGTGGCACTCTCAAATCCCTGAAAGCTGACCTCGTCAAAGTGAGCGAAACCCGCAAGTCGGTCAGCTCGAACTTGTAGCAACCCGTAGTCGATTGCTCAGCGCAGCAATCGCGAGCTACACCAGACCGAGTTCTGCGCGCGCCGCCGGATCGCAGTCGTCGAGCAGATCCAGACAGCGCGCATGCTCGTCGGATTCGCCGATCACATCCGCGGCCTTCGCCAGCACGGCCACACAGCGCAGGAAGCCGCGGTTCGGTGCGTGCGAGTACGGCACGGGCCCGAATCCCTTCCAGCCGTTGCGGCGTAACTGGTCGAGGCCGCGATGGTAGCCGGTGCGGGCGTAGGCGTACGCGGTGATGACCTTGTCGTCGGCCAGCGCATCCTCGGCGAGCGCCGCCCACGCGACCGACGCGGTCGGGTGTGTGGCGGCCACGATTGCCGGGTTCTCGTCAGCATCGAGTTCTGCCTCGGCCGAACTGTCGCCCGGCAGAAGTATCGGATCTGGTCCCAGGAGATCGCCCATCCGCGTCATGGGCCTATTGTGCCGTGGGGCACTTAAGCTCGAATCAGAGACCGCCGGCACGGGAGGACTGCTGCAGGGATGTCGAATCCATCAGGGCCCGACCAGGGAAATGAACAGGCTGACAAACCGGCCGATGTATCGACACCCGAGGACGGCGTAGCGCAGCGGCCGGGCGAACCCTCAACCGAATCGGCCCCGGCCGTCAGCGACGAGACACCGCCGATCGTCGAGGAACACCCCACCGAAGTGATGGCAGTGGAGTCGGCGGGTGGGACACAAGCGGATCCCCCTCCGGAGGAACCCGAACGGCGGTACACCGCACCTTCAGGGATGGACTCGTCGACGACGAAGTTCATCGAGACCACGCCGGATCCGGCCACCGAGATCATCTCGACGCCGACCGAGCCATTCTCACCCAACAAACCGGTTGCGCCGCAGATGATTCCGCCGCGCGGAGACGCACCCACACCACCCGGCCGCAGACGCAGCTGGGGCTGGGTGGTGGCGCTGGTCCTGGTGATCGCGGCGCTCGCCGCCGTTGCGATACTCGGCACGCTGCTGCTGACCCGCGACTCCGATTCGAAGCAATCGCAGGAGGAACAGGTCCGCTCGACGATCCAGAACTTCGATGTCGCGGTGCAGAACGGGGATCTGGCCACCCTGCGCAGCATCACCTGCGGGGCCACCCGCGACAGCTACGTCAAGTACGACGACCACGCCTGGACCGACACACACGCGCGGGTGGCCGCAGCCAAGCAGTATCCGGTGGTTGCCAGCATCGACCAGGTCGTGGTCAACGGCGATCACGCCGAGGCCAACGTCACGACATTCATGGCGTACGCGCCGCAAACCCGGTCCACCCGCAGCTTCGACCTGCAGTTCCGGGACGACCAGTGGAAGATCTGCCAGGCCCCCTAGGCTAGGCGCTTACGCTGCGACCCGCGCTGTGCAGGTCGTTGCACGCCTCGACGACCCGCTCCGACATGGATGCCTCGGCCTTCTTCATGTAGTTGCGCGGGTCGTAGAGCTTCTTGTTGCCGACCTCGCCGTCGATCTTCAGCACGCCGTCGTAATTGCTGAACATATGGCCCGCGACTGGACGGCTGAACGCGTACTGGGTATCGGTGTCGACGTTCATCTTGACCACGCCGTAGCGCAGCGACTCCTCGATCTCCGACTTCAGCGAACCGGATCCGCCATGGAACACGAAGTCGAAAGGTTTTGCATCCTCGGCCAATCCGAGCTTGGCGGCGGCCACCTTCTGGCCCTGCTGCAGGACGTCGGGACGAAGCTTGACGTTGCCCGGCTTGTACACACCGTGCACGTTTCCGAACGTCGCCGCCAACAGATACTGCCCGTGCTCGCCTGCGCCGAGTGCGTCGATGGTCTTCTCGAAGTCCTCCGGCGTGGTGTAGAGCTTCTCGTTGATTTCGGCCTCGACGCCGTCCTCCTCACCGCCGACGACGCCGATCTCGATCTCCAGGACGATCTTGGCAGCGGACGCGGCCTTCAGCAGTTCCTTGGCGATCGTCAGGTTCTCGTCGATCGGCACCGCCGACCCGTCCCACATATGTGACTGGATGAGCGGGTTGCGGCCGTCGGCCACCCGCTTCTGCGAGATCGCCAGCAACGGCCGGACATAGCTGTCGAGCTTGTCCTTCGGACAGTGGTCGGTGTGCAGCGCGACCGTGACCGGGTACTTCTCTGCGACGATGTGTGCGAACTCGGCGAGTGCGACGGCGCCGGTGACCATGTCTTTGATCCCGAGCCCGGAGCCGAACTCGGCGCCGCCGGTCGAGAACTGGATGATGCCGTCGCTGCCCGCATCGGCGAAGCCCTTGAGCGCGGCGTTGATCGTCTCAGATGACGTGCAGTTAATCGCCGGGAACGCATAAGAGTGCTCCTTGGCGCGGGCCAGCATCTCGGCGTAGACCTCAGGTGTGGCGATGGGCATGGGCACATCCTCTCGCTGGTGCGGCTGTCCACCGCATTATCTCAAGTCTGGGCGCGCAGAGTAGGTCTTCAGCCGTACATCGGTATCTTGGTTAGCCATGACCACCACGGAGCCGCAAGGGCGGCGACAGTGAGCACCGAGCCGCAAGGGCGGCGACAGTGAGCACGGAGCCGCAAGGGCGGCGACAGTGAACACCGTGATGTTGATGCCGGACTTCATGGACCCGATGAAGCTTCTCGGGTATTTCGGTGTCTGGGCGCTGGTCGGCCTGCTCGTGGTCGTGTTCGTCGAGTCCGGGGTGCTGTTTCCGGTCCTGCCCGGTGATTCGCTTCTGTTCGTGGCGGGCATGCTGGCCGCCGGCACCGCCGCGCAGGACGAAGCCGTCAACGCCAACTTCGCGCTCTGGCAGCTCTTGGTCTTCATCCCCATCGCCGCCGTCGCCGGTGGCCAGGTCGGGTACTGGGTAGGCCGGGGCATCGGCACCTCGATGTTCAAGCCCAACGCGCGCTTCCTCAAACAGCGGTATCTGGACGAGGCGCATGCGTTCTTCGAGCAGCGCGGCCCGTTCGCGATCGTGATCGCGCGGTTCGTGCCCATCGTGCGGACCCTGGCGCCGATCACCGCGGGCGCCGCGCAGATGCGGTACTGGGTGTTCACGCTCTACAACGTCGTCGGCGCCGTCGTGTGGGGCGTCGGGCTCGTTCTTCTCGGGTACTGGCTCGGCAACTTCGCGATCGTGCAGAAGCTGCTCGAGCCGATCCTCGTTCTGATCGTGCTCGCCTCCGTCACTCCGATGCTCATCGAGTGGTACAAGCGGCGGCGCGCGGCCAAGGCATCAGCCCAGCCGGTCGAATAGCTCTCGCAATCCCTCAATCGAGTGCGCGGACAGGAACAGGTCGCAGTAGGGCAGCGCGGCCGCCATCGAACCCACGAGCGGTTCGAAATCCGGCTGCGCCGCACGTGGATTGAGCCACACCACAAAGGCAGCGCGGCGCCGCAGCCGAGCCAGCGCATGCTCCAGCACGTCCGGCGGGTCGCTGTCCCATCCATCCGACGCGATGATGACCACCGCGCCGCGCAAGGCATTGCCGTGCGGTGCGGCCAGTAGCCCGCCCACGCTGCGGCCGAGATGCGTACCGCCGTAGCGGTCGACGACCTTCTCGTTGGCCCGTGCCAGCGCGACTTCCGCCGACCGATGCGCCAACGT
Organism: uncultured Actinomycetota bacterium; assembly: GCA_963715215.1. Lineage (GTDB taxonomy): Bacteria > Actinomycetota > Actinomycetes > Mycobacteriales > Mycobacteriaceae > Mycobacterium. The sequence continues at coordinate 319,708 of CAVQRJ010000013.1, forward strand.
GGGTGTCAACCGCGTCAGCGACGTCGAGAACGCGAACACCTCCGGACGAACTGCCCTCTGGCGCAGCGCCGCCGCCCGCATGAGGTGCAGGTAAATCGTTGCGTATGGCCGCATCGATCTGCTGACGTCACAGACCATCACTACCCGGCGCGGTCGGCGGCGCGCTCGGGTCCGACGCAGCCGCACCACTTCCCAGCCGGTCTCCCGCGATGACCGCATCGACTCCCGGACGTCGATCCGCTTGCCGCGCCGGTGCACCTCCCTGCGCATGGTGCGCCGGCGGGGCCAGCGGGCCGACAGCTGTTCCAGCCAGGTGCCTATGCGACGCAGGTCGTCCTCGTCGAACCGGTCGAACGACTCGCCGGCCCGCGCGACCAGCCGGCTCGGCAGCGGCTCGGGGACGGCGATGCCGTCGTCGGAGAACTCGGCGGCACGCACCGACGGAGGCAGTGTCGTCCACGGAAGGCCGTCGGCGTCGGCCGGGCCGCTGTCATGTGTGGATGCTCCTGAAGCGGTGTGGTCGGAAGCATCAAGGCCGCGGTCCTCGGGTTGGATACTGCGTTGCGCGGCCGTGTCGGCGAAGATCTCCCCGAAGACCGCGTCGAATGCGGCCAGGTCCTCCGTCCGGTTCACCAAGGACAGCCGTGCCGTCCAGTAGAGCGCCGTGCGCGACTGCGGCGCCATGTGGCGCATCGCCTGCACGAAGGTCGCGGGCCCGTCCGCCGACACCACGACGCCGCCACCGCGCAGCCGGGCGACCAGTGCTACCGCAAAGGCGGCGACATCCACACCGCGCAGGACGTATGGCGTGGTCATCAGCTGCGGTGCAATGCCTTTCGAGCCAGCCGTAATCGACCGAGCGTGAACACCACGGCCGCCATCAAGAAGGCGCCGAGGATCGCGGGCCCGTATTTCTTGAGTGCGCCCCCGCCCGCAAGCTGGATCAAGTCAATGGGCTCGGCCTCTGGTTGTTGCGGGGTCTCGATGAGACTCGGCGCCTGACCGTTGTGCGCAGGTACGTCGGGCGCGGTGTCGGCGGCGAGCTTGGCCTCGAGTGATTCGACGAACTGCCCGAGCAGTTTCTCGGACACCTGTTGAAGCATGCCGCTGCCGAACTGGGCCAGCTTGCCGACGACCTTCAGGTCGGTGTCGACGGTGACTCGGGTGTGGTCACCGGCGTCGTGCAATTGTGCGGTGACGGTGGCGGCCGCGTTGCCGGTGCCGCGCGCCTCCTTGCCCTTTCCGTCGATGACGGCGCGGTGCGCGACGGGATCCTGCTCGACGAAGTGAACCTTGCCGCTGAACTCACTCGTCACCGGTCCGACCTTGACCTTCACCTTGCCGAGCACGTCATCGCCTTCACGGCCGGTCATCTGGGCACCAGGCATCAGCGGGATGACCTGCTCGAGATCCGTGAGGACCTTCCACGCGTCCTCGATCGGCGCGCTGACGGTGAACTCGTTGGCAATCTTCATGAACGTGGTTTCCTCACTGTGAGCTGTACTCGGCGAACGCCTCGCTGATCGAGGCGAAGTCGTCAGGGGTCTTTGCCAGCGCGCCGAGACCGATAAGGCCCCGGTTGGTGTCCTCATCCATCAGGTCGGCCACCCCAAGTGCCACCAGCGCCGAGACCCAGTCGATGGTCTCCGCGACGCCCGGTGGCTTGTCGAGATCGAGACCCCTTGTGTAGCGGATGAACTGGGCGGCCTGCTCGATCAGCGCGGTGCTCGGCGGCCAGCTCGTCGCTCTCCAGCACCTGCCGATGCCGCGCCATCGCGCCGATCCGAACCAGGGTCGGCTCCACGACCAGGTGACCCAACTCGCCCGCGAGGTCGTTGATGTCGACCAGGTACTCGGGGTTGGCGATGCGCAGCTTCATCATCGGCAGCAGGCTGTGCCCGCCGGCCACGTCAGTGCGCCGTCGCCCAGCCGGTCCAGCAGACTGACCGCATGGTCGACGCTCGTCGCGCGCTCGTACTCGAAAGGCCCAGGTACCTGCATGTGACCGACCTCACATCCTCCGCGGGAGTCCCAGTCTCGGCCGGTCTCGGCAGGGCGTCAATGTTGAGTTAAGTGATCGCTTAACTCGCTGCTCTGGTGGTGGATCCGGCCGTCGGTCGTGGTGAGCGGCCTGCCCCCGCCTCCCCACCTGCGGGCGATGATCTCGGCGGCGATCGACACCGCGGTCTCCTCGGGGGTGCGCGCACCGAGGTCGAGCCCGATCGGGCTGTGCAGCCTGGTGAGCTCGGATTCCGTCAGCCCGGCCTCGCGCAGGCGGGCCAGCCGGTCGTCGTGGGTGCGCCGCGACCCCATCGCGCCCACGTATCCGACCTCGGGCAGCCGCAGCGCCACCTCCAGCAGCGGAACGTCGAACTTCGGGTCGTGGGTCAGCACGCACACGACGGTGCGGGCGTCGATCTCGCCGGCCTCGTGCTGCGCCGCCAGGTACCGGTTCGGCCATTCGACGACGACCTCGTCCGCGGTCGGAAACCGCGCCCTCGTCGCGAAAACGGGTCTGGCATCGCACACAGTGACCCGGTAGCCCAGCAGCGAGCCCTGCCGTGCGAGCGCGGCGGCGAAGTCGATGGCGCCGAACACCAGCATCCGGGGCCGCGGCGCATAGCTGGCCACAAACACCTGCATACCCGCGCCGCGGCGCTGGCCGTCCGGCCCATAAGTGAGCACCTCGCTGCGGCCGGCTGCCAGCAGACCGGCGGCGTCGTCGGCGACCGCCGCGTCGGCGCGCGTCGACCCGAACGTCCCCATCGTCGCGTCGGGTCCGACCACCAGCCTGCGGCCCACCCAGTCGGGATCGATGTGGGAGATCACCGTGGCCACCGCGACCGGTCGGTGCCCGGCGATGTCGTCGGCGACGGCGCTCAGCTCTGGAAAGGTGCTGCGGGACACCGGCTCGACGAAGACGTCGAGGATGCCGCCGCAGGTGAGCCCCACGGAGAAGGCGTCGTCATCGCTGATTCCGTAGCGCTCGAGTCGAGGCGCTCCGTCGCGCACAACGTCATTGGCGAGTTCATATACCGCACCCTCGACGCAGCCGCCCGACACCGACCCGCTCACCTGGCCGTCCGGCGCCACCACCATCGACGCTCCGGCAGGTCGCGGAGCGGACCGGAAGGTGCGGACGACGGTACCGACACCCGCGGTTTCACCCGCTTCCCAGATAGCCAGCAGCTCGGTCAGCACCTCACGCACGCCTCCCAAAGTAAGCTCAATTCGTGACACCGGCTCAGCTTCGGGCCTTTTCGGCCGTGGTGCGGCTGGGCTCCGTGCACGCCGCGGCCGCGGAACTCGGCATGTCGGACGCCGGAATCTCAATGCACGTCGCGCAGTTGCGCAAGGAACTCGACGACCCGCTGTTCTCCAGGACCGCCGCCGGACTCGCGTTCACACCCGGCGGATTGCGTCTTGCGAGTAGGGCGGTCGAGATCCTCGGCCTACAGCAACAGACGGCGATCGAGGTCACCGAGGCGGCGCACGGACGGCGACTGTTGCGCATCGCGGCGTCGAGCGCGTTCGCCGAGCACGCCGCACCCGGGCTCATCGAGCTGTTCTCGTCACGGGCCAACGATCTGTCCGTGGAACTGTCGGTTCATCCGACGAGCCGATTCCACGAGCTGATCGGTTCACGGGCCGTCGACATCGCGCTCGGTCCCAGCGCCGACGACGGCGCGCCCAACGGGTCGATCGTCGTGCGGCCATTCCTCAAGTACCAGATCCTGACCGTCGCGGCGCCCGACAGCCCGCTGGCGACCCGGCCGCCGACGAGTGCGCTGTTGGGCGAACAGCAGTGGATGCTGGGCCCATCGGCCGGCAACACCGACGGCGAGATCGCGGCGATACTAAGGAATCTGGCGATTCCGGAGTCGCAGCAACGGATCTTTCAGAGCGATGCCGGCGCACTCGAAGAGGTGCTGCGCGTGGGTGGTGTGACGCTGGCGATCGGTTTCGCGGTCGGCAAGGATCTTGCGGCAGGCCGCGTCGTCCAAGTCAAGGGGTCGGGCCTCCAGTCGCCCGGCGAATGGTGCGCGATGACACTGGCACCTCCGGCCCGCCAGCCTGCCGTCTCGGAGTTGGTCCGATTCATCACCACGCCCCGCTGCACGCAGGCGATGCTGCGGGGCACCGGTGTCGGCGTCACCCGGTTCCGGCCGAAGGTCCATGTGACACTGTGGAGTTAGTCAGCTGACGGGTCGTGCCGCCTGCAGGGCGCGGATCAGGCTGGCGGCGTCCCACGGGCCCTTGTGCCGCTTGCCGTTGACGAAGAACGTCGGTGTCGAGTTGAGGTCCATCACCTCGGCGTCCTGCGCGTCGTCCTGCACACGGTGCAGCACCTTCGACGCATGCACACGCACGTCCTTGTCGAACTGTTCGATGTCACAGCCGACGGTTACCGCGTAGCGGTAGATGTCGGACCACTCGAGATCGTCAGGGTGGGCGAACATGGTGCGGGCCATCTCCCAGAACTTGCCCTGCCGTGCGGCGGCCTCACTGGCCCGTGCCGCGTCGAATGCGCGCGGGTGGACCCGCTCCAGCGGTAGGTGCCGCCACACATAGCGCAGTTCGTCGCCGAAGTGCTCGCGCACCTGGTCGATCGATCCGGTGGCGCGACTGCAGAACGGGCACTCGAAATCGCCGTACTCGACGAGCGTCAGCGGCGCGTCGGGGCTGCCGCGGATGTGGTCCCGGTCGGGGTCGACAGGCCGAACCAGCTTCAGCCCAACCGGTTCCGGCGGGCTGATCCAGTCGGTGATCGCGAAGATCGCCCAGCCGAGCAGGAACGCCAACAGCGATGCCAGCAGCACACCGACCCGCGCCTCGTCCTGGTGTAGCGGATCGTGGATCGCGATGTCGATGATGAAAAGCGAGATGGTGAAACCGATTCCGGACAGCGCCGCACCTCCGGCGACCCGGCGCAGCGTCAGGCCGGGCGCGAGCTGACCCCAGCCCATCCGCTGAACCAGCCACGTCGCCCCTGTGATGCCGATGAACTTGCCCAGCACGAGGCCGCCGACGATCCCCCAGGTCAACGGTGACCGCATCGCCGACGACATCGTTTCCGCGGTCAGCCTGACACCGGCATTGACCAAGGCGAACAACGGCAGCACAAGGAACGACACATAGGGCCCGAACTCGGTCTGCAACCGCTCGTTGATCGAGATCGACTCTCGCAGGCCACGGCTCGCCGCGCGCGCGTACTCGGAGTTCGGCGACTGTCGGAAGGCGCGGATCAGTTCGACGGCCTCCTCGACCTGCCTGCGCTCCGGCGTGAACACCGGGATCAGCAGCGCGATCGCCACGCCGGCCAGCGTCGGGTGAACACCGCCGGAGTACAGCGCCACCCACAGGCCGAACCCGATGACCGCGTATGCCGGGCCGCGGCCCGCGGGTAGATACCGCACCAGCGCGATGGCCACGATCAATACGGCTGCCACCAGAAGCGGCCCGATCCGGACGCCGTGCGAGTAGAACAGCGCGATCACGGACAGCGCCCCGATGTCGTCGACGACCGCAAGCGTCAGCAGGAAAAGCCGCAGCCGCGCAGGGAATTTCGGGTTGATGATGGCAAGCGCACCGATCAGGAACGCGGTGTCGGTGGAGATCACCACACCCCATGCGCTCGCATTGTCGCCCGTGGAGTTGACCAACAGGAAGATCAGTGCCGGAACGGCGAGGCCCGCAACGGCGGCGAGCACCGGAACCATTGCCCGTGCCCGGTCGGTCAGCTCGCCGATGGTGAACTCCGCCGTCACCTCGAGGCCGACGACGAAGAAGAAGAACGTCATCAACCCGTCGTTGATGAGGTGTTTGACCGTCAACTCGAAACGCGTGTCGCCGAAGCTGAACCCGACAGGGGTGTCCAGCAGCGTCCAATAACTGTCCGACCACGGCGAATTCGCCCACAGGATGGCGACCACCGTGGCCAGCAGCAGCAGACCTGCCGCGCTGTTCTCGGTGCTGCGCTTCGTCTTCGGGTCGCGGCTGAAACGGGAGGGCAGCATCCGGACGATGCGCGGGAAGCCGCTGGTGCTCGAGTCTCCCGCGTCGACGCTCACGTCCGGGCGTGCTCCGCGAATACGGCGAGCAGGTCGGGTTTGTCGACGGCACTCGGCGACACCACGTCGGCAGGCTTGGCGCCGAGCAGGATTCGCTTGATCGGGATCTCCAGCCGTTTGCCGGTCATGGTGCGGGGAATCCCTGGTACGCCGATGATGTCGTCTGGGACGTGGCGGGGTGATGCGCCGTTGCGGATGGCGACGGTGATCTTCTTGCGCAACTCGTCGTCGAGTTCGGCGTCACCGGCGAGGTGGACGAACAACGGCATCCAATAGCCGCCGTCGTCCTGTTCGACGCCGACCACCAGGCAGTCCTGCACCTCGGAAAGAGATTCGACCGTGTTGTAGATTTCGGCGCTGCCCATCCGGACACCCTGACGGTTCAAGGTGGCGTCCGAACGACCATGCACCACAACCGAATCGCGGTCGGTGATGGTGAGCCAGTCACCGTGGCACCAGATGCCGGGATACTTCTCGAAATAGGCCTTGCGGTACCGGCTGCCGTCTGCGTCGTTCCAGAAGAACACCGGCATCGACGGCATCGGCTGGGTGATCACCAGCTCTCCCGCCTCACCCACGACCGGGGTGTCGGCATCCGTCCACGCCTGGACGTCGGCGCCGAGACAGATGACGTTCAACTCGCCTGCGACGATCGGGACAAGCGGACATCCTCCGATGAACGCGGTCACCACGTCGGTGCCGCCGCTCATCGAGATGACCGGCACGGGACGGCCGACACCCTCCTGGATCCAGCGGAACCCCGAGGCGGGAAGCGGCGAGCCGGTTGAGCCGACGCCACGCAGCGAATCGAGTTGATATTTCTTGCCGGGCTGCAGCTCCTCCTTGGCACAGCCGAGGAAATACCCTGCGCCCGCGCCGAACAGCGCGACATCGTTGTCGGCGACGATCTTCCACATGCTGTCCGCCTGCGGATAGGTCGGGCTGCCGTCGTAGAGCACCACCGTGGCGCCGACCAGCAGACCGGAGACCAACAGGTTCCACATCATCCAGCTGGTGGTCGAATACCAGCAGAAGCGTTCGCCAGGTTTGAGGTCGGCGTGCAGGCTGAGGTACTTGACATGCTCGAGCACCACGCCGCCGTGGCCGTGCGCGATGCCCTTCGGCGTTCCGGTGGTTCCCGACGAGAACAGCACCCACAGCGGATGGGCGAACGGCACCGCGGTGATCTCCAGCGGTGCGTCGAGATCGAGCACCTTCGACCACGGCGTGACGTCGTCGGCGGGCTCACTGCCAAGCCTGGGCACCAACACGGTTGCCTTCAATGTCGGCAGCTTGGACCGGATTTCGGCGAGTTCCTTGCTGCGGTCGTGACGCTTGCCGGCGTAGACCGAACCGTCACTGGCCACCAGCACCGTCGGCTCGAGCTGGCCGAGTCGGGCGACGACGCCTTCGACGGCGAGGTCCTGGTTGCACACCGCCCACGTCGCCCCCACGCTGGCCGCGCCGAGGAAGGCGGCGACCGCTTCGCCGATGTTCGGCATGTACCCGACTACCCGGTCGCCCGGCTTGACGCCGAGCCTGCGCAGGTAGTTGGCGAACGCGGCGGTCTCCCGGCGTAGTCGCGCCCACGACCATTCCGTCGAACCGTCCTCGCCCGCCACCACGAGCGCCGGGTACTCGTCGGACTCATGCCGGAACGCCTCGATCGCGTAGTTCAGGGTTGCGCCCGGAAACCACTCCGCCCCAGGCATTTCCCGACTGGCGAGCACGGTGTCGGGTGGTGTCGTCGCCCGGATGTCGAAGAAGTGCCACACCGCGTCCCAGAACCACGCGATGTCGTCAAGCGACTTCGCCAGGAGCTGTTGGTAGTCGCCGAACTCGCCGCGGCCGGTGTCGGCCAACCACGCCATGAAGCGGGTGAGATTGGCCCGCTCGACGGTGTCTTCGTCCGGTGTCCAGCCCCCGGGTTCGGTCATGCCGACGTGTCCTCCTGTGTGATCGCGTGGGCCGCCTCCATCAGCATCCAGCCCGACAACTGCACCGACAGGTCGCGCTCGGGCATGGCGGACGGGTTGACGGCGCCCTCGACGAACTGGGCCTGCTGCCCACCCGCCTTGGGCTGATCGGCATTGCGGTCCCAGAACGGGCCGAACAATGGCAGGCCGTCCACCGTCTGCCGGTAGTCCCACGCCGACTGCGCCGACTTGATCACGATATTGCGGGCGGTGTCCTTGGCGACTGTGTCTTCCGGTGACTTGTTGGGCAACGTGGTGACGACAAGCGCCAGGTAGCGGGCGAGGATGCCGTTGAACAGTCCGCCGTCACCGCCGCCTGCGCCCTTGATCACGCCCTCCGGGGCCATCTCCTTGTCGACGGCCGCGACGAGCCGGTGCACACGCTGCGCGTGATCCTCGTCCTCGGTGCGCACGGCGAGCTCGGTTTCCAACCCGATCACCACGCCTTGGCAGTAGGTGTACTGCGCCCGCACCATCGAGCCCGCTCTGATGCCGTCGAACACCAGATGGGTCTCGGGGTCGATCAAGGTCTCGTCGATCCAGTCGGCCATCTGCTGGGCGCGACGCAGGCGGTCGTCGTAACGGGACAGGAAGATGGCGGCCGGGCCGTTGGCGGGTGCGTTGAAGAACTGGTCCTGCTTGCGCCACGGGATGCCACCGCCGTCCTCGGGCACCCACGCGTTGACGAACTGGTTGCACAGCTGCTTCAGCGCGCGGGGCTTCTCGACGCCGACGAGCCTACCCGCGCGCTCGAGCGCCAGCGCCAGCCACGCCATGTCGTCGTAGTAGTTGTTGATCCAGGAGCCGTTGTTGCGCAAGCGATGTGACCGAATCTGGCGCTTGATTCTCTTCTCGCGGTCGGGTTGCGGGTCGCGCAGCTGCGCGTCGATGAGGTTGTCCAGCAGGTGCGCCTGCCACCAGTAGTGCCAGGTGCCGAACCGGAGGTCTTTCCGCGTCGCAGGCCAGCCGACGACCCCGAGTTGGGTGCCCGGCAGCTGCCAAAGCCGTTTCAAGTGGCGCTTTGTGACGGCAGCCTCTGCACTAGCCGCCCGGTTCGCCCAGACCTGGTCCATGTCGTCGATCCTGCCTTACCAGGCCCGCGATATGTCACCGCTCCCGCGCATTACCATGCGCGGGACAGATCACCCCAGCGGGTGATCCAGGCGTGCATCGCAATACCGGCGGCAACACCGGCGTTCATGCTTCGGGTCGACCCGAACTGGGCGATCGACACCGTCAGGGCGGCACCCGTCTTGGCGTCGTCGGTGATGCCGGGACCCTCCTGCCCGAAGACCAGCAGGCAGTCCCTCGGCAGGGCGGTGTCTTCGAGGCGCTGCGCGCCTGCCACATTATCGACCGCGACGACTGTCAACCCGGCATCCGCTGCGAAGGCGAGCATGTCAGCGGTGGTGTCGTGGTGACGCAGGCGCTGGTAGCGGTCGGTCACCATGGCGCCACGCCTGTTCCAGCGTCGCCGTCCGACGATGTGGACGGTGTCGACGGCAAACGCGTTCGCGGTCCGCACCACCGCCCCGATGTTGGCGTCGTTGCCGAAGTTCTCGATCGCCACATGGAGAGCGTGGCGGCGTCGGTCGATGTCCGCGACGATCGCCTCGCGGGTCCAGTAGCGATAGGCGTCGACGACGTTTCTGGTGTCGCCGTCGCGCAGAAGCGCGGGGTCGTAGCGGGGATCGTCGGGCAACGGGCCCTGCCACGGGCCTACACCGGTGGTCTCACCCCATTCGGTGGGGCCGGGCGGGCCCGTCATTTCGTGGTCCACAGCCCGGCGTGCGTGCCGACCAGCGACACCGACGCATAGAGCAGCAAGGCGATTAGCGCGCGCACCAGAACTCAGGTGCGGCCACGGCCCTTGCCCACCGATTTGTTGATGCGACGCACCAGGTTTCGCGGCACCAGCCGCCCCGCGGTGGTCAGCGCCTTGTATTGGACGCCAGGAACGATGACGACGTTGCCCTTCGCGGCGTCGGCGAGGCAGTCCCGCACGACGTCTTCCACCTCGAGCCACAGGAACGACGGGGTGCCCTTCATCTCGATGCCCGCGCGCTCGTGGAATTCGGTGTGCACGAAGCCGGGGCACAACGCGTGCACACCGACGCCCGAGCCGACCAGGCCGTTGGCCAGGCCCTCCGTGAACGAGACCACCCATGCCTTGGATGCGGAGTAGGTCGATCCGCGCCCTGGCAGCAGCCCCGCGACGCTGGCGACGTTGATGACGGTGCCCGCGCCCGCGGCCAACATCGGCGGCAGCGCGGCGTGCGTCAGCTGCATCACCGCGGTGACGTTGACGTCCAGCTGTGATTGCAGCACCTCGAGGCGTGCCGTCCAGAACTCGCCGGAGGTGCCGAATCCGGCATTGTTGACCAGCACACGAACGCCGGCCGACAGCCGGTCGGCGACCTTGGCGCGGTCGGCCGCCTCCGCCAGGTTGGCGGGCAGCACCTCGACGGTCGCTCCCGCCTCGTCGTGCAGTTCGGCGGCCAGCAGTTCCAGCCGGTCGACGTCACGGGCCACCAAGACGAGGTCGTATCCGTCGATGGCGTATCGCCGCGCGAAACCCGCGCCGAGCCCGGATGTCGGTCCGGTGATCAATGCGACAGGACGCGGCATGCAGACAGGTTACTTAGCGCTGATAGTTCGGCGACTGGCGGCCGTTTCGCGGTGGTTGGCGACGGATCGCCGGATCGGAGCGGTTGGCGTCGGCGCCCGGCGGGGCGTAGCGCGCAGGCGGCGGCCCCTCCGAGTGCGCGGGCGAGGCAGGGTTGACCGGGCGGCCCGGTGCGGTGGCCCGTCGAGGAGGCTGGCCCGCGGCGGCGTCGACGCCGGTCTGCGGCAATGGCGGCAATACCCGGAGCAGGTCGTTGAACTGGCGCACGGTGCGCAGGCCTTCGTCCCACTGGGCACGTGTGCTGGTGACGGGCATGCTCACCAGGGTCCAGTTCTGCTCGTTCCACATGATCTCGGCGCAGTCGGGTGCGGTATGGGCGAATGTCACCATCCGCCGATCGCAGGCGCGCCTGGCGGCGTCGAGGTTGGTGGAGTACACCATCCGAGGGCCGATCGCGCCGAGCAGCCAGATGTCGTTCTCGCGCGGCTCCTTGATGCCCTTGAGCCGTAGGTCGACCACGACGTTCGTGCCGACCTTGCGGTGCAGGGCGATCACGGTCGCGACGTCTTCGAGGTCGAAGATGAAGACCGCCTCACCGCGGATCTGGCCGAGCACGACGTTCTTGGCGCGGACATCGCCGACCGTCGATATGACTCCGCGCTTCCAGCGCTTGATGAGGTCGTCCGACTCGTACTCATAGTCGAAGCCATGGGATTTGGCCCACGACTTGCGACGGCGCCCCAGACCGCGCCGACGGTCGATATCGACGTATAGCAACACCGCCGCACCCACGAAACAGAGCGCGGACAGCGTGAACCAAAGCGGAACCATTACACATAGCCTACTTGCAGGTAGGCCATATACCAGAACTCGTGCGGGTCACAACCAAGTTACGCGTGGGCACAGCACGCCCGTTTGCCCAGGACTTAGACCGCCAGGAGCCGCTCGAAGAAGTCGCGGTACCGCTGCAGGGCGATGCGGAGGTCCTCCGTCGAGACCTCCTCGCCCCGGCTCCACTGCTCCTCGAGCCCGGAGCGGACGTGGGCGAACCCCGACGTCAGCTGGTCGACCACATCGGCCACCAAGCCGTCGGCCTTCTGCACACAGTCGCGGGGATCGTCGACGAAGGCCGACTGAACCGCGGTCCAGCGTGAGCGGAGGTCCGTCAGCTCGCCGTCGGCGAACAGTGTCTGGTCGGTGGACTCGGTCGCCGGAGTCGACGCGACAGCGCCCTGCTGGGCAGGTTCCTGAGATGGCTCATCCAGAGATGTTGTCCCCGCATCGGTTTCAGAGAAGGCGGGCTCGGACGTCGGCGCCTGAGCAGGCTCCGCCGGAATACTCTCGGCCGCGTCGTCACGTTGCGCCCGCATCGGACCCTCTGTGTCGGGTCGGTCCTCACGACCTGTAGCGGTTTCCATCTCGCGTCGGTCGTCGCGACCTGCATCGGTTCCCCTCTCGGGTCGCATCTCATGCGTGGTCATGCTCTTGCCTCCTGTGTTCGCCGTTCTGAACCTGCTTGTGATCCGAATCGATGCCCAACAACCTGTCGAAGAGTGCGCGATAGTGCACGAACGCCTGCCGCGCATCCTCAGTGCTGATGGGCCCGTTGTGCTGCGACTGATAAATCGCGTGTGCGCTGCGGTAGTTCTCGACGATGTCGGGGTGGTCCACGGAGATATCGGCCGCGCGATGGTCGAAGTCGTCGATCGGGTAGCCGCGCTCGCGCATCACCCGGGTCACCAGGCGCTCGGCGCGCCCGACGGCGTCCTGCGGGGCGTCGACGAACTCCGTCTGCACGCGCTGCCACGTCGCCGCGTGTTCCTGTCGGGCCTCGGGGGTCAACTCGACGATGTCGAGCTTCTTGCGCTTCTTCTCGCGCTGGATCAGCTCGGCCTCTGCGGCCCGATGTTCTCCTAGCTCGCCGACGGTCCGGTCGTACTCCGGACCGAAGTGCTCCTGCAGGCGGGCCGAACGCCTCCGCCGGCTGATGGCAATCCCAGCGATGATCGCGACAACAGCGACGATCACCACAATCGCGATGACAACCCAAGGCATCTCAGACATTTCGTTGACCTCCTCGTCAGTGGGAGGAGTAGCCGGCCGCGATCCAACGGAAACGTCAATTTGTGAGCCGGGTCATACAACCCCTTACGCGAAACTGCGGTTGAGTTCTAGCCCAGAACCAGAGACTCCCCGTCGGCGCTGACGTTGACCGGCACGACGTCGCCGTCGTGCACCTCGCCTGCCAGCAGCATCTTCGCCAGCTGGTCGCCGATGGCCTGCTGGATCAGCCTGCGCAGCGGACGCGCGCCGTAGAGCGGATCGAAGCCGCGCTCGGCCAGCCACTTCTTGGCGGGCAGCGACACCTCGAGGGTGAGCCGGCGCTGAGCCAGCCGTTTGGACAGCTGCTGCAGCTGGATGTCGACGATCTGCACCAACTCCTCCGGGTCGAGTGGATCGAACACGATCACGTCGTCGAGCCGGTTGATGAACTCGGGCTTGAACGCCGAGCGCACCGCCGCCATCACCTGCTCCTCGGTGCCACCGGCGCCGAGGTTGCTCGTCAGGATCAGGATGGTGTTGCGGAAGTCGACCGTGCGGCCCTGGCCGTCGGTCAACCGACCCTCGTCGAGCACAGCCAGAAGCACGTCGAACACGTCCGGGTGGGCCTTCTCGATCTCGTCGAACAGGATCACCGTGTATGGACGCCGTCGCACCGCCTCGGTCAGCTGACCGCCCTGGTCGTAGCCGATGTAGCCGGGAGGCGCACCAACGAGGCGGGCCACCGAGTGCTTTTCGCCGTACTCGCTCATGTCGATGCGGACCATCGCGTGCTCGTCGTCGAAGAGGAACTCCGCCAACGCTTTCGCCAGTTCCGTTTTACCGACGCCGGTCGGGCCGAGGAACATGAACGAGCCCGTGGGACGGTTCGGGTCAGCGACGCCTGCCCGAGAGCGGCGCACCGCATCCGACACCGCCTGCACGGCCTTCGTCTGACCGACGACGCGCTTGCCGAGCTCGTCTTCCATCCGCAGCAGCTTGGCGGCCTCACCCTCGAGCATGCGCCCGGCCGGGATACCGGTCCACGCCGACACGACATCGGCGATGTCGTCGGGCCCCACCTCTTCCTTGAGCATGACGTCTTCGCGTGCCTCGGCCTGAGGTATCGCCGCGTCGAGCTTCTTCTCGACCTCGGGGATGCGGCCGTAGCGCAGCTCGGAGGCCTTCTCCAGGTTGCCGTCGCGTTCGGCGCGGTCGGCCTCACCGCGCAGTGCCTCGAGCTCTTCCTTCAGCTCACGGACGATGTCGATGGCACTCTTCTCGTTCTGCCAGCGGGTGGTGAGTTCTGCCAGGTTCTCCTTGTGATCGGCCAACTCGGCGCGCAGCTTCTCCAGCCGGTCCTTGCTCGCGTCGTCCTCCTCCTTGGCCAGCGCCATCTCCTCGATCTCGAGGCGACGCACCAGGCGCTCGACCTCGTCGATCTCGACAGGCCGGGAGTCGATCTCCATCCTCAGCCGGGACGCGGCCTCGTCGACAAGGTCGATTGCCTTGTCCGGCAGGAAGCGTGACGTGATGTAGCGGTCGGACAGCGTGGCCGCCGCCACGAGCGCCGAGTCGGTGATCCGCACGCCGTGGTGCACCTCGTAGCGGTCCTTGAGGCCGCGCAGGATCCCGACCGTGTCCTCGACGGACGGCTCGCCCACGAACACCTGCTGGAAGCGACGCTCCAGCGCGGCGTCCTTCTCGATGTGCTTGCGGTACTCGTCGAGCGTGGTCGCACCGACCAGGCGCAGCTCGCCGCGGGCGAGCATCGGCTTGATCATGTTGCCCGCGTCCATCGACGAATCGCCGGTCGCGCCGGCACCCACGATGGTGTGCAGCTCGTCGATGAACGTGATGATCTGGCCCGCGGAGTTCTTGATGTCGTCGAGCACGGCCTTCAGCCGCTCCTCGAACTCGCCGCGGTACTTCGATCCCGCGACCATCGAGCCGAGGTCGAGCGAGACCACGATCTTGTCGCGCAGGCTCTCGGGCACGTCGCCCGCCACGATGCGCTGGGCCAGGCCCTCGACGATCGCGGTCTTGCCGACGCCTGGCTCGCCGATCAGCACCGGGTTGTTCTTGGTGCGCCTGGACAGCACCTGGACGACGCGGCGAATCTCGTTGTCGCGCCCAATAACCGGATCGAGCTTGCCCTCGCGGGCGCGCTCGGTCAGGTCGGTGGAGTACTTCTCCAATGCCTGGTAGCTGCCCTCGGGGTCGGCGTTGGTGACGCGGGCACTGCCGCGCACCTTGACGAACGCCTCGCGCAGCGCCTGTGGCGATGCGCCGTGGCCGGTGAGCAGTTTGGCCGTATCACTGTCACCGGTGGCCAGACCGACCATCAGGTGCTCGGTCGAGACGTACTCGTCGTCCATCTCGGTGGCGAGGTTCTGCGCCGTGCTGATCGCTGCGACGGATTCACGGGACAGCTGCGGCTGTGAGCTGGAGCCGCTGGCGCTGGGCAGCCGGTCAAGAAGCCGTTGCGTCTCGGTACGAATAGTCGCGGGTTCGACGCCGACGGCCTCCAACAAGGGGGCGGCAATGCCATCGTTTTGAGTCAGCAGTGCCATCAACAGGTGGGCGGGCATGATCTGCGGGTTGCCCGCGGTGGTCGCCGCCTGCAACGCCGCGGTCAGCGCGGCCTGGGTCTTGGTCGTCGGGTTGAAAGAGTCCACGACTTCTCCGTTCCGTCCTCTAGGGGATGAGAAAATGCTTGTCGTAAGGCTCAACGCCGTCAAGGTTGAGTCTGTTCCGCTCAACTTTAACTTGTTTGCCGCCGGTTTCAACGTCGAGTCTGCTGGCAGATCGTAAAAACGTGCGGAATCGCGATCTGCCCGCAGACTGGTGGCTCTCGCGGAGGTCGTCAACGGTGTCGCCGAGGTGGCCGACGGCACGTTGACGTCGTTCCACTTCCGCAACGTGTCCAACACCGGCGCGTACGGCAACCACGGCGGCGAGACGCTGTTCGCGGGCGACCGCGCATGGTGCACCAGGACAACGGCAAGCTCGTCGCACACTCGTCCACCGGCATACACCCGCGTCCGATCGCCACCATGACGGCCTTCTGGCTTGCTACGTTCTCATCGCGGTGATGCGACGAAAGGGTTGCTGATGTCGGGCGAATGGGGATCGGTGTTGACCGAGCTCATTCCGCTGGCGTTGATCGTCGCCCTTTCGCCGTTGTCGATCATCCCCGCCGTGCTGGTGTTGCACACTGCCCGCCCGAGGCCGACCGGCCTGGCGTTCCTCGCCGGCTGGCTGATCGGGCTCGCCGCGTTGACGATGCTCTTCCTCGAGGTGTCCAGCCTCGCCGGCGGCCTTCGAGAAAAACCACCGAGCTGGGCGTCGTGGATGCGCATCGTGGTGGGCGCGGCGTTGATCGTGTTCGGCCTCCACCGCTGGTTCACCCGCGAGCGGTCCGCCCACACGCCAGCCTGGATGAACAGCATGAGCAAGTTCACCCCGCCGCGTGCGCTCGGCGCCGGCGCCGTGTTGACGGTGGTCAATCCGAAGGTTCTTTTCATCTGTGCCGCAGCGGGTTTGGCGATCGGCTCGGAGGGATTACAGATACCGCGCACGTGGGGCGCCGTCGCGTGGTTCGTCGTCGTATCCGGATCGACTGTTGCGATCCCCATCCTCGCCTATGCGGTGGCCGGACACCGCCTCGACGACGGACTGGCGCGGCTCAAGGACTGGATGGAGCGCCGGAACGCGACGCTCATCGCGGCTATCCTCGTCGTCATCGGTCTTCTGGTGCTGTACAAGGGAATTCACGGGCTATGAATCGGGCAGACCCAGCTCCTCGGCGGACGCGGTCAAGTAGCGGGTCACCGATGGCGCGATGAGTTTCACGACGTCCTCTGCGGGCAGCGTTGCCAGCGGCGCCACCTGCATGACATAGCGCAGGATGGCCGTTCCCACCAGGTTGGTCGCGGCCAACATCGCCCGAAGCCGCGCCTGCTCGCCGCCGCCGAGTGCGCCAGAAACCGCGGTGAGCACATAGCTCTGCATGAAGGCGCGGAACGCGTCGTGGGCATCGGAGTTCGAGGTGGCCGACTGCAGCATCGCGACCATGCTGGCGGCGGTGTCCGGATGCTCCCAGATCCCCAGATATGTGCGCACCATGCGGGTGCCGATGTCCCCATCACCGTCAGCCAACGCCGCGACCAGCACGTCGGGGTCGATGATCAACCGCAGCGACTCGCGGAACAGTTCAGCCTTCGACCCGAAGAGATAGAGCACCATCGACGGGTCGACATGCGCATCGTTGGCGATCGAGCGCAGCGTCGTCTTCTCGTATCCCTCCACCGCGAACCGCTGCTTCGCCGCCCGCAGCACCGCGTCGCGTGACACCGGCTCGCCCTGCCGCCTGCCGCGGCGGCGGCTCGTGGTCTTGGCTGGTGGGGCCATATGCAGACAGTAGCATTTCAATCACTGTTGAAATCTGATCGCCTTGGGATTACGCTCGCCATACGGAGAAAATTCAACATCTGATGAAAAGCGAGAGAGCAATGACGACGGAGTCGCTCCAGAGGCACCCACACCACGCCGCGCCCATCCATGAAGCCCCCGCCGCGCTGCGTGCGACCGGCATCGTCGCGGTGCTGGCCGTCGCGATCGCGATCGTCGCGATCGCCTTCGCCCTTCCCGCGGCGCGCTCCAAGCCGCACGACGTGCCGATCGGCGCGGCAGGCCCGCAAGCGGCCAGCGGACAAGTTGCCGACTTGCTGAAGCAGAACGCGCCGGGCGCCTTCGAGATCACCTACTACCCCGGTGAGGACGCGCTGCGCGATGCGATCCGCAACCGCGACGTCTATGGCGGCATCTCGTTCGGGCCGGACGGTCGCACCTTGCTGGTCGCCACGGGCGCCAGCCCGGCCGTCGCCCAGTTGCTGACCCAGGTCGGCAACGGCATCGCACAGCATGCCGGGGTGCCGCTGCGGACAGAAGACGTGGCTGCGCCGACCGCCGACGATCCGCGTGGCGCTGGCCTGGCGGCGTCCGCACTGCCCATCACGCTCGCCGGCCTGCTGCCCGCGATCGCGCTTGTGCTCGTGTTGCGGCGCGAGGTGTGGACCAGGTTCGCCGCCGCGGTGGTTTTCGCTGGGGTGGCTGGCTGGACGATCGCCGCTCTGCTGCGGTTCGTGCTCGGGTCCATCGACGCGAACTTCTGGGGTGTTGCTGGCGGTCTCGCGCTCGGCGCGCTCGCGTCCGGCCTGTCGATGCTGGGTCTCGGCTCGCTGTTCGGCCGCGCCGGCCTGGCCGCCGGTGCGCTGCTGGCACTGCTGCTTGGCAACCCCTTGTCCGGTTTGACCAGCGCGCCGGAGTTCCTACCAAGCGGATGGGGTGCGTTGGGACAATGGTTGCCGCAGGGAGCCAACGCCACACTGCTGCGCTCGACGGCCTTCTTCGACGGCGCAGGCTCAACGATGGCGATCGTCGTGCTGACCGCTTGGGCCCTCGCGGGAGCGACGTTGATCGTCATTGCCGCGGTGCGGAACGGCAATAGTGCGCGCCTACCCGGCTGAAACCTACACTCAAGCGCCGTGGGACTCGACGACCGCGACGGGCTGCGCATGCTACGCGACGCGGTCGACCCCCGCTTCGGGGGCGAGGACCTGATCCGGCAGTTCTACACCCAATGGTTCGCGATCGACATGGCGGTCCGTGACCTGTTTCCACCCGATCTCGGCGCTCAGTTCAAAGTCTTCAGTGAGGCGCTGACATGGCTATTCGGTGAGCTGATCGAACAGCGTGCCGAGGAGCCGGTCGCGTTCTTGGCTCAGCTGGGCCGCGACCACCGCAAATATGGTGTCATCCAAAGCCACTACTACAGCATGCACGAGGCGCTCTACCTGACGTTGCGTGCGCATCTCGGCGAAGAGTGGGACGACAAGCTCGACGACACCGCGCGCGCGGCGCTCGAATTGTTCATCGGGGTGATGCACGGCGCCGCCGACGCCGATCAGGGTCCGCCGTTCTGCGACGGCACGGTCGTCGAGTTCAATCGGGTGTCCCGCGATATCTCGGTGGTTCGGCTGCAGTTGGATCAGCCGCTTGTCTACTACCCGGGCCAGTACGTGACCGTCCAGGTGCCACAGTGGCCCAGGCGCTGGCGATACCTCAGCCCGGCGATGCCGCCCGACCCGGCAGGCGGCATCGAATTCCACGTCCGCTCCGTCACGGGCGGAATGATCAGCCCGACGATCGTCACCGAAACTCACCCCGGCGACCGTTGGCGGCTGTCAAACCCGCACGGCGGCATGCAGATCGACCGGGACGGCGGTGACGTGCTTATGGTGGCGGGCAGTACCGGACTGGCGCCGTTGCGGGCGCTCATCATGGACCTCACCCAATGGGGTGTGAACCCCAGGGTGCACTTGTTCTTCGGCGGACGGTATCCGTGCGAACTGTATGACCTGCGCACGCTGTGGCAGATCGCGTCGCACAACCCGTGGCTCTCGGTGTCACCGGTGTCGGAGTTCTCGCAAGATCCGCCGTGGGCGGCCGACTACCCCGACGTGCAACCGCCCCGCGGTCTCCATGTGCGCCAGACCGGCAAGCTGCCGGAGGTGGTGACGAAGTACGGCAACTGGGGTGACCGACAGATCCTCATTTGTGGCGGGCCGAATATGGTGGCCGCCACGAAGAAGGCGTTGACCGCCAAAGGCGCACCGCCCGAACGTATTCAGCATGATCCCCTGGTCCACTGAACGTACTACTGGCAGGATCGCGTACATGCCGGAGTTAGAGTCCGTAACGCTTCGCGATCCGTCTTCGTCACTGACGGCGACGTACGTCCCTGTCGCGGGGATGATCTGCACCTCGCTCGCCGACCACGGAGTCGAGATTCTCGGTCAGCGCCGCGGGCTGAACGCCTATGTGACCAACGGCAAGACCATGGGCATTCCGATTCTCTACCCGTGGGCAAACCGGTTGAGCGCCAACAATTATGGCATCGACGGCGCCGTCGTCTCCTTGACAGTGGGGACCGGCGGTGTGCGCGCCGACGAACACGGCCTCCCCATCCACGGCGTGCTGGCGGCCTATCCCGGCTGGCTGGTCACCGCCAAGTCGGAGAATACGTTGACGGCCGTTCTCGACTACGGCGGAATGCCCCGTCTGCTGGCGTCTTTCCCCTTTCCCCACGTGCTGACCCAGGAGATCACGCTGGCGGACCGGACGCTCACCATCGAGACGACGGTCGCGCCGACGACGGCGGCGTCCGTGCCGCTGTGCTTCGGCTATCACCCGTATCTGACGATTCCGGGTGTGCCGCGCGAGGACTGGAAACTCACCACGCCGAGTATGCGGCGCCTCCCCGTGGACAACCGGGGCATCCCGACCGGAGAGTCCGAGGACTGGAGCGGCGCAACCGTGCCGTTGAAGAACAGCACCTACGACGATGGCTTCGACGACGTGACCGACGGCGCGGTCTTCGCGCTGGCCGGAGGCGATCGCAGGATCGAGGTGACGTTCGAAGGTTATCCGGCAGCGCAGTTGTTCGCCCCACCGAACGAGGATCTCGTCGCCATCGAACCAATGGCAGCACCGACGGACGCTCTCAGCCGGGGCGGCTACCGCGAAGCCGTCGCGGGCAAGCCCGAGACGATGCGATTCTCGATCAAAATAATCTGAAAGCCTTGCCTGGCTCACGATTTGGGTCCGTAGTTGGTGTGCAGGACCTCCTCCGGACATTCAGAGTTGTCGTACCTGGCTGTGATGATGGGGTTATGTCGTTGACCGCTTCCTCTGGCGCCACGGGGGTGCGTCCTGTTGACCGTGTTGAGGTGTTGTTTGAGGAGTTGGCGGAGTTGACCGGTCAGCGCAACGCGATTGATGGGCGCATCGTGGAGATCGTGGCCGAGCTGGATCGCGGCGGGCTGGTGGGTATCACCGGCGCCCGGTCGGTGCCGGCGTTGGTGGCCTGGAAGACCGGGTCGTCGTCAACCACCGCGCACACCATCGCCACCATCGCCTCTCGGCTGGAGCAGTTTCCGCGCTGCGCGGCGGGCCTGCGGGAGGGCCGGCTGTCGCTGGATCAGGTCGGGGTGATCGCAGCCCGGGCCGGGGTGGGATCGGATGCGCACTATGCGCAACTGGCCCAGGTGGCCACGGTCAGCCAGCTGCGCACCGCGGTCAAGCTGGAACCCCGACCCCACCGCGACCCCGATCCACCAGGCGCTGATCGCCGAGTGGCAGCGCGACCACGACACCGCCGCCGGGCCCTCGCCGAATCGGCCGCCGGTGCCGGGCACTGGCGAGGCGTTCATGCGGCTGGTGCAGGCCGGCTGGGACACCGAGGCCGCTCGTCGCCCCCATGGGCAGCACACCACGGTGGTGGTGCACCTGGATGTCCACCAGCGCGCCGCCGCGCTGCATCTGGGTCCGCTGTTGTCGGAGGCTGATCGTCGTTATCTGACCTGTGATGCCAGTTGTGAGGTGTGGTTCGAACGTGACGGGCAGGCGATCGGCTCGGGTCGGGCCACCCGGGTGATCAGCCGTCGGCTGCGTCGTGCCCTCGAGCATCGTCATCGCACGTGCGCGGTGCCTGGTTGTGGCGCGACCCGCGGTCTGCACGCCCACCACATCCGGCACTGGGAAGACGGCGGCCCCACCGAACTGGCCAACCTGGTGCCGCTGTGCCCCTATCACCACCGGCTGCACCACCGCGGCGTCATCACCATCACCGGACCCGCACACGATCTCACCGTCACCGACCACGCCGGCCAAGTACTGAACCCAGGATCGCTGGCCCGCCCACCAACCCAACCCCCACCCGCGGTGCCACCGTGCCCCGGACCCACCGGCGAGCGCGCCCACTGGTGGTGGTACGACCCCTTCCAACCCCAACCACCACCGACCAACAACTGAGTCGATCAGCGGGGCGGAGACGATATGCCTCCCCCGCGGTCGCCTAACGCTTGGTGCGCGGCTGCCAGACCACCAGGGCCGTGCTCTTCGGCACCACAGCCACGTCGCGACTCCGCTTGGCGCGCAACTGTTCCAGCTCCTCAACCACCTCTGCCAAGCGCGACTGCAATGCCTCGACCTGGTTGGTCAGCTCGATGATCCGTTTAATACCAGCGAGATTCACGCCCTCGTCCTGCGACAGCCGTTGCACCTCGCGGAGCAGGTCGACATCACGCTGTGAGTACCTGCGCCCACCGCCCGAGCTGCGCTGCGGGATTACCAGACCGAGCCGGTCATACGTGCGGAGCGTCTGCGCGTGCATACCCGCCAGCTCGGCGGCCACCGAGATGAGGAACGTCCTCGCGGACTCCCTGTCGTCGGAGCGCTTGCCGGCCATCACGCACCGGCCCATCCGGCCCTTGGGTCGAACCCGCCGGCCCGCTCGGCTTTCGCGTAGGCCTCGAGCGCTTCGGCCGCCTCACCCTCGAGTTTCGGCGGCACCGCGACCTTCACGGTGACCAACAGGTCACCGTGCCCGCCTGAGCGGTTCGGCACACCGCGGCCACGCACGCGAAGGATGCGGCCGTCCGAGGTACCCTTCGGCACCCGGACACCGACCTTGCCCTCCAGTGTCGGCACTGAAAGCGTTGTGCCAAGGGCTAATTCACTGAAGCTGACGGGCACAGTGACGGTGAGATCGTTGCCGTCGCGCCCGAATACCTTGTCCGGCCTCACATGTACGGTCACGTACAGGTCACCGGAAGGCGCACCGCGCAGACCTGCCTCGCCCTGTCCGGCAAGCCGGATCCGCTGTCCGTCCTCAACGCCTGGCGGGATCCGTACGTTGATGGTGCGGGTACGGGTAGTGACACCGGTGCCTTTGCACTCATCGCACGGGTGCTCGATGATCGAGCCGCTGCCCCGGCACTCGGTGCACGGTTCGGAGAAACCGAACGCGCCCTGGTTGCGGTTGATGACGCCCGCGCCGTTGCAATTCGGACACACCTTCGGGCTGGTGCCCGGGCGTGCCCCGCTGCCATGGCAATTCGTGCACGGCGCCGGGCTGGTCAGCCGCAATGGCATGGCCACACCCTTGGTCGCCTCCATGAAGGACAGCTCGGTCTCGGTCTCCAGGTCGTTGCCGCGCCGCGGCCTGGTGGGTCGCGGCTGCTGTGCGCCACGACCGAACAGCCCGCCGAACAGGTCGCCGATGTTCGCGCCGCCGGTCTGGCTCGCCGCGTCGAACAGGTCGTTCAAGTTGAACTCGGCGCCGTCCCCGCCGAATCCGCCGAAGTTGCCTCCGCCGCCGCTGAACCGGCCGCGCCCGAAACCCCCGTTGGCGAAAAGCCTTCGGGTTTCGTCGTACTCCTTGCGCTTGGCCGAATCGCCCAGAACCTCTTTGGCCTCCGAGGCGGCTTTGTAGCGCTCCTCCGCGGCCGTATTACCCGGATTTCGGTCGGGGTGGTTGTCGGCGAGAATCTTTCGCGCGGCGCGCTTGATTTCCTTCTCGTCGGCGTCAGAGGAGACGCCGAGGATCTTGTAGAAATCCTTCTCGACCCATTCTCGTTGGGCCATGCCGCGTCACCTCCTTACCTCGGTCGAATTGTCGTGATCGTTGTCTTTATTCTGCGGCCTCGCCGGGCACCGCGTCGGCGTTCTCGGGCGTGTCCTCATCGGCGGCGTCCGGCACCGTGTCCACCACACCGACAAGGGCATGGCGCACCACCTGGTCGCCGACCTTGTAGCCACGCCGCATGACGCTGCCGACGATGGGATGGGTGCCCTCACCCTCGTGCTGTACGGCCTCGTGCAGGGCCGGGTCGAATTCGTCGCCCTCGGCGCCGAAACCCGAAAGGCCCAGCCCCTCAAGGGCGGTCACCAGCTTGTCGGCAACCGACTTCAACGGACCCGATTCCAGGTCCCCGTGACTGCGAGCCCGGTCGAGGTCGTCAAGCACGCCCAGCAGCTGGGCGATCACCGCGGCCTTCGTGCGATCGGCAGTGAGCTGCTGGTCGCGCAGGGCCCGCTTGCGGTAGTTGGCGAAATCGGCCTGCACGCGTTGCAGGTCAGCGAGCAGTTCGGCCGCCTTGCCTGCCTCGTCGGGTGTCTCCCCCGCGAACGGCTCCGGTGCCGGCCCGCTGGGGGCCGGCCCGGAAGCCTGTTGACGGACTTCACCGGTCTCCGGATCGACACGCCGTTTGTCGGTGACGGTCACCGGCTCGTGCGGATCGTTGGAACTCACTTGTTCTCGCCACCGTTCGGGCTGTCATCCTCCACAACCTCGGCATCAACGACGTCATCATCGGATGCGCCCGACGAACCTGCTGTTGCGCCCCCGCCCGCGGCCTGCTCGGCCTGCGTGGCCTCGTAGATCGCCTGGCCCAGAGCCTGGGACTCCTGCCCCAGCTTCTCCATCGCGGACTTGATCGCCGAGATGTCGGTTCCGTTCAGCGCCGTCTTCGCATCAGCGATCGCGGCGTCGACCTTGCTCAAAGTGTCCTCGGGAACCTTCGAACCGCCGGACTCGGACGCTGCGCCCCTCTGTTCAGCGACGAACTTCTCCGTCTGGTAGACCAGCGACTCAGCCTGGTTGCGGACGTCAGCCTCCTCGCGACGCTTGCGGTCCTCCTCGGCGTGCAGCTCGGCGTCCTTGATCATCCGATCAATCTCCTCCTTGGAAAGGCCGGAGCCTTCCTGGATCTTGATCGTGTTCTCCTTGCCGGTGCCCTTGTCCTTGGCGGTGACGTGGACGATGCCGTTGGCGTCGATGTCGAAGGTGACCTCGATCTGCGGCACGCCGCGGGGGGCCGGCGGGATACCGGTCAGTTCGAAGCTGCCGAGCAGCTTGTTGTGCGACGCGATCTCGCGCTCACCCTGATAGACCTGGATCTGCACCGACGGCTGATTGTCGTCGGCCGTGGTGAAGGTCTCCGACCGCTTGGTCGGGATCGTGGTGTTGCGCTCGATCAGCTTGGTCATCACGCCGCCCTTGGTCTCGATACCAAGGCTCAGCGGGGTGACGTCAAGCAGCAGAACGTCTTTCACCTCGCCCTTGAGCACACCGGCCTGAAGCGCAGCGCCGACCGCGACGACCTCGTCGGGGTTGACGCCCTTGTTGGGTTCCTTGCCGCCGGTCAGTTCCTTGACCAGATCGGCCACCGCGGGCATGCGGGTCGAACCACCGACCAGCACCACGTGGTCGATGTCGGCCACCGAGATGCCCGCGTCGGCGATCACCGACTTGAACGGTTGCCGGGTGCGGTCAAGCAGGTCCTGCGTGATCTTCTGGAACTCGGCCCGGCTCAGCTGTTCGTCGAGGAACAACGGGTTCTTGTCGGAGTCGACGGTGATGTAGGGCAGGTTGATCGAGGTGCCCTGCGAGCTGGACAGCTCGATCTTGGCCTTCTCGGCGGCCTCACGTAGCCGCTGCATGGCCATCTTGTCCTTGGTCAGGTCGATGCCGGCGCTGGCCTTGAACTTGTCGACGAGCCACTCGACGATCCGGTCGTCCCAGTCGTCGCCGCCGAGGTGGTTGTCACCCGAGGTGGCGCGAACTTCCACGACGCCCTCGCCGATTTCCAGCAGCGAGACGTCGAAGGTGCCGCCACCCAGGTCGAACACCAGGATGGTCTGTTCCTTCTCGCCCTTGTCGAGGCCGTAGGCCAAGGCGGCCGCGGTCGGCTCGTTGACGATGCGCAGCACGTTGAGCCCGGCAATCTGGCCAGCCTCCTTGGTGGCCTGGCGCTGAGCGTCGTTGAAGTAAGCGGGCGTGGTGATCACCGCGTCGGTGATGTCCTCGCCGAGGTAGGCCTCGGCGTCCCGCTTGAGCTTCATCAGAACGCGGGCGCTGATTTCCTGCGCGGTGTAGTTCTTGCCGTCGATTTCGATCGACCAGTCAGTGCCCATATGCCGCTTGACCGAACGGATGGTCCGGTCGACGTTGGTCACCGCCTGGTTCTTGGCGGGCTGACCGACCAACACCTCGCCGTTACGCGCGAACGCGACGACCGACGGGGTGGTGCGGGAGCCCTCGGAGTTGGCGACGACGACGGGGTCGCCACCCTCCAGAACAGCGACGACGGAGTTGGTGGTCCCGAGGTCGATTCCGACCGCACGAGCCATGGTTTTCCTCCTGAATAGCTTTGTTAGGGTCTGAGTGGACTGCGCTCAAGCCTGCTACTGCCGACACTCCCGTGTCAAGCCAGACTTGAGTCTGATTCACTCAACTTATCGAAGTGATCAACGGCGGGCCCGCGCAGTTTGTTCCCGAGCGTTCCCGGCGCGTCCCTGTCGGCCGCCGGACCGGCGGCTCAGTAGCCTTACCCTGGGATGAAGGCACGGCTGGTTCTCGCATGTTTGCTCGCGACGGGCGCGTTGCTGGCCGGATGCCAGTCAGACACCCAAGGCACCCCGGTAACCAGCCGGGAGCCAGCCACCGAACCCAGTTTTCCGACATCGCGGCCCAGCACCAGCAGGCCGACCGCGGCGCCACCCACGAAAACGACAACGCCGTCGGGACCGATATCGCCGCCCGCCGCGCAGGTGCTTCCGCCGGACGACTCCGGCTACGTCTTCATCGAGACCAAGTCGGGCCAGACCCGCTGCCAGCTCGACGAGCAGTCCGTCGGCTGCGAGGCGGCGTTCACCAACTCCCCGCTGCAGGACGGCGTGCGGGCCAACGGCGTGAACCTGTCTGCCGACGGGACCGTGAGATGGATCGTCGGCGACCTCGGCGACATCCCGGTCGAGACCATCGACTACCGCACCTACAGCGCGGTCGGCTGGACCATCGACGCCACCAGCGAGGGCACCCGTTTCACCAACCAGCGCACGAAGCACGGCATGTTCGTCAGCATCGAGAAGGTCGACACCTTCTGAGCCGGCCATTGGGCGGTCAGCGACCGCCCAGCAGGTCGCGGGACTGCAGTGCCAACCACAGCTGGGCGATGTCGGCCGTATCGGATAACCGTGCGTCCGTGAGCTCCTCGACCTTATGGACCCGGTAGAGGACGGTCTGGCGGGGCAAGCCGTGGTCGTAATCGTCTGTGGCGTCGCGCGCTCTAGGGTGGAACCCGTGGATTTCCGTGCATTCGTCGAACCTCAACAGGGCGCCACCTACGCCGACCAGCTCGCCGTGGCCAAAGCAGCAGAGGCACTTGGCTACTCGGCGTTCTTCCGATCCGACCACTACGTGGCGATGAGCGGTGACGGCCTGCCCGGACCCACCGACTCTTGGGTGACGCTGGCCGGGCTCGCCCGCGAGACGACCTCGATCCGGCTCGGCACCATGGTCACCTCGGCCACCTTCCGCTATCCGGGCCCCTTGGCCATCTCCGTGGCCCAGGTCGACGAGATGAGCGGTGGCCGAGTCGAATTGGGCCTCGGGGCGGGCTGGTTCGAAGCCGAGCACAACGCCTACGCGATTCCGTTCCCGCCGCTCGGTGAACGGTTCGAGCGGCTGCGTGAGCAGTTGGACATCATCACCGGCCTGTGGACCACACCGGAAGGTGAGACGTTCGACTACTCGGGCAAGCACTACAGCGTCGTCGATTCGCCTGCCCTGCCCAAGCCCAAACAACGGCCCCATCCGCCGATCGTCATCGGCGGTCTCGGCGCGAAGCGGACGCCCGCGCTGGCCGCGAAGTTCGGCGCAGAGTTCAACGTGCCGTTCATGCCGCTGGACATCACCAAGGCCAGCTACGACCGGATGCGCCGCGCGCTCGCCGACGCCGGGCGAGCGGAGGACTCCCTGACGTATTCGGCGGCGTTCGTGGTGTGTGCCGGACGCGATGACGTCCAGGTGGCCACTCGTGCGGCGGCGATAGGACGCGACGTGGACGAGCTGCGCGGCAATTCACCACTGGTTGGCACACCGAACGAGATCGTCGACAAGCTCGCGCCGTTCGCCGAGATCGGTGTCCAGCGGGTCTACCTGCAGCTTCTCGACATGTCCGATCTCGACCACCTGGACCTGTTCGCCTCCGAGGTGCTTCCTGCACTCAGCTGACGCGGCGTTACTGCAGGTCGGAGGTCTAATATCGGTGGCTGTGACGGGCCCCGACGTTGACAACGAATTCGATGACGTCGAATTCGTCGACGAGTTCGGCGGGGACGCTCCTTCGGCGCCCTGGCACAACTCGACGCGCGCGGTGATCGGCGCCAGCGTCGCAGGCGTGGCCGTCATCGGAGTCCTTGCCGCCGCGGTCGTGTACGTGACCGGGCAGGACGACGGCGGTGCACCGGTCAACTTCGTCGACCCGTCCTTTTCTGCGACCGCGTCCCCGACGCCTGCCACTACGACGACCGCCACCATCACCAGCACCGCACCGCTATCCACCACCGAGATCAACGCCCCGCTCACCACACCGTCGACGACCTCGGGTTCATCGGAGACCTCCAGCAGCGGCGCGGAGACCAGCAGCAGCGGCACCGAAAACAGCATCCCACCACCGCCGCCGCGTCCGCGCCAGAGGGAGAACGAGGAGAGTCCCGGTGGTCCCACTTCCCGGCGACCGCGCTTCAACGTGACGCGCACATTGCAGCCCCAGCAACCTGGTTGATCGCCCGAAGCACCTACTATCGGTTTCCGTGGCGAGATACGGACCTCCCGACGACCCGAACAGCTATTCGGACAGCGAGCCCACCGCCTACGCGGCCAGTTACGGCGACTACGGCGCCGGCTACGGCCAGCCGCCGCAAGAGCCGACGCCCTGGTACCGCAAGCCCCCCGCGCTGATCGGGTTCGGTGCGCTCGTCGCGCTTCTGCTTGCCCTGATCGCTTGGCTGGTGGTGAGCCTCATGTCGGACTCGTCGGACGCCACCGACACGACGACCACCACCCTGACACCGATGACGACGTCCGCGCCGGCGGTCGGGCCGTCCCAGAGCGTCACCCAGACGACGGCTTCCCCGACGACGAGCACGGAGACGACACCGTCTGCGACCACGACGACGACCGAGCCGAGCACGTCGGTGAGCACCAGCACGAGCACGAGCGCCAGCACCAGCACCAGCACCGTCACCGAGACGGTATCGTCGCCGCCGCAAATCCCGCAGGTACCCCAGATTCCACAGATCCCGCAGATTCCGCGGCCAGGGGGATGACAACGGCCCGAAGCGTCTTCGCACACGACGCAGTACTGGCTCTCGGCCCCGACGGGGATCCCGATGCGGCCGGCGGCGCGATCACCGTT
Source organism: uncultured Actinomycetota bacterium (assembly GCA_963715215.1). Lineage (GTDB taxonomy): Bacteria > Actinomycetota > Actinomycetes > Mycobacteriales > Mycobacteriaceae > Mycobacterium. Next base: position 348,530 of record CAVQRJ010000013.1, read on the forward strand.
GCGCTGTGCGGGCACTGGGAGCACGAACCCCCCTGCCCGCTTGCACCGCACCACACGGCAGCGGTGCGCCAAGCCGACGACACAGTTTGGCTACGGGTGTTGTTCGCCGTCGAACGCGGGCGCGAGGCAGAGGTGCGATCGTTGATCGACGACGCGCTGGCCTCCGGGCAGCAGGCAAGTCCGGACGGGCGCGTCACGACATGGACGGTGAGGTCCAGCTCGGCCTCCGCCGTGCACCCCGACGAGCAGGACCACGCCGCGAGGCTCGTCGCGCACTAGGCTAGACATGGCGGCTATATCGCAGACCACGGACGAATCCGTCGGTCGGGTCGGCCGTCACCGCCGCCGCGTCAGTCCGTCTCAGTCACGGAATTGCCCAGGTCGTCGCACATCCAGTCGAGATCACACGACGAAGGGACATAAGGTGTCCTGCTGACCCGGGCGTCACCCTGCGAGCATATTGTGATCCCGCCGCCCTCAACACAGTCGGCCGCAGCCGGTGGTGCGGCGACAAGAGTGGACGCCGCAGCGGCGGACGCCGCCGCGAGCATCGCGGTGAGATAGGTGTGCCTGACCCGCATTTCTCGTCACCGCCGCCGCGTCAGTCAGTCATGGAAGCGCCCTGGTCGCACATCCAGTCCAGATCACAGGGCAACGGGATATAAGGAGTGGCCCGAGGGACGGGTGACGTGTTGCTCTTCCGGGTCTCACCCTGCGAGCATATTGTGACGGGGTCGGGCCCGCGGGATGAAATACAGTCGGCCGCAGCCGGTGGTGCGGCGACAAGACTGGACGCCATGACGGCGGACGCCGCCGCGAGCATCGCGGTGAGATAAGTGTGCCGAATCCGCATTTCTAGATCCTTCCAGCGGCCGACGTCAAACCGCAGGTTACAGGTGTTTTGCAAGAAATTAGCTTAGCTCGTTTTTGCCGCCAACCGTCACCGGTTCGGCCGGTTGATCAGCTTTTGAAGACAGCCAGCCATGTTGCCCTCAGCACGGGTAGAAGCTGGGGGCGTGTGCGGCTCAGGACGTACGTGCAGTCACCGGGGTAGACGCCCCACTGCGCCGCCCAATGTTTGCTGTACGGAACTACAGACTAGGAGTCTGCTGAATTGATCCGCGGGCCGGGCGGTGGTCACGGCGGTGCGTCCACAAGCGAAGCGGCCCGCCGAAGTGAGTCACGAAAACCCCTTTGCGGCGTATTCAGCGACCATCGCCTCTGCGCTGCGCACCGCGGCCCGGCAAGCCCGGGTGGTGAACGGATCGTTGAGCGGATGGTCCGCACGGCGCCGCCAGCGCTGGGCGGCGGCGAAGGCGGCGCGCGGCCCGTCATACGGGTCTTCGGGTTGCAGGCCGAGCCGACTGGCGGCGTCGGTGCCGGAGCCGCCGATGATCCGGCGCAACGAGGCCATCTCGTCCTCGTTCAATGTTGTTGAGCGCGAACGTAGTTGGCTCAGCAGACGTAACTCCTCGAAGGCATGTGTGTCGGCGAGCAACGGATCGATGTCGGCGATGATGTACGGCGTCGCATAGATCGGGTTGTTCTGCACGAACTGACGCAGCGACAGCAGCGCGGTGTGCGCCTTGAGCAGGTCCGAGCGCTGAGCGAACTGCTGGTCGATGACGTCGCGCAAGGCGACGAGGCCGCTGCGCTCGAGCAGCTCGTCGGCAAGACCGACCGAGTCCGTGACACCCGCCCGCAGTACGGCGATGGAGATCCGCAGTCCGAACATGCCGAACCGCTCCAGCAGGGCCGCCCGCGTGGCGGCGTCGACCGGCAGCTCACTGTCCTCGCGAACGAACCGGTCGACCGAGAGCATCGCCTTGGCCAGTTCGGCGGCGTCGACGCCGGCGAGCTTCTCCAGCGCCACGTACTCGCTCTGTCGCAGGGTGCGCGCTGTCAGCGCCAACAGGCCGGACACCGGGACGACGGCCTGGCAGATGCCGGTCTTGTCCATCTCCGAGGTGAACCGCTTGGCCACCTCCCTCGCCGAGAGCATCGCGTCGATGCGCCCCGCACCGATCTCGTCGGCACGCGAGGCCACCCCGATCACCCCGAGGGCTCCTGCCGACCCGCCGACGAGCTCGCCGATCTGCTTGAGCAGCGCGATATCGGTGGCGTTCAGGGTGCGCAGCAGGAACACGACGGCATCCACCCGCGGCACCCCGTCGTCGGGCACCAGCAGCCGCAGGGTGCGCTGCGAGACATCACGCGACAACGATGAGGTGCCGGGGGTGTCGATGATCGTGGTGTCGATCAGCTCGGCGGCCGGCCACTCGACGTCGAGGTCGACGACGTCCTCGGGATCAAGGCTGGCGAAGTCGAACGTCAGGCCGCCGTTGCGGGCGATCGGCACATTGGACCGGCGGCCGCCGCGGTGGTTCGCGGTGACCTTGGGTGTGGGGCCGTTGCGGAACCACGTCACAATGCGGGTGGCCTCGGTGGCGTCGGTCGGCGCAATGTCTTCGCCGACAAGCGCGTTCACCAGCGTCGATTTGCCGGCCTTCAATGGTCCGGCCAACGCGATGCGGATGGGCTGGTTGAGCCGGCGGCCGATCCGGTCCAGCTCGTTGTGCACGTCGGGGCGCTGGCGGTACGCCGGATCGGCCCTGTAGGCCGCCGTGGTGCCGCCCAGGATCGCGCGCACCTGATCGCTCGTGCTCATATCCGATGAGCAGCTTATTCACCGGCCCTGAGCACCGCTGATGGGGCTGGTCCGGTCAGCCGCTGCGCACAGGTTGGGCGGCGGACTCCGGTGCGGCCACCGCGAGCTTGTTCGCGTGATCGGTCACCTGACCGAGGATGCTGAGCTGCCGTTCGAGTTCGGCGACCCGGCTGTTTCGCTCGTTCTCCTCTAACTTCGCCGCCGTGAGGGTGGCCTGAAGTGATTCGTTGAGCGAGCGGGTGGCCTGGTTGGCGATGCCGCGGTAGTGGTCGCGGATCTGACGCTGGATTCCCTTGAGCCGGTCACGCGACTCCTTGCCCACGACGAACGCGACGTCGTCGACGAACCGGCGCATGTTCATCTTCGCCTCGTTGCGGACGCGAAGCATCCTGTTCTCCATGTCCTCCTTGTACGCCTTGCGGCCCAGAAGGAGTCCGGCGCCAAGCGAAAGCGGGTTGAACATGCCCAGGCCGGCGAAGGACGTCAGCATGCCGAACATCAGCACGCCGCCATAGGAGCCGCGCATGCCGGTGACCACCTTGTGGCCGGCCTTTATCGGCTTGGCCTCCAACCGCGCCGGCGACTTCAACTCGCCGAAGCCGGCGCCCATCTCCCTGGCGTCGATCTGCGGCATCTTGACCGCATCCAGGCCGACCTCGACGAACGTGCGGCCAACCTCCTCGGCGAGCGCCTCGGCGCGTTGATAGGCCCAGACGAAGTTGTCGCCGACCGCCGTTGCGACCGCGTCCTCCAGCTCGGCGCCGATCTCCGCCCAGTGATTGGTCGGATCACAGTCGTCGATCACATTCTCGGCGTGCTGGCTGATCGCTCGGAAGCGGGCGCGCAGATCATGGTCGACATCCGATGTCAGATCGGCGATTCCGTCGTTGAGAACTTGCTGCCACAACGCGGTCTGCTGCAGAGCCTCCTGCGCATCCTCTTTGCGCCGCTCCAGTTCGTCCTTCAGCCTGTCCCGGGTGTCCGGGTCGTTGAGCGCAGACAGCTCGGATTGCGCGGTCAGCGTCAAATGCTCTGCGGCTGAGCGGATCTCGGCGAGCACCTGGTCGCGAATCCGATCATTCTCGCGGGACAGGACTCTGTCGCTGAGGAATTTGATGATGGCCGGGAAGTTGGATTCCTCATTGAGTTCCTTGTCGCTGTGCGCAAGTGCGTGGCTGCGCAGCAGCGCCGAGGCGGGTATCACGGGCAGGGACAAGCCCGCCCGCTCCAGATGGGCATGGTTGGCCGCCACGATCTCCCGCCAGTGCGGATAGAGATCGGTCTTGGTCGCGACAATGGCTGCGACGGGGCAGATTTCGTACGCCTGCCGGATGAAGGTCATCTCAGGTTCGGTGAACTCCTGACTGGTGTCGCTGATCATCAGCATGGCGTCGGCGTCCGGCAGCAGACCCAGCGTGGCCGACAGGTGCGGCTGCCCGTGGCCGCCGACACCGGGGGTGTCGACGAACGCAAGGCCGTGCTTCAGCAACGGGCTGCTGGCGGTGACCTCGACCCGCAACACCTCGCGGCCGCGGGCCTCCGGCGCGCGACGCAGATCGTTCTTGAGGTTCCCGGGTGGGATGGGGATCACCGAGGGCTCGCCGCCGTCGGGCGCAGCCACGATCAACTGCGCCGACACCTGTTCCGAATACGACACCACGGTCGCGAGCACGGTCGTCTCGTCATCGCCGACGCGGGCCACCGGCACGTTGAGCAGGGAGTTGAGCAACTGGCTCTTGCCCTGCTTGAGCTGGCCCGCGATCACAACGCGAATCTGTGGATCCGAGATACGCACCCTGGCCCGCTCGAGCCGCTCGGCCAGGTCCCCGCGCTCGTTGAGCTCGGCGATCTTCTTGGTGTGGTCGATCAGCTCAAGGATGACCTTCACTCTGCGCGGGTCATTGGGTTGCGTCATGGTGCCCCTACGGTAGACGTGCCAACTGGCGGGGATCTGGGAGTCGATCCCCGCCAGTTGGGCTTGGGTGTTGTCGGTGTCGCTCAGAACAGCCCGGCGTCGACGGTGTTCTCCACGTGCGTGTCGATGTGGTGCTCGGTCGTGTGGTGAATCGAGTTGTCGTCGTGGCTGGCATCGACACCGCCGTTGGCGTGACCGACCTGGGTCGCGTCACCACCGAGAGCGGTGTTGTTGTCCTCGTTGCCAACCGACACCGGTGCGTGCGAATGCGACGCGTTGACGTCGCTCAGATCGTCACCGGCGGACTGGTTGTGGCTATTGGATTGGTTGTTGCTGCTGGTGGTCTGGGTCGGGGCGATGATCACGCCGCCGCCCGAACCACCGGCGGCACCGCCACCGTCGCCACCGTCGTTGCCGACACCGATGATGCCGCCACCGCCGTGGCCGCCGTGCCCACCGGCCGCACCGCCACCGCTGGTGTCGATGTCACCGACCTGGGCGTTCTGACCGCTGCCGGTGTTGGTGGCGACGTCGCCACCCGCGGTGGTGTTCACATCGGTGCTGTTGTCATCGATGTCGTTGTCGATGCCGCCCGCATTGACGTTGGAGCCCTGCCCCGCGTGCACGTCGCCGGTGTTGTTTCCGTCGTTGTCGTCGCCGACGACGTTGCCGTGGCCGTGCACGTTCGCGTTGTCGACATCGCCCATGGTGCCGGTGTTGACCACCGACCCGTCGGAGGCGTTGATGTCACGGCTGAAGTCGAAGTCCAGGTCGACGTTGCCGACACCCTGCTGAACGTCCTCGCCGGCCCGCGGGCTGCCGATGTCGTTGTGGCTGGCCAGGTCGGTCTGGTTGTGGCTGGCGAAGTCCGTCTCGGGGGCGAACACCCGCTGCGGCGCGAAGGTCAGGCCGTTGTTGTCGGCGACCGTGTGCTGCAGCGCCTCGATCGGGTTGCCACCGCCGGCCAGCGCGGCAGGTGCGACAACCGCCGACGCGGCCTGGGTCAGCTGAGCCTGGGTGACGGCGGTGCCCAGCGCCTGCGAAGCCGCCTGCGTCGGGTTGGCCACGAAGGCGCGTACGTCGGAGGGATCGGCACCGGGGCGAGTCAGGCCGAGGAGCCAGTCGAACAGGATGGAGATGGGGTTCGTCATCGGAGTGCCTTTCGGTGTGTGTTGTCTTTCGGTGTGTGTTGTGTTGTCGCGTCACCGGGCTGTCCGGCGATCTGCAGACCACGTTATGGACGGCACAACCCCCCGGAAACGGGGTCGACGCCCATCCCTACGGAACCCCGTGCCGGGATCTTGGGGGGTCCCCTATTAGGGGATTAGGGGGTGGCTGGGGGTAGCGCTATTGAGCCAGGTCAGCCACGCCCTGAACACGAAAACGGCGCGGCCGTTGATGGCCGCGCCGTCGGGGACGTGGTGGTGAGACTAGTCGAAGATGTCGAACCCGGTGTCGCCGGCGTCCAGGTGGTGCTGCGCGTCGTCGACGGCAGAGTGCCAGTCGGTATCGGCGTCGTCGACGGTGAGCGGCGCGTCGTCGATGATTCCGCCCGTGAGCTGCGCTGACGGATCCTCGACATGCGCCACGGTGGGTATCCCCGCATCGTGAACGGCATCAATACCCGCATGCAGCGACTCGTCGGGTTGGTCGATGACGTTCACCGCGATGCTGTGGCCGTCGTCGATCGTCGGGACGGACACGTGGTCATCGAATGCGTCGAATGCGGCGGTCGCCGCCCCGCTCGTCCATATGTTGCCGGCTGGATCCCCGATCAGGGATTCAGCGCCCAGGGCCGGCGCTGACGTGGAGAGCGACTCCGCAACAACCGGAATCAGGGCATTCACGTCCGCGCTGGTCACATCGATCAGATTGGCGGTGTGGATGGCACCTGCCGGGTCAGCGGCATACTGGGCGGCAGCGTCAGGGTCCCGCACCAACGACATCACAAAGTCGAGTAGCGGGTTTGCCATGACACACCTTCTTCCCAACCGCGATGACGTCGGGCCAGTCCCGGCGGTTAGTGACGATGCTATCCAGGCCGAACGTGCGGCGTGATCGGTGCGAAACCCGCCCCTGCGGCCAAGGCATTAGGGGACTCGGCGTTAGGGGTTTCGCGACACTAGGGGGATCCGTCCGGTTCCCCGTGAAGTCGGCCGCTATCGTGATGGGCGGCCGAGTACAGGAGTTGTGCATGACCACCGAAGGCGAGTGCGAGCGAGGACCGGAGCGAGCAGGAGCCAAGCATGACCACCGAAGGCGAGCGCGAGCGAGGACCGGAGCGAGCGGGAGCTGAGCATGACTGACGCTCTCGGGTTGTCGATCGGGGCGACGAACCTGGTCGCCGCGCGTGTCGGCCGTCCGCCCGTGATGCGCCGCGCCGTGCTCACGCTGTTCTCCGACCGCGCCGCCGAGGTCGGTGTCGCCGCCGAGAACCCGGCGCTCAACCAACCCGGTGTGGTGCTGACCGGCTTTGTCGAACGGGTCGGTGATCCGGTTCCGCTCGTCGCCGAGGACGGCAGCTCCCACCGCGCCGAGCGGGTGCTCGCGGAAGCCCTCGACGCCATGGCCCACGCGGTGGGCGGTGGCCGGCCCATCGGCATCGCGGTGCCCGCTCACTGGGGACCCGCGGTGATCGGTGCGCTGCGCGGAGCCCTGCGTGACAAGCCGGCCCTCACGTCCGGTGGAGTGCCGGCCGCGTTGATACCGGACTCCCTCGCCGCGCTCACCTCGCTGCAGGCCGCCCCGGGTTTACCCGGTGGCGTCATCGCGCTCGTCGACCTTGGCGGCACCGGGACAAGCATCACGCTCGCGGACGCCAATGCGCCCCTGTCGCCGATCGGCGAAACCGTGAGATACGCCGACTTTTCCGGCGATCAGATCGACCAGGCGGTGCTCAACCACGTCCTCGCAGGCGTCGCCGATGCGAACAACGCCGATCCGGCGGGCACCGCGGCAGTCGGGTCGCTGACCCATCTGCGCGACGAGAGCAGGCAGGCCAAGGAGCGCCTCTCGGCGGAGACCGCCACCGCGGTGCCGGTCGATCTGCCCGGCTTTCAGTCCGACGTCCGGCTGACCCGCACCGAGCTGAACAACCTGATCGACGCTCCGCTGGCGGGCTTACTCGCTGCGATCGGAGAGACGTTGCAGCGCAACAACATTTCCGCGGCCAACCTTGCAGCTGTGGCGACCGTAGGTGGCGGCGCCGCCATTCCGCTGGTCACTCAACGGCTGTCGGAACAGTTCCGTGTCCCCGTCGTCACGACACCGCAGTCGCAGCTGAACGCGGCCGCGGGCGCGGCGCTGCTCGCCGACCAGAGCCCGGATGCCGACGCACCGACGGGGCTGGCGGCCGCCGCCGACGCCGCAACCGGCGTCGCGCCTGCGGCATGGGCGGCGGGCGCAGCCGGTGTCGCGGCGAGCGAGTCGGCAGCCGACGGTGCCCCGTCGGCCACGTACCGCGCACTGGCGTGGTCGCAAGACGATGCGCCAGGCAACGAACCGGTGCCCTACACCGGCGCGGAGTACTCCGCGGACGTCTACTCCGGCCCCACCGACGCCCGGCCTCCGATGGACTTCGCCCGCGAAGAGCCGCACTACCAGGCCGCACCGGCGCCGCTGCCCTGGTACAAGCGGCCGCCAATCCTGTTCGGAGCGGCGGCGGTCGCGGTGCTGCTGGCGATCGGCGGCCTGGCGATCACCCTGACGGGCAACAGCGGTGTGCTCGGCCCGGTCACGGAGACGAGCACCACCTTCTCGTTCGGTCCCTCAACGGAGCCGCCACCGACCTCCGCTGCGCCGACGACGGTCACGGTGACGGGCTCCGACGGCCAGCCGACCACCACCGTCATCACACCGCCGCCGCCTCCGCCGTCGAGCACCACGACGACCACGTCGCCGACGACCACCACCACGTCGCCGACGACCACAACGACAACGACCACGACGACGACCACCACCACGGCGACGACGACCACGGCGACGACGACCACGAAGACGACGACGCCGACGACAACGACGACGTCGCCACCGGCACCCAAGCCGCCAGAGCCTGAGCCAGGGCCGCCGGCAGGCGGGGCGGCGGGCGCGGCACCGTCGACCGGGTCATGACGGCGGAGCGTCGACGATGGCCGGACCCGCACCTGTTGCACTGACCGATATACCGCCGGCCGCCCGCGAGGCCGTGTCGGCCCTCGCCGCCGCGCCGGCTGCGCCGGTCAAGATTCTGGTGTCGGGCGGTATCGGGACAGGCAAGAGTTCGGTGCTGGCGGTGGTGCGGAATGCGTTGCGGTCAGCCGACATTCCGGTGATGACGCGGGCGCCACGGGAGAGTGACGACCCGAAGGCCGCCATCGTGATCGACGACGCACACCTGCTCAACGACGAGGAGCTCGAGCAGCTCGCCGGACGCGTTTCCGATCCGGGCGCGACGGTCGTCGTCGCAGCCGAACCACTCAGCCAACGGCAGGCATTGCGGGCGCTGGCCACCGCGCTCGAACGGGAGAATCCCGTGATATCGCTCGGCGCGTTGGCCGCACCCGATGTCGCCGAGGCCGCCGCATCGGTGACCGGGGGCCACCCTGCGACGGAAATCGTTCGGGCGCTGATGGTTTCGACCGCGGGCCTGCCGTTCCTGCTCCGGCCTGCTATCGCCGCAGCGGTGCCGCCCAACGCTGAGCCTGCGGCGACCGCAATCGTCGAGGCGGCCAGGTTCGCGCTGATCGAGCGACTGCGCCGAGTCGAAGAGTCGGTGCTCGACACCCTTCTGGTGTCGTCTCTGAGCCCAGAACTCGGGCCCGACGACGTCGCAGCGGCGCTACGGCTGAGCTCCGACGACGCGCAGCGGTTGGTCGACAGTGCTAGGGCCAGTGGGCTCATCGAGCCCTCACACAGCCAGGCCTTCTTGGCGTCGGTCCATTTAGGCGTCGCGGCGATCGTCGGCGCTGCCCGCCATCACGACATCGAGATCGCGCTGCTCTGCTCGCAGATCGAATTGACAACGCTGTCATCGGATCTCGCGCTGAGGATGGCCGATCACGGACTGCGCGACGATCGGCTCGCCAACGCACTGGCCGACCTTGCTTCGCAGCACCGCAGCCAACCGGCCGAAGCGGCGCGGCTGTACCGCGCGGCAGCGGAAGCGGGTGCGACCGCAGTCAGCGCCCGCCTCGCCGACGCACTGGCGATGACGGGTGACTGCGCGACCGCCGGCCGACTGACCGACGAGCTTCTGGCTTCCGACGACGCAGCCGAGCGGGCCGCGGCGGTCCGGATCGCGGCCAGCATCGCGGTACACGACGGCGGTGCCGCCCAAGCGGCAGACCTGTTCCGCTGGCTGGGCCCGTACCCGGACGCCTTCGTCAGCGCCGCGAAGGCAGTCGTCTCGATCGCAGCGGGCGACGCGCAGGCGGCCCGTTCGGCGTTGAGCACCGAAAGTGCCGGTCCCCCAACGTCGACGGCGCGGGCAGCGCACAGCCTCGCCGAGGGACTGTTGCTATCCCTCGACCAGCCCTTCCCCGTCGCCGTCGCCCGCCTCGGGCAGGCCGTCACGACCGAACAACAACAGCCCGGCGTCGCACCGGACACCGCAGCCGCACTCGTCACGCTGGCGGCCTTGCACGGCGGCGATCCCGTCCGCGCGCGCAGCGTGATCGGGCGGGCGGTGCGCGCGGGTGGCGAGGACGACGCGTTCTCGGTTCACCGGCATCGGCTGCTGCTCGGTTGGGTCCGGATGCAAGACGGTCAACTCGGCTCGGCGACGGCCGCCGCCGTCTCGGTCGCCGACGCGTCACTGCATCGCCGCGATGCGTTGTGGGCGGCGGCGCTGAACACCGCCATCGCCCGCCGCAGCGGTGACGGTGGAGCTGTGCAGAAACACTGGTACGCCGCCATGGAAGTGCTCGCCGAGTACTCCGTCGACCTCTTCTCACTGCTTCCGCTCGGCGAGTTGTGGGTCGCCGCCGCGCGGATGCGCCGGGTCGACCGGCTTCAGCACGCGCTCGACGAGGCCTTCGCCCTCCTTGACTCTTTGGACAACCCGGTGTTGTGGTCGGTGCCGCTGCACTGGGCCGGCGTGCACGCCGGAATACTGGCCAACTCGCCGGAGGCGGTCGCGCCACACGGACATGCCCTGACGTCAGCGGCGGCCGGCAGCGCGTTCGCGAAGGCGCTCTCGGGGGCGGGCCGGACATGGCTTCGGGTGCTCGCCAACCACGTGAACCCCGACGAGGTCACGGCAGCGGCAGGGTCGCTGTCTGCGTTCGGGCTGACCTCGGACGCGACCCGGTTGGCCGGGCAGGCCGCGCTGCAGACGCCCGATGGGAAGGTGTCCGGCGCGATGTTGCAGCTGGCCCGCGATCTCAAACTGACGACCGCCGTCGACGACGGTCTCGGTGTCGAGTCGGCGCCCGCGGCCGCGGCCCCGAGCGGCTCGACCCGTGCGCAGTCGTCCCGGCTGTCCGAGCGCGAGCGCGAGGTCGCCGAACTGCTGCTGCTCGGCATGCCCTACCGAGACATCGGGAGTCAGTTGTTCATCTCCGCCAAGACCGTCGAGCATCATGTGGCGCGCATCCGGCGCAGGCTGGGCGCGGAATCCCGCTCCGAGATGCTGTCGATGCTGCGGGCGATGCTGGCCACGCCCAGCTGACACGCACGCCACGGCCGCAGCAGTTAGGTCAGCCTGTGTAGCGGGCTTTCCCGGCTAGATGCAACTATGAGCCCGGGCTTGAGCAGGCCCTGAGCATAAGTTACTGACGAGTAACTTCAGATAAGTTACTCTTGGGTAACTTAAACACCGGGAGGCACGCGGGTGGACACCCATACGCTGATCAGGCTCGTCGTCGGACTCGGGATGACCGCGCTGGTACTGGTCTTCGCCGCTCGCCGCGTGCTTTGGCTAACCAACCTGATCCGGTCCGGCCAGAAGACCAGCGACGAGGACGGCCGTAAGGACAACCTCGGCACCCGCATCGCCACCCAGATCAAAGAGGTTTTCGGGCAAACGCGCCTGCTGAAATGGTCGATTCCCGGCCTTGCCCACTTCTTCACGATGTGGGGCTTCTTCATCCTCGGGTCCGTCTACGTCGAGGCCTACGGACTGCTCTTCGTCCACGATTTCCACATCCCGTTCATCGGCCGCTGGGACGGGCTGGGCTTCCTGCAGGACTTCTTCGCGGTCGCGGTGCTACTCGGCATCACGACGTTCGCCATCATCCGGTTGCGCACGGAGCCCAAGGAGCACGGCCGCGAATCCCGGTTCTACGGATCGCATACCGGCGGCGCCTGGCTGATCCTATTCATGATCTTCAACGTCATCTGGACGTACGCGCTCGTCCGCGGCTCGGCGGTGAACACGAACAACCTGCCCTACGGCAACGGCGCCTTCTTTTCGCAGTTCATGGGCTGGGTCTTGCACCCACTCGGCCACACCGCCAACGAGTGGATCGAAACCATCGCACTGCTGGGTCACATCGGCGTGATGCTGGTCTTCTTGCTGATCGTGCTGCACTCCAAGCACCTGCACATCGGCCTTGCCCCGCTCAACGTCACGTTCAAGCGACTGCCGAACGCGCTTGGTCCGCTGCTGCCCGTCGAGTTCAAGGGTGAGCCGATCGACTTCGAGGATCCCGCCGAGGACGCGGTGCTCGGGCGCGGAAAGATCGAGGACTTCACCTGGAAGGGCTACCTCGACTTCACCACGTGTACGGAGTGCGGACGCTGCCAGTCGCAGTGCCCGGCATGGAACACCGGCAAGCCGCTGTCCCCGAAGCTCGTGATCATGAACCTGCGCGACCACCTGTTCGCCAAGGCCCCATACATTCTCGGCGACAAGGAAACTCCTCTGGAGAACACCCCTGAGGGGGGTATCGGCGAAGACCTGGGTGGCGAGAAGCACGACGAAGAACACCACGTCCCCGAATCCGGGTTCGAGCGTGTCTTGGGCTCCGGTCCCGCGCAGGCCACCCGCCCGCTCGTGGGAACCGCAGAACAGCTCGGCGTCATCGACCCCGACGTGCTGTGGTCCTGCACCACCTGTGGCGCCTGCGTGGAACAGTGCCCGGTGGATATCGAACACATCGACCACATCGTCGACATGCGCCGCTATCAGGTGATGATGGAGTCCGAGTTCCCCGGCGAGCTCGGCGTGCTGTTCAAAAACCTTGAGACCAAGGGCAATCCGTGGGGCCAGAACGCCAAGGACCGCACCAACTGGATCGACGAGGTCGACTTCGACGTACCGGTTTACGGCAAGGACGCCGAGTCGTTCGAGGGCTATGAGTACCTGTTCTGGGTCGGCTGCGCCGGCGCCTACGAGGATCGCGCCAAGAAGACCACGAAGGCCGTCGCCGAGCTGCTCGCGATCGCCGGGGTGAAGTATCTGGTGCTCGGCGAGGGCGAGACCTGCAACGGTGACTCGGCCCGCCGCTCCGGCAACGAGTTCCTGTTTCAGCAGCTCGCCGCGCAGAACGTGGAAACCCTGAACGACCTGTTCGAAGGCGTCGAGCGAGTCGACCGCAAGGTCGTCGTGACCTGTCCGCACTGCTTCAACACACTCGGCCGCGAATACCCGCAACTGGGCGGCAATTACACCGTGCTGCACCACACGCAGTTGCTCAATCGGCTGATCCGGGACAAGAAGCTGGTCCCGGTTTCCGCTGTGGGTCAGGACATCACCTATCACGACCCGTGCTACCTCGGTCGGCACAACAAGGTCTACGAGGCGCCTCGTGAACTCATCGGTGCGTCGGGAGCCAAGCTCACCGAGATGCCCCGCCACGCCGACCGCGGATTATGCTGCGGCGCAGGCGGTGCCCGGATGTGGATGGAAGAGCACATCGGCAAGCGGGTGAACCACGAACGCGTCGAGGAGGCACTGGATACGGGGGCCTCGACCATCGCCACCGGCTGCCCGTTCTGCCGCGTGATGATCACCGACGGCGTCGACGACGTGGCCGCAGCCAACGACGTGCCCAAGGCCGAAGTGATGGACGTGGCCCAGTTGCTGCTGGGCTCGCTCGACAAGAGTTCGGTGACCCTGCCCGAAAAGGGCACCGCCGCAATGGAAGCCGAGGAACGGGCCGCGAAGGTCGAAGCGTCGACGGTGACGGTCGAGAAGACGACGACGGTCGAGAAGACGGCGCCCGTCGAGGACGAAGCGGAGACGCCAGCCGAGCCCGAGCCTGCCGCCGAGAAGCCCACGGCCGCCGCACCCGTCAAGGGACTCGGCATCGCGGGCGGTGCAAAGCGGCCCGGCGCGAAGAAGGCTCCGCCGTCTGAGCCGGTGCAGACATCGTCAGCAGCGCCTGCAGCGCCCGCCGAGAGCGCTCCGGTCGCCGCTCCGGCCAAGGGCCTCGGCATCGCAGCCGGCGCCAAGCGACCCGGTGCGAAGAAGACCGCCGCGGCACCGACCGAGGCAAAGGCGCAAGCACCCGCCGAGGCACCCGCCGAAACCGCGCAGGCTCCGGCCAAGCCCGAGCCTGAGGTCAAGGGCCTCGGCATCGCCGCAGGCGCCAGACGACCCGGTGCCAAAAAGCCCGCCGCGGCGCCGGCCGAGACAAAGGTCGAGACGCCCGCGGAAACCGCCGCTGCGGCGCCTGCAGAACCGAAGTCCGAAGCACCCGCTGAAGCCGCCGCGGAGGCACCTGCGAAGCCTGAGCCCGAGGTCAAAGGTCTTGGCATCGCGCCTGGTGCGCGCCGTCCCGGTGGCAAAAAGGCGCCGGCCGCTCCCGCCGCGAAACCGATTGCATCCCAGGCGGAACCGGAGACCGACGGCGAATCCGCCGCTGCGCCTGAGCCTTCCAGCGAGGGCAATGGTGAGACGCCTGCACCGCCGGTGAAGGGACTCGGCATCGCCAAGGGAGCGCGCCCACCGGGCAAGCGCTGACGTTGGCGAAGATCACAGCCGGGTATCGATCGGTGAATTCAATTTGCCATCAATGAGACTATGGACGACGTGACTACCCATCAGGTGCCGTGGCATGCGGCGGGCCACCACCCGCGGCAGCGAACGTTCACCCAGTCATCGAAGCTGCAGGATGTCCTGTACGAGATCCGCGGCCCGGTGCACGAGCATGCCGCGCGATTAGAGGCCGAGGGCCACCGCATCCTGAAGCTGAACATCGGCAACCCGGCACCGTTCGGCTTCGAGGCGCCCGACGTGATCATGCGCGACATGATCCAGGCGCTCCCGTACGCGCAGGGCTATTCCGACTCCAAGGGCATCCAGGTGGCCCGCCGCGCGGTGTTCACGCGCTACGAACTCGTCGACGGGTTCCCGCGGTTCGATGTCGACGACGTGTATCTCGGCAACGGCGTTTCCGAGCTCATCACGATGACGCTGCAGGCGCTGTTGGACAACGGCGACCAGGTGCTCATCCCCGCACCCGACTACCCGCTGTGGACGGCATCGACGTCGTTGGCGGGCGGCACGCCGGTGCACTACCTGTGCGACGAGACCCAGGGCTGGCAGCCCGACATTGCCGACATGGAGTCCAAGATCACCGACCGCACGAAGGCGCTCGTGGTGATCAACCCCAACAATCCGACCGGCGCCGTCTACGGCCGCGACATCCTCGAACAGATGGTGGAATTGGCGCGCAAGCACCAACTGCTGCTACTCGCCGACGAGATCTACGACAAGATCCTCTACGACAACGCCGAACACATCAGCCTGGCGTCCGTCGCGCCCGACCTGCTGACCTTGACGTTCAACGGGTTGTCGAAGGCGTACCGGGTGGCCGGGTATCGATCCGGCTGGCTGGTGATCACTGGTCCCAAGGACCACGCCGCCTCCTTCATCGAGGGCATCAGTCTGCTGGCCAATATGCGGCTGTGCCCGAATGTGCCTGCCCAGTACGCGATTCAGGTCGCGCTCGGTGGGCACCAGAGCATCGAGGACCTCGTGCTGCCCGGTGGACGTCTGCTCGAGCAGCGTGACGTGGCCGTGTCGAAGCTCAACGAGATTCCGGGGGTTTCCTGCGTGAAACCCGAAGGCGCGCTTTATGTCTTCCCGCGGTTGGATCCCGAGGTGTACGACATCGCCGACGACGAACAACTCGTGCTGGATCTGCTGCTGCAGGAGAAGATCCTGGTCACCCAGGGCACGGGATTCAACTGGCCGACGCCCGATCACCTGCGCATCGTGACGCTGCCCTGGGCCCGCGATCTCACCAACGCCATCGAACGACTCGGCAACTTCCTCGCCAGCTACCGGCAGTAGTTCCGGCCTCTACCCTGGGCGGCGCTACTGGCGTTCCAGTAGCTCCAACAGGTAGGCGCCGTATCCGGACTTGAGCAGCGCATGCGCGCGCTCGGCGAGCTGGTCGTCGTCGATGAAGCCGACGCGCCACGCCACCTCTTCGGGCACGCTGATCTTCAAGCCCTGCCTGCGTTCGATCGTGCGCACGTAATCGCTTGCGTCGAGCAGGGAGTCGAACGTCCCGGTGTCGAGCCACGCCGTGCCCCGGTCGAGCACCTCGACCGACAGCCTGCCCTGGTTTAGATAGGCCTGGTTGACGTCGGAGATCTCGTATTCGCCGCGCGCCGACTTCTTCAGCGAGCGCGCTATCTCGACGACGTCGTTGTCGTAGAAGTACAGGCCCGGCACCGCGTAATGCGACTTCGGGGTGGCCGGCTTCTCCTCAATGGACAGCGCCGTGCCGTCGGCGGCGAATTCGACGACACCGTAGGCCGACGGGTCAGCCACCCGGTACGCGAAAATCGCTCCGCCGCTGACGTTCTGGAACCGGTGCAGGCTGGTGCCCAAACCTGGGCCGTAGAAGATGTTGTCGCCCAACACCAATGCGACCGTGTCACCGCCGATGTGATCGGCGCCGATGACGAACGCCTGAGCGAGACCGTCGGGTTCATCCTGCACCGCGTAGCTGAGGTTGATACCGAACGCCGACCCATCGTCGAGCAGCCTGCGGAAGTACGGCGCGTCATGGGCCGTGGTAATCACCTGGATGTCGCGGACACCCGACATGATCAGCGTCGACAGCGGGTAGTAGATCAGGGGCTTGTCGTATACGGGCACCAGCTGCTTGCTCACGCCCATCGTGATCGGGTACAGACGCGTGCCCGATCCGCCGGCAAGGATGATCCCGCGCATCAGCCCGCGAGGTCCTCTTCGCTCATGTCGGTCGCGGCCAGTGCTGAGCGCAGGTCGGGGTGCCGGAACACCGACGTGACGTGATCACGCACGACCCGGAATGCCACCGCATCGCCGTCCTGCTCCTCGGCGACCACCACACCGTCGCGGACGTACAAGCGCCCCGGATCGGCGGCGGTGACGCCCAACGAACTCGCCCACTCGCGCAAGGCTTCATGGCCCTGGCCCGCCCCGTTCGCATCACCGAACTCGATATCGTCGCTGGACACCTGCAACAGCGTGTCGAAGTCCCCCTCATTCAGCGCGTCATGCCAGGCGAGGACGGTCGCGATCTCCGAAGTCGTCATGATCGAAACGTACGCCACTCAGAACGGCGTGCGGCCCAGCCACCCGTCCCAGGTGGCGGTGTCACCGAAAACCTCGAGGCCCGCTTCGGCGGCTGTGCGGCGGCGGACGACGGCCAGCAGCAGGTCCCTCGCGCTTCCGCGCAGTGCGGCGTCGCCCTTGCCGTGTTCGTGTGACCACGTGATGCCGGCATCCGTACCGGTAATCGTCCACTCCCCCGCGGTTCTGAGGCCGTCGTCGGTGGCATGCAGATGCAGCGTCTGGCCCACGTCGAGCGGTGACGACTCGGCACTCGACTCGGCGGCGATGCGCTCCAGCCACTCGTCGATGCCGTCGGCGGCCAGCGAAGCCGACAGCTGGTAGTCGGCGCCGACGGCGATCGCCGCGTCGGCCCGGTGCACCGTCGACTCGTGCACCCGGCGGCGGATCCACCACTGCGCCGGCCTGGGTCCGATGAACGTCCACACCTGAGTGTGAGCGCCAACGGCGTCCACGGAGTCGACGACGAGTTGGGCGCCCGCGTTGAGCCAGTCGATGGCCGCGTCGGGATCGTCCGGTGGCTTGCCCTCGGGCACTTCCCGGGGGTCGAGCGGTTCGTCACGCTGGTCGGCGACGATCTGCGCTGCCCATCGGTTTCCCCGGCCGACGTGGCGGAACAGCTGTCTGATCGTCCAGTCCGGACATGTCGGGACGGGGGCGGCGGGATCGGCGATGCGAATCAGCTCGCCGAACGCCGCGGTCTCTTCGATGAGCGCAGCGCGGAAATCCACATCACAACCGTACTGCGTGCGACGCACCCAATCGCACCGGAAGCGACGACCAGCCGCGCAGCACCCTGGTGTCGCGACGGCTGCCGCTGCCTGCCAGCCTGGCCTCGGGGAAGCGCTCGAAGAAGGTGCGCAAGCCGACCTCCCCTTCGGCCCGGGCCAGCGCCGCACCGAGGCAGAAGTGCCTGCCACCGGAGAAGGACAAATGCTTACCCGCGTTGTCGCGTTCGATGTCGAAGCGATGCGGATCGGTGAATACCTTGGGATCACGGTTGGCGCCCGCCAGGTGCAGGACAACCAGCTCGTCCTGCTGCACGCGGGTGCCGGCCACGTCGACGTCCTTGCACGCGATGCGGGCACTCATCTGCACCGGCGACTCCAGCCGCAGGATCTCCTCGACCGCATTCGGCCATAACTCGGGGCGGGCGGCCAGGCACTCCAGATGCTCCGGCGCGTCGAGCAGCATCCGAATTCCGTTGCCCAGCAGGTTGACTGTGGTTTCGAACCCGGCAGCCAGCACCAGCCCGGCGAGTGCCTGCAGTTCGTCGCGGTTGAGGCGCGGACCCTCGTCGGAGGCCTTGATGATCTGGCTCATCAGGTCGTCGCCCGGATTGCGGCGCAGCTGTTCCAGATGATCGGCCAGCCAGGTGTTGAATCCCACGAGGCCCTGCTGCACCTGCTGGAATTGCGGCCATGACAGCCCGATGTCGAGGCTGGGCGCACCCATCTCGCCGAAATGCAGGATGCGGGGCCGGTCTTCGTCGGGCACGCCGAGGATGTCGCCGATGACGGTGACGGGAAGTTGCGAGCAGTAGCGGTCCATGATGTCGACGACGTCGGCATCGCCTTCGAGTTGATCGAGCAGGGCGGTGGCGGTCTGTTCGACCCGTTCACGCAGCGTCGCAACCGCTCTCGGGGTGAACACCGACGACACCAACTTGCGGTATTTGGTGTGATCGGGCGGTTCGACCGACAGCAGCGACGGCGGCCGCAGCGGGTGCAGCAAGCCGGGGTCGGTTTTCCTGACAATCCAGCGCAACGACTTGGGCAGGTTGCCACCCAGCTCCGTGACACGGAAATCATCCGAGCGCAGCAGTTCGTGCGCCACGGCGTGGTCGACGGTCATCAGCACGGCGCGGCACCGGATCACCGGGCCCCGATCGCGCAGCTCGTCTGCGAACGCGCCCGGGTTCTCCCGTACGGCGGGATCGGCGATGAGTCGCGCCTGTGGATCGCCGCTGCGAACGCCGAACTTGGCTAGGCCGCGGATGACCCCGTGCAACGCAAACCAG
The DNA here is from genome assembly GCA_963715215.1 of uncultured Actinomycetota bacterium. Taxonomy (GTDB): domain Bacteria; phylum Actinomycetota; class Actinomycetes; order Mycobacteriales; family Mycobacteriaceae; genus Mycobacterium. The sequence continues at coordinate 367,626 of CAVQRJ010000013.1, forward strand.
CGGATTCGTTGCCTCATGATGCCGAGCTTACGACCGCCGGCGTTGTTATACAAGCGTCAAACAGTGCCGCTCTTGCCGAGCGCGTACACCCGCCATCCTGCATCGGTCCACTTGGCCGAGTCCAGGCAATTACGGCCGTCCACAATGACTTTGGCGCGCACCGTGTCGACCAGCTCGTGCGGTTCGAGCTCCGCGAACTCGCTCCACTCGGTCAGCACCAGCACGGCATCGGCCCGTTCGCACGCCTCGACCACCGACGTCGAGTAGTTCAGGGTCGGGAAGAGCCGCCGGCTGTTCTCCATCGCCTTCGGGTCGTAGACGTTCACGGTCGCGCCGTTGAGCTGCAGCATGCCCGCCACATTCAGGGCGGGTGAATCGCGCACGTCGTCGGACTCGGGCTTGAACGCCGCGCCGAGCACCGCGACGTTGGCGCCGAGCAGCGAGCCGCATGCCTTCGTCGCCAATTCGACCATCCGGCTGCGGCGGCGCATGTTGATGCTGTCAACCTCGCGCAGGAACGTCAGGGCATGGTTGGCGCCGAGCTCGCCCGCGCGGGCCATGAACGCCCGGATGTCCTTGGGCAGGCAGCCGCCGCCGAATCCGAGGCCCGCGTTGAGGAACCGACGGCCGATACGGGGGTCATATCCGAGTGCGTCGGCGAGCAGGGTGACGTCGGCGTCGACGGCCTCGCACACCTCCGAAATCGCGTTGATGAACGAAATCTTCGTTGCGAGAAAGGCATTCGCGGACACCTTCACCAGCTCGGCAGTCTGCAGATCGGTCAGCAGAAAGGGCACACCTTCGTCGAGAAGCGATGCGTACAGCTCGCGGATCGCGGCCTCTGCGTGTACCGAGTCCGGCTGAACACCGAGCACGATCCGATCGGGATGGAGGGTGTCGTGAACAGCGAAGCCTTCACGGAGAAATTCTGGATTCCAAGCGATTTCGACGTCGATGCCGTCGGCGGCCAGCCCGCGCACCCGGGCGCCGAGCTCGCCCGCGGTGCCAACCGGCACGGTCGACTTGCCGACGATCACCGCCGAACGCCGCAGCCGGGGCACCAAGGTGTCGATGACGGCGTGCACGTGTCGCAGATCGGCGCCGTATTCGCCCTTCTTCTGCGGCGTTCCCACACCGAGGAAGTGCACATCGGCGAACTCCGCGGCAGCGTCGTAGTCCGTCGTGAAGTGCAACCGGCCCGCAGCCAGGTTGTCGCTCAACACCTTTCGCAGGCCGGGTTCGTAGAACGGAATGTCGCCCGCCGCCAACTTCGCGACCTTGCCCGGATCTATGTCGACGCCGACAACCTCGTGTCCCAGTTCGGCCATTCCGGCGGCATGCGTCGCGCCGAGATAACCCGTGCCAAACACAGTGCATCGCATACTGCCTCTATAGGCCGCTGCGATGAGCTAACTGCTAAGCGACACCAAGCGGGAGACCAACGGTAGGTAACCGGCTAGTGGCCACCGGCACATAGGCCCAGCACACAGATCGTCGGGCCGCCGCCACTCCGCGAGCCGGAGCCGCCGCCACCAAAACCACCGGATCCCGAGCCCGGGTAACTGCCGGAACCCGGGTATCCACCCGAGCCAGAGCCGGGGTACTGCGGCTGCTGCACCGGCGGATCGTCGGGAATCTGCTGTGTCGGGTTCCACGGCGGCGTCTGCGGCTGCCGTCGCCACGGCGGGACCCACACCGGTTTCGGCGGGACGTAAACCGGAGGCGGCGGGTAGAACACCGGCGGGTTGAAGATCGGGGGCGCCACCACAGGAGCCGGGATGGGCACTGGCGGGGCAGCCGGCACGGGCACCGGGGCAGGTGCCGCAGGGACTGGCGCCGGCGCGGGCGCCGCGGGAACAGGTGCGGGCTGCTCGACGAACACCGTCCGAGGCGCTTGCGCCGGGGCCTGCTGCACGACGGGCACGGGCGCCTTGATCGTCTCCGGCGGGGGTGCGGCAGGCGCGGGGGCCGGAGCCGGGATCGCCGGGGCCAGTTGCTCCGCGGGGGCGGGCGCGGCGTGGCTCGGAATGACCGGCGTCTCGCCGGGGCTCGGCCGCTGGTCGACCGTCGGGCGAATACTCACGGCCAGCGAAATCACAAGGGCAACAACGCCAACAACGAAGATCGAGGTGAGCGCGCTGCCCACGAGCAGGAACGGCTTGCGGCTCTCGTCCTCGTAGAACAGCTCGGCTTCGGACTCCGAGATCTCGTCGGAGTAGGCCAGGGCGTCCGAGTAGGCCTCGGCCTTACCGGCGGGCGCCATCTGCGTTGCCACCCCGGCCATCTGCGTGGCCGCACCGGCGAGCGAATAAGCGCTCGCGGCGGTGGTTCCGTCGTGATCCTGCGAGTAGGCCAGGCCCGCGGTTGACGCCTCCATCTCCGGCGCATGCGCCGACGCGAGCGCCGCGCCGCGCGCGAGCGCGAGCTCCGGTTCCTCGGGGGCGCTGACGGGCAGGGCGACCAGATTCTCGAGGTGAGCCTTGACGGCTCCGGCGTCGACACCTGAGCCCACGATGAACAGGCCCTGCGGCGGCGATTCCGCGGACTCGACGGACCTGACCATGTCGGTGAAGACCGCCATTGCGTCGGCGTCATGGAGGTCGCGGCTGAGCACCTTGACCACAGACCCGTCTTCGGTCTGCACGACCGAAAGAGTGGCGGTGTCCTTCTCGATGAAGAGCAGAGCGGTGGTGTCGTATCCGATCGCGCGGCCGACCGCCTGCGCCAGCGACGCCGCGGCATGCGACGCGGAGACGAGCATCACATCCTCGATGCGGCGCGCGGCGAGAGTGTCGCGCAGTGCGGCGGCATCCGAATGGTGCGTCCACGTCACGCCGATCGACTTCAGGTGATGGCCGCTCGCGGCGGCACTCTCCTGGGTTCCGAGCACCGCTGCGGCGACCTGGTCGGCCGCACTCGAGGTTGCTGAGCCGTCGGTGGTGGATATGTCGAAGGCATCATGGTCGACGGTGACCCCGTCGGCCTTTTCGCCCTCGACCAGCACCATGCGGACCGTCGTAGGTGTCATCGACACACCTAATACGATGTCCACTGACCCTCCATTATGTTTGCTACGCTACCTAGGCGTCGGTGCACAATTGTTCCGCGCGAGCCGACAACTAGATACTTCATCGCCCCTGCCTGGGCGGGCGTTACACCGAACCGCGTTTGCTGAAGGCGGTGAAGTCCTGGCCGGGTCGCGACGGCACGGATGCTCATCGGCGCCGGTATGTAAACCCTACCCGCGTACCAGAAAACGGGAAGGTGCCAGTTCGAATTCCCTCAGGTCGACTTGATGAAGTTCTGATACGAGCGTGACGGTGTCGGCCCGCGCTGACCCTGGTACTTCGAGCCGGCTTTCGCGCTGCCGTAGGGATTTTCGGCCGGACTGGTCAGCCGCAGCAGGCAGAGCTGGCCGATCTTCATCCCCGGCCACAGCGTGATCGGCAGGTTGGCGACATTGGACAGCTCGAGCGTGATGTGGCCACTGAACCCGGGGTCGATGAATCCCGCCGTCGAGTGGGTCAGCAGGCCCAGTCGTCCTAGCGAGGACTTGCCCTCGAGGCGGCCGGCGAGATCGGTGGGCAGCGTGCACCGCTCCAGCGTCGAACCCAACACGAACTCGCCGGGATGCAGGACGAACGGCTCGCCCTCCTTCGGCTCGACCAACGTCGTCAGATCGTCCTGACGAGTCGACGGGTCGATATGGGTGTAACGGGTGTTGTTGAACACCCGGAACAGGTTGTCGAGCCGGACGTCGACGCTCGACGGTTGCACGAGGCTCTCGTCGTAAGGATCGATGCCAAGACGTCCCGCGGCAATCTCGCCCCTGAGGTCGCGATCTGAGAGCAGCACGCGACGAGCGTAGCCGCTGAGGTGTTAGCCTTCGTGATCACCGGCGTCAGCCGGGCCGGCCGATGTAGTTCAATGGCAGAACATCAGCTTCCCAAGCTGAATACGCGGGTTCGATTCCCGTCATCGGCTCCACTTTGACCAGGGCTTTTGAGCCCGATGTGCCGCTTGAGACTACCGCCGGTGCCCCACCCGGGCCCCTTTCGGCATCTGCGCTTCCCTATCCTCCCCTTCGCTGCGGATCGCCGTCCGGCCCGGCGCGAGAGACCGTCAGCACATTACCCGGCCATAACCGCCGCTCTTTAATTCAAGCGGTGCACTCGATACCTGTACTACGCGGCACCCGTTTTATCCGTACGTCCGCTGGTTTCATCTGGGGGGAGCGACACCGAGCGGGATCCTTCGTCGGAGGGTGAGCCACGATGCGGCCGACTGCCATCCCCGGTTGGGACACCGGCGACGGCAGTGGCGCTTGTTTTCGCCGTGGACGCATTGTTGAGCAACGACTCGGGGGACGACGGTGTCTGCTTATCTTTCAATGACAGATTAGATCGAAACGGGCCGCGGACCTTCGGCGGCACCGAGCTTGCCGCGAGCTCGGCGGGCGTCGTTCCCTGCGTCGTCTTGGTCTGTGCCGGAGTGGTCGGCGGGTTGGTGGATTTAGTCTTCTCGTCGCTTAGCGGCTGGTTGCCAGTGGGTGGCGAATTGCTAGTGTCCATGTTCTCGTCGCTTAGCTGATCAGTGGGTGGCGTGCCGTTCAGCTTCAGCGCCGGCACCCGTTCGACTGCCAGCGCTGTGGGTTCTGACGCGGCCATCGAACGGTCCGTGTTCGAAAGTGCAAGCCCCGACACAGGGGTAGCGGTCTGCTGCTCGTTCTTAGTCGGAGAAATCGTGACCGGCGTTCCGTTAATTCCATAGGCACGTTGACCTGTCACGTTGGGCCTCTCGGTTCCCAGCGGGCGAACGCCGATGATGTCCTGCAAGCCGTTATCAACTCCCGTCGCCATTGCGATGGAAAGATTCTCATCTAAGGCAATCGGGTTGGGGAAGTACAAGAGGTTAGCCGGAGTTGGTTGACCGGGACTGATGGTCCGGTCGTAGCCCGCCTCGACCAGCAAGCGCACGGCCGGATCAAGCATGTCCCCCAGGATCGGTCCAACTGTCGGAATTTGTTGCAGCGGCATGAGCAGTGGCGCGGGATAGGTAGGGACTAAGTAGTACCTCGTGTCCCCATATTCATCCTGCGGCACCGCGTCTTGTATGCCGACACTGGAGACGTCCGGGTGTACCAACACAATGCCCACCACGGCGTTGATGTCGGACAAGACGAACAGCGGATTGGTTGGAAAGTCGGAGAATCCGTCGTATTGGCGGGCAATGTCATATGTCGTGATTTCCCCCTGGCCCGCGCCCGCGGTCTGGGTCGGGCTGGCTCCGTAGAAGGTCAAATCCAGAATCGGAATCGTGCCCAGCGGTGCGAAACGCTCCAGGATCCCCCCGTTGGGCCGCATCACATTAGCGAGGAGCCCGAAAAGAACGTCAGGAGCTTTCTGCGGGTCTTTCGCCCAGGCTTGATTGAACTCTTGCTTGTACAGCGAGACCACGACCGCGCCCTGTGAGCCCCCCGAAAAGATAGTTCCGGGTTCAACGCTCCGAGGCGAAGGCAGCGCAGCCACCCCGGCAGCAACCGACTGATCGAAGGTCGGATCAGAAAAACCGCCCACGGTAACTGGCCAAATTCTTGCAGGATAATCGACGACAATTATGGGTTCAGGCGGTGCAGCACCGGTCGTGCCGATGATCCACGGAGTCGCTAAATCTATGACCTCCTGATCTGAGCGGATGCTATCAACAGACTCCGTGCCCTTGAGTAAGTACGTAGCTGCGGCGAGCGCGAACCCGGCCTGCACCGTCGATGTCAAAGCCAGCAATACAGCCGTTGCGAGTGCCAAAAGAACCAGGCCCACCGGCCAAGGGACACGGCGCATCGGAACCCCCCCGAATCAAGCAGTGAATGCGTCGCCGTAAGTCAACTCGTTCGACACAGGAACGGGAAGACAACGGGCCCTTTTCGTTGGCGGACGGACCTTGCTCCTACCGGCCGCGACCGCGAGCGCGGGTCCCGAACGTACGGCCCGAACACCACGTCGGGCCGGCTAGCCTCGGCGGCCCGTATCGCCGACGCCGCATAGGGGTAAGCGTAGATGACGTCCAGACTTACTCCCGAACGATCGGCCCAGAGAGCAAGGGCGCTCGCCCTGCTTTCCCCGAATCTGGCCAGCGGCGCCGACAGTGGGGTAATAAGGACGGCGCGAGCTGCCACGCCCACAACTTAAGCGAGTCTAACGACCGCCCGACTCCCCGGGGAGTACGGATGGTGGCATTCCACTGCGGTTCAACACCGTTGCCGGTAGCCGGTGTCGTCCGCGACGGCTCCGAAACCTAGGCGCTAGCTAGTTTTCGATCGAGCAGGGTCAGCGCGAGCTGACAGAGGAAGACATCGGCGAGTACCTGGACTGTCACGATCCCCAGTCCGGTGCGAATTACGGCGCCAAGATCAGGAGCATCATCCGCGACTATCAGCACAGGAACCCGCTCCATGAAATGGCGTGACCTGCGGAAACGCTGAGTTTAAGTACCCGAAACAACGCGAAAGCACGCGAAACGACTGCGGAGACGCGAAAGGTGTTGGCGCCGTCACCCACCACCCACCAGGTTTCCTGTTACGGGTCGTTTCGACGCGGAATACGCGATCATGAGAGAGATTGACGGTGCAGGAGATATCGGCGGATGGTTAGTGCGGTCAGTGACGCCACCGATCGGTGTGGGTCGTGCGGTAACGACCTGCGCGCTAAAGCGCGCTTTTGCGATGTGTGCGGCTCTCCGATCTCTCCACGACCCGCGACTGGCGAACACAAGCAAGTGACGGTGTTGTTCGCCGACGTCGTCGGCTCAATGAAGCTTGCGGCGGCGCTGGACATGGAGCGACTCCAAGAGATCATGAACGAGCTGTTCAATCGCGCGGCCGCGGTCGTGCAGCGCTATCAGGGAACCCTTGACAAGTTCACCGGCGACGGCCTGATGGCACTCTTCGGCGCCCCGATCGCACTGGAGGACCATGCGCTGCGGGCCTGCATTTCAGCGCTGGAAATCCAATCCGTCACCAAAGAACTTGCAGCCAAGGTGCGTAGCCGCGACGGCGTTGCCCTGCAGATTCGCGTCGGGTTGAACTCCGGCGAAGTGATCGCGGGCGACATCGGCTCAGGCCCGAACACATACACCGCGGTCGGCCATTCCGTCGGAATGGCGCAACGCATGGAGGCGGCGGCCCCTGCGGGCGGAGTTCTGTGCTCGCTTCCCACCGCGCGCCTCGTCGAGGATGCTACCCGGCTGGGGTCCGTCGAAGACATTGCTGTCAAGGGCGCCGACGCGCCCGTGTCCGCACGACAGCTCCTCGGGGTGGAATCCGACCGGACGGTGTTGGGCCGAAACGAGGGCCTGATGCTGGGTCGCGATGCCGAGCTGGATTGGCTGCGAAACGTGTTCGGCGCTCATCGCGGCTGCCTCGTCGGGATTGTCGGTGACCCCGGTCTGGGCAAGAGTCGTCTGACTAATGAGTTCATCGCGATCGCCGCGAGTCGGGATGCCGATGTCGTTGTTGCCCGATGCGAAGCACACACCACCACAATCGCGTTCCATGCACTGTCGCGTTTGCTTCGCGCGATGTTCAAGGTGGAAGGGCTCGGCGACGCCGAGGCCCACACGCACACGGCGGCCCAATTCCAAGGACTGCTCCCACCGCGCGCTGCCGACGCGCAGATCCTGTTCGAGGTTATGGGCATCGCCGACACCAATGCACCTCAATTGCAGGTCAGTGTCGATGGCCGACGCCGCCGGCTGGTCGAGGTGATGGCGCAGGCTGCACAGGCACGCCCCACGCGAACCGTGTTCGTACTCGAGGATGCCCATTGGATCGATGCGCCCAGCGACGACGTCATCGCTGATTTCGCTGCCACACTTAACGCGACGTCGATGTTCATCACAACCTACCGACCAGAGTTCCACGGCGCGCTGCACCACAATTCGGGTCAGACGATCACCCTACGGCCGCTGACCGATTCGATGGCAGTGCGCCTGGTCGACCACCTTCTCGGGGAGGACCCGTCACTGTCGGGCCTGGCCGAGCGGATCGCAGTTGCGGCGGTGGGCAACCCATTCTTCGTCGAGGAGATCGTCCGGGACCTGGCCGGCCGCGGCCTGCTATCGGGAAGTCGTGGTGGCTACCGCCTGCTGGGCGACGTGGACGAAATCGCCGTTCCGGCGACAGTACAGGCGGTGCTCGCGGCCCGCATCGATCGTTTGCACCCTGAAGCGAAGTCCATTCTGAACGCTGCCGCGGTGATCGGTACCCATTTCGACGCGGACACGCTGCAAGCTCTGCTACCGGAAGTCGAGTCCACTCTTATGGCTGAGCTGGTGTCGGCGGAGTTGATCGATCAGACGGAATTCGTTCCGCTACAACGCTACTGCTTTCACCACCCACTGGTGCGCACGGTGGCCTACGAATCCCAGTTGAGCACGACGCGTGCCCAGGCACACCGCAGACTGGCGGCCGCGATCGAGGCGCGCGACCCCAATGCCGACGACAATGCGGCGCTGATCGCCACACATCTAACGGCGGCCGGCGAGCTTGGGGCGGCTTACCACTGGCATATGCGCGCGGCCGAATGGCTTCGGCCTCGCGATCTTCCCGCCGCACGCGCACAATGGGAGAGCGCACGCTTCATCGCCGACCGACTACCCGGTGACCACGACGACGTCATTGCCATGCGAATCGCGCCAAGCACCATGCTGATCTCGACGTTGCTCTATGTCGGCACTGACGCCGACACAGACGAGCAATACCGCAACCTTTGTGACCTGACGACGCAAACCGGTGACCTGACGTCGCTCGCGATCGCAACAGCTGGACGCATCCAGTCCTTCATCTTCAACGACCTCCGCGTCCCCGAGACCGCGAAGCTTGCATCGGAACTCGAAGATATGGCCAGCCGCATTGACTGCGATGCCGCAACAGAGAGCATTATCCTCAATGCAGTGGCCGCTGCACGGCTCATTAACTGCGAACTCGGCGCGGCCCTAAGAGTTATCGACGCGATACTGGCAATACCTGACGATGTACCAACGGGCGAACTCGCCCCTGCCAACGCATTTCGTGCACTCATCGAGATTTGCCTCGGCGACTACGAGGAGGGCAGAAAACATCTCCGACAGGGAACTGCACAAACGCGTGCGCTTCCCCCCGTCGTCAATGCACAAGTACAGTTCTTATCGAGCGCTATTGCTGCGCTGGGCATGTGCAATGCCGACGACCTCGTTGACGATATGCGCGATGCGATGCGGCGTGCTGAATCCTTCGGTGACATCAGCGGCATCATCGCCGCACAATGGGCCTACGGCACTGTACTGCTGCGCGCGGACAGTCGGTCCCACGACGAGGCGATCGATGTGCTCAAACGCGCCCACACAAACATTCACAAGCACAGCCTGCTGACCTTCGCGCTGCCGACCATTGGAGCCGACCTGGCGATCGATGCCGCCCGCGAAGGGCAACACGACGAGGCAATCGATGAACTCCGTGCCTCGTTTTCGCTCCACATGGATAGAGGTAGTCGACTATTCGTCGGCTGTACGGGCGAGGCCCTGGTGAAGCTACTCGTCGATCGGAGAACCGTCGAGGATCTCACCGAGGCGCACCGAATCCTTGATCAGTGGCGGGCTCAGCGACCCGGCATTCCAGCCCTGGACCTGTGGTGGTTGAAATCGCGCGCTCTGTTGGCCAAGGCGGAAGGCAACTCGGACGCCTACGCCGAGCTGGCCGAGCAGTACCTCGCGCTGTGCGAAAAGCTCGACGCACGTGGGCGACTCGATGAGGCGCGTCGAATGGTGAGCGGGTGAAACGATGGCAACGATACTGGCCTATACCTCACCCGCACTCGGTCATCTCCTGCCGATCAGCGCGCTGCTGTCGGAACTTGTCCTCCGAGGCCACACAATCCATCTCCGCACCATTTCCACAGGTGTCGATGTCGGGCGCCGACTCGGCTTCACCACCGACGCCATCGATCCGCGGATCGAGGAGATCGAACTAGACGACTGGAAGGCGAGCAATCCCATTGGCGCGCTGAAGCTGTCGGTCGCGGCATTCACGCGACGCGCCACGCACGAAGTAGCCGACCTTGCCGATGCAGTCGCTCATGTCCATCCGGATGCATTGCTCGTCGATGTGAACTGCTGGGGTGCTCTGTCCGCGGCCGAGGCCGGCGGCATCCCATGGGCGTGTTTCTCCCCGTACACGCCGCCGCTGCAATCGCCCGGGGTGCCACCGTTTGGGCTGGGCCTCAGACCGCTGCCAGGTGTCTTGGGCCGGATGCGTGATGCCGCCGTGCGGACCGCGGTGATCGGCCCGCTCGAAAGAGGAATGCTGCCGCCAATCAACACGATTCGCGCGGACGTCCATGTAGGGCAGGTCGCGTCGATCGACGCGTTTCTGCGCCGGGCGCCGCTGCTGCTTGTCGCCAGTGGCAAGCCGTTCCAGTACCCCCAAACCGATTGGGGTACTGCGGTACAGATGATCGGTCCCTGCGTGCTCGATCCCGGACCGGACACGATCCCCGATTGGCTGGCCTCGATCGACCGGCCAATCGTCCTCGTCACCACGTCGTCGGAGAAACAGGCCGACGCCAACCTCGTCGAGACCGCGATGGCCGCGTTGGCCGACGAGCCCGTGCATTTGGTCGCCACCCTGCCGGCAGGGCAACCCGACGGTATATCGCCGTCGCCCACTGCGACGGTATGCCGATTCGTCCCACACGGCGTGGTCCTGGACCGTGCAGTGGTCGCGGTCACGCACGGCGGAATGGGCGCAACCCAGAAGGCGCTCGCACGCGGCGTACCGGTGTGCGTCGTGCCATTCGGACGCGACCAATTCGAGGTCGCACGGCGCGTCGAGGTAGCGCGGTGCGGCACCCGCTTACCCGCCAAGAAACTGTCGTCGCGACGCCTGCGCGGCAAAGTGCAAGAAGCGATGACCATGGCTGGCGGCGCAAAACGCGTGGCGGCGGGTTTCGAAGCCACCGGCGGGGCGGCCTGCGGCGCCGACCTATTTGAGCAGCGACTGCTCGGCCTCAACACCGGCTGAGCGCTTCCTGCCGCCGCTCCCGCCGAAGCCACGATGAACGCGCCCGAGAAGCCAGGCGAGCCGCGCTTAATGGCCTCTGAACAGGTCTTTTAAGGTGGCGGCGGGGCGGCTCGACCCGCGGCCGACTGATTATGATTCCCTAGACACAAGCTCCGCGACCAGCCCGGACGACTGCGTGATGGTTGCCGATGGAGAGCGAACCCTCGGGGTACTTCATGGCACCGACTGCAACCTGTCGATCAGCGTGCAGAACCAACTTGGCAAGGCGCGACCCGAAACAATCGATAGTAATTTCGCCGGTCGAAGCTCCTGGCCGGCTGGAAGTGAAGCTCTTCGATAAGCCTTGGACCCTCGACGGGGTCGTCCCAGAGAGCAATCGCACCCAACACACGTGCTCAGGCAATAACCCGGGATGCCTCGCTATTACGCGCCTATCCTCCGACGCGCTATTACGCGCTCATCCTCCGACGCCTGCACGCTCGTGCAACTTGCGCGTCGGTTGTGGCCGGCGGAACCGTTCCGGCCCCATGCAACATTTTCTTTGCAAAGTGCAGGCGCGGTATGGCACGGACAGATGCGGCGCTCCCTACTACCGGCAGGGCGCTCGGTTAACGACACAGCGGAGGGGATACAAGGGAAATGAGCGCCTATCAGACCTTGGTGGTCGGCACCGATGGCTCGGACACGTCGTTGCGTGCGGTGGACCACGCAGCCGCGTTCGCCGCGGCACTTAACGCGAAGTTGATCATCGCGATGGCGCACTTGCCCAATGTGGACAAGGGAGGCTGGGGAGACCAGCCCGGCCGGATCGTGTGATTGATGGCCGCGCCGAGGTCGTCCTCCGGGACGAGGGGGACTTCAAGATGCACGGGATGGCCCCCATATTTGGGATCCTTCGGGAGGCCCGCGACCGAGCCAGGGCGGCTGGGGCCAAGAATATCGAGACGCGACCGATTCAGGTGGGTGTCTGGGTGGTCCGGCACAGGCGCTGTCCCGCCTCGCCAAGAGGTTAAGGCCGATTTGTTGGTGGTTGGCAACGTAGGACTGGGCACGCGCACCGACAAGTTGCTTGGCTCGGTGCCCGGCGACGTCTTGCGCAGGGCCAAGACCCATGTGCTGATCGTCCACACCACCGACTGAGGCATCGTTAAGACTCGTTCGGCGTCGGGCCACAACCTGTAGCTCCGCCAGTTGCACCGCGCAGATTGCGGGTGTCGCGGTTGGCCTGACCGTGCTGGAATCGATGTTATGACTCAGCAAAAGCCCTTGACCATGCCGCTCGAAGAGGCGATGCGTACTCAGCGCAGCATCCGTCGGATCAAGAGTGACCCGGTTGACGACTCGCTTGTGCTCCACATTCTCGAGCTGGCCATGAAGGCGCCGACTGGTTCGAATGCGCAGAATTGGGAGTTCATCGTCGTCAAGGACCGCGAAGTGGTCGCGAAAGTAGGCCGCTTGAATCGCAGAGCCATCAATCTCTTCGGCCCGATTTACAAACGCATGATTGCACACCGCCTCGATGACAAGATGCTTCGGATAGAGAAGGCCGTGCGGTGGCAGGCGGATCACTTCGATGACATCCCTGTCATCGTGGTGGCATGCCTCAAAGGTGTCATTGCACCCTGGCCGTCGATGTCTACGAGCAGCGCCTACGGTTCGATCTATCCCGCGGTGCAAAACCTCTTGCTGGCCGCACGCGCGGCCGGGTTGGGCGCGGCATTAATCACAATGCCGCTGTGGAACAAGCTGCTGGCGAGGCGCGCCCTGGGCCTGCCGTGGAATGTCACTCCGTGCGCCGTAATCCCCCTTGGCTGGCCGATCGGGAAATACGGTCCCACGACGCGTCGGCCGGTTGGAGAGCTCGTCTCGCTTGACCGATACGGCAATCGAGCGTTTTTGTAGCGGTCATGGACGAGGGCCCTGCACACCTCCGGCTTGTGCTCGCGTCGTGGCCGTCGGAATGGTACCGATCCGGCGCGCCATCGTGTGCAGCGGCGTGCAAGGCCGTGGACGAACGCCCCGTTCAAGAGGCAGCCCACCGGGCGCCACCCCGGCGGCCCTGGGCGGTGTGAGTAAGCGGTAGAACTCGGCGTCCTCGTCTGAGTACGGCGGGCTCAGCGTGAGCGGGCCACACCGGCTACGACGGCTGCGGCAGCGCTCGGAATCAACAACCCGTTACGGCTGGCTAGAACCACTGCCCTACGCCGCCGTGGCCGGAGCATGTCCTGCTTCGATGAGGCTAGAGCGAAACGGTTTGCCCGGCGCTGCGCCGGGTAGCAGGTGTCGTACGTCTCCCGGATTTCGCTGCTTAGATGTCGGCCACGCATCGGGGAACTCGAAATGGCGGCGACCGCCAATATTTCGTTTCTTGGGCAGGTTCGGGCGGCTCAGATGGATTGGATCGGGGCTGTGACGATCGGCAACAGTCATCGATGGATTGACGTTCATTTCGACCATCGCCGTCGGATTCGTTCTGCTGCCGGCCGATTCGAGCGAGTTGTGGCTGCAGGGGCGGTTTCAGGATGTACGAGGGATCTCCAGCGACCCTCTGGCGAACACCAGTCTGACTGGACTCCTCGCGCGCCTTAATTGGGCGACGCGGTGGGAGACCGCGGCCGCAGTCGTATTCGCGATCTTCGCCATCGCAATCGCTGCGTGTCAGCGGTCATTGCTTTTGGGCGTCGCCATCGCGGGGATGACCTCGGCCGCCGCTTCACCCTTCAGCTGGAGCCACCACTGGGTGTGGTTCGCACCGCTTCTTGTCCACCTTGGGCTTCTCGGGTTCGTACACCGCTCGCGCGTCGCGGCGCTCGCCATGTGGACGCTTGCGGCGATCTTCGGGGGGTGGTTCATCGCACCGCGAAGCTCGCCTCCACAAGCAGGTCTGATGTCCTTGCGCCACCCGGGAATGTGGAATCAGGTTCTTCCGGCGGCTTACCTTTTCGCACTTACTATCGTGCTCATCTACACCCTGTACACATTCTGGCGGGCACGACGGCACCCAGCGGCCGCAAAGATCGGCATTGACGCAATGGTGAAGGGCAGTCGACCACGAGCGAGCATCAGCGGTTGTCGGGTTTTCCTGCACGGCGCCCCTGCCCCGACCGATTCCGAAACTGAATACGCGGGTTCGATTCCCGTCATCGGCTCCACGATGAACTGCGACAACGCCGGTGATACTCGGCTCCGGCGAAGGCTGTTCGACGGCTTCGAAGCCGGGAAGTTCGCGGGGGTACTTCACCCGCCAGGAGTGGCCCACCTCCGCTACCGCGTCGTCCGGTGACACAGTGGATTATTCCTTGAGTGGAATAAGCGCTGTCATCGGAGGGAGGGCTGGTGAGTGCCCCAACGACTAGGGCGTGTCTGATAAATGGGCGGTCCAGAGGGTGATCGCCCGTAGGACTGCGCCACCGCGGTAGACGATGGCCAGTTTGTCATAGCGGGTGGCCAGGCCTCGCCATTGTTTGGTGGTGTTGAATCCGCGTTCGATTACGTTGCGGCCCTTGTAATCTGCGGCATCGAATGCCGGTGGCCGGCCGCCACGTGACCCGCGGCGTTTGCGGTGAGCGATCTGATCGGACGGTTCGGGGATCACCGCGGCGATGCCGCGTCGGCGCAGTTGGGCGCGGATGGCTCGACTCGAGTAGGCCTTGTCGGCGCGGACCCGGTCAGGGCGGGTGCGTGGTGCACCGGCGCTGAGGCGGGCGACTTTCAGATGCGCCAGCAGATGCTCAAAAATTGGGGCGTCGTTGGCTTGGCCGGCCGACACCAACACCACCAGTGGTCGTCCGAGGCCATCGACGAGGTGGTGGATCTTGCTGGTCAGCCCGCCGCGGGAACGGCCAATGCCGTGGTCAGGCGGCTCGATGCGCGGATTCTTGTAATTCGACCCAGCCCCCCGTGTGGCGGGTGATATTCGTGGCGTGCTGATGAGCACGCGCGATGGTGGAATCCACCGCCACCGCCCAGTCGACGATCCCGGCCTCCTCAGCGGCGCTCAGCAGCCGGGCCAAGATCGCGTCCCAGGTGCCCTCAGAACTCATCCGGCGATGCCAGGTCCAAATCGTCTGCCACGGCCCAAACACCGCGGGCACATCCCGCCACGGGATCCCACATCGGTACCGGTAAATGATCCCCTCAACGACCGGACGGGCATCCCGAAAAGGCCTGCCCTTCTTGCCGGTACGCACCGGCAGCAGATCCTCGATCAACAACCACTGGGCATCCGAGAGCAGCTGAAATCGCGACATACCTAAGCATCAAGCCCAACACCCAAAACACTTGTCAGACACGTCCTAGCTCCCTCGCGTTTGGATCTGCGTCGGTGGCGACAACATCTGGCAGACGAACGCGCTGAGGCAGCGATCTACCGTGATCTCGCGCAGCGGCGCTCCGGTGCCGATCGCGAAATCCTGCTGGCGCTTGCTGATGCCGAAGCCCGTCATGAGCAGCATTGGCTCGACCTTCTGGATGAGCACATCGGCAAGCCGCACCGGCCGGCGCTGCGGACCCGAGCGTTGGGCTTTTTGGCACGCCACTTCGGCTCGTTGTTCGTCCTCGCGTTAGCGCAACGCGCCGAAGCACGGTCCACCTATGAGAGCGACGCCGACGCGCGCCCACGATGGCCGCTGACGAGCGCGTGCACGAGGAGGTCGTGCGCGCCCTTGCCGCCCGCGGGCGCAGTCGGCTCTCAGGCGCCTTTCGTGCCGCGGTGTTCGGCGCAAACGATGGCTTGGTGAGCAACCTGGCGCTGGTGCTGGGCGTCAGTGCTACCGGCGTGAGCACCCACACCCTGCTGGCGACCGGGATGGCCGGACTGCTGGCCGGAGCGTTGTCCATGGGTGCCGGCGAATACGTCTCGGTGCGCTCGCAGCGTGAACTGCTCGAAGCCTCGACACCGAACCCGCATACCGGTGGTGTGCTCCCCCAGCTGGATGTCGACGCCAACGAGGCTCGCGTTGGTGTACCGCGCACGTGGAATGAGTGAGGCCGAGGCTGGCGCCAAGGCAGAAGAGGTCTTGAGGACGCTCGACAGCGACGACACCGGCTCGATCGACGAGGCGGCACGTGATGACCCCCACGAAGCCGTTGGCAGCGGGCTCACCGCCGGACTGTCGAGTTTCTGCTGCTTCGCCTCAGGAGCGTTGATTCCGGTCTTGCCGTTCCTGTTCGGACTGCACGGCACTGTGGCAATCGGCCTGGCGGCAGAACTGGTCGGCGTGACGCTGCTGGCCACCGGGATTACCGTGGGGCTGCTGTCAGGAGGACCACCCCTACGACGCGCGCTGCGCCAATTGCTGATCGGCTATGGCGCGGCCGCCATCACGTACCCGCTCGGGCTGATGTTCGGCGGTGGTTTCGGATAACCGAGGGTTAACAATCCGGTACCGCGGGTAATGGATACCCCGGGTGGCGTGGGTGCGCGCCGTCAGCAATACGTCGAGAGGTCGCCACACCGATGGATAGCTATTCCGCCACGCCAGTGAGAGTCGCAAGCGTCCCGCACGACGAGCCGCGTCGGGGCGAACTTCCGATCTCACCCGACGACGACCCGTTCTACCGGGCGCCACAGGGCTACGAGCACGCGGAACCGGGCATAGTGTTGCGCTCGCGCGACGTGGAGATCGGATTTCTCGGCCTCATCAGCCAACGCGTGAAAGCCACTCAGTTGCTGTACCGCACCACGAATCTGCACGAAGAACCGGAAGTCGCCGTGACGACCGTGCTTGTCCCGGCGCAGCGCGAGTCAGACGCGGCTTATCCGGTGCTCTCTTATCAATGCGCGATCGACGCCGTGGCCTCGCGCTGTTTCCCCTCGTTTGCCTTGCGGCGCGGTGCGCGACCGATCGGTGCGTTCGTCCAAGCCGAGTACTTGTTGGTGACCGCCGCGCTGGCCGAAGGCTGGGCGGTTTGCGTACCGGATCACGAAGGCTGCCACGGCATGTGGGGCGCTCCCGTCGAGCCGGGCTACCGGATTCTGGACGGGCTGCGGGCCGCGATACGCTGCGAGCGCTTGAATTTGTCGCCGTCTGCACCGGTGGGTCTGTGGGGATATTCAGGGGGAGGCTTGGCGTCGGCGTGGGCGGCCGAACTGTGTGAGCGATATGCACCGGAGCTCAATATCGTTGGCGCCGTTCTGGGTTCGCCCGTCGGCGACCCGGGAAGTGTGGCGCGCCGCCTCAACGGCAGCTTCTTCGCCGGTCTCGCCGCGCTGATGATCTCCGCACTGACGCAAGTCTTCCCCGGCGCGCAGAACGTCGTCGACGAGCACGCGACTGACGAGGGCAAGGCGCTGCTCGACGAGTTGCAGACAATGACGACGGCCCAGGCTGTATGGCAGTTGCGCAACGTCGACATCGGGTCCTATGTCGACATGACGGCCGACGAGCTGTGGGACCTACCCGAAGTGCGCCACATCTTCGACGAGACCAAGCTCGGCAAATCCAGGCCCAAGCCTCCCGTGCTGGTCGTACAGGCGGTGCACGACGGAATCATCAGCGTCGACGATGTCGATGCACTGGTTGCCGAGTATGAACGCATTGGTGCAGCGGTCACCTATCACCGCGACCGGTTCTGTGGTCATCTGCTGTTGCATCCACTGTCGGCGCCCATGACGCTGAGGTGGCTGCGCGATCGATTCACGGACCGGCCGGTCAACGAGCACAAAACACGCACGGTGTGGCCGACAATGTTCAACCCGTCGACATACTTGGGCATGGTCAAGTTGGGCGTCATCACGGCGAAGGTCGTCCTCGGGCGCTCCGTCGAACGCCAACCGCTGTCGACGACGGATGCCCGGTAACTCCTCGGCCTCGGTTTCTCTCACACAGGCGGGTCCGCACAGGCTTCCCAAGCTGAATACGCGGGTTCGATTCCCGTCATCGGCTCCGTATTATCGCAGTTCACAGCTATATCTGGGTTACACAAACCGACCTGGGCGGCCATTCTTGACCGTCCTTTGACCGTGGCGCAGCGAGAGACCCAGCCAACAATCGTTTGCTGGAGTATCGGAGCCGGCTGGACCTAAATCGCCAAATCACAGGGGCGTCTGCTCCGCCAGGCCTGAGCCCTGGAAAGCGCGGCGGAGGGCCCGGGCCAGGGAAGTCGAGAGCTCACCAGATCGGCGACGCCGTGATCCTCGATTGATGGTTCGTGTGTGGCGTCGCTCCCATGCCGACGTCGATCCGCTGCCACTTGGATCCCATCGCCGCGGCGATGATAGCGGCGATCCACGCGCTCACGATGCGCCGCGCCCGGCACTGATCCCGCGCCTCAGAGCGCGACCGCGCACCGTGTTTAGGGAGTCGTCAGGACGATTCGAGTATCTTCGACGGTTGGCACCCTTATTCAGGAGAGTCGAGGATGACCGAACTCACCGAAAGCACGCTGTCGCAATTACCGCCCAAGGTGGCGGCGCCGTCCTACGACCGCGACCGGCTCAAGCGGGGCATCGCGCATTTCGGGGTGGGCAATTTCCATCGCGCGCATCAGGCCTTCTATATCGACCGCTGTCTCGCCCTGCCCGGCCAGGAGGATTGGGGCATCGTCGGCATCGGCCTGTCCGGCGGCGAGCGGGGCCGGCAGAAGGCCGAGCAGTTCCGCGCGCAGGATTGCCTGTATTCGCTCACCATCGCGCCGCCGGAGGGCGAACCCGGCGTGCGTGTAATCGGCGCCCAGCTCGACTACCTGCTGGCGCCGGAGCAGCCGGACGAGGTGCTCGCGCTGTTGACCAGCCCGGACCTGCGCATCGTCACGCTGACCATCACCGAGGGCGGCTATCACGTCGATCCGCAATCGCACGCCTTCGTCACCGACCACCCCGACGTGGCCCATGACCTCGCCGGCAACGGCGTGCCGCGCACGGTGTTCGGCTTCGTCACCGAGGCCTTGGCGCGGCGACGCGCTTCCGGCATCAAGCCGTTCACCGTGGTGTCGTGCGACAACCTGCGACACAACGGCGAAGTCGCACGCACTGCCTTCGTCGGCTTCGCCGGCGCGCGCGACCCGGAACTCGGCGCCTGGATCGACGCCAACGTCGCCTTTCCCAACTCGCTGGTCGACCGCATCACGCCGTCGGTGTCTGCGGAAGACGCCGCGCGCCTCAACGCGGCCAGCGGCCTGGACGACCGCATCCCGCTGGTGGCCGAGGATTTCACCCAGTGGGTAATCGAGGGCCGCTTCACCGACGGCCGCCCGGCACTCGAAAAAGTGGGCGTGCAACTCAGCGACGAGGTGAAGCTGTGGGAGCAGGTGAAGGTGCGTGTGCTCAACGCCGGTCATCTCACGTTGGCTTACCCGGCTCTGCTCCTGGGCTACCGCGAGGTCGCTGAGGCGATGCGCGATCCCCAGGTGCCGGTGCTGCTGGACCGCTTCCTCGACAAGGGCGTGCTGCCGCTGCTCGACGCGCCGCAGGACGTGAACCTCGTCGACTACAAGAACACCGTGCTCGAACGCTTCTCCAACGAGGCGATGCACGACCAGTTGACGCGCATCGCCTCCGACAGCGCGTCCAAGTTGCCGGTGTATTTTACGACCACGCTCCAGGAGATGCTGGCGCGCGGCGTCGACCACCGCATTCCCGCCTTTACGCTTGCCACCTGGAGCCGCGTGGTGCAGGGCCAGGACGACGGCGGCAATACGTTTGAGGCGCCCGAGCCGCGCCTTGACGATGAAGCGCGTCGGCAACTGGCATCGGGTGATCCGGCCGAGGCGCTGCAGATCGAGCCGCTGCTAGCGAGCGGCGTCGCCCAGCATGAGGACTTCGTCGCCAGCTTCGAGGGCTACCGCCAGGCCCTGGCCGCGCACGGCGCGAGAGCGACGCTGCAGACGATACTGAACGCCACGGCAGGCTGACGCGACTCGGCGATGAACACGGTTCCCGGTCGCTTGTCCAGGTGCAGCGAATCGGTAGTTGGCCTCGAGGTGGGAACGCAACGTCTGTCAAGGGTTATCGAGGCCGATGGCGTCCGCGCAGTACCGCCAAAGGGATTGGCGGTCACGGTCGCTTTGCCGCGTGAACGGCAGGTAGTGCTCGGGACGGGGCCGCCGGTCGTGGAAAAACCGGCCGGTTGGCGGTGCCGGTGTGGTCGCGGCGAGCCACACCGCGGTATCGGCGCCTTCTTCGGGTGAGCGCAGCAGCGGGCCGGTGACGATGCGAAAGATCGGCAACGCGTCGGCCACCCCCGGTGTGTCGGCCCACCCGGGATGCATGCAATACACCGAGATGTGCTGCGCCGCCCAGCGTTCGGCGAGGATCGGAGTCAGGGCTACCTGCATCCGTTTCGTGCGCGCGTAGGCGATGGCGCCGCGGTATCGGCCATTGCGGTATTCGGGGTCGGCGGCGGGCAGCGCCTGGGTGTACATCCCACCCGAGGACATGAAAATCAACCGCGGATCGGGTGAGTTGGCGAGCACCGGCAGCAGGAGCTCGGTCAACAGCACCGGACCCAAAACATGGGTGGCAAGGGTGATTTCGTGCCCCTCGCCGGTCTCTGTACGGGTGGCCGGCAAAACCCCGGCATTGTGCACGAGCACGTCCAACCGGGACAGCCGGTCGGCTAAGCCTCGATCCACTGAGTGAATTGGTGGCTGCGGGGTGTCGGAATGAGGAAAGTGCCCTCTGAACTGGGATGATTGGTGTTCTCACGCAACAATCGGGTCCAGTTCGGAAAGGCACTTCCGGTGCAAGTTTCGCATAGGTTCGCCGCGGAATCAGCGGTGTTCGACGAGGACAGTCTCGTGTCGCTGGCTGGGCTGGTCCCGGTGATGCGATTGGCCGAGCAGACCGGGTTGGGGCATCTGCTCTCGGAGAAGGTGCTGATCGCCAAACCTAGGATCAAGTCCGGGTCGGCGAACCTGGCACCGAAACTGACCACACTGATCGCGGGTATGTGCGCGGGGGCGGACAGCATCGACGACATCGATGTGTTGCGCTCGGGCGGCATGAAGAGCGTGTTCGGTGGCGTGTACGCACCGTCAACAGTCGGAACTCTTCTGCGGGAGTTCACCTTCGGGCATGCCCGCCAGTTGGAGTCGGTACTGCGCGAGCTCATCAAGGCCCTGACGGGTGCGTTGATCCCGGACGCCGGAACGATCACGTTGAATGGCGAGGAGATCCGATTCGGGTCGCCGGCCGACGCACGTAATCGCGGCATCGAAACCGTCTATCAAACCCTTGCCGTCTCACCGGCACTCGACATCGCCACGAATCTGTTTCTGGGCCGCGAAATCCGTCGCCGCGGTCTGCTGGGGCGGCTGCACGTACTCGACCGCAATGCCATGCGAACCCAGGCAAAGGAACAACTCGACGCGCTGGGCATCGCCACCGTTCAGGACATCACTCAGCCGGTGGAGAGTCTGTCCGGTGGGCAACGGCAAGCGGTCGCCGTCGCGCGGGCCGCGATGTTCGGAAAGATGCTGGTGATCATGGACGAACCGACCGCGGCGCTGGGCGTCAGGGAAACCGAACACGTCTTGGATCTGATCAAACGAATTCGCGACAAGGGCTTACCGGTCATCCTGATCAGTCACGACATGCCTGCCATATTCGAAGTCGCCGATCGCATACATATCCATCGCCTCGGACGGCGCACCGGCGTTGTCGACCCCAAACAAGTCACAATGTCAGACACAGTCGCTTTCATCACCGGCGCCAGCGAGATCCCCTCGACCCCAACGCAAGAACGGGAGCAATAGCCGCCGAGCGCACGATCACCGCACACTCGGCGGGGGTCGCGCGACGGCGCCGACGGTCATGCTGGTGGTAGTAAGTCCACTGATGTCGTCGATGTTGCGTGCGCTACCGAAGTCGGTCAGAACGACTCGTTGGTCGCCGTCGTCGTCGAGATCGGCGAGTATGATGTTGGCGGGCTTGACATCTCGATGTAGCAGACCCCGGTGGTCGTAGGCCAGAGCGCCGGCAACCGCTGTCATGATCGTTGCGACTTCGCCTGCGGGCACACCGGCGGGATAGTGGTCGGTGTGAGGGGGACCCGTTTGGTGGTCGAGTCGCTATGCGGCCTGGGGTTGGTGGGTGGTGGTCCACTGTAGAGCGAACTCGGCTGGGGTGAGTTCGCCGTGGGCGGAGTGGGGTCTGTTGGCGTTGTAGTCGCAGCGCCAGTCTTCGATGATTACGCGGGCTTCCAGTAACGAGTCGAAGCGCCATGAGTTGAGCAGTTCGTCGCGTAGCCTGCCGTTGAACGATTCGATCCAGGCGTTCTGCCACGGCGAGCCGGGATCGATGAAAAGTGAACCGGCGCTGTTGAATCGGCACCAATCATGCACGGCGTGCGCCACGAACTCCGGACCGTTGTCGAAGCGCACGTAGTGCGGCGCCCCGTGTTGCAGGACCAGGCGATCCAACACATCGACGACGCCGTCGGCGTCGATGCCACGATCGACTTCGATCGCGAGTGCTTCGCGGGTGAACTCGTCGATCACGTTCAACATCTTCAAGGTGCGGCCATCGGCGGTCGTATCGAACTGGAAGTCCATCGCCCAGATCACGTTCGGACAAATCGGTGACATCGCGCCAACGGCTACACCGATACCGGTCAACCGCTTCTTCTTGCGCCGCTGCGGGACCCGCAGGCCCTCCTCCCGCCACAAACGCCGGATGCGCTTGTTGTTGACCTGCCAGCCGGCTCGGCGGGCCATCTTGGCTGCCCGTCGCCATCCCCAGCGAGGCCGGTCAGTGGAGAACCGGCGCAGCCAGGCACGCAACTCGGCCTCCTCAGCAGTGATCGGTGGCGGCGTCAATCGCATCGTGGAACGGTGCAGGCCCACGACCGTGCAGGCGCGGCGTTCAGACACCCCGAATCGGTCGCGCAGCACCTTGACGGCGCAGCGCTTGCGATTCGGGGTCAGAAGTTTCCCGCCGAGATCTCCTTGACCATGTCGATGTCGAGAGCCTGGTTGGCGACCAGTTTCTTCAACCGGGTGTTCTCGGCCTCGAGTTCTTTGAGCCGTTTGGCCTCGTTGGCCTTCATGCCGCCATACTGGGCAATCCAGCGATGCCACGTCGACTCAGCGATCTCCAGATGTCGACACACCTCGCTGAGTTCCTGGCCGGCGCCGAGGAGTTTGTTGCCTTCGGCGAGCTTGCGGATGATCTGATCCGGCGTATGCCGCCGGCGCTTGTTCGATGCCATATCGTTTCTGATTCTTCCTTGCCCGAACACCGGGCAACAAAGTCCCATAACGACTGGACCACTACGACGGGCTCACCTCAGGCGAGCAGATGTTGGGAATCTGTGCCGTCGACGAAGTCCATCGCGATCCAGAGCTGACCTTCGTGCTCGCCGCGGTCATGCACACCGACGATGTGTGGGTGCCACCGGAAGACATCGTTAGTATCCTCTGACCTCGGCATATGTGATGACTTCCGGAGGCCTGCTGGGGTTCCCAGAAAAAGTGGACGCGGTTAGCTTGCTTCCGGGGTGACCTTCAGCGTGTGCTCGTAGGTGATGGGTGAGCGCATCCCGAGTGCTGAATGCCTACGACGAGGATTGTAGAATTACATCCAATTGTCAGCTGCTGCAATCAATTCCATCTTAGTTCGGAAAGTGTGCCGGTAGTAGTACTCGTGCTTGAAGGTCGACCACAACGATTCGGCGCCGACGTTGTCCCAGCATGCCGGTTGCGCCCATCGAGCGTCGCAACCCATGGGCACTGGCTGCGGCAGCCAGGTCATGAGCGGTGTACTGGGCTGCCACGATCCGAATGCAGAATCGCCCCTTCGGCGTGGCCGTTGCGCACGAACACCGCCCGATCCACCGCAGCCGTCACCAACTCGGTGCGCATGTGATCGGCCACCGCCCAGCCAGCACCCGGCGGGAGTGCTCGTCACGGATGGCACACAGGTACATGTCTCCTTCGCCGCAGCTCAGATCTTCGATACCAACTCGGCCATGATCGCCGCGACCGTGTTGGCCGAGACCCGTTCCCCTTCGTCGTGCAGATCCGCGGTGATCCTCGGAGACTCATACGTGCTGCCGGAGGCTTCTTGATGCGCGGCGATCTTGACTTCCAGATCCCGGCGACGCTGGACCCGCGGTGTGGGCTGCTCGGCGGCCAGGCGGCCCAGGTGCTTGTAGTCAGCCCGAGGGCGACACGTCCAGCAGTTGGGCCATCCGAGCGACGTCGTGGTCGGCGCACTCTGCGGCCATGAGCTCGAACCGGCTCACCTTGGATGCTTGCCCGCAAAGTACGCCGAGGCTCTTTCCAGGAACGCGATGTCCTTCGCCTGCTCGGCCACCTTCGCTCGGAGCCGTATCAACTCTGCGCGCTCATCGGCCGAAAGCGGCGGGCTATCACCGGGATCCAGCTTCCCCTCACCACTGGCGGCGGCCAGTCGCCGCCGCTCGGCACGCACCCACTTGTGCAGCAGATTCTCATGCAGATCCAACTCGGCGGCCACCTCAGCCACCCGCCGATTCCCGTCGATCACCAAATGCGCGGCCTCGACCCTGTACTCCAGGGAAAACGCACGCCGACGACCAGGCATAAGAACATACTTCCAGGGGACCAACGTCCCGCTATTTCAGATGTCCACTGCTTCAGGGGAACCTCATGCGGAGACTAGCGAACGATGCAAGATGCGCCGGAGCGGCTTCCCAAGCTGAATACGCGGGTTCGATTCCCGTCATCGGCTCCGACGAACCGCCTGATTACAGGCGGTTTTGTCGTCGATCGCCGCCAGGCGCCGGAGCCTCCGTACCTCCGCTGCACCTCTCTGCGCGGTCCCGACGCCGTGCCTGCACCGGTTGCTGTAGTCAATTCCCAACGGGCAGAACGCCACTGAATTGGGACGCGGAATTGGCGAGCGTAGCCGCCGCGGGAATCGCAGCAGACAAAATCTGCGGCATAGCTACAGATTTCGATTCGGCGACATGATGGGCACAACCGGGAATCACCTGCCCGGCCAGCCTCGATCGTGGCAGCACGCCCGTTAGATTGCTGAATCACTATGGTAAGGACCTTGCGCACTTTGGCCACCGCCATCGCCGTGCCGGCGATCGCGGCCGTCGCACTCGCCGGCACCACGCATGCCGACCCAGCGCTGCTCAACGGCACCTACAGCGGGATCGACGGCGACCCCATCAGCATCTGGACCATCGCGACGAGTTGCGGTCCTGCCGGTTGTACCGGCACGGTCGCCAGCAACAAGGGCTGGGCCCGTCGCACCACGCTCACCGGCGGCCGCTGGACCTTCACGGTTTCCAAGCCAGGAGGTCTCATCTGCGACGACGGCCACTATGAACCCGCCGTCATGTCGATGTCGATCGACCCGGTGACGCTGGGTGGTGTGTTGTCGTCAGACTCCAACTTCGGTTGTGCAGGCGGAAACCTGACCCAGAGCCCGTTCCAGCTACGAAAGGTCAGCTGATCTCGCCACCGGATTCGGGCGATTTGAGGAGCGGACGTACGGCCTGACAAGCGGGACGAATTCTATTCGCTGGCCAGGTCGACGCACGTTTAACAGTCAGCGGACGGCTACGTCCTCTCGCGACCTTCCGCCCAGGGCGGCTCGCATTCCCAAGCTGAGTACGCGGGTTCGATTCCCGTCATCGGGCTCCACGAAACCCCAGCTCAGGCCGCTTCATGTACCCAGTAGACAGAACGCCATGATGGGCGGCCGAAACACTCATCCACGTGACGTAGCCGCCACGTCGAGTAGCTCGGTACGCAGGACACCAATCCCATAAGCCGTCAACATAAATGCGTGTACCAGGTGTTTGTCAGCCACTCCAGCCGCGACACCGGGTCTGCGCGCGCTGTGGTGCAGTGGCTGATCGAACAAGAGCCGAGCTTGGCTGGTGACATCTTCCTCGACGTCGACCCGCGCACTGGCATTGCGCCCGGCACCAGGTGGAAGGCCGAACTGGTCCGTGCCGTCGACCGCTGCGAGGCCGTGATCTGTTTGATCTCGCCGGCATGGGAAGACTCCTCTGAGTGCGTCGCCGAGTTCCGCCATGCCGAGACGCTCAACAAGCGAATCTTCGTCGCCCGCATCGATCCCGCGGCCACTGCCACGAAGGTCCACGAGTGGCAGTTCTGCGATCTGTTCGCCGACGGCGCTGAAACCGTGACAGTCGCGCTCGGAGATGGCGCGCCTGTCGAATTCGCCGCAGCCGGCCTACAGAGACTGTTGCGCGGCTTGCGCGAAACGGGGATCGGCGCTGAACACTTCCTCTGGCCACCACCTAAAGATCCCGGCCGCGCTCCGTACCGCGGCTGGCAGCCGATGGAGGACGTGGACGCCGCAGTTTTTTCGGACGTGATCCGCAGATCCTGCGAGGGCTCGACACCATTCGCGGCATGCGAGCAACGGGCGTCGAGGGGTTGTTCGCGGTGTTGGGGCCGTCCGGCGTCGGCAAGTCATCGTTTCTGCGGGCCGGGCTTCTCCCTCGACTGCGTCAAGATCGCAACTTTGTGGTGTGTGACATTGTTCGACCCGAGCGGGCCGTTCTGTCCGGCGATCACGGCCTGGCCCAGGCAATTTGGCGACTGCGCTCCTCTGTACGTCTCGATGATCCAGCGCTCGGCGACATCAAGGCCGCCTGCCTGGCGAGCGACGTCGCATGTATGGCCGGCTGGCTCTCCGAAGCGCAGCGCGAATTCCGTGACGACGGTGAGTTGCCGACGCTGGTGCTCCCCATCGACCAGGCCGAGGAAGTGTTCGCCGCTGATGCGGGTGCCGAGGCAACGGCGTTTCTCAGCTTGCTGGGCGCACTGCTTCGATCCGATTCACTCAACGAGCTACCGATCATCGCGGTCGCCACCATCCGGGCCGATCGCTACGAACTGCTACAGAGCGCAACGGAATTGGGCGCCGTGCATACGCGAGAGTTCGGTGACTTGAAACCGATGCCCATCACTGAGTTCAAGGAGGTGATCACCGGGCCGGCGAGACGCGCCACCGCGGCTGGACTGCGACTGTCATTGGAGCCCGCGCTCGTGGCCCAGCTGCTGACGGATATTGCGGGAGGTGGCGACAGCCTTCCCCTGCTCGCCCTGTGCCTGTCACGGCTCTATCTGGACTACAGCAGCACCGGGGAACTCACCGTTGCGCACTACCATGCGATGGGTGGCGTGCAACAGATAGTGAACACCGAAATCACCGCCCTACTCGCCGTCGACGAGGAAAAGCGGTCGGCGCAGCTAGAGACGCTGCGCAACGCGTTCATCCCATGGCTTGCCAGTGTCGACCCTGCCACAGACCAGGTCTTGCGCCGAGTCGCACTCTGGGAGGAACTACCACCGGAAAGCCACGGATTGATCGACGCCATGGTCGGCAGGCGTCTGCTCGTCAAAGACGAACGCGATGGCGAGACCGTTATCGACGTTGGCGATGATTGGTTGATGTCGGGTGTGCGCCTCGCGGCGGCCGAACAACTCGCATGGTCCCCGACGTTCGCGGGCCGGATCGGTCACGCGGCCGAGTTCCTGCGTGCCTCGAAGGACCACGATGAGGCAGAAGCGCATGCTGAACTCCGCAACGCACAAGAGCGGCGAGACGAAGCGGAGGCGCACGCTGCGGTGTTGCGCAAGCAGGGACATGTGTTGCGCGCCGTGCTCGCCGTCACGCTGGTAGTCGCGCTTGTCGCCGTGGGCGGGTTGATCTACGCCAACAACAAGCGGATTGAAGCAGAGAAGGGCCGTCGAGCTGCCCTCGCGGCACAACTGACATCGCAAGCGCAATCCATTCTGGCCGGCGGTCAGCCCGGCACCTCGACCGAAGCAATCACAAAAGTCCTTGCTGCGCAAGATATTTCTAGCGCACCGGATCGTGGTGAGATGCTCACCGCGTTCAACCGCACCGCCAGGTTGAAGAGCACCGTCAACGTGCCAGACGGCCACATTCTGAGCGCTCGCGGCGCCCGGATTGCCTCCACGACGGATTCGGGAATTCAGTTGCTCGACAACACAACTGGAGTCCCGGTCGGCGAACGATTCGGCGAGTCCGGCACGACGATCTACGGCAGCAGCCCGGACGGGCGTTACCTTGCACTGGTCAACGAGAATAGCCAGACGCGGGTGTGGGATTCGGTCACCGGGCAGCCCGTCGGTAGGCCAATAGGTAACTCGAGCCGGTCGCCTCGTGTAGTCAGCCCTGATGGGCGCCGCCTCGCGTACCACGTGGCGGCCGGTCTGCAGGTTTGGAACGTGGAGACCGGGCGGCCGATTGGGCGTCCGATCGAGGTGGGCCCAGGTGGCACGGTCCTCGCGTTCAGCCCCGACGGACGGCGGTTGGCGACTAACACCGGTGACGACCGCCTCCGCTTGTGGGATACGCGTACAGCAACGCCGGCCGGAGATGCGCTCGGTATACCTCTGCCATTCGAGACGGGATATCTGACCAGCATCGCATTCAGTCCCGACGGCCACACCGTAGCCGCTACGGCGACGACCCCGGTCCCAGACCAATCAGTACCGGTTCTGCAGGTTTGGGATGTCGACACCGGCGACGGGATCGGGACGCCGGCGATCGCCGACTACGGGAACATCCTGTCGATCGCGTTCAGCCCGGACAGCAGCCGGATCGTCACCGGCGGCAGCGACAACATGTTGCGATTCTGGGATGCGCGCACCAGCCAGCCATTAGGGGAACCGATCCGGCTGCACGACCAAGTGTCCGACGTCGAGTTCACCGCGCATGGGGACCGTCTCGTGGCAGCTTCCGGGGGCACCGTGCAGGTCTTCGACGCCGATCCCAAAGCCACGCTGTTGACCGAGACCCGCGCCAGCACGATCCTTCGAACCGACGACCGACACTCGACCTACTGGGCCCCGCAGACTACCGGTGACCCGCTAGTCGTCGTCCGAGATGATGGCGCACTACGGGTATTGAACGCCGACAGCGGCGCATTGATCGGACCACCCATCGACCTTGTCGGTCGAAAAGGATCCTATGCCGACATCAGCCCCGATGGTCGCTGGCTCGCACTCAGCCTGGCCGACAAGGATTTACGGATCGCCGAGACTGCCAGCGGGCTATTTCAAGGTGAGCCGCTGCAGCCCGATGGCGGGGCGCCTAGCGCCGCGAAGTTCAGCCCCGACGGCCTCATGGTCGCCCTTGCCGCCGACGAGACAGTGCAGCTCTGGAACTGGCGCGACCATCGACAGGTCGGCGATCCAATGACCAACGACGCCGACGTCCTCTCGCTGCAGTTCAGCAGGGACGGCCATCGACTCCTCGCCCAACTAGGTTCGGCAGAACATCGGGTGTGGGATATCGCGACTAGCCAACCGGTCGGGAAGCCGCTTCCCACTGGGAGGTTCGGCCAACCGACGGTCAGTCCGGATGGTCGGCACGTCGCCTCACCGACTGGCACGCTCGACGCGCAATTGGCCATCGCGGAGTGGGATGTCGCGACCGGCGAAGTGCTCGATGCTCGGATGACGGGTCACAGCATCGGCATCACCAGCATCGCCTATGGCCCGGACGGTGACTACCTGGTGTCGACAGGAGGCGACCGCACGCTTCGGTTTTGGGACGCCAAGACGGGACACCAACTCGGCGATCCTGTCGCGGCGGGTGACAATCCGTACGTGGAGATCAGTGGTGACGGACGGCGGCTAATCGTTACCGACAGTGCGGTGGAGATCGGGGACCGTCAGCTTGGCGAAAGCCGGGTTCTGGAGCTGCCCGCACCGCCGGCTTGGCGGGATACACTATGCGACAGGTTGGCCCGAAATCCAACCGAAGAGCAATGGCAGCAATGGATTTCGCGGGACATCCCGTACACGAAGGTATGTCCAGGAAAACCATGACCATCCGTGACCGCGGAGCCTCCGACTTCCGGGGCCAGCGCACAGCAACGCAAGTCTGGGCCGCGCTTGGTGAACCTCGGACTCGATCCCACCGCGCGTCCCGATACCGGGGGACGTCATCGGCTTGAAGACATCGGCAACTTGGCGTCGAGCTGGACCCCGTCAACGCGAAAACTGAACGGCAAGAAGAACAGCAGCACATCCGACGACACCGCAGGTGTGACCGCCGGTTCGAACCCGTCGGGGTCTGGTCAGCCGAGCGACTCGAATCCACCGGACAACGACAAGAAGTAGTCAACACGCGAATGACGCCAGGCTGTAGGCGATTCCGTACAGCCGGGCGTTCTTCGTTGTGCAGTCCGACAAGACGGTGCTGCTGGACGTCAACCATCAGCAAGCCCGCACCGCGAGCGTGCACAGAATGCCAGGTTTCCGCGGCGTGTCGTGTGCAAACGCGCACGCTCGCGGGGCGACGTCAGGCCTCAGACCTCGTCGGCCGTGTTCG
>CAVQRJ010000014.1:0-127207 GCA_963715215.1 uncultured Actinomycetota bacterium
AAGGATTAAGCGAAATAAAATTGTCAACCATCGGTCGATATTGGACAGGGCTTGAAAGCGCAGGGTAGTGCCCGAGAGTCTTTTGTTTCGTCTTTCGTTTCAATACCTTTCGTCTCGCTCTTTCGTCGTGAGCTAATTGACGAAAGCGTAGAGTCCTCGGGCATGGACGGCAACGAGAGCGCTGATTCGGCAGTCCAATCCGACGCCGGCCGGTGCCACTACCCCGGTTGTCGCCGGCCAAGTCGACCCGACTCGGCCACGGGCCGGCCATCGTTGTATTGCGAACAAAGCGACCCCGAAGGCGGCCCCGTGCACAACCGGGCAAATGCCTGGCGACAGCGGCGCGCCGAGAAATCAACGTCCCCGGATACGCCGGAAGCCGCTGTGTCGCACAGAGCTGCCTCCTTCGAGGAGCAAGTGGCCCAGTTACCGAACAAGTTCGCGGAGTTGAGTTCGTTCCTTGACCAACTCGCGGCCGTTGTGCGAGCGGCTGAGATTGTGGAGCACACCGGCGCGAAGGTCGGAGACGCCCACGGCGCGACCCCTGGCAAGGTCACGGAGGATGACGACGGAGCCGCCGCCGATCGCACGCGCCGACCGGCCGAGGAACGCTCCGCCACCGTACGACATGAACGCAAGAAAGCCGATGCAGCCGCAGCGGAGGTGGTGCGCCAGACCGAACGCTGGTTCATCAACCGCGGCGTGGCCACCATGATCGAGAACTACCGCTTCACCGAGCACGTACTCCCGAGAATGCTTCCCTCGCTGGCGCTGATGGCGTCGCTGGCGAGCCTGGCGTGGCTGGTCCCGCTGGAAGGCCCGGGTTCAGGACGCTGGGCGCTGCTCGCTGTCGTCGTCGTGGTGATAATCACCGCACGAGTAACGGCAGGACTCGTCGGCCGCCGATTCCCGCACTTCTCTCGAATAGCCACCGTCGTACTGCTGAGTGCATACGCCGCAATGCCCATCGCGGTACCTCTGATACAGCTCGCGGTGACTGGCCACTTGACGCCGCCCGGCGGCCACGCGATCGGCGCGGTCGGATTCGTCGTCTTCTTCGCCGTGGTCTTTGTCGCCACCCTCCTGGGCACGACCTACAGCGTCGGAGCGTTGCTGCGTCGAGCCATTCGGCGCACCGTTTTCGATATGCGTAACAGTCTTCGCCGCCTGCTGGGCTGGGCACTACCGCTGTTGCTCATCGCCAACGTCTTCTTGTTCTTCACTGGCGAGCTATGGCAGGCGATGAACCGGCTTTCCTGGCCGCGGCTGTCGCTGGTCGTCGCCGTCTTCGCGGCAATCACAATCCTTGCGGCGGCCAACCGGTTACGCGAGGAAATAAGCCGCGTCGAGCAGGAGCTGAATCCTGAGCGACTGGCGGCGGCGGCGGCCGGCACGCCAGTCGCTGAGACGTCCACCGAAGAGCTGGCGCGCCACGGGCTTCTTCAAGCCAGGCCACCCAACGGGCACCAACAACGAAACCTTTTGGTGATGCTCGCGACCCGACAGCTCGCCCAGGCGGCGGTCGTCGGAGTGGCGTTGTTGATGTTCTTCATCGTCATGGGCCTGATCGTGGTCACGCCCGAGACAGCTACGCAGTGGATCGGCTCCCAACCCGCACCCTCGATCATCCCGGGTGTTCCAATTGCGTTGCTGCGCAACGCCGCACTGTTCGCCGCATTCGGCAGCATGCTCTTCGCGGTGACATCCATGAGCGACGACGAGTATCGACACCAATTCTTCGCGCCCATCATCGACGAGATCGAGTCCACGCTAGCCGTCCGCACCATCTATCTCGCCGTAAGGAACAGACCTGACCTCGTGAGTGATTGATTTCGGTCACGCCGTGATTCGTGCGTCTCCCTGCTGCGGCCAGCGGGATTGTCGCGTTCGCAAATTTCTGCTTGATTCCGGTCATTCTCGCTGATCGGCGGGCGTCGGCCGCGTCCGAACACCTGCCGAGGAGGAAAGCTATGGGCGCTGCGAGCTATATCGGTCGGATCGGAGGGCTGGCTGTCGCCCTCGGCGTGGGGACTGCGATCTTCACGGGCCACGGGGTGGCGAACGCAACCCCGACCACCGGCGGACAAGTCTCGCAGACCGACGGCGAGAACGGGGCCGGCGATGACGGCAACACCACGAATGTCGCCCCCACGACCAAAGACACAGACGCAGGTGGTCCAGGCGAGGTCGGCATCAATCTGCCCCGGCTGTCCGACGTCATCGGCCGCCATCGGGACGATGACACCACGCCCAGGTCCGTCACGGCGACCTCGATCGTCAAGCGGCTGTCCGATGCCGCGAAACGGGTGACCGACGCGATCGAGAGTGCGGCCGACGCCGACAACACAGTGGCGCGCACAACCTCGCGCACTGACGGGTCGTCCCTGACCGATCGCCTGGCTGCGCGGACCGACCGCGTCGGCGTGCAGACTTCTACGCACGAGTCGGCCGACGGCGGCGCAGCGCAAACCAACAACGTCGTCGCGAACCAATTTGTGAATCATGCTGCGGCCGTGAAGGATTGGCTGGCATCTCCGAGCGCTGTGGCAGGAA
The DNA here is from genome assembly GCA_963715215.1 of uncultured Actinomycetota bacterium. Lineage (GTDB taxonomy): Bacteria > Actinomycetota > Actinomycetes > Mycobacteriales > Mycobacteriaceae > Mycobacterium. Next base: position 2,554 of record CAVQRJ010000014.1, read on the forward strand.
GGTCGATCGACACATCGCCGGATCCTGCGCCACCGGCGCTGTGGACGCCGCCGGATATTCTTGCCCCGCTGGGCACGATGAAAGCGGCGCCGGGCGCATCCACGACGACGGGTAGGTCCAGCCTCCTCACGACCGTTCTCAACGCCGTGAACCCGTTCGCCGGGAACACCCCTGGCTCACCAGGTGTAGGCTCGCCGCTCGCGCTGGTCCTTGCCGGAGCCGCGCGGCGCGAGATCGGTGTCGAATCATTTGCTCCCCAAGCTCTTTTGGCGCCGACGACAGACTCGCTCACCTACGACCCGGATATCTATCTCGACAACGGCGTCATCACCGGTGAGAACGGATCGCCGACGGGCCTGACCTTCCTCGTCGTGAGTCAACCCAGCGGAGGCGGAAAGGTATATCTCAACCCGACAACCGGCGACCTCGCTTTCCTTCCTGATCTGTCAACCGTAGAAACCGGCGGCACAGAGACCTTCAAGGTGGTGGTCGCCGAGACGACGACGTTGACTTCAGCGCTCACGGGCATTCCCCTCATTGGCGGCCTCGCCTCGCAGGTCCTCGTCGTGCTGTATCAGATACCCGTGGTCAATGTGCTCCTGTCGCCGATCATCGGCCGGTCCGAGATCACCACGGTCCCAATCACCGTCGGCCAATTCGTGGATCCGGACGACCCCGTCGCGTTCACCGTCATGGTGCCGTCCGACGACGGCGTGATGATCAGCACGAATTACTTCCCCGCCACCGCCGTGGTCGAGAGCGGGGGCGAGATAAAAGCGCCGACGATTCTCAACGGTCCGGGCCTGGCAACCGCAGGAAATATCAATCCCACCGCCGCGAATACGGTCGACGGACTGGTTCCCGGTATCGACGAACTGCGCGATGCGGGATACAACGTGGTCACCTGGGATCCGCGCGGCGAGTTCGACTCGACGGGAAGGCTTCAGCTCGATTCACCGGAGTTCGAGGGCCAGGACGTCCAAAACATCATCTCCTGGATCACCGACAATCGCGATCACACCTTCGCCGCGATGGAGGACGGCGAAACGGGCAGCGACCCATGGCTCGGCATGGTCGGAGGTTCGTATGGCGGCGGGATCCAGCTTGTCTCCGCGGCCATCGACGACCGCATCGACGTCATCGTGCCGGGCATCGCATGGCACAACTTGGACGAATCCCTTTACACGAGTGAAGCGTTCAAGACCTCATACTCGTCGTTGTTGCTGTTGAGTCTCGTTACCACGGGCGCCAGGATCAACCCGCAGATTTACAGCGGAATCATCACCGGCGCCGTGTTGGGCATCCTGACCCCGGGTCAGCGAGCCTTGCTGGAGCGGAGCGGCCCGTGGGACATCGAGGGAGGCATCAGCATTCCGACCTTGTTCGTTCAAGGCACAGTCGACGTGTTGTTCCCGCTGCAGCAGGCCGTCCTCAATGCGGAGAATCTGGGGAAGATCGCTGAGATCAGCATGATCTGGTACTGCGGCGGCCACGGCGTGTGCCTGACCATGGACGATGATGAGCTGGCGCAACAGGATCAGTTCCTGCTCAACAACACGATCGCCTGGCTGAACAACACGCTGCCGGAGGCAGACGACGATCCGGGCGATGTTGTCGACGTGCCGAAGTTCCAGTGGGTCGACCAACTGGGGAACCTTTATTCGTCCGATCAGTTGCCGACCTCGGATTCGCCGTTCTTCGGCACTAGGTTGACCGGCCTCACGCCAGCGGATGCCGGCGGCCATTTGATTATCGTCCCGCTGCTCGGAGGCTCGGGGCCACAGTCCGAAGCCGGCTTCCCCCAGTCGCTCGGCCTCGGCTCCGAAGCGACGAACGCGATAACCGTTCCGATCCAAGTCAACGAAGCCGATGTGCCAGACGGAGAGACCGCGTATGTCGTCGGATCGCCGCACCTGACCTTCGACTACTCGGGCATCGGCACCAGCCGTCACGTCTATGCCCAACTCGTCGACACAGAGACCGGCTTGGTCGTCGGGAACATCGTCACACCTGTCGACGTCACGCTGGACGGCAGGTCCCACGCGGCCGAGGTGGACATGGAAGACATCGCCTGGACGTACACGAACCCAGACGATCCGGAAGATCACGGCAATCTGAACAACCTCGAGTTGCAGATCGTCGGATCGGCTACGGCATACCTCAATTTCACCCAGTGGGGCTATATGAACGTGTCGAACGTCCAGCTGACATTCCCGACCGCGGGGACCGACGCGCACGTCGAGCCAGAGGATTGGCCTGTGGTCGAATCGGTCGCCGTCTAGTAGACCAACGCCCCAATCGGCCTCGCCTTTTCCGGGCCGGGCCGAGCAAACGGCGTCCATGGGTCGCCACGGTCGACGAATCAGGACTCTGCCATCGGCCAATGGTTGCCAGCTGCATCCTGGCCAATGACCTCGCAAGAAAATGAGTCATAACCGTCAATATGTGCTGCATGCCACTCAGAACTCAGCTAGGCTATCCGAATTGCGAAGCCTACCAGATAACGGGAATGTATCAACGACGGGCGGTTAAGGGCGTCTAGCTGGGCAAAGACTCAGCACTGTGTTAGTCTGGTGTTAGCTGGAGGTTGTGGCGATACAACAGTTCGAAGCTCGAGGTGTGGAAGGGAGGCTTAGCTAGATGCTTGCGTTCAGGTCGACGCGGTCGGAAGATTTGCCGTCCCAGCCTGCCGATAACCATGTTGCTGTGCAACTATCGGACGCTTGCGGGCCCCCGCTGATCCGCAACTGCTGCCGGCTCGGCCGCAGCGCTAACCCGCCCGGGTTCTCTTTCTCCGATTGGCTCCGCGAATGGCGTCGTCGCTAAGAGCGACCTGATCAGCGCCTGAGCTTGCGGACGAAAAGCGTCACCAGCACGGCGCCCAGCCCGGCGAGCGACATCGCCACCGCCGGTTTCTTGACGAACCGAACCACTCCCGACTTCACATCCTCGGCAATTCTGCGCGGATTCGCCCGTTCGGTGAGGGTGTCGACGGTCGACGCCAGCTGGGCTCGGGCCAGCTCGATGTCCTGCTTGATGGTGTCGGGATCTCGGTCCGCCACTGTCGCCCTCCATCGTCTCCCTTGGCCTGCCGAACTACCCTAGATCAGCCGGGGGCAGCCCCGACGCGCCGGTGACAAAGAAAGGGACCCCAGGTGGCACAGACCCCACGTCTCGAGGTCGGCGACAAAGCCCCTTCGTTCAGCCTCCCCGACGCCAACGGCAACAAGGTGTCGCTGAACGACTACCGCGGCCGCAAGGTGATCGTCTACTTCTATCCGGCGGCATCGACTCCGGGATGTACCAAGGAGGCGTGCGACTTTCGCGAAAGCCTGGGCGAGCTGGCTGACGCCGGCTTCGATGTCGTCGGCATCTCCCCCGACAAGCCGGAGAAGCTCGCCAAGTTCCGAGACAACGAGAAGCTCACCTTTCCGCTGCTGTCCGATCCCGACCGCAAGGTGCTGACCGCGTGGGGCGCCTACGGCGAGAAGAAGATGTACGGCAAGACCGTGCAGGGCGTCATCCGGTCCACGTTCGTCGTCGACGAGAAGGGCAGGGTCGAGGTCGCGCAGTACAACATCAAGGCTGCACATACGACAACATTTATCGAGAGACTGCTCAACGCCTCTCGATGATGTAATCGACGTGCGCCGTGCGACGAGAGCCGTTGTACTGTCGCGGTTCGCCTTCGATCGCGTACCGCTTGCCTTGCCACTCGACTTGCGACTGAGCGCCAAGCGACGTCGGGAATCCGACCAGCCGTAGCCGGTACTTGCTCTCGGTGACGAAACCGATGTCTTGGGACTCTTGGCTCCCTACAGCGACAGCCGAAGTGATCGGCTGCACAACGGCGCGGCATATGACGCCGGTAGCGCCCGGACGGGTGATGGTGTTGCCATCGGCGTCGGTCGTAACCTCTTCGGGGTAGACGGTGACGAGCTCGGTTCCACGGCTCAGTAACGACATGCTCAACCCCCAAACATGAACGGGTGCACCGGCGTAGCCGGCCCATCGCTAAACGTCGGCACAAGCTGTGCGACAGCACCGGTTACGACACCGAGCGTCTCCCACTCTGCGGCCAGGATCTCCAGCTTCCCGTTGGCGAGATCCTGCCGAAACATGTAGGTGTAGTTGCCGTCTGTCTCAGACAGATACCCGTCCGGGTTGCGAACGAGCCGAAGCACAACGTCAGCCTCGACCTGCACCACGTCGGCCTCGTCTACGTCGCCCGCTGTGATCTTCTCGGCTAGGTCAGGGATGCGGCGCTTGATGCGCCTTTCGATGTCATCGAGCCGTATCTCGACTGGTGACGACTCCTCAGTCGTCAGCTCTCGTCCGAGACGCACGCCGACATCGCTGGATGTTGCATAGGTCATTGTATTCCTTATCGGTGGAAAGCATGTGGCGGAACCATCCCGCAGCGGATAACCCCGCTGCGGACATAACCGGGTGAGTCAAGTGTTCGGGTACGGAGTCGGCTAGGGCTTTGAGGTAGTCCCGTAAACCATCGCGGTAGTGCCAGGCATCAAACGACCGGAGTTCGTTTGGCAGACGAGCAGCCAGAGCCTCTGGGTCGTTTTCGCTGGGGCGTCGATTGCGTCGTCGCGTCTTCGGCATAGGTGACATCGGGTTAGTCCTCCTGCCCTTCAACCGGGCCAGCAGTTGCGCCAATAGCCCACGCTGGAAACGGATCTCGCTGATAAGCGGTTGAATGACCTTCTGGCCTGCGCTGCCTCGGACCGTCAACGGCTCCTTCGCCGCTGCACGCTCCAACCCGGCTACCGTGTCGCTCACCCGGCAAGCGTGGGTCAGTATTTCGAGTTTGGCCGGCTCGTACTCCAGCTCGTATTCCTCGTTTACGGTCTCCCAGAGTCGAGACCCGGACGCTTTCAGTCCACGAGGCTTTCGCAGCTTCATCTGTCCTCTTTCCAAGTACGCGAAAAAGGCCCTGATCAGGGCCTTTTGTGATTCTCAAGTTTCAAAAGTCGCGCAGGATGTCTCTCCCGCATAACCGTCCGGTCAAACGGGTGCGCGGGAGGGTATGCCCCCGTGGGGGCGGTAGGCACCCATCCCCGTAGGTCAGGGGCCTATGTCCCTGCACGGCCCTAGTGCCGCTCCCCACACGAGGGACCGAGGGGACTACCCCGCCATGCCGGCTACCCCTGCCCCACCCCCGAGGGCGCAGGGCACTCCCTCCCCCTACCCGGGGGTGTACCCCGGGCCACTCACAACCCCTGCACCCAGCCGATCGCGTTTGCTAAGCCCGATCGCGTTTGCCAATCGGTAGTGATCTTGGGTCAGTTACCGTACTCTTTGCTGTCATGAGCAAGTCGGAGACCATAGTGCGAGGTACGAACGTGCGGTGCAGCACATGTCGGCACATACAATGGGTGCCGGTCGACAAGACGGCATTTGCTTGCGAACGATGTGACGCGCAATTGACACGACGTTGAGGCCGAACGCACAGCCGCGCGGTTGCCCATCGCGCATAGCTGTTCGAGGGTGACTGCCGGCCACCATCGACGCGCGTGGAACGCCTCACGTCCGGGGCCTGGCGTCGGTGGCGGCAGGGCACGGAAAGTTACCCGTCGCCGTGCTTGATCGCCTGCCATTGCTCGTACGTGATCCCGACGTCGCGGGCTGCGAGATAGATTCGCCTGTCGCTGTCGTAGTACGCGGTTAGCGCATCGTTCAGCGCTACCGCTGGTAAGCCAGTGCTCGGTACCTGCGGGGCCATCGGTTGCGGCAGCCACTCGCTGAGCATCTTCTAGCGCACGGTTCACCTGATAGGACAACATCGAGCAACTGCCGTACCGACTGCGGGGTTTGATCTTGTCCTTTGCTGGCTACCATTCCTAGCCATGGGGGAGGTAAAAGCAGCAATCCTTATTTGCGGCGTCCTGATCGTCGTCGGCGTGGGCATGACCATCTGGAAGCTTGGCGTCGATCCGGTTGTCGCGGTTGGTGTTGGAGCCGTGCTATTCATCGCGGCAGGCGTGGTGACGCACCACGAGCAAGCCGAGCGGCGATGAACGGCGGGTACGTCTGGGCCGCAGCGGGAACACTGACACTGCTAGCGGGTGTCGACCTTGCTTTGCTTGGTGTGACTGGTGCCCCGGCGTTGGGCAGCGTGGTTGGTGTGTGCTTCACGATCGCTGGAGTGAAATGGGCGAATAGCACCCAGAGATCCTGAATCCTCCCGGTTGTGTGGCGGGCAGGAAGGTCCGGACGTTATGCCCGGACCTCCCTCCGAGTTTGTTAGGAGGCGTCGTACCCGCGAACCACACCCGGCTCGTTGAGGAACGCCAGGCCGAGACGGGACACGGCGCGAATCCACGTGCCGTCCTGCTGCACATTCGGGAACCGCTCCACCGTGGTTCCCTTACGCTGTACGAACATCACGTGCCGCTTCGGAATGCCCCAGAACCAGGGTGGAAGCGTCCACCTGATCCCAGACCAGCACGGGCAGACCGGCGACCACGATGTCATCGTCAATGAACTGGAGCAGTGATTGGTTGGAGCCGGTCGCAACCTTCAGCTTGGAGACAGCCTCGGCGGTCAATTGGTAGTACATGCAATTATCTGAATCCGTAACAATCGGTGACGAGGATCACCGCTGGGCACGTTTCCGCCTTGCTTCAATCTCTGGACTCGGCTCGAGTATGGGTGACGGCTCGGGCACAGGCCAATCCTCGGGAGTTTGAATCTCCCACGGGATCACCTTCGTCTGCGTCGTGCTCCCACGCGGAGGACAGTGCAGCACCAGCCGGATACCAGAATCCCGAAGCACCTGACGCCGGTCGGTGTTCGGGTCGCTCCAGAGCTCCCGGTACGTCTTGCCCGTGCCAACGGCTTCCCATCGAGCCGGGACCACGGTGTTAGCGGTCAGCTCAGCCTTGCGGTTCACCAGAGCGGTTAGCCGGGATCGGTACAGCGCTTCATCGTCTACCAGACCGTTGTCCGATTCCCACCGCAGCCTTTCGAGCGACTGGTCGGTCTGGGCCAATTCCTGGCTGTGATCCTCACCCTTAACGAAGTTCATCCGCTTCATCTCCTGATCGCCGTGTGCGTCGAGAAAGTTCTCTTCGAGAATCGCTTCGGCCTGATCTAGCCTGACGGCTCCCCGGCAGCCATCGGGAGAGCGCCCGCACCTGACGTATGTGTGCAGCTTCCCGCTAGACGATCTCCTCCGGTGCAGCGCAAGCGAATACCCGCATACGCAGTAGCCGATGCCGCCCAAAGGATTCGGGGTCATCTGACGTGCCTTGCCCGTGGCAGTCCGATCCCCGAGGGCCGCTTGTATCCGATTCCAGTCTTCGTCGTTGAACGTCGGCTCGGCCATCCGTATGGGCTGGCCTTCGGCGTCGAGAACGAGCTTCTCCCCCGTCCGCTTCTGGTGGTCGGGGTTAGCTTCGGTCGGGGCCGGCTCGAAGACCGCCATCACCCGGTAACCCTGGGTGCGCTGGGAGGTCAACACGCGCTTGAGCGTGGTGACAGACCATTTCTTGTCGCCGCCTCGCGCTTTGGAGACGTTCGAGAACTTACCCTCCGCGTTGAGCCACCGAACGATGCTCGTCAGCGAGTGGTTCTCGTCGACCAGCTTCGTCTTGATGTCGTGGAGCAGCTTGTATCCCTCGGGGTCACGCTCAAGCGCCCTCCCCTGCCCGCACGGGTGGGGGACAGTCTTGTAACCGAGCGGCGGTACGCCGTGGCTTACGCGATCGGTCATCCGCAGGTAGTCAAGACGATCAGTCGCCCGCGTCTTGAATCTGTTCAGTTCGATAGCGGCGAAGAACGAGCCGACATAGATGAAGAACTCCGACATCATCTGGTCGAGCGAGTCGCTTTTGGGGTTCAGGTAGTCCAGCACTACCCCGTCACCGGAGAACGCCAATATCTTCCGGTTGGCTTTCGTCCACTTGGCGAACTCGACGCAGTCGATCGTGGAGCGAAACGCACGGTCGATCTTCGAGAAAACGAGCACGTCCCACTCGTGGAGACGCTCTGGCGCTAGCCACTTTCCCAGATCGGGACGCTCAAACGGCGTCGTCTTCCCTGCGGAAACTCCGAGGTCCTCGAACGTCCCGACGACGGAATACTTACGGGCTTTCGCCCACCGTTCGCACTCCTCGGTCTGCGCCAGATGAGAGACCTTCCGGGTACTGTCCCTGTCGTCGTCCAGGTGCGAGACGCGGGAGCCGACGACGGCTCGTAGCTTCCTTCGCATGTTGTCAAGAGTAGCGCACAGTACAACATCAAGGCCACGGGCCATGTGGCCCTGCCGACGCGACTTATCGGTCTGACGCCAGGTTCGCCAGCAGCAGCGCCTCCCGTACCCAAACCGCGTTGGGCCTAATCCTTTTTCGTTACTTTGTGAGACTGCTAACGATTGCTTGCAATAGCTAGCACCTTCCCGAAATATCGGAAAAGACACCGATTGCCGGTGAGAAGGAGGGTACTAATGGCGGAGAACAACAGCGGTCCCATCGAGGCCGTGAGGGGCATAGTTTCGGGTGCGATTGGCTTCACAAAGCAGGTCGTTGGATTGATCCTGCGCAACGGCGACCTTCAGGAAGAGGGTCGAGCGCAGGTGGACAAAGCCTCGCATCAGCTTGATGCGGCCCGAGCAGAGGCCGAAGCCGAGAAGGCTCGCGCCGAGGCCAAGGTGCAGGAATCGCGCCAGAAGGCCGCTAGCAAGTCTACGTAATCATCGAAGCAGTAGGGCGCCCTCGGCTCACCGGAGCCGGGGGCGTTCTTTTTGTTCGACCCACGACTGCGCGTCCGACGCCAGATATTCCAACAGCAGCGCCTCGGCGGTCGCGGCGCGTTCCAGCACTCCGAGGTGCAGGCTCTCGTTGATGCTGTGGGCTTGTGTCCCGGGATCTTCCACGCCGGTCACCAAGATCTTCGCCGACGGGAACGCGTCGGCGAACTCGGCGATGAATGGAATCGAGCCGCCCATGCCCATGTCCACAGGATCTTTCCCCCACGCCTGGCGGAACGCGGTGCGGGCCGCGTCGTAAATCGGTCCGCTTGCGTCGATCGCGTAGGGCTGACCGATGTCGCCGGGCGTGACCGTGACGTGAGCGCCCCACGGTGCGTGCTTCTCCAGGTGACGCGTCAGCGCCTCCAGGTGGGCGCGCGCATCGCCGCCCGGTGCAACACGCATGCTCACCTTCGCCCGCGCCCGGGGGATCAGCGTGTTCGACGACGACGCGATCGACGTGGTGTCGATCCCGATGACCGTGATCGCGGGTTTGGCCCAAAGTCGTTGCGGCACTGAGCCCGAGCCGATCTCGGCGACACCGTCCAGCATCCCGGACTCTTCCCGCACCCGCTCCTCGGGATAGTCCACGTCCGCGGCCGCCGCCTCGTGCAGACCCTCGACGGCGACATTGCCGTCGTCGTCATGCAGGGACGCCAACAGCCGGGCCAGCACGCTCAGCGCGTCGGGCACCGCGCCGCCCCACAGTCCCGAGTGCAGCCCATGGTCGAGCGTGGCCACCTCCACGATGCAATCGGCGAGACCGCGCAGCGACACCGTCAAGGCCGGGATCTCGGTGCTCCAGTTGTCGGAGTCGGCGATGACGATGACGTCGGCGGCCAGCGCGTTCTTGTGCGCGGCCAGTAGCCGGCCCAGCGACGGCGACCCGATCTCCTCCTCGCCCTCGACGAACACCGTCACACCGACCGGCGGCTGACCACCGTGCGCGCGGAATGCGGCCAGATGGGTTGCGATGCCAGCCTTGTCGTCGGCGCTGCCACGGCCATAAAGGCGGCCGTCACGCTCGGTCGGCTCGAACGGCGGCGACTCCCACTGGAAGTGGTCGCCCTCGGGCTGCACGTCGTGATGGGCGTACAGCAGCACCGTCGGTGCACCGTCGGGCGCGGGATGCCGCGCGATGACGGCCGGCGCGCCGCCCTCGCTGACGATCTGCACATCACCAAAACCAGCCTGCGATAACAGCTTTGCCACCGCCTCGGCGCTGCGCTGCACCTCGCCGCTGCGCGCCGGGTCGGCCCCCACCGACTGGATGCGCACCAGGTCCTCGAGGTCTTGCCGCACCGACGGCAGCACGTCGCGCACCCGCTCCATGAGATCGCTCATGAGACCGACACTAACTGGTCACTCATCCACCGCCTGGTCACTCATCCACCGCCTGGTCACTCATCCACCGCGAGCGTGCGCAGTTGCACATGAAACTGCGGCGTGTCGTGTACAGACACGGGCGCTCGCGGTGCGAGTGCGGTGCTCCTAACGCTCCTCGAGCACGGCGACCGCGGCGGCGGTATCGCCCTCGTGCGTCAGCGACAGGTGGATCGTCACGGTTTCCAGGTGCTCGGCGATGGCGCCGGTCAGCCGCACGCGCGGGCGACCCCACATGTCAGTGATGACCTCGATATCGCGATGGATGCCCTCGGGTAGCACCGGCCGCTTGGAGAACCGCGAGCCCGACCACGCCTTGATCACCGCCTCCTTGGCCGCCCACCGGGCCGCCAGGTGCCGCGCCGCCGAGGAACTCTTGTCCGCGGCGTCGCGGCGCTCACCGGGTGTGAACGTCTCGGCGAACACCGTGCCGGGCTGGTCGACCTGCTCTGCGAACTCGGGGATCGAAACCAGGTCTATCCCAACGCCGACGATGCTCATTGGAGGAACACTAGCTCCACCTAATTGCGATTCGCGCCAGCGCTCATCGCGTGTACACCCCGTCCTCGCCGAGCCTCGACGCGGGATCCAGCAACATCTCTGCCTCTTCGCGGTTCTCCGGCGCCTCGTCATCGAGGCGACGGTTGCTCGCCGGCCGCTCGTACATCGGCTTGCCACCGGCGATCGCCGAGGCCAGCCGACGCTGACCCGCGAAGATCCGTGCACCTGCCTGCTCCTGGTAGGCGGCGCGCTGCTCGGGATCGAGCGCCGCGATGAAGGCCTGCGGATGCACGAGCGCGATGACACCTGACACGTGACCGAAGCCCAGGCTGGTGATCAGGCCCGCCTTCAGCGGGAACTTCTCCCCCAGCCGCAGCGTCTCGCGCACCCACACGAAGTGCTCGGAGCCGGCCAACTCATCGTCGACACAGTCCAGGCTGCGGTTCGGCGGGATGACCCCGTCGCGCAGCATCTGGCACATGCCCATCATCTGGAACACCGCCGCGCCGCCCTTGGCGTGACCGGTCAGGCTCTTCTGCGACACCACGAACAACGGCGCGCCGTCCGAGCGACCCATCGAGTCGGCGAGCCGCTCGTGCAGCTCCGTCTCGTTCGGGTCGTTGGCCAGCGTGGAGGTGTCGTGCTTGGACACCACCGCGATGTCGTCGGCGCCGACGCCGAGCTTGGCCAGCGACCGCGCCAGCAGCGAGTCCTTGCCGCCGCGGCCAGCGCCCAGCGCGCCGAGCCCCGGCGCCGGAATCGAGGTGTGCACGCCGTCGGCGAACGACTGCGCGTAGCCCACCACGGCCAGCACCGGCAGACCCATCTTCAGGGCCAAATCGCCGCGGGCCAGCAGGATCGTGCCGCCGCCCTGCGATTCGAGGAAGCCCAGCCGACGACGGTCGTTGGCGCGGGAGAACTTCGAATCGCTGATGCCCTTGGCGCGCATCATCTCGGTGTCGGCGGTCGCCGCCATGTCACCGAATCCGATGATCGCCTCCAGCGTCAGGTCGTCGAAGCCGCCTGCGACGACAAGCTCCGCCTTGCCCAGCTTGATCTTGTCGACACCCTCCTCGACCGAGACCGCCGCCGTCGCACATGCGCCGACCGGATGGATCATCGAGCCGTAGCTACCGACATAGGACTGGATCACGTGGGCCGCAACGACATTCGGCAGGACCTCCTGCAGGATGTCGTTCGGCTTGTTCCGCCCCAGCAGGTTGCCGTGATACATGGTCTGCATCGACGTCATGCCGCCCATGCCGGTGCCCTGCGTGCTCGCCACCATCGCGGGATGCACCCAGCGCATCAGCTCGGTCGGGGTGAAGCCCGCGCCGAGGAACGCATCGACGGTCGCGACGATGTTCCACACCGCCACACGATCCAGCGAGGTGTTCATGTCCGCGCTGATGCCGTACACCGTCGGGTCGAACCCGGTGGGGATCTGACCGCCGACGGTCCGCGAGAGCTTCGTCTTGCGCGGAACGCGGATTTCGGTGCCCGCCTTGCGGGTCACCTGCCAGTCGCTGCTGTCCGGCACCGGGATGGCAACGGTGTGCTCCGGGTCGAACTGCACGAACGCGCGGGCATCGGCCTCCGACGACACCACGAAGGTGAAGTCCTTGTCCAGGAACACCGACACCAGAAGCGGTGACGCGTGGTCGGGGTCGATCGCACCGTCGTCGACGAACTCCCGGATGCCGGTCCGCTCCACCACCGCGTCGTGGTAGCGCTCGACCAACTCCGACTCGTCGACCAGATCGCCGGATTCGGTGTCATACCAACCCGGCTTCGGGTCGTCCTCCCACTTGATCAGGCCGGTGGTCCAGGCCAGCTCGAGCACACCGGCGGCCGACAGTTCGTTGTCGACCTCCATCTCGAAGCGGGTCCGCGACGAACCGTACGGGCCGAGTTCGGCGCCGCCGACGATCACCACCATGTCGGCGGGGTCGAGGTCGAGGTCGTCCCACACCGGCGGGGGCGCCGACGTGAAGCCACGCGGCGGCGACGGCAGCGCGGCGATGGTGCCGTCCTGCTCGGAATCGGAGCTGGCTGCCTCATCCTTCTGGGCCATCTCCTCGCGCGTCTTCGCGGCCAGCTCGGACATGTCGATGTCGATATCGCCAAGCCCACCGGTCAAGTCGGCCTTCAGCGGCTCCTGTGCCGCGGCCACCTTCGACTCGATGTTGCACAGATCGAGCAGCATCGCCGCCATCTGCTCGGTCGAGTAGGTGGTGACGCCCGCGTCCTCGACGGCGCTGACGATCGCGTCGTTGGCACCCATCAGCCCGGTTCCGCGGGTCCAGCCGATCAGCGCGTGGGCGAGGCTGACGCGCTGCGCCCACGACGACTCGGCGTTCCACCGCGTCACGACAGCGTCGAGCGCGGACTTGGACTCGCCGTAGGCGCCGTCGCCGCCGAACATGCCGCGGTTCGGCGATCCGGGCAGCACCACGTGCAGCCGCGACGCGATGTCGCGCTCGGAGCCGATGCGCGAGAGGCCGCCGATCAACCGCTGCACGGCCCACAGCAGCACCTTCATCTCCATCTCGGAGCGTGAACCGGCCTCCGAGAGATCGCCGGCCACCCGCGGTGCCGCGAACGGGAACAGCAGGGTCGGCGTCTGCGCGTCCTTGAGGTGAATGGACTTCGGCCCAAGGCTTTCGGTCTGCTCGTTGCCGACCCAAGCCACCAGCGCGTCGATGTCGGAGTAGGACGCCATATTGGCGGGCACCACCCACAGCGCCGCGCCGAAGCGAGCGTTGTCCCGGTACAGGTTGCGATAGAACTCCAGCCGGTTGTCGTCGAGCTTGGACGTCGTCGCAATGACGGTCGCGCCGCCATCGAGCAGCCCTGCGATCACCGAAGCGGCGATCGAACCCCTCGATGCGCCTGTCACCACGGCGATTTCGTCGCTGTAGCGACCCTTGCCCGGGTTCTCCGCACCGGCAGCGGCGCGGCCGAACAGCGAGGCGTGGATGTTCCGTCCCGCCGCCAGAGCCTTGCCCTGCCACCAGGAGGCCTGCTTGCCGACGACGTGGCCGGCACCCTCGAAGCGCTCCGACAGCTGTTGCCAGTTGGCGTCGATCTCGCCCTCGTCCATCAGCCACAGCTTGACGAGGTCCTCGCGCGCGCTGGCCCAGCGGTCGTCGAACAGCACCGCCTTGCGGCCGTCGAACACCGGCGCGACCAAACGCGGCCAGTCCGAACCGAGTTCGGTGGTGACCAAGTCGATCAGCTCGGCGTCGGACGACGCCTCCGGAGTGGAGACGGCATTGTCGAGTCCCAGCTGATTGAGGATCGTGCGCGCGGCCGAAGCCAGCACACCGTCGCGCCCGGTGACCTGCTCGGCGAACTCGTTGAGCGCCGCGGAGTCGACGACTCCACCGCCCGCGCCGCCGCCCGCCGAGGGCAGCGCCACGGCGACGCCGCGTCGGCCCGCTACCGCCTGCACGGCGGCGTCGATCACCTTGTCGACGGTCGCGGAGTCGGCCAGCGCACCGTCGTGCAGCCCGCCGAGGCTTCCGCCGCGCACGCTGGTGCCCTCGCGGGTGCCCAGTGCGACCTCGACCGTGACGTGCTTGGCCCAGCCGTCACCGAGCTCCCACGCCTTCTTGACCCGCTCGGCGATGGTTGCCGGACGCTTGCCGGACGGCCCGAGGGCCGTGCGCAGCTGATCGTTGATCGCGTCGGAAAGCACTGGGCCGAAAGGCTTGTACGTGCGCGCGAGCTTGGTGACCTGTGACTTCAGCCCGCCCAGATCGGCCTCCGCCGCGCCGTCGATGGCGCCGAGGTCCAGCTCCGAGCCGAGGTCGACCAGCAGCTGGTTGCGTCGCGAGGACGCACCGTCGGTGATCGATTCAATGGAGTCCAGCGCCTCGATCTGGTCGATGCGCATCTTCGCCGACAGTGCGATCAGCGCCATCGTCGCATCGGACGCGTCGAACGAAATATCGTCCGGCCTCGGCGCGCCGGCCGCCGCGGTCGGGGCAGCGGGTGCTGCAGGCGCGGCTTCGGCGACCGGTTCGGCCGCTGCCTCCCCAGGCGCCGGCTCGTCGGCGACATCCTCATCCTCGTGCGCGGGGTCGGTGTCGTTCGCGAACAACACGGCAGCGTCGCGCTCGGAGTTGAGCACTTCCGTTGTGTTGTGCGAATACTCGGGCAGCTTCAGCGTGTTGGTCGCAAGCCCGGCGACCGTCGGCGCGGACTTCACGCCGATCTCGACGAACCGCTCCACACCGAGACCGCCTGCCGCCTCCTCGATGAAGAGCAGGTCCTGCGTCTCGATCCAGCGCACCGGGCTGGCGAACTGCCATGCCAGCAACTCGATTACGACCTTGCGGCACAGCTCGGCCGGCTTCTCGTTCCGCCACGTGTCGTAGTCGGCGAGGATCTCGTCGAGCGGCTCGGCGGGCACCAGGTCCCGGATCTCCTGTATGAAATCGCGGTCCAGCGTGAACGGCCGCGGCACCAGGTTGGGGATGTACTTGCCGATGATGAGCTCGGGATCCTTGTCGCGCGGCATCACGCGCTCCAGCGACCGGCGGAAGTCGGCGACACCGACCCGCAGCACCGAGGAGTGGAACGGCACGTCGATGCCGGGAACCAGGATGAACGAGCGCTTGCCGCCGGAGATCTCGCGGCGCTTCTCGACCTCTTCCTCGAGCACCTCGAGTCCACGGACCGTGCCCGCGATGGCGTACTGCGAGCCGCGCAGGTTGAAGTTCACGATCTGCAGGAATTCGCCTGTGCGCTCGGAGATCTCGGCGACGAAGTCCACGACGTCGGAGTCGTCGAGATCGATCTGCGACGGCCGGATCGCGGCCAGCCGGTAGTTTGACCGGCCGAACTCGTCGCGCGGCACGATGTCGTGCATCTTCGAACCTCGATGGAACACCACCTCGAGCAGCGCCTCGAGTTCGTACACGCCGCTGACGCACGCCAGCGCGGTGTATTCACCGACGGAGTGGCCGCAGGCGATGGCGCCCTCGACGAACGCACCCTGTTCGCGCATCTCGGCGACCTGCGCGGCCGCCACCGTCGCCATGGCAACCTGGGTGAACTGCGTCAGGTAGAGCACGCCCTCGGGGTGCTGATAGTGCACACCGCTGGCGATCAGGCTGGTCGGGTTGTCGCGCACGACGTGCAGCACCGAGAAGCCGAGTGTCTCCCGAGTGAACTTGTCCGCGGTGTCCCACACCTTGCGGGCAGCCTTGGACCTGGCGCGGACCTCCATGCCCATGCCCTTGTGCTGAATGCCCTGGCCGGGGAACGCATACACCGTCTTCGGCGCGGCCAACTGGGCCGTCGCCGACATGACCAGATCGGATCCGACACGCGCGGCGATCTCGAGAATCTCTGCGCCACGTTCGATTCCGACGCGATCGACGCGGATGTCGACCTCGTCGCCGGGCAGCACCATGCCAAGGAAGCGAGCCGTCCAGCCGACCAGCCGGGCAGGCGGCATGGCCTTGCCGTCGGTGGCGGTGACGACCTGCTGGGCGGCGGCGGACAGCCACATGCCGTGCACGATCGGCGATTCCAGACCTGCCAGCAGCGCAGCCGCACGGTCCGTGTGGATCGGGTTGTGGTCACCGGAGACGACGGCGAACGCGCTCATGTCACCAGGCGCGGTGACGGTGACGTCGCGGCGACGGCGCCGTGGCGTGTCGGTCGCGTTGTCGGTCATCGCACCGCCTGCGCGCGGCGGATCGGTGAGCTCGAGCGCACCGGTGCGGCCGCGGATCGCGAACCGCTCCTCCAGCTTGGCCAGCTGGGTCCCCTCGGCGTCGGCGATGGTGACCTCGACGGGCACCACGCGGCCGACCTCGGTGTCGGTGGCCGCCGAAGCCGTTGCGGTGACGGTCAATTCGGACTGCGTCTTCGGCAGGGTCGCCAGCAGGTGCGCGGCATGATCCAGGTGGACCAGGCTCAGCAGACCCTCGACGACCGGGAAGCCCGCGTCGGTGACGGTCGAACCTTCTGCTCCTCGCGTGCGCGCCGATCCGATGACCGAGAACACCGCGGGCCAGCACAGGCCCACCAGCGCGTCGGGCACCACCCGCAGGCCGGGCGCCAACGGCGCACCGAACGTCGCGGTGACGCCGGTGTGGTCGGCGACCTTCTCCGGATCCCAGTTGACGGTGAGGTGAGCGGTGTTGTCCACCACCGTCGGCAGCGCGTCGGGGCCGTCGGCACCCGCGGCGATCGCCAACACCGAACGCATCGCGTTCGAGGCGTCGTCCACAGTGATGACCGGCATGCCGCCGTCCACCGTGCAGGCGGGCAACGTGAACCGGAACTTGATCCAGGTGCCGGAGAGCGGAACGCTCAGCGTGACGGTGTCGTTGTCGGAAAGCTCGAGCCGTGCGCCCGTGGAAGGGTGTGTGGCGCTTCGGTTTTCGTTGACCTGCCACTGGGCCGGCTCACCGATACGGTGCACCGGGTTGATCGAGGTGCGGCCTGCCCACAGCACGTCGGGCGCGTCGAGCACGACGGCCAGCGGGCCGGTGACATCAGCGCGCGCCTGACGGCGGGTGACCACCGAGACGGGCTCGGCGTTCCCTGACGCCAACACATCGTCGATCGACGCCTGCTCGAACCGGTCGAGCAGCTCGCCGACGGGCTCGTCGACCTTGGTGATGCCGGCGACGGCCTGCGTGCCCGGGATGATGCACACCTGGTCGGCGTCGTAGCGCGCGTCGTGGGCCTGCCACAGCGAGTCGCTGCGCCACCAGCGCCGCACATCCTTGTCGATGACCGGCACGAAGTTGACCGGCTTGCCCAGCGTCTTGCACAGCTGGACGAAGAACGGCACATCGGCCGGGTGCAGCTTGATGGTGTCGGCATCGGGGTAACGGCCCAGCAGCGCGGTAATCGCCTGTGCCGGCTTGTCCAGCAGCGCAATGCCTTTGGGTGAGTCATCGTACAGCGTGTCGATCGGCCCGAAGTCCTTCGGGTGCAGGCGGGCCTCGGCGCGCTTGAGCATCTCGGCGAACCGGTCGCGCCAGGTGTCGGCCAGCCACGGGCTGCCGGGCGCGGCGGTGTCGGCGGTGCTGTCGCCGTCACCGATGGCCAGCTCGACGTAGCGCTGCAGCCACTGCAGGTACGTCATTTCGCCGATGTCGCCGAAGTACGGCTTGCAGGTGTTGGCCATCGCGGCGACGATCTCGTCGCGGCGCGCGGCCACGGCCTCTGCGTCACCGGCCACCTCGTCGAGGAGTCGACCGCAACGCGATGCGGTGTTGTCGATCTCGTGGATGTCCGCACCGAGCTGGCTGCGGCTGGAAGCCATGCCGCCCTGGGCTTTTCCGGCGCTGATCCAGTGGTCGGTGCCGCCGGTCTCCACCAGCATCCGCTTGACCGACGGTGAGGTGGTGGCCTCCTTGGTCGCCATCGCGGCGGTGCCGACGAGGATGCCGTCGACCGGCATCAAGGGGAAGCCGTAAGCCTGCGCCCAACGGCCCGAAAGGTATTCGGCCGAGCGCTCCGGCGTGCCGATGCCGCCGCCCACGCACACGGTGATGTTCGACCGCGACCGCAGTTCGGAGTAGGTGGCCAGCAGAAGGTCGTCGAGGTCCTCCCAGGAGTGATGGCCGCCTGCGCGGCCGCCCTCGATGTGCATGATGACCGGCTTGGTCGGCACCTCGGCCGCGATGCGGATGACCGAGCGGATCTGCTCGATGGTGCCGGGCTTGAACACAACGTGGCTGATGCCGACCTCGTTGAGCTCGTCGATCAGCGCGACGGCCTCTTCCAGCTCGGGGATGCCTGCGCTGACGATGACGCCGTCGATCGGGGCGCCGGACTGGCGCGCCTTCTGCACCAGCCGCTTGCCACCGACCTGGAGCTTCCACAGATACGGGTCGAGGAACAGCGAGTTGAACTGGACCGCGCGGCCCGGCTCAAGAAGCTGCGTCAGCTCGGCGATGCGGCTGTCGAAGATCTCCTCGGTGACCTGTCCGCCACCCGCGAGCTCGGACCAGTGGCCCGCGTTCGCAGCGGCCGCGACGATCTTGGCGTCGACGGTGGTCGGGGTCATGCCCGCGAGCAGGATCGGCGAGCGTCCGGTGAGCCTGGTGAACTTCGTCGACAGTTTCACCGAACCGTCGGGAAGGGTGACGAGCGTCGGCGCGTAGCTGGACCACGGCTTGGCGACCTCGGGGACCGCGCCGACGGTGAACAGATTGCGCTGCCCGCCGCGGGTGGCGGCAGGCACGATGCCGACGCCGAGGCCACGGATGACCGGCGCGGTCAGCCGGGTCAGGATGTCGCCTGGCCCGAGGTCGAGAATCCAGCGGGCACCCGCCTCGTGCAGGGCGTTGATCTCGCTGACCCAGTCCACGCGGCGGACCAGGATGGCTTCCGCCATTTCGCGCGCCAGGTCGACGTCAAGACCGACGGCCTCGGCCCAGTTGCCGACCATGTCGATGGCGTCCGACAGCCGCGGGGTGTGGAAGCCGACCTCGACCTGGACCGGGTCGAACATCGGGCGGAACACCGCGCCGCCGCGAATCTTGTTCTTGCGCTCGGCTTCTTCCTTTTCGGCGATCTGCTCGCAGTAGAGCTCGAAGCGTGACAGCTGCTCGGGCGTTCCGGTGATGACGACTGAGCGCCTGCCGTTGCGGATCGACAGCACCGGAGGAAGCACGGTGCGAACGTCCTGCGCGAACTCCTCGAGAAGCTCGGCGATGCGCTCGGGGTCGGCATTGGTGACCGACACCATCGGCGGGCGGTCACCCAGCACGGAGATGCCGCGGCGGCGGGCCACCAGCGTGCCCGCGGTGCCGATCAGCTGCGCCATCGCCAGCAGCTCCACATCCTTGGTCCCCTTGGCCGCGAGCGCCTCCACCGCCAGCACGCCCTGAGAGTGGCCTGCAACGGCGACGGGCGGTGTTGCGGTCAGGTCCATGCCCTGGCGGCTCAGCGCACGCACCGCGGCGATCTGGGTCAGCAGCACGCCCGGCACCGACACCGCGGCCGACGTCAGATGCTTTGGCGCGGGCACCGCCTCCTCGGCCGCCAGCGCGCGCACCCAGTGGATCGGCTGGAACCCAATAGGGCGCACCACGATCAGCTCGCGCGCGACCGGCTCGAGCAGTAGTTCGGCTTCCCCGACCAGCGTCGCCAGCTCGGCCTCGATACCAGCCGAGGACACGAGCTCCTCCAAGGTCTCCAACCAGGCGCTGCCCTGGCCGCCGAAGGCCACGGCGTAGGGCTCGCCTGCGGTCAGACGATCAACGAGGGCGTGGCTGGACTGAGGCGCTCCTGATTGGTCGCCGCGGGCGGCGGACACTCTGTCATGTTCATTGATCGTCACGTTTTCGTAATCTCCTCGGTCCTGCTTCTCGCGCGTCTCGCGTCGTACTTCGTCGTATCTCGGCTGTCGTTGTCTCGGCGGTGCGACCCGGCTTCCCTGCGGGGTCACACTCGATTCGTCGTCGAATCCCGACTGGCTTCGGACTCGTCCCGCGGAGCGGACGGTCCCTTCCACACGGTCGAGTCCACTAAGAGTGTCATAAGAGCCAGCACCATTTTTGCGCCCGAAATGGTTACTGGCGAGTTCTACGCTCGGGTAACCACACATTGGGTAACACCGGCCTGGAGACCGGTCGAACTCTTCCAAGACAAATGTCCTGCATGCACGTGGTTACGGTCGAGTAAGGGTAACAGCGCAGATCAAAGCATGACTGTTATCAAATCGTTATGTAAGAATTTCGCTTCGTCTTCTGTCCTCGATTGGCAATTTCAGACGCGACAACTCACCGAAATTTGTCTTGTCGGGGGCACCAGCCAACAGGAAAAGTTTGCTGACGCTACGTACTGATCGGTAATATTCAGTCCCACTGACCGAACCGCGGCTTCAGCACGTGGTTGATGTCCACGCCGACGCCGCCGACGTTTTGCTTGTCGATCTCGACCTGATGCAGATGGGCCGCCGGATGCACGAAGCCTTGCGGCGAGCCCCAGTTGTGCTGCCAGAAAAACGAGCCCAGGCCGTCCTGCAGCGCCCAGTCGATGGTCTTCGAGTTGGCGTAGACGCCTACCCGCTGATGACCGAGCACCGTCTCCCAACCGCGCAGATACGGCGCCACCTGCTGCCTGTACTGGTCATATGACGGGTCGTCGTCGATCGACGCATAGATCGGGGCGCCAAACGAGCCGCCCGCGGCGACGTGTAACTGCCAACCGCGCTTAGCGTGCAAAACGCCGGCGTTCTGCCCGCCGAGCCAGTCGGCGGTGTCCTGCTTGCCGAACTGGTAGCAGGACACGATCTTCAGACCGTTCTGGTACAGGTCCCGGGCCTCGGGCAGCTGGATGGGCTTGCCGAGCATCCACTCGCCGCCGGGCCTGCGGTCCGACACGTAGCGGATAGCTCCGTGTGCCCCCGCGGCGCGGATATCGGCGGCCTTGATGACGCCCGCCGCGTAGTCGAGCAGGATCCCCAGCGGCGCGGCCTCTGCCTGGGGCGGAGGGACCAACGACGACGCGGCCAAGACCGCCGGGGCCGCGGCCGCGTACTTCAGCAGATCCCGCCGGGACACCGACCGAGAGGTCGAATTAGGCACCGACCGAGAGGTCGAATTAGGCACCGACCGAGAGGTCGACTTGGCACCGACCGGGAGGTCGACATGGGCACCGACACGAGCCATAGGGTACGGCAGAAATCTCGATTTTCACATCAACGCCACTGGTCACAACTGTATCAATACACTCAGCGCTACCTGGGGTCGAGCGCCTACACCGCCGATTACGCCGGTATCCGGGCAAACGAACAGGCGCCGCGCGCCGATCAATCATTCGGGTACGGGCAGCCCCGGGCAAAGCACTTCGTATCGGATGAATGGGTTTCCGGAGACCCAGTCGTGCCACTGTTGCCTGCTCATGTTCGCGGTCAA
Organism: uncultured Actinomycetota bacterium; assembly: GCA_963715215.1. Classification (GTDB taxonomy): domain Bacteria; phylum Actinomycetota; class Actinomycetes; order Mycobacteriales; family Mycobacteriaceae; genus Mycobacterium. The sequence goes on from CAVQRJ010000014.1 coordinate 24,100, forward strand.
TTTGCTGCAGACCAGTTCATTGAGGTCCCTGGGCGCCGGCCATAGATGGATGTTCCCATCCATCGCTCCGGACAGGATGCGCTGATCGTCGGCGGAGAATGCCACGGCCGCCTTCCCCTGGTGCCCGGTCAATGGTGTGCCGATCGGGGCGTAACTCTCGGTGTCCCAGAGGCGGATGTTGCCGTCGCTGCTCGTGGTTGCCATCCACGGGTGGTTCTCGTCGTGGGCGAACGCGACGGCATAAACCGGATTGTGGTCGCTGGTCATCAGGGCGAGACGTTGGCGACTCTCCGTGTCGAAAACCCGCACAGTGCCGTCGTAGCTCGAGGACGCCACCCGCCGCCCGGTCGCATCGAATGCGACGCCGTAGATGATCCAGTTCTGATGGTCGACGATCGGATCGCCGTCGCGCCCGAGCGGCTGGCTGCCGAACCGGTCGACGTGCCAAAGTTGGAGGAAATTGACGTCGTATCCGCCGTGGTCATACCCCGAGCCGGTCGCCAGCCGCTGCCCGTCGGGACTGAATGCCACACTCCATACCTGGTAGGGCAGGTCTTTGCCGTCCCGGTTGACCCCGTGTGCGATCTCGGCGGCCAGCGGCCGGAAGGTTCGGGCGTCCCACAACCGCACCACGCTGTCGTTTCCTGCCGCGGCGATCAGCGTCCCGTCCGGGCTGAACGCCACACTCTGAATCCGTGCGCCGAGGTCACCGGCGGGCGGCTGGGCGATCAGAGGCGGGTAGATCTTGACGAGATCTGTGAGCGGGCGGCGGGTTTTGAGGTCCCAGACTCGGATGGCTCCGTCTCTGCTGCCGGTGACCATGAGGCTGCCGTCTTCGTTGTAGGCCAAAGAATTTATCGCCCCGGTGAAGCCAGGCGACGCCGTGCCGAGCTTGCCAAGTTCGGTGCCGGTGCGCGAATCCCAGAGTTTGACGGTGCCGTCGGTGCCGCCCGACGCCATTTCCGCGCCGCGTGAATCGGGATGGAACGCGACCGCCCGGATTTCCTGGCCCTGTCCGGCCGGGATGGGGAGTCCGGTGATGGCGTCCCATACCCGCACCGAACCGTCCGAGCCGCCAGACACGATCTCGGCGCCGTCGGCGCTGTATATCACCGACGTCACCCGGCCATGGTGGCCGAACAGCGGGTTTCCGATCGGTGTCCGGGTCATCGGATCCCAGACGCGCACGGTGTTGTCGCTGCCTCCGGTGACGATCCTGCCGCCACCTGGCTGGAACGCCACGCTCTTCACGTCGCCCTGACGGGTGTCGAAGGCGCTCAGCACATCGAGCGAATGGCCGTCCAGAAGCTGCACCACGCCGTTGCTGCGCGCGACGGCTATTCGATCGCCGCTGGAGTCGAATGCGAGACTTTCGACTGGCCCGTCGTTCTGGGGGTCCGGCCGGGCCCGGGTGATCTCCGAGCCGCTCGCGGCGTCCAGCAGTCGCACCGTCGTGTCGGTGCTACCGCTCACGATCTGATCGGCCGTCGGGCTGAACGCCACGGTCGTCACGCTGCCGTCATGTTTGACAGACCGCGGGAATCGCGCCCTACCCGTCGCGCGGTCCCACACCCTGACCAAGCCGTCCTCGCTGCCGGTGGCAATCCATTCGCCGTCGCGGTTGAAGCTCAGGCTCCTGACCGCCTTTGCGTGCTGCATCGGGTTGCCTTCTTCGGCCAGCGTTTTGGCATTCCACAGCCGCACTTTGGCGTCCCCGGTAGCGGCCGCGATCCAATTGCCGTCCCGGCTGATCGCGACACTCTGCGACGCGAACTCACCGCCCGTTTGGAGTGTCGTGACCGTGCCGGCGCCGGAATCCCAAACCCGGACTGTCCTGTCGTCGCTCGTCCACGCGATCCGGCCGCCGTCAGGACTCGCCGCGACGCTGTGGACGGCCGTCGCCTGGTTGTCCGGCTTCGGTGGATTTTCCAGGATCTTGAGCTCATCGCGTCGGCTGTTCGCGACGACGTCCGCGGTTGTCGCACCCAGCGCATGCGCTGCGAGAAGCTCTTGCAGGGCGCGTACGTCGCCGCCGGCCCGGCTGCCCTGCAGTATCTGGTCGGCTTCGGACAGCAGCCGCCAGGCGGTGTTTCGCCGTGAGGTGTTGGTCAATTCGTAGCCGACGAAACCGGCGACGAGTGCACCGATCAGGGCGATAGCCAACAGACCCCGGGTCACCACCTTTCGGCGTCGACCGCGCTGCTTGGATGCCCGAACGAATTCGTTGACCGCCGAATCGTTGAATTTCAGTCTGGCTGAGGCTGCTTCGGCCTCGTCGAGGCGCCGGCCCTGCAGCAGCCAGGCCTGGTCGCGTTGATTTTTTTCCCATGCCGTCGCATCGCGCTTGAGGATCTCGGCCTTCTTAAGATCCTCCCGTTCGTCCTCCAGCCAGCCTCTGAGGGCGTCCCAAAGCTCCAGCAGGCTTTCGAGAGCGACTTCGACGACTCCGCCGTCCTCGCGGGCGTCTTCGACCAGTAACCGTTTATCGATGAACTTGTCCAGCAACGCCTTCGTTTCCGGGTCGAGCCCCTCCCATGGGTAGAGAACGCCGGTTCTGCGCACGAATTTGTCGTTGTCCGCGTTGACGGTGGCCAGACGTGGGACGAATGCGGTTCGGAGACGGTTGAGTTCGGCGCGACGCTCGGTCGGGTCGCGCGAGAGCAAGTTGTCGACTTCGGTCTGCACGACATTGCGCATCTCACCCATCGACACGTACTCGTCGAGCAGCAGGTCGCCGTCGTCGCCGTAATCGGAATAGAGGCGCCAGAGCGTCAACGCCAGCATGGGCAGGGTGTCGGCCCCGGCCGTGCAGTCATGCAGCAAGCGTTGTACCAGTTCGGGTTCGACCTCCAGGGGGTGTGGGCCTTCACACGCGCGGCGCGCGGGCCCCTCGATGACCTCTTTGAATTCGGCTTGCGGCATCGGCTTGAGGTCGTCGAACAGCGCGCTCTTGACGCCGTTCAGTTGGGGCGCCGTCTGCAGCGAGTCATAGTGGTCGGTTCGGACCGTGACGGCGACGATAAGCGGAACACGTTCTCCCACTTCGCTTTCCGCGTAGAGACGGACAAGATCCAAGAAACGCGGTGCCTCGTCGCCCGCGTCTACGCTGAACAGTTCCTCAGCCTGATCCACCGGCAGAATCAAGGTCGGTGGCGTTGCACCTTCGGGCATCTCCACGAAACGGTCTATCGCGGCCTGCTGAATGTCGCGCAGAAGCTCTGCGACACGGTTGGCATCGGTTAGGCACGCTTGCCTGATGTCGTCGAGCCTTGGCACTTTCATGTTCAGCGCGCCGCACGTCGAGTGCAGAGACTTCGCCAGCCCGTGAACACCCGTCAGCACGCTTCCTTCGGGACGGACTATGTCGAGCACGACGAAATTGCGATCGTCACGACGAAGTCGTGGCAGCAGGCCGGCCCGCAGAAATGAAGACTTTCCCGAGCCCGATGGTCCGAGGATGACGAACAGAGTCTCGACGCCGGACTGACGCATACCGCGCAGCTGGTCGAGGCCCCGCACCAACTGCGCATCGCGGCCGAAGAACACCGCGGCGTCGTACTCGTCCAGCGGCTCCCATCCGCGATAGGGAGCCCGGTCGGGATCCGCCGGCGGCGGCCAGACGAAGGTGTCCGGCCCGATGCCCTTGCCGACGATCTCGTCTTTGAGCCGGCGCAAACCTTCGGTGGAGAACTGCACAACATTCGGGTCGCCCGGCGTGTGCCGCCCGTTCAGACTGATCTCGGTGAGCGCCTTTCCACCACCGAAGAGGTCCACCCATTGCCACTCGCCGGTGATGCGGGTTCCGGCGGTCGGCTCCAACCGGGCGCAGATAATGCGCTTGTCGAGGTTTTCCGCGGTCCGGAATTCGACTTCACATTCCGATGACGCCTCCCAGGCCTGCGACACCAAACAGATCACGACCTCACAGCGTCCGCTGGCTTGCTTCAGCGCGTCCTTCCACTTCACGCCCGGACGCAGGCCGGTGTTCGGATCGACGTCGAGGAAGATCTCGTTGTCCAGTGGCGGGTTCTGGGCGACCAGCCACCTCTTGAGGGCCCGGGCCTGACGTTCGTCGACGTGAGAATGGCTCAAGAAGATGCGCGACATCAGTCACCCCGGTGGACTCGTAGCAGCATCTTCGACGTCCGTGCACCAGCGAAGTACATCGAGGTCGCGGCAACGCGCTCAAGTCGATGCATTGCGACCCCCCTTTTCAATCCGCAACTGAACAGGGCTGTCAGCAGCAACTATTGTAGGACCGAGACGCCAGCGGTGATGTGACAATTCGATCTCGGCTAAGCTCACCGACGCGGCAGCCACACCTGGCCGAGCACCGGAAACGGTGGCCTGCGGGGTCTGCGGGAACGAAATCCGCGATGACGCTGCGACAACACCGTGGAATCCATACGATTTGGCAATGCCCTCGGGGATGGTCGGCGCCCAGCAGCGCGCAGATCCCGCTGCCGCCGTTGACGATCCACAGATCGAGCTAGCCGGCGTCCGCAAAGAGTTCGGCGAAGGCCGGGGCCACAAGGTGGTGGCCGTCGAGGGCGCCGACCTAACCGTCGGCGACGGCGAGCTGTTCGCGATCCTCGGTCCATCCGGATCGGGTAAGACCACGGTGCTGCGCATGATCGCCGGCTTCGAGCAGCCGACGGCCGGCACGATCCGGCTCGGCGGTGTCGACGTCACCGCACTGCCCGCGCGGCGTCGCGACGTGAACACCGTCTTCCAGGAGTACGCGCTGTTCCCCCACATGAGCGTGTCCCAGAACGTGGAGTATGGGCTCAAGGTCAAGGGCGTGCCACGCGACGAGCGCCGCAAGCGCACGTCCGACGCGCTCGACATGGTGCGGTTGAGCGTCGAGGCGGCCCGAAAGCCCGCGCAGCTGTCGGGAGGTCAACGGCAGCGGGTGGCGTTGGCACGCGCGCTGGTCGGACGTCCCCGGGTGCTGCTGCTCGACGAGCCGCTCGGCGCGCTGGATCTCAAACTTCGTGAACAGATGCAGATCGAGCTGAAGGAGATCCAGCGCGAGGTCGGCATCACCTTCGTCATCGTCACCCACGACCAAGACGAGGCGCTGACTCTGTGCGACCGGCTCGCGGTGTTCAACGACGGCCGCATCGAACAGGTCGGCAAGGCCCGCGACGTCTACGAGAACCCAGCGAACCGGTTCGTCGCGGACTTCGTCGGAACCTCCAACGTGCTCGATGGATCCGCCGCGGAGACGCTGGTCGGCAGGCCGGGCACATACGTCGTGCGACCGGAACGGATCGCGGTCTTCGCGCGGGGAACCGACCCTGTATCGGGCGTTCGCACCGTGGACGCGACGGTGCTCGAGGTCATCTACGCCGGGCCCACCACGAAGATCGCCGCGTCCACCCCGCAGGGGGTGACGTTGACCGCCACCGTCCTCACCGCCAGCACGTGGCTGCCACCAGACCTGGCCCACGGCACGCCAATCACCTTGGCGTGGCCCGAAAAAGCCCTTCATCAACTGTCAATCGAGGAGTAGCCATGAAAGCAACCGCGGCGAGCCGCGCAAAGTCCACCGCGGCGAGCCGCGCAAAGCTTACCGTCCGGATGGGTCTCGTCCTCGGCGCATGCGCCGCGCTGATCGTCGCGTGCTCGGGCTCCGAGGAGTCGGGTGGGACGGGCGAGTCCCCGCCGAAGATGGAGCCGCTGAGCGCAGTTGGCGACGGCGAAGGCCAACTCAACCTCATCGCATGGGCCGGCTATGCCGAGGACGGCTCCAACGACAAGACCGTCGACTGGGTGACCCCGTTCGAGCAGAAGACCGGCTGTCAGGTGAACGTCAAGCTGGGCAACACATCTGACGAGATGGTCCAGTTGATGCGCACCGGCCAGTACGACGGGGTGTCGGCCTCCGGCGATGCGACGCTGCGGCTTATCTACGCAGGCGACGTCGCACCGGTCAACACCGATCTGGTGCCGAGCTATGCCACGATCTCGGACTTCCTCAAGGACAAGTCGTGGAACTCGGTGGACGGCCAGATGTACGGCGTTCCGCACGGTTGGGGCGCAAACCTGTTGATGTACAACCTCGACGTGGTGCGTGACGCGCCCAACTCCTGGAGCGCGGTATTCGACGGTGCCGACAAGTACAAGGGCAAGGTGACCGCCTACGACTCCCCCATCTACATCGCCGACGCGGCGCTGTATCTGATGAAGTCCAAGCCGGAGCTCGGCATCAAGGATCCATACTCCCTGACCCCTGAACAGCTCGACGCCGCAGCCGATTTGCTCAAGCAGCAGCGCGAGAGCATCGGCGAATACTGGTCGGACTACACCAAAGAGGTGCAGGCATTCGAGTCCGGCACGTCGGTGATCGGCACGACCTGGCAGGTGATCGCGAACCTCATCGGCACAGACAACAAGGTCCAGGTCAACACGGTGCTGCCGAAGGAGGGCTCCACGGGATGGTCTGACACGTGGATGATCTCATCGAAGGCGGCGCATCCGAACTGCATGTACAAGTGGATGGACTGGATCACCTCTCCCGAGATCAATGCACAGGTGGCCGAGTACTTCGGTGAGGCGCCCGGGCAGACGAAGGCGTGCGAGCACACCAGCCAGAAGGACTTCTGCGAAATCTTCCACGCGACCGACGCTGACTACGCCGCACAGATCCACTACTGGACGACGCCGCAGAAGAATTGTGTCGACGGCAGCGGCGACAACTGCACGACCTACGACGAGTGGGTCACCAAGTGGCAGCAGATCAAGGGGTAGATAGCAGCGCTGACGAGCGCTTGCGCCAGGAGCAGACTCGTCAGCCGATTCCGGTGTCCGCCCGACGCCAGATCGCGCTGGCCTTCCTTCTGGTCCCGCCGATGGCCTGGCTGGTGCTGGCCTATCTGGGATCGCTTGCGGTGCTGTTGGTCTCGGCGTTCTGGAGCACCAACAGCTTCACCGGCAAGGTGGTGCACAAGTTCACCACCCACAACATCGTGCAGGCGTTCACCGATTCGGTGTTCCGGGTCACCACCCTGCGCACGATCGGCGTGGCACTGCTGGTCACTGTGATCTGCATCGTGCTCGCGGTGCCCTTGGCGTTGTTTATGGCCAAAGTGGCCTCGCCGTGGATGCGGCTGCTGTTGGTTATCGCGGTGACGACCCCGTTGTGGGCCAGCTATCTGGTGAAGGCGTACGCGTGGCGGATGCTGCTCTCGCCGGAAGGTCCGCTGGCCTGGGCGGGCGGCTACACGCCGGGGTACGGCCTTGCGGCCACCGTCATCACCCTGACCTACCTGTGGTTGCCGTACATGATCATCCCGGTGTTCGCGGCGTTCGACCGCGTGCCCGACTCGCTGATCGACGCCAGCTCGGATCTAGGCGCATCCGATGTCTCCACGCTGCGGATGGTGGTGGCGCCGTTGATTTTTCCCGGCATCGCGGCTGGTTCGATATTCACGTTCTCGCTGTCGCTCGGCGACTACATAGCGGTGACCATCGTGGGCGGCAAGACGCAGCTGCTGGGCAATGTCATCTACGGACAACTGGTCACCGCGAACAATCAACCGCTTGCCGCGGCGCTGTCGATCATTCCGCTGGCGGCGATCGTCTTGTACCTGCTGGCGATGCGCCGCACCGGTGCGCTGGAGAACGTCTGATGCTCTCCGGCGGCGCGCGGCGCGCGGTTCGGGCCTGGACCGTGTTGATCATGCTCTTCCTTTACGTCCCTTTGGCTCTGGTGCTCGTCAACGCGTTCAACTCCTCGCGCACGTTCGCCTTCCCACCGACCGGGTTCACGACGAAGTGGTGGGTGACCGCATGGCACAGCCAGGGGATGTGGAAGTCGCTGGCCAACTCTGTGGTCGTCGGCCTCGGGGCGACGGCGATCGCCCTGGTGCTCGGCACCATGGCCGCGTTCGCCGTGCAGCGGTACCGGTTCTTCGGCCGCGAGGTGGTCAGTTTCCTTGTGGTGCTGCCGATCACGCTGCCGGGCATCGTCACCGGTATTGCCCTGAATGCGACCTTCACGTCGGCGCTCGGCGTCTCGCTCGGCCTGGCCACCGTGATTATCGGCCATGCCACGTTCTGCATTGTCATCGTCTTCAACAACACGCAGGCGCGGCTGCGGAGGCTCGGCGCCAGCCTGGAGGACGCCTCCGCCGACCTCGGCGCCTCACCGTGGCAGACGTTCCGCTATGTGACATTCCCCATGATGCGGGGCTCGCTCGTCGCGGGCGCGATACTGGCGTTCGCCCTGTCCTTCGACGAGATCGTGGTGACGACGTTCACCGCGGGGCCGACGGTACAGACGCTGCCGATCTGGATCTTCGGAAACCTGTTCCGCCCCAACCAGGCACCGGTCATCAACGTCGTCGCGGCGGCGCTGACCCTCGTCGCGATCATTCCGGTCTGGCTGGCGCAGCGGTTCGGCGGCGACCCCGCGACGACACGCGTATGAGCGACGACACGCGTATGAGCTAGGTACCCGTCGGCTTCCAGCGAGCCAGGATCCCGGTGGTGTAGTCGGAGGCGGCGGACACCATGTGGCGTTGCAGTCCCTTGTCGAGCAGGTGTGTGACGACCGCGATGCCGAGGTCGCGGTAGTCCTGGATGAGGTCGACGACGTCGTCTATCTCCTCCGGCTTCGGCACGTAACCACGCCCATAGCGGGTGGTGATGGACTCCTCGAGCGCGCCGACCAGCGTGGCCGCCAGATCGTCGATCGTGCCGCTCGTCGAGTCGACCACCCGCAGGATCATTTGGACGTACGAGAGCTGATCTCTCGACCGCGTGACGATCTCGGCCATCCGGGGATGGGTGAGGGAAACGGAGCTCTCGACGAGCTCGGCGAGCCCGCACGACACCAGCCGCTTGGCCTCCTCACATGTGGGATCGAGGTTCAGGGCGGCGATAACCGCAGCTGGGGAACTGTCTGCCTTGGTTCCGAGGATCGCCTGCTGAACCCCCAATATCGCCGCGAGATCGTGGCCTTCGCGCATGCGGGCGAAGAACTCGGCGATGTGCGCGGAGGTGAACCCTTTCCGAAGCAGTTGGTTGATGGTGTTCAGCTGAGACAGGTGATAGTCGTCGTAGAACGCCGTACGCCCCTGCCTGCGCGGCGGGTCGAGCAGGCCGCGTTCCCGGTATGCACGGATATTGCGCGAGCTGACACCCGAGATACGTGCGAGGTCGTCGAGTCGATACTCAGTCAATCCCGCGCACCAAACCTCGACGGCCACCTCGCATGCGCTCACTGTAGTACGCAGGAGGACGATTCGAGCGAAGTCGTGACCGCGGCAGTCAGAATTCCAAAGCTAGGGTAGGCACCGCTATTCATCTGGCTATATGGCGCAGTGTCCAGAAAAACCGCGACGCGGATGCGCGATTCCAGCCAACTTCATGGCATTGCTCGACGTATTCCCGGCCCGCGGGGTGAGTGATCTCACCGGTAATCAAGTGGCGTTTCGGCGGGCCGCTGCGGGACGATGCAGGGGCCGAATGTCAAGACAAAGCCACCCTTGAGGAGTTCCTGCGTGCGTCCCTGGATCGTCTGGGCCACCGGACTCTTGGCATACATCGTCGCGGTCCTCGACCGGACCACGCTCGGCGTCTCGGGCCTCGAGGCCGGCGACCGGTTCTCCGCCAGCCCCGCCCTGCTGTCGTCGTTCGTCGTCCTTCAGATCGTGGTCTACGCAGGTGCCCAGGTGCCCGCGGGCCTGCTGCTCGACCGGTTCGGCTCCAAGCTCCTGATTCTGTCGGGCGCGACGCTGATGGCATTCGGCCAGCTGACGTTGGCGTTCACCGAGTCGCTGCCCGCGGCGATCGCCGCCCGCGCCGTGGTCGGGCTCGGCGACGCCGTCACGTTCATCTCGGTGCTGCGGCTGGTGCCGCACTGGTTCACACCCAAACAGGTCCCCTTGGTGACTCAGCTGACCGGAATCTGCGGCCAACTCGGGCAGGTGCTGTCGGCGGTGCCATTCCTTGCACTGCTCGCGGGAGAGGGCTGGACAACGGCCTATGTGTCGGTGGTCGCACTCGGCGTGGTGGCGATCGTGCTGACCCTGGCATTCATCGAGAACAGCCCGAACGGTAAGGCGGCAGACCCGCCGAGCAGCTCCGTGCACGAGATATGGGCCAGCGTCAAGACAGTGTGGCTGCGCCCAGGAACCCGATTGGGCTTCTTCACGCATATGGGCACGCAGTTCTCCGTCACCGCTTTCGCGCTGATGTGGGGTGTGCCGTATTTGACCGTCGGGCAGGGGTTGTCGGTCCACGTCGCGGGCACGCTACTGAGCCTGTCGGTCGCCGCGGCGATCGTGTCGGGCATCGTGATCGGCATCGTCACCGGACGACGTCCGCATCGTCGGTCACGTCTGGTGCTGGCCATCATCGCGAGCAACGCCGCGGTGTGGACAGCGGTGCTGGCTCTCCCCTCGGCGGCACCGCTGTGGCTGCTGACTCTGCTGGTGGTCGTCATCTCGGTCGGCGGTCCGGGTTCGATGGTCGGCTTCGATTTCGCTCGCACGTTCAATCCGAGCTCGACGCTCGGCACGGCCCAGGGAATGGTCAACATGGGCGGTTTCCTGGCCTCCCTGCTGGTGATGCAGACGATGGGCCTGGTGATAGGCGCGGCGGGTGGCTACTCGTTCGAGTCGTTCCGGCTGGCGTGGACGGTTCAGTACGCGATTTGGGCTCTGGCGACCGTCGGCATTCTCATCACCCGCAGGAAGGCGCGCAGCAAGCTGCGGGAGGAAGGAAAGCTGTTGGCGGCCTTCGAAACGCACCCGGCGGAGCCCGCCTCGGCCCGGTAGTCGCTACCTGTTTCGGTCGGTCTCCCGCCGGTTGGCCTTCTTGATCGCGTTCACCAACTGGACTTTGGTCATAGTCGAGCGGCCCGAAATATCCAGGCGCCGTGCGATATCCATCAGGTGCGCCTTCGACGCGTTGGCGTCGACGCCTTCCGCCGAGGTACCGGAGGGGTTGGGGCCGCCGCTGCGCGCCCGTGTGTCGGATGGGCCCTTCTTAGCCTTCGGCTCCCAGTGGTCGCCCACCTTCTCGAAACTGTGCTTCAGGGCGTCGTACGCAACGCGGTACGCCCGCTCGCCTTCTCCGTACTGCTCCACGGCCGCATCATGAACCTTGGCGAAAGTCCGCTGCGCCTTCGCGGACGACTTCAGCAGCGTGCTCGGCAGCTCGCTCTTCTTGGCGGTGCCGCGGGATGTCGTCTTCGGCATGCGTGCTCCTGAGCTAGAAGTGAGCGAAAGAACCGCCGAAGTCACACGTTCGATGTTCGTCGGTCCCTAACGAACGGCCGACCGCTTCTTGACCGGGCCCGTCTGGTGCTCGCCCTCGCGAGACTGTGCCGCTCACATCACCGCGCGACTTCGACGGCTATGAAATTGGCTTACCCGAGTCGTCCTGCGCTAAACGCGCGGTGATGGCTTTCTCGGCGTGCCGGTACCCGATCAGTTCGTAGCCGATGACGGTCACCGCGGGCGCGAGCATGACGATCAGCAGCGCGTTGGCCATCGACATCCCCCTGTTCACGAGGTATACCGCAGCGATCAAAACCACGGCGGTGAGCACGACGAGTAGCAGGTGGAACACATCCCGCGCCCGCACCAACCACATGTAGAGGACATAGACCGCGCCGATGTAGATCGCCACCGGTATCGCCACCGACAACACGGTGCCCACCGCGTCGAGCTTCGAGTGATGCTCGACGTAGTAGGCGGCGGCGTGCAAGCCTGCGCCGGTGCCGACGATCGCCCCGAACACCACCAAGTGCAGGTATCCGAACCGGAACGACAGTTCGCGACGGGCCTGCAGCAAATGCGATTGCGGCACGATGAAATACACCCACCACATCCCGAATGTCAGCCCGGTGCCCGCCACCGCGACCAGCACGGCGTCCACGCTCCAGCCCTGCGCCGAGACGACGGCCGATAGCGAAGCGACGGTGCCGACCACGCCCTCGCCGAGCGCGATGATGGTGAGCAGCGAATAGCGTTCGGCGATGTGATGAGCGTGCCAGGGGGTGCCGCCCATGCGCCGCTCTGCCAGCCACGGCCCGAACATCTCGAAGGCCACCAACGCGATCACCCACGCGAACGTCGTGACGACCGACGTGCTGACCACGATCATGACGATCCAGCCGATCTGCGCGATGGTGAGGACGGTCGCGTACGTGAGGCATGCCGCGCGTCGCTGCGAATCCTGCTTGGCCGCGCGTAACCACTGCGCCACCAAGCCGATTCGCATCACGACGTAGCCGGCCACCATCACCCGGTTGTCGACGTGCCCACCCTCGGCGATCGACGCATACATCGCGGGTAGGCCGAGCGAGAGAATGATGACACCCACCATCTGCAGCATCGTCGTGAGCCGGTAGATCCAGTCGTCGGTGTCGTAGGCCGACGCGAACCAGCTGAAGTTGATCCACGCCCAGCAGATGGCAAACGTCGCGAATGCGAACGCAGGCAAGCCCACGGCCACGTGGTTCTCGGCGAGCTGATGGGCGAACTCCGATGCCGCGATCCCGAACCCGACGACGAATGTGAGGTCGAACAACAACTCCAGCGGCGTGGCCGTCCGGTGCGTTTCGTGCGGATCGCGCCCGGACATCTTCCGGATGCGATGCACGTCGACCTTGCCGGCGGGTGGGTGCGATTCAACCTCGCTCATGGCCTGCAGAGTTTTGCCCAGCCGACACGGCACTGTCCAGGCACGGTGCACGACGCGATCCGCCGCGCCGCGGTATTCCGCACGTAGCAGCGCGAAAACAGGTAGTCGACTACGCATGCCGTCGCGCCCCCCGCTTCGCAGGATCGACCGCAGTAGCGGATGAGGTGGAAGGCGAGCGCACATGTCGGAACAGTTCACGATCACGATGCTGGGTGGCTTCGAGGTCTACCGCGACGGACAGCTGCTCGACTTGCCGCCCTCATGCCAGCGTCTTGTGGTGCTCGCGGTTCTGAAGCGCCGAACGGTGCCCCGCAGCTGGACGTGCCGGACGCTGTGGCCGACCACGCGGCCCGATCGGGCGGTCGCGCGGTTGCGCACCACGTTGTGGCGGCTGCGCCCACTGGGAGCCGAGGCCCTGCTGACGGTCACGCCGCAGTCGATCGCCATCTCGCCCGACGTGTCGGTGGACTGGTATGACTCGGTGGATCTGATCGCGCAGCTGCTCGGCCATTCCGAGCCGGAACCGGATCGAGACCTCGCCGCCGAGCTGCTTCCCCTGCTCGGAGCGGGCGCTCTGCTCGACGGGTGGACCGACGACTGGAATACATACGCCCGGGACACCTACCGAGGGCTGCGGCTCGATGCCCTCGATGTACTCCTGGGTGCGTGGGCACAAAACGGGTAGTGCGATACGCGTGCGTGTCGCTGTGAACGATTTCTACGATTCCATCGTCAAATAGATAGATACACAGACACAAAGAGATGGGACGAGAGCCATGACCGCCGTATTCGTGACCTGCCTGAGCATGACGGTGACACTCGCCGCGCTCGGCGTGCACGACTTGCAGGCGCGGCTCGAGCGCTGGGACTACGAGCGACACGCCGAAGACTAGCCTCGGCGAAGTCGGCGACGCCGAGACCGGAGATCTGCACGGTGGCTCGCAGCGTGGTTTACACAATGAACTATGTTCGTCAGCTATGGACGGCTACGCCTATGACACCGCGCTGCTGATTCTCCGGGTGTGCCTCGGCCTCACCATGGCTGCGCACGGTTACAACAAGTTCTTCGGCGGCGGCCGGATACCCGGCACCGCGGGGTGGTTCGAGAGCATCGGGATGAAACCCGGCATGCTGCACGCCCGCATCGCCGCGACCACCGAGATGGCAGCGGGCCTCGGGTTGGCGGTCGGACTGCTCACCCCGATCCCGGCAGCGGGTTTCGTCGCTCTGATGCTGGTGGCGGCGTGGACGGTGCACCGCGCGAACGGGTTCTTCATCGTCAAGGAGGGCTGGGAGTACAACCTCATCCTCGCGGTCAGTGCAGTGGCGCTGGCCGGACTCGGCGCAGGCCGGTTCAGCCTCGATCACGCGCTGTTCTCGGGCACCGGTATCTACGACTTCCTGCACGGCTGGTGGGGCCTGCTGATCGCGGCCGGGCTCGGGCTCGCCGGTGGCATCGGCCAGCTGGTGCTGTTCTACCGTCCGCCGCAACCGGCCGAGACTAACTGACCCGTCCGCCGACGATTGTCGTCGCCACCATGTCCGACGCCAACGTCTCGACCGCGGCGCTCGGAGTAAGCACCATCAGGTCGCCGGGCTGACCGACCTCGACCCTGCGCGGCACCGAAGGCCGGTCGGGATGACCGAAAAACAGGCGCAGCGCCTCCTCGGCGGAGATGCGCTCGTCGGGGCCGAGGACGTCTCCCCCTGCGGTGGTGCGATGGACCGCGGCTCGCATCGCCGCCCACGGGTCCGCACCACCGAACGGCGCGTCGGTGCTGGCCGCCATCGGGACACCGGCCTGTAGCAGCGACGCCACCCGCCACAGCTGAGGGTGTTCGTCGACGGGCACGTCGCGCAGATAGTGCTCACCGCGTTCGGCGACGAAGTTGGGCTGGGTGACGACGGTGACCCCGACGTCGACAAGGTCGGCGATCATCTCATCGGGGACGACCGCGGCGTGTTCGATGCGGTCCCGCGGGTGGCCGCCCGCCGAGCGCAATGCGGCGAGCGCGACAACCAGCTGAGCATGGGTGACGCAGTGCAGCGCGACCGGGATGTCGTCGTCGTGGTGATCGCCGACCCAGCCGGTGAGCTCGTCGACGTCGAGCCGGTCGTCGTGCAGGATGCGCTTGCCCGGCGCGAGGAAGTGCAATCGCTGCGGGATCTCGCCGCGCCGATGCGCCACCGATAACGTCACGACGTCGTCGGCGGTGAGATCCGGTGTGGCATCGGTGATTCCGGTGACGCCGTAACCGGCGAGGCGACCGGTGATGTCGGCGAGCGCAGTCACCCGGCGTGGCAGGGCGTCCGACCAGTCGTCGGCGCTGTGCAGCCGTCCGTCGGGATGATCGGTGAGGCCGACGCGTGACAGCGCCGCCGAGTTCAAGATCCACATCGCGCCGCTGCGGTGCTGGATCCGTATCGGGGTGTCGGCGATCAGGGCGTCCAGCTGGTCACGGTCGAGCTCACCTGCGACCGACGCGTGGTAGCCGATGGCCCGGACCCAGCCGTCGGGTCCCGGCTCGGCCGTCGTGAGTGCCTGTGCCAGTTGCGCTTTCGTGCGAACCTGCGGCGGCCCGACCGCGAGCGAGTCCAGCGCGGCGGCCATCGCGCGCAGGTGCAGGTGGTGGTCGTGCAGGCCCGGCAGCACCGTGCCGGTGTGCGCGTCGACCACCTTCTCGGAGTCCAACGGGTCGAGCCGGTCGGCGATCTCGACGATGCGCTCGTCGACTCGGATGTCGGCGACGCGGCCGTCGGGCAGCCTGCCGTGTCGAATCAGCATGGAGCCAGCCTGGCTTCGATCAGTTCACGCACGCGCCGGTTGTCGGCACCGAGTTCGGCCGCAGGCGGTGCAGGTGCCGGAACGCGCGGTGGCTCAGGGTTTTCCGTATCGACGGTGAGCGATGAAGTGGCGTAGTCGGCGGCCACCTCAGCGAGCGCCGTCTCGACGATCTCGCCTCCGCCGCGCTTGAGGGAATCGAGCACGGCCTGCGTGGCCGTCAAACCGGTCAGCGGGTCGGCGATCGCATCACCCATGAAGACGACGCCTTCGCCGACGAGGCCGCCCGCTACCGCAGCGTCGTCGCCGAACGCTACCCGGCCGGCCCGCTCCCCCTCGGCGCCGTAACCGGTCATCCGCAACCAGACCCGGCCGGCGCGACCGCGCACCTGCTCGGGGCCGAGGCCGCGGCGGGGCAGCGCGGCCGGCCGAGATCCCTCGATGACGACGTCGGCGACCTCGAGCAGCTGACGCAGGCCGTCGTCGCGAAAATCGGTGGCGTAGGACAACTTCGCCGAGTTCATCCAGTCGAAGAAGCGCGGGTCGCCTTGGCGCGTGCCGTCGGGTCTGTTGCGGCCCTCGACCTTGACGACGGTTGCGCCTGCGGCAGCGAGCAGATGCCCGCACAGCGGCCCCGCCCACATCGACGACAGGTCGGCGACCAACAGTGCCGACAACGGTCGATGCGCCCGCTGCCCGGACGGCACGAATCGTGTTGGCGCGGGCTGGACTTCACCGAGCACGGCGGCGGGCAGATCCAGCAGCCGGGCGCGCGCGACGAACTCTTCGGCACCGCGGTCGGCGGCGGTGGCGGCCAACGCCGCCCAGTGATCGGCAGGCTGTTCGGTCAACTCGAGAAGCGCGGGAACCGTCTCGATGTCGTCGGCGCGCGACAGCGTGAGCGCGCACCAGCCGTCCCTCGTGGGCATCAACCGGGTCGATCCGCCGGCCGAGATCCGCCCGGCGGGCGCCAACCCGAGCAGTCCAGCCCGGCCGGTGAGGATTTCGTCGGCGTCGACACTCAGGGTTGCCCCGAGATCGGCTGCGCTGCTGCAGACGTCGTTGGCCGCCCGCCGCGCCCTGACGAGCACGGCATCGGGTATGTCCAACGAGCTCACCAGAACATTCTGCATCGGGCTACGCCGCCTCAATCGCGTCGACCAAACCCCAGGCGAGGGCGGTGGCCGCGTCGATCGTGCGCCCCGACAGCACCAGATACGCCGTGCGCCAACGGCCGATGCGTCGCGTCACGCTGACGGTTCCGCCTGCGCCGGGTATCAGCCCGAGGCTCAGCTCCGGCAGGCCGAGCACCGAATCACGATGCGCCTCAACATATCCGCAGAAGGCGGCCATCTCCAGGCCGCTGCCGAGGACTTGGCTGTGCACCCGGGCGCGGCAGCGCGTTCGCAGCCGGGTGGTGAGTTCGTCGAGTACCAACGCCGGACTGTGTCGCACGCGTGCGATGTGCGCGCTCGCCGGGTCGGCGAACGAGCCGAATTCGGCGAGGTCTCCCCCGCTGCAGAAGGACGGTCCGTTGCCGGTGAGGATCACTTCGTCGACCGAGAGGTCATGCCGGGCGACGTCGAGGGCCTCCAGCAGGGCGGCGCGGGCGTCGTTGGAGAACGCGTTGTGGCGCGACGGCCGGTTGAACCGGACATGCAGCGTGCCGCCCTCGCGGTCGGCCAGCACCGGGTCCGGTAGGGCCGGCGCCGTCGCGGGGCCTCGCTGCTGCAGCCATGCGGCGAACTCGCTGCCCGATTGCAGGGTTGAATACGCCAGCGACTCCGTGATCACTCCGGACAGTGCGGGCGCGGCAGGATCGGCTGCGCGCAGCACGTCGTCGCATACGGTGGCCGCCTGCGGCCACATCTCGTAGCGCGTGGTCAAGTCGGCGAGTGCGGCCGCCGTCGACTCGACGGTGATGACGCGACGATCGGTGACGGTGCCCTCGCTGAGGGTGAAGGTGGCGTGCTCGAGCCACCGTTGCGCCCGCGGCGACGCGATGTCGTCAGCCGATCCGACCGCCACGAGCACCCCGGTCGGGGCGGGCGATCCGGTCGGCGGGTCGCCGAGGTCAACGACGAGCACGGCCCCGCACGGCGCTACACCGGGTCGAAGGACGAGATGAGCCAGCCGCCGTCGATCTTCTGCAGGGTGACCCGCACTGCGCTGTTGATGAAGCTTGCGTCGGGCCGGTCCTTGCTTTCGGTGGTCTGGTTGATGAACACCAGAACTACTGCACTGTCGGGATGGATCTCCGACACCGCCTTCCGCACGACGGCCGCCTGCGTCTTCACGGCCTTCTGCTTGGCGGCGGGTGCGACGATCTGCTCGGTGAACTGCGTGTAATAGGAGAGGAAGCTGCCGGTCAGCTTGCTCTTCGCCGTCGCGAAGTCCTTGTCGAGGCTGTCCGGCGAATACGACAACAGCGCGACGGTTCCGTCGGATGCGGCTTTTTCCGCCGACTGCCTGGCCGCGTCGTTGCCCTCCCGGTCCGGCTTGTAGACGAAGAAGTACATCCACGACGCCAGGCCCGCGGCCGCGACGAGCGCCACCGTCAACGCGATGGCGGCCCAGTGCCTTCCTGCGCCTCGGCGGACTCGGCTGAAGACTGCGCGCTTCTGCTTCGGCGGCGCCGGCGTCTCGATGGCGTCGGCCTCGCTGGCGTCGGCCTCGATGGCGTCGGCCTCGGCGGCGGTCGACGTCGGCTCGTCGCCGTCGGTCACGTCGACGTCGGGGGCGTCCTGGTCAGCGGTCACGGTACGAACTCAACTTTCGCCAGCTTCAACTGTCCGCCGTCTCGGGCCAGGTTCACGCTGAGCCGCCACGCGCGCGGTTCCTGTTTGGCGCCTGCGGCGTTGGTGACCCGCGACGAGGCGGCGACGAGCACGGTCGCGGTGTCCTTGGTCATCGACTCGACGGCGGTGGCGGTCACGTTGGTCTCGGTGACGGCCTTCGATTCGGTCGCGACCTTGACGAAATCGTCTGCCGTGTTCTGGAAATCCGTCTTGAACTGTCCCGTCGAATTGTCGATGATGCGCTGGACGTCTTCCTTGGCCTTGTTGTAATCCAGCGACATCAGGGTCACGACGCCTTGGCGAGCGGCGGCTTCGAATTCGGCCCTGTGCTGTTGTTGGGCCTGCACTTGGCGGTGACCCAGGTACATCCAGCCGGACACTCCGAGCAGGGCGGCGATCAGCAGAACCGCGATCGTGGCCGCGATGCCCTTCCATGTCGGCAAGGGAATCCGGATGCGGACACCCGGCCGCTCCCGGACCGGTTGCTCCTTGACATCCTCGGCGGCGGCGTCGGAGTCGGCGTCTTCGGCCTCGTCCTTGTTGTCTTTTTCGGTGTCGTCTTCTTGCTCGGGTGCCGCGACGGTTTCCGCGGCCTTGGCGGCTTCGGCTGCCTCGGCGGCTTCGGCCTCCCTGCGCAGCCGCAGGGCACGCGCCCGGGCACGGGCAGCAGCGGCGACCGCTTCGGCTTCAGCCGCCTCGGCTTCGGCCTCCTCCGCCAACGCGAGCGCGTCGGGCGACTCGGTCTCCGTGAACACCTCGTCGACGTGGTCGCCGTTCAATTCCGGCGGAGTCTGCTTCCGGGACCGCATGCAACCTCCTGTCCGGTAAGCACTTTGCTCAATGAGAATGACATTTTCTATTTTCGGTATCGCCGAGACGATACAGGATTCATATATCTGCCCAAATAAAGCATGTCCTGCGGAAATGCTATTTACGGGCTGTGCTGGCGCTTAGCGCTATCTGTCGATCAGCTGGTCCTTCATCACTTTGCCTGTCGCGTTAAGCGGCAGCTCGTCCAGAAACTCTACGTATCTAGGGACCTTGAAACCAGCCATTCGTTCTCGGCTCCACGCGGTGAGGTCGTCGGCGGTCACCTCGTCGGCTTGACCGTCCTTGAGCACCACGAAGGCCTTGCCGACCTGACCGAGACGATCGTCGGGCACACCGATCACGGCGGCCTGCGCGACCGCGGGATGCTCGAGCAGGAAGCCCTCGATCTCTGCCGGGTAGGCGTTGAAGCCACCGACGATGAACATGTCCTTCTTGCGGCCGACGATCAACAGCCGGCCGTCGTCGTTGAAACTGCCGAGGTCGCCGGTGTGCAACCAGCCGTCGTCGTCGATCGCCTCGGCGGTCGCGACGGGGTCGTCGAGGTAGCCCTGCATCACGCTGTAGCCGCGCACCAGCACCTCGCTGTCATCGGCGATGCGCACCTCCACCCCGTCGCACGGCACACCCGCGGTGGTGGCGATGTCTTCGAACGAGTCGGCCGGCCGAGACAACGTCACGGTGCCCGCCTCGGTCAGGCCGTAGCCGGTCGCCAGCGTTTGGAACGGAAGCTCCTCGTGCACCCGCCGGATCAGCTCGACCGGGATGTCCGCGGAGCCGGTCACACCGGCGCGCAGCGTCTTCAGCTTGCTCTTGTCCTCGACCGCCAGCAGGGAGTGATACAAGGTCGGCGGCCCGGGCAGCATCGTGATCCGTTCGGCCTCAATGAGTTCCACGACACGGTCGACGTCGAACACCGGTACCGGCACCATCGTCGCGCCGCGGGTGAACGACGCGATCAGACCCGCCTTGAACCCGAAGGTATGGAAGTACGGGTTGACCATCAAATAGCGGTCGCCCTCGCGCAGGTCGGCCAGCTCACACCATTCCGCGTACAACCGGAGGTTCTGCGAGTGATTCATCATCACGCCCTTGGGCCTGCCGGTGGTGCCCGACGTGTAGATGATGTCGGAGATGTCGGTGCCGCTCACATCGCACGTGAACGGTGAACCGCTGGAGAGGAAGTCGGACTTCAGGTCGATCACCGGCACACCCGCGGGCGCGGTGTAGTCCTGCCCGAGGAACCCCTTCTGGATCAGGACCGCTTTGGCCCCGCTGCGGCCGATGATGTCGGCGGCTTCCTCGGACTTGAACCGGGTATTGACCGGGACCAGCACGCCGCCCGCGGTGAGCAGGCCGAACGCCGCGATCATCCACTCCGCGGAATTCGGCGCCCAGACCGCGACCCGCTCACCCTTCTCGATGCCGAGGTCCTTGAAAGCGCCTGCGGCGCTACGGATCCGATCGACGACCGCGGTGAAGGACAAGCGCAACGGACCGTCGACGACCGCTTCCGCATCGCCGAAGCGGTCCGCCGCGCTCAAGACCATCTCGGGGATGGTCCGGTATGTCATGTCGTGACGAGACGACCCAGGTTGCCGCCCATGATCTTGGCCTGATCCTCGACGGAGAGGTGCTCGAGCGCGGTCACGTAGTGGGTCGGCTCCGCCAGGCCCTCTGGGTGCGGCCAGTCCGAGCCGTAGAGCACCTGCTCGACACCGATCAGGTTGATCAGGTCGTCGATGCCCTCCTCGTAGAACGGGCTGACGTAGATACGGTTCTTGATCTCCTCGATCGGGTTGCCGAGGAACGCCTCCGGTGCCTTCTTCCAGACCTCGGCCATGGAGTCCAGCAGCGGGAACATCCACTTCGACCCGGCCTCGACGATGCCCACCTTCAGCCTCGGGTGCCGGAACAGCGCGCCGTGGATCACCCAGGACGCCACCGCGTCCTGAATCGGACGCCACTCGTTGAGGATCGACATGGCGTTGGTCTGGAACGGCAGCATCTCCTGCGCGGCACCGTCCCACTCGGAGGTGTAGCGGGAGTACCCGCTGTCCGACGAGTGCATACCGACGAACACGTCGTACTCGACGACGCGTTCCCAGAACGGATCGAACTCCGGCAGCGCGAACGACCGCGGGCCGCGGAAACCGGGCACCGGCGCCGGGCGGATCAGGATGGCGCGGGCACCGCGCTTCACGCACCACTCCAGCTCTTCGATCGCCTTCTCGACGATGGGCAGCGTGATCACCGGCGTGGTGAAGATGCGGTTCTGGTAATTGAATCCCCATACCTCGTCGAGCCACTGGTTGAGCGAGTGGATGAGGACGTGGATGGCAACCGGGTCGTCGGAGAGCCGCTCCTCGATCAGGCTGGCCAGCGTCGGAAACATCAGCGAGCGCTCGATGCCGAGCTCGTTCATCTTTTCCAGCCGAGGCGCGGGCTCGAAGAACGCGGGAATCGCCCGCATCGGCTCACCGAACAGCTCGCGCTTGCTCTTGCCGTCGGGGTTGCCGAACTTGAAGTACTCCTCCCAGGCACCCGGCTTGGCGACCACATTGAACGTCGGGTTGGGGATGTAGTTGCTGATCACCCCGCGCAGCGCGATCTTGGTACGGCCCTTGACCTCGACGTACTGCACGACGTCCTTGTAGTCCTCCGGCAGGTACTTGGTCATCGCCTCCGGCGGCTCGTAAAGGTGATTGTCAGCGTCGAACAGCGGAAACGGGATGTCGACCCGATGCGAAAGTTGCCCCATGAAACACTCCTTATCCTCTCGCGAGAATCATATTCTCGCTAGCTGCGCAAAGCAATGTGCCTCCCGGCTCAGGCCGAAATGTTCTGGCGAGCTCAGGCCGAAATGTTCTGGCGAACGAGGAACTTCTGCACCTTGCCGCTCGCGGTGCGCGGGTAGTCGTCGACCCTGTGCAATTCCTCCGGCCATTTCTGGATCGCAATACCCGCCGCCTTGAAGTGCTCACGCACGTCGTCGAGGGTCGGCATGTCGTGGCCCTCGCGCACCCGCAGCACCGCGGCCGCCCGCTCCCCGAGCCGCTCGTCCGGCGCGGCAACGACCACGGCTTCGGCCACCGCAGGCATGGCGAGCAGAACCTCTTCGACCTCGAGTGCGGAGATGTTCTCGCCACCGCGGATGATCACGTCGGCCTTTCGGTCAGTGATCGTGAGGTACCCGTCGTCGTCGAGCACGCCGACATCGCCTGTGCGATACCAGCCGTCGGCGTCGAAGGCCCGTACCGTCAACGCGTCGTCGGTGTAGCCGAGACACAGATCCGGTCCGCGGCTGAAGATTTCGCCGTCCGGGCCGAGGCGGATCTCCACACCGGGACGGGGGTTGCCGTCGGTGAAGAGCCGTTTGTCCTCTGGCGCATCGCGACTCGACCCGGTGATCGACGGATGCTCGGAACTGCCGTAGGAACGGAACACGAACATGCCCATGTCGGCCAACCGCCGGGTGACCGCCGCCGGCACCGTAGATCCGCCGAGGCCAACGGTTTTGAAGTGCGATACGTGCTCGGCGGTGCAGTCGGGATGGTCGAGCAGGCTGGTGACGAAGTACGGCGGGCCGCCGCCCACCGAAAGGCCGTCGCTCTCGATCAGCTTGAGCACCTTGCCCGGATCCCATACGTCGCAGAGATCGATCGACGCGCCCTCGAGAACGGGAATCAGGAACGCGCCGAGCATTCCGATGAAATGTCCGACCGGTGTTGCCGTCAGCTGCCTGCCGCGATCGGGCGGGTAGTTCGCCAATAACTGGCGGGTTTCGAAACCGAGCGTCTGATGGCTGTGGATGACGCCTTTCGGCTGACTCGTTGTGCCAGAGGTGAACGCGATCAGCGCCGGGCTCGCCGGATCGGCGGCGATGGTGCCGACGAGCGGCTCATCGGCGAACAGGTCATCGAAGCGGTGCACATGCTCCCCACGCGAGCGTTCGTCGGCCCCAACCAGACCCACGATCGGGACGTCCGCGCACAGGTCCGGCTGGTAGGACATCCGGCCGAATTCCTCGGCGGTGATGAACGCTTT
This sequence comes from uncultured Actinomycetota bacterium, assembly GCA_963715215.1. Taxonomy (GTDB): domain Bacteria; phylum Actinomycetota; class Actinomycetes; order Mycobacteriales; family Mycobacteriaceae; genus Mycobacterium. Next base: position 47,215 of record CAVQRJ010000014.1, read on the forward strand.
CGGCTTCGCGGTCGAAATGATGTGGCTCAATTCCTTGCGGCCGTAGAAGTGCACGATCGGCACCACCACCGCCCCGAGGAACGCCGACGCCCAGAACGAGACGGCCGCTTCCACCCAGTTCGGTAGTTGGATCGCCACCGCGTCGCCGGGCTGGACACCGCGTGCACGCAGGCCTGCGGCAAGTAGACGGGCTCGCAACTCGACGTCGGCGAACGTGCCCTCGTAGGGCCGCACAGCCGAGTGCACCCAGAAGCCGGTGTCAGGGTTCGCCTGCAGTCCGTCGGCGATGAGATCGCCGAGGGTTTCGGGCCGCCACCACCCTTCTTCCTCGTAGCGTTTTGTCAGCTCTACCGGGATTTTTCGCATCGCGCGCCGAGGCACCTCCGTTCGGACGTGATGCTATTCTCCAGTTAAGAGAATGCCAATACCGCAGACGGAGAACGCCCGATGGTCGACTTGGAGTTGGATGACGGTTTGGCGGTCATCACCATCGACCGGCCGCACGCCCGCAATGCCATCTCGCTGGAGACGATGGACCAATTCGACAAGGCGCTCGACGGGGCCGAGGGTGCTGCCGCGCTCGTCGTCACCGGGGCGGGCGATCGCGCGTTCGTCTCGGGAGGCGATCTCAAGGAACTGAGCGCGCTGCGGACAGAGCGCGAGGCGGGCGCCATGGCGTGGCGGATGCGGTCGATATGCGATCGCATCGCAGGCTTTGACGGCCCGACGATCGCGGCGCTCAACGGGCACGCGCTCGGGGGTGGCGCCGAGGTGGCGGTGGCGGCCGACATCCGGCTGGCCGCCGACGACATCAAGATCGGCTTCAACCAGGTGGCCCTCGAGATCATGCCCGCGTGGGGCGGAGCCGAGCGGCTCGTCGAGTTGGTCGGCTTCAGCAAGGCCCTGCTCCTTGCGGGCACCGGCATGATCCTCACCGCCCAGGAGGCCCACAGCGCCGGGCTGGTCGACCACTTGTTACCCCGGGAATCCTTCGACGCGGAATGGCGCCGGCTCGCCAAGGCGCTGGCCCACCGTCCTGCCGGCGAGATCAAACGCGTGATGCGCGGCGTCACCACCACCGAAGCGGTGGCCGCCTTTGCGCGGCTGTGGGTTGCCGATGAGCACTGGGCCGCCGCGGACAAGGTGATGAAGCGCGGCAAGTGAGTTTCCTCGCACCGCGAGCGCGCGTGTCTGCACACCGACACGCCGCAAAATGTGTGCAACTGCGCACCCTCGCGGTGCGAGGCCTACCCGCCGCCGAGCACCCGGACACTCATAAGGCGGACGTCGGATGAACGACGACGCGCGGCGGGCCCTGCCCCTTGCGCACCTGGTCGATGGCGTCAGGCACTTCGTCGAGCCCGATTATCCTGCCGATGCTGGGCGACGGATCGAGCCGGCCGTCGGCGACCGCGTCCAGCGTGCCGTACCAGTCCTGGGGCAGCGGCCCGCCACCGAATTGGATCGTCATGCCCTTGTGCGTGGCCGCCGTGCAGTCGATCGTGCCCGCGTCGTACCAGCCGCCCGCGACATGCACGCGCGCCATGAATTCGCACGAGTCGACGATGGTCTGCAACAGGCCGTGCTTGCCGACGCATTCGAAGATGACTTGCGTCGATTGAAAGTTGTTGGCGCGAAATGTCTCCCGCCAGACGTCATACGGATCGCGCGACGACGGGTTGACCAATATGTCGGCGCCGAACGTCTTGGCATACGCAAGCCGCTCGTCGCTGTAGTCGGACACCACAATCGGGCTGACACCGCGGGCGGCCAGCGCGGCCACCGTCGACAGGCCGATGGCTCCCGCCCCGATGATCAGCGGTAGCTCCCCCGGCTTGATCCCCGAGCAGCGAACGTAGAACTCTCCCACCGCGAAAGCGTCGACGAGGGCGACCGAGTCGTTGGGAACTCCGTTGGGCACCGTCCGCGCCATGATTTCCGACACCAGCATCAGGCCGCCGAATGCCCCTGGGGCGTCCGGGTGGTGGCCGATGACAAGCGGTTCCTCGCCGTGGCGGATCATGATCGGCAGGCTCGTCACGCGTGTGCCGACAGGAAAATCATCCGAGCAGTTCGGACCGTGGCCAACCACCTCGCCGATGAACTCGTGGCCCATGATGGTGTCGCGGTCGGAGTCCCACACAAACCGGGTGACCGAGTTCGGATGGTCCATGTAGTGCACATCCGATGCACAGATCGCCGCGCTGAGCGGTTTGATGAGAAGCTCACCGGGACCAGGTACCGGATCGGCGGTCTCCCGCACCTCCAGCTTGCCGCCCCGCAGCACCACGGCACGCATCAGCCCGCGGTCCCTTCCTTGGCGGCGAAGTCCATCGACGCAGCGCTGGTCAACTCAACCAACGTGCGCCGGTCCACGGTCCACACCATCGATGCCATCGTCCGATTACTCTCTCCGACAGGGTAAGTCGGGCCGTTGCCGATGTTCTCGATGATCTCGCGCGCCGCGTCCTCGGGAAGCATGACCGTGTTCGGGTCGTAGGGGACGCCCATCCGCTGGAACGCTTCCGTATAGGTCATGCCCAGAGGAGTGCAGCATACGTCGACGCCATGCGGGCGCAACTCGGCCCACAGCCCCTCGGCGAAGTTGACGTTGAAGGCCTTCACCGCGGAGTAGACCGCGAGCAGCGACGCTCCGGATAGGCAGGCGAGCGATCCCACCAACACGATGCCGCCGCAGCCGCGCTCCCGCATGGCAGGCGCAAAGTGTCGGGCCAGTGCGACCGGCCCGATGCAGGCCAGTTTGATCTGCCGCAGTGAGTCCTCGAACGAGTCGTCGAGGAACTCCACTGTCCGGTTCGCGGCACCGGCGTTGTAGATGAGCAGGCCGACTTCGAGCCCGTCGGTCGCGTCCGCGACGCGCTCGCTGACGTCGGGCACAGTGAGGTCCAACGCGACTGGCCGCACCTCTACGCCGTGCCGCTCGCGCACTCCCGCCGCGACATCCTCCAGCAACACGCCGTTGCGGGCGATCAGCACGAGATCCAGTCCGCGCTCGGCCAATTGGTCGGCCAGGCTTGCACCGACGCCTTCGGACGCGCCCGCGATGACCGCCCATCGTCCGTACCTCTGCGCGAAATCGCCCGTCATGACGGCGATCCCCCGCCGGTGAGCATTCGCGGGGTGCTGGTGACCCGGCGCCGAATCCGCCATCCGCCGGCGCCGCGCACGAGTTCGTCGTCGTAATGACCGACGACGTCGACCCACGGCGCGTTGTCGCCCGGCGTCACCATGATCACGGCGTGCACGTAGGTTCGCGCGGTCGCCTTGTCGCCGTCGACCTCGATGACGAAGTTCGACAGCCGGTGGTACGTGTTGCCCATCGGGTTGTGCACCTGAGCGAAAAGGTCGGTGAAGGCGTCGGGATCGGTGAACGTGCCGAGCTCCCCGTAGTCGAGGTCGACCTCGTCGGTCCAGCAGCTGCGGAACAGCGGCCAGTTCTTGGAGTCGATTCCGGTGGCGTAGCGGATCAACACCTCGGTGATCTGCGCCTCGTCGGCATCCACGCGGGAAGGTTAGCCGACAAGTTAGACTCGGGTCAACAATGAATTCGGCCCGAAAAGCGGTGGAAATGGCACGGATTGCCCGAGGTACGGTTGCTGACCAGGGTCAGCGCAGGGCCTCTTTTCAGCAGGCCCGCTCACACGCGACCAAACAGTCGCTGGTGGCCGCCGCGACGGCGTTGTGGCGGGCGAACGGCTACGCGCGCACGACCGTCGCCGACATCTGCCGGGCGGCGGGTGTGTCCAAGGCATTGTTCTACTTCTATTTCCCGCGCAAGGAAGACGTGCTGTTCGAGGTCGGCATCGTGTCGACAGACGCCGCCCACCGCACTGCAACCGAGATGCTGCGCGGGCCCTACGACGTCCCGGCCGTGGTCACCGCGGTACTCGAGACACTCGAGGAAACGATGCGCCGCAGTACGCCCGAGCTTTTGACGGAAGCGATCCTCGAGGGCTACCGACAGACCCTCGCGGGGCATGACCACCTCGAGCGGACCTCGCTCATCTTCTCCGAGGTATTCGACCGGGCCGTGCGGGACGGCAAGCTCCCAGCCGGCTTCGACGTCGCCCATGTCGCGACCGTCGCGCAGTCGCTCGTCAGCGAAGGTGCCCGACTGTGGGCGGCGGGCCGCTTCGACGGCCGGTCCTTCGCCGACGTTGTCGGACGCGACATCGCCGCCCTGGTGGCCGGATACAGCGCGGCGAGGTAGCCGATGGACCGCGTGTTCTCTCTAGACGAGAATGCCATTTCCGATTAATGTCAATCGGGTGTCGACACAGCAGAAGGCGCTCGCGCCCGAAATTTCTACCTGGCCCGACGAGAACCCGCAGCTGATCGGCAGCCGCTGCGGCGCGTGCGGGGCCACCACGTTCCCCGTCCAGCAGCGCTGCCCCAAGTGCAGTGCCGGCGACATGGCCGACGTCAACCTCCCCCGTCGCGGCACCCTCGTCGCGTGGACGACGCAGGGCTTCCCACCTGGCGCGCCGTACAAGGGCCCGACGGGTAAGGACTTCGTCCCCTTCGGCGTCGGGCTGGTGCAGCTCGACGACGTCATCCGCGTCGAGGGCCGGCTCACCGAGAACGACCCGAAGAAGCTCCAGTTCGGCATGGAGGTCGAGCTGACCATGATTCCGTTCGCCACCGACGACGAGGGCAACGAACTCGTCACGTTCGCCTTCCAGCCGGTCTAGAGAGGACAAGCCATGACGAACGACGTCGCCATCATCGGCGTGGGGCTTCACCCGTTCGGCCGGTTCGACAAGACCGCGATGGAGATGGGCGCCGAGGCCATTCAGGCCGCGCTCACCGACGCGGGCGTGGACTGGAAGGACATCCAGTTCGGCTTCGGGGGCAGCTATGAAGTGTCGAATCCCGACGCGGTGACCCGGCTGGTCGGCCTCACCGGCATCACGTTCACCAACGTCTTCAACGCCTGCGCGACCGCGGCGTCGGCCATTCAGCAAACCGCCGACACGATCCGGCTCGGCAAGTACGACATCGGCATCGCCATCGGGCTGGACAAGCATCCCCGCGGCGCGTTCACCGACGACCCGGCCAAGCTCGCGCTTCCGCAGTGGTACGCCGAGAACGGGCAGTTCGTCACCACGAAGTTCTTCGGCATGAAGGCCAACCACTACCTCAACAAGCACGGCATCTCGCAGGAGACACTGGCCAAGGTCGCCGCCAAGAACTTCCGCAACGGCGAGAAGAACCCGAATGCGTTCCGCCGCAAGCCGATTTCCGAGGAAGAGATCCTCAACTCGACGGTGCTGAACTACCCGCTGACGCAGTACATGTTCTGCGCGCCGGACGAAGGTGCGGCGGCAGTGATCATGTGTCGCGGCGACATCGCGCACAAGTTCACCAGGAAGCCGGTGTTCGTGAAGGCCACCGAGATCCGGACGCGCACCTTCGGCGCCTATGAGGTGCACGCGACGTTCGCGCCGCTCGACGAGGATGCCTCACCGACCGTGTACGCGGCGAAGGCCGCCTACGAGGCCGCGGGCATCGGGCCCGACGACGTCGATGTGGCCCAGCTGCAGGACACCGATGCGGGCGCAGAGGTGATCCACATGGCCGAGACCGGACTCTGCGCCGACGGTGAGCAGGAGAAGCTGCTGGCCGACGGCGCCACCGAGATCCACGGCACGATGCCGGTCAACACCGACGGCGGGCTGATCGCCAACGGCGAGCCGATCGGCGCATCCGGGCTGCGGCAGGTGCACGAGCTGGTGCGCCAGTTGCGCGGCGAGGCCGGCGACCGCCAGGTGCCGGGCGAGCCGAAGGTGGGTCTGGCCCAGGTATACGGCGCGCCGGGTACGGCGTCGGCGACGATCCTGTCGGTGTAGTCGGCCCGGGTCGTGCCGTCGGTCGCCGACACAGTCAACAGCTACGCGGCCCTGCTCGGTTCGGGTAGCGCCGACGAGATCGCTGCGCTCTATGCACCGGATGCCTTCGTGGAGGACCCGGTCGGCACCGGTGTGCGACGCGGCCACGACGAGATCCGCGAGCTGTATAGCCGCGTCGAAAAACAAACCCGCACAGTCGAACTCCTATCGGTGCACATCAACGGAAACGAGGCGGCGTTCTTGGCGCGGCTGACCGTGATCACCGGCGATGTCAGAACCAGGATCGACGGGATCGACGTCATGACGTTCGACGAGCACGCCAGGATCACGTCGATGCGCGCCTTCTGGTCGACGCCGGGAAGTTAGGACGCTAGCCGGCGATCGCCGAGCCGACGAAGTACGTACCGAGCAGGCTTACGCCCATGATGACGACCCACCCGTCGGTGAGTCGGCACAGCAAAGCGGGAGCGTGGCGCACCTCCATGAATTCCCTGAAGATGATGCGCACCTTGATGAGCGCGATCACGATCGCGCTCACGGTGACGACTGTGCTCGCTTTGAGTGTTCCGTTCTCATCGACCGAGTGATCCAGCCAGACGTACACCAGCGTCATCGACGTCAGGATTGCCCAGACGATCAACAGCCTCTTGTTCAATGTGGTGCTCACAAATCACCTCACCACGTAGAGCAACGCGAAGATCAGAACCCATAGGAAATCGATTGTGTGCCAATAGGTGGCGCACGTTTCGACCAGCTGCTGGGACCGCCGAAGCGGACTTGACAATTGATAGACGAGTACGCCGAGCACGATGAACCCGATCAGGACGTGTATGCAGTGGATCGAGGTCAAGAAGAAGTAATGCTGGAAGAACTCGTTGCTGGTGAACGTGTTTCCCAACCGGATCTGTTTGATCCACTCCAGGATCTTCGATACTAGGAACACCAGCCCGAAGGAGATCGTGAGGTAGGCGTTGAGCATCGCCGACCGGTAAGCGCCCGCCCTTGCGGCTTGGACGCAGCGCGCGATTGCCCACGAACTGAGCAGCAGGGCGATGGTGTTGAAGACGCCGATGCGGAGATCCAGATCAGCTTGCGACTGTAGGTACAGTTCTCGATCCTGGGTTCGCGAAACGAGGTAGACCGAGAAGTACCCGGTGAACAGCAGCGTCTCGAAGAGAACGAACATCCACATGTCGGGCTGACCCGGCACGAATTTCGCCGGCTTCTCGTTGACATGCTGCTGCACCGAACCCGCCCCGGCGACGTTCGTCATCGAACCGCCTCCAGTGAATCCGACGGCGCGGCTTCGCCCTTGCCCGGAAGATCCGGAAGGAGGCCGGTGCCGAAATCCTCACGTTCAATCATTTTGCGCAACAACACGATGAACACGCCCGTGTAGAGGACGAACACCACCATGTTGATCCACCAGGCGATCGCACCGTTCCAGGCGAAGGCGCCGCGATGGAAGATCCATGCCGGCGCGACAACCACTTCCGTCAGCGCATTGCACAGACTCAGGTAGCCGAACCACTTCGGGAACACGCGATTCTTGTCGAGCAGGACGGCGACCAGCCAGACCAGGGAGCCGATCATGAATACGCCCATCGTTCCGCTGAACGATAGGAACGCGAAATCGTAGAGCCACTGGATCAATTGGGGGTCGCGATCCGGCCGAAGCGCCGCGGCAGTCATCGCGATGGCCATCACCAGCATGCCGGGAATGGCGGCGAGAGAATAGATGATCAGATACGAGTAGGCGAACACCCGGCTCACCGACATCCGCCGCATCGAATATGCGAGGAGTGCGTTCATCGGCGCGCACATTCCCGCGACGAGGAACACGACGGCGAAGCCGGCGAGAACGCCCGGGCCGTGGTGATCGAACCATCGCACGACGGTCGGGGTGTCCCACGCAGGGCTGGGCGGAGGTTGCACGCGAGTGACGAAGAAGAACAGCACGCCGTAGAGCTGGTAGAAGATCACCATCACCCACCACGCGAACCACAGCTCGCGTTTGGGATGGTGACGAAAGTTCCACATGAGCCGGCTCACCCGCGAGCCGGCGGGCGGGTCCGGCATCGTCAACGGTTCAGTTGTCGATGTACTCATGCGGCGACCCGGTCTTCGGCGCGTTGTCGCCGAATCGTCTGGCCGAGAACGATTCCCATGACGACGATCCATACGGCGATGGCGACGTTCTTGACCCAGAACGACAACACCCCGTCCCATGCGATGGGCCCGTCAAACGCCAGCGCAGTGAACGCGGCGGGCGCCAGCGCCGCGGCGACGAGCAGGTTGAAAACCGCCACCCACGGTCGGAAGACCGGTTGGTCCTGCCGGTCCCAGAAGATCGCCAGCGCGAACAGCAGGCACTGCGCGATCAGATACGGCACCAGGATGGTGAAGGTGAGCCATGCGAGGTCGTTCAGCAACTGGGTCAACTCGGGTGCGCGATCCGGGCGGAAGGAGCCGAGAAGCCAGAACATGTCTGCGATCAGGAAGAGTGTGGGCGGGCCCCCGGCGCAGGCGATCAGGCTGTAGGTCAAGATCGGCGTCCGGAATGCCATTCGGCGTATCTGCATCGCCAACAGGATCACGATCGGGATCAGGCCGACGCCGAACCAGTTGAACAAGATCATGCTGTAGCGGATCCGCGCCGTCTCATCGCGATAGAAATTCGCGACCGCCTCTGCGGACATGTTCGGTGACATCGGGTGCACGAAGCCTGGAAACAGGAAGAACGCGGAGATCCAGATGATCGCCAATGCGGGCAATGTCCAAAAGAGGATCAACTCACCGTCAGGTCGTCTCATCGTCGAACTCTCTATCATGTGGCTCATTGGTTGCCGATCGGCAACTTGGACGGTAGCCGATCGGCAACCTGGTGGTCAATGCACGGCTACCCTCGTGTGTGTGACGTCCACACAGGAGGACCGCCGGTTCAGTGCGATCACACGCACCGCCGCTCAAACCCGCGTGCTGGACGCGGCATTGGAACTCATCGCCGAACACGGCGTCAGTGGGACGTCGTTGCAGATGATCGCCGACGCCATCGGAGTGACGAAGGCGGCCGTCTACCGCCAGTTCAAGACCAAGGAAGAGATCGTCATCGCGATCACCGAGCGCGAGATGAGCCGACTGGAGGATGCGCTCGAGGCCGCCGAGGCCGAGGGGCATCCCCTGCGGGCGCGGGAGGTCCTGCTCGACCGGATGATCGAACAAGCCATCGACCGTCGTGGCGCGTTCAGCATTCCGATGTTCGACCCCGTCATTATTCGGCTGCAAGCGGAGTACGAACCGTTTCAGCGGTTTATCGAACGCCTCTATGCAGCGCTGCTCGGCACGGAGGCCGGCGTCGAGGCGCGTTTACACGCGGCGATGCTGTCGAGCGCGATCAGCGTCGCCGTCATGCATCCGTTGATTGCCGACGTCGACGGCGACACCCTGCGCGCGTACCTGAAGGAGATGACGCGCCGGATGATTGGATTCAGCGAGTGACGTCCAGGCCGGCTCGCCGACCCCACTCGACATGGACGAGCATGCGCCTGTTGACGACGGCCGTGGCCCGTCGCATTTGGAACTATTAGCGAGGCACGCGGCGAGGGGTTCGAAGCCGAAGGACGCGTCGTCGCCCGGCCTCGACAAGCACCTCCCGCGGCGAGTTGTCCTCGAGTTCTGCTACCCGCGGATCTGCCGCTGCAGCCATACCGGCCATTTTCTCCGCCGAGGTCGAACATGCCCGTCCGTGGGCGGCGATCCGCCAAGAGTTAGGCGAGCCAAGACCCGACAGCGAAGCATTTTCAGCGAATCGTTAGTCACCGCCCACAGGCGCTGCATCTCGCGATGCAGACGTGGAGCAATCGAATTCGGTCTACGCTGCAATCGCAGCCGTGGAACGTGATCGACGAATCCCTATTCCTGGTGAAAATCTTGTTCTAAAATTCGGAAATGATGTTTCCGGAAGGCGCGACGCTGCGCGCCCGGCTGCTCAGCGGCCTGGCGGCGCTGGCGATGCTCATGGGGGTCACGATCGTGATGCCCTCGACTGTGCGCGCGGATCCGGAACCACCGCCGGGGCCGCCACTGCGCCACGTCCAGTACTCGGTCTTCGCCGAGAAGCCGTACCGGGCCGAGATCTACTACCGCGACACCGACCCGCCGAACTGGGGCGAGTACAGCCACAACCCGTACCTCTACAGCCCCAACGTCGAGGTCGACGTCGGACCCGACCGGCAGTGGACCATGGACGCCTATCTGGCCAACCCCGACGCATGGGCGATGGTCCTCGCAAGCATCCAGACCGATTCGCAACAAGCACCCAACCTGCACTGCGTGCTCGCGGTCGATGGCGTCGTCGTCAAGACCGCTCAGGGCCCCAAGGGGGCTCTCTGCTCAATCCGCGCCTGGTGAGGCGACTAACCCCGCGCCGTCGACACCGCCGCCGCAGCCTCGACCGGCTCCCCCTCGAGCTGTCGCAGCCACGCTTCTACGAACTCCAGCGTCTCGGCGTGGCCGGTCGACATCCCCAACGCCGTCTCCAGCACGAGAGTGCGCGACAGGCTGGTCGCGAACACCGCCCACACCACCGGCGGCACCTGGGTCGCGTCGATGCCGTAGCGCTCCAGGGTCTCGGTCAGCACTTGGCGATCTCTCTGCCGGAACATCTCGCCGTAGCGCGCGAACTCCGCCCTCAGCTCATCGCGATGGCTGGCCAGCGCCATGAACTCCACAGTGAATGCGGTAATCCTCGGATCCGAGCTGTACCGCCAGAGCGCCCACAGCGGCTGCGGCGACTTCAGCGCCTGGGCCTGGGCCTCGAGCCCCTGTTCGGCTCGCCTGCGGAAGACGGCGAGATACAGGTCTTCCATCGTGCGGAAGTAGTAGTGCACCAGCTGGGGCTTCAGACCCGCGTTCTCCGCGACGCGTCGCGAGGTCACTGCGGCGTAGCCCTCCTCGAGCATCAACCGTTCGGCGGCGTCGAGCAGCACGCTGCGGTTCTTCGCGTCCGGCGCCCCGATCCTGCGCTCCGATGCCATGCCGGTTCTTCGCCTTCCTGCAGGTGGACAGCCCGAAACGCCGATCGTAGCGCCGCCCAGGCTTGTCGCCTTGACCTGACCTTAGCGCCATGCTAAGCAGGTGCTCAGCATATACTCGTCTTCGACAACAATCACCCGTTCCGGCCCGGGAGGCGCGCAGCAGATGAGCACAGACTTTGATTCGGTGGACTACTTCACCGACCCGGCGCTGGTGCCCGACCCCCACCCGTATTTCGATTACTTGCGGGCGAAGGACGCGGCCTGCTGCCCGATCAACAACGGGGTACTGGCCGTCACCGGGTGGGAGGCGGCCAACGCCGTCTACAAGGACGTCGACAGCTACTCGTCGTGCGTGGCCGTCGCGGGCCCGTTCACCCCGATCCCGTTCACGCCCGAGGGCGACGACATCTGCGCACAGCTCGAAGAGCATCGCGCCGAGATTCCGATGTACGAGCACATGGTGACGATGGACCCGCCGTACCACACCGACGCGCGCTCGCTGCTGAGCCGGCTGCTGACCCCCAAGCGGCTGAAGGAGAACGAGGACTTCATGTGGCGGCTGGCCGACCGCCACATCGACGAGTTCATCTCCGACGGCAAGTGTGAGTTCCTGGCCGCCTACGCCAGGCCGTTCTCGCTGCTGGTGGTTGCTGACCTGCTGGGTGTCCCGGAAGAGGATCACGAAGAGTTCCGCGAGGCGTTCGGCGCGCAGCGGCAGGGCACCAACATCGGTGGGCTCGACCACGAGCCGATCGCGGCCAACCCCCTCGAGTGGGCCGACGAGAAGTTCGGCCACTACATCGAGGACCGTCGCAAAAACCCCCGCGACGACGTGCTCACCGGCCTGGCCACCGCCCTCTACCCCGATGGTTCGACCCCCGAGGTAACCGACGTGGTCCGCACCGCCACCTTCCTGTTCGGCGCAGGCCAGGAGACCACCGCCAAGCTGCTCAGCGCGGCACTGCGGGTGCTCGGTGACCGGCCCGACATCCAGCGGCAGCTGCGTGACGACCGCAGCCTCATCCCGGTCTTCATCGAGGAATGCCTTCGGATGGACAGCCCGGTGAAGAGCGTGTTCCGGATGGCACGCAAGTCCACGGCGCTGGGTGAGACCGCGGTGCCCGCCGGCACCACGGTGATGGTCAGCCCTGGCGCCGCCAACCGCGATCCGAACCGGTTCGACAACCCGCACGAGTTTCAGCTCGACCGCAAGAACGTCCGCGAGCACATCGCTTTCAGCCGCGGCATCCACTCCTGCCCCGGCGCGCCTCTCGCCCGGGTTGAGGGCCGCGTCAGCATCGAGCGGATTCTCGATCGGCTCTCCGACATCACGATCGACGAGGACAAGCACGGGCCGGCAGGCTCACGCGCCTACAACTACGAGCCCACGTTCATCCTGCGTGGGCTGACCGAGATCAACATCAAGTTCACGCCCACGCAATAACGGCTGCTGCGCACGCGCGGGAATACGATCAGAGGTCGCCGCGCTCCCAGCGGGTGAAACCGTCCTTGGCGACGCACGTCAGGAAGAGTCCGTCGGGAGCCTGAGCCACGTCGCCGTCCTGGGCGGTACAGGTATCGCCTTCGTTCTTGATGCCGTGCATCTCCGGCGAACGGAACCAGCGAGGTTCATATCGTCGCGGCGACCCGCAGAACACCAGCCGGCCCCAGTTGGTCACGCCGAAGGCGTAGTAGCTGAAGTTGTCGCAGTACGACCCAAGCACGATGTTGGGCTGTATGCCCGGCGTGCAGTCGGGATAGTTGCACTCGGGATCGGCGCCCGCAGGTGGCGCAGCCGACAGCAGACCCGCAGTCACCACCCCGGCGAGCACTGTGACGATAGATCGCACGCCGCCATTCTCACACATCGTGGGAACGAAATTCTCCCTTTTGGAGAGTACTGCTCCATGGGACGATAGGCTGAAGCCATGCGCGCACTGGGTGTCATCGGCGGCGTCGCGACAGCGGCAATGACTCTGCTCGGCAGCTTAGGCGCTGCGCCGGCGGCGCATGCCAAGACCTTCGGAATTGAGCTCAACGGGACCTGGAAGGTCATCTCCAACGGCGAATGGGCCAGGACCAACCAGGTGCTCATCGACCAGAAGACGACCATCGAGAACTGGACCATCTCCTCGAGCTGCGTGAGCCCCATCGAGTGCAACGGGACGGTGACGAGCGACGGGGGCTGGACCGCTCCGATTGACTTCGTCAAGGTCTACTGGATCGTCAACCGCGATATACCGAACTGGGCACCGTGTCCCGACGGCACCTTCGCCCCCGGGCACCAGAAGTTCTACCTGTGGGGAATCAACCCCGCCGTCAACGAACGGGACATTAGGATCACCGATCTCCTCGCGGGTCGCAACATCACCGAGACCGACAGCGGCGCGTGCGGCAAGAACCAGCCGCTCGACATCGAACTCCCGGTGCGGGCGGAGAGACTGTCTTAGCGATCTCTCCGAGCCGTCCGGATCAGATCCGTCTGGGTCAGAACGGGAGCAGGTCCTTCCACGACTTCGGCGCTCCTCCGTCGGCCAGATTCCTCACCTGCTGCATCTGACCGTCGGGCGTCATGTACTCACCCGTGTGTGGATCGTAGTGCGCGACCGCCACCGACGGTCCGCCGGATGCGTTGCCGTTGAACGCACTTGGCGCAGCGGGCACCGCACCGTCGCCGGGCGGCGGTACGGCAGGCGGCGCCGCCGGTATCGGCACACCGTTGAGCGAGTTGCCCGGCGGCGGCGGAGGCGCAGCGGGCATCTGTGCGGCAGGCGCGGGCCCGGGCAGCGGACCCATCGGTGGTGCGCCCGGCGGCACCGCGTCGGGTGCTGTCGCAACCGGGGCTGCACCCGGCGGCAACGGCGTGCCCTCAACCGGCGCATAGATCCGCTCGTTGAAGTCGACGCGGTCGTCCAGCGGGATGCCCTGCGCGACCAGGTTCGGGTCGATCGGATACGCCCCGAGTACGTGTTGCCGGATCGCGGTCGGTTGATAGCCGCGTGGATCGTTGCAGAGTTCGACGGTGGGTGCCCGCTTTCCCGGATGTCCGATGCACGGGTAGTTGCGCGCGCCGCGGACCGAGAGCGGCGAATCCTGTGGCAGCTTGCAATACAGCCCGTCCGGTGTGTCGATGACTTCCTCGTCGGCCGGGTTGCGCCATTGGGAGGGCGGCAGGAAGCCGACCGTGCAGGGCGGCGGATCGTTAATGGTCAGTGCGAAGTCACCGCTGGGCAGGCCCGTGGGGTTGTTCTTCGGGAGACCGAACGACTGCTGTGCGGCGATGATGCCGGGGAAGATCACCAGAAGCTGTTCCAGCGACGGGTTGTAGGTGACAAGGATCTGGCTGATCGTGGTGAGGTTCGCCAGCAGGATCGGAAGCGTCGGCTTGACCTGATCCAGCAGCGACGAAACCTCTTGTGCGAAGCCGGGCCCCTTTTGCAGAACCGCCCGGATTTCCGGGTCGTTCTGGGCAAGCTGCTCGGTGACGCCGGACAGGCTGCGCGCCCACGTCCGGATCTGGTCGGCGGTCTCGGCCTGCGATTCCAGAAGCGGCCCGGTGTCATCGATGAGCGATCGAGTCGGATCCGAGACACTGTTCAGGCTGTTGGTCAGCGTGGCCGCGGAGTCGACCAGCGACTGAAAATCGGGACCCGCCCCGTTGAAGGCCTTAAACGACTCGTCCAGCAGTTCCGAAATCCGGTCCCCCGGAATGCTTTCCACCAGCCTGCTCAGCTGGTCGAGGGTCGGGCCGACTTCCTGCGGGATCGTCGTGTTGTTCTTCGCGATGACTGAGCCGTCCTTCAGATACGGACCGGAGTCGGTGCGCGGACGCAGGTCGACGAATTGCTCGCCCACCGCGGACACGCTTCGGACTTCGGCCTGCAGGTCGGCGGGGATCTTCGGCGACGTGTCGAGCGTCAGCGTCGCTACTGCGCCGTTCTCGGTCAGCTTGACGTCGGTGACCTTGCCGATCTGCACGCCGCGGTAGGTCACATTGGAGAACCGGTACAGCCCACCCGCGGCAGGCATCTCCATCGTGACGTGGATGCGGCCAAGACCCAACAGGGTCGGCACCTGCATGTACGTGAACGCCATCACGGCGATGCCCACGATGGACGCGATCGTGAAGATGATTAATTGGTTTCGGACGAAGCGCGTCAGCATCAGCCCCCACCTCCGGGTGCCGGAGGTACATCGGGCAGCGCAGGCATCGGCTCTGCCGGCGGTGTCGATGCGTCGGGCCCGAACGGTCCGGCGAAGATCTGCGATCCCGCACCGGCCTGCGTCTGGATCATCTGCGGTGCCGTCGGCGGCGGAGCCACCGGCAGCACCGGCCCGGAAATCGGGGGCGGCCCGCCGTTCGGTGCCGTTGGCTGCGCCTCAGCCGGCGGCGGCGCGACACCAACCGACATCGGGTTGTACGAGTAGTTCAGGTAATACGGATCACCTGGTGCAGGGATGAGTTTCGCGTTCTCGTCGCCCCACCGAGTGCCGAGGAGAAGCGTCTTCTTCAACCGCGGATAGGTGAGGTCGAAGATTGCGGTCAGGTTGATGTAGTCACCGCGGGTGATCGTGTCGGCGAAGCCCGGTCCGTACGGGAAGGCCGTCGCCCAGATCAGCGCGGAGCTCAGGTCCGGCCCGATGTCGACGAGCGCCTTCAGCGCGGGCTCGAGGTTCTTCAGATCGGTCACCAGGTCGTCACCGGCGTCGTTGACCAGACCCGTGGCGGTATCGCTGAACTGCCCGAGCTTGGTGAGCGCCTGGGTCAGCGTCGGCCGCTCCTTGATCAGCACCTCCAAGGCGGGCGGAACCTCCTTGAGCGCGCGATCGATGACGTCGCGTTGCCCGGCGAACGTTCCGGCCACCCGGTTCAGTTGCTTGATCGTCGCGATGATGTTGTCCCGCTGGGCATCCAGCACGCCGACGAAGTTGTCGAGGCGGGTGAGCAAGTTCCCGGATCTGCGGTTCGCGTCCGCTGACCGCGGAACTGAAGTTGTGGATGATGTCGCCGACCTGCCCGAGCCCGCCTCCGTTGACGACGGCCGACAGCGAGGACAGCGTCCGCTCCGTGGACGGGTAGACCGAGGACTGGCTCAGCGGGATGGTCGCACCGGGTTGCAGTCGGCCGCTTGGCTTTTCACCAAGCGGCGCATTGAGCGCGAGGTGCATCGAACCCAACAGGCTGGTCTGCCCGACGGTGGCCACGGCGTTGGCGGGCACCACCACATCGGGCTTGACCGAAACCTCCACGTTGGCGTGCCAGTTGTCGACCGTCATCTTGCCGACACTGCCGACGACGACGTCGTTGATCATCACCGGCGAGTTCGACTCCAGCGTCGCGACATTGGGGACCTCGACGCGGTAGGTGACGGCGTTGGGCCCGCGCCCCACCGCCCCGGGGAGCGGCAGTGAATTCAGGCCCTGGAATGCGCAGCCCGAGAGGCTCAGCGCCGCGCACGAGCCGACCGCGACGATTCCCTTCATTCCGCGGATCATGATGGCGGCGTCCCTTCCGCAGGCAGCAAGGGTGCATTCGGATCCACCGGTGGTCCCGGCGGGGCGGGCGCCGCGGTCTGCGGGAGCAGCATTCCCTCAATGGACGACCCCTGCGCGGGCACGTTCGAGATGATGTGCGGCGGACTCAGCGGAGGCGCGTGGTTGATCACCGCGGTCGACGGAGTCGAGGGTGCTTGGTTGCCGAGCGGGGGCGCGTAGACACCCTGGTAGGTGTTCGGCGGTCCGTTCCAGCCTGGCGGCGGCGGGATGTCGCCCGCACCGGTGTATGCGGACACCGTCGGGGGCGGCTCTGGCGGATCGCCCGGGCCTGCTCCCCCCGGTGCGAGCTTTGGGTCGGTGTAGATCATTCGGTCGGGATTGATCGCCGGCCTCAGGTAGGCGTTGACCGGTAGCGGAAGGGCGGCGTTGATGTTCAGCAGCCGCAGCGCCGGCCCGAAGTACTGCGCGCAGAGCTTCGCCGTTTCGGGCGCGGTGGCGTTCTCGACGGCGCCGATCATGCCGCAGATGGCCTGCACCGGATTGGAGAAGTTGACGAGCGAGAACGCTCCGGTCACCGACCCGCCGTTCGGGTAGTAGATGTTGTTGAAGTTGGCGATTGCGTTGGGCGTGATGTGGAGAACGTTCTCGAGCGCCAGCCGGTGGTCCACCAGGACCTGGGTGACGTTGCCGAGCCGCTGGATCTGCTCGGCGGCCTGGTTCCTGCTCCCCGCGACGAACCGCTGCACCTCGCTGATGGCGACGGACAGATCGGACACGGCCGCATCGATGTCGGACCTGCTGTCGTTGAGGACGCTGCTAAGGGTCGCCAGCCGGTTCCCGAAGAGAACGATTTGTTCCTTGCTGTCGCGCAGCGCGGTCACGAAGATCTGCAGGTTCTTGATGATGTCGACGACGTTGCCGCTGCCCTCGGCGAACACCCGCGCGACACCGGACAGTTGGGCAAGCGTCGACCGCAGCTTCTCACCGTTGCCGCCCAGCGCGTCGGCGGCGCTGTTGACGATCCGATTGATGGAGGTGTCCGACACACCGTTCGGTGCGCCCTCCTTTGGTCCGAGATCCGTTGCCAGGCGCATCAATTGAGTCTTGACGTCGTCCCATTCGACGGGAACGGCGGTCCGGTCGCTTGGGATCACTCCGCCGTCACCCATGGTCGGACCGTCGCCGCTGCGGTAGGCCGGCGTGAGCTGGACGTAGCGGGCCGCGACCAGGTTCTGGGCCACGATGACGGCCTTAGCCTGGGCCGGGATGGGCACGCCGCGGTCGACCTTGAGGGTCATCTTCGTCTGCGTGCCTTCGGGTGTGATCGAGTCGATCTTGCCGACCTTCACACCCGACACCCGAACCTCGTCGCCGGGATAGACGGCCGTGGCGGTCGGGAAGTAGGCCGTGATGGTCTTGGGCCCGAAGAAGACGTGGCTCACCAGGAACACCACACCGGCGACCAGCGCGACGGCGAGGGCGATCGCCGCTATGGTGGTCAGCCGTTTACGGTTGGGGCTCACCGGGGTCTCCATCGTTCGGCAGGTCTCCTGGCTGAGGGATGCTGTTCACGGGGAACGGAAGCTCCGCCCGTGGTCCGGCGTTGTCCGGCGGCTGGCCGATGTTGATACCGCGACGGAACCCGAACGCGTAGTCGAGGAAAGGCTGCAGTAGCTGTCCGAAGATGAGGTTGGGCACCAGCGCGTTGTAGTAGGCGCCGTTCGAGACGATCTCACCTTGTGTCAGATAATATTTCGACGCGCCCGGCAATATCTTCGCCAAATCGTCGCGGTTCTTCTCCAGCATCGCGGTGACCGAGTTCAACTTCTCCAGCGTCGGCGCCAACTCCTTCTCGTTGTTGGCGACCAGAGTGGTGAGTTCCTTTGAAACCGCCGACGTGGCTGACAGCAGACTGGTGATTGCGTACCTGCGCTCGTTGAGCACCCCGAGCAGATCGTTGGCGTTGAGGATCAGCGAGTTGACCTTGTCACTGCGCTCCGAAAGGATCCCGGTCACGTCGCCCGCGGTCTTCAACAGCTCCGCCAGGCTCTCGTTGCGGTTGTTGAGCGACCGCGACAGCCGCGACACACCATCGAAGGTCGGACCCAGCTGCGGCGCGATCTGGTCGAGCGTGTCCGCCAACGTGTCCAGTGACTGGTTCAGCGATTCGGTGTTGGTGCCAGCCGAGTTGGTGGTGAGTTCGTCGATCGCGTCGGTCAGTGAATACGGTGACGACGTCCGTGAGATCGGAATTACCGTGTTGGGGTCCAGCGTGCCGCTTCCCGCGGACTCGAGCGCCAGCACCCGCTCACCGAGCAAGGTCCCGGTCCTGATGTGTGCGGTGGTGTCGTCGCCGAGCGCGTACTTGCCACCGACGGTGAAACCGACCAGCGCATCACCATTGTCGAGCTTCACCGACGACACCGAGCCGACCTTGATCCCGGACACCGTCACGTCGTTGCCGACGGTGATCCCGCCCGCTTCGGAGAACAGCGCCTGGTAACGCAGCGCCGTCGCCCACTGGATAAGACGTTCGGGCTGCAGCCCGACCAAGACCACGAGGATGGCCAGAACGACACCGATGATGCCCGCCCTGATGAGGGAGCTTCCGCGATATTTCTGCATCTACTCTTCCCTGCACCTTCCGCCTTCTTGCTTCACCCACGGGAAGATCACCGTCCGGCCCTGCAAGTCGCTGGCCCGGAAGGTGACCGCACAGATGTAGTACGGGAAGAAGGCGCCGTACGAGCCCACCCGGGCGAGCTTCTTGTAGATGCTGGGCAGGCGCTGGATGGTGGCGTCCAGGCGGTCCTGGTCGTTGTAAAGGATCGGGGCGAGCTGGTTCAAGTTGTCGACCACGCCGTTCAGCGGCGGGTTCGCCCGGCCGAGCAGATCCGCTAGCGAGGTCGTGCCGTTGTTCAGTGACTCGATCGCGGTACCGATCGGGTCGCGGTCCTGCGAGAGCCCGTTGACAAGGCTTTCGAGCTTGTCGATCGCGCCGGAGAACTCGTCGCCGTCCGTGGACAGGGTGTCCAGCGTGGTCCGCAGATCGTCGATCAACTGCTCGATGACCTGGTTGTTGTCGGCCAGCGAATTCGAGAACGACGACGTCTTGGAGAACAGGGATTGGAGCGTGCCGCCCTGCCCCTGCAGGATCTGGACCAGTGAACTCGTCAATGTGTTGACGTCTTGCGGATTCAGGCCCTGGATAACGGGTTTCAGACCGCCGAGCAGCAGGTCGAGGTCCAGCGCCGGCGCAGTGCGGTCCACCGGTATCTGCGCGCCCGTGGGCAGGATCTTGGTGGAGTCCGCCGGAGAGTCGACGAGTTCCATGTAGCGATCCCCCACGAGGTTGAGATAGCGAATCGCCGCCCGGGTTCCCGTCGTCAGCTTGATGTTGCGGTCCGTGTCGAACTTGACGAGGACCTTGCGGTCGGGCTGCAGCGCAACTCCCTCGACCGTGCCGACCCGAATGCCCGCAATCCGCACCGAGTCCCCGGTCTCCAGCCGCGACGCATCGTTGAAGACAGCCGAATATCCGTTCGTCGAACCGGTTCTCGTCTCACCGAAGACCATGAACAGGAATATGGTCATCAAAATCATCACCAGCCCGAAGGCGGTGAACTTGATGAGTGTGCCTGTCGACCGCGTCATCCCGGCTGTCCATACTGTGCGGTGTTGCGCGGCGGCCCGTCGATCGGACCGAACAGCCAGTTCTTCAGGGCGTCGGAGTTGAGCACAATGCCCTGGTTTCCGTAGCGCGCCGGGTTTGAGCCGACGTCACCGGCGATGAACGGCGGCACGAAGTTCGCGGGCAGGTCGGGCAGGCCCAGCACGTCACAGTAGTTGGCGCCCCCGCTCTTGGCGGCAACCTTCGGCAGGTCGCCGGGATAGCGGTAGCGCTCGACGCCGAGCGTCAAACCCGCACTTATGATGATGGTGTTGTACTGCGGCGGAGACTTCGCGAACGGGATCAGGCCGCCGACGCCGCACCGCAGCGCGTCGTGGTATTCGGCGAGGAGACCGCTGGTGGGCACGAGCAGATGGGACACATCGGTGAGCCCCTGGCGGTTTGCGCTGAGGACCTCGTTGCCGAGTTCGCCCAGACCTGTTGCGCTGACCAGGAATTCGTCGAGGTTCTGCTGCTCATCGACGATGGAGTTGCTGATCGTCGTCGTGTTCTTGATCGTCGAGACGAGATCCGGTGTCGCGTCGCCGTATGCCGTGAACGCCGGCACGGCCGTCTCGATGTCATGCGAGAGGTTCGGCAGGCTCGGCTCGATCTTGGCCAGCCACGCGTTGAAGTCGACCAGCGTTTGACCGAACTTTTCGCCGCGGCCGTTGAACGCCGTCGCGATCGCGCCGATGGTCTCGTTCAGCTTGGCCGGGTCGATCTTGTCCAGCAACGTCACCAACTGCTCGAAGACGGTGTTGATCTCGACGGTCACGCGCTGGCTCTGGATCACCTGGCCTTCGCGCAGTTTCTCTGCCGACGGATCTGGGGGCGCGTTCAGTTGCACGAACTTCGCACCGAAGACAGTGTTCGAGGTGATGTCGACGAGGACGTTGGCGGGGATGAGCTTGAGCTGGCTGGGGTCCATGGCCAGGTGTAAGACGGCGGTGCCGTCGGGCCTTTCGTCGATGTCGTCCACCTTGCCGACCTGGACGCCGCGCATCTTCACCTTGGCGTCTTTGTTCATCACCAGGCCGGCGCGATCCGAGATGACCGTCACCGGAACGGTTTTGGTGAAGCTGCCGCGGAACAGGCCGACGGCGAGCGCGAAAATCAACACGAGCGCAACGACGAGGCCCACGCCCGCTAGCGGCCGCGCCGCACTTCCCCTCATCGACTCGTGTCCCCTTATCCCGACAGGTTGAAGTTGCCGTTGGAACCATAGATGGCCAATGACACAAGCAGTGTCACGAGGACGACGACGACCAGGGAGGTGCGCACCGCGTTACCCACCGCGACACCGACGCCGGATGGTCCGCCGCTGGCGAAGTAACCGTAGTAGGTGTGTATCAGCAGGATGGTGATCGCCATCAGCACGGCTTGGAAGAACGACCACAGCAGGTCGATCGGGTTCAAGAACGTGTCGAAGTAATGGTCGTAGAGCCCACCGGACTGCCCGAACAACACCACCGTGACGAACTGGCTGGCGACAAAGGACAGGATGACCGCGATGGAGTACAGCGGCGTGATCGCGATCATGCCCGCCACGATCCGGGTGGACACCAGGTATTCGACCGGGCGGATGGCCATCGACTCCAGCGCGTCGATCTCTTCGTTGATCCGCATCGCTCCGAGCTGCGCGGTGACACCCGCGCCGAAGGTGGCAGCAAGGCCGATGCCCGCGACCACGGGTGCGGATATGCGCACATTGATGAACGCGGCGAGGAAGCCGGTCAGCGCTTCGATGCCGATGTTGCCCAGCGAGCTGTAGCCCTGCACCGCCAGGGTGCCGCCTGCGGCAAGGGTGAGGAAGCCGACGATCACGACGGTGCCGCCGATCATCGCCAACGTTCCCGCGCCCATGCTGATCTCGGCGATCAGGCGGATGATCTCCTTGCGAAAATGCACCATCGCGTGCGGCATCCCGCCGAGCGCCCGCAGATAGAACAGAACGTGGTCGCCGATCTTGGAGAAGAACTCGACCGGTCGTCGCCCTCCCCGGAACACCCGCGGATAGACAGCCTTTACTGCCATTGCGCTATCCCTCCGTCATCCGGATGCCGATGGCAGTCACGATCACGTTGATGACGAACAGCGACATGAACGCGTAGACCACCGTCTCGTTGACTGCGTTACCGACGGCCTTCGCACCGCCGCCGGTGATCGTCAGCCCGCGGTAGCAGGCCACCAGTCCCGCGATGAGGCCGAACAGAAGGGCCTTCACACACGAGATGATCACCTCAGGAACGCCGGTCAGCAGCGTGATGCCTGCCGCGAAAGCGCCCGGGTTGACGTCCTGGATGAAGACCGAGAACGTGTAGCCGCCCAGGATGCCGATGATGACGACGAGGCTGTTCAACAGCAGCGCGACCAAACCGGACGCCAGCATGCGCGGCGTCACCAACCGCTGCACCGGGTTGATGCCGAGCACCTCCAGCGCGTCGATCTCGTCGCGGATGGTCCGCGAGCCGAGGTCGGCGCACATGGCCGTGGCGCCCGCGCCAGCCACGATCAACACCGTGACCAACGGGCCGATCTGGGTGACCGCACCGAACGCGGCACCCGCACCGCTCAGGTCCGCGGCTCCGAGCTCGCGCAGCAGGATGTTGAGCGTGAAGCTGACCAGCACCGTGAACGGCATCGCCACAAGCAGAGTGGGCGCCAGCGACACCCTGGCGATGAACCAACACTGCTCGAGGAACTCCCGCCACTGAAACGGCCTGACGAAGATGAACCGGAACGCGTCCTTCGACATCGCGAACAGCCCGCCGACCGCCTGCATCGGGCCGGACAGGTTCTTCAAGTTCACCCCTGGAGACCATCTATCTGCCATGGGCAACCGGTCCTTCCAGAATCGCGACCGCGGACACCGCGGTCGGGCCGCCGAGATTGTGGGCGAGGCCGATTCGGGCGCCGTCCACCTGGTTGACGGCGTCACCGCGCAGCTGCGCGAAGAGCTCGACGCATCGGCCGACACCAGTCGCCCCCGGCGGGTGGTCCTTGGCCTTCAATCCGCCGCTGGTGTTCACGGGCAATCCGCCACCGATGGTCGTGTCCTCCCCTTCCAGAAGTTTGTAGGCCCCGAAACGATCGGCGAAGCCCAGATCTTCATAGCTGATCAACTCGATGCCGGTGAAAAAATGGTGAACTTCCGCCACATCTATATCGCTGGGTGTCATTCCCGCCATGGAAAACGCCTGCTTGGCGGCTCGGACCGTGGCTGTGAAGGTTGGCATATCCGGATTGTGCTGATGCATCACGGAGTCCAGCCCGACAGCACTGCGGCATTACTGCTTTCCAGCAGCGGCAGATCACGGCTGACTAGGACGACGCGCTCGACGGCGTCGTCACCGGCAACCTGATGTTGGGAACTCCCCCAACACGGCAGGTAAGTGCCGATCGAAGCGACATAGGGCATGGGGTCCTTCGATCTACGTGACGGCGCCGGCCGTTTTGAGCTCGATGATGCGGTCCCAATCCAGTCCTAGTTCCAGCAGGATTTCGTCAGTTTGCTCTGCAAAAGCCGGCGCCGGACCGGATTGGGGTGCAGCGACATCAAATTGCACGGGATTCGCCACTAATTCGAGCTCGCCTGCCTGTACGAGGTATTCGTTGGCGCGAATCTGCGCGTCCTCGACGGCCTGCAGGGTGTCCTGCACCGGCGCCCACGGTCCGAGCAGCGTCGCGAATCGCTCGCTCCATTCGGCCAGCGGTCGCTTGGACATCGCCTCGGTGAGGATCTCCGTCGCCACCGCGGTGTTCTCGGCGATCGACTCGACGGTCGAGAACCGCGGATCGTCGGCGAGCTCGTCGAGGTCCATGTGCTTGCACACGTCGGCCCAGAACTTCGTCGGCTGCATCATGACGAACGAGATGTAGCGGTCATCCGCGGTCGGGTACAGGCCCACCAGCGGGTTGATCGGCGAACCGTGCACACCGGGCGGGAAGGCCTCCATGCGCTCGCCGAGGTACTTCGTCAGTGCGACGGTGTGCCCCATCGACCAAAACCCGCTGCCGAGTAGCGATACGTCCACGACCGACGGCTCGCCGGTGCGCTCGCGCTTGAGCAGCGCGGCCGCGATTCCGCCGGCGAGGTTCGTGCCGCTGATGGTGTCGCCGTAGGCCGGACCGGGCGGCCCGATCATCCCGGGCATGCCCGGCGGGGTGATGGTGGCGGCGGTGCCCGCACGGCACCAGAACGCGGTCATGTCGTATCCACCCTTGACCGACTCCTCGCCGCGGGGGCCCAGTGCGCTGCCCCTGGCGTAGACGATCTTGGGGTTGACCGCGCGGATGTCGTCGACGTCGATGCCGAACTTCTTGCGGTGCCCCGGCAGAAAGCTGGTCAGAAACACGTCGCTGCGCCGGGCGAGCTCGAGGAGAACTTCCTTGCCCTCGGGCACCGACATGTCCAGCCCGATGCTGCGCTTGTTGCGGTTGGCGTGCTCGATGTTCGGGTTGGGGTCGCCCTCGACGCGCAGCAGGCCCGTCTGCCGCAGGCCGCGCTGCGGGTCGCCGGTGATCGCGTGCTCGACCTTGATGACGTCGGCGCCCCATTCGGTCAGCACCGCACCCGCGGACGGCACGAAGCCGTACATGGCGACTTCGAGGACCCGAATCCCTTCCAGCGGTCGACTCATTATTTGATCACCGCCGCGAACGTCTTGCGCTCCAGGAACTCTTCGAGCCCTGCGGCCCCCATCTCCCTGCCGATGCCGGACTGCTTGTAGCCGCCGAACGGGCTGTCGGCGCCGTAGAACATCCCGCCGTTGATCGAGAGCGTGCCGGTGCGGATGCGTCGCGCCAGCGCGATCGCGCGATCTTCGCTTCCGTAGATGGCTCCGGAGAGGCCGTAGATCGAGTTGTTGGCGATCCGCACCGCGTCGTCATCGTCGTCATACGCGATGACGACGAGCACGGGACCGAACACTTCGTCCTGGGCGATCTCGCTGTCTGGATCGACATTGGTGAGCAGCGTCGGCGTGTAGAAGAAGCCGGGGTCGATCTTCTGGCCGCCCGTGACGAGGGTGGCACCCGCCTCGACGGCGCGCTTGACCATGCCGTCGACCTTGTCACGCTGCTTCTCGCTGATCAGCGGACCCATATAGGTGTCAGGATCGCTCGGGTCGCCGTACTTGATCAGGCCGAAGTTGTTCTTGATCCGCTCGACGATCTCGTCGTGGTGCTTTCGGGGCACCAGCATCCGCGTCGTGATCGCACAGCCCTGGCCCGAGTGGCTCGCGGTGGCGAATGAGGAGAACAGCGCCGCGGTGTCGAAGTCGGCGTCGTCGAGCAGGATCGCCGCGGACTTGCCGCCCAACTCGAGGAAGACGCGTTTGCATGTCTCGCTCGCCGCGGCCATGATCGCCCGCCCGGTCGGGGTCGAGCCGGTGAACGTCACCATGTCGACGTCGGGGCTGGTGGTCAGTACGACACCGACCTGAGGATCGGCGCCGCTGAGCACATTCACCACGCCTGCGGGAATGTCGGTGTGGTTGGCGATCAGCTCGCCGAGCGCAAGGGTGATCAACGGTGTGTCCGGGGCACCCTTCAGCACGACGGTGCAGCCCGCTGCCAGTGCAGGCCCGAGCTTGGCCAGCGCGAGTTGGGTCGGGTAGTTGTAGGCGATGATCGCCGCCACTACCCCGGCGGCCTCCTTCTCGACCCACCGGCGGTGTTGCATGCCGTGGCTTTCGGTGTCGCCGAGGTCCTCGGTCAACGGATACGTCTTCAACAGATCCGCGTAGTAGCGGACGATTTCGATGGGCGCATCCAGCTGCGGGCCCGCGTTGAGGCCGACCGTCGCCCCGACTTCGGCGGTGTTCAGTGCCGCCAGCTCATCGCGATGGTCGATGAGAGCCCGGTGAAGCTGTTCCAAACAGCGCACCCGCAGGTCGGTGTTGGTGGACCAATCGGTGGTGTCGAACGCTCGCCGCGCCGCTGCGACCGCGGCTTCGGCGTCGGCGACGGTCGCGTCGGGGGCGTGACCGACCACTTCTCCCGTGGCGGGATTGATAGATGGAAACGTCCCCGGTGCCTCGACAAGACGACCGTCGACCAGCATCCGCCGATCGGCTCGCCCCTCGAATGTATCCACAGCCGAGCCCGGGATCGTTGACGCTTCCGTCATGAACCCTCCCCCTGAATGTGATGGAAACTTCATTCTCATCCTCGGCGAATCATACATTCGCACGATGAGAACTCAAGACAAGGAAGATGACCTAGTCATGTGGGCTGATGACGGCGTTGAGGGAGAAACGGATGCGACAAGTCGCCTTGGTTTGTCTTGCGATACTGCTTAGACCGAGAGTACGGTTCTCATATTCGGAAGGAAGATTCTTGATCATTGAGACGGGCGCGATCTCGTGAAGACCGCCGTCGTCACCGGAGGCGGTTCGGGCATCGGCCAGGCCGTCGCCAATCGGCTGCGCGCTGACGGGTATCACGTCGCCACCCTCGACCTCGTCGGGTCCGACGAGACGTTCGCGCACACCGCCGACGTCACCGACCGCGCAGCGGTCGACACCGCACTGGACACCGTCCGCGAGCAGCTCGGCCCCGTCACCATCCTGGTGAACGCGGCGGGGGTGGAGCGCTTCAAGCGGTTCACCGATCTCACGTTCGACGACTTCAACCACGTCGTTGACGTCAATCTGAACGGCGTCTTCCACTGTGTGCAGGCGGTGTTGCCGGACATGATCGACGCCGGCTGGGGACGAATCGTCAACATCTCCTCGTCCAGCGCGCACTCCGGGCAGCCGTTCATGTCGGCCTATGTGGCGGCCAAGTCCGCGGTGAACGGTCTGACCAAGTCGCTTGCCCTCGAGTACGGACCGATGGGCATCACGGTGAACGCTGTGCCGCCCGGCTTCATCGACACGCCGATGCTGCGCAAGTCGGAGGAGCGCGGGCTGCTCGGCGGAACGGTCGATGACCACATCGCCCGCACCCCGGTGCGCCGGGTCGGAAAGCCAGAGGACATCGCGGCCGCATGCGCATTCCTGATCTCCGAGGAGGCCGGTTACATCACCGGCCAGATCCTCGGGGTCAACGGCGGCCGAAATACGTAGAGCAGAAACCGAAAGGACATCTTCAAGTGGGACGCGTTCAAGGGAAAGTCGCCTTCGTCACCGGAGCCGGCCGCGGACAGGGCCGCAGCCACGCGATTCGACTCGCCGAGGAGGGCGCCGACATCATCGCCGTCGATCGGTGTGAGGATTTCGCAACGGTCGGCTATCCCATGGCGACTCCGGAGGACCTCGAGGAGACCGCGCAGTTCGTCGAGAAGACCGGGCAGCGCTGCGTCACCGCGAAGGTCGACGTGAGCGACGTCGTCTCGCTGAAGTCGGCGCTCGACGACGGCGTCGCCGAGCTGGGCAAGCTCGACGCCGTGGTCACGGCCGCCGGTATCGCGGGCATGAAGGGTTCGGCGGACCTGCAGGCCTGGATCGACGTGATGAACACCAACCTGATCGGCACCATCAACGCCATCCAGGTCGCGCTGCCCCATCTCGGCGAAGGGGCGTCGATCGTCGCCACCGGCTCCACCGCTGCGCTGATGGACGTCGGCAAGAACGACAATCCGGGGGCCGATCCCGGCGGTGCCGCGTACCTGCATTCGAAGCGGTTGCTGTCGCAGTACGTGCACAGCCTCGCAGCCGAGCTCGCACCACGAGGCATCCGCGCCAACGTCGTGCACCCGACGAACACCAACACGCCGATGCTGCAGAGCGCGCCGATGTACAAATCGTTCCGACCGGACCTGGAGAACCCCACCCAGGCCGATGCCGAGCCGGTGTTCTATGTGCAGCAGGCGATGAAGGTGCCGTGGGTCGAGCCAGAGGACATCAGCAACATGGTGCTGTTCCTGGTGTCGGATGAGGCCCGCTACGTCACCGGCACGCAGCAGCGCGTCGACGCGGGCGGCTATCTGAAGTGGTACGACTACCACATCTGAGAAGGGGTCATCATGAAGGTTTTTGTCGACTCGCAGCGCTGCCAGGGCCACACGCTGTGCGCGATGATCGCGCCGGATTCGTTCGAGCTCAGCGACATTGACGGCACCTCGTCGCCGGTGAACGAAGTCGTTCCGGCCGACCAGGAAGACGCGGTGCGCGAGGCCGCGCACTCGTGTCCTGAGCAGGCCATCTCGATCGAGGAGTGAGGATCACCTTGACCACCATCGACGACTTCGCCGAGAGGTCAGCCGCCGACAGCGGTCGCAAGAAGAATCGGTACCACTTCGACCGGCACACACCGGAGTACCGCCTGCAGTTCGAGAAGATCACCGAGGAGATGCAGGCCAAGTGCCCGATGGCGTGGACGGACACCTACAACGGCCATTGGGTCGCGGCGGGCAGCAAGGAAGTCTTCGAACTGGCCCGCTGCCCGGTGGTGTCCAACCACCATGACCTCTCGGGCGAGACGCCGTACCAGGGCATCACCATTCCCAAGGCGCAACGGGCCACTGTCGTGCGCGGCGGCATTCTGGAGATGGACGAACCCGAACACAGCGTCTACCGCGGCGCGCTGAACCCTTATCTCTCCCCCGCAGCGGTCAAGCGGTGGCAACCGTTCGTCGACGAGATCGTGCGTGCGGCACTGGACGAGAAGATCGCGTCCGGACGCATCGACTTCGTCGACGATCTGGCCAACATCGTGCCCGCGGTGCTCACGCTGGCGATGATGGGCATCGAGCTCAAGAAGTGGCCGGTCTACAGCGAACCCGCGCATCTTTCGGTGTCCACGCCGGAACACTCTCCCGACGCGGCCCGCGTCGCCGAAATGAACCGGCAGATGGGCATCGACATGATCAACACCATGAACGAGGTCCGGGAGCATCCGCGGCCGGGCCTGGTGAATGCCCTGCTGCAGCTGCGGATCGACGGCGAGCCCGCGCCCGACTTGGAGATCCTCGGCAACCTGGGCCTGATCATCGGAGGCGGCTTCGACACCACGACTGCCCTCACCGCGCATTCGTTGGAGTGGCTGGCGGAAAATCCCGACCAGCGCGAGTTGCTCAGCCGCGAACGCGAGAAACTGCTCGATCCGGCGACCGAAGAGTTCCTGCGCTACTTCACCCCGGCACCTGGCGACGGTCGCACGTTCTCGGACGACACCGAGTTCGAGGGCACCCGGTTCAAAGAGGGTGAGCGACTGTGGATTTCGTGGGCGATGGCCAACCGTGACCCCTCGGTGTTCGAGAACCCCAACGAGCTCCAGATGGACCGTAAGGGCAACCGCCACTTCAGTTTCGGCATCGGCGTGCACCGCTGCGTCGGCTCGAACGTCGCCAGGACGGTGTTCAAGTCGATGCTGACGGCCGTGCTCGACCGGATGCCGGACTACGTGTGCGATCCCGAGGGCACCGTGCACTACGAGACCATAGGCGTCATTCAGGGCATGAAGCACCTGCCCGCGACATTCACACCCGGTAAGCCATTGGGTCCCGGACTCGACGAGACGCTGGAGAAACTGCAGCGGATCTGCAACGAGCAGGAGCTCGCCCGGCCGATCACGGAGCGCAAGGAAGCCGCCGTCATCGACTGAAACGCCAACCCGGCCTCGGGGCCGGATGGTTTGATAGGCAGCCTGTAGCCCAGATGGAATGGAGGGACTGTTGTGAATCCCTTGAAGGCTGTGATTGCGGCCGCGGCGATCACCGCGGCCGGGACGGTGGGCGCGCCGCCTGCCAACGCCATGATGGCGCTGGGCAACTACGACGTCCTTACCAACAGGTACGACCGGGCCTCATGGGTGTGGGGCATCGCGGCGTGCACCCCGGAGAGGTCGCTGGACTGCGTCGACGTCAGCGGCATAGCCCGGTTGAAGTACTACTACGAGTACAGCGGCAAGGCGCACCTTTCCGGCGACACGTACACGTTGGTGGTCGACGTTCCCGACGGGCTGCGCTGCCCCGGGCAGGTGCTGCCCTCCCGCGACACCTACACATGGAATCAGGTCACGCTGGCCGGAGAGATCAACTCCGTCTACGACGTCGGCTGCTTCGGCGGGCCGCCGGGAACCCAGTTCTGGACCTTCGCCCTGCAGCGTTTGTAGGTCAACGGTCAACACCCCTCGGCACCCCTCGGCACCCCTCGGCACCGCGAGCGTGCGCGTTTGCACGCGACACGCCGCCAAAATGCGGACAACTATGCACGCTCACGCTAGCTGCTCGGCGGTGGGACGAACCCCCCGAGCAGTTCCTCGACCAACCGTCCGACGGCGAGTGTGGTGCGGTCCTCGAGATACGGGCCGACGATCTGGACCCCAACCGGCAGGCCCGACGTCGTGCGACCGACGGGGACGACGGTGGCCGGCAGGTGCGTCAGCGTGGCCAATGCCACCCAGGCCATCAGGTCGGTGTACGGACGGGTCGCGCCGTCCACCTCAATCACCCGGTCGGGGAACGGTTCGCTGTGGTCGTGCGGTATCGCGGGCACCATGGCCACCGGCATCAGCAGGGCATCCACCTCGGAGAAGAACGCCGTCATCAGCGCACGCAACTGCTCGCGTTTCTCGCTGGCGAACGCCCAATCCCGGTAACGCTGGGTGGCGAATCGCGCCGTGCGAGCCAGCGGACGGTCGTCATCGTCGGGTAGGGACTTCGCCAGCGTGACCATGTTGTCGAAGGACCGCTTCCCGACCGTGGACAGCAAGATCGGATAGAGGAACTGCTGATACAGGCGGACCACGTCCGGCAGCGCGACCTCGGGTTGCGTATCGACCAGCCGCGCGCCGGCTGCCCGCAACGCGCCGGCCGCCGACTCGAGCACGTCACCGACCTCCGTGTCGACGGGATACGCCGGATCGTCGAGCCAGAGCGCCAGCCGCAGATCGGTCAGCCTCGTCGCGCGCGGCGCCGGAAGCTGCAGTCGCCACCCGACGGCCGCGTGACCGGCCGGACCCGCGAGCACTCCGAGCGCGAGTTCGAGATCGGCGACGTCACGCGCCAGCGGACCGACGACAGAGAGGTCGGTACTGGACAGCGTGCCGGGCGCGGGCGGCAAATGGCCCAGCTGAGATATGACGCCCCATGTCGTCTTGTGGCCGCACACACCGCACCAGTTGGCCGGGAATCGAATCGAGCCGCCGATGTCACTGCCCAGTTCGAGGGCCGTCATGCCGGTCGCGACGGCAGCCGCCGCCCCTCCCGACGAACCGCCGGTGCTGCGCGTCGTGTCCCACGGGTTGTTGCTCGCGCCGAAGATCGCGTTGTAGGTCTGCCAGTCCCCCGCGAGCGTCGGGGTGTTGGTCTTGCCGAAGATCACCGCCCCCGCGGCCCGCAGGCGCCGGACCGCCTCCGCATCGTGGTCTGGCACGTGATCCCACGCAGGCAGCCCGCACGTGGTCCGCATCCCCGCGGTCTGATAGGTGTCCTTGACCGTCACCGGCACGCCGTGCAATGGGCCGACGTCGTCGCCGCGAGCCAGCGACGCATCGGCCGCGTCCGCGGCTATGCGCGCACTCTCGGTGTCCAGGGTGACGACGGCGTTCAGCGGCGGGTTCAGGGTTTCGACGCGGGCGAGGTAATGCTCCAGCAACTCGCGACTCGATACGTCGCGCCGCCGGACGGCGTCGGCCAGCGCATGTGCAGGCTGTAAAGCGATGTCAGACATGCGAAACGCCCTTTCTTTTAAGCAAAGAGTACAAACAGCCCGAAGCCGTTTCGGCGCTGAAAGACTGGCCGAGTGACCGTCAGCACCGGTAACGATGTTTACTACGGCCCCTACGACGTAGGGCTCAACACCGATCCTTACCCGATGTTCCGGCGGATCCGCGAGCAGGCGCCGCTCTACTTCAACGAACGCCACGGCTTCTACGCGCTGAGCCGTTACGACGACGCGACTGATCGGGTGGGCGGGCAAGGTGCTGGCCGAGCACCCCGATCGCGAACGACACCAGCACCTCGCCTTCGGCATCGGCACACACTTCTGCCTCGGCAACGCGTTGGCCCGCCTGGGCGGTCGCATCGCGCTCGACGAGATACTCGACCGCTCCCCCGATTGGGAAGTCGACCTGACCGACGCCGAACTCAGCCCCACGTCGACATGACGGGCCGGCTCGATTACTGTTCTTCGCCTCTGACGAATCACGTTATGTCACAGGCGTTCAACCGCCCGTCGACGCGGGCTGTCTACTCAAGTAAGAGCAAATAGAGGGAGATGCCCATGCCGGATTACGACTACGAAGAGATGAAGAAGGAAGCCGATCAGTACATCAGGTTCGAGAAGGACAAGAAGAACCGCATCGCCTACATCACGTTCGACCGGCCGGATGCGCAGAACTCCACCACCCTCGGCATGCGGCAGAACTACGCCGACCTGATCCACAAGTGCAACGTGGACGACGACGTCAAGGTGGTCGTGATCCGCGGCGAAGGCGAGGATTTCGGCAGCGGCGGCGACCTTCCCGAGCAGCGCGACATGCTGGAGAACCCCGGTATGCCACTGCTGCACGAGCTGGCCATCAATGATGACGAGGTGAGGTACCCGCCCGGCGGCTCCTATCGCTACCTGTCGACGGTCACCGACTTCTACGCCAAGGCCCGCGCGGGCAACCGGCCGCTGCAGGAGCTGCGCAAGATCAGCATCATCGAGGCGAAGGGCTACTGCTACGGCTGGCACTTCTATCAGGCGGGCGACGCCGATCTTGTCATCTCCTCCGACGATGCGCTGTTCGGTCATCCTGCGTTCCGCTACGTCGGGTGGGGGCCGCGGCTGTGGTGGTGGGCCGAGACCATGGGACTGCGCAAGTTCTCCGAAATGCTGTTCACCGGAAGGCCGTTCAGCGCCAAGGAGATGTACGAATGCGGCTTCATCAACAGCGTGGTGCCGCGCGATCAGCTCGAGAAGGAGACCGAGAAGTACGCGCTTGCGTGCTCCAAGTCGCGTCCCACCGATACGGTCGCTGTGCAGAAGACTTTCCTCGAGCTCTACAAGCAGCACAAGGGCGAGTACTTCGGCAGCCTGCTCACCGGCATGGTCGAGGGCATGCTGCCGCTGATCCAGAACGATCAGCAGAACGACGTCGACCTCACCGAGGGCACATTCGAGAAGGGCCTCAACAACGTGGTGAAGGACAACGACATGAACTTCCCGCCCGAGTGGCGACTCAGCCGCTCGGGTCGCGACAAACCCTGAGCCGCACGGCAACAGCCATGTCGGCACTGAACGGCGTCCGGATCGTCGAGCTGACAAAGCCTTCCGCGAAACGAAGTTCCGGCAGGCCTGTTCTCGCTCTTTCGCTGCTGGAATTTCGTTTCGCGTCCGAACTCGGCGGCAGCTAGCAGTTTAAGTCGGCAGCCACCCAACCTCACGCAGGAAGGTCTGGGTGTGGGCGATGCGGCCGGTCAGCGTCTTCGGGTCGCCGGTGCACAGCAGCAACGCGGTCTGGGTGATGAGCTCGATGTCTTCGGTGTCGGTCTTGGCCAGATCCAGCGTGCCGGCCCCTTCTGTGGCGACGGGGTTGGTCGGCGCCGCGGCGTTGACGGCGATGCCGTCGTCGTACAGCTCGGCGGCGAGGCTTTTGGTCAGCCGGTTGAGCGCGGCCTTGACCGTGCCATAAACACCGAAGCCCGCCGTCCGGTCGAACTGGGTGAACGGCGGACCCGCGGGCAGGTCGCCGCCGACCGATGTCACGTTGAGCACCCACCCGTGGCCGCGCTCGCGCATGGCCGGGATCGCCAACTGAGTCAGGTGCAGCGGAGCCAGCACGTGCATCTCCATCATCAGCCGCACCCGGCGGTCCGGGAACTCGTCGAGCGGCCGCAGAAACGTGACTGCCGCGTTGTTGACCAGGATGTCGGGTGCGCCGACGCGTTCGACGACCTCACCGAACAGGCGCTCGCGGTCCTCGGGCTTCGACAGGTCAGCCTGGACCGCGATCGCCGCGCCGCCGGCGGCCTCTATCTCGTCGAGCGTCTGCTGAAGCGAGCCTTGATATTTCGGGTCGGGCTCCATGGTTCGCGCGGTGAGCGCCACCGCCGCACCCTCGCCGGCCAGCCGCCGGGCGATCGCTTTCCCGAGGCCCCGGCTGGTGCCGGTCACCAGGGCCACCTTGCCTTCACACGACATCGAACCTCCCTGGGTCACGTGCGGTTGATACCCGCCAGTTTGTCGGCGAACTTGGCCTCGGCGGCCTCGCGCAGCCGCAGCAGATGCTCGGACGGGAACACGTCGGGCGCGGGTTTGTAGTCGTTCAGCAGTAGCCGGGCCAGCGTGACCTTGTGCACCTCGGTCGGGCCGTCGGCGAGCCCGAGCACGAACGACTCCACCAGGTATTGCACAAACGGCATTTCATGGGTGGTGCCGAGCGATCCGTGGAGTTGCAGCGCCCTCGCCGACACGTCGTGCAGCACCTTCTGCATCATCGCCTTCACCGCCGAGATGTCGGCTCGCACCGCCTTGTAGTTGTTGTGCTGGTCGATCTTCCACGCGGTCTGCAGGGTGAGTAGCCGGAAGGCTTCGATCTCCATCCAGGAGTCAGCGACCATCTCCTGAACGAGTTGCTTGTTGGACAGCACCTCGCCCTGGGTGTATCGCGATACCGCACGCTCGCAGATCATGTCGAAGATGCGCCGGACCAGACCGACCGTGCGCATGGCGTGGTGGATGCGCCCGCCGCCCAACCGAGTCTGTGCCACGACGAATGCCCCGCCCCGTGGGCCGAGCATGTGATCGTCTGGCACGCGAACGTCTTCGTATCGCACATAGCCCTCACGGCCGCCGCCGCTGAGCGGTTGGTAGCCGAGGCCGACATCGCGCAACACATTGATGCCTGGTGTGCCACCGGGAACAACGAACATCGAATACCGTTCGTAGGGCGGCGCATCCGGATCCGTCATCGCCATCACGATGATGAACGACGCCATGGACGCAAAGGACGAGAACCACTTTTCGCCGTTGATCACCCAGTGGTCCCCGTCTTGTACCGCCGTGGTGGTGAACACCTTCGGGTCAGCGCCGCCCTGGGGTTCGGTCATCGAGAAGCATGACACGATGCGGTTGTCGAGCAGCGGCTCGAGGTAGCGCTGCTTCAGTTCCGGCGTCCCGTAGTGGGCCAGGATCTCGCTGTTGCCGGAATCGGGTGCCTGCGAACCGAATACGATCGGGGCACATTCGGAGCGGCCGAGGATCTCGTTGAGCAGTGCCAGCTTGACCTGACCGTAGCCAGGACCGCCGAGATGC
The DNA here is from genome assembly GCA_963715215.1 of uncultured Actinomycetota bacterium. Classification (GTDB taxonomy): domain Bacteria; phylum Actinomycetota; class Actinomycetes; order Mycobacteriales; family Mycobacteriaceae; genus Mycobacterium. Next base: position 82,478 of record CAVQRJ010000014.1, read on the forward strand.
GGGCCGAGGTGGGTGGCCCACAGCCCACGGTCCTTCACGATCTGCTGCAGCGGCGGAATGAGCGCCTGGCGCACGGGGTCGTTGAGGTCGTGCGACTCCTTGACGATCAGATCGATCGGCTCGCACTCCGAACGCACGAAGTCATCGACCCAGGCCAGTTGCTCCGCCCATTCCGGGTCGGTCGAGAAGTCCCACGCCATCGGTCGTCCTTCCGTCGAGGTTCAGTCGCTACTCTGCCGCGCGATCCCTGTGTCGAGTAGCCCGGCGATGGCGCTGAGCAATCCGACGGCAAGCAGCATGCCGCAGAAGGGGCCCGGCCCCAGACCGCCCATCGTCACGATCCGCACGCCGTGCAGCAGTCCGCTCACCGCTGTTCGCTCTTCGCCGCGAGCGCTCATCGTTGCGACCACTTCTGCCGCCTGGTTGCGGAGTCGTCGGTGGCATGGCTGAGCACTTGATTACGGTTCTCCAACTCCAGCGCCGCGTCGACGCCGACGGCATCGGTGTTGACCTGCAGTGCGCGCTTCGTCAGTTGCACTCCGAGCGGCGACAATTCGGCGATCGCCGATGCGATCTCGATGGCACGGCCGACCAGGCGGTCGGGCTCGACCAGCTCGCTGACCAGGCCGCGGCGGTCGGCTTCGTTCGCGGTCACGGTGCGACCCGTCAGCATCCAGTCGGCGGCGACGCTGGTTCCGACGATCCTCGGCAGGTGATAGCTCATGCCCATCTCGGCGCCGGACAGTCCAAGCAGAATCGCCGCATTTCCGAATTTGGCTGCGGTGGAGCAGATGCGGATGTCAGCGGCAAGACACAGTGCGAGCCCGCCTCCGACGCATGGCCCGTTGACCGCGGCGACTACGGGTTGCGGCAGGTCGCGAATCGCTTGTGGCAGCGCCGCCATCGACTCCTGGAAACGCAGCCGGTCGATTGCGGGTTCATCGGCCGTGGGCACCCCCGGCCCGAAGTCGCGCATGTCGATGCCGGAGCAGAAGCCGCGACCGGCGCCGGTCAGCACAACGGCGTGCACATCGTCGGCCACCGATTCCAGCGTCTCGGTGAGTTCGCGCCGCATCACGTTGTTGATCGCGTTGAGCCGCTCCGGCCGGTTCAGCGTCACGAGAAGGACGCCGGCGTGCGGTCGTTCGACGATCAGCGACTCGGTCACCGGATTCAGCGCCGCGGCAAACCGAGTACCTGCTGAGCGACGATGTTGCGCTGAATCTCCGACGTGCCGCCCGCGATGGTGCCGCCGAAGCTGCGAGCGTATCGCTCAAACCAACTCGCGAAGTAATGGTCGAGGTTCATGTGCGCATAGGGTCCGGTGGTGGATGGGTGGAGCAGCCCGTCGGGCCCAGCGGCGGTCAGCGAGTTCTCGAGCGCTTGGCGCTCCGCCTCCGATCCGAACAGCTTGAGCACCGACACCGATGCGGTGTCCATCTCGCCGCGGGACGCCTTGGCCAGCGCGGCAGATCCCATGGCGCGCAACGCGATGTAGTCCATGACGGTCGTCGCATACTGGTCGCGCTGCAGCTCGCCGCGCGGCCGGAAATCGGCGATCATGTTGTCGATCCGGTCGGCGAAGCCCAGCCACATCATGGTGCGCTCGTGCCCGAGTGACCCGTTGGCCACACCCCAGCCGCCGTTGAGGGGGCCGACGAGGTTTTCCGCGGGGATGCGTGCGTCGGTGAAGAAGACCTCGTTGAAGTCCAGATTCTCCTCGCCGCACATGTCGGCGAACGGCCTGCACACCACACCGGGCGTGTCGGTCGGGATGATCAACGCGCTGATCCCCTTGTGCTTGGCAGCATCCGGGTCGGTGCGCACAAACGTCAGCAGGAAGTCCGCGTGATGTGCGCCGGAGGTCCACACCTTCTGCCCGTTGACGACGAAGGTGTCGCCGTCGAGCACGGCGCGCGTGCGAAGCGAGGCAAGGTCCGAGCCCGCGCTTGGCTCGCTCATGCCCAGCGACGCGGTCATTTCACCCTTCAGCACCGGAACCGCCCAGCGATGCTTCTGCTCGGCGGATCCGAACGAAATCAGCGACGCGGCAATGATGTTGACGCCCTGCGGGTTGAGGCTGTGATAGATGCGGCGCCTGCACAGCTCGTCGAGATGCACGAACTGCTGCAGCACCGTCGCGTTGCGGCCTCCGAACTCCGGCGGCTGGGCGGGCAGCAGCCAGCCGTTGTCGAACAGCAACCGCTGCCATCTGCGCGCCCACTGCGGCATGTGCGACACCGAGGTCGGGCGCTCCAGCGTCTCGGTTTCCGGCGGCAGGTGCTCGTCGAGGAACGCCGAGAACTCGGCGCGAAACTCCTCGACGTCGGAATCAAAAGTCAGCTGCATTGAATTCCTCCGCAATCAGCGCGCGATGTTCGGCCGCGCCGCCGAGCAGCAGCTCGCCGGCCTTGGCCCGCTTCAACGCGAACTGAAGGTCGTTCTCCCACGTGAACCCCATCGCGCCGAACAGCTGAAGGCCGTGCCGGAACACGACGGCCTGGCACTCCCCCGCCGCCGCCTTCGCCATTGCCGCGGCGAGACGCCTGCGGGGGTCGTCGGCCGAAATGGTCAGCGCCGCGAAGTACGACAGCGCGCGGGCTCGCTCCGTGGCGACATGCATGTCAACGGCCTTGTGTTGAACGGCCTGGAACGACCCGATGGCGACGCCGAACTGCTGGCGCTGCTTCACGTGCTCGAGCACGAGGTCGATGATGCGCTGGCATGCGCCGACGGTGGTGATCGCCATCCCGGTCAGCGCCAGATGGCGAGCCTTCTCGGCGTCGGTGTGCAGCCGGTCGGTGTCAGGCAGCCGCACGCCCGCGAAGGACACGTCGGCGATGTGCAGCACCGGATCGAAAACCTTGCTGCGCCTTACCGTCGCCTTGTCGGCGTCGACGAGAAAGACGCCACCCTCGGTGACCACGGCGAGCCGTTGCGCCCGATCGGCCTCCAGCACGTGGCGTGCCGTGCCGTCCAGCACCCAGCCGTCTGCGTCACGGTAGGCGGTGATGCCCTCGTAGATGGCCGCACCAGCCTGTTGGGGGTCGAAGCGGTCGCCGACCAGTGGGGCGAACTGCGTCAGCGTCGCCAGGAACGGGGTCGGGTCGGTGGCGCGGCCGAGTTCTTCGAGCACGATCGCGAGTTCGACCGCGTGCTCCGGGTCGGTCAGCTCGGTCCAGCCTGCGTCGATGTAGGCCTGCCACAGCGGTGCCGGGTCGACACCGTTTTCCGCAACCTCGCGCACCAGCGACGGCGGGCACTGCTTTCCCACCGCGTCGCGCACGGTGTCCTGCCACAGCCGTTGATCCGCATCGAACTCGAGTAGCATCCGGCGCCTCCTGGTGCGATTGCCCGTCGGGCACGAGAATAACATTCTCCTTAGATGTCCCAACTGTTCTCGAAAAGCGGCTACCCCGTTTCGCTCGGGTGCTGCCGAGCATGTCACCAGCGCACACCCTGACCTGCGAAGAAGTAAGCGTTCCGCTTGAGAACCGAATTCTTGCAAATGAAGAACTTGGCTTTACACTGGCTATAGGTTCGGTGCCAACCGGCAGACTTCGGAGGCCAGCAGTGATCCAACATCCTGACGGGGCGACGACGCCCGTCATCGATGCGAGCGTCCACATCTTCGTCCAATCGAATAAGGACCTGCGCAAGAACTTCATGGCCGAGCCCTACCGCAGCCGCGGCTTCCCCGACTACGAGATGGACTGGTACGGCGCACCGGGCGGGGAGTATGCGAGCGGGACCGAAGGCCCCGACGGCCGGTACCCCGGTTCGGATCCGGAGATCGTCGGACGCCACCTGTTCGACGAGGGCGGTGTCGACGTCGCGATCCTGCACCCGATGACGCGCGGCATGATGCCCGACCGCCACCTCGGGACCGCGATCGCCGCAGGCCACAACGAGATGATGGTGACGCGCTGGCTCGACGAGGGGTCCTATCGCGACCGGTTCAGGGGCACCATTCGAGTCAATCCGGATGACATCGCCGGCGCGCTGCGCGAGATCGAAAAATACCGGGACCACCCCAAGGTGGTGCAGATCGGCGTGCCGCTGCAGTCGCACGAGGTCTACGGAAAGCCGCAGTTCTGGCCGTTGTGGGAGGCCGCGGTGGACGCCAATCTGCCGGTCGCGGCGCATATCGAGGTGGGCGCGGGCACGCAGTTCTCACCGACGCCGTCGGGGACGACGAGGACTTACGAGCAGTACGTGTCGTTCATGGCGCTGAACTACCTGTATCACCTGATGAACATGATCGCCGAAGGGGTATTCGAGAGGATGCCTGACCTCAAGTTCGTCTGGGCCGACGGCGCCGCCGACCTGTTGACGCCGATCATCTGGCGGATGGACTGCTTCGGCCGCCCGCACCTCGAGCAGACCCCGTGGGCGCCGAAGATGCCGAGCGACTACCTGCCCGGCCATGTCTTCTTCGTGCAGGGCGCGATGGACGGCCCAGGCGACGTCGACTTCGCCGGTGAGTGGTTCGGCTTCACAGGCAAGGACGACATGGTGATGTACGGGTCCAGCTACCCGCATTGGCAGGCCAACAAGTTGCAGGTGCCCAGCGCGTTCACGGCAGAACAGCGTGACAAGCTGTGTTGGCGTAATGCCGCACAGCTCTACGGGATAGACGTCGGGGCGGGAGTCGGCGCACAGTGATAGCTAGAGGCTTCGATAAAGGGAGACCACGATGACTTCAACGATCACGTCGACCACAGAACGCAAGCCCCCGGCCGAGCACATCGGTGTTCGGTGCGTTGACTCCGACGTCCACCCGGTGCCGAAGACCGGTGAACTCACCCAGTACATCCCCGAGCCGTGGCGCAGCAAGTACTTCCTGCCGCGCAGGATCGGCGATCAGATCTACTACGACGCGCCCGACTACGCACACGCCTACGCGATGCGGGTCGACACCTTCCCCGCCGACGGCCAGTTCCCCGGCAGCGATCCGGACTTGGCGTTCCAGCAGCTGATCATGGAGGCCGGCGCCGACATCGCCATCCTCGAGCCCGCCGCCTACCCGGCCCGGTTCCGCGAGGCCAACCACGCGATGAGCGTTGCCCTCAACGACTGGCAGGCCAACCACTGGCTGGACAGCCACAACAACTGGCACGAGCGGTGGCGGGGATCGATCTGCATCGCGATCGAGGAGCCCGACGCCTCGGTGCAGGAGATCGAACGCTGGGCCGGGCATCCCTACATGGGGCAGATCCTGATCAAGGCCGAGCCGCGTCCGTCGTGGGGCGACCCGAAGTACGACCCGATCTGGGCGGCCGCCACCAAGCACGACATCACGGTGAGCTGCCACCTGTCGCGCAGTCACCATGAGGAGCTGCCCCAGCCGCCGGTCGGCTTCCCCAGCTACAACCACGACTTCATGGTCACCTACTCGCTGTTGGCGGCGAATCAGGTGATGAGCTTGATCTTCGACGGGGTGTTCGACCGCTTCCCGACCCTGCGAATTGTGTTGGTGGAGCACGCATTCACCTGGATCCTGCCGCTGATGTGGCGCATGGATGCGATATATGAGGCGCGCAAGTCGTGGGTGGACATCAAGCGCAAGCCGTCGGAGTACGTCAAGGACCACATCAAGTTCACCACCCAGCCGCTGGACTACCCCGAGGACAAGACGGAGCTCACGCGGGCGTTCGAGTGGATGGAGTGCGAGAAGATCCTGCTGTTCTCGTCGGACTACCCGCATTGGACGTTCGACGACCCGCGCTGGCTGGTGAAGCACCTGCCCGAGCACGCCCGTGAGGCCGTGATGTTCCGCAACGGCATTGCGACATACCACCTTCCGGATACAGTTCCGGCCCTCGAAGGCCAAGTTCGGGTGTTCTGAGAGGTGGCAGAGGAAACGAAACCGCCTTCGGCTGGCCCAAAAAGATTGGCACAGGGGCGTGAGCACGTCGTAGCCACGGTCGACGAAATCCCGCCCGGGAAGCACAAGTTGGTGCCGATCGGGCGGCACGGCGTCGGCGTGTACAACGTCAACGGCACGTTCTACGCGATCGCCAACTACTGCCCGCATGAAGGCGGCCCGCTGTGCTCTGGACGGACGCGAGGCCGCACGGTCGTCGACGAGAAGGTGCCCGGCGATGCGGTCATGGTCCGCGACCTCGAATTCATCTACTGCCCGTGGCACCAATGGGGATTCGAGCTCGCCACGGGTACGACGGCCGTCAAGCCGGAGTGGAGCATCCGCACCTATCCCGTGCGGGTCATCGGCAACGATGTGCTGGTGCAGGCGTGACGACCACTGAGGCGGCAGGCCCCAAGCTCAAGCGGGGCGAGAAGACCTTCGAAGTCAACGGCGGCAACGTCGTCTACGAAATCCTGGGCAAGGACGGCGATTTCATCGCGCTGACGCCCGGGGGCCGCTTCAGCAAGGACATCCCCGGGCTGCGGCCGTTGGCGCAGGCGATGGTCAAGGGCGGCTACCGCGTGCTGCTATGGGATCGGCCCAACTGCGGCAAGTCCGACGTGCAGTTCTACGGCAAGAGCGAATCTCACATGCGGGCCGAGACGCTGCACGCACTGATCACCGGCCTCGACATCGGGCCGTGCATCATCGCGGGCGGTTCGGGCGGCGCCCGCGACTCCATGCTGACCACGATGCTCTACCCGGAGATCGTGCGAAAGCTGGTGGTGTGGAACATCGTCGGCGGGGTCTACGGCTCGTTCGTGCTTGGCGGCCACTACGTGGTGCCGAGCATCCTTGCGGCCAAGGGCGCAGGCATCAACGGCCTGTTGCACGTCGCCGAGTGGAAGGAACGCATCGCCGAGAATCCGATCAACGAGGAGCGGTTCCGTGCGCTCGACGTCGACGAGTTCCTCAAGGTGATGCTGCGCTGGCTCAACGCGTTCGTCTCCAAGCCGGGCCAGACGATTCCAGGTGTCGAAGACGAGATGTTCGACAACATCAAGGTGCCGACGTTGATCATCCGTGGCGGCGAGAACGACTGGGATCACCCGAAGCGCACGTCGCTGGAGGTGAGCTGTCTGATCAAGGGCTCCAAGCTGATCGACCCGCCGTGGCCGGAAGACGCCTGGGAGCGTGCCGGCGAGAAGTTCGCCGCCAGCGGGGGAAAGAAGTTCTGCATGTTCGACACGTGGGTGCAGGCGGCGCCCGCGATCCTGAAGTTCCTGGACAGCTAGATGATGCGCTTGACGGTCAGCAGTACTCGCGAGTGTGCGGATCCGTACGCCCTCAGCGGCGTGTCGCGTGTGAAACCGCACATTCGCGTCAATGTTGTTTGGTCACACCGTTCGAATGTGCACTTCGCAGTTGAGGGATGCCTCGAGCGCGGTGTGGATTCGGCTTTCCGGGACGCGGTCCAGGTCGGCCTTGTGCAGCGTCACGTGGACGATGTCGAACCCGTCGTCTCCCGGCGTGCGGCTGATCTTCCCGGCCAGACCGAAGCCGGCAAGCACGCCGTGGGCGTCCTCGTCGGTGCCCCGGCTGACGTAGGTCAGCACTCCCGGAGCGGGCACCGTGCCGAACGCCCTCGCGCACAACGCAACCGCGTCCCTCGTCAACTGCTCGGCGTCGCTGCCCAACATCAGCATGTGCACTTCCCTGCGGCCCGCGGGCATCGCGGCTGTGTTGTGCTCGAGCACCTCGATGTCGTGCGAATCGACAAGCGCGCGGAGGGCCGTCATGCCGTCCGATAGCTGCTCCGGCGTGAGGCCGCCTGTGGGGTCCACCTGGACACGCACCACCGCGGTTCTCATGTCCGCAACCCTAGCCGCGGACAGGAGGATGCCATGATCGCCACAACCGATGTTGCCGTCAGGGTGTGGCCGGGCATCGAGCCTAGGCTGCTGCGAAAGGGCGCCGAGTCCGCCGAAAATCTAGCCGCCTACCGTGCCTCCGGCGGATACCAGCGACTCGACGACGTCGACGGCCTGCTCGGCCAGGTCGACCTGTCCGGCGTCCTTGGCCGAGGCGGCGCGGCTTTCCCGCTTGCGGTCAAGCTGAAGACCGTCCGCGACAACGGTCGCAGGGTCGGCGGCGCGGTCGTGGTCGCCAACGGCGAAGAGGGCGAACCCGCGTCGATCAAGGACCGGTGGCTGCTGCGGAACCGCCCGCACCTGGTGCTCGACGGGCTGCGACTGGCGGCGCGGATGGCCTCGGCCGGGCGCGCGCACGTCTACGTCTCCGACCGCAGCGCCGCGGAGGCCGTACAGACCGCGCTCGCCGCCGTCGACGAAGACGTCCTCGACGGGCTGTCCATCGCGGTGATGACGGTCGAGCCCGGCTACGTCGCCGGCGAGGAGACGGCCGCGGTGCGCGCACTCAACGGCGGCCCCGCCAAGCCGACGGACAAGCCGCCGCGGCCGTTCGAAGAAGGCGTCGGCGGCCTTCCGACCATGGTCAGCAATGTCGAGACGCTCGCGCTCATCCCGTTCATCGCACGGCACGGCGCCGAGGCGTTCCGCCAGCAGGGCACGTCCACGTCGCCGGGAACGTTCCTCGCGACGGTCACCGGTGCGGACAGACCCCCGGCGCTGTACGAGCTTCCACACGGCGTCGCATTCGCCGAGTTGCTCGAATTCCACGGCGTGCCAGCCGATCAGGTGCGCGGCGTGCTGATGGGCGGCTACTTCGCCGGCCTGCTGAACCGTGACGTGCTCGACATCACGCTTGACCATGAGTCGTTGCGCCGCCTCGACAGCGGACTTGGCTGCGGCGCAGTCACGATCCTCACCGACGACTGCCCGGTGGCCGTCGCGGCATCGGTGATGGCCTATTTCGACCGGGAGAACGCGGGGCAGTGCGGTTCCTGCTTCAACGGCACGGCGGCGATGTCGGCGGTCACCGAAGCGCTCCGTGACGGTGTCGCGACCGGCGAGGACCTGGCGCGGTTGGAGCGCTGGTCGGTGGTGCTGCGCGGCCGTGGCGCCTGCGCAACGCTGGACGCCGCGACGAACGTGGCGGCCAGCCTGCTGTCGGCGTTCCCGCAGGTGGTCGATCGCCACCTGAACAACGACTGCGATTCGTGCCGCGCCGGCGCGTTCAAGGCCGACCGGCCCTATGAGATCGAGGCGGCCGCATGAAGATTCGTCTCGACCGAACAATGTGCGACGGCTTCGGCCTGTGCGCCAAGCATGCACCGGAGTACTTCTCCCTGGACGACTGGGGATACGCCTCGCTGGTCGGCAACGGCACCATTCCCGAGGAGGACCAAGCCGCGGTGATGCGGGCGCTGCTGGACTGCCCCGTACACGCGATCATCACGATGGGCGAACATCGGCCGTCACGCGACGGGACCGCACACGCGGACGCCCGGGAAGCGCCAGAACCCGATCCGAAGACAGAGGACAACGAAGCGATATCGGAATTCGTCCGGTGACCCGACCGCTGCCAGAAGTCAACGCGCAGAACGAATTCTTCTGGACCGCAGGCGCCGACGGGGTGCTGCGGATCCAGGAGTGCAAGGACTGTGATGCGCTGATCCATCCACCGCAGCCGGTGTGCCGGTACTGCCGCGGTCGCAACATGGGCGTGCGCGATGTGTCGGGCGAAGCCACGTTGTCGGCTTTCACCGTCAACCACCGGTTCGGCTTTCCTGATCTCCCACCGCCGTATGTGGTCGCTCAGGTCGCGATCGTCGAGGATCCGCGGGTTCGGTTGACCACCAACATCGTTGACTGCGAACCCGACCAGCTCGAGCTGGGGCAAACCGTGGAGGTGCAGTTCGAGAAGGCCGAGGACAAAATCGGCACCGTCTGGCTGCCGGTGTTCAAGCCGACCACCGAAAAGAAGACCGGACCGCAGGCCGTCGACGAGATTGCACCGCAGGACTTCGGCAAGCACGTCTCGCCCATGCTCACCAAGGAGAAGTTCGAGGACGCGGCCGCGATCACGGGCATCGGCATGTCGAAGATCGGCAGGCGCCAGATGGTCCCGCCGCTGTCGTTGACCGTCGACGCGTGCCAACAGGCGGTGGCCGACGCGGGATTGACGTTCGACGACATCGACGGGCTGTCAACGTATCCGGGTCTCGACATCGCGGGTATGGGCGAGGGCGGGGTCAGCGCGCTCGAAGGTGCGCTCGGACTGCGTCCGGCGTGGATCAACGGCGGCATGGACACCTTCGGGCCCGGCGGTTCGCTGATCGCGGCGGTGATGGCCATCGCAACGGGCATGGCCCGCCATGTGCTGTGCTTCCGCACGCTGTGGGAGGCCACTTTCCAGCAGCTGATGAAGGAAGGCAAGATGTCGCCGCCCGGAGGTGCCCGCACCTCGAGCTGGCAGATGCCCTTCGGCGCGACGTCGGCGGCGCACACACTCGCGTTGAACGCGCAACGGCACTTCGACCGGTATGGCACGACGAGGGAGACGCTCGGCTGGATCGCGTTGAACCAGAGGGCCAATGCCGTGCTGAACCCCACGGCGATCTACCGCGATCCGATGACCATGGACGACTACCTGAACGCCAGGCCGATCACCACCCCGTTCGGACTCTACGACTGCGACGTGCCGTGTGACGGCGCTATCGCGGTGGTGGTGTCGGCCGTCGACGTCGCCAAGGACATGCCCCGCAAGCCCGTGCTGTTCGAGGCGGTCGGCACCCAGATCGTCGAGCGCACCGACTGGGACCAGACCACGCTGACGCACGAGCCGCAGGTGTTGGGTCAGTCAGCGCACATGTGGACACGAACTTCGTTGCGGCCCAGGGATGTCGACGTCGCCGAGTTGTACGACGGGTTCACCTTCAACTGCCTGTCGTGGCTGGAGGGGCTGGGCTTCTGCGGGATCGGCGAGGCGAAAGACTTTCTCGACGGAGGTAAGGCCATCGCCCGCGACGGCGTGATTCCGCTCAACACCCACGGCGGCCAACTGTCGCACGGCCGCACCCACGGCATGGGCCTGATCCACGAGGCCGTGTCCCAGTTGCGCGGCGAGGCAGGCGATCGCCAGGTGAAAGACGCCCGCGTCGCAGTGGTCAGCAGCGGCGGCCTGACGCCGAGCGGGGCGATCCTGCTGCGGACCGACGCGTGAGCTCAGCGCCACGCCCACGCGTCGTCCTCGTGGACGGCGTGCCGATGTCGGCGTTGGTCGCGTCCGCGCCGGAACCGAAAGCCGTGATCGTCGCGGTGCACGGCGGCGCCACGTCCGCCGCGTACTTCGACTGTCCCGGACATCCCGATCTGTCCCTGCTGCGTTCGGGCGCCGAGAACGGCTACACCACGATCGCGCTCGACCGCCCGGGCTACGGCGCGTCGGCGTTCTACCACGAGAACATGACCGACCCCGACAGACGCGTCGGCTTTGCCCTGGGCGCGGTGGACCAGATCCTCGGTGAGAGTTCCCGTGGCGCAGGCCTTTTCGTTCTTGCCCACTCCGCAGGATGTGAGCTGGGGCTGCGCATGACGGTCGACGAACGAGCCGACGTGCTTGGCGTCGAACTCTCAGGAACCGGGTTGCGGTACGGCGATGAGGCGAAGGCCGTCATCAGCGAGGCCACCGTGACGTCCCGTCCCGCAGGTCTGCGGGATCTGCTGTGGCAGCCGACCGACCTGTATCCGCCGGAGGTGCTGACCGGTGGACTCTCGGCACCCGGCACGCCCTACGAGGCCGATGTCACCGCGAACTGGCCCCGCCGCGACTTCGGTGAAATCGCTGCCAGGGTGACGGTTCCGGTTCAGTTCAGCGTGGCCGATCACGAACGCGTCTGGGAGTCGACACCAGACGCGGCTAAGGCCGTCGCCGCGTTGTTCACGTCGTCACCCCGGGTCGTCGTCAACGACATGCCGGACAGCGGGCACAACCTCAGCGTCGGCTGGAGCGCAGGCGAATACCACCGGCGGGTGTTGTCGTTCGTCGACGACTGCGCCGCCGCGCGCAATACGGAACTGGAGGCGGGTTGATGCGCGTCGGCTTCATCGGACTGGGCAGCCAAGGCGGCCCGATGGCGCGGCGAATTGTCGAGGCCGGTTACCACCTCACGCTCTGGGCACGCCGTCCCGCCTCTCTGGAACCCTTCGCCGACACGGCCGCGAAAACCGCGCAGTCACCTGCCGAGTTGGCGGCGGCCAGCGATCTGGTGTGCCTGTGCGTCGTCGGCGACGACGACGTCAGGGAGGTTCTCAACGGCGATAGCGGCGTGCTGGCAGGGCTGGCGCCGGGCGGGATCGTGGCCATCCACAGCACCGTGCATCCCGAGACGTGCCGCGAGCTTGCCGAATCCGCTGCAGCGCACGGTGTTTCGCTGATCGACGCGCCGGTGAGCGGCGGTGCGCCTGCCGTAGAAGCCGGACAGTTGCTTGTGATGGTCGGTGGCGAGGACGAAACCGTCGAGCGCTGCCGTCCGGTCTTTGCGACTTATGCCGATCCGATCGTGCACTTGGGTCCGCTCGGCAGCGGACAAGTCGCCAAGATACTGAACAACGTGCTCTTCACCGCCAACCTGGGCAGCGCGATCAGCACGCTTGAACTCGGCGAATCTCTCGGCATCGACCGGGCCCGGCTGTGCGAGGTGCTCACCAGCGGGTCGGCCGCCAGCAAGGCGCTCGGCAGCGTCGCCGCGTTCGGCGGCACGCTGGACGGACTAGCGCCGATCGCGGGCGCTCTGCTGCAGAAGGACGTCCGGCATGCCGGCAGCCTCGCCGACGCCGCGCAGGCTACCCAGGGCGCGGTGTTCGATGCGGCCGACGCCGCCCTGGACTTGATGGACCACCCGCGGTGACACGGGTCGGCTTCGTCGGCGCCGGGCGCATGGGCGCGCCGATGGTCCGCCGTCTCGTCGAGGCCGGCCACGACGTCCGTGCGCTCGGTCGTACGCCCGAGAAGTGCGGAGCTGTCGAGGAATTGGGTGCACAGCCGGTGACGGATCTGGTCGCCGTGGCAGAGGGCGCCGATGTCGTCATCGTCTGCGTGTTCACCGACGAACAGGTACGGCAGGTCTGTCTGGAGCGCGACCTCGTGGCCGCCATGACGCCCGGCGCCGTCCTCGTCCTCCACACCACGGGAAGCCCACGCACCGCCGAGGCGATCGCCGCACGCGGCGTCAGCGTCGTCGACGCTCCGGTCAGCGGAGGTCCGCACGATATCGCCGCGGGCAGGGTGACGCTGTTCGTCGGTGGCAACGACGACGCGGTGGCGCGGGTGCGGCCGCTGCTGAACACCTACGGTGACCCGGTCCTTCACGTCGGCCGCACCGGCACGGGCCAGGTGGTGAAGCTGATCAACAACACGCTGTTCGCGGCGCAGGTCGGGCTGGTGGCCGAGGGTGTTCGGCTCGGCGACCGGTTCGGCATCCCCGAACCCGCCCTGCTGGAAGCGCTGACGTACGGCAGCGCCGACAGCCGCGCTTTGGGCAACATCACAAGGGCCGGCTCCGCGTCGGCGTTCATCGACGCCGTCGGCGACTTCATCGGCAAAGACGTCGCGGTGGTCCGCGAGACGGTCGCCGAGCTCGGCGGCGACCTCGGCGCGCTGGACGATATGGTCGACGCCGGACTCGGAGTAAGACACATTTCCTCGAATGTCTCATTCTCTTTAATGAAAACGCCATTACCGATAGGGTTGAAAGCCAAACAGCCGTTCGTAATGAACGACCAGCCGTTCATTCATCTCAGGAGCGTTTGATGACCAAGGCGAAACTCGTCTTCGACCCCTTCTCGCAAGACTTCTTCAATGGGGCTTACGAGACGTACCGCCGGATGCGAGACGAGGCGCCGGTCTACTACAACTCCGAGCACGACTTCTACGCTCTGACCCGCCACGAAGACGTCGCGCCCGCCTTCAAGGACTTCGAGACGTACTCGTCGAGGTTCGGTGTCGACCTTTCGTCGGTCAGGAGTGGCCTGCCGACGACCACGGGCATGAAGATGATCATCTTCATGGACCCGCCCGAGCATCGCAACATGCGCAGCCTGCTGAACAAGGTCTTCACGCCGCGGGCGATCCAGGCGCAGCAGGAGATGGTCACCGCCAAGGTCGAGAAGTACCTCAGCCGCCTCGACCCGGATGGATTCGACGCGGTGCAGGAATTCACCGCGCCGTTCCCCGTGGAAGTCATCACCACGATGCTGGGTGCCCCCGAGGATCAGGCGCAGCAGGTTCGGCATTGGATCGACGAATCGCTCCATCGCGAGGTCGGTCAGGTCGAGGTCGGCGAGAAGGGCATGCAGGCCAACATCGAAAACGCGATGTTCTACCTGGAACTGGTGCAGAAGCGGCGCGCTGAACCCCGGGATGACCTGTTCACCAAGCTCATCGAGGCCGATCTCGAGCGCGAGGACGGCGGAGTCGACAAGCTCGACGATCTCGAAATCGCCGCATTCGCAAGCCTTCTCGGCGGCGCCGGCGCGGAAACGGTGACCAAGCTGGTGGGCAACGCGGTATACCTCTTCGGGAAGAACCCCGACCAGTGGCAAAAACTGCAGGAGGACCGCAGCAAAATCCCTGCCGCCGTTGAGGAATTGCTCCGCTACGAGGCACCGTCGCAGTACAACGTGCGCCGAAACATGCGCGACGTACACCTGCACGGCACGACGATCCCGGAGGGCAGCCCGGTGTTCCTCATCGGCGGCTCGGCCAACCGCGACGAGCGGGCGTGGACGGATCCAGATACCTTCGACATAGACCGTGACCGCACAGAGGCTACGAATCTCGGCCTCGGCTATGGAATACACAGCTGCCTCGGCGCGGCATTGGCCCGGATGGAGAGTTCGGTCGCCCTCGAGAAACTCCTCGATTTCATGCCTCGCTTCGAAGTCGACTTCGCCAATTGCCAACGCGTTCAGATGCAGAATGTCGTCGGCTGGAAGCACGTTCCTGTGAAGGTTGCGAGATGACACGGAAGATCGAAGTCGACTTCGGCCTGTGCGAGAGCAACGGGGTATGCATGGGAATCATCCCCGAGGTGTTCGACTTGGACGAACAGGACTACCTACACGTCCTGCAGGACGAGGTCACACCCGACAACGAAGAACAAGTGAAGGAAGCGGTGCGTCAGTGTCCTCGGCAGGCGATCTCCATCAAAGACGAATGACCACATCGGAAGTCGTCTTCGACCCGTTCTCCGAGGAGTTCTTCAACGGGCCCTACGAGATCTATCGGCGCATGCGCGAAGAATCGCCGGTGTACTACAGCGAAGAATACGACTTCTACGCGCTGTCGCGGCACGAGGACGTGGCGGCGGCCTTCAAGGACTTCGAGACATACTCGTCGGCGTACGGGCTCGACCTTGCGACGGTGAAGTCGAACGAACCGATGCCAATCAAGATGATCATCGTCATGGATCCGCCCGAGCACCGACAGATGCGCAGCCTGGTGAACAAAGTGTTCACGCCGCGGGCGATCGAGGCGATGCGGCCGATGGTGACGGAGACCATTGACCGCTACATCTCACGGGCCGACCCTCATCGCTTCGACGTGGTACAAGATTTCTCCGCCCGCTTCCCCGTCGAAGTGATCACCCAGATGCTCGGTGTACCTGAGGAATACCGGCAGCAGGTCGGCCAATGGGTGGACACGTCGCTGCGCCGGGAGCCCGGCCAGATCGAGATGTCCGAGGAGGGCTTGCAGGCCGTCGGAGAATCCATAGGGCTCTACTATCAGCTAATTCAGGAGCGCCGCGCCGAACCCCGCGACGACATGTTCAGTCGATTGATCGCTGCCGAGGTCACGCGGGAAGACGGTGAGAAAGAGACGCTCGACGACTTGGAGATCGCCGGGTTTGCAACCCTGTTGGGCGGGGCGGGCGCAGAGACCGTGACAAAGCTGATCGGCAACGCGGCGGCGACGTTCGCACGCTTCCCCGACCAGTGGCAGATGCTGCTCGACGACCGCACCAAGATCCCGGCCGCGGTCGAGGAGCTGCTGCGTTACGAGGCGCCGAACCAGTACAACGTGCGCCGCTCCATGAAAGAGGTGACGCTGCACGGCGTCACGATTCCTGCAGGAAAACCCGTGTTCCTGCTCGGCGGTTCGGCGAACCGTGATCCCGAGGCGTTCACCGACGCCGACACCTTCGACATCGACCGCAACCGCGCCGAGGCGCAGAACCTCGGGTTCGGGTACGGTGTGCACAGTTGCCTGGGCGCTGCGCTGGCCCGGATGGAGAGCGCGGTCGCGCTCGAGCGCCTGCTCGACTTCATGCCGCGCTACGAGGTGCTGTGGGACGAGTGCAAACGGGTGGCGGCACAGAATGTCGCGGGTTGGTCAAGCGTCCCCGTTCGAGTGCTGCGCTAGAGCATGCGATTCGTTTTCGTGCACGGGGGTTTTCACGCCGCTTGGTGCTGGGAGCGCACGATCGCCGAGCTGCGACAGTTGGGTCACGACGGTGTCGCCGTCGACCTACCCGGGCACGGCGCACTCGTCGACGAGGAGTCCACGCTCGCCAACCGGCGGGACGCGATCGTCGCCGCCGTCGCACCGGGCGACATTCTCGTCGGTCACTCCGGCGGCGGGTTCGACGCCACGTTGGCCGCCGACGCGGTGCCCGAGCACGTCAGCCACATCACCTACCTCGCGGCGGCGCTGCCGCGCGAAGGCCGCACGTATCCCGAGGCGATGGCCATGCGCGACGACGGCGACGACCTCGGCGACGACTTCGATGCCGATGTCGGAGAGATGTTGAGCTATCTGACGTTCGACGACGACGGCGCGATGACATTCGCCGACTTCGACGGCGCGTGGAAGTACTTCTACCACGACTGCGACGAGGCGACCGCGCGATGGGCGTTCGACCGGCTGGGGCCCGAGCGGTTCGGCGACACCACGGTGACCCCGGTGTCGGTGCAGAACTTCTGGGCGGCCGATCTGCCCCGCAGCTTCATCCGGTGTCTGCAGGACCGCTCGATGCCACGCTGGCTCGCCGATACGGTGACGCGCAGGCTTGGCGTCGATCAGCTCACGATCGACACGTCGCACTCACCGTTCCTCAGCAGGCCGCGTGAGCTGGCCGAGTTGCTTGTGCACGCCACGACCACGAAGCCGACGGGCCCGCTGATCCCGAACTAGCGCACCCACGCCCAACCCGACATTTCGGTGGCGACACGCCGCCAATTCACGCCCAAACCGACATTTGGGCGTGAGTTTTGGGTCAGCCCAGGCCGGTGAGGATGGCGCCGTTGCAGTCGGCGGCCTTCTGCCGGAGCTTCGCGGCCTCTTGGTACGCGTCGGAGTTGTACCACTCGCGGGCGGCATCCACCGACTCGAATTCGAGCAGGACGGTCTGGGTGCCGTGCCACTTTCCCTCGATCTGTTCGGCCTTGGTGTCGAAAGCGAGAATCGTCGCGCCGGCCATCGCCTTGCTGGCGAGCTTCGCGTACTCGCCCATCCCGGCGGGATCCTTCACATCCTCGGTGATGACTACGTAGCCTTTTGGCACTCGAATCTCCTGTGTTTTCAGTCGGTTTCGACGATGGCTTGTTCGGGGCAGTTGACGATGGCCTCTTTGGCCGAATCCTCCAGCCCCGCAGGAACCTCTTCGGGGTCGGCGATGGCGTAGCCGTCGTCGGTCATGGTGAACACCTCAGGGCACAGCGTCAGACACATGCCGTGGCCGCGGCACCGGTCTTCGTCGACGGTCACCTTCATGTGGCGCCTCCGGTTGTCGGCTCCTCGTGCGAGCGCTCGTCGGTGAGGTCGAACTCCAGGTGCAATTCGGTGAGGCCGCGCAGGATATACGTCGGAATGTATTGGTAGCGACGATCGCCCGCAGGTCCATGATGAGCCTCGCTGATCCGGATATCGGTGGTCCGGTCCAGCAGCCGTTCCAACCCGACGCGCGTCTCGGCACGGGCCAGAGGCGCGCCGGGGCAACTGTGAATGCCGCGGCCGAACGCGAGGTGCTGGCGTGCGTTCTTGCGTTCGGGATCGAATGTGTCGGGGTCGTCGAACCGGCGCGGATCGCGGTTGGCGGCGCCGTTGACCACCATCACCGTGCAACCGGCGGCCAATGCCTCGTCACCGATCGTGGTCGGTGTCCGCGACAACCGGAAGTCACCCTTGACCGGGCTCTCGATGCGCAGGCACTCCTCGATGAAGTTGGGCAGCAGGCTGCGGTCGTTGCGTAGCTTCTGCTGGATGTCGGGCTGATCCCCGAGCACCTTCAACGCCGTCGACAGCAGCCGCACCGTCGTCTCCTGTCCCGCGGAGAAGACGTTGGTGGCCACCCGCACGACGTCGCCGACCTCGGGCACCGTGCCGTCGGGAAAGCTCGCCGTGGCCAAGCCGGTCAGCACGTCGTCGCGGGGCTCGGCGCGCCGATCCTCGACATAGGTCGCGAAAACGTCGTAAAGGTACTCGAGGGGTGTCTTGGCGAGCGTCTTGTCCGCATTGCCCAGGCCGCTGCCGTGTGTGCCGCGGGCCAACCGGTCGAGGAGCTCGGGGCGATCCTCCTCGGGTACGCCGAGCAGGTCGGCGATCACCCGCAGCGTGAACGGCCCGGCGAAGCCCTTGATGAACTCGCCTTCACCGGGCGCCAGGAAGTCGTCGAGGATGTCGTCGGCGAGCGCCCACATAGCGTCCTCGTTCTCCTTGAGGCGCTTGGGTGTGATCAGCCGCATCAGGAGCGCGCGGTGGTTGGTGTGGGTCGGCGGGTCCAGCGTCGGCAGCTGGTCGCTGAACGGAATCTCGTCGCGGTGTTCGACGATCAGATCGGTGACGTCATCGCCCTCGAGGGGCACGGGAAAGCCGGGAAACGGACCCGTCACCGAGATGCAGGACGAGAACGTGTCGGCGTCGTTGTAGACGTCGACGGCCTCCTGCCAGCCGGTCACCATGGTCACGCCGTAGTGGTCCTCGCGGGCAACCGGGCATTTGTTGCGAAGCGCCTCGTAGAACCGGTAGGGGTCATCCGTCAGACGACCGTCCCGGAAAAAGTCGACCGAGGTGAGGTCCTCCGTCATGCGCCCTCCGTTTCGAGAATCTCAGCACACGAGAATGTGATTCTCATATGTGGCTATTAGATTTCCATAGTGGCAGCCCGGCGTCAACGAGAGCGCTGAGCACTCGCCCAGCAGCAGAGTCGCGACTATTGGATCGGTTCGTCACCCAGCACGGTGGTGCGCAGCATTTCCCGAGGTGAGCTGGGGTCGTAGGCGGCAGCGCGATGGAGGACGCCGCGGTTGTCCCAGATGACGGTGTCCGCGACGGCCCAGGTGTGGCTGTACACCTTGTCGGGGACGGTGGCCCGGTCGAGCAGCTCGGCCAACAGTGCCACGCCCTCGGCCCGGTCCATTCCGACGACGTAATCGGCCGACGCCCCGAGAACCAGCGACCGCCGACCGCTGCGGTGGGTCCACACCAACGGATGGGTGTGGGTCCGCCTGGACCGCCACTTGGCCAAGACCTCGGGCGACGGGTCCGGGGTGACTCGACGTTGCGACGCCTCCAACGAGTGCACGACCCGAAGCGACGCGTACCGCTGCTTCTCGGAGTCGGAGAGCGCGTCGTAGGCCGCATAGGAGTTGGCGAACTCGGTCTCACCGCCGGACACGGCGACCTGCTTGGCCGATAGCACGGTGGCCATCTGCGGATACGTGTCCTCGATCGGAGTGCAGCCGTCGATGTGCCAGTCAAAAGTCGCGCGCAGGTAGTCGGCCGACGCGTTCTTCTTCTTGTCCAGCGTGACCGGATAGATACCGGCAACGGGATGATGACCGTCGGACGAGTGGTCGATCTCGCCGAGCCGGCGGCAGAACTCGACCTGCGCCCCGGGTTCGAGGCCGAGGCCGGGAAAGACCAGCACGCCGTTGTCCTCGAGCGCCTCGAGCACCGCAGCGCCGAGCGAGTCGTCGCTCGCCAACCGGCCGGAGTCGACCCCGAGCACCTCTGCACCGACCGATTCGGTGAGCTTGTTGATCGTCAAGAGACTCATGGAACGGGTGCTCCTACTCGGTCGATGACGGCGTCGGCGGAATCGGTGGGCTTCTGCTGGCCGAACACCTCGATGGCCATCGAAACCATGATCATCGAGTAGATGAGGTGCAGCAGGTTCAGCGCATCGTCGGGAACGTCGTCGAGGGGAAACTTGTCGCAGTAGTCGATGGCCTCCTCGAACCGAGGAGTGAACGTGTCGTAGAAATCCCGAAGTTCGAGCATCGGGGTTGACAGCCGGGCCTCCCACCGCTCGGGTTCGGTTGCCAGGCACCACTTGTCGGCGAACCGCTCGAGTTCGGCGAAGGCGCTGGGAAGGCGCTTGTCGGACACGGTCACACCTCCACCGGTGTGCGTTCGCGCTTGTACTCGTCGACCCAGTCGACGGCCACCTTGTGCAGGTGGCGCACCAGGATCTCCTGGTCGCTGAGTGGGAAGCCGTCGACAACGCCGTACTCCAGCGCCGCCTGCGTACCGCCGAGCATGCCTGCGTCCTGCAGCGCGAATTCCTTGAGCACCACCGACGCGACCTCGTGTTCGATGCGCTCACGAACGGTGCGGGCGGGGTGAAACGCGTTGTACGCCTCGAACTTATGGGTGTTGTGCGACGTCGGCCAGTACCGGTACAACAGGTACCAACCGTGGTAAATGAGGATCTCCAGGTTCGGAAAGATCTGGAAGTTGGTGATGCCCCACGGCTCGATCCCGCCCGGGTTCAGACCCGCCGACTGATGCGTCTCCGGCGTGCGCCAGGGACCCACCAGTCCGCTGCGGGTGACCCGTTCGACCGGATACATGAATTCCGGGTCGAGCAGCCATCTACGGGTACCGGCCGTGGACACCAACCGGTGCGGTCCGTCGATCTGGAAGTGACCGCATTCGAAGGTGGCATTCGGCTGACGCACCGCCGTGGGTACCTGCTGCGAATGCAGCGACGGCACGTGGTAGTACTCCTGGAACGCGTCGGCGAAAATCTTCCAGTTGCTGTTGTTGTGAGCGACGAAATCGTAACGCTCGGTCATCATTTCGAAGGGATAGTCGTCGAGCGCTGTGATCATCGGCCCGAGGAACTCGCGCAGGCTCTGCCGAGGCTCAGGATCGAGGTTGATGAAGATGAAGCCGTTCCAGATGTCGCAATTCACCGGCCGTAGTCCGTACTGTGACGTGTCGAGGTCGAAGAACTCGCCGGGCTGCTGGACGAAGGTCAGTGCGCCTTCGAGGTCATACCGCCAGCCGTGGTACTTGCACGTGAACTGGCGGCACGCCCCCTTGACCTCTTCGCTGGGAAAGTCGTTCCAGACCAGCTTGTTTCCGCGATGGCGGCAGAGGTTGTAGAAGGCGCGGATCTGTTGGTCCTTGCCCCGCACGACGATCACCGATGTCTTGGCGGCGTCGATCTCCTTTGTGAGATAGCTGCCAACGCGCGGGAGTTCCTCGACCCGGCCGACATTCAGCCAGGCGCGCTTGAAGATGGCTTCCCGCTCGAGCTCGTAGAACTCGGGTGATGTCGAGTCGCGGAACGAGACGGGACCGGTATCGAGTTCCGGGTAGTGCTCGGTCCAACTGCCCTCTGTGGGTTTCGGCCATTTACCCATGCGAACCTCCGTGAATCACAACACCTGACCGCCGTTGACGCCCAGAACCTGCCCGGTGATGAAGCCGGCTTGCTCGGAGCACAGGAATCCGACGGCTGCCGCGATGTCGTCGCCGGTGCCCAGATGGCCGACCGGGATGCTCGCGGCCATCTGCTCGTTGGACGGCAGGTGGCCCGCGGCCTGTCCCTGGTGCTGCATCGGTGTCTCGATCCCCGACGGCGGAACATTGTTGACCGTGATTCCCAGCGGACCGTATTCGCGGGCAAGGGATTTCGTCAGCGACAACAGTGCGCCCTTGCTGGCCGCGTAGTGGGCCATCTTCGGCGAACCCCGCTGCGCGCTCGACGAGGAGATCATCACGATGCGACCCCAGCCCGCCTCGAGCATGTCCGGCACCGCGACCTGACAGCAGTGGAAGGTGCCGGTCAGATTCACCGCGATGAGGCGTTCCCATGCCTCGATGGTGATCTCGGCGAACGGCGCGAAGTCGACCGCGCCGGCGCTGGTGACCAGGATGTGCACCGGGCCGAGCTCGGTACGGATCTTGGCGAACGCCTCCTCAACGGCGGCACGGTCACTGACGTCGGCAGACACCGCGAGCGCGGTCACGCCCTCGGCGCGCAGGTCTTCGGAAACCCGTTGCGCGGCATCGGCGTCGAGATCGAGCACGGCGACCTTGTGTCCACGGCGTCCGAGCTCATGGCAGGTCGACTCACCCATGCCGGACGCACCGCCGGTCACCACGGCGACACGGCTCGTGCTACTAGAAGTCATAGGTCACCCGCACTGTTTGGCTGGTCGGCAGGGCCTGGCAGGTCAGCACGAAGCCCTCCGCAACCTCGTCATCGTCGAGTGCGTCGTTGTTCACCATCCGTGCGCTGCCCTCGAGAACCTGCCCCATGCAGGTCCCGCACGAACCGGTTTCACACGAATACGGCGCCTGCAACGCCTGCGACCGTGCCACTTGCAGCAGCGTGTCGCCCTTGCGGTACTTCGCCGTCGTAGTCTTGCCGTCCAGTTCGATGACGACTTCTTCGGTCGCGGCGACGGCCACGTCGGTTGCGCCTTTTTCGCTCATCACCGTCAACATTATCAAGTACTTGTCATTGATATCAACTACTTGTTACTCCGGTCCGATGTGATCGGTGTGCAGCTGATGGCCGGTGCCCTGCTCGATCACGCGTCCGAGCAGATCACGCAGCGTTTCCTGCTCGCCGCTGGTTAGCACGCCGAACACCGTGTCGTGCGCGGCGATGGCGTCACTGACCACCGCTTCGGCGACCTTGCGGCCCTGGTCGGTCAGGAAGGCCTGCAGTATCCGTCCGTGTTGAGGGTTCTGCTTACGCTCGACCAGCCCGCGTCGCTCGAGCTCCTTGAGCGCGAGCTGAACGCCCTGCGGGCTGATCAGCAGCCGCCGCGCCAGGTCGGCTCCAGACAGTCCGGGCTCCGTGGCGAGTTGGCGGAGCATGCCGATCTGGGCGGTGCTGACGCCGTGTTCGCTCACCGCGTCGTTCACCGTCGTGAGCGAGAAGTACCACGCCTGCTTGAGCAGCCAGAGGATGTTGTCTCTCTGTTCCATTTCGCCTCCGTATCTCTTACTGCTTGTAGACCACACCGTTTTTCATGACGAAACGCACGTCGAGCGTGGTCGTGATGTCCTGCGACGGATCCCCCGGGACGGCGATGATGTCGGCCAGATATCCCGGCGCGAGCCGGCCCAGCTCATCGTCGGCATCGATGAGCTCGGCGCTGGTGATCGTCGCGGCCCGCAGCGCCTGCATCGGCGTCATCCCCCTGTCCACCAGGGCGCGGAGCTCCTTTGCGTTCTGCCCGTGCGGAATTGCCGGGGCGTCGGTTCCGCAGGCGATTCGGACACCCGCCGCGATCGCCTTCGGCAGCATCGCCTGTGCCCGCGGAAAGACCTCTTCGGCTTTCTTGCGCAGTTCCGGGGCGATGCGGTCGACGGCCATCGCCTCGGTCAGGTAGGTCGTCGACACCAAAAACGTGTCGTTGTCGACCATCATCTGGATCGTCTCGTCGGTGGCCAGAAAGCCATGTTCGATGCAGTCGATGCCTGCGCGGATGCAAGCCCGAATCGCGCTGTCCCCCACCGCATGCGCAGCGACGCGAACGCCCGCGCGATGCGCCTCGTCGGCGATCGCGGCGAACTCCTCGTCGGAGTACTGCTGTGCGCCGGGCGCAGTGCTGTGCGACATCACACCGCCGGATGCAGACACCTTGATCAGCTTGGCGCCGTGGCGAATCTGGTAGCGCACGCACGCGCGCACTTCGTCGACACCGTTGGCGATGCCCTCGGCGACCGACAGCGGCATGATGCCCGGCGCCAACCGCTGGAAGACGGTCGGGTCGAGGTGTCCGCCGTACGGCGTCACCGCGTGGCCCGCGGGATAGATGCGGGGTCCGACGTGCCAGCCCTGCTCGATCGCGCGCTGCAGTGCCACGTCGAGCAGGTAGCCACCGGTCTTCACCATGAGCCCGAGATTGCGCACGGCAGTGAAGCCGGCTTCTAGCGTGGTCTTGGCGTTCACCGCGCCGCGAAGCGTGCGGTACACAGGGTCGTCCTGCACACCGTGCATTGGGTTGGGCAGGCCGTCGGGACCGCCGGGTCCCCCGATGAGCAGGTTGAGCTCCATGTCCATCAGGCCCGGTAGCAGGGTGACCTCACCGAGGTCGATCTCCGTCGAATCGGCAGGCAGCTCAGGCGGATTCACCGCCTGGATACGCTCGCCATCGATCACCACCACCGCCGGCGAGTGCACCTCGCCGGTTTCCACGTCGGCCCAGCGCTCAGCGCGCAGGACTGTCAGGTCACTCACGGCACGGGTTCGGACAGACAATCCAGCGACGCCGCACCGGAATCGGGAACGCGCGGTTGCTTCCAGCACTCGACGGGGAACGACACCATGATCATCGAGTACAGCAGGTGCATCAGGTTCAGCACGTCCTCAGGCAGTTTGTCGAGCGGAAACTTGTCACAAAAGGAGATCGCTTCCTCGGCGCGCGGGGTGATGGCGTCATAGAACGCCTGCATCTCGGTCATCGAACTGGTCAGCCGTTTGGCGTAGCGCTCCGCCTCCGACGGCAGGCACCACTCGGTGAACGCTTCCAGTTCGGCGAATTCGGTCGGCAGCATTGCGGTCATCGCGCTCGCACCCCTGCCGTGTTGCGCTGGTAGTCATCCACCCACGCGGCGGTCTCCTGGTGCAGGTGCCGGATGAGCACCTCCTGGTCGCAGAGCAAGAACCGGTCCACGACTTGGGATTCCACCATCGTCTGGGTCGCCTCGAGCGTATTCGCGTCCTGCAGCCCGTATTCCTTGAACGACACCGCGGCCAGCTCCTGGGCGATGCGCTCTCTTGGTGTCCGCGGCTGCGGGAAATACAGGGTGCCTTCGAAGATGTGCGTATTGAACGACGTCGGCCAGTAGTGGTAGGTGAGGTACCAACCCTGTCCCCAGATAAGTATCACGAAGTTCGGGAACAGCTGGAACGAATCCAGGCCCCACGGATCGCATTTCGCGGGGTTCAGCCCTTCGGGCATCTCACCCAAATCAGGCTTGTCCCACGGCCCGAACAGGCCGCTCTGGCAGATGTCCTCCATGGGTTTGCGCATCGCTTCGTCCATTTCCCAGGCGCGAATGCCCGAGGTACTGACCAACCGGTGCGGTCCGTCGATGCGGTAGTGCGGCGCCTCGAACCCCGCCTCGGCGGCCGCCTTCGAATACGCGGTCGGCGATTGGTTCGCATGCAGCACGGGTGCGTGATAGAACTCCTGGAACGCGTCCATGTAGAGCTTCCAGTTCGCCTTGACCTCCGAGCGGTAGTAGAACCGCGACGTCATCTTGTCGAATGGATAGCCCTCCAAGCCCAGAACCATCGGCCCGAGGAAGTCGCGCAGGTTCTGTTCGGGTTCCGGCGCGAAGTTGACGAAGATGAAGCCTTCCCACACGTCGCAGTGCACGGGAACCAGGCCGTAGCGACTCTTGTCGAGGTCGAAGAACTCACCCTCCTGCTGCACGAACGTGAGCTTGCCGTCCAGGTCGTAGCGCCAGGCGTGGTACTTGCACGTGAACTGCTTGCAGAAGCCGCTGGTCTCCTCCAGGGGCATGTCGTTCCACACCAGCTTGTTGCCGCGGTGCCTGCAGATGTTGTGAAACGCCTTCACCTCACCGACGTTGTTGCGCACCACGATGATCGACGTGTTGACGACCTTGAGCTCCTTGGTGAAGTAGCTGCCCTTGCGCGGAAGCTGTTCGACGCGGCCGACATTGAGCCACGCCCGCTTGAAGACCGCCTGACGCTCTACTTCGTAGAACTCCGGGCTGATCGAGTCCTCGTAGGACACCGGCTCGGTGCCCAGCTGCGGATAGTGCTGGGTCCAACTGCCTTCTGCCGGTTTGGGAAATCGGGGCATCGTCGTCTCCTGTCGGCTGTCGTCACTGCCGCGTCGCCCGCCCGCGAAGCGCCCGGACAAGTCTCTCTGGCAAAACGTTCCGGCGCAGCTACCTTTTCGTCATTTCTCGCGGCAGCCGACTACCGAACGGTATATGCTTCGCAGAGCAATCGCAAGTAGTTGATATTCATCCGTGTCCGGGTGCAGAGGCAGTCGAGGTCGTGACGACACTGGGTGACGCGGCGCGCAGGAGCACAGGCCGTCCGCGCGCTGCCCGGCAGCAGCGGATAATCACGGCATCTTGATCGCCGAGACGTACATTTCGATGATGGGCCGGTAGAGGTCGACATCGTCGAGTTCGCTTCCCAGCACAACTGA
Organism: uncultured Actinomycetota bacterium; assembly: GCA_963715215.1. Lineage (GTDB taxonomy): Bacteria > Actinomycetota > Actinomycetes > Mycobacteriales > Mycobacteriaceae > Mycobacterium. The sequence goes on from CAVQRJ010000014.1 coordinate 108,710, forward strand.
GTCACTTGTGGCGACCAACACCTGGGCGAACGTCAGGGGCGGGATCAGCAAGGCGCCACCCAGCCTGTCAATGCCTTCCACGATGAATTTCGCGAGCGCCGCGACGACCTCTGATCTCTTTTCGGCCACCCGTTCGCGCGCCTCAGGATTACGGAGTAGATAGAGGGTGAACTCGTGGCCCAACGCGGCGTGCTCAGCACCGCGGTCACGGCTGAGTCGGCGCCACCGTGCGGCGATCTCGTCGAGTTCGCGCGAGCCGATCTGCTTCGCCGACGACATCACTTCGGCGAAGTTGTCGAAATAGCGGCGCCAGTAGCGGTCGCTGACGGCCAGGAATAGATCTTCCTTGGTGGTGAAGTGCTTGTAGATGGCACCCTTCGTATAGCCTGCCGCGTGCGCGATGTCGTCGAGAACGGCTGGCGCGAAGCCCTTTTCGGCGAACACGTCCTCCGCGGCATCCAGCAGTAGCGTGCGCGTGTGCTCGAGACGTCGTTCCCGTGTCCAACGCTCGACCATGGAAAAAGTGTGCCACAGAATCTGAGAAACCGATTGGAGTATCAGATACTCGCTGGTATCTTTCGTGGGACCGTGCGCCGCGCGGGAGTCAGGAGGTGTCGTGAGCGATCTGTCGAACAAGAAGCCTTCAGTAACCGAGTCACTCGGCGGAACGGCCGAACTCGGAGCCCAGGTTCAGCCCAAGGGCAAGCCTGTTCAGATCTGGGCGACATTGGGTGCGGTGATCCTGGCGCTCACGCTGTACGTGTGGATCAGCTGGATCACCGGACCGTACTTCGAGCGGGTGCCCGCGGGGCCGAACGATCCGCCGTTGCACATGAAGATCCCGATGATCGCCAACGCGGTCGTGCTCTGGGTCGGCCTGCCATTCGCCATCTGGTTCTTCTTCATCCGGCCGTGGCGCCGGGAACGGCGAATCACGCTCGACGGCATGCTGTTTCTGTCGATGGGCCTGATGTTCTTCCAGGACCCGTTACTCAACTACTTCAACACCTGGTGCACCTACAACACCTGGTCGTTCAACATGGGATCGTGGTCGTCGAACATCCCGGGCTGGGTGTCACCGGAGGAACCGGGCGCGATGGTGGCCGAGCCACTGTTGACCAATGCGCCGGGTTACGCGTACGGCGTTCTCCTGATCACGATCGTCGGATGTTGGGTCATGCGTCGCATCAAGTCTCGCTTTCCCAACATCAGCAACCTGCGGTTGATCCTCGCCACGTACGCGATCTGCATCGTCTTCGACTTCGTGATGGAGGCCCTGGTCATGCTGCCGATCGGCTTCTACACCTATCCCGGTGCCATCCGCGCCGTGTCGTTCAACGCGGGCACCTACTACCAATGGCCCATCTACGAGGGCTTGATGTGGGGAGGCGTTCAGGCGGCGATGTGCTGCCTGCGCTTCTTCACCGACGACCGCGGCCGAACCATCGTCGAGCGCGGACTCGACAATGTCCGAGGTGGTGTGTTGCGCCAGCAGTTCATCCGGTTCCTGGCCATCTTCGCCGGAATCAGCACCTGCTTCTTCGTCTTCTACAACGTGCCCGCCCAATGGATCGGCATGCATTCCGATCCTTGGCCGGAGGACCATATGAAGCGCTCGTACTTCACCGGCGGCATCTGCGGCGACGGAACCGACAAGCCTTGTCCTGACCCGGATCTTCCTATTCCGACCAAGCACTCCGGCTACATCAACAGCGACGGCGAACTCGTACTACCCGACGGTGCCGAGATGCCGGTGATCGTTCCCTTCGAACCAACCAGGTGAGGGTCAGGGCATCTTCACGGCCGACACGTACATCTCGACCATCGCCTGGTACAGATCGACATCGTCGAGGTGACTACCCAGTTCGACGGCGTCGGTCGTGGCGATGATGATGTGAGCGAACGTCGCTGCCGGTATCAACAGGGTCGCGCCGAGCTTCTCAATACCATCGACGATGTAGCGAGTGAGCTCGTCGACCACCTCGGATCGCTTGGCGGCCACGCGTTCTCGCGCCTCCGGATTGCGCAGCAGGTAGAGGTTGAATTCGATGCCCAGTGCCGCATGCTCGGCGCCGCGGTCACGACTCAGCTGGCGCCACCGCTCCCCGATGTCTTCGAGCTCGCGTGCCCCGATGTGGTCCGACGACATCACCTCGGCGAACTTGTCGAAATACCGACGCCAGTACCGGTCACTCGCAGCCAGGAACAGTTCCTCCTTGGTGGCGAAGTACTTGTAGATCGCGCCTTTTGAGTAGCCGGCCGCCTTCGCGATGTCGTCGAGAGTCGCTGAAATGAAACCCCTTTCGGCAAACACCTGCTCTGCGGCATCCAGCAGCAGCGAGCGCGTGCGTTCGAGGCGTCGCTCGCGCGTCCAAGGCTCCACCATGCCGCCATCTTGCCACAGGTTTTGACCCCTTGGTCATTCAGATACCGACTGGTATATTTTCGGCGCATCGGCCACTTCTGAAGGGAGCTGTGGGGTCCATGGGATCGACAAGTGCGGAGGAGACGGTGTCGTGAGCGATCTGTCGAGCAGGAAGAAACCCGTTCTCACCGAGTCACTCAGCGACGCGGCACTCGGTGCGCAGCCTCAGAAGCGGATCACGCCGGTGCGAGTGTGGGCGGCAGTCGGCGGTGTGATCCTGGCGTTCCAGCTGTATGTGTGGATCCGCTGGATCACCGGGCCCAACTTCGAGCGGGTTCCCGCAGGGCCGACGGACCCACCGATGTTCATGAAGGCGATCCTCTTCACGTGGACGGCCGTGATCGTGGTCGGTCTGCCAATTGCCATCTGGTGGTTCCTCATTCGGCCGTGGCGACGGGAGCGGCGGATCACCCTCGACGGCATGCTCTTCGTGTCCTGCGGGCTGCTGTGGTTTCAGGATCCGCTGCTGAACTACTTCAACACGTGGAGCACATACAACACCTGGATGTGGAATATGGGCTCGTGGGTTCAGGACATTCCGGGTTGGGTGTCGTTCGGGGAACCGGGCGCCATGATGGCCGAGCCCATTCTGATGAATGCCCCGGGCTACTTCTTCGTCCTGCTGTGCACCATGCTGGGCTGCTGGGTCATGCGCTCGGCCAAGAAGCGGTTTCCCAATATCAACACCTTCGGCCTCATCGGGGTCGTGATCGCATGGACCTTCTTCTTCGATTTCGTCATCGAGGGCCTGTTCCTCATGCCGATGGGGCTGTTCACCTATCCGGGTGCCATCCAGCCGCTGTCGGTCAACGCGGGCACCTACTACCAGTGGCCGCTCTATGAAGGGCTCATGTGGGGCGGCGTCCAGGCAGGCCTCTGCTGCATGCGCTACTTCACCGACGACCGTGGCCGCAGCTTCGTCGAGCGCGGGCTCGACCAGGTCCGAGGCGGATTCGCCAAACAGCAGCTGACCCGCTTCCTGGCGATCTTCGCCGCGTGCAGCGCATTCTTCTTCGTCTTCTACAACATTCCGGCACAGTTCTTTGCCATGCACCAGGACCCGTGGCCGGACGACATCTTGAAGCGCTCGTACTTCCTGATGGGCATCTGCGGTGAGGACACCGATCGGCCGTGCCCCGATCCTGCGCTACCGATGCCCCTGACGAATTCCGGCTACATCAACCATGATGGTCAGCTTGTCTTGCCAGACGGCGTCGAGCTTCCTAAGAACGTCCCGCTCGAGCGAGGAAAGTGAATGCGCAACAATACATCCGCGGTTGTCACCCCCGTTTCGAACGCGCCGTTCTACCGTGCGGTCGGCGACGAGGTAGAGGTCTTCTGCGCGGCCGCCCGCAGGGGGCTGCCGGTGCTGCTGAAAGGCCCGACCGGATGCGGAAAGACACGGTTCGTGGAGGCGATGGCCCACCAACTGGGCCGAGACCTGATCACCGTCGCCGGCCACGAGGACATGACGTCGGCGGATCTCGTCGGCCGATTCCTGCTGAAGGGCGGTGAGACGGTCTGGGTGGACGGCCCGCTGACCCGCGCGGTGCGCGAGGGCGCCATCTTCTATCTGGACGAGGTGGTGGAGGCACGCCAGGACACCACCGTGGTCATCCATCCGCTTGCCGATCACCGCCGTGAGTTGCCCGTCGACCGGCTCGGCACGACACTGCAGGCGGCTACCGGATTCCAGCTGGTGATCTCCTACAACCCCGGATACCAGAGCGTCCTGAAGAACCTCAAAGAGTCGACGCGTCAGCGCTTCATCGCCATCGAACTGGGCTACCCGTCCCCCGACGTCGAGACCGAGGTGGTTGCCTACGAAGCCGGGATCGATATCGAAACCGCACGTTCGCTGGTCAAGCTCGCGTACGCCATCCGTAACCTGGACGGCTCACCGCTGCGCGAAGTGTCCTCCACCCGCATGTTGATCCTCGCCGGCGGCCTTGTGGCCGAGGGGCTGAATCCGCGCAGTGCCGTCCACGCGGCCGTCGTCCAAGTTCTGTCCGACGATGCCGACGTCATCCGCGCCCTCGATGAACTCGTCAATACCGTCCTACCCCAGACGTGACCGACGCTGCCCCGGGAAGCCCTGACCGGTTCCGGTTACTCGCCACCTACATCGCCGGCAGGGCCCTCGAAGTCGCCGAAGCGCCGGCCGGTCATCCTGCGCACACGAACGGTCAGGTCATCTTCGTCGCAGCCGGTGGTTCCGTCGATCAGCAGCGCCGCGAGATGTTGATCCAGGCAGCACTTCTCGGCGCGGGCAGCCTCGATCCGCGATTGGTGAAGGGATTGCGGGCACGGGCCACGACGGCCCGCCGCTACCTGGCACTCGAAGGTCACCGGGTGCTCGCCGAACTCGGCCGGCAGATTCCACTCGATGCCGCGCTCCTTCCCGACGGACAGCCGAGCACCGCGACCCCCGATGAGTCACTGGAGGTGGCCAAGACCCGAGCCGAGGTTGCCGACCCCCCGGAGTGGTTCGGTGTCATCAAACCGTCCCGGTTGCTGGGGTCTACCGCCGGACCAGGCGGACAGGCCACCAACAAAGACCTCAAACTCCAGTTCGACCCCATCGACATGCCCGAATCCGAGGACGACGACGAAGACGACGACGGCGGGAAGTCCGGTGACAGCAAGATCCTCAAGCTGTTCGAGAGTCCCCTGTTCAACAACCAGTCGATGTCGGACTACTTCCGGAAGATGTTCGGCGGTAAGCGTTCCGAAGGCGAGGGCGCCGCAGGCGCCGAGATGACGGTTCGCTCCACCCGGCGGGTGCAGCAGATCGGACCGAATGCCCGTCCCCTGCCCACCCGGATCCAATTCACCGATGACGGCAAACCCGGTGCGGCGGTAGGCGTCGGCGGCGCCCTGTATCCCGAGTGGGACGTCTTCAATGACCGGTACAAGCCCGACTGGTGCCGGGTCATCGACTTTCCACTGACTGCCGCCGCCGACGTCTCCGATGCTGGTGTCGCGCACGATGATGCACTGCGGCGCCGGCTGGCTCGCGTGGGACTCGGCCCGAAGGTACTGCGCGGCCGTGCCGATGGAGACGATCTCGACAGCGAGGCGCTCATCGACCTGTTCGTCGATCTGAAGTCCGGTTTCTCCGCGCCTGAACACGTTTACCTGGAACGACGCAAACTTGCACGCAATCTCGGCGTGCTTGTTCTGATCGACGCCTCGGGGTCCGCCGTAGATGCCGATTCAAACGGCCTCGCTGTGCACGACCACCAGCGACGTGCGGCCGCCACTTTGGCCGTCACGCTTGAGGAGCTCGGCGACCGCGTCGCCGTCTATGCATTCCGGTCGCAGGGCCGCCACGCTGTACACCTGCCGATCATCAAGACGTTCGACCAAAGTTTCGGCGCCGTGGGGCGGGCACGGCTCAACCAGCTTCAGCCGTCGAGCTATACCCGGCTCGGAGCCGCGATCCGCGGTGCGGGCGAAATCCTCAAAACCGAGGCGGGCACGCCGAATCGGTTGCTGCTCGTTCTCTCGGACGGCTTCCCGTACGACGATGGGTACGAAGGTCGTTACGCGGAAGCCGACGCCAGTAAAGCCCTCGAAGAGCTTCGCATGGAGGGCGTTGCCTGCCTGTGTCTTTCGATCGGCGCCGCCACCGCCGCCGATTCGCTCGAACGCGTCTTCGGCTCAGCCAGCTATGCCAGTGCCGCCACACTGGTCGAGTTGAGCCCGCGAATGGACGAGTTGTTCCTGTCTTCTCTGCGGGAACTTGCCGCGCCGGTACCACTGTGAGGATGAACGTTGAAGGTCTTGTTGACAGGTGCGATGGGCAACATCGGCTTCTCCACTTTGATGGCGCTTGTCGTAGAGGGTCATGACGTTGTCGCTTTCGACCTCGCGTCCCGCAGGGCGCGCCGACTCGCATCCGATATCGCTGGACCGGTGCACTTCGTATGGGGCGACATCACGAATCCGGAGTCGGTCAGACACGCACTGGAGGGCGTGGACGCGGTGATCCACCTCGCAGCGATCATTCCCCCCTACTCGGATCGCGCAACCGATCTCGCGCGAAAAGTCAACCTCGACGCTACCCGCGGCCTCATCGCACAAATGGAGGCTTCGCCGACGGCCAAACGACTCGTGTTCGCCTCATCCATAGGCATTTTCGGGGACGTCCAGGACCGCGAGCCGCCGCTACGCGTTGAGACCCCGGTCTCACCTACCGACGAATACGGGCGCCAGAAAGTGGCCTGCGAGCGAGAGATTCGGAAGTCGCAGCTGCACTGGAGCATCCTGCGGCTCGCGGCTGTGACACCGATCCATTTGCAGGCCCAGGATCCCAGCATTATGTTCGAGTTCAGCCCCGACGCGCGATTCGAGTTCCTCCATCCCGCCGACGCCGGAACGGCCTTCGCACGAGCTGTAGCCTGCGAGGACTCGATTGGGAAGACGCTTTACATAGCCGGCGGCTCAACCTGCCGAATGACCTACTACGACTTCACAAACGCCCTCATGGGCGCGGTCGGTATCGGCCCCATCTCACACGATGCTTTTCTGCGAGCGAAGCCCGCCCGCTTCTTCGGCGACTGGGTCGACACCGAAGAGAGCCAGCGCCTCCTCCGGTATCAGACACGAGGACTGGACGAACAACTGGAAGACATGAAGAAGGATTTCGGCATGCTCGTACTATTCATCCGTCTCGTGCGCCCACTCGCAACGTGGTTCGTAACCCGCACGTCCGCTCATCTCAAGGAGAACCGTCGTGCCCGTGTGGGCTGATTGACCCGACCTCCGGTCGCGTCTCTTAGCAGGCCTACGCGGCGTCGTACTCCGCGAGCGAGACTCCGATCCGAAGCTCGACCTCGCTGACGTGTACCTGGATCGGCCCCGGCGCAAGCGGTGCGGTCGAGCGGTAGCGGTGCCGTGTCGGCGTCACGAATTCCGTTGTGTGCACACCGTTCTCGTCGGTACCCGCGGTGACGCGCCACCCTGGTGCTTCCTTGGCGTAGTTGCAGCGTTCGCACTCGCCGAGGCCGTTCTCGGCGCTGGTTGGTCCATCGCGGTGGTGGGGCTGGGCGTGGTCGTGATGTCGGATCGGCGCATCGCAGTAGGGCGTGCGGCAGGTCTGGTCCCGCAGGTCGATGAACATCGCCAGGCTCTTCGGAAAAAGCCGCGATCGCGACTCCATCGCCACCAATTGGCCCGACTTCGGATGGCGGTACAGCCGCCGCAAAGTGCAGCGCGACCGCTCGTCGATGACCGCCTTGTCCACCAGGCCACGGGCCACCGCCGCCGGGATGGGCCCGTATCCATTGACCGTGGCCGGGGTGCCGTCGCCGCCGAGCAGCGTCTCGTCGCTGATCACCAGGTTGACCGCGACCGGCTCCGCGGCGTCGGCGGGCCTGCCGGTGACGCGCTCATATGCAGTGTCGGCCATGACCTGGCCGCGCGATCGGTCATCGAAGGTGGTGTCGGCGGCACGCTTCAGCAGTGGTTAGGGCAGTCGAGCCGCTTGCCGAGGTGGGTGGAAGTAGCCCGAGGCCCGCGTGTTCGTCTCGTCCACCGCGCAGCTAGCCAGGTGCAAGTAGTCGCTGCTTATCCGGCTCCAGGACAAGTAGTCGCTGCTTATGCGGCTCCAGAATTCCAGTAGTCGACTACTCGATGCGGCTTCCTCGCCGCGCATGAGGATCGGTGAACGTGAGCCGTCGGGCTCGCAGTCATCGACAGGAGAAGCACATGCTCAAGAAACGGTTTGTCGCCGCGGCCGTGACGGCAGTAAGTCTCGGCCTGTTTGCCAGTGCCGGCACCGCCGCCGCCGGGTCTTGGCCGGCGGACCCCACTTGGCCGGCGCCCCCGGATTGGGGGTCTTACCCGGCGGGCTCGTCTTACCCGGCGGACCCGTCGTGGCCGGGGCACTCGCCGTTCGCCGGTTGGCCGATGGGGGGATGAAGGCCCGGCTTAGCCCGTAGACGCGCGTTGCCGGAAAGCTGACGGTCGCGACGGGAGCGGACGGGCGGGAAGTCTCACATTGAGTGCGGCATCTTGGTTGCATCACCTCAACAGTCTTGTTGAGCGCCGCATACACCCCAACGCCCTTGGCGACCGGCAGCAGCACGGTCACATACACCATGGCATCGGGTGCTGGACGGATCGTCACCGTGCGCTCGGATTCGGCTTTGGCCGCACGATCGACCACCGCCTGCGGATCGAGCCGGTAGGCGATCGCCCTGGCGTCGGCGGTGATCCGCGCATCACCAAGCCCGTCGAGCGCTGCGACGTCGGCGCACATCTCAGCATCCAGCGCGCGCCGGTCCTCGACCGTCAGGCAGGCCGACTCCTTGACGATCAGCGTCGCCCGCCATTCAGAAAGCGCCCCGCACTCCAACGCCGCCAACGTGTGCGGCATCTCGAACACCAGCGCCGTGGCGAACCCCAAATGCCTACCGCCGCGAGCCGGCGAGTCGCGCCGCGCCAACCCGATCTCGCTCGCCAGCCCGCGGCACTGCTTGGCAGGCGATACACCGGCGGCAGCTTCGGCAGCGCGGCGCCGCTCGGTCAAGGCAGCCGTCAGACGGGCCTGACCAGCGGCAGCAGCCGACTTCACCCGCTCCAGCCGACTGATCTCGTCGATCAGCCCTGCCTCGTCGGCATCGGTCAATTCGAACATAGATTCGATATTAGAGCGGTCCACCGACAACTGCCTTCTGTCATCTCTCCAGACATCGGTGACGGTTCTGTATCAGGACATTGGTGACAGTTCGGGTTGTCTTGGGGGTGACACTTGCCCCAAGGTTCGGGTGGTGGCTGTCAATGAACCCATCGATCCTCTCGTCCGTCTTGCGATCTCGCAGTGGCCCGATGGCGCGCCCCCGGGGCGGTCTCGACGTTCTGCGCCGAGACGTTCTGCGCCGAGCACGGCATCTCCCGGAAGTCGTTCTACGAGTTGCGCAGGCGCGCGAAGACCGATGGGCCGGCCGCGGTGCTCGAACCCAGGACCCGGCGACCAAAGTCGTGCCCGTCGAAGTTGAGCGATGAGGTCAAGGAACAGGCCGTGGCAGTGCGTGCCGCTCTGGAGGCTTCGGGCCTGGACCACGGGCCGATCAGTGTGCACGAGAAAATGCACGCGATGGGCCTGGAACAGGTCCCTTCCATGGCGTCGCTGGCACGCATCTTCCGTGAGGCTGACGTGGCTCGTCTTGAGCCGAAGAAGAAGCCCCCCTCGGCATGGCGGCGGTTCGTCTACCCGGCCCCGAATGCGTGCTGGCAACTGGATGCGACCGAGTACGTGTTGAGCGGCGGGGGTAAGTGTGTGATCTTCCAGCTCATCGACGATCACTCCCGCTACGCGGTCGCGATCCTACGTCGCATCCCGGGAGACCGCCATGGACGCAATCACCGTGGTGGACAAGGCCATCGCCGCCCACGGGGTTCCTCGACGACTGCTGTCCGACAACGGGCTCGCACTGAACCCTTCGCGGCGCGGGTACGTCGGCCAACTCGTCGGCCACGTTGCCGCCCTGGGCGTGGAGGCGATCACCGGCAAGCCCGACAAGCCGCCCACCCAGGGCAAGAACGAACGCTTTCACCAGACCCTGTTCCGCTACCTCGACAAGCAGCCGATCGCGGAGTCGCTGGTCGAACTGCAAACCCAGGTCGACGCGTTCGACCACATCTACAACACCCAGCGTCCCCACCAAGGGCTGCCCGGGCGTGTCACCCGCTGACAGCGTGGGAAGCCACCCCCAAGGCCGATCCACCCCGCCCGAAACCTGACCGGCCGGTCTACGAGGTGCCCGTCCCCAGCCGGTATCGGCTCCCCGAGCGCAGCCGCCCCCTGATCTGCCCGCCGGCACGCGAGTCAGAACGGTGAGCACGGCGGGGACCATCTGGCTGGACTCAGTCACCTACATGGTCGACGTGCAACGTCGTTTTCAACAGGTCCTCGTTGTCCGCGACGGCGACACGATCATCGTCACCGACCTGCACGGCGAGGTCCCGCCGAGCACACCCGACCCGCACCCGGCATCAAACACGTCGGCAACGGCCGACCCCGCGGCCCACGCCCCAAAACCGGCAAACCGTCACCGAAGTCCTGACACACCAACCGTCACCAATGTCCTGATACAGAACCGTCACCTATGTCCTGAGACATCACAACCGACAACTGCCTCTGCCTGAGGGCGGGCTCAACGCGTCGGCAGCTTCAGCACGTGTTGGGCGATGATGTTGCGCTGGATCTCCGAGGTGCCGCCCGCGATGGTGCCCGCGAAGCTGCCGATGTAGCGCGTGAACCAGCCTGCGGTGAATTGGCCGGGACTGTACGGGTTGTACGGCGCGGTCATCGCCGGGTCGGCCAGCGCCTCGGCGCCCGTCGCCTCCAACACGTGGCGGTAAGCGCTCTGTTCGGCCTCTGAGCCGAAAACCTTGAGCACCGACAGTCCGGCGGTGTCGCCGTCACCGCGTGCGGCGCGCGCGAGCGCCGCCGAGCCCAGCAGGCGCAGCGCCTGATAGTCCATGGCGATGCGCGCGTACTCATCGCGCTGTACCGCTCCGACCGGGCGGAAGCTCTCAAGCGTCTGACCCAACCGGTTGGCGAACTGCAGCCACATCATCGTGCGTTCGTGGCCGAGTGAACCGTTCGCCACCTTCCACCCACCGTTGAGCGGCCCGACCAGATTCTCGGAAGGCACGCTGACGTCAGTCAGGAAGACCTCGTTGAAGTCGAGGTCTTCGCGGTCGTAGACGCACGCGAACGGGCGGCAGCTCACGCCCGGCGCATCGGTGGGAATCAACAGCGCGCTGATTCCTTTGTGCTTGGGCGCCTCGGGATCTGTGCGGACGAACGCGAGTATGACGTCGGCGTCGTGCGCGCCGGAGGTCCACACCTTCTGGCCATTGACGACGAAGTGATCACCGTTGAGCACGGCGCGTGTGTTCAGCCCCGCAAGGTCGGATCCCGCGCCGGGTTCACTCATGCCAAGCGATGCGGTGATCTCGGCGCGCAGGATGGGGACCGCCCATCGCCGCTTCTGCTCCTCGGTGCCGAACGACAGCAGCGACGCCGCGATGATTCCGACGCCCTGCGGATTGAACGCGTGGTAGATGCGTCGCCGCGACAGTTCCTCGCGGTGCACGAACTGCTCGAGGATGCCTGCGTTGCGGCCGCCGAACTCCGGCGGATTGCCGGGCAGCAGCCAGCCGTGGTCGAACTGCAGCCGCTGCCAGCGCCGCGACCATTCCGGCACGTGCGACGTCGAACGCGACCGCTCGGCGGCCGCCTCGGCCTCGGCGGGCAGATGCTCGTCGAGGAACGCGACGAACTCCGCGCGGAAGGCCTCGACCTCGTCATCGAACCGCAGCTGCACACGGCCCAACATATCAAGTACTTAACAATTGAGTGGCGATGCGCTATGACTAGTGGGTGCTCGATGGCGAGAAGGTCCTGATTACCGGCGCAACCGGCAAGATCGCCTTTCCGATCGCACGCGCGCTCGCGGGTCGCAACGAGGTGTGGGGTGCGGCGCGCCTCAGGAACCCGGCGGATCGGGAGAAACTCGCTGCGGCCGGCATCGCCCCGTTCGCTCTCGACATGGCTGACCCTGACTTCTCGACATTGCCCGATGATTTCGGATACGTCTTCCACGCGGCCGTCGACCCGGGCGCCGGCGACTGGACGCGGTGTGTCACGACCAACGCCCACAATTCCGGTGCGCTGCTGCATCATTGCCGAACCTCGAAGGGTTTCGTGTTCTGCTCGACCGGGTCGATCTACGGCTACCAGGGTCAACGCCCGCTGCGCGAGACCGATCCCCCCGGCGTGCCGCTGCGGCCGAACTACAGCTTCTCCAAGATCGCCGGCGAGTCGGTGTGCACCTGGGTCGCCGACCGCTACGGCATTCCGCTGACGATCATCCGGATCTGCTCCACGTACGGGCCGGAGGGGGGCGCCCCCGCCGACCGGCTCGATGCGATGTTGGCGGGCAAGGCCATTCGGCTGCACCCCGACAAGCCGAACAACTACAACCCGATCTACGAGGACGACTACGCCGAACTCGGCATCCGCGCGATGGAGGTGGCCGCCACTCCCCCCGTCGTCGTCAACTGGGCGGGCAGCGAGACCGTCAGCGTCGAGGACTACTGCACCTACATGGGCGAGCTCGTCGGTGTCGAGCCGGTCTTCGAGTACGCCGCCGATGCACATACGCCGTTGTGGCCCGATGTGACCCACATGCATGAGGTCCTCGGTAGAACGAAAGTGCCGTGGCGCGAGGGCTTTCGGCGCATGATCGCCGCCCGTCATCCCGAGATCGATCTGTCTCGAGGTACGAATTGACGCTCCCCGGAACTCCTTCCGACGACGTCGACGGCGTGCTCGCCGCGGGGCGCGGTGAGATCGGCACCCTGTTCGTGTCCATGGCGCGCCGCCATCCCGAGGGGCACGACGCCGAATACCTGCGCTGGCACACCCTCGACCACCGGCCCGAGCAGCATCGGCTGGCCGGTGTGCGCGCCTCGTTGCGGCTGGTGTCGACGCCGGCCTGCCGGGCCGCCCGCGCGCACAGCGATGGGCGCTTCGATGCGATCGACCACGTGATGACGTACTTCTTCACCGACCAAAGCGGGATGATCCCCTTCCTCGAACTCTCCTCAGCCCTCGGTGGTGCAAACCGGAAACTGCCGCTGCTGCCACCGGTACAGCGCGGTGTCTACGGAGAAGCACGCAAGGTGGCAGCGCCGCGGATAAAGATCGGTGCCGACGTGCTGCCGTGGTGGCCCGCGCAGGGCGTATACCTCCTGCTGGAGTCGGGCGGGGCCGACGCGGCCGATCTCGTCGGCGTCGACGGTGTCGGTGGCGTCTGGTCGGTCGTTTCGCAGGACGTCGACGAGTGTCTAGCGAGCGCACCCGCGGGCCAGATGCTCACCTACTGCTTCCTCGACGACGACCCGGTCGCGACCGCCGAGCGGTTGCGGCCGGTGCTCGACGCCCGATGGAAGCAAGCCGACATCGACCCGCTGCTCGCGGCGCCGTTCTATCCGGTTGTGCCGTACGAGTGGGATCGCCATGTGCCGTAGGAGGTTTCAATGCGCGTCGGCCTGATGGTCGGCTCGGACAAGGAGCGCTCGAGGGCGGACCGGTTGAGCGGTCTGCTGGCCGACGGACAAGCCGCCGAGGCTCAGGGCTTCGCGTCATTCTGGATACCGCAGGTGCCCGGGTACCTCGACGCGATGACGGCCGTCGCGCTGCTGGGTCACGTCACCGAGCGCATCGAGATCGGCACGGCCGTGGTCCCCCTGCAGACCCGTCACCCGCTGATCCTCGCGCAGCAGGCGTTGACCACCCAGGTTGCGTGCGCGGGCCGGTTCGCTCTCGGGGTCGGGCCGTCACACCACTGGATCATCTCCGATCAACTCGGGCTGCCCTACGAGAAACCGGCGCGACTGGTCCGCGACTATCTCGACGTGCTCGATGCGGCGTTCGCCGGTCCAGGCGCGGTTTCCGTCGACAACGACAGCTTTCGCGTGCACAGCCCGGTGGACGTCACCGACGCGTTCGAGATGCCGGTGCTCATCGCGGCGCTCGGACCGGCGATGCTGCGGATCGCGGGCGAGCGAACCGCAGGCACCATCCTGTGGATGGCCGACGAACGCGCTATCGGCGACTACGTGGTCCCTCGCATCACCGAGACGGCCGACTCCGCAGGCCGGTCTGGAATCCGCGTCGTCGCAGGCGTTCCCGTCGCGCTCTGTTCGGAAGGCGAAGTCGACGGCGCCCGCGCCTACGCAAGCGAAGTGCTGGGGCATGCCGACTTCTCCCCAAACTACGTTCGTCTGCTCGAGCATGGCGACGCCGAAGACGTCGGAGACACCATGGCCGCGGGCGACGAGTCGACGGTTATCGCGCGACTGCGCCGCTACCGCGACGCCGGTGTCACCGATCTCGCCGTCCGCGTTGTGCCGCTCGGCAACGACGCGGAGATGCGGAGCGCGTCGCGTCGGCGCACTCAATCATTCGTTGCCTCGCTGGTCTCCGAATTCGCTTCGGGGGCGTAGCTTCCCATGAACTCGACGGGCACCCCGCCCATCGTGCAGAAGAACAGGTCGACGCCTGGCGTGCCGGTGTCGAACACCGTCACGTCGCTCGCGAATGCCTTCGCCCCGTCGCGTGCCCTGTCGAACTCGTCGGTCAGAAACGACAGTGCCGCCAAACCCTCTGGTGCGATATCGCGCAGGTGCTCCGGTACGTCGAGGACCTCGATGAGCCCCGCATCGCCCGTGCCCACCATCGTGATATCCGCGCCGTCGGACGGCGGCCAACCGAGCGTCGTCTCCAGCACCTCACCCGGCACCCGCAGTTGGAACTGCACCTCCATCCCGACGACCTCGGTCAGGAATGCGACGAAGGTCTCGGCCGAGTGGCTGCGCATGACGACGTGATGAAGCTGCTTGGACATACATAGATAGTTAGACATACGTTAACTATTTGCAAGGGTCAATCTGCCTGATACAGTGCAGCTGTGCCGAAAAGCAACACGACGGCCGTCGCTGACGGTGGTCAACGGCGGGCCTCGTTCCAGAGAGCCCGCTCAACCGAGACCAAACGGTCGTTGGTGCAGGCTGCGATGGCACTGTGGCGGACGAACGGTTATGCCAAGACGACGGTCGCCGACATTTGCCGGGCCGCGGGCGTCTCCCGCGCGCTGTTCTACTTTTACTTTCCCGCCAAGGAAGACGTCCTCTTCGAAGTCGGTCTGCTCTCCACCCGTGCCGCGCAGAAAACGGTGCACCAGCATCTGGCGGGCGACTACGACGTGAATGCCCTCATCGTCCAGGCGCTGCGCAGCCTCGAGCGATCGATGGCCCGCAACCCGCGGGACCTGATCGTCGAGACGATCCTGGAGGGCTACCGCCACGAGCAACGCATCCTCACCGGTGACCTGCCCGAAGATGTCGACGCCGATATGTTCGGCGAGCTGTTCGCCAGGGCGAAAACCGACAGGAAGCTGGCCGACCACGTTGACGTGCCCCACCTGTCGCGATTGGCTCAGATGCATGTCAGCGAGGGCGTGCGGCATTGGGCCCTTGGCGGCTTCGGCGACCGCTCCTTCTCCGAGGTGGTGGCACGCGACATCGCCGCATTGATAGCCGGATTCAATCAACAGCCCTGACAAAGGAGACGCACGATGGCGTGGGATTTCGAAACCGACCCCGATTACCAGAAGGAACTCGACTGGGTCGACGAGTTCGTCCGCGAGGAGATCGAACCGCTCGACCTCGCTTTTCCTCACCTACAGTTCACCCCGCCGGACGACAACCGCCGCAAGGTCATCGACCCGCTCAAGGAGGAGGTGAGGCGCCGGGGGCTGTGGGCGACCCACCTCGGACCCGAGCTGGGCGGGCAGGGCTACGGACAACTCAAGCTCGCGCTGCTGAACGAGATTCTGGGCCGATCACAGTGGGCACCAATCATATTCGGCTGCCAGGCCCCCGACACCGGCAACGCCGAGATCATCGCCCACTACGGCACGGACGAACAGAAGAAGAGGTACTTGCGACCGCTGCTCGACGGCGAGCTGTTCTCCTGCTACTCGATGACCGAGCCACACGCGGGTGCTGATCCGACGCTGTTCACGACGCAGGCTGTGCGCGATGGCGACCGCTGGGTGATCAACGGCTGGAAGTTCTTCTCCTCCAACGCCAGGACCGCATCGTTCCTCATCGTGATGGTGGTGACCAACCCCGAAGTCAGTGCCTACCAGGGCATGTCGATGTTTCTCGTGCCCACAGACACACCAGGTGTGAAGATCGTCCGCAACTTCGGCCTGCACGGCGAGCAAGAAGGCGACGGCTCACACGCTCTCATTCACTACGACAACGTCCGGGTGCCGTCCGAAGCCCTGCTCGGCGGCGAGGGCCAGGCGTTCGTCATCGCCCAGACCCGACTCGGCGGCGGGCGCATCCACCACGCGATGCGCACGATCGGGCTCGCGCGCACTGCGCTGGACATGATGTGTGAGCGTGCACTCAGCCGTGAGACGCACGGCAGCCGACTGTCCGACAAGCAGTTCGTGCAGGGCTACATCGCCGATTCGTACGCGCAGCTGCTCCAGTTCCGATTGATGGTGCTCTACACCGCCTGGGAAATCGACAAGTACAACGATTACAAGAAGGTCCGTAAGGACATTGCCGCGGTGAAGGTGGTGATGCCGACGGTACTGCACGACATCGCCTGGCGCGCAATGCAGGTGCACGGCGCTCTCGGTGTGACCGACGACGTGCCGTTCATGGCGATGGTGACGGGCGCCGCGGTGATGGGGCTGGCCGACGGCCCGACGGAGGTGCACAAGGCCACCGTGGCCAAGCAGGTGTTGCGCGACTATCAGCCCAGCGACGACATCTGGCCGAGGGAGTGGATCCCGCGCAAACGCGAAGCGGCACAGGAGAAGTTCGCGGAGTATCTCGAGCACGAGGTGGGCAACCTGTGAGCCCCGGTGAATCCGCTCCTCACGTGAGCGACGAGATAGACACCGCGCGTCTCGCCGATTGGATGGACGGCGAGGGGCTGCCAGGCAAAGGTGAACCGTTGGACGCCGACTTCCTCTCGGGCGGAACCCAGAACGTGATCTACCGGATCCGTCGTGGTGAGCACGACTGCGTATTGCGAATGCCTCCGCCGGACGCGCCGCCCGACCGCGACAAGGGCATCCTGCGGGAGTGGCGAATCATCGACGCGCTCGACGGAACCGAGGTGCCGCACACCGCCGCGGTGGGTGTGTGCCCCGACCCGTTGGTGCTCGGCCGCCCGTTCTACCTGATGGGGTTCGTCGACGGCTGGTCACCGATGGACCTCAACCAACGGAAATGGCCGGCGCCGTTCGACGACGATCTCGAAGCACGGGGGCAGCTCGCGTATCAACTCGCCGAGGGCATCGCGCTGTTGTCGAAGGTGGACTGGAAAGCCAAGGGCCTGCAGGATCTCGGCAGGCCGGACGGGTTTCACGAGCGCCAGGTCGACCGGTGGATCGGGTTTTTCGAGCGGATCAAGGGCCGCGAGATCGACGGGCTCGACACGGCGACCGAATGGCTGCGCGCGCACCGTCCGCTGGACTTCATTCCGGGCCTGATGCACGGCGACTATCAGTTCGCGAATGTGATGTACCGCCACGGTGCACCGGCGCAGTTGGCCGCGATCGTCGACTGGGAGATGGGCACAGTCGGCGACCCGAAGCTGGATCTCGGCTGGATGGTGCAGAGTTGGCCGTCGCGCACGCGAGGAGCGGATGGGGATGAAGCCGACGACTCCAATGGAATGAGCTACGTCGACATGCGCGGAATGCCCTCCCGCACAGAAGTGATCGACCACTACGCCAAGGTGTCCGGCCGACAGGTCGACGACCTCGACTACTACCTGGTGCTGGCGAAATGGAAGCTCGCGATCGTCCTCGAGCAGGGCTTCCAACGCGCAGGCGACAACGAAAAGCTGCTGGCCTACGGGCCCGTCATCGTCGACCTCATGCGTTCGGCTGCTGACCTCGCCGAATCCAGCGACTACACGTGATTCGCGCCGCGGTGTGCCCGGAGTACGGGCCGCCCGAGGTCGTCCGGATCGAGGAGCGGCCGCCGCAGGCACTCGATGCGGGGCAGGTGAGGGTGCGCGTCGGCGCGGCCGCGGTCAACTACCCCGACGTCCTGCTCGTCGCCAACCAGTACCAGATCAGCGTCCCGCCGCCGTTCGTGGTCGGCAGCGAGTTCGCCGGCGTCATCGTCGAAGTAGCCGACGGGACAGGCGATCTCGCAGTCGGCGACCGGGTGACGGGAACTCAGATGTACGGCGCGTTCGCCGACGAAGTGGTGGTGGCCGCGCAGGGATTGGCCCGCATCCCGGACGGTGTCGACGACCGCACGGCGGCCGCTTTCGGCGTGGCCTACCGGACGGCGTATCACGCGCTGCGGTCGGCTGCGCGCGTGCGTTCTGGCGATGCCGTAATCGTGCTCGGCGCAGGCGGCGGTGTCGGCCTGGCCACCGTTCAGCTCGCCGCCGCGTTGGGCGCAGACGTCACCGCTGTGGCGTCGACAGCCGAAAAACTCGATGCGGCCGC
>CAVQRJ010000015.1:0-71317 GCA_963715215.1 uncultured Actinomycetota bacterium
GACGGTCACACTGGCAGGGACATCGCCAAGTTCCTCGGGGTCAGCCGGGCGACGCTCTATCGGTACCTGGCCTACGACGCCGCCTAAATGCGTCGGCATTGCTATTGGACGGGGCGATACCAGATTCCGGTCGCGACCTTCAGCGCCTGAGGATTCGCCATTAATATGCCGGGATCGATCCCACCGGCTGACGCCGCGTGAGGAATCAAATTCCCAAGCTGAATACGCGGGTTCGATTCCCGATCATCGGCTCCACGAAGATCCTATTCAGCGCCATAATCGCTCGAACCAACGCCTTCCAAGAGTCAGTCTTGACCGGCGTTTGACCGTCACTCCGCGAGACACCCGGCCCGAAACGTTTGCTGGGTTTGTCGGTGCTGGATGAGAAACGTCCGGGTCCCGCCGCATGTCATGCCGGGGCGCTGTGCGCGGCCGCGCGCTCGGCCAGTGCCGAGCGGACGGAGTCGTCGTAGCCCATTGTCGGGCCGGGTAGTAGATCCGTGATCGGGTGGCCGGTTACGACGACCTCGTTGGTCATCGAGTCGACCAGGTTGCGCGCGGTTGCCAGGTCCACATCGGTGACCAGCGCGAGCCCACAGCGAGGACAATCGGGGCGAGAGCACCGGGACGCTGAGGTT
Organism: uncultured Actinomycetota bacterium; assembly: GCA_963715215.1. Classification (GTDB taxonomy): domain Bacteria; phylum Actinomycetota; class Actinomycetes; order Mycobacteriales; family Mycobacteriaceae; genus Mycobacterium. The sequence goes on from CAVQRJ010000015.1 coordinate 639, forward strand.
GGGTAACGACTTGCCCTGGATGCGAGCCGCGCGTTGGAGCATGTCCACGTAGCGCAGCACTTCCGGGCCGCCGATCTCGAACACCTGGCTGCCGGTCAGCGGGGCATCGAGCACACCCACCAGGTAGCGCACCACATCGGGCAGTGCGATCGGCTGGATCCGGGTGTTGATCCACCGCGGCGTGAGCATCATCGGCAAATGGGCCACCAACTGGCGGATGATCTCCCAGGAGATCCCGCCGTGGCCGATGACGATGGCGGCGCGCAGCACGACGACCGGTACCCCCGAGCTGCCGAGCAGCGACTCCACCTGGCGCCTCGAACGGAGGTGGGCGGACATTTTGCCGTCGTCCACACCAAGCCCACCCAGGTACACGATCCGTTCGATGCCGGTTGCAGCGGCAGCGCCGGCGAAGTTCACGGCCGCCTCGGCGTCGCGTTCCTCGAAATCGCCGGATTCCAGTGAATGCACCAGATAGTAGGCGACGTCGGCACCGTCCAGCGCATTGTGCAGACTCGCCACGTCGGTGACATCGCCGTAGGTGGCCGTCCCCGCTCCTCGATAGTTGTCGGGTATGCGGGTCATCGCGCGAACGTGATGACCCGCGTCAGCCAGGGCACGGGTGAGGTGCCGGCCGATGAATCCGGAGGCACCGGTGACCAGCACCGTCTTTGTCATCGCGTCAGATCCCTCCGTTGCATTCAACGTTGCATCACCGGCACAGCGATCTCGTTGCGGCGCAGCATCGGGATGGTCCAGGGCGGGTCGTAGAACCATGCGACCGGCGGACCGTCGGGTTCCAGAGTGGTGTCCTGTAATGCGTGCAACAGATCGGCGGTGTGTGAAGCTACTGCCTCGGGTCCGCGGTCGCCGGTGAAACGCAGCACCGCGACCGTTTCGGCGGGCACGGTAACCAGCTTGACGGCTGGATCATTGGGTGCGGGAAGCGTTTCCATCGAATGGTCGGCGGGCATGAAGAACCGAATCACCCAGGCGTCGTCCCCGGCGACCGCCTGCGCCACCGGCGCTGTCATGGCGATTTTCTGACCACTGCGGGCATCGCTGGGCTCCTGAGTGACCGGCGCGGTCATCGCGATTCTCGCGCTCTCGTGGTTGCCGCCGAAGATGTAGCCGGCCAGGCGCCGAAAACCCGCATTACGCGCGGCCGCTTCGTTGTCGGCATCGACGGTCGTCTCGGCGGCGATCCGCGGACCGTATCGGCGGATCTGCAATCCGGCCGTCTCTCGTTCGACGACGAACCGGGGTTCCGCTGTCCCGTAACGCACCCCCAGCACCGAAGCGCCGCCCTCCGCGAGGCGAGCTGCCACTGACGCGCCCGTCTTGACGAGGCGAGACACCGTTGCCGCAATTCTTGGAATCATTTTCAACCCTGCCGTAGCTGGAAAAGCTCGGTCACCGCACGGATACCCCGATGGCGTCAGCGCAAAAGCGCCACACGCGGTCGCGGTCGCGCTCGGTATGGCTGGTCGTCGGCAGATAGTGCTCGGGACGCGGCCGGCGATCGTGCCAGAACAGCCCCGTCGGTGGGGTCGGTGCGGTCGCGCTCAGCCAGATGATCGTGTCGGCACCCTGTTCGGGGCTGCGCAGCAGCGGCGCGGTGAGTCGACGAAAACCGGGCAGTGAGGTGGCCACACCGGGGGTGTCGGCCCAACCGGGATGCATGGACGCAACGGTGATGCCGCCGGCTCCCCAGCGCTGCGCGAGGATCGGGGTCAGGGCGACCTGAATTCGTTTGCTACGCGCGTAGGCGGTGGCGCCCCGGTAGGTGCCGTGGCGGTACTCGGGATCATCGGTGGGCAGCTGCTGGGTGTACATGCCGCCGGAGGACACCAGGATCACCCGCGGATCCGGTGCGGAGGCCAGGACCGTGGCCAGCTGCTCGGTCAGCAGCAAGGGGCCGAGCACGTGGGTGGCGAGGGTCAACTCGTGGCCCTCGGCGGTTTCGCTGCGCGCATCGGGCAGCAGGCCCGGCGTTGTGGATCAGCACGTCCAGTCGCGGCACCCGAGCGGCAACGTCAGCGGCGAAGGCGCGCACCGCGGACAAGCTGGAGACGTCGCACACCTCTACTTGGATGTCGCCGTCGGGGGAGAGCGGCCAGGATCGCGGCGCGCCGTTTCGCCACGGTCTCCGTCGCGTACCGTCATCAGCACGGTCGCGCCCAGAGCAGCCAATGCGCAACTGGTGGCCTTGCCGATCCCCGAGTTCGCTCCGGTGACCAGTGCCGTGGCTCCGGCGAGTGCGCCGGGCCGCGGGTCGTTGTCGGACCAGCCGGCGTGTCGGATCCAGAACCCGATACGGGAGTAGCCGGGTACCACTGCCCGGTCCAGAGCGGCGTCGACCAGCCGCTGCCCGGTCGGAAGTACACCCATGACGACAAGTCTGCCAGTACCGCCGCGTTCTCCCCCCGAAGAGGGGAACGGCTGCACTCTCAGGACTACACATCGCCGGACGACCTGTTAGTACCTAGCGAAACAGGCCTGATCGCGCCGAATCAGCTTCCCAAGCTGAATACGCGGGTTCGATTCCCGTCATCGGCTCCATAGCTACCTGTGCGAATGGCGCCGAACGCCGGTTCGATTGGCGGGGCGGTCCCGTAACGGTCCCGCGCGTTCGGTGCCTCACGGAGGGTGCAACACAAATGTAGGTAGCGGGGGTAAAGGCTGGTCACGAAATTGTCTGGTTGTGATGTAGCCAACCAGGCTAACGGGGACGTGGACGACTGCTCCGCGGGCTGATCCAGCAACACACCCAGAACCCGCGCACCTGAGCCGCGGCCGACCTCCGGACTCCTGGACTGTTCGCCCCAGACTCGTCAACATCTGTTGACATCGCAAGCGCAGCAGGACAGCCCGACACATTGCGGGCGCAACTGATGCGGTAGACATGTGCCCGTGAAGATCGACGGATCGGTGGCGGTGGTCACCGGAGCGGGCTCGGGCATCGGCAGGTCCATTGCGGCGGGGCTGGCATCGGCCGGCGCCTCGGTGGTGGCCGGCGACATCGACGCAGGTTCGGCCGCCGAGACCGCTGCGATGATCGGTGGCGTCGCGGCGGCCGCGGACGCCGCGAGCACGGACGGCATCGCGACCCTGCTCGACACCGCACGCCGGACGTTCGGCCCGGTGGACATCTACGTCGCCAATGCCGGCATCACCGGCCAACTCGGCCTCGGCGACGACGAAGCCGCCTGGGACCGGATCATCGACATCAACCTGCGCGCCCACATCCGCGCAGCCAAAGCTGTTGTGCCGGAATGGCTTGAGCGTGCCAGCGGACATTTCGTCGCCGTCGCCTCGGCGGCTGGCCTGCTGACCCAGCTCGGTGCGGCGCCCTACAGCGTGACCAAGCACGCCGCCGTCGGGTTCGCCGAATGGTTGGCCATCAAATACGGCGACAAGGGAATCGGTGTGAGCTGCGTGTGCCCGATGGGTGTGGACACCCCACTGCTGCGCGGCATGTCCGACTCGCCGGACGCGGAGATTCGGGTGGCCGCCGCCGCCGTCACCAGTGCCGGTGCGGTGATCGGCCCGGACACCGTGGCCGCCCTCGTGGTCCAGGCCATCGCCGACCGGACGTTCCTGGTGCTGCCGCACCCCGAGGTGCTGACCATGTATCGGCAGAAGGGCGCCGACTACGACCGGTGGATCGCCGGGATGCGCCGCTACCAACGCACCCTGGGGTGAATACGCGGGTTCGATTCCCGTCATCGGCTCCACAACGACCAGGGCGAAACGCTGCCGACCGACGGTTTCGGTGACCGCGGCGTACCTACCCGATACCTACCGCCGGAGCGTGTCCCGTGCCAAGGGCACCCTGAGGGAGAGGCACTATGGCGTTGCGCCGAGAGCAGAGGAGCGTCGAATGTCGGGTGATCGGCCGTACCGATGACCAGCGATGGCGGTGCCGTCGCATCCTATGGGTTTCGGCGCCAGTATCTCGCTACGGCTGAGGAGTTCCTTCGCCTCGTCGTTGCGCGCGGCGATGACCTGGCTGAGTTGGCGGTCATCATCGAGCCGACACGTACCGATCTCGCTGGCAGTGACGTGGCCGACGATGATGTGGTCGATTTCGCGATTGAGGCAGGCGGCGAGATTGTCCGTCGCGTCCAGGTGAAGTCCTCCCGTGTGCCTTCGGGGATGAACCCGCTGAGGTACTCAGATGCTGCCGCGATTTTCAAACGGATGGGTGCCGGGGCACATCAAGCCGTCATCTTGACGAACAAGCCGCTGGCCAACAAATTGGTGAAAGCCTGTGCCTGTCCGACTCCGTCCGATGATGGCGGTGAGGTGTACTCCGTTACCGGCCAGGCGATTACGTCCGGTCACACCACGCCGGCAAGGCTGATCGTGCGTGATGACCGCCCCGTCGAAGTCGTCAAACAATCTGTGTTGGACCTTGTTCGTGAGATACGGCGAGACAACGCGGTCGGCCTGGCCGAGCAATCGGCTGCCTTGCTCACTGCCATGATGCTCGACTCCATGTTCGAGGCCGCGGCAGATCTGTCGCCACGCAGATGGTCGGCGAGTGAGGTTGTCGGCTTGCTGTGTCTGCCTGATATCCAAGTTGCGCACGCACGGAGGCGATTCGACTGGGGCGTGCCGCTGGGGGTTGAAGTGCCTCTCCTGGCGTCGGCCGTGGCGCGTACCGACGAACTGGCCACCCTGACAGACCTTTTCAACGAATCAGTCACCGGGCGGATACCTACCGTCGCCGTACTCTCCGGGACGACGGGATTCGGAAAGAGCACGATAGCCGCCGACTTCTGCCACCTCAATCGGTACTTCTACGAGCACGTCTGTTGGATCGATTCTCGCTCACCCGAACTGCTCGAAGCCCGAATCAAAGACCTCGTAGCACAGATGGGTGTCGACGTTGACCCCAGTGGTGATGTCGGCGCCTCATTCCGCACCGAGTTGGCCCGCATCGGCGGCCCATTCGTTCTGGTGTTTGACGGGGCTCGTCGGCGACAGGACATCGAACCGTTCGTACCCACCAGCGGATGCGGGTTTGTCATCGTCACAACCACCAACAGCACCGGTTGGTGGCACACTGCCCGGCCGCTGCCGGTTGGCTCGTTCACTGACGATGAGGCGATCGCATGCTTTGAGGCCTATGCCGGCATAGAACCCGGTACGCATACAGACGCGGTCGCCGGGGTCGTGAGGCGCCTGGGCCACGTTCCGCTAGCAATCGCTATGGCGGCGTCATACTTTCGCAACGCCGATGAAGATGTCACGCAGTTATCGGATAAGTATTTCGAGAGTCTTGAAGCCCTGGATGACTCGACGGCGGTACCTGAGGGTTTCGACAAGACAGCGTTCGCCGCGGTCCAGTTCGCGGTGAACCAGATTGGATCCGAGACCGGCGGCGACGAGGAATTCCGGCGGGCAACGCAGCTGCTCATCTATCACTCCGCATTCTTTGCCCCGGAGCTGATACCGGTGAACATGGTGCTACAGACTGTCGACAGCGCGGTTGCCACGCTCGATCTGACTTCGCCGCCGAGACCGGTAGAGGCCGATCTTCACATCCGAAATCGCATCTTGACGAATCTGCGAACACAAACCATCGCGCGGCGCCGCACCTATCTGGACGCTTCGGGAACCGCGAATCCGGCCAGCGACACGATCAGCATCCACCCGCTCGTGCACGAGATCCTTCGCACGATCCACGTGCAAGCCGCACCTCGCGACGGCTCGGTCATGAACTTGGTGACGATTTTCATCGGACACCTGTACGGGTGGATCATCGTCCTGCGACCATCGGGTGCGTTTTTCCCGGTCGAGCAGTTGCTTGTGCATGCTCAATGGATCCTCGACTTCGTCGACACCATCACCATTCCCGCCGACGCCGACGAGCACGACGTATACGTATTTCGTTGTGCCATCATGTATCTGCGCTGTGAAGTAGCGAATTGCCATTCGTCGCGCGGGAACTACGAGCGCGGCGTCGAGCTGATTGAGCAGGCACTCGACGAGTTCGCCGGGGTGACACCAACCATCCATCCGCAGTGCGCCCTAACCAAGGCGGCGTGCGACGCCATCGCCGACGCCGAGATTGGCGGACTCGGAGAACAACGGGCCTTGCCTTTCGCGCGGCGCGCGATCGATGAAATTGCGAAGATTGAGCAGTTCACCGACACGCCGCGGCGCGGGGAAATCATCTATCAGTTTGCGGTCCAGGCTGCGCAGGCGATTAACCGATTCGGCACTGCCGAGACCCGCGCGGTAGCCGAGGAGCTGGCTGAAATCGCTAATCGACAACAGCTTTCGGCTCCGCAAGAGATCGATAAGGTCAATCAGATCGACCAGTTTCTCAGGACTGGTCAGTACCCGCAGGCGCTCGCACTAATTCAGATGACCCGCGGCGCGAACCCCAGCGCGTACCAGAAGGTCATGTTCGACAACTTCGAGATCATCGCGAATCTGCACCTTCATCGATTCAATGCGGCCGCCAACGGTATCGACCGTATTCTCGCCGCGGCCGCGGAGGGACAGCACATGCATACGCATGTCGAGCTGGCCTGTGCGGAGATCGGCAAGGCGCTGCAGGCCACGCAAGCCGCGTGGGCCGGCCAATCCCCCCGACTAGCGGCTCAGCAAGCAGCGCTGCGCGCCCTTCATCAGCAGCTCACGCAGTAGACGACGGAGCAGGCCGCCCGGTGGTCACCCTTTTCAGCTTGACGATCTTGACCGACGCCACAGGTGTACGACGTTGCTGGAGGCCGTGGGGTTCCCCATCGCCCCAAGCGCCGCCATCGCGTCGGCGTGGTCGTCCTCGAACAGGTGCGCGTAGATGCCGAGCGTCGTCGTCGGCTTCGCGTGCCCCATGAATCGGCTCAGTTGCAGCGGCGGGACACCGGCAGCCACGCACAAGCTCGCGTAGGTGTGCCGCAGCGCATGAAACGTCAGACCCGGCGGCAACGTCGCGGTGCGGCCATCCGACGCCGGGGCGGTGGTGTGCGCGGCTGCGGCCAGCCGGTTGGCGCGGGCCACCGCGGCCTCGTGCATCCAGATGAGCGGTATCGGTGTGTGCCGCTAGCGAGTGACTTGCTGAAGGCACCTCGACGAACAATGTCACCGTCGTGGTCGAGGTTGTCGAAGACTGAGGCCAACCGGTGAAGGTGCCCGAGTCGTCGTCGGCGCCCTTGATCAGCGGCGGGGCCGATTTACGTTGCATGGATTGCCTTTTCGGACAACGGAATCGGAGGTCTCGACAACGAACACTGGCCGCAATCTGCTGGCGTTGTCGTTCGGATCGTTCGCGGACCTTGCTGGCGAGGTGCAGTTCGGACCTTGGCCGCTGGCTGGCGACGCTCCGTCAGTGATCGCACGGGCTGGCCAGGGCAGTGGGAACCCGCGAAATCCTCCGTGCGCGTCTGATTCCCGGCCCTGAGAGGCCCGTGGAGCCACGATCACGACCCGGCTGGTGTCAGGCGGATAGGCCCGACCCGACGATCGACCTGGGTGTTCGGCGAATCGCGCGCGAACTGCGCGCACAGTCACCGTCACCGATCACTGGTGTGGGCGCCAACAGCGGCTGTCCCCACTGACCGGCCACCTCGGGGTCGGCCTCGACCCACTTCGGTCGGGTTGCCGAAGGGATCGAAGCGGGTTGGCCGATCGGCCAATCCGTCTAACCACTCCGGCGGCGTATCGGCGAGTCTCTGACCTTGGGTGGTTGCGGTCAGTCCGCTCGGCGGCGATCTACTCGCTGATCATCATGCGGATGGCCCCGCTTCCGCGTCGCCTGCGGAGCCGGGACTGTAGCTCGCGAGTGCTGCCAGAATGCGGTGTTCCAAGTCTTCTTTGGTCCAGGGATTCTGCGACAACAGTCGGCTGCGAAGCAGCAGACGCAGTAAGAGGGGTGCCATCTCCGCGCTGCGAACAGTGGTCGCCGTTGAACATGAATGAGGGCTTGGTATCCACTCGCCCGTGCGCGATCAGGGAGCGGTGGTCATACACCTTCTTCGCCAGCCTTCTCCGGCGGCACCGCGCGCGGATTCTTCTTGCCCGCCGCGCAGCCCCGACCGGATACTGGCCCTGGTGGCGCCGATGCCGTCGGAGGCGGTGTAGCCGTTGGTCTCGGCGGCGGCCTCCAGGGCGCCGATCACCACCGGCTCCTCCAGCCCGGCGCCGCTGACGTAGGACCCGAGCTTCAGCGCGGCGGTGAAGATGGCGTCGTTGCGCCCGCCCTTGTGTCTTCGCCGTCTTGTCGGCCTCATCGCGCACCGCCGCGTGCAAGTACGACGACTGGCGCTTGTCGGGCGGTGTGCGGTCCCACGGCTGACAGGGGTCCCAGGCCCACTCATTTCCGGCGCCGGATGTCTTGCGCGCCTTGGTCTTAACAGTCCCCTCCAACTGCTCGGCCACCCAGTCGGTAAGCGGGGTCGGCTCGTCGCCGTCGGTCACCGGGCATCTGGTCGAGTTCGTCGACGACGATCGTGTAGCCGCCGCCGGGGTACTTGGACCGCAGCGTGCCCGGTGCGAAGACGTTGGCGCCGTGCGACTGGATGTCGAGGCCGGGGTAGTCGGGCAGCTTCGGGTCGTCCGCCTTGGAGTGCACCGTGGGCAGATCGGGGTGGCCTTTGATGTAGAAGTGCTTGCCACCGGACGGAGTGTCGACCTCGCCGTAGATCCGTTCCCCCAACCGGTCAGCAGCGCGCGCACCTTCTCGGGGTCGCCGCCGTTTTTGGTGTCGGAGTCGAAGACGGCGACCGGGATGCCGGTGTTGACGCAGATGAACGGCTGATAGTCCCCGTGGAACCTCTCCAGCCGGGCCTCGTTCTCCTGGCACGTCAGCTTCTGCCAGCCCAGCGGGCGGGAGCACTCGGCGCCCCCGAACCCCTCCCCGCCCGTCCACAGGGTGGCTCCCAGTTCGTGAAGCCGCTGCAGGAACTGCGCCTCGGGTCCGAGCAGGTTGTCCGCGTCGGCGCCGGTCATCGCGCACCCCGGATGTCAGCCTGTGGCGATAGCATTGCAATCAGCTCCTCTTGTCGGATGAGCGAACTGGTTGGGTGCCGTCGAGGAAGAACCGCCTCGACGGCCTTCCGTCTGAGGGGGACTCACACCGAGGTGACCGGACGCGGATCGTCAGTGCGCGTCACGGTGTTCGCCTCGATCCATGCCAAGACGTCGGCCCAGTCGTAATAGACGCGCCCGCCGAGCTTCTTGTACTTCGGACCGTTGCCCTTGTGACGCTCGCAGGCCAACGCTGCCGATGTCTTCCGCCGGTACGTGGCGACCTCCTCAGGCGTCGCCAGCGGCTGGGGTGTGCTGATGCCTGCGCGTGCCATCGTCGAACCTTTCTGATGGTCGAACGCTCAACTTGAGCCTCCTGACAAACACAATGCGCGGCCAACAGCTGAGAGTCAAGAAGCGATGTAAGAAGAACAAAATGATACGCTGTGGCCATGACCGACGACACAGACGACACCGATGACGGTGGCGCTCAAGAGGCCACTGGGGCCGACCGGGGAGACGGTACGAGCCAACATCACCCGGCTGCGCGCCTTTCGGCGGCTGGGCTACACGGAGCTGTCTGAGAAGCTCAAGGACCTCGGCAAGCGGATCTCACCGCTGGGGCTGCGCCGCATCGAGAACGGCGCCCGGCGAGTCGACACCGACGATCTGTTCGCCTTGGCCGTGGCGCTGGGTGTTGCGCCCGTCACGCTGCTGATCCCCAACGCGGACGACGGCGGCGAGCAGGTCGCGGCCACGGGGGTCATCGAGAAGTGCGACGCCGAGCGGTTGTGGAACTGGGTGTCCGGCTACGAACCGATCGACCCCGACGAGGAGACGATCGAATTTCGGCTGGTGGCACTCCCGCTGTGGAAGAAGCGCCAGATGATGGCCAACATCAAGGTCGTCGACGCAGACTTCAGCGGCGAAGGCGGCTTCTCCCAAGCTGGCGAGGCGCAGTAATGGCGACCATCAGCAAGTACCAAACCTCCACCGGCGCAACGCTTTACACGGTGCGCTACCGCACCCCGGATCGTCGGCAGACCCAGAAGCGCGGCTTTGTGAGCAAGCGCGACGCGCAGGCGTTCGCCGCCACGGTGGAGACGTCGAAGCTGCGGGGCGAGTACGTGTCGGCCTCGATCGGCCGGACCACCGTCGGCGAGCTGGGACCGGCCTGGCTGGAACGCCAGCGCGGTCACATGAAGCCCAGCAGCTTCCATGCCGCCGACAGTGTCTGGCGCAACCGCGTCGCCCCACGGTGGGCCGACGTCCGCATCGCCGACGTCCGCTACACCGATGTGGCGGCGTGGGTGGCCGAGCTGTCCGCCATCCGTGGGCCGTCGCTGGTGCGCGTGGCCTACTCGGTGCTGGCCCGCATCCTCGACGACGCGGTGAAAGACCGCATGCTGGCGGCGAACCCGGCGCGGGGTGTGAAGCTGCCCAAGCAGGCGCCCGCGCGCAACGTGTATCTGAGCGCGGCGCAACTGGACCCGCTGGCCGACGAGGCGGGGTCCTACCGCTCGCTGGTGCTGCTGCTGGGAGTCGGCGGGCTGCGCTGGGGTGAGGCTATCGCGCTGCGGGTCTGCGACGTCGACTTCCTGCGCCGCCGCATCGCCCTGCACCGCAACGTTGTGCGGGTGCGCAGCCAGTTCGTCGTCGGCAGTCTCAAGTCGAACAAGAACCGCACCGTGGTGGTGCCTGCGTTCGTCATGACCGCGCTGGCCGCGACCGCCGCCGGTAAGGGCCGTGAGGACCTGCTGTGGACCGCGCCATACGGCGGTTACCTCCGTGCCCCTGGCCGCGAATCCTGGCTTGCTGGCGCCGTGGCGCGCTGCCAGAGCGCCGATGAGACGTTCCCCCGTGTGACCGCGCACGACCTGCGGCACACAGCGGCCTCGCTGGCCATCTCGGCGGGCGCCAACCCGAAGGTGGTGCAGCGGATGCTCGGGCATGCCAGTGCGGCCATGACGCTGGACGTGTACGCCGATTTGTTCGAGTGTGATCTGGACGCGGTTGCCGAAAGTGTGTCCAAAATGTGTCCACGGTGGGCCTGAGCGTCCACCTGCGCGGCCCGAGAGAACGCCTCTACCAGCCAATAAGGAGCGCCATATCTGTCACCGACCAATACCTGAAGAACAACGAGGAATACGCGAAGAACTTCTCGGGCCCGCTGCCGCTGCCACCCAGCAAGCACGTTGCCGTGGTGGCGTGCATGGACGCCCGGCTCGACGTGTATCGCATCCTCGGCTTGAACGAGGGCGAGGCGCACGTCATACGCAATGCGGGCGGTGTGGTCACCGACGACGAGATCCGCTCCCTGGCGATCAGTCAGCGGCTGCTCGGCACCAAGGAGATCATTCTCATCCACCACACCGACTGCGGAATGCTCACGTTCACCGACGACGACTTCAAGCGGTCAATCCAGGACGACACCGGCATCAAGCCGGAGTGGGCCACCGAGGCGTTTTCCGATCTGGACGAGGACGTGCGTCAGTCGATCCGCAGGATCGAGGCCAGCCCGTTCGTCACCAGGCATGAGTCGCTGCGCGGATTCGTCTTCGACGTCGCCACCGGCAAGCTGAACGAGGTCACCGTCTGAGGCGTTTCTGATACCTCCCCCGTAACCGCGACAGTGCGTGTCTGTTCCCGACACGCCGCCCCAGACCGGCATTGTGCGCACACTCGCGGAGCATCGAGCGTTGACATCGCTGGCCAAGGCTGGTTTTATAACGGGCTATACCTGTAAATATGGTCAAACCTACCAACTTAAAGAGGAATGGATGACGACCGCGCAAGAGCCCAAACAGGCTGCCGGCCGCTACGAGCTCAGCCATCTCAGGGCGCTCGAAGCGGAGGCGATCCACATCATCCGCGAGGTTGCGGCCGAGTTCGAGCGGCCGGTGCTGCTGTTCTCCGGCGGCAAGGACTCCATCGTGATGCTGCATCTGGCGCTCAAGGCGTTCCGGCCGGGACGGCTGCCGTTCCCGGTCATGCACGTCGACACCGGGCACAATTTCGACGAGGTGCTCGAAACCCGCGACGAGCTCGTCGAGGCGGCAGGCGTGCGGCTCATCGTCGCCAAGGTGCAGGACGACATCGACGCGGGCCGCGTGGTCGAGACCATCCCGTCGCGCAACCCGCTGCAGACTGTCACGCTGCTGCGCGCCATCCGCGAGAACAAGTTCGACGCGGCCTTCGGCGGCGCCCGCCGCGACGAGGAGAAGGCGCGGGCCAAGGAGCGGGTGTTCAGCTTCCGCGATGAGTTCGGCCAGTGGGATCCCAAGGCGCAGCGGCCCGAGCTGTGGAACTTGTACAACGGCCGCCATCACAAGGGGGAGCACATCCGCGTGTTCCCGCTGTCGAACTGGACCGAATTCGACATCTGGTCCTACATCGGCGCCGAGAAGATCAAGCTGCCGTCGATCTACTATGCGCACCGCCGCAAGGTGTTCGAGCGCGACGGCATGTTGCTGGCCGTGCACAAATACCTGCAGCCGCGAAAGGACGAAGAGGTCGTCGAGAAGACCGTGCGGTTTCGCACTGTCGGCGATGTCACGTGCACCGGCTGCGTGGAATCGCTTGCGGGCACGGTGTCCGAGGTGATCGCCGAGACCGCGGTGTCACGGCTCACCGAGCGCGGCGCCACCCGCGCCGACGACCGGATCTCCGAGGCGGGCATGGAAGACCGCAAGCGTGAGGGTTACTTCTGATGAGCGCTTGCGCGAAGAACGAGGAACGCTGATGACAACGCTTCTGCGTCTGGCCACCGCCGGATCAGTCGACGACGGAAAGTCCACGCTCATCGGCCGCCTGCTGTACGACTCCAAGGCCGTCATGGAGGACCAGCTGGCATCCGTCGAGCGCACCTCGAAGGAGCGCGGGCACGACTACACCGACTTGGCGTTGGTGACCGACGGTCTGCGCGCCGAGCGGGAGCAGGGCATCACCATCGATGTCGCGTACCGCTACTTCGCGACTCCCAAGCGGAAATTCATCATCGCCGACACCCCTGGCCATATCCAGTACACCCGCAACATGGTCACCGGCACGTCGACCGCGCAATTGGCGATCGTCCTGGTCGACGCCCGCCACGGGCTGCTCGAGCAGTCGCGCCGGCACGCGTTCCTGGCATCGCTGCTCGGCATCCGGCACATCGTGCTCGCGGTCAACAAGATGGACCTGATCGGTTGGGACCGCGAACAATTCGAGAAGATCCGCGACGACTTCCACGAGTTCGCGGCGCGTCTCGACGTGCACGATGTGACCACGATCCCGCTGTCTGCGCTGCAGGGCGACAACGTGGTGACGAAGTCCGAGAAGACCCCCTGGTACGACGGGTCCTCGCTGCTGTCGCACCTCGAAGAGGTCTACATCGCCGGCGACCGCAACCTGGTCGACGTGCGGTTCCCAGTCCAGTACGTGATCCGGCCGCAGACCCACGATCACGCCGATCACCGCAGCTATGCGGGCACCGTCGCCAGCGGTGTGATGCGTCCCGGCGACGAGATCGTCGTGCTGCCCACCGGCAAGACAAGCCGCATCACCTCCATCGAGGGGCCCAGCGGGCCTGTCCAGGAAGCGTTTCCGCCGATGGCCGTGTCGGTGAGCCTGGCCGACGATATCGACATCTCCCGCGGTGACCTGATCGCGCGGCCGAACAATCAACCGCGGGTCACGCAGGAGTTCGACGCCACCGTGTGCTGGATGGCCGACGACACCTCGCTGGAGCCGGGCCGCGACTACATCATCAAGCACACGACGCGTACCACGCGGGTCAAGGTGGCGGCGCTCGACTATCGGCTCGACGTCAACACGCTGCACCGTGACAAGACGGCCACCGCGCTCAAACTCAATGAGCTCGGCCGTATCTCATTGCGGTCGCAGGTGCCGCTGCTGCTCGACGAGTACAGCCGCAACGCGGCCACCGGTTCGTTCATCCTGATCGACCCCGCCACCAACGGCACTGTCGCAGCCGGCATGATCCTGCCCTACATCACGGCACGCACCTCGAGCCCCAACACCGTGCGCCACGAATCGCTGTGCACCTCCGAGGACCGGCTGTCGAAGGGGCGGACGGTGTGGTTCACCGGCCTCTCGGGTTCAGGTAAGTCCTCGGTTGCCATGCTCGTCGAACAGAAGCTGCTCGAAAGGGGCCTGCCCGCATATGTTCTCGACGGTGACAACCTGCGGCACGGTCTCAACGCCGACCTCGGTTTCTCGATGGCCGACCGCGCCGAGAACCAGCGCAGGCTCGCCCACATCGCGGCCATCCTCGCCGACTCCGGCCAGATCGTGCTGGTGCCTGCGATCAGCCCGCTGCAGGAGCACCGCGCGCTTGCGCGGCAGGTGACCACCGATGCGGGCCTCGAGTTCTTCGAGGTGTTCTGTGACACCCCGCTCGAGGACTGCGAACGCCGCGATCCGAAGGGCTTGTACGCCAAGGCCCGGGCAGGCGAGATCACTCACTTCACCGGTATCGACAGCCCGTATCAGCGGCCGAAGAACCCCGACCTGAGGCTCACCCCTGATCGGTCGACCGGAGAGCTCGCCGATCTCGTCATCGAGATGCTGGAAAGCCGTCCGTGACCGACCGCAGCGACGACAAGGTCGCCGCGCGGCTGGCGACCCAGGCGGGGGAGCTGCTCCTCGGCGTGCGCGAAGAGCTGGCCGATGCGAGTGCAGCCGAACGAAAAGCTGCGGGGGACAAGCGGTCCCACGACTTCCTGATGGAGGCCCTCGCATCCGAGCGACCTGATGACGCTGTGTTGTCCGAGGAAGGTGCCGACAACCCCATCCGGTTGCGGTCCGAGCGCGTGTGGATCGTCGACCCGCTCGACGGCACTCGCGAGTTCTCCGAACTCGATCGTGACGATTGGGCGGTGCATGTCGCGCTCTGGCACGACGGTGAACTCGTGGCAGGCGCGGTAGCACTTCCAGCGCAAGGGGTCACGCTCGCGACACCGGACGTCGACGCGCCACCGCCCAGGCCTACACAACCGCGCATCGTAGTGTCTCGGACCCGGCCGCCCGCCATCGCGCTTGCGGTCCGCGACGCGCTGGATGGTGTGCTCGTCGAAATGGGTTCGGCCGGAGCCAAAGTCGCGTCTGTCGTGCAGGGTCTGTCCGACATCTATGTACATGCAGGCGGTCAATACGAATGGGATTCCGCTGCACCCGTAGCAGTCGCCCGCGCCGCGGGACTGCACACCTCACGCATCGACGGCTCGCCGCTCGAGTACAACCGACCGGACCCGTTGTTACCCGATCTCATCGTGTGCCGACCCGAATTCGCCGACTCGGTACTGGCCGTCACATGTAGCTAGGTGTACTGGTGTGCGTTCCACGTCGGGAACTCCCGGCGTAGCCATTGGGGGCCCGACAGCGTGATCTCGCCCGATCGCACGACATCTGCCCACGAGCGCGCATCTCGGTGCCAGTCGACGAATGCTCGCGACCCGGCCTGAACAATGAGATCCGGTTCCCCACCGGGGTCGCGGTAGCAGAGTTCTGCATAGCCGTGCTCGATCAAGATCCAGTACCGCCGATTGGTCGGCCGCTCGTCGGGGAAGACCAGAGCGACAACCACTCGGCCTTCTGGCAGCGCCGCGCGGTCCATCTGCAGCTGGCACCACGCCCAGAGCGCGAATCCAGGGTCGGAATGCTCGGTGGTCACTTCGAGCCAGCGCTCGCCCCACGCGGCGAGACCGGCGATGACCCCGGCAAGATCCTGGCCGGCGGCGGTGAGCCGATAGGTGTGACCCCGACCGTCGCTTTTGAGTCGTGATTCGACGACTCCCGCGCGTTCGAGCTCGTCGAGCCGCTTCATCAGCATCGACCGCGACATCGTCGGTACGCCCCGCGCGATGGCGGAGAACGTGTCGGCCCCAAACATCAGGTTGCGCACGATCAGGGGATTCCACCGCTCGGCGAGGATCTCCGACGCGCGGGCAATCGGACAGTACTGGTGGTACGTGCCCACGCCGATATTCTCCCACCGCGGTAGTGGGTTGAAGTTCTAAATCCGGACTTTCCGAGTCGGTACTGCGGGCGCAGGATCACACGATGAGGACGAACCGATCGACCGAGGCCGCTACCGGCCAGGTCTCAACATCCGCCGCCGAGGTGTACGAGAAGTTCTTTGTGCCTGCCTTGTTCGGCCAGTGGGTCGGGCCCATGCTCGATGCAGTCCGCGCCACGAAGGGCGATCGCCTCCTCGATGTCGGATGCGGCACCGGGGTGGTTGCGCGTGCGGCGCTCGACCGGGTGGGCGCCAGCGGGTCGGTCACTGGGGTCGATCCGAACGAGGGCATGTTGGCGGTCGCCGAAGCGATTTCGCCTACCCTGACCGTCCGCCGCGGTACCGCAGAGCAACTTCCGATCGATGATTGCGAAATGGACTGTGTGACATGTCAGTTCGCGCTGATGTTCTTCGTCGACCGGGAACGTGCGGTAGCGGAGATGCGCCGTGCCCTGAAGCCCGGAGGCCGGCTGGCGGTCTGCACCTGGGCGGCCGTTGACCAGTCTCCCGGCTACGCGGCGATGGTGGAACTGCTAGCCGACCAGATCGGCGACTGGGCCGCGGAGGCCCTGCGCGCGCCGTTCTGCGTCGGGGCGGTCAACCAACTGCGCGACCTGCTGCGCCAGGAATTCGACGATGCCACAGTCGTCAGTCGAGATGGACAGGCCCGATTCGCCTCGCTCGACGACTGGCTGTACACCGAGATTCGGGGGTGGACGCTCGCCGACCGCATCGACGACGAGCAGTTCGAGCGATTGCGGGAGGCCGCAGGCCACAGGCTGGCGCCATTCGTCGGCGTCGATGGCGCGGTGAGGTTCGCCGCTCCGGCGCTGATCGCCACCGCGACCGCGGTCTGAGGGCATTCGCGACCGCCGCGAACGGGCGGCGCATCACGTTCTTCGCAGGTTGGCCCTTCGTCGCGTTCGCCTTTTACGTTCCGGTGCTCACCGCGGCGCCAGCAGTCATACGAGGTGTCTGTATCTGGGATGTCGCTCTCAGCGCCGCAGCGAGGACACGTGAACCGCTGCCGTTCGGGCGCGACCTTCCGCTTCGCCGCCGGTGCCGGTGTCGGCAGCAGTAACGGGTCCATCGCGCCATGCGGACCATGCGCTTCCTCCCGGTTGGCGTCGTTAAATCATCGTCCCAGCGGCCGCCGACAGACGAAAGCGGTTGTGCGCGCCCTGACATCATTGGCAAGGTAGGCGTGGGAATTTGGGCAAAAATCGGTGCTGCTTGGCCGCGTGTCAGGGCATCATGACGCACATGTGCGTGAACTCGACCGCCCGTGTTGCCTTCATGTTTTCCGACGCCTCGGCAATCCCGGACTGACCGGAAAATCCGATGACGACGCCATCGACCAAGGTCAGCCGGCTCAGCGAACTACAGAGCACATCACGAGGCCAACTCGACGAGCTTCTCGACAGCACCCCGCTGGCCACGGTGGCGCTCGTGCGCGACGGTCATCCGGTGATCTTCCCGACCGGCTTCGCGAGGGTCGACGACCATCTCGTCATCCACGGCTCCACGGGTTCACCGTGGATGCGCGCACTGGCTGCGGGCGCCCCAGCCGCGGTCTCGGTAACCGGGTTGGACGGAATCATGGTGGCGCGCAGCGGATTCGAGTCGTCGTTCCGTTATCGCAGCGCCGTTGTCTTCGGGGTGTTCGAGCCTGTCCCGGATGCTGACAAGCTGAAGTACCTGGAGCGGCTGACCGATTCGTTCATACCCGGCCGGACCGCCGAACTGCGGACAAGCACCCGCAAGGAACTCGCCGCGACCCTGCCGCTGCGGCTGCCCCTCGGCGCGGACAACTGGTCGCTGAAGATCAGCGACGGCTGGCCGGAGGACCCGGACGAGGACATCGCCGGCGACGCGTGGGCGGGCGTCATCCCGATGTCCGTCGCATACGGCGCACCACTGCCGGCACCCGACCTCCGGACGGGCATCCCGGTGCCCGAGTCGGTGCGCGCGATGACGGACGCTCCGCCGTCAGTCCAGTAGCGACGTCCGGCGGTAGAGGTCCGTGCGGCGATCGCCGTGTACGTCGTTGTGCGTATTGATCCGTTTGACCCGTGACTCCTCGAGGTCGACATCGGCGGCGATCACGCCCGACTCGCCGAATTCGGCGATGGCGATCGGATAACCGTCGGCATCGGTGATGACGCTGCCGCCGATCCAGTCCTGCCCACGCTCCACGCCGACGCGGTCGCACACCGCGATCGGCATCCGGTTCATTCCCGCACCGGCCAGCGCCCGCACCATCTCGGTCGGACGCTCGCCCTCCGGCCGGGGCAGCAAAGGCCAGTTCACCGGCGCACACAGCAGGTCGGCGCCGGAAAGCGCCACGGCGCGAACCCATTCCGGAAACTCGACGTCGTAGCAGATCATCACTCCGATGCGGCCTTGGTCGGTGTCCACAACCAACGGCAGATCGTCACCGCGGTCGAACACGGCGTTCTCGCTGTCCCATAGGTGCGCCTTGCGATAGACGCCGCGCAGACCGGTCGCGTCGACGACGGCGGCGCTGTTGTAGATCGCGTCGCCCGCTCGCTCGGGAAATCCGGCGACGACGGTGAGCCCAAACCCCTCGGCGAGATCGGCCCATTCGCTAATGGCGGGACCGTCGCGGGTTTCGGCCAACGAGGACAACTCGGCGCGGTCTGCGAACACGTATCCCGACGACGCGAGTTCGGGCAGCACCACGATCTGCGCCCCGTCGCGGGCGGCCGCTTCGATCGCGGTTCTGCCTGAGGTGCTGTTTCCTGCGGTATCTCCGATGGACAGCGGAATCTGAGCGCAGGCGACGCGGGTGGTCATGTGTCGATGTTAAGGACAAACCCTGATCGGGACTCGGTCATCGATGATCATCCGGCCCGGTCTTTTCGCCGCCGTCACCTCACGACGCGGAGGGTTTTGAGCGTGGGGTCGGCAGCGTACGCGATGCGCACCCCGTCGGACCGCGCCTTGTCCAGCGCCTCAAGGACTGCGCCGGTGACCTCCTCGCCCGGGGCGAGGATCGGGATGCCCGGTGGGTACGGCGCGACGAGTTCGACGCTGACGCGACCGACGGCGTGGTGCAGGGCGACGGTGTCACTCGGCGCGAAGAACGCGGTTCGCGGGAGCATTACGGTGACCGGGGTTACCTGGTACGCCGCACCTGTGACGACCGGACGCGGCTTGCCGCGGTGCCGCGCTATCGACGGGATAAGCGCGTCGACGAGACGAGCGAGTGAATCAGCCGTGTCCGCCAGCGACACCTGCGCGACGATCGTGTCCCGTTCGGCGGCTTCAACCGGCAGTCCCGCTGCGAGCAAGTCGTTTTCGATGGCGATGCCGTCGGCACCGGTTCCGGGCAATATCAGTGTCAACTTCAGCGGATCGGTGCCCGGGCCGTCGAGAAGGACGAGTCCGTCGACATCCGCAAGGTGCTCGCGGGCGGCACGCACCGCCGAGAGCGCCTCTCCCAGAAGGGATTCCCCGTCGCGCTCCAGCAGTGCTCGAGCGGCGTCGATACTCGCAAGGATCGCGCCGGCGGGACTGGTGGTGTGTGTCGCCTCGACTCCGGCGTCGAGCCGGACGGGGTCAATCCGGTCGCCCCTCACGAAGACCATGGCTGCCTGGCTCCAGGCAGGCAGCGTCTTGTGGGCGCTGACGACCATCGCGTCGGCGCCAAGCTGCAGGGGGTGGCTGGGCAGGTCGGGATGGAAGCCGAAGTGCGCCGACCAGGCCGCGTCGACGATCAGCGGCACCCCATGGGTGTGGGCTGTCTCGGCGAGTGCGGCGACGTCGCCGACCGTGCCGACGTAGGAAGGGTCTCCGACGAACACCGCTACCGCCCTGGGATTGCCGCGCAGGGTTTCGGCTACGGCCTCGGGGGCAACGCCGAGCGGGAGACCGGTCGCCGCATCCACGCCGGGGCGGACCCATAGCGGGGTCAGGCCGGCGAGGACTAGGCCGAGAAGCATTGATCGGTGCAGCGTGCGGCTGACGACCACCGAGCCGTTGTCGTTGTCGGCAAGGGCGAGTGCAAGCGCCTGGTTGACGTGAGTCGAGCCGCCGACCGAGAAACGGCACAAATCTGCACCCCAGAGCCGCGCCGCCCGCGCCTCGGCGTCGATGAGGACGCCTCGGCTGAGCTTCATTGTGTCCAGACCGGCGTAGAGCGGCACGTCACCGGCCACGACGTCACCGACGAGATCGTGGCGCTGCTTGTGTCCGGGGATGGTGAACGGTGTCGGTGGATCCTCTTGAAATCTCAACCAGGCGTTCAACAGCGGCGCATCCGACCTCAGCCCACGCGGGTCAGTGGGCATGGGCGATCACAGACCTGCCGATGGTGCGGTTTCCCTCGGTGATGGTCATGGGTAGATGGTGAAGCACAGGTGTCCGGTTCGCACCCAAGTCGATGGCAGAATCCAGGGTATGCGGATGTCGGCCAAGGCGGAGTACGCCGTCCGGGCCATGATCCAACTGGCCGCCGCCGACGAGGGCACCGTGGTCAAGACCGACGACCTGGCCAAAGCGCAGGGCATTCCGCCGCAGTTCCTCGTCGACATCCTCTCCGAATTGCGCACCGACCGCCTCGTCCGCAGCCGGCGCGGCCGCGAGGGCGGCTACGAGCTGGCCAGGCCTGCAGCCGACATCAGCATCGCCGACGTGCTGCGTTGCATCGACGGTCCGCTGGCCAGCGTGCGGGACATCGGGCTCGGCGACCTGCCCTATTCTGGGCCGACCGCCGCTCTGACAGACGTATGGCGGGCGCTGCGGGCCAGCATGCGCTCGGTGCTCGAGGAAACCAGCCTTGCCGCCGTCGCGACCGGCGCCCTGCCCTCGCATGTCGCCAGATTCGCCGACGACTACCGCGGGCAGGAGCACGAGCGGGGCCACCGGAGCCGGAAGGCCGGCGACATTAAACCTCGCACGGTCGGCTAGCGGCGGGCGTGGCCGTGCTCGAGGCGCGGCTCAGCCTCCCGACCCGTACGGGCGGGTGAGGATCTCCAGGTAATGGCCCGCCGGGTCCTCGAAGTAGACGCCCCGGCCGCCGTCGTTATGGTTGATCTCCCCTGGCCGGCTTCGTCGCGGGTCGGCCCAGTGCTGCATGCCGCGGTCGCGGATCTTGCCGTAGATGGAGTCGAACTCGTCCTCGGAGACCAGAAACGCATAGTGCTGCGGGCGGATCTCCTGTCCCTCGGGCGTTTCTGCGTAGTCGAGGCTGACATCGTTGGCGACTCTCACCACCAGGAAGTGGCCGAACGGCTCAGGACCCGGCAAGTCGAACAGCTCGGTCAGGAAGGCCGCCGACTCCTTCTTGTCCTTTGCGGCGACGATGGTGTGGTTCAACGTGATGCTCATGTATTGCCAGTCAACCACTTTCGCCAGGTCGTGGCATATGTGCAGGATGAGGGGATGCCCGACGTCAAGGCTCTGACCGGACCGCGGGTGACCCTGCGCGCCCCTCGGCTCGACGATGCGGAGGAACTGTTTGCCTCGGTCGCCTCCGACCCCGAGGTCACGCGCTATCTGTCGTGGACACCGCATCCCGACGTCGAGGAGACGCGGCGCGTGATCACCGAGTTGTTCAACGTCGGCGACGAGCGCACTTGGCTGATCGAGCTGCGGGACACCGGCGAGATTGTCGGCACCTGCGGATTCCGGCAGATCCAGCCGCATAGCCGGGACTTCGGATACTGCTTGGGTCGCCGCTGGTGGGGCCGACGGCTGATGCCGGAAGCGGTCCAACTGCTACTCGCCGAGATGGGGAGCGATCCGAATGTGTACCGCATCTCGGCGATCTGCCATGTCGACAACACCCGGTCGGCGCGCGTTCTGGAAGGTGCCGCCCTCGCGTTGGAGGGCAGGCTGGTGCGGCACACGGTCTTCCCCAACATCAGCCCGGAACCGCTGGACGTCCTGCAGTTCGCGAAGGCGGTCAGATGACGACGCGGATGTCCGCGCACCGGATGGTACGAATGAGCCATTGAACCGATGGGAGGCAATGATGCCGAACGGTTTTGATCTGCGGGACCTTGCGGTTCCGGTGATCGTCGCACCGATGGCGGGTGGTCCGTCGACGCCCGAGCTTGCCGCCGCAGGCACCAACGCGGGCGGCCTCGGTTTCCTCGCTGCCGGGTACTTGAGCGCCGACGTGCTCGCCGATCGGATAGCCGCCGCCCGCAAGCTGACGACCGGCCCACTCGGCGTCAACCTGTTCGCCCCGCAGCCCAGTGCGGCGACTCCTGAGGCGATCGAGACGTATGCCGCGGCGTTGGCCCGCGACGCCGACCGATACGGGGCCACGCTCGGTGACCCCGCCTACTCCGACGACGACTGGGCGGCAAAGGTCGACGTGCTGCTCGACCTGCGACCGGAAGTGGCGTCGTTCACATTCGGCCTGCCGAGCGCCGAGGAGTGCAAGCGGCTCCGCGACGCGGGTATCGCCACCGTCGGCACCGTGACCTCGGTCCACGAGGCCGACGCCGCGGCGGACTGCGGTGTCGACGCGATCGCGGTGCAGGGCCCGTCGGCGGGTGGGCACCGCGGCACCTTCGACCCCGTCGCAGAGCCGAACCCGCAACCGCTGCCCGAGTTGCTCGCCGCCGCCATCGCCCGAGTGAGCGTGCCGGTCATCGCAGCGGGCGGGCTGATGACCGCCGAGGATGTCAACCGGGTGGTCGAGGCGGGCGCCGTAGCCGCGCAACTCGGCACGGCGTTCCTGCTGGCCGACGAATCAGGCAGCAGCCCAGTGCACCGTAAAGCGCTGCAGGACCCGCAGTTCACCGAAACCGTTGTGACCAAGTCATTTTCGGGTCGCTATGCGCGCGGTCTGCGCAACCGCTTCATCGACGACCACGAAGACGAAGCACCATTCGGCTACCCGGAGATCCATTATCTGACCGGTCCATTGCGGGCTGCCTCGGTGCGCGCGGGCGACCCGCATGGCACCAACGTATGGGCGGGCACGGGCTTCAAGTCGATCCGGGCCGG
The DNA here is from genome assembly GCA_963715215.1 of uncultured Actinomycetota bacterium. GTDB lineage: Bacteria > Actinomycetota > Actinomycetes > Mycobacteriales > Mycobacteriaceae > Mycobacterium. The sequence continues at coordinate 23,623 of CAVQRJ010000015.1, forward strand.
GTCGGTTGCCGAGATCATTGGCGGCCTCGTCTAACGAGCTCGCAGACGCTATTTGGGTGCTACGAGTTCCAGCGCGATGTTGTCCGGGTCGCGGAACTCCAGGATGTACATCACCCCGATGTCCTTGATCGGCTCGTGCGTGACACCCAACGAATCCAGATGCTCTGCGGCCTCTTCGAGTTCGGCCTTGCTGCCGACCCGAAATGCGACGTGGTCGAGACCGGTGCGGTTCTCGTCGAATGTGTCGTCGGCGCCTGGCCGAAGACCGATCCTGCAGTCGCCCACGTTGTAGATGACGCCACCGAACAGGAATGCGAGCCGTTCGCGCGTGACGTCATCCGCGTCGGCAGGCACCTCGAGGTTCACCGGCCAGCCGAAGACGCTTTCGTAGAACTCCCGCGATCGCACGATGTCGGTCACCGTCAGCCGGAGGTGCGCGACGGAAGTGGTGTTGATTGTCATGACCCTCATGCTGCCAGCACACGCGACCGAGCAGAGCCGGACTGCGGCGTGCCACAATCGCCCTCGTGCAGGTAGGGATGACGATGCCGGTGATGGAGCCGGACCTTGATGCGACGATCCTGAAGACGTGGGCCAGGGCCATCGACGACGGGCCGTTTTCATCCCTGTGCTGGGGTGAGCGGATCTCCTTCGACAACCCGGAGGCGATCACCCTGATGGGCGCGCTGGCGGCATGGACCGATCGGGTGCGGCTGGTGACGACGGTGGTGGTGCCGCAGCTGCACGATCCGGTGATGCTGGGGAAGGCGCTGGCGACCGGTGACATGCTCAGCGGCGGCCGGCTCACCGTTGGCCTCGGAATCGGCGGCCGCCGTGAGGATTACGAAGCCGTCGGCGCCGACCCCGCGGCGCAGACGGTGCGCGGGATGGCTGAGCGGGTCGCGGTGATGAAGCGGATATGGGCAGGCGAGAAGGTGACCGAGTCCGTCGTCCCAGTCGGTCCCGCGCCGGTGCAGAAGAACGGTCCGCAGCTGCTCGTCGGAACGATGGGCCCGAAGACGGTACGGTCGGCCGCCGCGTGGGCCGACGGCTTGGCGGGCACCACGCTTGATCTGGATACCGCCAAACAGAACGAGCTTTACGACGTCGCACGCACGGCGTGGGCACAGGCCGGAAAGCCGAAACCGCTTCTTGCGACCTCGTTCTGGTTCGCACTCGGCGACGCCGATGAGGCGCGGGCACAGGTCCACCGACACCTGCGCCGCTACATGAACTGGATACCGGCAGAATACGTCGACGCCATGGCACCCAGTACCGGCTGGGCGGGAAACGAGGACGACTTACGCGACGTACTACGGAGATTCGAGGACATCGGCACAGACGAGGTGCACCTCATCCCGACCAGCGCCGACGTCGAACAGGTATCCCGGGTCGCCGACGTCGTCACGGACTTCGGGTAGGCGGGATTAATTGTCGTAAGCGTGCGATCGGCGCGAAATCGAGACAACGCACACCTTGGCGAGCGGCATGGAAATCATCGCCAGTGTCAATATGCTCAGCTGGCTGTTTTGCCCGTGAACGTGGACGAAAAGCCGACCGGACGCACCCTGTTCGGGCACCCGATCGGCCTGGCCAACCTCTTCGGTGTCGAGTTATGGGAGCGGTTCTCGTTCTACGGGATGCTCACGATCCTTGGCTACTACCTCTATTACTCCCTGACCGAGGGCGGCCTCGAACTGCCGAAGGCGACCGCGACGGGCGTCGTCGGCGCATACGGAGGCCTGGTTTATCTGTCCACGGTGCTCGGCGGCTGGATCGCCGACCGCGTACTCGGCATGGAGCGCACCGTGTTGTACGGGGTGTGGTGGTCATGTGTGGCCACATCGCCCTCGCGACCATCCCCAGCTTGGCGGGCGTCGCCGTCGGTCTGGTGCTCATCGCACTCGGCTCGGGCGCGTTGAAGGCCAACGCGTCCTCGCTCTTGGGCACGTTGTACGAGAAGGGCGACCCGCGCTGCGACGGCGGGTTCACGCTGTTCTATCTCGGCATCAACCTCGGCGCGTTCATCGGCCCCCTGATCACCGGCCTGCTGCAGACCCGGATCGGCTTCCACTGGGGTTTCGGCGCCGCCGCGGTTGGCATGGCGTTCGGCCTCGCGCAGTACGTCGCCTTCCGCAAGAATCTCGGAGAACACGGCCGCGATGTCCCGAATCCGTTGCCGCGCAGTGGAATCAAGGTTGTGGTAGGGGCGGCAATCGCAGTGGTGGCCGTGATCGCGATCGCGTTCGCCACCGGTCTGGTCAAGCTGTCGAACCTCTCGCAGGTCACCACCTTGGTGATCGTCCTTGCCTCGTTCGCCTACTTCGTGGTGATGCTCACCAGCTCGAAGGTCGACGCCGTCGAACGCACCCGGGTGAGGGCGTTCATCCCGCTCTTCATCGCCAATGCCGTGTTCTGGTCACTGTTTCAACAGATCTTCACAGTCCTCGCGGTCTACTCCGATGAGCGGATGAACTGGTCGATCTTCGGCTGGACGGCACCGTCGAATTGGATCGGCTCCATCGAGCCGGTGTGGATCATCCTGCTCTCGCCGCTGTTCGCGATCATGTGGACCAAACTCGGCAACCGGGCGCCGACCACCCCGCGCAAGTTCGCCTATGGCGTGATCGGCATGGGCATCGCGTTCCTGCTGTTCCTGCCGATGGCGGGCACTGAAGGCAAGTCTGTTCCCGCTCTATATATCGCCGCAGTGCTGGCGGCGTTCGCCGTCTCGGAGCTGCTGCTGTCGCCGATCGGGCTGTCGGTCACGACAAAGCTTGCGCCCGAGGCGTTCCGGGCGCAGATGATGGCGCTGTATTTCTTCTCGGTCGGCCTTGGCACGTCGATGTCCGGGGTGCTCGCCAAGTACTACGACGCGGCGCGGGAATTCGCCTACTTCGGAATCATCGGTGCGGTCGCGATCGTCGCGGGCGCGATCGTGTTCGCGCTGTCACCGTGGATCAGCCGCGAGATGGAGGGCGTGCACTGAGCGACGCCATATGACCTCGGTCGCGACTTCGAAGGCACAAAGTCCTCAGACCCCGCGCAGAGCCTGACGGCGACGCGAGCATGGTCATACCGTGTGTACGGAAAGCACATCATGACTGAATTCACGCGAAACTCTGACGCGTTCACGTGGGCGATGGAAAGCGATCCACGGCTCAGTCCGAAGGACCGCGGTTTTTGTGCGGTCGTATCGCGCCAGCTGAACGATCTGTGACGTGATGTCGTCAGCTGACGTTGGCAGCTCGAACGACCAAGCCAGCTACGGGCTCGCCGGCTTCGTTGCGTAGAACTGCTCGTTGGGTGTGCGCGGAAAGCCCTGCCTCTTCGAGCACAGCGTGCACGTATTCGTCGCTGTGGCTGTATCGACCGTGCATCTCCAACCGGAACCCGGCATCGGCTCGGTCCAACTGGTGTTCGACGGTGAATGCGAGCAGCCCGGGTCGGCGCAGCGCACCCGAAGCAGCCTTACAGAACGGCCGCAGATCGCCGAAGTACACAAGGGTGTCTGCTGCGACGATCACGTCGAACGCATCGCGCTGGGATGTGAGGAACTCGGTGAGCTCGGCCTGAACCAAATCCGTGTATAGCGCTTTGCGCCGAGCGTGTTCGAGCATTCCGCCGGACAGGTCGACGCCTACGAGCCGAGATGCGTAGGGGCGCAGCAGCGGACCGCAGAGACCTGTTCCGCAGCCGGCGTCGAGCACGTCGAGCCGACCGTCCTGCGCGAGTCCAGCGTCGGCCAGTGCGTCGGCGATCAGCGCGGGCGCGCGGTACGACAGGCTTTCGAGCTTCACCTCGAAACTCGAGGCGAAGCTGTCGAACGTGTTAACCACGAAGGCATCCGACGCGCGCGTGGGCACATCGCGACCGGTGGTTGCGGCGAGCATGTGCGCCGCAATCGGATCTGCGGGCTCTTCGCGCAGCCATTCCTCCAGAACTCTGACCGCCTCGTCGCGTTCGCCGATCATGCAGTGGGCCAGCACCAGTAGCCGCCTCGTGTCACGATGTTTCGGCCGCAACGTCAGTGCCTTGCAGAAGCAGTCCGACGCTTCTCTCGTGCGGCCAAGGCCGTTCAGAAGAACGCCGAGATTGGTATGGGCGTCCGCGTGATCGGGCGCAAGCTCGATCGCAGTTCGGTAGGCGGCTTCGGCTTCAACAGGCTTACCCGTGACGCGCAGGAGCACGCCGAGGTTGCTGTGCGCGTTGGCGTGCCGCGGTTCGATCGATATCGCGCGTTGATATTCAGCGATTGCGTCGTCGAACCTGCCGTGCGATTGCAAAACAATGGCGTAATTGCTGTGCCAGTCCGCCTGATTGGGGGCCAGCTCGAGGCTCTCCTCGATGCGGGTTACCGCTTCGTCTGCTCGCCCCTGCTGGTGGGCGAGTAAGCCGGTGTAATGCAGGGCGTCCGGATGACGCGGAGCTATGTCGAGCACGCGCGCGTACAGCTGCTCCGCCTCGGCGAGGTGCTGCTGCTTCTGCAGCTCCAGGGCAATGGCGATGGCTTCATCGACCGTCAGCTCCCGCGATGGCGGATCCGACGTGTCCATCGATATCAGACCTTGTTGGCCTTGAGATCGAACGTGAAGTGCTCACCCGCCTCGAGTGAGCCGTCGGTGCGTTGCTTCTTGTAGTGGAAGTCGACCTTGGCGAACTTCAAACTGACCGCTTCGACGTAGGGCTGTTCCTCATCCCCGGTCTGGCTGACGGCCGCGATCGTCACGTCGTTGAGCGTGACGATCAGGAATTCCTGCTGGCCCTTGCCGGCCTTGCGGTGGGTGATCGTCGCATCCTTGATGTGCTGACCAGTCGCACACGCTTTCAGCAGCGCCGGAGTGGCATTGTCGATGCCGTGCACGATCTGTAGGTCCTGGAATGTCGCCTTGACGGCTCCGCCACCGCCGCCCGCGCCGGTCGATCCGGTGTTCGAGACGCCCCACGAGAACGACAGCACCTCGATCTCGTCCTTGTGCTTGGCGTCGAGCGATTCGCCCTTGATGTCGCCGATCTTCGCGAAGATATCCGTGGGCATCTGTCTACCTCTTCCCTGGGCGCCCAGCGATTCTATCGATTCATAGAGGCGTCGAGTGCGTCGTTTGCGACATCCGGGTCTTGAGTGACTGCGCGAGATCGAAGTTGGCCGAAAGTGCACATTGGTTGAGATTGCCGGGAAAAATTCGATTCAGGTGGGCGCCGGAGTCTCGACAGACCGCTGGAATGGATCGGAGGACGAAAGCCATGCTCTACGACTTTCTGTTGAGCTCATTGAAAGTGCCGGTTGTAAGTGCGGACTACGTATACGACCTCGACGGGAACGGTAGACCCGACAACCAGCTGGGCCAGATCATCCGTGCGTTGATTCAACAGGGTTTGGACATACAGGCCACCATTGACAACGCCGTGCGCGGCGGGAAGGTCTTGACCTTGTTCACGCTCTCCGCCGAGCACGACCTCACCACTGACCAACCCGTCGAATTGCGAGTCGTGCGTGCCCTTGGCACGGGCGTACCCGACCCGCTGGCTGTTCCTCTGACCGTGAAGGGACGCCTCGACGCCGGCAGCTTCGTGCCCACTGCGCCGACTCCAAATGCAGATTTGACGACGTGGATCCTTGAGCTCCCGCTCGGGCCGGGCCTGCCAGCAAGATTGTCGGTTCAGTGGCCGCGCTTCGCATTTGGGATCGACCGCGATGGAAATCACCTCTCCGGCGGTGTGCTCAACGGGTCACTATCGGGAAGAACCGTTTTCGATGATTTCGTGCCCAGTCTCGCGAGCCTGTTCACTTCTACTATCAAGGCGGATCCCGAATCAGACCTCAGTAAGACGCTCAGGCAGTTCTTCGATACTGGCGGTTGTCGCAATCCGGACGACACTATGGCCGTCAAGGGCGACAAGATCATCAGCCCGTGCGAAGTGAGCGAGAACTCGCTGGTGAAATCACTATTAGCACCGGACGTACGGCTGCGGAACTCGGCGGGTCGGTACGAACCCCGTCCAGATGACGCCCAAAAGGACTCGCTGTCAATCGGCTTCGGATTTGCCGCTGCGAAATTGTCGATTACGTCATCGGCCGGTTAGTCAAGGTACCGCGAGGTTCATAAGTGTGCGCTGCGAATCCTGCTCCGTGACCTGATCCACTGCACGACAATCGGGAAGCCGGATCGCATCTGCTTTCAGAGGAGTTACCAGTGGATTCCGAAATGCTTCCGAACGAGTTGAGGGCTAAAAACAAGCTGCAGGCAGTCCCGGCCGACTTCCCACTTGCCCAGACGAATCCGGTGAGCGGACTCCAAAGTATGTACTACCGAGTTGGTACCGATGCGAACTACTTTGGTTGGATCAAGCTCATGAACGCCGAGGAAGCGGCTGGTTACATCATGATTCGACGGCCTCTGCAGCAGCCGCTTCTCGCCTCCAACCGAGCAATTGTCACCGACGTGCTGCCCGAATTCCTGGGTCCGCTGCTGACAGTTCTGCACAGTGGCGAACCACTTCAAATCCGCTACTACCAAGAATCGGAAGACTCACAGAGGTACGCCTTCTTGGAACATCGAAATACGTAAGTGATCGAACATACGCGTTCCTGCTTCGATCACGCACGCCGCACGACGTAGGTGCCGCCCGCGAGCCGGTCGTGCAAGCCCTGGTATTGCGGGTGATTGGTGATGCTGAGACCGATCGCGGCGTACACCGCGAAGCTGACGACACCGAGGATCACGTCAATGCTGTCGTTGCCGGTCAGTTCCCCGAACCCTCCAAAGACTTGAGGCGAGTTGCGGATCACCGCCGCGCGCAACGACGGTTGTCTTCTCCGTTGGGGTCTCTCGGACTCGCAGCTTCAGCACCAGCATTCCGGGTGTCGCTCCAATGCCGGCTTGCCAGCTGCCGTACCAGGCCAGCATCACCAAGCTGAGGACGACGTAGGACAGCAGACCCGCGGGCCAGGTATTCGAGTCGAGGTCCGCGAGCACGGATTCGGCGGCCTGCGGGTAAGCGAGGTAGAGAACGCCGCCGAGGACGATGAACAGCACGTAGACGATCGCGAGCAGCAGAAGCCCGTCGATTACCAGGGCGAACAGGCGGATCCATGCCCCGGCGTACCGATAGCCCGCGGGCGCGGGTTTCGTGACCGGTGTTGGGCCTGGTTCGGTTGTCATCATTTCACGCCTCCGAGTGTTGCGTTTCGCTACGGCGTGACGGCGTCCGGTGACTCTGGGAGCACCTGTCCGCCGTCGACGGCGATGGCTTGGCCAGTGATGTACGCGGCTTCGTCCGTCGCCAGGAAAGCCGCAAGGTAGCCGATGTCGGCAGGCTTGCCCAGCGCGCCCGCGGGGATGGCACGTGCCATGCCGGCCAAGTAGTCCTCACCGAGGTCGGCGAGCCCTTCTGTGATGATGTTGCCCGGCATGATGGCGTTGACCGTGATCGCATGCGGCGCAAGCTCGATCGCGGCCGTTCGCATGAATCCCAGTTGTGCGGCCTTTGACGCGCCGTAGTGCGACCACCGGGGAAATCCGGTGATGGGACCCGTGATCGATGACGTCAGGATGACGCGGCCGTGCCCGGAGGCGATCAGCGACGGCAGGCAGGCCTGCACCGCGAACACGTTGCCTTTGACATTGACGTCGAGCACCTCCGCCAGTTCCTCGGGGGTCATCGTGGCGAGCGGTGCTTCGGGGAAGATTCCGGCGTTGGCGCACAGCACATCGATTCCGCCGAAGGCGTCGGCGACCGCGGAGGCCATCGCCGTACAGGAAGGCGGATCGCTGACGTCGGTCGCTACGCCGATCACCTTGCCCTCGCCGACTCCTTTCAGAGCGGTCACGGCCGCGTCGATATCGGCCGACGACCGTGCGGCAACCGCGACATTCGCACCCGCTTCGGCGAACACCGATGCGATTCCGCGGCCGATACCCTTGCTGCCGCCGGTGACCACGACGGACTTACCTGCGAGCGAGAACACAGCACTCAGTGTGCAGCAGTGACAGCCGCCACGCACCCACTGAAGCGACTTCGTGCTCGGGCGCCGCTCCGTCGGCCGGCCGGCAGCCACGGGGGGTCGGTGAGCGAACCGCGGCACATCCGACCTCCACGAACTCGCGCTCGGTATGTGTGGTCTGCCGCATCCGCTCGATCATCTCGCGGGAACAGTCGACTTGGCCCGGTGTGCGTGGCTCGCAGGCTAACTCACCAGTGTGAATCCTGCGTCAAGCGGCCATGAGGTTCCCGTGACGAATCTTCCTGCGTCGGAAACCAGCCAGGCAACCGCACCCGCGATATCTTGGGGCTGCAATAGCGGGATGGGCAGAGCGTTCTGCTGGGCAACGATGTAAGGGTCGTTCGCCGCGGCCAGCGCAATCGTCGCTTCGTTGATGATCATGTCGGTCGCGACGCCGCTCGGGTGGATGGTGTTGACCCGGATCGAGTGCGGCGCGAGTTGAACTGCCCAGCCCTGCATGAGCGCCACCAGTGCACGCTTGCTGGCGGCGTAGGCTTGCGGCCCGGCGCGTTCGGTACCAGTGGCCTTGATCCCCTGCGTCGAACTCGTCAGCACGATGGATCCGCCGCGCCCACCGTCGATGAGTGCCGGAATCGCGGCGTCGACGGTGTTCCACGCGCCGACGAGATTAACGTCCACGATGTCGCGGAAGACCCCCGCGCGGTCTTCACAATCGGTGACCCGGATGATTCCCGCATTCGCGAGGACGATGTCGAGCCGGCCGAACTCATGTAGTCCCTCGGCCACCACATCCGCCATCGCGCTGGCATCCCGTACGTCGGCCTGTCGCGTCAGGGCTCGGCGGCCCTGACGCTCAACCCTTTTCGCCGTCTGCGCCAGGTCCTCGGTTGTAGCACCGGGATAATCGGTGGAGTCGAAATCGATGCAGACGTCGACGGCGATGACATCGGCGCCTTCGCTGGCCAGCCTCACTGCGTGCGCTCGGCCCATGCCGCGCGCGGCGCCGGTAATCAGCGCGACGCGGCCGTCGAGATCTCCCATCGTCAGTCCTTCGGAAAGTTGACGTCCTTGGTGGTTGCTTCCCACTCGTCCATTGAAGCCGAGAACGCAGCGAGCTTGTCGCGCACCGCCTTCAACACGTCACGGCCGAGCAAGAGCCTCAGTGGGGGTTCGTGCAGCGTGGTCACCATGAGTACGGCGTCGGCCACCTTGCGAGGGTCACCTGGGAGGTGGTTGGCGAACTCCTTGATCATCGTCTTGCGGGCACCGACATTCTGCTCGTAATCGCTTATCGGAGTGGAGGATTCCCACATAGATCGGGCAGCCCAGTCGGTGCGGAACGCGCCGGGTTCGATTGCAGTCACTTTGATGCCGAGTGGTTTCACTTCCTGTGCGAGCGCCTCGGTGAGCGCCTCGAGCGCAAACTTCGTCGACGAGTAGTACGCGTTGGGTGGGTTGGCCACCAGACCGGTCATCGACGAGATGTTGATGATGTGCCCGCAGTGACGGGCCCGCATCTGGGGCAGTACCGCCTTGATCGTGTCGACCACGCCGAAGTAGTTGGTGTCGAACAATTTGCGGACCTTGTCGTCCTCGCCCTCCTCGATGGCAGACAGATACCCGTTGCCTGCGTTGTTGACCAGGACGTCGATCCCGCCGAACGCGTCATTGGCGGCTTGAACCGCCGAGGCGATCTGATTCTTGTCCGTGACGTCGAGAGGCACTACTGCAGCGTGGTCGCCGAAGTCGTCCGCGAAGTCGGCGATGGTCTCTGCGCGACGGGCGGTGACCACCACCGAGTGTCCGTCTTCCAATGCGGCACGGGCGATTTCGCGACCGATACCGGTGGAGCATCCGGTGATGAACCAGCGGCTCATGTCAGTTCGTCCCTTCGGGCAGCCGGCGTAGATAGGCCGCGCGCCGGTTGGCGAGTTCAGTGGCCCGCTCCTGTGCAGAAACGCGACGCAGGGTGGGGACTTCCTTATCGAGGTTGTCGAGTTTAACCACCCGCCCGCGGGCGCCAAGGTCCTCCTTCGGTCCATCGCCGCCGAATTCGGCCATCCGCAGCGTAAGGATGCCCTCGTTGAGTCCGTCGGAGTCGATCCAGTTCGCGACACCCGGATCGGTGGGGGAGATGACGTAGGTGTAGGTGCCGTCGTCGTTCGGCACCGACTGCGCCTTGTTGAGGCTGCCGGTGCGGTCAATGATGTCGAGTGTTGTGCCCCAGATGTTGCTCAGAGGGACGGTGAAGTACTCGGCGCCGCCATCACTGACATCGACGACGAAGGCTTCACCGGGGTTCAGGTCGAATCTGCCCATCACGTATACCTGGCTGCGCATGGCACCGACTTTGTCGGCCGACCAGGCAAGGTTGAAGTTATTGGGCGCCATCTTGTACACGCCGTGGCTGAGTTTTCCGGTGAAGTTGGCGAAGTGGGCCATCATCGCTGCGGTGGCGTCTGCCTGCTCGTCGAGCGTGCGCGGTGGTGTCGACGGGGCAGCGCCAAGGCGTTGCACGGTCAGATGATTGGGATCGTCGCGTTCCCAATCGAGCAGCACGTCGCGGATGTAGAACTCGTGCGCCTCCGGAGTCGTCTGCACGTGGTTGGGCCGCCCGTCAGCGGGAGCGGAGTCGACCGTGATGGTGAACGATCCGTCGCTGTCTACCTCCATCGTGCGGCCGTTGAGCACCGCGACGGTGCCCATGTTCGCGTCCCACAGCGTGAAGTAGTTCTCGGTCATCCGGTTCGCTCCCACCCGGCCGTGGACCTCATACCGCTCGTCGCCGGAGATGGGAATGACGCGGTACACGCTGTCGGGATTGTCGATACCCCAACGAGATCCGGGAATGGCGCGACCGGAGACCGGGTGTCCGAGCCGGGTGATGCAGCTGACCTTGGGCCGCAGCTTGTCCTGATTGGACGACCACACCGCCGCGGAGAACATCACCTCGTCGAAGGCGTCGTCGAAGCGCTCGCGCATCGCATCGGATGCCTTCGCGCGCCCCAGCCAGGTCTCGGCGACGCTGCGATACGCGGCTTTGACCGTCGGGTGATCGGTCAGTTCGAGGGCAGCGATCTCCTGTTCGTGTTGCGACGCCGTCGCGACCGGATCGCCTGTGAAATCGGACATCACATCCTCCTCGAGGGAATTGCATCGGAGCGGAATCGAGAGTTGTAGGCCGCGAACCGCTCGTCGATCTGATCGTGGCTGAGGCCGAAGTCGTCGGCCGCATACGGCGGACGCGCCTGTTCGCGCGGCCGGTTGACCAGCCAGCGGCGCATCGCCGCCTCCGCATCGGAGTTCAGCGCCAGCCCGATCGCGTCGTATACGCGGGCCACCTGGCTGATGGGATCGGAGACGGCATCGCCGAATTCGATGTCGGTGCACCGCGCGGTCTCGTCGTCCCAGCCCTTTCGAACCTCCATCGCGCGGTCGTTGGTCCAGCCCATCCGTTCTAGCCACTCCGCACCGACGCGGTGCCGGTCGACCGTGTCGGCGTGCATCGCATGCAGCGTCGCGTTGAGACTGGCGCCCGAAGGGATCGTCTCTTTCGGGTCCCGATGCATGTGCACGATGTGCAGATCGGGGAACTGTGCGCGCAACTTGTCGAGATATCCGAGATGAGCAGGCGACTTCAGCACCCAACGGCGAGGGGGTAGCCCGCGCCTGCGCTTCTGCCACTGGAGGAACTGCAACATCCGATGCAGATACGCGTATGCGGGTGCGAAATCCTGCCCGTCGATCCATGACCGGTATTTCGGTACGTGCGCACCGGACTCTGGGACATGCGACAGGAACGCATCGGAGAGGAAGACGATTTCCTCCTCGGGTTCACGGGCGTACATGGGGTGGATCGCGAACAGTTCCGGCGCGAGTTCGCGGGAAGTCGCCTCGCGCTTCTCGCTGATCGCGATCCGCGGATCCTCCTGCGCCGACCAGTCGTAGTCCAACCGGGGTGCGACCTCCACCACCTCCCAGCCGTACGCGCAGGAAATGCGGTCGTCGGCGGCCAGGAGTCGCTGCAGAAGCGTGGTTCCGCTGCGCATCATGCCGACGACCACGACCGGCGCCTCGATCGTCTCGGATGTAATCGCGGGATTTCGGCGGATCCACTCCTGAGCACGGAGGCGCATCCGCAGGCTGTGCACGAGGCCCGAGCGCAGAATGTGCACGCCGACGTCATTGAGGTCGGCGGCGGCGTAGCTTTCCGCCAACACGTTCAGTGGTTCCTCGAAGCGCAGCGGGCCCCATCCGTCGAGGTGTTCCTTTTGCTGCGCGGTGTGCATGAGTCCAACCGCGTCGAAAGGGTGCGTCACTGTCAGAACTTCAGGTGGTGGCTGGTGTCGCCGACTTGGTCGACGTACATGACGCGGGTGTCGAACCACCAGGTGCCGTCGATGCGGTGGAAGGTGTCGCGATAACGGCCGGTCACGATGACCTGCAAGGGCAAGTCGGGAGTCGCTTGGGTGACGCAGTAGTAGGCGCTGCCGTGCGCGGTTCCGGCTACCTCGTCGACGTGCAGTTGCACGTTGGCGGTGAGGTGCTTGGTTTTGGGCGTGCCGTCGTCGTAGAGACGCGTCGCCATCTCGTACATGCGCCGTACGCCGTCAACGCCGCTGAAAACCGTTTCGGGGGGACCGTCCTCCATACCGCAAATCCGGCCGTGAGCGAACAGTGCGGCGACACCGTCGAGGTCGCCGGCATCGAGGCGTTCGGCGTACGTGTACACCAGGTTCTCGATCTCGCGGGCGCCGTCGCTCATCGGCGGTAGACAACCAGCCCCGATGTGTCATGTCAACGTTTGCGTTCACGGGCGTCCTCGCGACCGAGCGCAACAACGCGATGACCCAGGGACCACCAACGTGCCTTGCTGAATAATTGAGCCACTACGCAGTGGCGATGCCGGTGATCGGCCGAAGAAGGGCTGGCACCTCGCTCGCGGGACCGAGCGAATCAAGATCATGAATGACGAACTCGAACTCCTTCAGCCGATACTGCTCACCGGCGGCGAAATCCCGCTTTTGTTTGCCTCGATCGCCTCAGGCATCAGGGTGGTTACTACTTGTGACAGCCCAGGCAGCTACAGTGACCGGCTGGCCTAAACTGGGTACACACCTTCAGGAGGTGCCATGAACAAGATTCTTGTCACCCTCGCCACACTCGCGATGGCGGCGGTGTTCGCTCTCGCCGGATCGGGTCAGGCCCAGGCCGATCCCGGCCTCTGTTGGAACGGCTGGCTGTGGTCGGCCTGCGTGCAGGGACCGGGCTGGGTGGACTGGAATCCGGGCTGGAACAACTGCAATCCTGGACATGGGTGTGGGGATTGGCGTCACGGCGGGAAGCATTGGAAGTAGCTAGGCCCGCTCCCGGCTCTCCAGCTCTTCGACCCCGGCCATGGTGATGGTGATGGTGCAGACCATCCGGTTCTTGCCGGTGCGCTCGCAGAGCCTCAGTGTGCCGATAAACCCGCCGGATATATACCAGTGATCTGGGCCGACGCTTCACTTTCGGACATTGGGTAGTTACGCCTAGTGACTACCCAGGCATCTCGTCCTGCCGGGAATGACTAACGAATGATCAAGCTCGCCGTTGCAGTTGCACGAATCTTGCGCGAGGTTACGTCTGCGCTGCTCAGATAGTGCCCCCGGCAGGATTCGAACCTGCGGCCTTCCGCTCCGGAGGCGGACGCTCTATCCCCTGAGCTACGGGGGCGCGTCGAAACGCCGCGCCGATGGGCGTGCACAGATTAGCGCATCACGGCCTGGGTTTATCGATTCGGGGCCTGACCACCTCAGACCATAGGATGGACCCTCGTGACCCCCGCCGACCTGGCCGAGCTGCTCAAGTCCACCGCCGCCGCGGTGCTGGCCGAGCACGCCCTGGATGCGTCGGCGCTGCCGTCGACGGTCACCGTCGAGCGACCCCGCAATGCCGACCATGGCGACTACGCCACCAACCTGGCCCTCCAGCTGGGCAAAAAGGTCGGCGTGAACCCGCGTGAGCTGGCCGGATGGCTGGCGACGGCGCTAGCTGACACCGAGGGGATCTCTTCGGCCGACGTGGCAGGGCCCGGCTTCGTTAACCTCCGGATCGACGCCAGCGCCCAGGGCATCATCGTCAACAACGTCATCGACGCGGGCAAGAACTACGGCCATTCTGATGTGCTCGGCGACCAGAACGTCAACCTGGAGTTTGTCAGCGCCAACCCGACCGGCCCGATCCACATCGGCGGCACCCGCTGGGCTGCCGTCGGCGACGCACTCGGCCGCCTGCTGTCGACGCAGGGGGCCGAGGTCGTGCGGGAGTACTACTTCAACGATCACGGCACACAGATAGACCGGTTCACCAACTCGCTGATCGCCGCCGCGAAAGGCGAACCGACCCCCGAAGACGGATACGCCGGGGACTACATCCAGGACATCGCCGCGCAGGTGCTGACAAAGGAACCCGATGCGCTGAACCAGCCCGACACGGAGATGCGGGAGACGTTCCGTTCCATCGGCGTTGACCTGATGTTCACCCACATCAAGCAGTCGCTGCACGACTTCGGCACCGACTTCGACGTATACACGCATGAAGACTCGATGCACACCAGCGGACGCGTCGATCATGCCATCGCCAAGCTGCGCGAGGCCGGCAGCATCTACGAAAACGACGGCGCAGTCTGGTTGCGCACCACCGACTTTGGTGACGATAAGGACCGCGTCGTCATTAAGAGCGACGGCGCGCCTGCCTATGTTGCCGCCGACATCGCCTATTACCTCGACAAGCGCGAGCGAGGGGCCGACCTGTGCATCTACATGCTCGGCGCCGACCACCACGGCTACATCGCTCGGCTCAAGGCGATCGCCTCTTCCCTCGGTGAGGACCCCGCCACCGTCGAGGTGCTGATCGGACAGATGGTCAACCTCGTCCGCGACGGCCAGCCGGTGAGAATGAGCAAGCGCGCGGGAACGGTCATCACGCTCGACGACCTCGTCGAGGCGATCGGCGTCGACGCGGCGCGGTACTCGCTGATCCGGTCGTCGGTCGACTCACCGATCGATATCGATCTGGCGTTGTGGTCGTCGGCCTCCAACGAAAACCCGGTCTACTACGTCCAATACGCGCACGCCCGGCTCTCCGCGCTGGCGCGCAACGCAACCGAGCTTGGCCTCATCCCGGACACCTCGCACCTCGACCTGCTGACGCACGAGAAAGAGGGCACGCTGATTCGCAACATCGGCGAGTTCCCGCGGGTGCTGAAGACCGCGGCCGCACTGCGCGAACCGCATCGGGTGTCGCGCTATCTGGAGGACCTGGCAGGCGACTACCATCGGTTCTACGACTCCTGCCGCGTGTTGCCCCAGGGCGACGAAGAACCCAACGAACTGCACGCGGCCCGCCTCGCGCTGTGCCAGGCCACCCGCCAGGTTATCCAGAACGGTCTCGGGATCCTGGGCGTCACCGCACCGGAGCGGATGTGAACGCACATCCCGCCGGTCCGCGGCACGCCGAGGAGATCCACCACGGCGGCGCCCCTGCGCGTCCGCAGTCACCAGATCAGCTCCTCGCGCTCGCACCGAATGTGTGGCCGCGCAACACTGTTCGCGGTGATAACGGTGTGGTGTCGATCGCCGGTGTGAAGGTCACCGATATCGCCGACGAGTTCGGGACTCCCGTTTTCGTCATCGACGAGGACGACTTTCGGTCACGCTGCCACGAGATCGCCGACGCGTTCGGCGGCGGCGAGAACGTCCGCTACGCGGCCAAGGCGTTTCTGTGCACCGAAGTCGCCCGCTGGATCAACGAGGAAGGTCTTTCGCTCGATGTCTGTAGTGGCGGCGAGCTCGCCGTCGCGCTGCACGCCGACTTTCCGGCCGAGCGGATTGCCCTGCACGGCAACAACAAATCCGTCGACGAGCTGACCGCTGCGGTGAAGGCCGGTGTCGGTCACGTCGTGCTCGACTCCATGACCGAGATCGAGCGCCTCGACGAAATCGCTGGCACGGCAGGCGTTGTGCAGGACGTGCTGGTGCGCGTGACGGTCGGCGTGGAGGCGCACACGCACGAGTTCATCTCCACCGCACACGAAGACCAGAAGTTCGGTCTGTCGCTGGCCAGTGGTGCCGCGATGGCCGCTGTGCGCCGGGTGTTCGAAACCGACAATCTGCGCCTGGTCGGGCTGCACAGCCACATCGGCTCCCAGATCTTCGACGTGGCGGGCTTCGAGATCGCCGCCCACCGGGTGATCGGCCTGCTGCGCGACGTCGTCGCGGAGTTCGGCGTCGACAAGACCGCACAGATCGCCACCGTCGATCTCGGTGGGGGACTGGGTATTTCGTACCTCCCAGAAGATGATCCGCCTCCGGTTCAGGATCTCGCCGCCAAGCTGGAGACGATCGTGCGCAACGAGTCGACAGCCGTCGGTCTGCCCACTCCGCGGCTGGTGGTCGAGCCGGGACGCGCCATCGCCGGTCCGGGCACCATCACGCTCTACCGGGTCGGCACCGTGAAGGACGTTGCCGTCAGCCCTACCGCCCACCGGCGCTACGTCAGCGTCGACGGCGGTATGAGCGACAACATCAGGACATCGCTCTACGGGGCCGAATACGACGTGCGCCTTATCTCTCGGAGCAGCGACGCCGCGCCCACGCTGGGCCGCATCGTCGGAAAACATTGTGAAAGCGGCGATATCGTTGTGCGCGACGCGTGGGTCTCCGAAGACATCAAGCCTGGCGACCTGCTGGGCGTGGCCGCGACGGGGGCCTACTGCTATTCAATGTCAAGCCGTTACAACCTGATCGGGCGTCCCGCTGTGGTGGTCGTGCGCGACGGGCGCGCGCGCCTGATTCTGCGCCGGGAGACGGTCGACGATCTGCTCAGTCTGGAAGTGAGGTAAGGCATGAACGAAAAGCCAATCGGCGTAGCGGTACTGGGCCTGGGCAATGTCGGCAGCCAGGTGGTCCGCATCATCGAGGAGAGTGCTGAGGACCTGACCGCGCGCATCGGTGCGCCACTGGTGCTGCGCGGTGTCGGCGTGCGCCGGGTGGCCGACGACCGTGGTGTGCCGGTCGACATGCTCACCAGCGACATCGAGGAGCTGATCTCCCGCGATGACGTCGACATAGTCGTCGAGCTGATGGGCCCCGTCGAACCCGCCCGCAAGGCGATTCTGTCGGCCCTCGAACAGGGCAAGTCCGTCGTGACGGCCAACAAGGCGCTGATGGCACAGTCGACCGGTGAGTTGGCCCAGGCCGCCGAGCACGCCCACGTCGACCTGTACTTCGAGGCCGCGGTCGCCGGGGCCATCCCGGTCATCCGCCCGCTCACTCAGTCGCTGGCCGGTGACACCGTGCTGAGAGTGGCCGGCATCGTCAACGGCACCACCAACTACATCCTCTCGGAGATGGACAGCACCGGCGCCGACTATTCGGCGGCGCTGGCCGACGCCAGCGCCCTTGGCTACGCCGAGGCCGATCCCACCGCCGACGTCGAGGGCTACGACGCGGCGGCCAAGGCCGCCATCCTGGCCTCCATCGCCTTCCATACCCGGGTGACCGCCGACGACGTCTATCGCGAGGGCATCACCAAGGTGACCCCCGCCGACTTCGCGACAGCGCGGGCGCTTGGCTGCACCATCAAGCTGTTGTCCATCTGTGAGAGGCTCACCAACGGCGAAGGGCAAGAACGGATCTCGGCCCGTGTCTACCCGGCGCTGGTGCCGTTGACGCATCCGCTGGCCGCGGTCAACGGGGCGTTCAACGCCGTCGTGGTGGAGGCCGAAGCGGCCGGGCGGCTGATGTTCTACGGACAGGGTGCCGGAGGAGCGCCGACGGCATCGGCGGTGATGGGAGACCTGGTGATGGCGGCGCGCAACCGCGTGCAGGGCGGCCGGGGCCCACGCGAGTCCAAGTACGCCAAACTCCCGATCTCGCCGATCGGATTCATCCCCACCCGCTATTACGTCAGCATGAACGTCGCCGACCGTCCGGGCGTATTATCCGCTGTCGCAGCAGAATTCGGTAAGCGCGAGGTCAGCATTGCCGAAGTCCGGCAGGAGGGTGTTGTCGACGAAGGCGGGCAGCGGTGCGGCGCGCGCATCGTCGTCGTCACCCACGAGGCCACCGATGCGGCGCTGTCGGAGACCGTCGCCGCGCTCGCCGACCTCGACGTCGTGCAGGAAGTGACCAGCGTCCTACGACTCGAGGGAACCAGCGAATGAGCGCGACCCGCGCGGAACCGGTGCACAAGCCCTGGCCCGGCCTGATTGCGGCCTACCGCGACCGGCTCCCGGTCGAGGACACCTGGACGCCGATCACGCTGCTTGAAGGCGGCACGCCGCTGATCCACGCTCAGCGGTTGTCCGAACGCACCGGGTGCACAGTGCATTTGAAGGTCGAGGGCCTCAACCCCACCGGTTCCTTCAAGGACCGCGGTATGACGGTGGCCGTCACCGAATCACTGGCCCGTGGCCAGCAGGCCGTGCTGTGCGCGTCCACCGGCAACACGTCGGCGTCGGCGGCGGCCTACGCCGCGCGTGCGGGCATCACCTGCGCGGTGCTGATCCCGCAGGGCAAGATCGCGATGGGCAAGCTCGCCCAGGCCGTCATGCACGGTGCCAAGATCCTGCAGATCGACGGTAATTTCGACGACTGCCTCGAGTTGGCGCGCAAGCTCACAACCGATTATCCGACGATCGCGCTGGTGAACTCGGTCAACCCGTACCGCATCGAAGGGCAGAAGACCGCCGCGTTCGAGATCGTCGACGCGCTGGGCACCGCACCCGACATCCACTCCCTGCCCGTCGGCAATGCGGGCAACATCACCGCGTACTGGAAGGGTTACACCGAATACCACCGCGACGGGCTGTCGGACCGGTTGCCGCGAATGTTGGGCACGCAGGCAGCGGGCGCGGCGCCGTTGGTGATGGGTGAGCCGGTCAAGGAGCCCGAGACCATCGCGACCGCGATTCGCATCGGTGCGCCCGCCTCATGGACCTCGGCCGTCGAGGCTCAGCAGCAGTCGAACGGCCGCTTCCTGGCCGCCACCGACGAAGAGATCCTGGACGCGTATCACCTGGTCGCCGCGACTGAGGGGGTGTTCGTTGAGCCCGCATCGGCGGCGAGTATCGCCGGCCTGCTCAAGTCGATCGAGGACGGCTGGGTCAAGCGCGGCTCAACGGTGGTGTGCACGGTGACCGGCAACGGCCTGAAGGATCCCGATACCGCGCTCAAGGACATGCCGACGGTCACTCCTGTCCCGGTCGACCCCGCCGCCGTCGTCGCACAGCTGGACCTGGGCTGATCGTCGGTGACCCAAACCCTGCCCGCCGGCCTGACGGCGACCAGTGTTGTCTCGGCCTCGAGTGCGAACCTCGGCCCCGGCTTCGACAGCCTCGGACTAGCGTTGAGCCTGTACGACGAAATCATCGTCGAGACAACCGAATCCGGCCTCAAGGTCGATGTCGAGGGTGAAGGCGCGGGCCAGGTTCCGCTGGACTCGACCCACCTTGTGGTGCGCGCGATCCAGCACGGCCTGCGCGCCGTTAATGCCACCGTTGCGGGCCTGAATGTGCGCTGCCGCAACAACATTCCGCAGTCACGTGGGCTCGGCTCATCTGCTGCGGCTGTCGTCGGCGGATTGGCTGCGGTCAATGGTCTTGTCACGCAGGCCGGTTCGAAGCCGATGTCTGAGGCCGACTTGATCCAGCGGGCATCGGAGTTCGAGGGGCATCCGGACAACGCCGCTGCAGCCGTACTCGGTGGCGGCGTGGTGTCGTGGACGTCGACCGGGACCACCGGGCCGCGCTATGCGGCTACCCCGCTGAGAATCCATCCCGATATCCGCCTTTTTCCTGCGATTCCCGAACAGCGGTCGTTGACCGCCGAGACGCGGGTGCTGCTGCCCCGATCGGTCAGCCACGGCGACGCCCGCTTCAATGTCAGCCGCGCGGCGCTACTCGTTGTGGCGCTCACGGAGCGTCCCGACCTGCTGATGGAGGCCACCGAGGACGTGCTCCATCAGCCGCACCGAGCGATCGCGATGCGGGCTTCGGCGGAATATCTGCGGGTTCTCAGGCGTTGTGGCATTGCAGCGGTGCTGTCAGGGGCTGGACCTGCGGTAATCGGCTTGAGCACTCAGGCGGAACTCCCCGCAGAGGCCCTCGAATTTGGCGCCGCCCATGGATTCGCCGTCAGCGAGATGTCCGTCGGCGATGGAGTTCGATGGTCCTTCCCCCGCAAGCAGGAGGCACCCCGAGGTGTGCAGGTCGGGAGTTGACAGGTGTCACTTCGATCAGCGTCTTTCTTGCTTCTGGCACCGAAGGGGGCTATTCTCGCTCTCGTCCAGCAATCGCATGGTTCTCACCTGCGCCGACAATAGGACACACACCAATTCTTCTCGTGGATGACGGTTCGCCTTACCGCCGCGAATCCCGGCCATCACCGTTGCAGATGCGACGGTGGCAGCTTCGCAGTCAGCCATTTGGCTGAGTGCAACGAACCCTCGTGACGTGATCACCGAGGGAAAGAAAGGAAATCCGTGACTGAAACGGACCTCGTCACGGCTGGTGGCAGCGCCGAACAGGCTGAGCTGCCGAACACCGTGAATTCTGGAGACTCAACTCCTGCGGACGCTGACGCGCCAACCGCCGCGCCGGCCACAGACCCGGCGCCGAAGGCGGACGTAACGACGGATGCCGCGACGGGATCGCTGTCGACCATGGTGTTGCCCGAACTGCGCGCCCTGGCCAACTCAGTCGGCGTCAAGGGCGCCTCTGGCATGCGCAAAAGCGAACTCATCGCGGCGATCCGCGAGAGCCGCGGGGACTCGGTCAGCAACGGCTCCGAGTCGAACGTCACCGAGGACGCGGGTGACTCCGCAACCGCCAACGGCACGTCCGCCGGCGCCGGCGAGCAGCAGACCCAGCAGCGTCGTGAGCGCCGTGGCGCCTCTCGCGATGCCGGCTCTCCCGCAGACAAGAACAAGAAGGACGGCGGCCAAGACGCAACGGACGGCGCCGAGACCGAGAAGAACGCCGACAAGGGCGACAAGAACAGGAACCAGCAGGACACCAAGTCCGATAGCAAGCAGGACGGCGACCAGAACAACCAGAATCGCGGCGGCGACGACGACGGCGAAGGTCGCGGGGGCCGGCGAGGTCGGCGGTTCCGCGATCGCAGGCGCCGCGGCGAACGCGGTGGCGGCGACGGCGGCGGCGATACCGAACTGCGCGAGGACGACGTCGTGCAACCCGTCGCAGGCATTCTCGACGTGCTCGACAACTACGCCTTCGTCCGCACGTCGGGCTACCTGGCGGGGCCGAACGACGTCTACGTGTCGATGAACATGGTGCGCAAGAACGGCCTGCGCCGTGGCGACGCCATCACCGGCGCGGTCCGTGTTCCCAAAGATGGCGAGCAGCCCAACCAACGGCAGAAGTTCAACCCGCTGGTCCGGTTGGACACCGTCAACGGTGGTCCAGTCGAGGACGCCAGGAACCGCCCGGACTTCACCAAGCTGACGCCGCTGTATCCCAACCAGCGGCTGCGTCTGGAGACCACCCCCGACCGCCTGACCACACGCGTGATCGACCTGATCATGCCGATCGGCAAGGGCCAGCGTGCGCTGATCGTGTCGCCCCCAAAGGCGGGTAAGACCACGATCCTGCAGGACATCGCCAACGGGGTCACCCAGAACAACCCGGAATGCCACCTGATGGTCGTCCTCGTCGACGAGCGACCCGAGGAGGTCACCGACATGCAGCGCTCGGTCAAGGGTGAGGTCATCGCCTCCACCTTCGACCGGCCGCCGTCGGATCACACCCAGGCCGCCGAGCTGGCCATCGAGCGGGCCAAGCGCCTCGTCGAGCAGGGCAAAGACGTCATCGTGCTGCTCGACTCGATCACCCGCCTCGGCCGCGCGTACAACAATGCGTCGCCTGCGTCGGGTCGCATCCTGTCCGGTGGTGTCGACTCGACCGCGCTGTACCCGCCGAAGCGGTTCCTCGGCGCGGCCCGCAACATCGAACATGGCGGCTCGCTGACGATCATCGCGACCGCGATGGTCGAGACCGGGTCGACCGGCGACACGGTGATCTTCGAGGAGTTCAAGGGCACGGGTAACGCCGAGCTCAAGCTCGACCGCAAGATCTCCGAGCGCCGCGTTTTCCCGGCCGTCGATGTCAACCCGTCCGGCACCCGTAAGGACGAGCTGCTGCTCTCGGCGGATGAATTCGCCGTCGTGCACAAGCTGCGCCGGGTGCTGTCGGGGCTTGATTCCCATCAGGCCATCGACCTGCTGATGAGCCAGCTGCGCAAGACGAAGACCAACTACGAGTTCCTGGTGCAGGTCTCCAAGACCGCGCCGGGCTCGATGGACAACGACTAAGTATCCGCCTGTGCCGGGTCGACCTTGAGGCCCGGCATCACATAGCGCCGCACATGCGCGCGCACCTGCTCCGGGTCGCTCGGGTCCAGAGTGTCGCCGGGCACCGTCGACAGTGAGATGAGGACGCGGGCCACCCACTCCGAGGCCTCGGCGATGTCGATACCGGCATGGATCTCACCGCGTTCCTGCGCGGCGACCAAATACGGCCGCCAGAAGTCCGCCAAGTCCGGCACGAGGCCCTGCACGCCGGCCCCCGCGCATGCCGCAAACTCCTCGGGTTCGTCTATCCGGAGCCGCATCAGCACCGCGCCGGGGTCGTCGTAGGCCGACCGCGCGTTCACCACACCCGCGGCCATCTGGTCATCGATGCCCTCGATTCGTTCCAGCAGAGCATGCGCCTCCGACCAGTAGGCCTCGTTGAGCCGGACGATCGCGGCGCCGAGCAGCGACACCTTGTCGGGGAAGTGCCGGTACAGCCAGCCGCGCGACACCTGCGCGACCTCGGCCACCTCCGATACCGTGGTAGCACGAATTCCCTTGGCGCGCAGGCACACTTCGGCCGCGTCGATCAGCCGATCGCGTACGCTCCTGGCGGCCGTGCTGCTCGTCACCCGGTGCTCTCCTCCTCGTTCATCGCCCCGGCAGGCGCGATCAGAGCATTCTGTCAACTGGCAGGCGGATATTACCGGCCAGACCAAAGATGGTAGACAGATTCGCGAATCTGTTCACTTAGCGCGACGGACCGAGGTGAGCCATGGCCGAGACACTCCAGCAGTTGTTTCGTGAGCGGGCCGAGCAGGACACCATCGCGGTCAAGTACGGAGACCACACCTGGACGTGGCGAGAACACGTCGCCGAGGCCCGCGCGCAGGCCGCCGCGCTCATCGACATCGCCGAGCCCGACCGGCCGCTGCACATCGGCGTGCTGCTGGCCAACGGCCCCGAGATGTTGACGGCAATGGCGGCCGCCGCACTCGGCGGCTACGTCCTCTGCTGCATCAACAACACTCGACGCGGCGAGGGCCTGGTCCGCGACATCGCGTTGGTGGACTGCCAGATCCTGATCACCGATGCCGCGCATCGCCATCTGCTCGACGGTCTCGACCTACCCGGCGTTCGGGTGCTGGACACCTCCAGCGCGCAGTGGGCCGCAGTGACGGCCGAGGCGAAGGACTTGACGCCACACCGCGAGGTCGGGCCCGACGACACCTTCGTGATGATCTTCACCTCGGGGACGAGCGGCGACCCGAAGGCTGTGCAGGTGCAGCACATGATGCCGATATTCGCGGGAAGCGCACTGGCGGAACGCTATTCGGTCACAGCCTCGGATGTCTGTTACGTGTCGATGCCGTTGTTCCACTCGAACTCCATCTACGCGGGCTGGGGCGTGGCCATGGTGACCGGGGCGGCGATCGTGCCCGCGGTCTTCTCGGTCTCCCGCTTCCTCGACGACGTCCGCCGCTACGGCGTGACCTTCATGAACTATGTCGGCAAGCCGCTTGCCTACATCCTGTCCACCCCCGAGAGGCCCGACGACCACGACAATCCGCTGCGTGTCGCATTCGGCAACGAGGCCAGCGACAGGGACATCGCCGAATTCGCCCGTCGCTTCGACTGCACCGTCTGGGACGGCTTCGGGTCGACCGAGAACGCGGTCATCATCACGCGTGAGGACGGCTGCCCGCCCGGTTCCCTCGGCAAGGGCTTCCCAGGGGTGGCGATCTATGACCCAGACACATTGCAGGAGTGCGAGGTCGCGCACTTCGATGACAACGGCGATCTACTCAATCGCGAAGCGGCGGTGGGGGAGTTGGTGAACACCAGCGGCGGCGGACTCTTCCGCGGCTACTACAAGGACGCGGGCGCGACGGATCACCGACTGCGCCACGGCATGTACTGGTCGGGGGATTTGGCCTACCGCGACGCCGACGGCTGGATCTACTTCGCAGGCCGCACAGCCGATTGGATGCGCGTCGACGGTGAAAACCTCGCCGCCGCTCCGATTGAGCGCGTCTTCACCCGCCTTCCCGAGATCAGCCGGGTGGCGGTGTACCCGGTGCCCGACGAGTCCGTTGGCGACCAGGTGATGGCGGCCATCGTGTTGCGTGACGGCGCGACGTTGACCCCCGAGAATCTTGAGGAGTTTCTCGGTGCGCAGCCCGACTTGTCGCCGAAGGCATGGCCGCGCTACCTCTGGATCGCCGAGGATCTTCCGTCGACCGCGACCAACAAGATCCTCAAACGCGAGCTGGTCTCCTACGGGACGGCGCCGCCCGGCGGTCAGCTTTGGAGGCGCGACGGTCAGCGGTACGGATCGGTGATCACGCGCAGCGAGACCAATGCCGCGCGCAACTCGTCATAGGCCCGGGCGCCGAGATGGGCCCCCATTCGGCCTCAACCTTCGCGATCTCCGCGGCCGCTGTGGCGCGTAGTTTTTCGCCTAGGACATCTTTATGACGCTGTCGGGTCGCCGGGCCGGTTTGCCTGTGGAATAGCGGGCTCCGTCGGCGCGTTTAGGACACTGGCGGTTGACCTGGCATAATGGACCGCTGACCTTCGGTTCCGGTTCACGCTCGAGAGCTCCTGGCTGGGCGACCCGGCGGCCAACGAATGAAGAGGACACCATGAAATCGGGTATTCACCCTGACTACGTCGAGACCACCGTGCACTGCGGTTGCGGTGCCACGTTCACGACGCGCAGCACCAAGAAGAGCGGACAGATCCACGTGGAGGTCTGCTCGCAGTGCCACCCGTTCTACACCGGCAAGCAGAAGATCCTCGACAGCGGCGGCCGCGTGGCCCGCTTCGAGAAGCGCTACGGCAAGCGGAAGGCCAGTGGCTCTGACGCAGCCACTGAGACAAGCACAGCCGACAAATAGCTATCTGATCGACGCCCGTTTTGCTCCTCGCGTCCGCAGCGCCGGTTTTGCTCCTCGCGTGCGCAGCGCCCGCTCTGCTGCGCGAGCGCAGGCCGGGCGTCGGTTTGCGTTACGGGGAAGGAGGGTGAGATGACGGACACCGCGCCGGCCATCGACGCCATCCTGACCGAGCATGCCGACCTCGAGCGCCAGCTCTCCGATCCTGATCTGCACTCGGATGCCGGCAGGGCCCGCAAGGTGGGAAGGCGATTCGCGGCACTCGCGCCGATCGTGTCGACCTACCGCAAGTTGGAGACGGCCCGCGGGGACCTCGAAGCTGCCCGCGAACTGGCGGCCGACGACGACTCCTTCGCCGCCGAGGTCACCGAACTCACCACGACAGTCGACGAACTCGACACCCATCTGACGGATCTGCTCGCGCCACGCGACCCACACGACGCGGACGACATCGTGCTGGAGGTGAAGTCCGGTGAGGGCGGCGAGGAGTCCGCGCTGTTCGCCGCGGACCTGGCCCGCATGTACATCCGGTACGCCGAGCGGCACGGCTGGGCCGTAACGATGCTCGACGAGACGACGTCGGATCTCGGTGGCTACAAGGACGCCACGCTGTCGATCAGGAGCAAGGGCGACGCGGCCGATGGCGTCTGGTCGCGGCTGAAGTTCGAAGGCGGCGTGCACCGCGTGCAGCGCGTCCCGGTCACGGAGTCGCAGGGCCGCGTGCACACTTCGGCGGCGGGGGTTCTGGTCTATCCGGAGCCAGAAGAGGTCGAGGAAGTGCAGATCGACGAGTCCGATCTGCGCATCGACGTCTACCGGTCGTCGGGCAAGGGCGGCCAGGGCGTCAACACCACCGACTCGGCGGTGCGCATAACACACCTGCCCACCGGAATCGTCGTCACCTGTCAGAACGAACGCAGTCAGCTGCAAAACAAGATTCGCGCGATGCAGGTGCTGGCCGCTCGACTGCAGGCGTTGGCCGAGGAGCAGGCGCAGGCCGACGCGTCGGCCGATCGGGCCAGCCAGATCCGCACCGTCGACCGCAGCGAGCGAATCCGGACCTACAACTTCCCGGAGAACCGTATCGCCGACCACCGGATCAACTTCAAGGCGCACAACCTCGACCAGGTCCTCGATGGTGACCTCGACGCGTTGTTCGACGCGCTGGCCGCCGCCGACAAGCAGTCGCGGCTGCAACAGGCATGACGGCGACATGACGACCACGCGGCTGCGACGCGAGATCGACCAAGCCGCCGCCGCGCTCGCCGAGGCCGGAGTTGGTTCTCCACGAGCCGATGCCGAGGAGCTGGCCGCATTCGCTGCCCGGACCAGCCGGAGCATGTTGTCGATGCTCGATGAGGTCGACGACGACTTCTGCCGCCGCTACGCCGATCTGGTCGCCGCTCGCGCGCGCCGAATTCCGTTGCAGCACATCGTCGGTTCCGCCCCGCTGGGCCCGGTGACAGTCGAAGTTGGGCCCGGTGTGTTCATCCCACGTCCGGAAACGGAAGGGCTGCTGGAATGGGCGTCGGCGCAGCCCGTTCCGCCGCAACCGGTGATCGTGGACTTGTGCACGGGCTCTGCCGCGCTCGCGCTGGCGATGTCGAAGTTCTGGCCTGACGCGCGCATCATCGCCGTCGACGATTCCGACGACGCATTGGACTACGCGCACCGAAACGTCGCCGGCTCACCGGTCGAGCTCGTGCGGGCCGACGTTACCGACACCACGTTGCTGCCGGAACTGGACGGCCAGGTCGACCTCATCGTCGCCAACCCGCCCTACATTCCCGACGATGCAACATTGGAACCTGAAGTGGCACAGCATGATCCGCCGCACGCGCTGTTCGGCGGCCCGGATGGGATGGCGGTCATCAATGCGATCGTCGGGCTGGCCGGCCGCTGGCTGAAGCCTGGCGCCGAGTGCGGCGTCGAGCACGACGACACGACATCGGCCGCCACCGTCGAAGCTTTCAACGCGACGGGTCGGTTCGTCAACGTGACGGCCAACCGCGATCTGGCCGGCCGACCCCGCTTTGTCACGGCGATGCGTGAGAGGGTGGAAGCGTGAGCGAAGGCGACCGGGAGTGAGGACCGGAGCGAGCGGGAGTCGAGCCAAATGACTGAGCTGTTCGACTGCTCCGACACAGCAGGCCGGGCGACCGGGATCGCTTCTGCCGTCAGCGCTGTCAAGGGTGGACGCCTCGTCGTACTGCCCACCGACACAGTGTACGGGATCGGCGCCGACGCCTTCGACAACGTCGCGGTGGCTTCGCTGCTGTCGGCGAAGGGCCGCGGCCGCGACATGCCCGTCCCCGTGCTCGTCGGCTCCTGGCACACCATCGAGGGCCTGACCTACACCGTGCCCAACTCGGCGCGCGAGCTGATCCGCGCGTTCTGGCCCGGCGCGCTGAGCCTCGTCGTGCAGCAGGCGCCGTCTCTGCACTGGGATCTCGGCGACGCCGCAGGCACCGTGATGCTGCGGATGCCGCTTCACCCCGTGGCGATCGAAGTGCTGCGCGAAGTCGGCCCAATGGCGGTGTCGAGCGCCAACATCTCCGGCCAGCCCGCAGCGGTCACCGCCGAGGACGCCCGCAACCAGCTCGGCGATCTCGTCGCGGTGTACCTCGACGCGGGACCCTCCGAACAACAGGCCGCCTCCACGATCGTCGACCTCACCGGCGCCCACCCGCGCATCCTTCGCAATGGTCCGGTGCCGGCCGACGCGATCGCGAAAGTGCTCGGCGTCGAGGTGGATAGCCTGAGCGCGGAAAGCTAGCGCAGCCCCGATCGCTAAATCTCGTCCAGTTCGTCCAGTACGGTTCATTCGGTGGTGAGCGAAGTACATCAGGTGGCCAGTGGGCTGCTTGCGCTCTCCGATCGCGGCGCCGGCGTGCCGCTGCGCGAGTTGGCTCTGGTGGGCCTCACCGCGGCGATCGTCACATACTTCGCGACGGGTTGGGTCCGCGTGCTGGCCACCCGGGTGGGCGCCGTCGCCCATCCACGGGAACGCGACGTGCATCTGCAGCCGACACCGCGGATGGGCGGCCTGGCGATGTACATCGGGGTGCTGGCCGCCGTCCTGCTGGCTTCCCAGTTGCCCGCCCTCACCCGCGGCTTCGTCTACTCGTCGGGTCTGCCCGCCACCGTCGTTGCAGGCGGCTTGATCATGGCCATCGGACTGATCGACGACAAGTGGGGCCTGGATGCGCTCACCAAATTCGCCGGCCAGATCACCGCGGCCAGCGTGCTCGTCACCATGGGGGTGGCGTGGAGCGTGCTGTATATCCCGTTCGGCGGCGTGGGCACCATTGTGCTCGACCAGGTCTCGTCGATCCTGCTGACGCTGGCCCTGACGGTCGCGATCGTCAACGCGATGAACTTCGTGGACGGCCTCGACGGCCTTGCCGCGGGATTGGGTCTGATCACCGCGCTGGCCATCACCATCTTCTCCATCGGACTGCTGCGCGACCACGGCGGCGACGTCCTGTTCTATCCGCCCGCGGTGATCTCGGTGGTGCTGGCGGGCGCGTGTCTGGGTTTTCTTCCGCACAACTTCCACCGCGCGCGCATCTTCATGGGCGACTCCGGCTCGATGCTGATCGGGCTGATGCTCGGCGCGGCATCCACCACCGCGGCGGGGCCGGTCTCGCAGAGCGCCTACGGCGCACGCGATGTCTTCGCACTGCTGTCGCCGTTCTTGTTGGTGATCGCCGTCATGTTCGTGCCTGCGCTGGACATGTTGCTGGCCATCGTCAGGCGAACCCGCGCCGGTCGCAGTCCGTTCAGCCCCGACAAGATGCACCTGCATCACCGGCTTCTGCAGATCGGCCATTCACACCGGCGGGTGGTGCTGCTCATCTACCTCTGGGTGGGCATCGTCGCGTTGGGCGCGGCGAGCACCATCTTCTTCGACCCGCGCTACACCGGCGGGGTGATGCTGGCGGCGATTCTGGTGGCGATCGTCGTGACGCTCATTCCGCTTCTGAGACGCCGTGATGAGTCCTATGACGAGTTGTACGACGAAAAGTAGTAGGCCCAATTTCTGACCGTTTACTGTGTGGTACGGTGCTGGTAGAACCCGAAAAACCTCGCGGGTTGCCGGCCCCCGCGCCGTCCGGCTCATCGCCGATCGGCACGGAACAACGACCGACAAAGGGAGCTACCCCTTGGGTGATTCCAGCGCGTCCCGCGCACTCCGATACGCTCGGTGCGCCACGCACAGAATCATTGGGTTAGCCCTCGTGACCGCGGGATTGAGGTGACGCCGTGACGACGCCAGCGCAAGACGCGCCGTTGGTGTTTCCGTCCGTCGCTTTCCGGCCGTTGCGGCTGCTCGCTGTGTGCATTGTGTTCGCCGGCCTGGTGACGCTGGCGGCCGCGTTGTTGGGCCATCCGATGGTCGGTGTTTTCTTCGGCATCGGCCTCGGGTTGGGTTTGCTCAACGCGATCCTCGTGCAGCGGTCGGTGGAGTCGATCACCGCGCAGGACCATCCGCTGAAGCGCAAGATGGCGCTGAACTCAGCCACCCGACTGTTGGTGATGACCGTGATCGGGCTGACGATCGCGTTCGTCTTCCGGCCGCAGGGTCTCGGCGTGGTGTTTGGTATGGCGCTTTTCCAGGTACTGCTTGTGCTTTCCACGGCGCTACCCGTCATGAAGAAATTGCGGGCAGGTGATGCGGACGCGAGGAGCACAGGCGTCATGGGTGACGAAGCCGACGGAAGGGCCACGGAGCAATGACCGACACCATCCTGGCCGCCGAGTCCGGCATTCAGGTCGGCCACCACGAAGAGGTGCACTGGTTCGGCCTCACGGTCAACTTCGACACGGTGCTGGCCACGGCGATCGCCGCGGTGATCGTGCTTGCGCTCGCATTCTTTTTGCGCGCCAAGGTGACATCGACCGGCGTTCCGAACGGTGTCCAGCTGTTCTGGGAGGCCATCACGGTTCAGCTGCGCAACCAGATCGAGGCGGCGATCGGCATGAAGATCGCGCCGTTCGTGCTCCCGCTGGCCGTCACGCTGTTCGTGTTCATCTTGGTGTCCAACTGGCTGTCGGTGTTGCCGGTGCAGTACACCGACTCCAACGGGGCGATTCACGAGCTGCTGAAGCCGCCGGCATCCGACATCAACTTCGTGCTGGCGCTCGCCCTGTTCGTGTTCATCTGCTACCACGCGGCGGGCGTGTGGCGGCGCGGCCCACTCGGCCACCCGGTCAAGCTTCTCAAGGGCCATGTCGCGCTGATGGCGCCGATCAACCTCGTCGAGGAGATCGCCAAGCCGATCTCGTTGTCGCTCCGACTTTTCGGCAACATCTTCGCCGGCGGCATCCTGGTCGCGTTGATCGCACTGTTCCCGCCGTGGATCATGTGGGCGCCCAACGCAATCTGGAAGAGCTTCGACTTGTTTGTCGGCGCCATCCAGGCGTTCATCTTCGCGTTGTTGACGATCTTGTATTTCAGCCAGTCAATGGAGCTCGACGAGCACCATGACTAGCACGGCCGCTCTGCTCGACCCACGTCCTGGTAGGACACCTACCAGTTATCAAGGAGGATAAGGAATGGATCCCACAATCGCTGCCGGTGCGCTCATTGGCGGTGGACTGATCATGGCCGGCGGCGCAATCGGCGCCGGTATCGGTGACGGCATCGCGGGTAACGCGTTGATCGCCGGCATCGCCCGTCAGCCGGAGGCGCAGGGCCGACTGTTCACTCCGTTCTTCATCACGGTCGGTCTGGTCGAGGCGGCCTACTTCATCAACTTGGCGTTCATGGCGCTGTTCGTGTTCGCCACCCCGGTTAAGTAGGCAATCCACGGTCATGGGTGACCTCGACGTGACGATCCTCGCAGCGGAAGAAGGGGGCGGTCAGAGCAACTTTCTGATCCCCAACGGCACGTTCTTCTTCGTTTTGATCATCTTCTTGATCGTGCTTGGTGTGATCGCCAAGTGGGTTGTGCCGCCGATCTCCAAGGTTTTGCACGAGCGCGAAGTCAGGGTGCAGAAGACGGCCGAGGACAATCGGCACGCCGCAAAACTGCGGGCAGCCGCGGACGCCGATTACCTGAGGGTGATGGCCCAGGCACGCCGTGAGGCGACAAACGTTCGCGAGGAAGCGCGCGCCGAGGGTCGCAAGATCGTCGACGAGGCGAAGGCGCGCGCCAATTCCGAAGTGTCGTCGGTGCTTCAACAGGCCACCGAGGAACTGACGGAGCAGTCGCGTGCCGTGACGGCGGATCTTCAGACCTCGGTCGAGACGTTGGCGTCGCAGCTCGCGAGCCGTGTGCTCGGCGTCGAAGTGACAACCCGTACGGTGCCGGCTACTACAGGACAGGGACGGTAAGCGGTCAATGTCGACCTTCATCGGACAGCTCGTCGGATTCGCGGTCATCGTGTTCCTGGTCTGGAAATACGTTGTGCCGCCGGTTCGCACCATGATGAAGAACCAGCAGGAGACCGTTCGAACTCAGCTCGCCGACCACGCCGACGCGGAGAAGAAGGTCGCCGACGCCGACAAGGAGCACGCCAAGGCGCTGGAAGAGGCCAAGGCCGAGGCGGCCAGGGTGATCGACGAGGCCCGCCACGACGCCGAGAAGATCGCCGAACAGCTGCGAGCCCATGCCGACTCTGAGCTGGAACGCATCAAAACCCAAGGTGGGCAACAGGTTCAGCTATTGCGCCAACAACTCATTCGCGAGCTTCGACAAAGTCTCGGCGCCGAGTCCGTGCATCGCGCAGGCGATATGGTGCGCAACTTCGTTGCCGATCCGGCAGAGCAAGGTGCCACGGTTGACCGCTTCCTCGACGAGCTCGATGAAATGGCACCGTCGGGCACGGTCTTCGCCGATGCCGTAACGGCGAAGCTGCGCGCAGCCAGTCGCGATTCGGTGGGCAAGGTGGTCGAACAGTTCGACCAAGCTGCTGCCGATCTCGACGCCGACGGACTGACCAAGCTGTCCGACGATCTGGCATCGACGGTCAAGTTACTGCGACGCGAGCCGGTTCTGGCCAGGCATCTGGCCGACCCGTCCAGCGGATCGGCCGGCAAGGTTCAGCTCGTCGAGCGACTGCTGTCCGGCAAGGTTTCCGACTCCGCGCTCGACATACTCAAGACCGCTGCGTCGCAGCGCTGGTCGTCCACCTCGGACCTGCCGCGCGGAATCCAACACGTCGCGAGGATCGCCCTGCTGGTGCGCGCCGAAAGCGACGGCCAGATCGAGGACGTCGAGGACCAGCTGTTCCGGTTCAGCCGCATCCTCGATACTGAACCGCGGCTGATCACACTGCTGAGCGAGTATTCAGCTCCGGTAGATGGCCGAGTCGCATTGGTCACCAACGTGCTTCGCGGCCGTGCGAGCAAGAACGCCGCGGATCTGCTTCGCCAGACGATCGAACTGCTGCACGGCGAGCGCGCTGATGACGCCGTCCGCGAGCTGGCGAACCTGGCGGTATCCCGGCGTGGTGAGGTCGTCGCTCACGTCAGTGCCGCGAGTGAGCTCAGCGACGCACAGAACGAACGGCTGACGCAGCTGCTCACCCGTATCTACGGCCATCCCGTTTCACTGCAGCTTCACATCGATCCGGCGCTGCTCGGTGGTCTCGCGATCTCCGTGGGCGACGAGGTGATCGACGGCTCGCTGGCATCCAAGCTGGCATCGGCCGAGAACAACTTGCCCGAATAACACGACCGACAACGAAGTAGGAAGACGAAAAGCCACCGATGAGCGCTTGCGCGAAGAGGAGAACCCCATGGCAGAGTTGACGATCTCGGCAGACGAGATCCAGGGCGCCGTCGAGGAATATGTCGCCGGATTCG
Source organism: uncultured Actinomycetota bacterium (assembly GCA_963715215.1). Classification (GTDB taxonomy): domain Bacteria; phylum Actinomycetota; class Actinomycetes; order Mycobacteriales; family Mycobacteriaceae; genus Mycobacterium. Next base: position 56,651 of record CAVQRJ010000015.1, read on the forward strand.
AGGCCGACACCGAGCGCGAGGAAATCGGCACCGTCATCGACGCGGGTGACGGCATTGCGCACGTCGAGGGCCTTCCTTCGGTGATGACGCAGGAGCTACTTGAGTTCCCCGGCGGTGTGCTCGGTGTCGCACTCAACCTCGACGAGCACAACATCGGCGCGGTGATCCTCGGTGACTTCGAGAAGATCGAAGAGGGCCAGCAGGTCAAGCGCACCGGCGAGGTGCTGTCGGTGCCGGTCGGCGACGCATTCCTTGGGCGCGTGGTCAACCCGCTGGGTCAGCCGATCGACGGCCGCGGCGACGTGGAAACCACCGAACGGCGGGCCCTGGAACTGCAGGCCCCTTCGGTGGTGCAGCGCCAAGGTGTGAGTGAGCCGTTGCAGACCGGCATCAAGGCGATCGACTCGCAGACCCCCATCGGCCGCGGGCAGCGCCAGCTGATCATCGGCGACCGCAAGACCGGCAAGACCGCGGTGTGTGTGGACACGATCCTCAACCAGCGCCAGAACTGGGAGACCGGCGATCCCGATCAGCAGGTCCGCTGCGTGTACGTGGCGATCGGCCAGAAGGGCACCACAATCGCCAGCGTTCGGCAGACCCTCGATGAGGGTGGCGCGATGGAGTACACCACCATCGTCGCCTCGCCAGCGTCCGACTCCGCCGGCTTCAAATGGCTTGCGCCGTACACCGGGTCGTCGATTGCCCAGCACTGGATGTACGAGGGCAAGCACGTGCTGATCGTGTTCGACGACCTGACCAAGCAGGCCGAGGCCTATCGCGCCATCTCGCTGCTGCTGCGCCGGCCGCCAGGCCGCGAGGCGTACCCGGGCGACGTGTTCTACCTGCATTCCCGGCTGCTGGAGCGATGTGGCAAGTTGTCCGACGAGCTCGGAGCTGGCTCGCTGACCGGCTTGCCGATCATCGAGACGAAGGCCAACGACATCTCGGCCTACATCCCGACCAACGTCATCTCGATCACCGACGGTCAGTGCTTCCTGGAGACCGATCTGTTCAACCAGGGTGTGCGGCCGGCGATCAACGTCGGCGTTTCGGTGTCGCGCGTCGGCGGTGCCGCTCAGATCAAGGCCATGAAAGAGGTCGCCGGGTCGCTGCGACTGGATCTCTCGCAGTACCGCGAGCTCGAGTCGTTCGCCGCGTTCGCGTCAGACCTGGACGAAACATCGAAGAAGCAGCTGGATCGCGGCGCTCGGCTGGTCGAGTTGCTCAAGCAGCCGCAGAACAGCCCGATGCCGGTCGAGGAGCAGGTCGTCGCGATCTTCCTGGGAACCAGGGGTCACCTCGATACGGTGCCCGTTGAGGATGTTCAGAAGTTCGAGCGGGAGTTTCTCGAGCACGTGAAGGGCTCGCACGAGGGGATCCTCAAAGAGATTCGGGAGAGCAAGAAGCTCTCCGAGGAGCTCGAAGAAAAGCTCGTGAAAGTCGTGAACGATTTCAAGAAGGGCTTCGACACCACGGACGGCAGCTCGGTCGTTCGCGACGAGCACGTCGACGCGATGGACGAAGAAGACGTCGAAAAGGAATCGGTGAAGGTCAAAAAGCCGAAGCCGAAGAAGAAGTAGGACTGGAAGAACCGTGGCAGCCACACTTCGCGAACTACGCGGCCGCATCCGCTCCGCCGGGGCGATCAAGAAGATCACCAAGGCCCAGGAGATGATTGCGACGTCGCGGATCGCCAAGGCACAGGCCCGAGTCGAGGCGGCTCGGCCATACGACCGCGAGATCACCAACATGCTCACCGAGCTCGCGAGCGCCAGCGCACTGGACCATCCGCTGCTGGTCGCACGAGAGAATCCCCGGCGTGCGGCTGTGCTCGTGGTGACGTCGGACCGTGGACTGTGTGGCGCATACAACGCCAACATATTCCGGCGGGCCGAGGAGCTGTTCTCCCTGCTGCGTGAAGAGGGCAAGGAGCCCGTCCTGTACGCCGTGGGGCGAAAAGCGCTCGGTTACTACAGCTTCCGCAACTGGGATGTCAGCGACTCGTGGACCGGCTTCTCTGAGCGTCCCACCTATGAGAACGCGCAGGAGATCGCCTCGACATTGGTCGACGCCTTCACAGCCGGCATCGATGACGAAGGCGACGACCCCGGCGCTGACAACATCCTCGGTGTCGACGAATTGCACATCGTGTTCACCGAGTTCAAGTCGATGTTGTCGCAGTCGGCGATCGCCCGCCGGATCGCTCCGATGGTGGTGGAGTACAGCGATGAGGACACCGGTCCACATACGCTGTTCTCGTTCGAGCCGGATGCGGAAACCCTGTTCGGCGCGCTTCTGCCGCGCTATGTCGCCACCCGGATCTTCGCGGCCATGCTAGAGGCGGCGGCATCGGAGTCGGCATCGCGCCGGCGCGCTATGAAGTCGGCTACGGACAATGCCGACGACCTCATCAAGGATTTGACCCTGATGGCCAACCGCGAACGGCAAGCCCAGATCACCCAGGAAATCAGCGAAATCGTCGGTGGCGCGAACGCGCTCGCGGACGCCGCCAAGAAGTAGCCCGTAGGAAGCGAAGAAGACACATGACTGCTACTGCTGAAAAGAAGACCGGCACCGACACCGCGGGCCGCGTTGTACGCATCACCGGCCCCGTCGTCGACGTCGAGTTTCCGCGCGGCTCGGTGCCCGAGTTGTTCAACGCGCTGCACGCCGAGATCGACTACAAGGATCTCGCGAAGACTCTCACGCTGGAGGTCGCCCAGCACCTCGGTGACAACCTCGTGCGCTGTATCTCCCTGCAGCCCACCGACGGCTTGGTGCGCGGCGTCGAAGTGACCGACACCGGAGCCGCCATCTCGGTACCTGTCGGCGACGGCGTCAAGGGTCACGTGTTCAACGCGCTCGGCGATTGCCTCGATGAGCCCGGTTACGGCAAGGACTTCGAGAAGTGGTCGATCCACCGCAAGCCGCCGCCTTTCGACCAGCTGGAACCCCGCACGGAGATGTTGGAGACCGGCCTCAAGGTGGTCGACTTGCTCACCCCGTACGTCCGTGGTGGCAAGATCGCCCTGTTCGGCGGCGCCGGCGTGGGCAAGACTGTGCTGATCCAGGAGATGATCAACCGCATCGCCCGTAACTTCGGCGGTACGTCGGTGTTCGCCGGTGTGGGGGAGCGTACCCGCGAGGGCAACGATCTCTGGGTCGAACTTGCGGACGCCGACGTGCTCAAGGACACGGCGCTGGTGTTCGGTCAGATGGACGAGCCGCCCGGCACCCGTATGCGCGTGGGGCTTTCGGCGCTGACCATGGCGGAGTACTTCCGCGACGAGCAGGAGCAGGACGTACTGCTGTTCATCGACAACATCTTCCGGTTCACCCAGGCTGGCTCCGAGGTGTCCACCCTGCTGGGTCGCATGCCTTCTGCGGTGGGTTACCAGCCCACGCTGGCTGACGAGATGGGCGAGCTGCAGGAGCGCATCACGTCGACCCGCGGCCACTCCATCACCTCGATGCAGGCCGTGTACGTGCCCGCCGACGACTACACCGACCCGGCGCCCGCCACCACCTTCGCTCACCTGGACGCCACCACCGAGCTCAGCCGTGCGGTGTTCTCCAAGGGCATCTTCCCCGCGGTGGATCCACTGGCGTCGTCCTCGACGATTCTCGACCCGAGCGTGGTCGGCGACGAGCACTACCGCGTCGCACAGGAAGTCATCCGAATCCTGCAGCGCTACAAGGACCTTCAGGACATCATCGCGATTCTGGGTATCGACGAGTTGGCTGAGGAGGACAAGCAGCTGGTGCAACGGGCCCGCCGCATCGAGCGCTTCCTGTCCCAGAACATGATGGCCGCCGAGCAGTTCACCGGCCAGCCCGGCTCGACGGTGCCGCTCAAGGAGACCATCGAGGCGTTCGACAAGCTCTGCGAAGGGTGATTTCGACCATCTTCCGGAGCAGGCCTTCTTCCTGATCGGTGGCCTGGAGGATCTGCAGAAGAAGGCGGAGAGCCTCGGCGCCAAGATGGACGACAGCGCCAGCGACGGCGCCCCGGCTCAGTCGGATGACTCCGATGACGACAAGAAGGATGACGACGCCGAGGACGATGGCGAAGACAAGAGCGAATAGACATGGCTGAACTGGACGTCGAGATCGTCGCGGTCGAACGCGAAATCTGGTCTGGAAAGGCCACGTTTCTGTTCACGCGTACTACGTCGGGAGAGATCGGCATCCTGCCCCACCACATTCCGTTGGTGGCGCAGCTCGTCGACGACGCCATGGTGCGGGTCGAGCGCGAAGGCGAGGACGATCTCCGGATCGCCGTCGACGGCGGTTTCATGTCGGTAACAGAGGAAGGCGTCATCGTGCTCGCCGAATCCGCCGAATTGGAGTCGGAAATCGATGCCGACGCCGCGAAGCGTGACTCCGAGTCAGACGACGAAGCGACCGCCGCCAGAGGCCGCGCAAGGCTGCGCGCCCTGGGCCAGATCGACTAGGGCAACTGATGAGCGCGTCCATGCTGATCATGGTCGCGCTGGTGGGCGTGCTCCTTCTTGTCGTGATCGCCCTGAGCTATCGGCTGTGGAAACTGCGCCAGGTCGGGGGTACCGCGGCGATCCTGCGTGACTATCCGGCTGTCGCCGGCCAGGGGTGGCGACACGGGGTAATGCGCTACCGCGGTGGCGAAGCCGGCTTTTACCGACTGTCCAGCTTTCGGTGGTGGCCCGATCGCAGGCTCAGCCGTCGAGGCCTCGAGATCGTGTCGCGGCGGTCGCCTCGTGGCGACGAATTCGACATCATGACCGGCGAGATCGTCATCCTCGAACTGCGTGACAGCAGCCCGGAGCGCAAGCGTGGCTACGAGGTGGCGCTGGACCGAGGTGCACTGACCGCGTTCCAATCCTGGCTGGAGTCGCGGCCGTCGCCACGAGCGCGCCGCAGAACGGCATGAAGCGGAAGTAGGACCGTTATTGGGTCTTCGCGCAAGCGCTCATCCGCGTTATTGGGTCTTCGCGCAAGCGCTCATCGGCGTTATTGGGTCTTCGCGCAAGCGCTCATCCGCGTTTTGGGTCTTCGCGCAAGCGCTCATCCGCCCGGTTGCCACAAAACGTCGCCGCCAGGATTGGCCACTCTGCCGAGAATGAAGAGCAGGTCCGAAAGCCGGTTCAGGTATTTCGCCGGCAACACGCTGACGCTGTCGGGATGAGCCTCGATCGCCAGCCAGGCCGACCGCTCTGCGCGCCGCGCGACGGTGCGGGCCACATGTAGCAACGCCGACAGGGTCGTACCGCCGGGCAGGACAAAAGAATTCAGCGCGGGAAGTGGCTCGTTGAATTCGTCACACCACGCCTCCAGTCTGTCGATGTAGCTCTGGGTGATCCGCAATGGCGGGTGCTCGGGGTTCTCGACCACCGGCGTGGACAGGTCGGCGCCCGCGTCGAAAAGATCATTCTGAATCTGCCGCAGTACCTTGAGCATTTGTTCGTCGGGCTGACCCAATGAGACCGCCACGCCGATGGCGGCGTTGGTTTCGTCACAGTCGGCGTATGCCGCGAGCCGCGCATCGTTCTTGGAAACCCTGCTGAAGTCGCTCAATCCAGTGGTGCCGTCGTCACCGGTCCTGGTGTAGATGCGCGTCAGGTGTACAGCCATGCTCAAAACGGTACCGGGCAGCTCTCCCGCGGATGCGGACACGGCCCGCACCGCTGTTTAAACTTACCCGCGTGAGCGAGCGTTTCGTGGTGACCGGTGGAAGTCGGTTATCAGGCGAAGTTGCCGTCGGGGGAGCCAAGAACAGCGTGCTGAAACTGATGGCGGCCGCGCTATTGGCCGAGGGCACCAGCACGATCACCAATTGCCCCGACATTCTCGACGTACCGCTGATGGCGGACGTCCTTCGGGGGCTCGGCGCCAACGTGGAGCTCGGTGCCGGTACGGTCCGCATCAGCTCACCCGACGAACTCAAGTACGACGCCGATTTCGCCGCTGTTCGGCAGTTCCGAGCCTCTGTTTGTGTGTTGGGACCACTTGTCGGCCGCTGCAAACGGGCCAAGGTTGCGCTGCCGGGCGGCGACGCCATCGGCTCTCGGCCCCTGGACATGCATCAGGCCGGTCTGCGACAACTCGGTGCCCGATGCAACATCGAGCACGGCTGTGTGGTCGCCGAAGCAGATCATTTGCGCGGTGCCGAAATTCAGCTCGAGTTTCCGTCCGTCGGTGCGACGGAGAACATCTTGATGGCGGCTGTAGTGGCCGAGGGCGTCACCACCATCCACAACGCCGCGCGCGAACCCGACGTGGTCGACCTGTGCACGATGCTGAACCAGATGGGTGCTCAGATCGAGGGTGCCGGTTCGTCGACGATGACGATCACCGGTGTCGATCAGCTGCATCCGACGGAGCACCGGGTGATCGGCGACCGTATCGTCGCCGCGACTTGGGGTATTGCCGCTGCGATGACCCGGGGCGACATCTCGGTCACCGGCGTCGACCCGCAACATCTCCAACTGGTACTGCACAAACTGCACGACGCAGGGGCCACCGTCACCCAGACCGATGACGGCTTCCGGGTCGTCCAGTATGAGCGGCCCAAGGCGATCAACGTCGCCACCCTGCCGTTCCCCGGCTTCCCGACCGACCTGCAGCCGATGGCCATCGCGCTTGCGTCAATCGCCGATGGCACGTCGATGATCACCGAAAACGTCTTCGAGGCGCGGTTCCGGTTCGTCGAGGAGATGATCCGGCTTGGCGCAGACGCCAGGACCGACGGTCATCACGCGGTGGTCAGGGGGCTTCCACAGCTGTCCAGCGCCCCGGTGTGGTCCTCGGACATCCGAGCGGGCGCGGGGCTGGTACTGGCCGGCCTGGTCGCAGACGGTGATACAGAGGTCCACGACGTCTTCCACATCGACCGCGGCTATCCGCTGTTCGTCGAAAACCTCGTCAGCCTGGGCGCCGAGATCGAACGCGTCGTATAAGGATCAAGTCCGATTACCGACCCCTGCTTAGGACTCCCGTCCGAGAAGGCGTAGTCTGTTGTTAGTAACCCACGGCCCCAGTTCCACTGGCGGCCGGGGTTTGACGTCTCTGACCATGTGGAGTACAGTGGCAGGGTTGCCTGTTTTACGGGTGTGTTGTTTGAGAACTCAATAGTGTGTTTGGTGGTTTTTGTTTGTTGTTTTTTGTTTTTGCTGCGCCCTTCTTTTCCCGTTTGGGGGGTGTGGTGGTTTTTTGCCAGTTTTGACTGGTTGTTTGGATCATTTTTCTGGACGTTTGGTTTTTGTTTGGAGAGTTTGATTCTGGCTCAGGACGAACGCTGGCGGCGTGCTTAACACATGCAAGTCGAACGGTAAGGCCCTTTCGGGGGTACACGAGTGGCGAACGGGTGAGTAACACGTGGGTGATCTGCCCTGCACTTTGGGATAAGCCTGGGAAACTGGGTCTAATACCGAATATTCCTTGCTGGTCGCATGGCCTGGTGGGGGAAAGCTTTTGCGGTGTGGGATGGGCCCGCGGCCTATCAGCTTGTTGGTGGGGTGATGGCCTACCAAGGCGACGACGGGTAGCCGGCCTGAGAGGGTGTCCGGCCACACTGGGACTGAGATACGGCCCAGACTCCTACGGGAGGCAGCAGTGGGGAATATTGCACAATGGGCGCAAGCCTGATGCAGCGACGCCGCGTGAGGGATGACGGCCTTCGGGTTGTAAACCTCTTTCAGTACAGACGAAGCGTGAGTGACGGTATGTACAGAAGAAGCACCGGCCAACTACGTGCCAGCAGCCGCGGTAATACGTAGGGTGCGAGCGTTGTCCGGAATTACTGGGCGTAAAGAGCTCGTAGGTGGTTTGTCGCGTTGTCCGTGAAAACTCACAACTCAATTGTGGGCGTGCGGGCGATACGGGCAGACTGGAGTACTGCAGGGGAGACTGGAATTCCTGGTGTAGCGGTGGAATGCGCAGATATCAGGAGGAACACCGGTGGCGAAGGCGGGTCTCTGGGCAGTAACTGACGCTGAGGAGCGAAAGCGTGGGGAGCGAACAGGATTAGATACCCTGGTAGTCCACGCCGTAAACGGTGGGTACTAGGTGTGGGTTTCCTTCCTTGGGATCCGTGCCGTAGCTAACGCATTAAGTACCCCGCCTGGGGAGTACGGCCGCAAGGCTAAAACTCAAAGAAATTGACGGGGGCCCGCACAAGCGGCGGAGCATGTGGATTAATTCGATGCAACGCGAAGAACCTTACCTGGGTTTGACATGCACAGGACGATCACAGAGATGTGGTTTCCCTTGTGGCCTGTGTGCAGGTGGTGCATGGCTGTCGTCAGCTCGTGTCGTGAGATGTTGGGTTAAGTCCCGCAACGAGCGCAACCCTTGTCTCATGTTGCCAGCACGTAATGGTGGGGACTCGTGAGAGACTGCCGGGGTCAACTCGGAGGAAGGTGGGGATGACGTCAAGTCATCATGCCCCTTATGTCCAGGGCTTCACACATGCTACAATGGCCGGTACAAAGGGCTGCGATGCCGTGAGGTGGAGCGAATCCTTGGTAAAGCCGGTCTCAGTTCGGATCGGGGTCTGCAACTCGACCCCGTGAAGTCGGAGTCGCTAGTAATCGCAGATCAGCAACGCTGCGGTGAATACGTTCCCGGGCCTTGTACACACCGCCCGTCACGTCATGAAAGTCGGTAACACCCGAAGCCGGTGGCCTAACCCCTCGTGGGAGGGAGCCGTCGAAGGTGGGATCGGCGATTGGGACGAAGTCGTAACAAGGTAGCCGTACCGGAAGGTGCGGCTGGATCACCTCCTTTCTAAGGAGCACCACGAGACTCAGGCCCGCCCACATTCCTGTGGGGGTTCGGTGATCTGGGCGAATCGTGACGATGGGCCACACCTGTAGTGGGTGTGGTTCTGGTGCAAATGACAAACGTTGAGCCGGTACGGGTTTCGAGTGATCGGAGGCCGGCGATGGATCGCCAGACACACTATTGGGCTTTGAGACAACAAGCCCGTCGCCTCTTCGTCCCGAGTGTGGGAAACCGGAGGTGTTGTGACCTGTGGTTTGGGTCGGCTCCCCGTGGGGAGTGGGTGGTTGTCGCTTCATCGTTGGTGGTGGGGTGTGGTGTTTGATTTGTGGATAGTGGTTGCGAGCATCGAACACGCAGGCTTTGGGCTTGTGTGTTGATGTGCAATTTCAGAGTTTCTTTGTATAGAGAAATTTGTATGGAGGAATCTCGAAACTCATTTTTTGGTTTTTTGTGTTGTAAGTGTGTAAGGGCGCATGGTGGATGCCTTGGCATTGAGAGCCGATGAAGGACGTGGGAGGCTGCGTTATGCCTCGGGGAGCTGTCAACCGAGCGTGGATCCGAGGATGTCCGAATGGGGAAACCCGGCGCGAGTGATGTCGTGTCACCTGCTGGTGAATATATAGCCAGTTGGGGGTAACGCGGGGAAGTGAAACATCTCAGTACCCGTAGGAAGAGAAAACAATTGAGTGATTCCGTGAGTAGTGGCGAGCGAAAGCGGAGGATGGCTAAACCGGATGCATGTGATACCCGGCGGGGGTTGTGTGTGCGGTGTTGTGGGGCGTTTCTTCTCTCATCCGCCGATGGGAGCGAAAGTGATAAACCGTGGTGTTAGGTGAAGTGGCCTGGGATGGTCTGCCGTAGTGGGTGAGAGCCCCGTAACCGAAAACATCACGGCTTTCGTGGGACTGTCCCCGAGTAGCAGCGGGCCCGTGGAATCTGCTGTGAATCTGCCGGGACCACCCGGTAAGCCTGAATACTTCTCAGTGACCGATAGCGGATTAGTACCGTGAGGGAATGGTGAAAAGTACCCCGGGAGGGGAGTGAAAGAGTACCTGAAACCGTGTGCCTACAATCCGTCAAAGCCTTCCCTTCGGGGTGGGGTGATGGCGTGCCTTTTGAAGAATGAGCCTGCGAGTCAGGGACATGTCGCGAGGTTAACCCGGGAGGGGTAGCCGCAGCGAAAGCGAGTCTGAATAGGGCGTATCCCCCGTTGCGGGGGTGTAGTGGTGTGTTCTGGACCCGAAGCGGAGTGATCTACCCATGGCCAGGGTGAAGCGACGGTAAGACGTCGTGGAGGCCCGAACCCACTTAGGTTGAAGACTGAGGGGATGAGCTGTGGGTAGGGGTGAAAGGCCAATCAAACTCCGTGATAGCTGGTTCTCCCCGAAATGCATTTAGGTGCAGCGTTGCGTGTTTCTTGTTGGAGGTAGAGCTACTGGATGGCCGAGGGGCCCTACTAGGTTACTGACGTCAGCCAAACTCCGAATGCCAGCAAGTCAACAGCGTGGCAGTGAGACGGCGGGGGATAAGCTCCGTGCGTCGAGAGGGAAACAGCCCAGATCGCCGGCTAAGGCCCCTAAGCGTGTGCTAAGTGGAAAAGGATGTGCAGTCGCAAAGACAACCAGGAGGTTGGCTTAGAAGCAGCCACCCTTGAAAGAGTGCGTAATAGCTCACTGGTCAAGTGATTGTGCGCCGATAATGTAGCGGGGCTCAAGCACACCGCCGAAGCCGCGGCAGCCGCAAGGCTGGGTAGGGGAGCGTCCTGCATCCGGTGAAGCCACAGCGTGAGCTGGTGGTGGAGGGTGTGGGAGTGAGAATGCAGGCATGAGTAGCGATAAGGCAAGTGAGAACCTTGCCCGCCGAAAGACCAAGGGTTCCTGGGCCAGGCCAGTCCGCCCAGGGTGAGTCGGGACCTAAGGCGAGGCCGACAGGCGTAGTCGATGGACAACGGGTTGATATTCCCGTACCCGTGTGTGGGCGTCCCTGACGAATCCGTTCTGCTAACCACCCAAAGGGTGGTCCATCAATCCCTTTCGGGGGGGCGAGGACCACCGGCTGCGTGGGACCCGGATGGGTAGTAGTCAAGCGATGGGGTGACGCAGGAAGGTAGCCGTACCAGTCAGTGGTAATACTGGGGCAAACCTGTAGCACGACATCTAGGCAAATCCGGATGTCATAGGTGTGAGAGGTGATGCATAGCCGAGTGAGGCGAATTCGGTGATCCTATGCTGCCAAGAAAAGCCTCTAGCGAGTACACACACGGCCCGTACCCCAAACCGACACAGGTGGTCAGGTAGAGAATACCCAGGCGTACGAGTGAACTATGGTTAAGGAACTCGGCAAAATGCCCCCGTAACTTCGGGAGAAGGGGGACCCCCCACCGTCACGGCCTTCGCGGCCGGCAGCGGTGGTGGGTGGCACAAACCAGTGAGAAGCGACTGTTTACTAAAAACACAGGTCCGTGCGAAGTCGCAAGACGAGGTATACGGACTGACGCCTGCCCGGTGCTGGAAGGTTAAGAGGACCCGTCAACCCGCAAGGGTGAAGCGGAGAATTTAAGCCCCAGTAAACGGCGGTGGTAACTATAACCATCCTAAGGTAGCGAAATTCCTTGTCGGGTAAGTTCCGACCTGCACGAATGGCGTAACGACTTCTCAGCTGTCTCAACCATAGACTCGGCGAAATTGCACTACGAGTAAAGATGCTCGTTACGCGCGGCAGGACGAAAAGACCCCGGGACCTTCACTACAACTTGGTATTGGTGCTCGATACGGTTTGTGTAGGATAGGTGGGAGACTGCGAAGCGATCACGCCAGTGATCGTGGAGTCATTGTTGAAATACCACTCTGACCGTATTGGGCCTCTAACCTCGAACCGTCTACCCGGTTCAGGAACAGTGCCTGGTGGGTAGTTTAACTGGGGCGGTTGCCTCCCAAAAAGTAACGGAGGCGCCCAAAGGTTCCCTCAACCTGGACGGCAATCAGGTGTTGAGTGTAAGTGCACAAGGGAGCTTGACTGCGAGACAAACACGTCAAGCAGGGACGAAAGTCGGGACTAGTGATCCGGCACCCCCGAGTGGAAGGGGTGTCGCTCAACGGATAAAAGGTACCCCGGGGATAACAGGCTGATCTTCCCCAAGAGTCCATATCGACGGGATGGTTTGGCACCTCGATGTCGGCTCGTCGCATCCTGGGGCTGGAGCAGGTCCCAAGGGTTGGGCTGTTCGCCCATTAAAGCGGCACGCGAGCTGGGTTTAGAACGTCGTGAGACAGTTCGGTCTCTATCCGCCGCGCGCGTCAGAAGCTTGAGGAAACCTGTCCCTAGTACGAGAGGACCGGGACGGACGAACCTCTGGTCTACCAGTTGTCCCACCAGGGGCACCGCTGGATCGCCACGTTCGGACAGGATAACCGCTGAAAGCATCTAAGCGGGAAACCCCCTCCAAGACCAGGCTTCTCACCTTTTAAGAAGGATAAGGCCCCCCGCAGACCACGGGATCAATAGACCAGACCTACACACTCAGCAATGAGCCCAGGGAACTGGCACTAACCGGCCGAAAACTTACCCACAACCAAAACCCGCAACCACACCCACAAGCAGACAAACAAAAAGACTGCACCCCACCACCAATAACACAACAACATTTTGGTGTAACACAACACAACAAAGTTACGGCGGAAATAGCGACAGGGAAACGCCCGGACCCATCCCGAACCCGGAAGCTAAGCCTGCCAGCGCCGATGATACTACCCAACCCGGGTGGAAAAGTAGGACACCGCCGAACACACATTAGGATCACCCCCCACGATTTGCGTGGGGGGTGATTCCTTTTGCTCAGTCGAAAAGCGTTGGTGTTACTGGATTTCTGCTTTTCTCCAGAGCAAGCAACGCGCGTTTGCGGTCCAGTCCGCCGCCGTATCCGGTGAGGCTGCCGTTGGCGCCGATCACCCGATGGCAGGGCACGATGATGCCGATTGGATTGTGGCCGTTGGCAAGTCCGACGGCCCGGGATGCGCCGGGCGCACCGATCTGGACCGCGATCTCTCCATATGACCGAGTCTCGCCGTAGGGGATTGTCAGCAGTGCCGCCCAGACGCTGCGTTGAAACTTCGTGCCGACTAGGTCGAGATCGAGGTCGAAATCGAAAAGCTCGCCGGCGAAATAGGATTCGAGCTGGTCGACGGCCTCGGGAAACGCCGTGTCGTCGGGTTCCCAGCCGTTATGGCACGGCTCATACGTCTGGTCGACCATGCGTAGATGCATCAGGCGCCCGTTGCGGCCAGCGAGGGTGAGAAGCCCGACGGGGCTGTCGACGGATCGGAACTGGATGGCTGTCATCACTTCTCCTTCGGGGGTCATCTGCTTCTCGCGCAAGCGCTCGTCGGCGGCCAGTGATTCACCGCATGGTCGAGTGCGGTCCAGAGGTGTTGGACGGCATAGGATCTCCACGGCCGCCAGCGAGCACTGTGCTCCGTGAGCGCACGGGCATCCTCGGGCAGACCGACCTGTTTGGCGGCCACCAGGACGCCGAGATCGGTGGCGGGAAAAGCATCAGGGTCGCCAAGGCCGCGCATGGCGATCACTTCGGCCGTCCACGGTCCGATCCCTGGCAATGCCAGAAGCTGCTGGCGGGCGTGGTTCCAATCGCAGCCGGCGTCCAGGTGCACGTTTCCCTTGGCCAGCGCCTCGATGAGCGAGATCAGCGATCGCTGCCGTGACTTGGGGAACGCCAAATGAACCGGGTCGATTTCGGCGAGGTGATCGATCGCCGGGAAGACATGGGTCAACCCGCCGGAGGCGTCGGTAATCGGTTGCCCGTACGCGGCGACGATGCGGGCGGCATGGGTGCGGGCGGCCTTGACGGACACCTGTTGGCCCAACACGACGCGTAGCGCTAGCTCGGGTTCATCGACGGTGCGCGGGATGCGTTGTCCAGGCGCTTTAGCCACCAATGCAGACAGTTCCGGCTCGGCGCTGAGCACGTCGACGACTGCCTCGGGGTCGGCGTCGAGGTCCAGCAGGCGCCGGCAGCGGGCGATCGCGGTAGCGAGGTCGCGGAAGTCGTCGAGCACCAATGTGCACCGCACGTGGTCGGGTTCCGGTGTGAGACTGACGATTCCGTTGCCCGCCGGCAATCGCAGAGTCCGCCGGTATGCACCGTCGCGCACCTCCTCCACGCCGCTCACCGCGCACGCGGCGAGGTGGCCGAACAAACCTTCATATGCGAACGGGGTGCGGACCGGTAGCCGCAGCGACAGAGTTCCTGCAGCGACGGTTTCGCCACGGCCGAACTTCGCCTGTGCTCGTCGGCGCAGTGCGGTGGGGGTGAGGTCGCAGACTGTCCGGATCGTGTCGTTGAACTGCCGAACGGACGAGAACCCCGCCGCGAAGGTCACGTCGCCGAAGGGCAGGTCTGTGGTCTCGATGAGGACGCGCGCTGTCTGTGCCCGCTGCGCACGTGCGAGCGCCAGCGGGTTCGCGCCGACCTCCGTCTGCAGCATCCGCTCGAGTTGTCGCGTGGTGTAGCCGACGCGGGCGGCGAGGCCCGTCACCCCCTCGCGGTCGACTGTGCCGTCGGCGATCAGCCGCATCGCACGTGCGACCACGTCCCCGCGCACATTCCATTCCGGGGAACCCGGTGAGGCATCGGGACGACACCGCTTGCAGGCCCGAAAGCCGGCACGCTGGGCGGCTGCCGCGGTGGGGTAGAAGCGCATGTTCCTGGCGAACGGTGGCCGGACGGGGCAGCTTGGCCTGCAGTAGATCTTGGTGGTCAACACGGCGGTGACGAACCAGCCGTCGAACCTGGCATCTTTGGACTGGACGGCCCGGTAGCAGCGGTCGAAATCCTCGTGCATGTATCGACAATTACACGTCGTCACCGACAACTCTGGCGGAAAACCGACA
>CAVQRJ010000016.1:0-456032 GCA_963715215.1 uncultured Actinomycetota bacterium
CCCTCGCCGGGCGACACCGTAACAAGGGTGCATAGATGACATGCCGCATTTCTGAAACACGTTCTAGTTATCCCAGCCGATTCTGCTGACCCGGCTGACGGTTACTTCTTGGCCGCAGCTTTCTTGGCCGTCTTCTTGGCGGGCGCTTTCTTGGCTGAGCTCGATGTCGCCGACCTCGCGGCTCCGGCCTTTTTGGCCGTCGCCTTCTCGGCCGAGCTGGTTGTCGCCGACTTCGCTGCTCCGGCCTTCTTCGCGGGCGCCTTTTTGGCTTGGCCGTCGCCCGATGTGCTGCCGCCACGGCGCGCCTTCACGCTGGCCTCGAGTTTGGCCAGCAGATCCGAGACATCCTCAGTCTCGTCGAGTTCCTTGGGCTCGGCCTCTTCGGCGGTAAAAGCTTCACCGCCTTCGAGTTTCGCCTCCACCAGCTCCTTGAGCTGTTCCTGGTAGGTGTCCTCGAACCGTTCGGGATGGAAGTCGTCGGTCATCGACTCGACCACCTGGCCGGCCATCTTCAGCTCGGCGGGCTTGATCTCGACTTCCTTGTCCAGCACCGGGAAGTCGGGATCGCGGATCTCGTCGGGCCAGAGCAGCGTGTGGATGACCATCACGTCGCGCTTGCTGAAGTCCTTGACGCGCAGGGCCGCAAGCCGGGTCTTGTTGCGCAACGCGAAATGCACAATCGCTACCCGGTCGGTCTCGGCCAGCGTCTTGGCCAGCAGGACATAGGATTTCGACGACTTTCCGTCGGGCTCCAGGTAGTAACTGCGGTCGTACATCAACGGGTCGATCTCACTAGCCGGGACGAACTCGACGACCTCGATCTCACGGCTGCGTTCCTCGGGCAGGGTGGAGATGTCCTCGTCGGTGATCACCACCATGTGCCCGTCGTCGGACTCGAAGGCCCTGGCGATGTCACGGTATTCGACGACTTCGCCGCACACCTCGCACACCCGCTTGTAGCGGATGCGTCCGTTGTCCTTCGCGTGCACCTGGTGAAACTTCAGGTCGTGGTCTTCGGTCGCGCTGTAGACCTTGACGGGAACGTTCACCAGTCCGAAGGAGATCGAGCCCTTCCAGATGGAACGCATGCGTCCAGTATTCCCTAATCAGTTAGTCGCGTTGCGCTTGCAGCTTGTCGTTGCCCGCGGCGGCGGCGTCCCTTGTTGCCCGATCCGGCAGGTCAGCGCCCGCCCGCGCGACGGTCAGTGCGGACGAGAGCGCGGCCGTCTGGAGGACGCCGGTGAGCGTGTCGACACCGATACGGCGCAGGTCCGAACGTCGCTCGGCGCCGAGCAGGCCCAGCGACCACAACGCATCGATCAGCCCGGTCATGAACGCGTCGCCCGCACCGACCGTGTCCACCACATCCACCTGCCGTGCCTGCACCCGGGCCACCCCGGCCTCGCACACCGCGAGCGCGCCCTGCTCGCCCATCGTCACGGCGACGATCGCGGGACCAAGCCCCTGCCACGTCCGCGCCACCTGTTCGGGCGTGCGGTTCGGGTCGATCCAACCCATGTCCTCATCGCTGGCCTTGACCACATCGCACTTCTCGACGAGCCGGTCGATGCGGCTGCGCGCCTGCTCGTCGTCCTCGATGAGCGCCGGTCTCACATTCGGGTCGAAACTGATTGTCGCCGAAAGATGGTAGGCGTCGAGCAGTGCCGCTGCCGCACGGCAGCCGGGCTCGAGCACCGTCGCGATGGATCCGGTGTGCGCGACCAGAGGGGGCGCCACCTCCGCCGTACCTGCCAGCTGCCAGTCGATATCGAAGGCGTACTGCGCCTTTCCGCTCTCGTCCAGCGTCGCGAGTGCGGTGGGGGTGCGATCCGCCGTGACGCTTCCCGAAACCAGTTTTGCGCCAGAGCGCCTGACGTATTCGGTGATGCGCCTGCCGCGTTCGTCGTCACCGATGTGGGTGAGGAAGTCGACGCCACGGCCGAGCCGCGCGAGGCCGACTGCGACGTTGAGCGGGCTACCGCCGACGTGCTCGCCGAGGACCTTCCCGTCGCGCTCGACGATGTCGATCAGGGCTTCCCCGATCACGAGCGCGCGTTTCTCCTCGCTGGAAGTCACGTCGACTCCTTTCGCATCAGGGTCTCCAGAGTCGCCCTCGCGCCGTCGCGATGCAGCGAGTCCAGTGCCCATGTATAGGCTTGCACGAACCGGCCGGAGGTGGCGAGATCGCCGAACACTTCGGTGTTTTCGATGAACGCCGTCGGGTTGTCGCGTTGTGAGCGGGCGATCGGAATCAGCGTGTCCGCCAACTGGTCCTGGACGTCGATCGGCTCGCCCTGCTCGTCGACACCCTCCGCGTAGCGCGCCCAGCTGGCCACCGTCGCCGCCGACAACCGAACCGGGCCGTCGGAGGTCAGGTTCGCGCGGATTACAGGAAGCAACCACTTGGGGATGCGGTCCGACGAGCCGAAGCAGAGCCGGACGATGGTGTCTCGCACCCCTGGGTTGGCGAACCGCTCGATCAGTGTCTGCTTGTACTCGGGCAGGTCGATCCCTGGCACCGGCAGCAGCGTCGGCGTCGCCTCCTCGTCCATGTAGCGCATCAGGAATTCGGCGAACAACGGGTCGCCCGCGGCGTCGTGCACGAGCCGGTAGCCGCTGAGATACGCGAAGTAGCACAGGCTCTGGTGGCTGGCGTTGAGCAGCCGCAGCTTCATCAGCTCGTAGGGCCGGACGTCGTCGACCAGCAGCACGCCGACCTCTTCCAGCGGTGGTCTGCCGTCGGAGAAGTCGTCCTCGAGCACCCACGAGGTGAACGGCTCGGCCACCACCGGCCATCGGTCGTCCACCCCGAACTCGCTCTTCACGTTCTCGATGACCTCCGGCGTGGTGACCGGCGTGATGCGGTCCACCATCGAGTTGGGGAAGCGCGTGTTGGTGGAGATCCACTCCGCAAGCCCGGGATGGACCCGCTCGGCGTACGACGTGAACGCCTGCCGCGCGACGTCGCCGTTGCCCTCGATGTTGTCGCACGACACGATCGTCGGCGATGTCACTCCGCGGTCGCGGCGGCGCGCAAGCGCCTCACCCACCAGGCCGAACACACTCACATCGCTGGGGTCGATGTTCTCGACGTTGTAGCCGCCCTCGGTGATGGTCAGCGAGATAATGCGCGTGGTCGGCGCGGCCAGCAGTTCGATGACGGCCTCGGGGTCGTCGGGCGCGTAGAGGTAGTCGACGATCGACCCGATCACCCGCGCGTCACGGCTGCCGTCCGGGTTCTCCAGTACCAGCGTGTACAGGCCGTCCTGCGCATCAAGGACGTCCTTCATCTTGCGGTCGGCGGGCATCACGCCGACCCCGCAGATGCCCCACTCCTTGTTTCTTCCCTGGCCCTTCTCCAGCAGTCGATCGACGTACATCGCCTGATGAGCACGATGGAAGCCACCGACCCCGAAGTGCACGATCCCGACGCCCACTTCCTCGCGGTCGTACGTGGGTTTAGCGATGGGTACCCGGTCGAACGCGGCTCGAGAAAGTGTTGTGTGCGTCACAATCACCATGCTAACGTGATGAGCATCTACTTGCACCCCTGAGCATATGCTCACCCCCTCGAGGAAGGCCTACATGTTGTCCGTGTCGACGTCGACCGAGAGCGTTGCGGCACCGCCTGCTGCGCCCGAGGATCTTCGATTGGCGCTTCGCGCGGCCACGCTCTACTACCTCGACGGGCTCACCCAGGCCGAGATCGCCAGCCGCCTCGGCGTCTCGCGGCCGACCGCGGGGCGGTTGATCGCACGCGCGAAGGCCAAGGGGCTGGTCCGCATCGAAGTGGTGGTGCCGCCGGACATTCGCGACAACTTGCACGCCGACGAGGAACGCGAGCTCGAACTGCGATTCGGCCTGACCGAAGCCGTCGTCGCCGGAAGCGGCATCGATGTCGGCGCCCCGGCGCGGCCCGCCGCATATGCAAGCGTCGGCCGCGCCGCAGCCGCACTGCTCATGCGCCGGCTGACGCCGACCGACGTCATGGGCTTCACCTGGGGGCCGGAGACGGTGGCGGTGGCAACCGCGTTGTCACCAGGCGTGGCGAGCTGTCGCGCCGTGGTTCAACTCGACGGCGCCATGTCCACCGCCGCGTACCAGACGGGCACCGAGTTCATCCTCGGTCGCTGCGCGGATGTCCTGCGCGCCGACGCCATTCGGTTGCCCGCACCGCTGTACGCCGACGCGTCGACGGTGGCCTCGATGCGCAGCGACTCGGTGATCTCCCGGACGTTGGAGGCGGGCCGTCGCGCCGACGTGATGATCTTCGGCATCGGTGCCGCCTCGACCGCCGGCACGCTGTTCGAAGGCAGCTATCTCGACACCCGGATGCTCGACGAGCTCGTGGCGCGCGGTGCGGTCGGCGAGATCGGCGGCCGGTTCTTCGACGGCGAAGGCAAGCCGGTCAACACCGAATTGGTCGAGCGCGCGGTGTCCGTCCCGCTCGAGGACGTCAAGGCGTGCCCCAAGACGATCTTGATCTCAAGTGGCATCGCCAAACAGCACGCCACGCTCGGCGCGCTGCGCGGAAAGCTTGCTCGACTACTGGTTTGTGACATTGACTGTGCCCGTTGGCTATTGGCGCAGCGTTAGAGGAGGTAGAGTTGAAAGGCTTACAAAAGCGAGTCAGCCGAACTATGCACCGGTTGGCGGTTTGCACCGCTGCATCCGGTTTGGTTCTCACCGCCGGCTGCGCGGGCGCGGGCAGCCTTGGCGCCTCGGCCGACGAGGTGACGATCGCCCTGGTGTCCAACGCGCAGATGACGGATGCCCAGAAGTTGTCGTCGCAGTTCGAGGAGCAGAATCCCGGCACGAAGCTGAAATTCATCACTCTGTCGGAGAATCAGTCACGCGCCAAGATCACGATGTCGACCGCGATGGGCGGCAGTGAATTCGACGTCGTGATGATCAGCAATTTCGAAACCCCGCAGTGGGCGAAAACTGGCTGGCTGCTCAATCTTTCGGACTACATGAAACAGACGCCGGGTTACGACGAGGACGACTTCATTTTGTCACTGCGGGATTCACTGTCCTATGAGGGCAACATGTACTCGGTGCCGTTCTACGGCGAGTCGTCCTTCCTGATGTACCGCAAGGACCTGTTCGAAGAAGCCGGCATCAAGGTCAACCCGGACAAGAGCTATCAGCCCACCTGGCAGGAAGTCGCCGACTGGGCGAAGAAGCTGAAGACCGATGACCGAGCGGGTATCTGCCTTCGCGGAAAGCCCGGCTGGGGTGAGGTGCTCGCGCCCCTGGACACCGTCATCAACACGTTCGGCGGACGCTGGTTCGACGAGAACTGGAATGCACAACTCAACAGCCCCGAGGTCAACAAGGCCGTCAAGTTCTACGTCGACCTGATCGGTGAGGCCGGTGAGCTCGGCGCCTCGTCGACGGGATTCCAGGAGTGCGCCAACCTCTTTGGGCAGGGCCAGACGGCGATGTGGTACGACGCCACGTCTGCCGTGTCCGTCCTGGAGGACCCCAAGGAATATCCGGATCTACAGGGCAAGATCGGCTATCTGCCCGCTCCGATCGCCGAGAAGCCCAACTCCGGGTGGCTCTACACCTGGTCGCTCGGTATCCCGAAGGGAGCGAAGAACCCCGACGGGGCATGGAAGTTCATCTCGTGGATGACCAGCAAGGAGTACTTGAAGATGGTCGGCGAGAAACTGGGTTGGGCGAGAGTCCCACCGGGCAGCCGGACATCGACTTACACGCAACTGCCTGAATACGAGGCGATCTCGAAGTCCTACGGGCCGTTGACCCTGCAGTCGATCAAGAACGCGACGCCGGACAAGCCCACGGTGCAACCGGTTCCTTACACCGGTGTGCAGTTCGTCGGCATACCCGAGTTCCAGGATCTCGGCACTCGAGTGAGCCAGCAGATCAGCGCGGCCATTGCCGGACAGCAATCCGTCGATGACGCACTCGCCCAAGCTCAGCAATACGCCGAGGTCGTCGGCAAGACATATCAGGAGAAGTGATGACCGTAACTGCTGATACCGGGACTGACGCCAGTCAGACCGCGGTGGCTGAACGGGTCCGCAAGATCCGGGAGGCCCAGGACGTCGGTGTGAGTCGCGCCGAGGGATGGCGACGGCGAGGGCCGTTGCTCCCGGCGCTGATCTTCATGATCGTCGTCACCCAGATTCCGTTCCTGTTCACTCTGTACTACTCGACGCTGTCGTGGAACCTTGTTCGTCCTGGCTCACGGCGGTTCGTCGGGCTGCAGAACTACATCACCGTCGCGAAGGACAGCCAGTTCTGGCGGGTGGCGTTCAACACCGTCCTCCTGATCGTCGTCGTCGTGTTGGTGTCGGCGTTCCTCGGGCTGCTCTTTGCGTTGCTGCTGGACCGGGCGTTCCGCGGCCGGGGCGTGGTGAGAACGTTGCTCATCACCCCCTTCCTCGTCACACCCGTTGCGGCGGCGTTGGTTTGGAAGACCACTATCCTCGATCCGAACAACGGCATCTTGAACTGGGTGCTATCGCTGGTGGGAATCGACAAGGTCGACTGGATCGGGCAGTTCCCGTTGACGATGGTGATGGTCGTCCTGATCTGGCAGTGGACACCGTTCATGATGTTGCTGATCCTCGCCGGCCTCCAGTCGATGCCTCGCGACATCCTGGAGGCCGGTCGAGTCGACGGTGCGGGCGCGGTTCAACTCTTCCGGGAGTTGACGTTGCCCCACCTTCGGCGCTTCATCGAGCTGGGCGTTGTGCTCGGCGCGATCTATCTGGTCAACATCTTCGACGCCATCTACATGATGACGCAGGGCGGCCCAGGCATCGCGAGCGCGAACCTGCCGTTCTACATCTACCAGCGCGCGTTCCTCGGCTTCGATATGGGCCAGGCCGCGGCCATGGGTGTGGTGGTGGTGATCTTCACGATGATCATCGCCAGCTTCGCACTTCGGTTGATCTTCAAATCGTTCACCGGCAAGGAAGAGGCCGCCTGATATGACCACCACAGTTGAGAAAGCCAGGGAGACAACGGCTCAGGGCACGGCATCGAAGAAGAAGCACCGCAAGTTCAGCCCGTGGGGTGTGGTTGCCTGGCTCGTCGGGCTCGGGTTCTTCTTCCCCGTGTTCTGGATGGTCCTGACCGCGTTCAAGCAGGAGGGTGACGCGGCGACCAGTCCGCCGACGCTGTTCTTCACCCCGACGCTTGACCAGTTCAAGGCGGTGTTCGAGCAGGGCATCGGGCCCGCGATGCTGAACTCCGTTTTCGCCACCGGCCTTTCGACGATCATCGTCTTGCTGCTCGGCGTTCCGGCGGCGTTCGCGCTGTCGCTGCGACCGGTCCGCAAGACCCAGGACGCGTTGTTCTTCTTCATGAGCACCAAGATGTTGCCGATCGTCGCGGCGATCCTGCCGCTCTATGTGATCGTGTCCAACATCGGTCTGCTGGACAACATCTGGGCGCTGGTCATCCTCTATACCTCGATGAACCTGCCGATCGCGGTATGGATGATGCGGTCGTTCTTCCTCGAGGTGCCAGGGGAGTTGCTCGAAGCGGCAAGCCTTGACGGCGCGAGCCTGTGGCGATCGGTGCGCGAGGTCATTCTCCCCCTGGTCTCACCCGGCATCGCGGCTACCGCACTGATCTGCGTGATCTTCGCGTGGAACGAGTTCTTCTTCGCGGTGAACCTGACCGCGGTGAACGCTCAGACCATGCCGGTGTACCTTGTCGGGTTCATCGCAGGTGAGGGTCAGTACTGGGCCGTGCTGTCGGCGGCCGCGACCATGGCAGCGCTGCCGGTGATCCTCTGCGGGTGGGTCGCCCAGAACAAGCTGGTGCGCGGACTTTCGTTCGGCGCGATCAAATAGACGAATCCTTTACGCCCCCACAAGAAGACGGAGCACAACACAATGGCAACAATCACCTACAAGAACGCGTCGTGCATCTACCCGGGTTCCGACAAGCTGGCGGTGGACTCGCTCAACCTCGACATCGCCGACGGCGAGTTCGTCGTGCTGGTCGGCCCATCCGGCTCGGGTAAGAGCACGGCGCTGCGCATGCTCGCCGGACTCGAGGGGATCGACGAGGGCAGCATCGAGATCGGCGGCAAGGACATGACCGACGTGCCGTCCAAGGACCGCGACATCGCAATGGTGTTTCAGAACTATGCGCTGTACCCCAACAAGACCGTCGCCGAGAACATGGGCTTTGCGCTGAAGCTGCGTGGCGTGTCGTCTGATGAGCGGCGGAAGAAGGTCGAGAACGCGGCGGAGATCCTGGATCTCACCGAGTTCCTGGATCGCAAGCCAGCCAAGCTCTCCGGCGGTCAGCGTCAGCGTGTGGCGATGGGCCGCGCCATCGTCCGTGAGCCGCAGGTGTTCTGCATGGACGAGCCGCTGTCGAATTTGGATGCGAAGCTTCGTGTGCAGACCCGCACTCAGATCGCGGCGTTGCAGCGCCGCCTGGCCACCACCACCGTGTACGTCACCCACGACCAGGTCGAGGCCATGACGATGGGAGACCGGGTGGCGGTGTTGCGGTTTGGCAAACTGCAGCAGTTTGCCGCACCGAACGACCTGTACGAGAGGCCGGCCAATGCATTCGTCGCGGGCTTCATCGGATCACCCGCGATGAATCTCCAGACGCTGCCGGTCACCGCAGACGGTGTGAAGATGGGCGACGGCACAATGGTATTGGAGCGCGCCGACCTCACCAAGATCAGCGAGGCCGGGCTGGACGAGGTCACCATCGGAATCCGGCCCGAGCACCTCGAGCTCAGTGACTCCGGCGGTGTGGACGTCGTCGTCGACCTCGTCGAAGACCTCGGCAGCGAGGCGTTCGTGTACACGCATGCGGGGCCCGGCGTTGAGTTGGTGGCGCGGTGCAACCCGCGCACCGCTCCCAAGCTCGCCGATTCGGTCAAACTGCGCAGACATCCCGACGGGATGGTTCACCTGTTCCACCCGAAGTCGGGCGAACGCCTGAACTGACGCTCGCGCGAGGAGCACGATTTGGCGCCCGCACACGCTCCGGAGTTCCGGCTTCGGACCCCCTCTGCGGGCCTGCTCGCACTTCCGTGGGACCGGCCGTTGTCGCAATGGAACGTCCCCGATGTTCCACTGCGCGACATCGCGGTCGGACCCAGCCGCCACGTGGTGAAGTTTGTCGAGGCCGACGGCGCCCTGTGGGCGGTGAAGGACATGCCTGCACGGATCGCCGCCAAGGAGTACGACGTCCTGCGGAGGCTGGAGGAAGCGGGTCTGCCCGCAGTGCGTCCGGCGGGTTTGGTGCTGCAGCCGGAGTTCGACACTGCAATTCTGGTCACCCGCTACCTCGAGGGGTCCTGGCAGTACCGCCGCCTGTTCATGCGACTGCCGCCGGACCAGCCGAAGCACCGGGCCCGGCTGTTGGACGGCATGGCGGGCCTTCTGGTGGAGCTGCACCGCCACGGCGTGTTCTGGGGTGACTGCTCGCTGGCGAACACGCTGTTTTCTCGCGACGGCCAGACCCTGCTGGCGTGGCTCGTCGATGCCGAGACCTCCGAGGTGCACCCGACGCTGAGCCGCGGACAGCGCGAGTACGACATCGAGATCATGGTGGAGAACGTCGCCATGGGCATGGTCGACCTCGCCGAGCGACTCGGCCGACCTTCTGCGGACGCGATGAGCCCGGACCTAGAGCAGTTGCAGGACACGCTGATCGCAGAGGCCGAGCACCTGCGGGATCGCTACACCGCGCTATGGGATGTCCTGCACGCCGAATCGGTGTTCGGCTTCACCGACCGCTACCGCGTCGAGGGCACCGTTCGCCGCCTCAACGACCTCGGCTTCGCCGTCGATGAGGTCTCGCTGCAGCCGGTCTCCGACGATCCGAGTCAGCTCAAAATCCATGTCGCCGTTGGTGACCGGCGCTATCACGCGCAGCGTCTGCAACAGCTGACCGGTCTGGATGTCGGCGAGGGTCAGGCCCGCATCCTGCTCGGCGACCTACGTGCCTACCAGGCGCAGTTGTGCAGGGAGGAGGGCCATGACGTCGATGAGTCCACCGCCGCCCGGCTGTGGGTGATCGAGGTGGTGACGCCCACCGAGCACATGGCGCACGCGGCGGTGAACAACACGGGCACGGCGATTCAGGCTTATTGCGATCTGCTCGAAGTGCGGTGGCTGCTCAGCGAGCGGGCCGGCCATGACGTCGGCACCAACGCCGCGCTTGCGGCCCTGCGCCGAAACGTCATCCCCACCGACTCCGCGGCGAAGTTGGCCATCGCCGAGGTGCCGACGGCGCCGCTTCCCGTCATCGAATTCGACGATTAGGGTGCGGCGCTAGACGACTGGTTCGACGCCGGGGTTGGTGCCAAAGCCGACGTCCGGGTTGGCGCCGCCCTCGGAGTCGTGGGTGAACACCTGGGTGGACGACGGCCTGCAGTTGTTGTCCATCGGGGTCTGGTCGCCCGAGCAGTAGGGCACCAGGTCAGCTGGGTCTGCGGCCGCGTTCGGTGCACCAAAGACCGCCGCAGCTGCCGCCATCAGGCAGGCAGCGAAAATTCGCCTCATCACTTAACGGTACAGCGGGTATTACGTTGGCGTGGTGGATCGATTCGGCCGGGTCAAGCTGACGAACCCGGACAAGGTGCTCTACCCGGCGACGGGTGGACGGCGTAAGGCCGTCACGAAAGGAGAGGTGTTCGACTACTACGTCAACATCGCCGAGGTGATGATCCCGCACATCGCGGGCCGGGCCGTCACCCGCAAGCGCTGGCCGAACGGCGTCGACGAGCCGTCGTTCTTCGAGAAACAGCTGGCCAGTTCCGCGCCCGATTGGCTGGGTCGCGAGAGCGTCACCCATCGATCGGGCACCACGACCTATCCGGTCATCGACACCATCGAGGGGCTCGCGTGGATCGGCCAGCAGGCCGCGCTAGAGGTCCACGTCCCGCAATGGCAATTCGTCGACGGCAAGCCGGGACCCGCCACCCGATTGGTGTTCGACCTCGACCCCGGCGAGGGCGTGACGATGAGCCAACTGTGCAAGGTGGCGTCCGAGGTTCGTGACGTGATGACCGACATAGGGCTGACCGCCTATCCACTCACCAGCGGCAGCAAGGGCCTACACCTGTACGCGCCGCTGGAGACCCCGGTGAGCTCTGGCGGCGCGGTGGTCTTGGCGAAACGTGTTGCGCAGCAACTGGAAAAGGCGATGCCGAAGTTGGTCACCTCGACGATGACCAAGAGCCTGCGGTCCGGCAAGGTGTTCCTCGACTGGAGTCAGAACAACGGGTCGAAGACGACGATCGCGCCGTACTCGCTGCGCGGGCGCGAACAACCCACCGTCGCCGCGCCGCGTACGTGGGAGGAGATCGAAGACCCCAAGCTGCGGCATCTTCGTTTCGACGAGGTGCTCGAGCGCGTCGCCACGAACGGTGACCTGCTGGCGGAATTGGACGAAGCGGTCCCCATCCCGGACAGGCTGACGAAGTACCGCAGCATGAGGGATGCGTCGAAAACTCCTGAGCCGGTTCCGAAGTCGAAGCCCAAGGCGGGCGCCAACGATCGGTTCGTCATCCAGGAGCACCACGCTCGCCGACTGCACTACGACCTGCGCCTTGAGCGCGACGGGGTGCTGGTGTCGTGGGCGGTGCCCAAGAATCTGCCGGACACGCCTGCGGTCAACCATCTCGCCGTGCACACCGAGGACCATCCTCTCGAATACCTCGCGTTCGAGGCCACCATCCCGAAAGGTGAGTACGGCGCCGGGAAGATGTTCGTCTGGGATACCGGCACCTACGAGACCGAAAAGTTCAACGACCGCTCGCCCGATGGGCCGGCGAAGGGCGGCGAGGTGATCGTCACCCTCCACGGCGACAAGATCGATGGCCGGTATGCGCTGATTCAGACCGACGGCAAGAACTGGCTGGCGCATCGGATGAAGGAGCAGAAGCGGCCCACCGCAGAGGATCTCGCTCCGATGCTCTCGACCGAGGGATCGGTCGCCAGACTCAAGAAGACGCAATGGGCCTTCGAAGGCAAATGGGACGGATACCGGGTGCTGGTCGACGCCGACCACGGCAAGCTCTGCGTGCGATCCCGTCGCGGACGCGATGTCACCGGCGAGTACCCGCAATTCAAGGCGCTGGCCGCCGATCTCGCCGATCACCACGTGATCCTCGACGGCGAGGCGGTGGCACTCGACGAGACGAATGTGCCCAGCTTCGGTGAGATGCAGAACCGGGCGCGGTCCACGCGCGTCGAGTTCTGGGCGTTCGACATCCTCCACCTGGACGGGCGATCGTTGTTGCGGGCCAAATACTCCGACCGCAGGCGCATATTGGAGGCGCTTGCCGACGGCGGAGGAGTGATCGTTCCCGAACCGTTGCCCGGCGACGGACCCGAAGCGCTCGAGCATGCGCGCAAGCAGCGCTGGGAGGGTGTGATCGCCAAGAAGCGCGACTCCACCTATCAGCCGGGTCGACGGTCGTCGTCGTGGATCAAGGACAAGATCTGGAACACCCAGGAAGTGGTCATCGGAGGGTGGCGGCAAGGCGAGGGCGGCCGGTCGACTGGCATCGGCGCGCTGATGCTCGGCATTCCCGCCGACGGCGGCCTGCAATTCGTCGGCCGGGTCGGCACCGGCTTCACCGACAAGGCGTTGAAGAGTCTCAAAGCCACGCTCAAGCCGCTGGAAACCGACACATCACCCTTCAATGCACGGCTGTCCACACAGGACGCAAAGGGCGTGACGTTTGTCAGACCGGAGTTGGTCGGGGAGATCCGCTACAGCGAGCGGACGTCCGACGACCGTCTGCGTCAGCCGAGCTGGCGGGGTCTGAGGCC
The DNA here is from genome assembly GCA_963715215.1 of uncultured Actinomycetota bacterium. Lineage (GTDB taxonomy): Bacteria > Actinomycetota > Actinomycetes > Mycobacteriales > Mycobacteriaceae > Mycobacterium. The sequence continues at coordinate 12,798 of CAVQRJ010000016.1, forward strand.
GGACAAGACGCCCGACGACGTCGTCTGGGAGTAAATGCAACAGAGGCCAGATGCCGAACTCGGTCGGCGGCTTCTCCGGCACAGGGGCCACCGTGCTAGTCCGATCTAATAGACCGGTCTAGTAAATTCTTCGCTGCAACCGGATGCCAGGTTGCGCGCCTGGCAAGCTTCAAAGATGTTGTGCGAAGCGATGATTGGTGAAGATGACGGCCGACCTTACGCCATCGACCCACGGCATCCGTACACATTAGGTTGTCCATATGACTTTACAAATGCGGATTACGCGGTAGTCTCGCTTCATGTGACGGGCGTCACCGTCGCATGCCAGCGCCGGTGTTCCCCGCGGGCCAGACATTGAAGGAGCCCACATGACTGCACATGTTGACTCGGCGTCTGAAGCCGAGCTACCGCCTCTGACCAGCGGTCCTCACCGAAAGCGGATCGGCCTCATCTCGGTCGTCGCCTGTCTGGGCGGCCTGCTGTTCGGCTACGACACCGGCGTGGCCAATGGCGCCGAGGGTCCGATGGCCAAAGAACTCGGACTCTCCCTGCTCCAGCTGGGGGTGGTCATCAGCTCACTGCTGTTCGCCGCCGCGATCGGTGCCCTGCTCGGCGGGATCATCTCTGACGCCATTGGGCGGCGCAAGACGATCCTGATCCTGGCGGTGTTGTTCTTCTCCGGCGTCGTGCTGGTGGTGTTCTCTCCGGCCGGACCCGAGGTGGGCACCTTCTCGCCGCTGGGCTTCGCGGTCCTGGTTGCCGGCCGCATCGTGCTCGGGCTCGCCGTCGGTGGCGCATCGACGGTGGTCCCGGTCTTCCTTGCGGAGCTGGCGCCGTACGAGATCCGTGGATCGATCACCGGGCGCAACGAGTTGGCCATCGTCGTCGGGCAGCTGTCTGCATTCGTGGTGAACGCGATTCTCGGTGTGACGCTCGGCCACGTGGACGGCGTCTGGCGCTTGATGTTCGCGGTCTGCGCCCTACCGGCCGTGGCTCTGTTCTTCGGCATGCTGCGGATGCCGGAGTCGCCGCGCTGGCTGGTGGAGAAGGGCAAGAACGACGAAGCGCTCGCAGTGCTGAAGACCGTGCGTTCCGAGGACCGGGCAATGGCGGAGATCGCTCAAGTCGAGCTGATCGCCCGCGAGGAGCGGGAGAACCACCAGATCGGCATCCGCGCGATCATGGGCAGCAAGTGGCTGCGGCGCATCATCTTCGTCGGCATCGGTGTGTGCATGACCCAGCAACTCACCGGCATCAACTCGATCATGTACTACGGCACACGGGTGCTGGAGGAATCCGGCATGGGCGAGCAGCAGGCGGTCCTCGCCAACATCGCGTTCGGGGTGGTCGCCGTGATCGGTGGAATCATCGCGCTGCGCAACATGGACCGGATCGACCGCCGCAAGACCTTCATGATCGGTCTGTCGTTGACGACGACTTTCCATTGCCTCGTGGGTGTCGCGTCGATGCTGCTACCGGCAGGGAACCCGGCGCGGCCGTATGTGATCCTCGTCCTCGTCGTCGGGTTCGTGCTGTCGATGCAGACGTTCCTCAACGTCGCCGTGTGGGTGTGGCTCGCGGAGGTCTTCCCACTGCACATGCGCGGCCTCGGTATCGGCATGGCGGTCTTCTTCTGCTGGGTCACCAACGGATTCCTCGGGCTCTACTTCCCGACCCTGGTCGCGGCCGTCGGCATCACCGGGTCGTTCTTCCTGTTCGCCGGGATCGGGGTGGTGGCTCTGCTGTTCGTGTACACCCAGGTGCCCGAGACCCGCGGCCGGTCCCTGGAGGCGCTCGAAGAAGACGTTTCCAGCGGGCAGATCTATGTCGGCATGCGCTGAGCCGGAGGATCTGAGTCGTTTTCTGGCCGGGGTCGAGCTGTTCAGTGCGCTCGACACCGCACAGCTGGAGGCCGTTGCAGCGGCAGCGACTGTCCGCCAGTACTCCGCCGGTGACCTGGTGGTCGACGCGTTCACGGCGCCGCCCACGGAGATCTACGTGGTGCTCACAGGGGAAGTCGACCTGTGGCATGACCAGGATCGGGTAACGAAGGCCGGTGACGACCGGTTCGTCGCCGGCGAGGTGTTCGGCTTCTCCGCGATGCTCACCGAACGCCCGATCGGTCCCCGGGTGGTGGCCACCACGTCGGCCAGCATTGCGGTTTTGCCGGGCAACCTGGTCGAGCCGGCGTTCTACTCCCGCAGCGGCGCCCGGTTCCTGGCCGATTACATCTCCCGAACCCGACGTCGGTCCACCTCGGCCCCGATGTTCAGCACGGTCGAGGACCTGATCGCGAACACCCCGTTGGTCGTCGACGCGGAAACCCCAGTGGCGGCCATCGCACGGCAACTCGCGGACCGTGACGTGCACTGTGCGGTCGTCGATGCGAATGACGGCACCTACGGGATCGTCACCGATTCGGTGCTCGGCCGACGGGTTTTCGGTGACGGTGTGTCCGCGGACACCCCCGCACGCGTGGTGATGCTGCACCCTGCCACCACGGTCGAGTTCTCCGGCTCATCGGTCGAGGCGCTGATCACCCTTCTCGCCACGCGTGCCGAGTATCTGCCGGTCGTCGATCGATCCGGCAACCTGCGCGGCGTGGTCGGGGCACGTGATTTCGTGCTGGCGCCAACGACGGCGGGCGTCGGGATGCTCGAACAGATCCACCGCGCCCGCACCCACGGGGAGTTGATCGAACGGGCCCGGCGTGCGCCGTGGGTTCTCGATGACATCCTCGACCGGGGTCTGGCCGTCGATCGCGTCATCCGGGTGTACTCCGCGATCGTCGACGCGATCGTCCGTCGCTCGATCCATCTGGTCTTCGCCGGCCATCCCGAGCTTGCCGTCGACCAGTTCACCTGGCTCTTCCTGGGCAGTCACGGCAGGCGCGAGGCGGTGCCCGGTTCGGATGTCGACGTGGCCATCGCGTTCGACGACGACGTGTCCCCACAGACGATGGAGCTGTTCCGCCGCGCCTTCGGGGAGGTCAACGAACTGCTCGCCGCCGCCGGGCTCGGTGTCGACGTCAATGGCGCCAACGCATCGAACAAGGCTTTCTCCCGCACGAACAGCGAATGGCGGGCCGCGGCAACGCGCTGGCTGACCGCACCCGGGGAGCACTCCCGCGCGGCCATGGCGGTCCACCGCACCGGCCTGGCCGTCATTGCGTCGCTGTTGGTGGACGCCCGGCCGGTCCACGGCACACCCGGACTCCCGGAGGTGGCACGGGTCTTCACCGACTTCCGCCAGCACCCGGCGGCGGTGGATCTACTGCTGTCGGAATCGGTGTCGCATCGCGCCAAGGAGCGGGAGCGCACGCTCCGCGACGTGTTCACCGGCAAGGGCGACACCTTCAATGTCAAGACCCATGGGCTGCTGCCGGTGGTCAGCATCGCCCGCTGGGCCGCACTCGGGGTCGGTTCCAGCGAACTGCAGACCGTCAAACGACTCCGCGATGCGTCGGGATCGGCCATCCTGCCCACCGCCGAGGCCGACCGCCTGATCGAGGTTTTCGAGATCCTGCAGCGGATGCGACTGCGCCATCACCTCAATCGGCTCCGCGATGGGCAGCCGCCTAGCGACCTGATCGACCGCGACGAACTGTCACCGATCGAACGCAGCATGATCGGCCAGGCCGTCCGGGAGATCAACACCATCGCTCGCCGGATGGACCGTCCCACCCTCCGCCCCATATCGCTTCCCCGGCCTGCCCGGCGAAAGGCAACCTGACCGCGATGCGGATCGCCGTCATCGGCGACGTCGGTGGACACGCCAAACCACTGCGCCATGAGCTCGCCCGCCTCGGCGCGCGCCCGGACGGCTCCCTGCCCGAGGATCTGGTCGTCATCCAGGTCGGTGATCTGATCCATCGTGGCCCCGACTCCGCTCAGGTCGTCGACATCGTCGACCGCTACCTACGCACCCAGCCCACTCAGTGGATTCAGCTCGTCGGTAACCACGAGGCACACTACCTCCGGCCGCCGGTCTTTGCCTGGCCAGAAACATTGAGCCGCAAGCATATTCGTATCCTCAATCGCTGGTGGCGAAGCGGTGCCGCGGTGATCGCCGCCGCAGTCGAAACCACAGACGAGTCCTTCCTCATCACCCACGCGGGCGTTACGGCGGAATTCTGGGCCACCATCCTCGGCGGTCCGTCCACCGCAGCCGAGGCCGCCCGCCAAATCAACGACCTTGCGAAAGCGGGTGCCGAGACGGTGTTCCGCGCCGGCATTTTGTTGCACGGAACAACCGTCCCGAACGCCGGGCCGCTGTGGGCGGACGCCACGACCGAACTGCTGCCCGGATGGGCGGACGGCCAGATGCCGTTCAGTCAGATTCACGGCCACAACAGCATCACCACCTGGCGCGCAGATGACACCACTGGGCCCCGAACGGGCATCGAAGCCCTCGTCACGATCGACGCCGACGCCAAGCACGAATCCGTCCACCTCGGTGGCGGCCGACTCATCGGCATCGATCCCGACCACCGCGACACGCCGACATCCCCATGGCGCGCCTTTGAACTCACCGGCACCGTTGTGGAATGAAGACGCGTTCGACACTGATGACCGAGAGTCGCGACCTAGGACGTCGCTTCGAGCAATCTGCTCATGAGTCTGTCGCTCTCTAGGGAACGAGCAGGAGTGCGGAAGTCATGATCATGACGGCGGCGGTGAGGCCGTGTACGCCGAGGGCGATCGACTTGGCGCCGCCGTTGCCGAGCACGATGGCCGCGTCGGCGAGGGGAATGATCGTCGCGGCCAGTATCACCCAGCCGAGCAGGTGGGTCGCGCCCGCGGCCATCAGGATGAAGACGAACAGCCCCGATGCGATGTCGCGGATGCCCTTGACGTTCAAGTAGGCGCGGGCGAATGGTTCCTCGAGGTCTGGTTGCACGCCGTAACCGGCGGCGGCGACGCGCGGCGCGGCAATAAATCGTGCGCCGATGAATACGATGCCCGCGGCGATGACTCCGGCGAGCGTGTAACCGATGGTGGTGGCAGTCATGTCGAGCACTCCTGAGGTTTGTCAGTGGATCGGTGAGAATGTTGTCGGGTCAAGCAGTACCGACTGAACGTCGACGATCTCGTTGACATCGAAGCCGGCCATGTCGGCGGCGAATTCTGGGCTGGTCATGATCTGCCGGGTGAGATTTTCGGCATCGGCGCCGGGCGGGTAGCGGATCAACGCGACGAGTCGATTAGCGCCGCCGTCTCGCTCGGTCCATACACCGTGGGTGGTGACCCCGAATGTCTTGAAGGTTGCCAGGTGGCGGGCCCAGTGAACCGTCGCGTACTGCTGCAGAGCTTCAGGCGATTGCAGGGTGTAGATCCGAAGCTGAAACATCAGATCACCAGCACCACGCAGAGGGCGACCACTGCCAGACCTTGGAGCATCGCGCGGGCGCCGATGATTCGATCCCATTTTGCTTGCAGCGCACGCCCATTCGGCAACGCCCGGCTGGCCTCGGCAGCCGCTGTCAATTGTCGATTGATGGGTGCGCTCACCCGTGCATAGAGCACAAGCCAGACCAGCAGCAGGGCCAGGGCGGCGCCCGCCGCGATCGCCTGTGCCCAGTGTGCGGCGACCGCGGCCAGCGCCGCACTTGTCGCGGTGGCGACAACTCCGAGCGCCCCGGGCACAGGCATTCGCCGGTCTCCGTATCGATGCACGCTTCCCATCGCCGCGACCAGCGCGCGGTCGTCGACCAACGCCAAGGCCGGTCGCAGCACGATCGTGCAGAACACGTCGGTGCCGTAGACCACCGCGGTGCCCAGCACTGCGATCAGTGCAGCGACTCGGGTGATGAGATCCAAGTCCATGTCGTTCTCCTGTCTGTCGGCAAGTGCTAGCAATGCTAACCCCCGTCTGACCTGGTGTCAATAGCAGTGCTAGAACATCTAGCTATGCTACTATCTGAGCATGACCATCGACGATCGCCGCGAGCGCGAGAGGTCCGCCCGCCGACGGCTGATCATCACAACGGCCCGCAACCTGGCCGAGGCCGAAGGCTGGGATGCGGTCACCACCCGTCGGCTGTCCACCGAGATCGAATACAGCCAGCCTGTCTTGTACAAGCACTTCACCGGCATGGAACAAATCGCTGATGCCGTCGCCATCGACGGGTTCAGCGAGCTCGCCGATGTGATTCGGGCCGCCCGCACCGGAGCCGGCGCAGCCATCGACGCTCTGACCCGGATCGCACACGCCTATCTCGACTTCGCCCGCGAGAACCCGGCGGTTTACGACGCGATGTTCACCCGCGCGACCGCGTTGCGATTCGCCGCCCAAGACACACCGCCTCAGCTCACGACGGCCTTCGCCGAGCTGCAACAAGCGGTCCGCGTCGTCGCTGACGAACGGGATGCGGACACGCTGACCGAGGTGTTTTTCGCGGCACTGCATGGGCTGGTCACCCTCAGCCGTGCCGGCCGACTACGCCCTGGCTATGACTCGGACCGGGTCGAACTGCTCGTCAAACAGTTCACCAGCAGACGAGAAACAATGCGCTAGGTCACGACTGTCGGACAGCGGAACGTCAGCCGGAAGCGTCGATCGCTTCCTGCATGCCCCGGGTCGCCAGCACGTCGGCCAACTCGTTGTCGGCGACACCCGAGTGCCCCTTGACCCAGAACCACTCGACCTGGTGTCGCGCGCAGGCGATCTGAAGCCGCTTCCACAGGTCGGCGTTCTTCACGGGTTGCTTCGCCGCGGTCAACCAGCCGTTGCGCTCCCAGCCGAACACCCACTTGGTGATGCCGTTCCGGACATAGGTGCTGTCGGTGTAGAGGTGTACCACCACGGGTCTGGTGAGCGCCTCCAATGCCATGATCGGCGCGGTCAGCTCCATCCGGTTGTTGCTCGTCGCGCCGGACTCGCCGCCGCACATTTGGCGGACATGTTCGCGCAGCCGCAGCACCGCGCCCCAGCCGCCGGGGCCGGGGTTCGGCCTGCACCCGCCGTCGGTGTGGATGACCACGATCTCGCTTCCCATTGCTTCACTTCCCCTTCGCCTGCTGGAGCAGGCGCGCAGCCTTGGGCCCGACGCCGTGCAGGGCGAGGAGTTCATCGAGATCGGTCGGCAGATCCGCGAGGGTTCGGTATCCGGCGTCGAGGAGCGCGCCGGTCGCGGGCCTGCCGATTCGGACGCCGTCGAAGACGGGGCCGCGGTCCGCGGGGTCGGTCATGCGCCGAGGATAGGGGGCGAGATCATCGCCGTCCGGACCGACATGCCGAGATCCTGATGTTTCAGCGTGGTGATCCCCCAAAGAGTCAGCCGACGGTGACGGTCACTCCGCGCCGGGCAGCAGGCTCACCTTGACCGACTCGGAGCCGCGCCCGACGAGATCGATGCCGTCGCGGAACTCCTCCAGCGGAAGCTGATGGCTGCAGATGCGGTCCAGCGGAAGGGCTTTCGCCTCGATCATGGAGATGGCGGTCGGCCAGCAGTACGGTCCCAGATGCGCGCCGAGCACGTCGAGCTCCTTGACGTCACTGATGACGGTCCAGTCGACGGTGACCGGCGATCCGAAGACCCCGTATTCGACATAGCGGCCCAACTTGCGCAACAAATTCAGCCCCTGGGGCACCGCAGACGGATGTCCCGTGGCATCGAGGTACACGTCGGCGCCGTAGCCCTCGGTCAAATCCCGCACCACCGAATCCACGTCGTCACTGTCGACGTTGAGGGTGATGTCAGCCCCGCACGCAGCGGCCAGGTCCAGCTTCGCGGGTACCTGATCGAGGGCGATCACATGGGCGGGGCTCTTCGCGCGAGCGCCCGCGATCATGCCCAATCCGATCGGACCGCAGCCCGCGACGACCACGACGTCGCCGAAGTCGATGGATGCGCGTTCGACGGCGTGCAGCGCACACGACAGAGGTTCGGCGAATGCGGCGTGCGCGGCCGGGACGTCGGCTGAGACCTTGTGCACAATCGCATCGGCGGGGTAGATCATGTACTCGGCCATCGCCCCGTTGACCCTTCGGCGAAACCCGAAGATGTTGTGCGGCGCACACATCCAATACTGGCCACGCCGGCAGAACCGGCACTTCCAGCACGGCACGATCTGCTCGGCCACCACGCGGTCGCCGGTGTCCACGCCCCAGCGCTCGCGCCCCAGGTCGTCGATGTCCACGATCTCGCCGACGAATTCGTGTCCCGGGATCACCAGCAGGTCGACGTTCGGCGGCACCGGCCCGTCGCCCCAGTACATCGGTGCCCCGTGGTAGCACTTGAGGTCGCTCGCGCAGATGCCGACGGCCTGCACCTTCACCAACGCCTCGCCCGGCCCCGGCGTCGGCACGGGAACCCGCTCGAGTCGGTAGTCCTCGCGGCCGTGAATCACCACCGCCCGCATCGTCGGGGTCACCCCAACCTCCTTCTCGTGTACGCCGGCGTGTGTCGCCTCGCGCTCACGCGCGGGCGTGCGGCCGCGGCATCGCCGTTCAGCGGACGGGCGAGATCGATGGTGGCGCTCATCGTCACCTGTGCGCAGGACACATGGGGCAAGAACAGGGTTCCTTCATTCTGAACAGCGGCGGCGCCCCACTGGAGGGCGGTGGCCAACGCCTCGCTCCTGCCCTGCGGGCAACTGAGATAACCGGCGAGCATGGCGTCGCCTGCGCCGACGGTGCTGACGACTTTCTCCACCGGCGCGTGGCCCCACACGGCCCCGACGGCGTCGACGAGAATCGCGCCGTCACCGCCGAGACTGGCCAACACGGTGCGGGCACCGCGACGGCGCACTTCCTGGGCGGCTTCGATGACCTCGCCCAGCGTCTGCGGCACCCGGCCGGTCAGCTCGGCGAGTTCGTGCACGTTGGGCTTCACCAGATCCGGCCCCGCCGAGAGGGTTTCGGCCAGCGCTGCCCCTGACGTGTCGACGGCGACGGCCACACCGTTGCGGTGCCCGAGTTCGACCAGGTCGCCGTACCAGCCGACCGGCACGCCCGCGGGCAGGCTGCCCGCGCATACCAGCCAGCGGGCGCCGGTCACCTGCTTGGTGACTGCGTCGAGCAGGCGGTCGGTTTCCTCATCGCTCAGCTGGGGACCCGCCTCGTTGATCTTGGTGACGGTGCCGTTCGGTTGAGTGAGGCTGACGTTGCTTCGGATCTCCCCGGCGATGGGGACGATGACGGTGTCCAGCCCTGCGGCGCAGAGCATCTGGCGCAGTTGTGCACCGACAGGACCGCCCGCGGTGACGACCGCGCGTACCGGCACGTCGTGCGCGTGCAGCGCGAGGGCGACATTGACGCCCTTGCCGCTGGGTTCGCTCCGACTGCGACTGCCGCGGTTGACCGAGCCGAGCACGACGTCGTCGACGAACACGGTGCGGTCCACACTCGGATTAGGCGTGACGGTGATGATCATGCTCGCTCCACTTCGATTCCGGCGGTAAGCAATTGCGCGTACTGGTCGTCGGTGAGGCCGGTATCGCTGATCAGCAGGTCGATGTCATCGAGGTCGCCGTGTTTGGTGCCCTTGACAATGCCGAACTTGCTGTGGTCGGCCAGCAGGATCCGCTTGGCGGCGCAGCCGAGCATCAGCCGTTTGACGGCTGCCTCGGCGGGGTCGGGAGTGGTGAGGCCGCGTTCGATCGAAATCCCGTTGGTGCCGAGAAAGGCGACGTCCACATTGATCTCGGCCAGTGCCCGCGCCGTCCAGTCGCCGACTTCGGCGAACGTCACGTTGCGCAGCCGCCCGCCAAGCGTGAAGACGGTGAGCCGCGGCCGGGTCAGCAGCGACATCGCAAGCGGCACAGTGTTTGTGTAGACCGTCAGGTCGCGGTCGCCGGGGAACAACTCGACCAGCTTGGCCGTCGTCGACCCCGCGTCGATGAGCACCGAGCCCTGCGCGGGCAGATGTCTGAGTGCTGCCTGCGCGATGCGGGTCTTCTCCGACGCCAACTGTGTTCGCGTCTCAACAGCAGGCTCGAATGCCAACGACTGGACCGGCACGGCGCCGCCGTGCACGCGGCGCAGCAGACCTTGGCGTTCGAGCGCAATGAGGTCCTTGCGGATCGTCTCTCCGGTGACGCCGAGGGACCCCGCAACTTCCATCGCGTCGACGCGGCCATTGCTCAGGAGCCGATCGACGATGTGGTTCTTGCGTTGGTCGGCGTACGGGGTGCGGGCATCGAGGTTGTCGGTCATCACACCACCACCGAGGAGGCCGTCGCGTCGGCTGCCGCGGCCTTGGCGGCCAGCAGCGCCGCACCGCGGGCGCCGGCCTCATTGACGTCGGTCTGTATGAGTGCTCCGAAGCGGCGGCGCTTGACCTCGATGAGCCCGGCGCTGCGCGACCATCCACCGGTGACCACCAATGTCCGGTGCGCACCACTGACCGCGCTCATCGCGTCGTGGATCTCGGCGGCCTGCTCGGTCACCGTCTCGAGGGCCGCGCGCCACAGATGCGCGGGGCTGTCGGCGTCGGCGACGCCGAGAATGTCGAGTCGGCCGAATGCCGGTGCGACGACGCGTATCTCGGGCCTCGGCAAGGCGATGGCGTCGGCGTCCAGCGCGGGCAGATCGGCTCTGTCTCGACCGAGCAATGCGAGGATGCGCTGCAGCGTGAGGCCACCCTGCGTTGCGCCGAGCAGGCACCAGTGGTCGGCGACGGCGTGCCAGCCGGTGGTGATGCCGGCGTCGGCGAGGCCGGTGATGACGTCGGGGGAGAGACCCGGTGCGACGGTCCGGACCAGTGCTTCGGCTGTGCCGCAGGAATCGAGTTCGTCGCCCGGTCCGTCGGCGCCTGCGCCGACGACTGCGGCCTGGTGATCGTGGCCTGCGACGGTGAGCACCGCGCCGGCCAATCGCGACAGACCGGCCTCGGTACTCACCCGCCCCAAAGGGGTCCCCGCCGTTACGAGCGGTGGCATCAAAGTCTCACTCGCTTCGGACCACGCCAGCGTGTCAGCCCACCAGGACCGCTCCGCCAAACGCAGCCATCCGGTCCGCGATGCGAGAGATTGTTCGGTGGCTTCCTCGCCGCCGAGCCCACGCACGATCCATTCCGCGACGTTGAGTCGGCGCACCGCGCTGCGCGCGGAGGGGACGTTGTCGATCAGCCACCGATGCTTGGTCAGCGACCACTGCTGGCGCAGCGGCAGGCCGGTCGTCGCCGAGAAACTCTGTGCCCCGACGGCGTCGCGCAGACCGTCCAACTCCGCACGGTCGCGGGTGTCATGCCATGCGATGACGGGGGCCACCGGCTCGCCGCGTTGGTCGAGCAGCACTCCTGACTCGGCGAGGCTTGCCACTCCGACGCCGGCTATCGGGCCCGCCGGACAGTCGGCCAACGCCTCGGCGATCGCGGATTTGGCCGCACCGAGCAGCGCTGTCGCATCGAGCTCGGCGCCCGAGGCGGTCACCGTCCACGGCGTCGCGGCGCGCCCTGATGCGACAGGATCGCCGTCCTGCGTGAACACCACGGCTTTGCTGGTGGTGGTGCCCACGTCGAGGCCGACGAACAACGCGCCGTTCATGTCGCTCCTTGACGGTCCAGACTTGTCGAATTGGATTCTGATGGATATAGTTGCGTTTCGTTGGAACAATGTCAAGTGATCAGCGAAGGACAGCAGATGCCGCTCGCCCGCACCGCCGACCTGGTTGCCGCCGCGTATCGCGCCGGCTCGGGAGTAGTGGCGTTCAACGTCATCAACCTCGAGTACGCACAGGCGATCGTCGCGGGTGCCGAGAAGGCCGACCGGCCCGCGATCCTGCAGATCAGCGAAAACGCGGTGAAGTTCCACCACGGCCGGCTGGCGCCGATCGCCGCCGCAACCACCGCGGTCGCGGCGACGGCCGCCGTCCCACTTTCGGTCCACCTCGACCATGTCGAGGACGAGCGGCTCCTGTATGCCAGCGCCGAAAACGGTTTCAGCTCAGTGATGTTCGACGCTTCCAAACTCGATTACGACGCGAACGTCGCGGCCACCAAGGCCGCTGCGGACTGGGCCCACCAACGTGGCATGTTCCTCGAAGCCGAGCTGGGCAAGGTCGGTGGAAAGGACGGAGCGCACGCGCCAGGGGTTCGCACCGACCCACTGGAGGCCAATGCCTTCGTCGCCGCAACTGGAGTCGACGCCCTCGCGGTCGCGGTCGGCAGTTCCCACGCCATGTCGGAGCGAACCGCGGTGTTGGACTTCGATCTCATCGCACGACTGCGGTCGGCGGTACCCGTCCCGCTCGTGCTGCATGGCTCATCGGGCGTCGCCGACGAAGACCTTCGCAAGGCCGTGAGCGCCGGTATCACCAAGGTCAACGTCGGGACCCTGCTCAACGTCCACTTCACCGAAGCCGTGCGGGATCATCTGGCCTCCGACGACGCGGTGACAGACCCCCGCAAATACTTCGTGCGGGCGCGGGCCGCCATCGCCGATGCGGTGGCCGCCCTGCTCGGTGCAATCGGCTGACCACGGCGCTGGGCGGTCACATAGCATCGCTGACCATGACAAAGGTGTCGGTGATCACTGGTGGAGCGGGCGGCATGGGCCTCGCCACAGCGAAGGTCGTCGGGCGAGACCACGCGCTCGTCCTCTGCGACGTCAGGCAGGACCGCCTCGACGACGCGGTGAGCACGCTGGACGGCCTCGGAATCACCGTCAAATCAGTCAACTGCGACGTCACCGACCGGAAGGCGGTCGACGGGCTGCTCGAAAGCGCGGCCGGCCTCGGCACGGTCGCCTCCGTGATCCACACAGCAGGCGTGAGCCCCAGCATGGGTAGCGCCGAATACATCATGAGGACCAATGCGATCGGCACGCTCAACGTCAACGAGAGCTTCTACGCAAGCGCGCGCGACGGTGCCGTGATCGTCAACGTCGCGTCGATGGCAGCGCACATGCTGCCCGAAACCGTCCTTCCGACAATGCAATTTCCGCAGGCCCTGCAGGATGAGGACGCCTTCATGAAGGACATGCTGGCGGCCTGTGCCATCGTTCCCGAGGAGATGCAATCCGGCATCGCCTACGCCGTCAGCAAGAGCTTCGTGCGGTGGTATTCCGTGGCGCAGTGCGAACGGTTCAATGGCAAAGGTCTGCGCATCCTGTCTGTTTCACCCGGCTCCATCGACACCGAGATGGGCCAACTCGAGGCGGCGGCCGGCGCCGGTGCCATGGTCGCCGACGCCGCGGTACCGCGGTGGGGCAAGCCCGAGGAGATGGCCTACCTGCTGGCGTTCTGCGCCAGCGACAAGGCCGGTTACCTCACCGGCACCGACATCCTCAACGATGGCGGCGTGATCGCCTCGATGACGGAGCGCGCAAGGGCCGCCGCCGACAACGGTTAACTGTCAGACCACGTCCACCCAGAGGGTGAACGCCAGCGCGAACCCGGCGAGCGCGGCCAGCAGTATCGAGTCGATGTTGCGAAGCTCTGTCGCATCCGACTTCTCCAGCCGCAGTTCACGCGCGAGCAGGAACAGTGGAAACGTGACGCTGATAGCGATCAAATAACCCCCGAGGATGTAGGCCCACACATATTTCACGCCGAGCCTGCGGGCCTCGATCACCATCAGAATGGCCACCGCGAAGAGCAGCAGCGCGATATCGACGGTGATCGATCGGGATGCCCGATTGACTTTGGTGGCTTCCCAGAATCCGAGGAAACTTCCGCCGTCGCGCAAGAACAGGATGTTCTGGCTCCAGGTGGCGACGAGTGCTACCAGCGCGATCGCGGCGTACACGGTGCACAGCAGTTTGCGGGACATCAACATCTGCTCACCGTAGGTCAGCGATGCGGTGTTCAACGCCTGGCACGCGGGCCCTGTCGTTTCTCGGCGGTCACTCACACCTTGGCGATCACCTTTTCTGCGAAAGTCTCGAGATTGCGGATCTTGGTGTCGAGCGGCTCGGTGTCGGCGCCCATGATGTAGGGATTTCGGAAGCCGACGATGGCATCGGTGACGCCCTTGTCCTCAAGTCGTTTGATCCCATCCAGGGTGTATGCGTCGGCCGACATGACATGGATCTCAAACGGGCCGGTGCGGCCATCCTCTTCGCGGATCTCGTTGAGCCGGATGATAAGCCGGTCGAGTTCCCTGCGGCCGCTGCCGCCGTGCATCCAGCCGTCGCAGCGGACCGCGCGGCGCAGAGCCGCTTCGGCGTGGCCGCCGACGAGGATCGGGATCGGTTCGGCCGGGGCCGGCGTCATCTTGGTCTTGGGGATGTCGTAGAACTCGCCGTGGTACTCGAAGTAGTCGCCGGATGTCAGACCCTTGATGATGTCGATGCATTCGTCCATTCGCTTGCCGCGCTTGGCGAACGGGACGCCCAGTAGTTCGTAGTCCTCCGGCCACGGGCTGGTGCCGACGCCGAGACCGAGCCGGTTGCCGAACACCGCGGCCAGCGACCCGGCCTGCTTGGCCACTAGTGCGGGCGGCCGAATCGGCAGCTTCAGCACGAAGAAGTTGAACCGCAGCCTCGTCGTGACGGCACACAGCGCGCCAGCGAGGACGAACGCTTCGACGAAGGGCTTCCCGTCGAGGAATGCGCGGTTGCCGTCGGGCGTGTACGGATACTTCGAATCCGACTCGAACGGGTACGCGATGCTGTCGGCGACCGTCATCGCGTGATACCCCGCGTCCTCGGCGGCCTTGGCCAACGGCAGGTAGTACGTCGGGTCGGTCATCGCCTCCGCATAGGTGAACCGCATGTCCGATAGTAGAACGTGTTCTATTCGGCGCGCGTCGCGTTTCAGTGGTTGTCGGGCGGGGAAACAAGTGGCCATGAGCGCGGTATCCAAGGCCATGTACATGCCACTTCAGATCACCACCAGCGTCGTCGGAGGCCTGCTGGCCGGGTGGGTGTTCAACCAGATCTGGCAGCAGATCAGCCCGTCGGATCAGGAGCCGCCCGACCCGAAGGATCTCGACCGCTCGGGCCGCGAGGCGATCACCGCTGCCGCGCTGCAGGGCTTGGTGTTCGGTCTGGTGCGCGCAGCGGTCAGCCGCGTCGGCGCGCACGGCTACAAGGCCGTCGTCCACGAGAACCCCGAATAGCGGGCACGGCATCATGTAGCAGGTGCCCAGCTGGCTGACCCGCAATGTGCGGGTGCTGTCTGCCGTCTCGTTCCTTCAGGACGCCGCAAGCGAACTGCTTTATCCGCTACTGCCGATCTATCTCACCTCCGTGCTGGGCGCCCCCGCGGCCGTCGTCGGAGCCGTCGAGGGGGCAGCCGAAGGCGCCGCGTCGCTGACGAAACTCGCGGCGGGCCCGCTCGGTGACCGCTACGCGCGGCGGCCGCTGATCGCCAGCGGCTACGGCATGGCGGCGCTGGGCAAGGTGTTCGTCGCGGCGGCCACGGCCTGGCCCGGCGTGTTGGCCGGACGGGTGGTCGATCGGCTCGGCAAGGGGATTCGTGGGGCGCCACGCGATGCGCTGCTCGTCGACGGTGTCGACGACTCCGCCCGCGGTCGGGTATTCGGATTCCACCGCGCGATGGATACGCTCGGCGCCGTTGTCGGCCCGCTGCTCGGCCTGGCCGGCTATGAACTGCTCGACCACCGGATCGCGCCGCTGCTGTGGGTGGCCGTGATTCCGGCCGTGCTGAGCGTCGCGCTGGTGTTCCTGGCGCGCGAGACACGACGGGTGGCGCCCGCGCAGCGCAAGGCAATCTTCGCGCGGCTGGGGGATCTGCCGCGCCGGTACTGGCGGGTGACGGCGTTCCTGGCCGCGTTCGGCATCGTCAACTTCCCCGACGCGCTGCTGCTGTTGCGGCTCAACGAGATCGGCTTCTCGGTCGTCGAGGTGATCCTGGCCTATGTCGGCTACAACCTGGTATACGCGCTGTCGAGCTATCCGGCAGGGCTGCTCGCCGACCGGATTCCGCGTCCTGCGGTGTTCGGTATCGGTCTGGTGTTCTTCGCGGTCGGCTACATCGGGCTCGGCATGACCACCGACACCGTCACTGCGTGGATCCTGATCGCTGTCTACGGTCTGTTCACCGGATGCACCGATGGCGTTGGCAAGGCGTGGATCTCGTCGTTGGTCGGATCTGATCTGCAGGGCAGCGCCCAGGGCGTCTTCCAGGGCGCAAGCGGTTTCGCGGTATTGGCCGCGGGCCTGTGGGCCGGCCTGCTGTGGGGAGTCGACGGTCGTCTGCCGCTGTTGGTATCGGGCGTCGTCGGCGGGATTTTTGCCGTCGCCCTTCTTGCGGCGGCGCTGCGCTACCGGTTCGGGACGACGACCTCGACGTCGTCAAGCGGGTAGGGCGGTGTCCCGACGCCGGCCACCGAATGCCTGCCCTGCTGTGTTCGCTCGGTGATCCGGCACTGCGCCGTCCGCGCGCCGATCGTCAATGTGGTCGGGCGCGGCTGTGTGAGCAGCTCGTCGGGCGCGTCGAAAACCGTTCCCTGCCAGTGATACCGGCCGTCGATGGGGTCGAGGCGGCCCGACAGCCGCACCCGCACGCGTCGTTCGTCGTCGCCGACGCGCATGATGGCGGCGCCGTCGTAGATGTCGTCGACGACGCCACGGTGTGAACTCAGGTCGAACGCCGTCGGCGCGAGCTCGGCCATCCGCTGCCAGTACGCCCGGTCATCGCTGTCGGCTTTGTCGCCTCCGCGGAGGTGGAACGTGCGCTGTGTGCTGAACAAAACCTCGATGCGGGTGCTGCCCGTGCGCGCCATCAGATTCAGGCACTCCGAGATGTAGTCCAGGCGCGCATCGGCGACCGCGTCCGCGCCGGTGACCATGAAGTAGTTGGGCGCGCCATGCACGGCAACGCCGAGATACGGCGCGAGACCCTCTCGACCAGAACGGATTTGATTGGTGACGATGATGCGGGCTCGGCACGTCGGCAGGCCCCAGGTGTGGGTGGCTTCGTCGAACACAGACTCGGTGAGGTCGCAGCCGTCCAACACCGCGATGTTGGTGATTCCGGCCTTGGCGAGCCGCTGCTCGGCGCCTGCCAACCCGATGACTGTGACGTCGCAGACGTTTTCTGTCATTGAGGCAAGAAGCCGGTGCGACGCCACATCCGGCGCGAGATCGGCCCCATCAGCCCGACCTCCTCGAGAAACGCGGCCAGCGGTGCGAAGCCACTGATCTGAACCTCGTGACGGTGCGGGCTGGTGCGCGCGAGACGGCGGCCGCGTTCGGCGTCGAGTCCGACGCGGAGATACGGAACTCTGTTGGCAAACAGGTAGCGGAAGAAGTAACCGCCGAGGCCGTTGATGTTCGACACCCACAACCTGGTGAAGCGGCCCATGGTGGGCGTCCGCTTCCGAAGCCCGTCTCGGGCGAACTGAATGTGCCGCGCTTCTTCGGTCACGTGAATCCGCATGAGCCGCTGGACTATTGGCTGCAGATCGTCGTCGTCCATCATCTGCCGCTGCAGGGAGTCGAAGATCTCTTCCCCGATCAGCGCGGCCACCCAGAGCACGGATCCCTTGAATCCCAACGGTAGCGCGTTGATGACGACGCGGTGCCGCCAGCGCGGCTGCACCGGTTTCGCGCCGACATGTTCGATCGCCTTGCCGAACATGACCATGTGGCGGGTCTCGTCGCCGAGTTCGGTCAGCTCGTAATGCGTGGAGCGGGCCGTCGGGTCCTGGTGCATGATCTTGCGCAGCAGCGCCTGATTCAGGATGTTCTCGAACCAGATACCCGCGGAAAGCGTGTTGACGAATTCCTGTCGCGACAACTCGATCTGCTGATCGCGGGTCATCTCGTCCCACATGGGTGTGTCGTAGAGCGATACGCACCTCGGTGGCAGGAAGAACTTGTCGGGCTCGAGCGGCGCATCCCAGTCGATGTCTACGACGGGCGCATAGGACTTCTTCACCGACCCCTTGAGCAGACGATCGGCGAACTCCTGGCGGGTTGGTGCTGGCTGCTGCCTCATCGAGGCGGTCATCTGCGACTCCCTCTTTATGGACGCCCTGCATCAAAGGTAAGGAGGTCGGCCGAAAGATGTCAATACCCGCGGTACCGGATACTTTCGGTAACGGTCGCTCTGGCGGGTTGTTTGACGAAGCCGTCAGCGGGTAACGGTCGGTATGGCCACCAAAGACGCCACCGAGACGCGTCCACCCGAGCCCGACGACCCGCGTAAACCGGACTCGCCGACCGACCTGACCAAACGGTCGCTACTGTTCGTGTTGCGTAAGACGGTGCGCGAGTTTCAACAGGACCAGTGCACCGACCTCGCGGCGGCGCTCACCTACTACGCGGTGTTGTCGCTGTTTCCGGCTCTGCTGGTATTGGTGTCGCTGCTCGGTGTCTTCGGCCGCGGGCATCAGACCGTCGACGCGGTGCTCGAGACCGCGTCGGGCGTCGTGCCTGGCGAAGCTATGGAACTGTTGCGCAAGCCCATCGAGCAGTTGGTGCAGTCGCCGTCGGCGGGCGTCGCCTTGATCATCGGCGTATTGGGCGCGTTGTGGTCAGCGTCGGGCTACGTCGGCGCCTTCGGCCGTGCCATGAACCGGATCTACGAGATCGATGAGGGCCGTCCGGTGTGGAAGCTGCGCCCCCTGCAGCTGGTTCTCACGCTGGGCGGCTTGGTGTTGGCTGCGGCGACAGCAATCATGCTTGCAGTCAGCGGTCCGGTGGCCGAAGCCATCGGAGGTGCGATCGGCGCAGGTTCAGTGGCCGTGACGATATGGAACATCGCGAAATGGCCGGTGATCTTTATCTGCGTCGTCGTGGCGGTGGCAGTGTTGTACTACGCCACGCCGAACGTGAAGCAGCCGAAGTTCCGATGGATCAGCATCGGGGCGGCCTTCGCGATACTGACTTGGGTCGTCGCATCTGTTCTGTTCGGTTTCTACGTAACCAACTTCGGCAGCTACAACAAGACCTACGGCACGCTCGCCGGGGTGATCGTCTTTCTGTTATGGCTGTGGATTACCAACCTGGCCCTGCTGTTCGGTGCCGAACTGGATGCCGAACTGGAACGCGGCCGTCAGCTGCAGGCCGGCTTGCCGGCCGAGCGCGACATTCAGTTGCCGCCGCGTGACACCCGCGTCCTCGACAAGAACGAAAAAGCCGACGAGAAAGACATCGAGCGCGCAGAGGAACTCCGGCGCACCAAGGGCGGGGAAGGCTAGCGCATACTCACGGGCGTGACTCGTCGGATCCACGTCATCGGTATCGGGGCAGGCGACCCGGACTACGTGACGGCGGAAGCCGTCCGCGCGCTCAACGACACGCAGGTGTTCTTCGCGATGGACAAGGGTTCCCGCACGCGAGGAGGACCGCAGGCGGAGGCCAAGAGCGATCTGGTCGCGCTGCGGCGACAGATCTGCGAGAAGTTCATCCGTGAGCCGGGCTACCGGTTCGTCGAACTGGCGGATCCCCCGCGCGCGAAGGACACCGACTACCGGCAGGCCGTCGCCGATTGGCATTCGGCGCGCGCCGCCGTCTGGGCCGACGCCATCGAACGTGAACTTGCACCCGACGGCGTCGGCGCCTTCCTGGCGTGGGGCGACCCGTCGCTCTACGACAGCACGATGCGAGTCCTGGACGCCGTGGCGCAGCGCGTCGAGATCACCTACGACGTCATCCCCGGCATCACCGCGATCCAGGCGTTGACGGCCCGACATCGCATACCGCTCAACGACATTGGTGAGCCCGTGTTGATCACCACCGGCAGGCGGCTGGCCGCCGACGGATTGACGGGCAGCGCGGTGATCATGCTCGACGGTGACTGCTCGTTTCGTGCGTGCCCGCCGGACACCCGGATCTGGTGGGGCGCCTACCTCGGCACGCCGGACGAGTTGCTGGTGGCGGGCACCATCGGTGAGGTCGGCGATCAGATCGTGAAGCTGCGTGCCGAGGCGCGGGCCCACCACGGCTGGATCATGGACACGTATCTGCTGCGCAGCCCGTAGCTTCCGGCGCCGTGGCAGGATCGGCGGAATGGTGGGATTTCTGCTGCGTGCGGCGGTGACCGGACTTGCTTTGTGGATCGTCACTCTGGTCGTTTCCGGCATCGACTTCGTCGGCGGCGATACGACGTTGCAGAGGGTCGGCATCATCCTGGTGGTCGCGGTGATCTTCGGGTTGGTGAACGCGATCATCAAGCCGGTGGTACAGATCATCTCGATCCCGCTCTACATCCTCACGCTGGGCCTGTTCCACATCGTGATCAACGCGCTGATGCTGTGGATCACCTCGTGGATCACCGAGCACACCACGCACTGGGGCCTCTACATCTCCGACTTCTGGTGGACGGCGATCTGGGCGGCGATCGTGCTGTCGATCGTCAGCTGGGCACTGTCGCTGATCGTGGGCGACAGGGCGCACGCCTGACGGGCACACTGGTTACATGCCTGAGCTGCCAGAAGTCGAGGCCCTGGCCGACCACCTGCGTCGCCATGCCGTCGGCCTCACCGTCGGCCGCGTCGACGTGTCCGCCTTTTCCGTGCTCAAGACGTTCGATCCGCCCACCACCGCGCTGCACGACCGCGAGGTGACGGGAGCCAATCGGTGGGGCAAGTATCTCGGCCTGCAGGCGGGCGATCTGCACTTGATCACCCACCTTTCGCGGGCGGGCTGGCTGCGGTGGTCCGACCAGTTGGCCGCGGCGCCGCTGAAGCCGGGCAAGGGGCCGATCGCGTTGCGGGTGCACCTCGGAACACCAGGCGCGGCCCCGGGTTCTGATGTCGCCGGCCGAGCGGCTCCCGGTTTCGATCTCACCGAGGCCGGCACGCAGAAACGGCTGGCGGTCTGGCTGGTCGACGATCCCGCGAAGGTGGCCGGCATCGCGGCGCTCGGGCCGGATGCGCTGGAGCTGACCGCTGAAGGGCTTGCGGACGTGCTGGCCGGGCAGGGCGGCCGGATCAAGACCACCATCACCGACCAGAAGGTGATCGCCGGCATTGGCAACGCCTACAGCGACGAGATCCTGCACGTCGCCAAGCTGTCGCCGTTCGCGACGGCGGGCACGCTGACCGACGCGCAGCTGGCGGATCTGCACGACGCGATGATCTCGGTGCTCACCGACGCGGTGTCGCGGTCGGTCGGCCAGCAGGCGGCGACGCTGAAGGGCGAGAAGCGTTCGGGCCTGCGGGTGCACGCCCGAACCGGGCTGCCATGTCCCGTGTGCGGCGACACCGTGCGCGAAGTGTCGTTCGCCGACAAGTCCTTTCAGTACTGCCCTACCTGCCAGACCGGCGGAAAGGTGCTCGCCGACCGGCGGATGTCGCGGCTGCTCAAGTGAGCCGGCAGTAAGACCGCGGGCCCTTCGATTACGGCTCATCGGCTCATCATGCTTAGTCTGTCCGGGTGACTCGGCAGAAAATCTTGATCACGGGTGCCAGCTCCGGCCTCGGCGCGGGCATGGCCAGAGCATTCGCCGCCAAGGGCCGCGATCTCGCGCTGTGCGCCCGTCGCGTCGACCGCCTCGACGAGCTCAAGGCTGAGCTGACCGAGCGGCACCCCGGCATCAACGTGGCCGTCGCGGCGCTCGACGTCAACGACCACGAGCAGGTGCCGAAGGTGTTCGCCGAACTGGAGGACCAGTTGGGCGGCATCGACCGCATCATCGTCAACGCGGGCATAGGCAAGGGCGCCCCGCTGGGTTCCGGCAAGTTGTGGGCGAACAAGCAGACGATCGAGACCAATCTGGTGGCGGCCTTGGTGCAGATCGAAACCGCCATCGAGATGTTCAAGAACTCCGGCGGCGGGCACCTCGTGCTGATCTCCTCGGTTTTGGCAAATAAGGGTGTGCCCGGCGTCAAGGCCGCCTACGCCGCAAGCAAGGCGGGCGTCTCCTCGCTGGGCGAATCGCTGCGCGCCGAATATCCGAGCGGCCCCATCAAGATCACGGTCCTCGAGCCCGGCTATATCGAATCGGAGATGACGGCAAAGTCGGCGTCGACGACGTTGATGGTCGACAACGACACCGGAACCAAGGCCATGGTCAACGCGATCGAGCGCGAAACTGGGCGTGCGGCGGTGCCGTGGTGGCCCTGGGGCCCGCTGGTTCAGCTACTCAAGGTGTTGCCCCCGCGCCTGACCAAACCCTTTGCTTAGCCGCGCTCAGGTTTAAGCAGATCGCTGTCGTGGTAGCCCACTTCCATGAACGCGAAACTGACGAAAGCGATGACATCCCTGTTCTTCGCGGGCGCCGCGGCATCTGCCATCGCGCTCGCTCCCACCGCGATGGGTGAACCGGCGCCCCCGTGCGTCAACCCTGACGGTACTGTCTGCGAAGTCGCAGGTCCCGCAGGTGCCTCCGGTGAGATCCCAGGTCCAGTCCAAGGCGCTGCAGGTCCGGAAGGGGCCGCCGGCAGCCTCCCTGGTGGCGTATTTGGTCAAGCCGGCCCCAACGGAGCCAGCGGTTGCGTGCCAGGTTATTGCACGACCATCCCTGCGCCGTAGTCCGGCGATAGCTGTTCCGTAACAATCGAATACAGAACCACGGTTCGCGAGTAGCAGCGTCCATGCGGCGCTGCTACCGCTGCCGTGTTTTTCGGGTTCCGCGCGACTCAGGCTGATCTACCCCGCTCCGCGCGGTAGTGCCGCACGAGCGCGTCGGTCGAGGTGTCCGACTGCTTCGGCGGGGACGCGTCGCCGGTGAGCACCGGCAGCAGCGCCTTCGCCTGCGTCTTGCCCAGCTCCACACCCCACTGGTCGAACGAGTCGATGCCCCAGATGACGCCCTCGGTGAAGACCTGGTGCTCGTAGAGCGCGATCAATTGGCCGATAATCGACGGCGTCAGCTGCGTGCCGAGGATCGACGTCGACGGCCGGTTGCCCGGCATTACCTTGTGCGGCACCACCTCTGGCGGCGTGCCCTCCGCGGCGATCTCTTCGGCGGTCTTACCGAACGCCAGCACCTGCGTCTGCGCGAAGAAGTTGCTCATCAACAGGTCGTGCATGCTGCCGGTGCCGTCGGCGGTGGCCAGGTCGTCGGTGGGCTGGCTGAACCCGATGAAGTCCGCGGGGATCAGCCGCGTGCCCTGGTGCAGCAGTTGGTAGAACGCGTGCTGGCCGTTGGTTCCCGGCTCGCCCCAGAAGATCTCGCCGGTGTCGGTGGTGACCGGGCTCCCGTCGGCGTGCACGGATTTGCCGTTCGACTCCATCGTCAGCTGCTGAAGATAGGCGGCGAACCGGGACATGTCGTTGGAATACGGCAGCACCGCACGCGACTGCGCGCCGAAGAAGTTGTTGTACCAGAGGCCGATAAGGCCAAGCAGCGCAGGCGCGTTCGCCTCGAGCGGCGCGGTCCGGAAGTGTTCGTCGACGATGTGGAAGCCGGCCAGGAACTCGGCGAAGCGCTCCTTGCCGATGGCCGCCATCACCGACAGGCCGATCGCGGAGTCCACCGAATAGCGGCCGCCGACCCAGTCCCAGAAGCCGAACATGTTGTCTGTGTTGATGCCGAAGTCGTCGACGAGTTTCTTGTTCGTCGACACCGCGACGAAGTGCTTGGCCACCGCGGCGTCGCCGAGCGCATCGGTGAGCCATCGCCGCGCCGCCGTCGCATTCGTCAGCGTCTCCAGCGTGGAGAACGTCTTCGACGCGACGATGAAAAGCGTTGTCGCCGGGTCGAGTCCGGCGAGCTTCGCCACCAGGTCGGCGGGGTCGACGTTGGACACGAACCGGCATGAGATCCCCGCGTCGGCGTAGTGACGCAGCGCGTCGTAGACCATCACCGGCCCGAGGTCGGAGCCGCCGATGCCGATGTTGACCACGGTGGTGATCCGTTGGTCCGTCGCGCCGGTCCACTCGCCGCTGCGCAGCCGGTCGGTGAACTCACCCATCCGATCGAGCACTTCGTGCACGTCGGTCACGATGTCCTGACCGTCGACGGTCAGCTCGGCGCCGCGCGGTTGCCGCAGTGCGGTGTGCAGGACCGCGCGATCCTCCGAGGTGTTGATGTGCACGCCGGAATACATGGCGTCGCGACGCTGTTCCAGGTTTGCCGCTCGCGCCAGGTCGACCAGCAGTTTCAGTGTCTCGCGGGTGATCCGGTGCTTGCTGTAGTCGATGTACAAGTCGCCGACCGTCAACGTCAGCTCCGCGCCCCTCGCCGGATCCTCATCGAACAGATCGCGGATGTGTTTATCGCGGATCTGATCATGATGTGCAACCAGCGCCTGCCATGCTGGTGTGGCTGAGATGTCGGGGATCTGCTGCGTTTCGGGGCTTGCCTGCTCCTCGCGCGACTCGTCGGCGGTCATACGCTCGACCCTAGTGCGGCCATTTGAACAAAGGTGTAATGAAGACTTATGGATACCCGGGATGTTGAAGCCCTGTTGAAGTCCGTTCCCACCGGCCTCTGGATCGGCGGTGAGGAGCGCAAGGGGTCGTCGACGTTCGACGTGCTCGACCCGTCCAACGACTCGGTACTCGTCTCTGTTGCGAACGCCACGGCCGAGGACGCGATCGCCGCACTGGACGCCGCGGCGGCCGCGCAGGAGGAGTGGGCGACCACCCCGCCGCGGAAGCGTGGCGAGGTGCTGCGTTCGGTGTTCGAGAAGATCACCGAACGCGCCGAAGACCTCGCCACGTTGATGACCCTGGAAATGGGCAAGGTGCTGCGCGAAAGCATGGGCGAGGTGACCTACGGCGCCGAGTTCTTCCGCTGGTTCGCCGAGGAGGCGGTGCGCATCCACGGCCGGTACACCCCGAGCCCCGCAGGCACGGGCCGCATCATCGTCACCAAGCAGGCCGTCGGTCCCTGTTACGCGATCACCCCGTGGAACTTCCCGCTGGCGATGGGCACCCGCAAGATCGGTCCCGCGGTGGCGGCGGGTTGCACGATGATCGTCAAGCCGGCCCAGGAGACGCCGCTGACGATGCTGCTGCTTGCCAAGCTGATGGACGAGGCTGGACTGCCCAAGGGCGTGCTGTCGGTGCTGCCCACCAACCATCCCCGCGACGTCACCACGGCGCTGATCGATGACGGCAGGCTGCGCAAGCTGACCTTCACCGGCTCGACGGGTGTGGGCAAGGCGCTTGTGAAGCAGTCGTCGGATGCGTTGCTGCGCACGTCCATGGAGCTCGGCGGCAACGCCCCGTTCATCGTGTTCGACGACGCCGACGTCGACGCGGCAGTCGAAGGCGCGGTGCTGGCCAAGATGCGCAACGGCGGCGAGGCCTGCACGGCCGCCAACCGCTTCCACGTCGCCAACTCCGTGCGTGAGGAGTTCACCGAGAAGCTCGTCAAGCGGATGAGTGAGTTCCAGCTGGGCAGGGGCATCGACGAGTCGTCGACCCTCGGCCCGCTGATCAACGCCAAGCAGGTGGCCACCGTCGCGGACCTGGTGTCCGACGCGGTGTCGAAGGGCGCCACCGTCGCAGTCGGCGGGGTCGCGCCGGGTGGTCCGGGGAACTTCTACCCCGCGACGGTGCTGGCCGATGTGCCCGCCGACGCCCGCATCCTCAAGGAGGAGGTGTTCGGTCCCGTCGCGCCGATCACCGGCTTCGACACCGAAGAGGAGGGCCTGGCCGCCGCGAACAACACCGAATATGGTCTGGCCGCCTATATCTTCACCCGTGACCTCGACCGCGCTCTGCGGGTGGCCGAGGGCATCGAGTCCGGCATGGTCGGCGTCAACCGCGGGGTCATCTCCGATCCTGCTGCGCCGTTCGGTGGCGTCAAGGAATCCGGCTTCGGCAGGGAAGGCGGATTCGAGGGCATCGACGAGTACCTCGACACGAAGTACATCGCGCTGACCAAGTAGCCCCTCACCTTCTTTCGGCCAGCAGTCGCAAAAGGTCCCCGGCGCCCGGCGTGTCGGGGACTTTTGCGTCTGCTCGCGCGGGAAAGATTTCCCCGGTGAGTGGCCACCGATGGGTCGCGGCGCCCGAGCGCGCCGTCGATCGGGGCGCCCCGAGGGCGTCGCCTCGACCTCGGCGCGGGAACGGCATCCCGGCGCTGGACGGAATCCGTGCGTTGGCCGTCGCGCTGGTGCTCGCCGACCACGGCGGCATCCCCGGTGTGCCCGGCGGTTTCATCGGCGTCGACGTGTTCTTCGTGCTGAGCGGGTTTCTGATCACCTCGCTACTGCTCGACGAACTCGGCCGCACCGGCCGCATCGACCTGCCGGGGTTCTGGGTTCGTCGCGCCCGACGGCTGCTGCCCGCGTTGATCGTGATGGTGATGGCCGTCGTCGTGCTGCGCGAGCTGTTTCCCTTCGACGCGGTCGCCGCCGTGCGCGACGACGCCGTCGCCGCGTTCTTCTGGGTTGCCAACTGGGTCTTCGTGTTTCGCGATACCGATTACTTCACCCAGGGCGACACCCCGTCGCCGCTGCAGCACACCTGGTCGCTGGCGGTAGAGGAGCAGTACTACGTCGTGTGGCCGCTGGTGCTGGTGGGGGCCGCCGTTCTGCTCGCGTTGCTCACCAGGAACCGCGACACCCGGCCGACGCTGCGCACGGTCCGGATGGTCGTGTTCGGTATCGCTGTGGTGGGCGTCGCCACCTCGGCGGTCGAGTCGTGCGTGATGGCGGCTGGGACTTCGCCGGCGTCGCTGAACCGCGTGTACTTCGGCACGGACACCCGCGTGCAGGCGCTGCTCGTCGGCGCTGCCGCGGCTGCGCTGTTGGTGCGGGACTGGTCGGCGATGGCGCGCTATGGCACCCAGATCCGGTCGCGCTGGGGCCGCCGGATCGCGCAGATCCTTCCGGTCATCGGGTTGGCGATGCTCGGCGTGGTCGCTCACTTCGCGACGGGGAGTGCGCCGGAATTCCGGCGTGGGCTGTTGATCGTGGTGGCGGTCGCGGCCGTCTTCATCGTCGTCCCCGTGGCGCTGGAACAGCGCGGGCTCGTCGCCCGCGTGCTTTCCCTTCCGCCGCTGGTATGGCTCGGCATGATCTCCTACGCCGTCTACCTGTGGCACTGGCCGATCTTTCTGGTGCTCAACGGTGAACGCACCGGTCTTACGGGCATGTCGCTGTTCGCGATCCGGGGGGTCGCCACGGTAACGGCCGCCGCGATGTCGTGGTGGCTGATCGAGCAGCCGATAAAGCGGTGGCGGCCCGTTCATGTACCGCAGGTGCGGCTCGCCGCCGCGACGCTGGCGACCGCGGCCGTCGCGACCATGGTCGTCGTTCCAGTGGGAATCAACCGAGGCGACGACGGCCGCCGGGGCCCCGACGTCCTCGCTGCCGCCGTGCAACCAGAAGTGCCGGTCGAGATCGGCGGGACCGCACGGCTAGCCCCAGGTACTCGCACCGTCGCCGTCTTCGGTGACTCGATGGCGTGGACGATCATGCGTTACCTGCCGCCGACGCCCGGGTTCAAGTTCATCGACTACACCACCATCGGCTGTGGCATCGCCCGCGGCGGACCTTACCGGTCGACCGGCCAGACCCTCACACAGAAGCCCGAATGTGAGACCTGGCCTGCCAGATGGGGCCAGCGGATCAGCCACGCGAAGCCCGACGTGGTGCTGCTGGTCATTGGGCGCTGGGAGACCGTCGACCGCGTCAACGATGGGCACTGGACACACGTCGGAGATCCCGCGTTCGACCGGTACCTCGGCGGCGAACTCCGTCGCGCCGTCGACATCCTCGGCTCGACCGGCGCGCGCGTCGTCGTGACGACGTCCGCCTACAACCGGCGCGGTGAACGGCCCGACGGGTCGGTGTACCCGGAGGACAAGCCCGATCGCGTCGACGCGTGGAACACCTTGTTGCGCCGCGTCGTCGCGGGCCGCAAGAACGCGACAGTGCTCGACCTCAACGAGAAGCTGTGTCCCGACGGCCATTACATGAACAGGGTCAACGGCATCAAGATGCGGATAGACGGTCTGCACCCCACCCCTGAAGCGGTGAAATGGCTGACGCCGTGGCTCGAGGACGCCCTGCGCTAGTGCCCGAGTCGGCCGCGGCCCAGGCGAAGCAGCAGCATCGCGAGGTCTTTGCCGTCGGGGCCGAGCTCGCTGTAGCGCTCGATGACCTTCATCTCGCGGCTGTGCACCAGGCGCGTGCCTCCGGAGGCCATCCTGGCCTTGCCGATCAGCTTGGACACCTCGGTGCGACGCTTCACTGCCTCCAGGATCTCGGCGTCCAGCCGGTCGATCTCCTGGCGCAGATCGTCGATGTCGGGCACGGGTTCCGTTTCGATAGTCATCTCGGGCTCCTCATTGTGTGGGGGTTCTGGTCTCATCCGGTTTCGGGCCTCACACAAGAGACGAGCCCCGGATCCGGAAGCGGACCGCGGGGCTCTGGGAAGCAGCTAGACCACGGGCACCGCTGGCCGGTACCCGTAGAAAAATCGGCGATGAGCCGCTTGCTGCTTATTGAGCACGTCCATGAGTGTGCCATTTGAGGCCGTGCCAGCGCAAAGTCATGGCGCGGCTGGCCGCGGTGCTGTCGCTCGACGGCGGTAAGTTGGGGCAGACATGAGTGTGCACGTGAGCCATCCCCCCTCGAGTCGCACGGCCGACCAGCTTCTCGAAGGGCTAAACCCCCCGCAGCGCCAAGCAGTGCTGCACGAGGGCTCGCCGCTGCTCATCGTTGCGGGCGCCGGGTCGGGCAAGACGGCCGTGCTCACCCGCCGGATCGCCTACCTGCTCGCCGCCCGCGACGTCGGTGTCGGGCAGGTGCTGGCCATCACGTTCACCAACAAGGCCGCCGCGGAGATGCGCGAGCGGGTCAAGAGCCTGATTGGCGCCCGCGCTGGGTTCTCCATGTGGGTGTCGACGTTCCATTCGACCTGTGTGCGCATCCTGCGCAACCAGGCGTCGCTGCTGCCGGGGCTGAACTCCAACTTCTCGATCTACGACGCCGACGACTCCCGTCGGTTGCTGCTGATGATCGGCAAGGACATGGGGTTGGACACCAAGCGGTACTCGCCGCGGTTGTTGGCCAACGGCATCTCGAACCTGAAGAACGAACTGATCGGTCCCGAGCAGGCCGGCGCCGAGGCGTCCGAGGCCGAGGAGGACCTGGCCCGCATCATCGCCGAGGTGTACGCCGAGTACCAGCGCAGGCTGCGTGCGGCCAACGCGCTGGACTTCGACGACCTCATCGGCGAGACAGTCGCTGTGCTGCAGGCCTTTCCGCAGATCGCGCAGTACTACCGGCGGCGCTTCCGGCACATCCTGGTCGACGAGTACCAGGACACCAACCACGCGCAGTACGTGCTGGTGCGCGAACTCGTCGGAACCGAGACCCCGCAAGACGATGAAGCCGGCATCGCGCCAGCGGAGCTGTGCGTGGTCGGCGACGCGGACCAGTCCATCTACGCGTTCCGCGGTGCGACCATCCGCAACATCGAGGACTTCGAACGCGACTTTCCCAATGCCACAACGATTCTGCTCGAGCAGAACTACCGCTCGACGCAGAACATCCTTTCGGCGGCCAACTCCGTCATCTCCCGCAACAGCGGCCGTCGCGAGAAGCGGCTGTGGACCGACGAGGGCGAAGGCGAACTCATCGTCGGCTACGTCGCCGACAACGAGCACGACGAGGCCCGCTTCGTCGCGGAGGAGATCGATGCGCTGGCCGCGGGGGGAACCGGAATCACCTATAACGACGTCGCGGTGTTCTACCGCACCAACAACTCGTCGCGCGCGCTGGAAGAGGTCTTCATCAGGGCCGGCATTCCGTACAAAGTCGTTGGCGGCGTTCGCTTTTACGAGCGCAAGGAGATCCGCGACATCGTCGCCTACCTGAGGGTGCTTGACAATCCCGGCGATTCGGTGAGCATGCGGCGCATCCTGAACACCCCGCGACGGGGAATCGGGGACCGGGCGGAGGCGTGCGTCGCGGTCTACGCCGAGAACACCGGCGCCAGCTTCAACGACGCGCTGCAGGCGGCCGCCGCGGGCAAGGTGCCGATGCTGAACACTCGAGCGGAGAAGTGCATCGCCGGCTTCGTCGAGTTGCTCGAGGAGCTGCGCGGCAAGCTCGACAACGAGCTGGGGGAGTTGGTCGAGGCGGTGCTCGACCGCACGGGCTACCGCGCAGAGCTGGAGTCGTCCAGCGACCCGCAAGACCTCGCGCGCCTGGACAATTTGAACGAATTGGTCAGCGTCGCACACGAATTCAGCACCGACCTGGCCAACGCCGAGGCGCTGGGAACCGATCTGGACGACGAAGACGTGCCCGACACCGGTGTGCTGGCGGCGTTCCTGGAGAGGGTGTCGCTCGTCGCCGACGCCGACGAACTGCCCGAGCACGGCGCAGGCGTCGTGACGATGATGACCCTGCACACCGCCAAGGGCCTGGAGTTCCCCGTCGTGTTCGTGACCGGTTGGGAGGACGGCATGTTCCCGCATATGCGGGCGCTCGGCGATCCCACCGAATTGTCCGAGGAGCGGCGGCTGGCCTATGTCGGCATTACCCGCGCGCGCCAACGGCTTTACGTGAGCCGGGCCAAGGTCCGCTCGTCGTGGGGCCAGCCGATGCTCAACCCCGAGTCGCGGTTCCTCCGCGAGATTCCGCAGGAGCTCATCGACTGGCGGCGCATCGACCCGGCGCCGTCATTGTCGGCGCCCGTCAGCGGGGCGGGCCGCTTCGGTGCGCCGCGGCCGTCGCCCGCGCGCGCCGCGGCGGGTAAGCGCCCGCTGATCGTGCTGGAGCCCGGCGACCGGGTCAGCCACGACAAGTACGGCCTCGGCCGCGTCGAAGAGGTCTCCGGCGTGGGCGAGTCGGCGATGTCGCTCATCGACTTCGGCAGTGCCGGGCGCGTGAAGCTGATGCACAACCACGCTCCGGTGCACAAGCTCTAGGGCCTGGCCCAGCGCGCGGTGGCGGGCAGCAGCGCCAGCAGAACGGTGATCACCGGCAGCACGGGAATCGCGTACACCACGCCTGCCAGCTTCGCGCCCGCCACGAACAGGCTCGCAAAGATCATCAACCCGATCACCGAACCCACGACGATGAGCAGACGCGCCATCCGGCGCCGAAGCAAGAGCGCGATCAACCCGCCGATGAGTGCCGCCGCGGAGACCAGGGTCAGAAACGCGACCGCGACACAGAACAGCCGGTCCGACGCCCACCAGCCCGTGATCAGGTCCGTGGCGATGACCGCCGTTGCCCACCCGCTCAGGATCGCGAACACCGCGGTTGCGGCCGCTGCCTTCGGGCGTGCGGCATGCCGCCCCCGAATCGAAACCGGCCTGGCCCGCGGAATGTAGGTGGTCTGCTGCTCGGGATGGGCGTCGGTGCCGATGTGAGTGGTCTGTGGTTCGTCGAGCTTGGGCAGCGACCCAGTCGGCACACGCCGGATAATGCCGGTCTTCGGCGCGGAGAGCCCATCCGATGGATGAGAGGAGTCCTCTTCGGACTCGGCGGGAAGGTCCTGCTCACTCACACTTACGGAGAGTAACCGCCGGGGCTGAGACCCCGTTTGGCCAGCCATCCGACCGGGTCGATCCGGTCGGTGCCGTTCAGCAGCACCTCGAAGTGGCAGTGCGGGCCGGTCGAGTTGCCGCGGTTGCCGATGGTGGCGATCTGGTCACCGGCCCAGACGCGCTGGCCGATGCTGACGGTCCAGGTGTTGACATGGCCGTACAGAGTGACGGTCCCGTCGGCGTGCCGCAGCTTGACCCATGCGCCGTAGCCGGCGGTTGGCCCGACGTCGATCACCACACCATCGGCGGCGGCGACGATCGGGGTACCGATCGAGTTGGCGATGTCGATGCCGCCGTGCAGCACGCCCCAGCGGTAGCCGAAGCCCGACGTGAATGCGCCCTTGGTCGGTATCACGAATAGCGGCCGCTGCAGCCGCGCCTCGCGCTCGGCGCGCTCCTGGGCGAACGCGGCGGCCTTGGTGATCTCCTCGGAGTGCACGGTCGAATCGGCAGCTGCCGCGACGGTGATGACCTGCATGCCGTCTGTCGACCCGGAGACGGCGCCGGCCGCGAGGGCCGACTGGTCGGCGGCGAGCACGGTGTCGCTACTGGTGGTCTCGGACCTGTTTATCACCGAATGCGCGGCCGCCGCGGTGGCGCCCGCGGCCATCGCCGCGATCATCAGCCGTCCCTTGACCGCGCTGGCGGTCTCCTTGCGGTGCTGGGCGACGCGACGCGCGCTGATGTCGATTTTGTCGGTGGCCGCGACACCATTGCTGACGTCGGTGTGGCTTTCGCGGTAGGCGTGTGTCGCATTTCGCGCACCGCGCGAGGACGGTGGCCGCCGCTCAACGCGGACTTCCGGCCGGAACGTCGACGGCACCACGAGCCGCATCGGGATCAGGTCGTCGGTGTCGTGCATGTCGTCGAGCTCTGGTGCATGGATGACCTGAGACTCGCGATCGAACGCGGAACTGTGATGAAACTCCAGGTCATGGAGCTTTCCGAACTCATTGAAAGGAATGATGTCGGTGATTTCAGTGGCTTCGGGGTCGATCGATCTGTTCCGCGCGTTTACGTAAGAACGTTGCCCCGCCAACCTGAAATATCCTTCTAGTCGTGACCAGAACGTTATCTAGACCCAGAGACGTTAACCAAATCCCAATGTTTTCGGCAACTCGAGAGACTATTCCGCCAGCGATTGTGACGTTTTTCACGCTCGTCTCTCGGTGAGATCTGCCCATGACTGGTGGGCGGTGCCGATGCCCCCGAATGGTGTCGATAAAGTTCCCCCGAGCCCGTCGGGCGCATACAGCGCAAACAGACAGTGACTTCTAACAGACAGTGACTTCAGACAGACAGTGACTTCTAACAGATAGCGAGCTGATGGACCTTTTCGAGTACCAGGCGAAGGAGTTGTTCGCCAAGCACAACGTTCCCACCACGCCCGGCCGGGTTACCTCCACCGCCGAAGAGGCGAAGGCGATCGCCGAGGAGATCGGCAAGCCGGTGATGGTGAAGGCGCAGGTGAAGACCGGCGGCCGCGGCAAGGCGGGCGGCGTGAAGTACGCGGCCACCGCCGACGACGCATTCACCCACGCACAGAACATCCTCGGCCTGGACATCAAGGGCCACATCGTGAAGAAGCTGCTGGTGTCCGAGGCCAGCGACATCGCCGAGGAGTACTACATCTCCTTCCTTCTCGATCGCGCCAACCGGACCTACCTGGCGATGTGCTCGGTCGAGGGCGGCATGGAGATCGAAGAGGTCGCCGCCACCAAGCCCGACCGGCTCGCCAAGGTGCCCGTCGACGCCATCAAGGGTGTCGACGAGGCGTTCGCGCGTGAGATCGCCGAGAAGGGCCACCTGCCCGCCGAGGTACTGGACTCGGCCGCGGTGACCATCGCCAAGCTGTGGGAGGTGTTCGTCAAGGAGGACGCCACCCTGGTCGAGGTCAACCCTCTGGTGCGCACCCCCGACGGTCAGATCCTTGCACTCGACGGCAAGGTCACTCTCGACGGCAACGCCGATTTCCGGCACCCAGAGCACGCGGAGTTCGAAGACCGTGACGCCACAGATCCGTTGGAGCTCAAGGCAAAAGAGCACGACCTCAACTACGTCAAGCTGGACGGCGAGGTCGGCATCATCGGCAACGGCGCGGGCCTGGTCATGTCGACGCTCGACGTCACGGCATACGCGGGCGAGAAGCACGGCGGTGTGAAGCCGGCCAACTTCCTCGACATCGGCGGTGGCGCCTCGGCCGAGGTGATGGCCGCGGGTCTCGACGTCATCCTGCATGACCCGCAGGTCAAGAGCGTGTTCGTCAACGTGTTCGGCGGCATCACCTCGTGCGACGCGGTGGCGAGCGGCATCGTCAACGCGCTCAAGATCCTGGGCGACGAGGCCAACAAGCCGCTGGTGGTCCGGCTCGACGGCAACAACGTCGACGAGGGCCGCCGCATCCTGGCCGAAGCCAACCATCCGCTGGTGACCGAGCTGGACACGATGGACGAAGCCGCCGACAAAGCCGCCGAGCTGGCGAGCAAGTAAAGAACTTAAGGAGACATGACCCATGTCCATTTTCCTGAACAAAGATTCCAAGGTCATCGTCCAGGGCATCACCGGCGGCGAGGGCACCAAGCACACCGCGCTGATGCTCAAGGCGGGCACCCAGCTGGTGGGCGGCGTCAACGCCCGCAAAGCAGGAACGACGGTGTCGCACGTCGACAAGGACGGCAAAGACGTCGAGCTACCGGTGTTCGGCAGTGTCGCCGAGGCGATGAAGGAGACGGACGCCGACGTGTCGGTAGTGTTCGTGCCCCCGAAGTTCGCCAAGGACGCGATCATCGAGGCCATCGACGCCGAGATCCCGCTGCTGGTCGTCATCACCGAGGGAATCCCGGTGCAAGACAGCGCATATGCGTGGGCCTACAACCTTTCCAAGAGTGGCAACAAGGTCCCGAAGACCCGGATCATCGGGCCCAACTGCCCGGGCATCATCACGCCGGGCGAGGCGCTTGCGGGCATCACCCCCGCGAACATCACCGGCCCCGGCCCCGTCGGCCTGGTGTCCAAGTCCGGCACGCTGACCTACCAGATGATGTACGAGCTGCGCGACCTCGGCTTCTCGACGGCCATCGGCATCGGCGGCGACCCAGTCATCGGCACCACCCACATCGACGCCATCGAGGCGTTCGAGAAGGATCCCGACACCAAGGTCATCGTGATGATCGGTGAGATCGGCGGCGACGCCGAGGAGCGGGCCGCCGACTACATCAAGGCCAACGTTTCGAAACCGGTCGTCGGCTACGTCGCGGGGTTCACTGCGCCCGAAGGCAAGACGATGGGCCACGCGGGTGCGATCGTGTCCGGTTCGTCGGGCACCGCGGCCGCGAAGAAGGACGCCCTGGAAGCCGCGGGGGTCAAGGTCGGCAAGACGCCGTCGGAGACCGCGAAGCTGGCCCGCGAGATCCTGCAGAGCCTGTAGGTCCTTGGCTCACCATCGAGTCTGCTGACAGATCGCAAATCTGCGGCATTCGACGATCTCCCCGCAGAGTCGATGGTTAATTCAGGAGGTCTGTGATGGCCCCATCAGGGTCCTCGCGCAAGCGCTCGTCCGAAGATCCGCGCACACCCGTCATCGTCGGCGTTGGCCAGTTCACCGAGAACATCGACGATCCCGGCTACCGCGGCATGTCCGGGGTTGAACTGGCGACCGAGGCCGCCAAGGCGGCGCTGGCCGACACCGCCGCCAATGCCGACGAGGTCGCCACGGCGGTCGACGTGGTTGTCGGTCTTCGGCAGTTCGAGATCTCGGCGGGTATGCCCGCTCCGCTCGGTAAGTCGAACAACTATCCGCGGTCGGTGATGCGGCGGCTGGGGGCGCAACCCGCGCGCTCGGTCATCGAACCCGTCGGCGGGCAGGGGCCGCAGAAGCTGGTCACCGAGTTCGGCGACGAAATCGCGGCGGGCGCGGCCGATGTCGTGCTGATCATCGGATCGGAGAACGGGTCAACCCTTCGCACCTTCGCCAAGCGGGACGACAAGCCGGACTTCACCGAGCACATCGACGGCCAGATGGAGGACCGCGGCCACCAGATTTTCAACTACATCAGCAAATACACCATCAAGCACGGCCTGACCGGGGCGCCCGTGCAGTACGGCCTGCTGGACAACGCGCGTCGCAGCCGGCTCGGTCTGAGCGTCGCCGACTATCGACGGCAGATGGCCGAGCTGTTTGCGCCGTTCTCGAAAGTCGCTGCCAAGAACCCATTTTCGTCGTCACCCGTCGAGCGGTCGGTCGAGGAAATCATGACGGTCACCGACGACAACCGGATGATCTGCGACCCGTACCCGCGGCTGCTCGTCGCCCGCGACCAAGTCAACCAGGGCGCCGCCGCGGTCATGATGTCGGTTGATGCCGCACGTCGCCTCGGCGTGCCCGAGGAGAAGTGGGTGTACCTGCACGGCCATTCCGACATGGTCGAGCAGGGTCTGCTGGAACGCGCCGATCTCGGCGCCAGCCCCGCGACGGTGCACGCGGCACAGGAAGCGCTGCGAGTGGCGGACATCGGTGTCGACGACATCGCCACCTTCGATCTGTACAGCTGTTTCCCGTTCCCGGTGTTCGTCATGTGCGAGGCGCTCGGCATCGACGGCGACGACCCGCGCGGGCTGACGCTCACCGGTGGACTGCCGTACTTCGGTGGGCCCGGCAACAGCTACTCGCTGCACGCCATTGCCGACACGGTGGCCGAGATGCGAAACAAGCCAGGACAATTCGGCCTTGTCGGCGCCAACGGCGGCACCATGAGCAAGTACTCGGTGGGCATTTACTCGACGCTGCCGGTCGATTGGCGGTCGGACCGCAGCGGGGCGCTGAACGACGAGGTTGCCGCGCTGCCAACGGTTTCCGTGACGGAGAAGGCTGACGGCCCCGCGACGGTCGAGACCTACTCTGTGCGCTACGACTGGCCGGTGCGTACCGGGGTCATCATCGGCAGGCTCGATACCGACGGCTCCCGCTTCATGGCCCTCACAGAAGACGACGATCTCGTCGGTTTGATGTCCGACGGAGATCCACTCGGTGCGCACATCGTTGTGACGTCCACCGAGCAGGGCAACCGCGCGCGCCTGGCATAGACCTCGGACCAGTCCCGCGCAAGCAGTCGAAAGTCGAGATCGACCGTCGCGGGGCCCGCGTCACCGTGAGCGACGTTTGGCCACGCGCCCTCTGGACTCGGTACGGGTGTGATTGACGCGCCGGCCGTGCCGGACGTTGGCATGCGGATCGTCGAACGCGCGGGCGATGTGCGGGGGTAGCGAATGCATGAGAGTTCCTCTCCCGATGTCGTGCCAAGCTCTCGTGCCTACGACTGTCGTGGGTCGCACCTTAGGCGGCACGCGTAGTCGACTACGCGAATGTCGCCCGGTCGACTACTTCACACCGCCGGAGCGTTCTTGTACCATCTGGTACATGATTACTGACTGCGCCATCGGCATCGACGCCGAGGCGAACCTCGTCTGGGACGTCTTCTCCGACGTCGAGCGTTGGCCCGAGTGGACGGCGTCCGTCACCAGCCTGAAGGCCCTCGACGGGCCCGGCCTCGCGGTGGGGAAGCGGTTCGAGATCAAACAGCCGCGGCTGCCGAAGCTGGTGTGGGAGGTGACCGCGATCGACGAAGGCAGGTCGTGGACCTGGGAACAGCGCTCGCCCGGCGGCCGGACGATCGCCGTGCACGAGGTGCACCCCGACGGCGTGCGCACGCAGGTCAAGCAGCGCCTCGACCAGCAGGGCCCGATCGGCGGGCTCGTCGGCCGGCTGATGCGTGGGACCACCAGGCGCTACCTCGACCTCGAGGCACAGGGCCTCAAGGCGCGCAGCGAGCAATTGAGTGGCTCGACCTCCTGACGTCGAGCGGCGCCGAGCACTGCTCGACGCCCTCATCGAGGCATTCGCCGACGGCGGCATCGGCGACCGCCCCCTTCGAGAGATCGCGGAGGCCGTCGGCACCAGCCACCGAATGTTATTGCACCACTTCGGATCACGAGACGAGCTGCTGCTCGCGATCGTCGACGAGGTCGAGCGTCGGCAGATGTCGACGCTGCCGGATGCGGCCACCGAACCCGCCGACGCGATGGCCGCGATGTGGGCCGACGTCCGGAGGCCCGAGCTGCGCCCGTTCGAGCGGCTGTTCTTCGAGTGCTACGCGCGAGGCGCTCAGGGTGAGGAGCCGTTCGCGCGCATGCTGCCCGGCGCCGTCGAATCCTGGCTGACGGAGGTGGACGCGAAGACCGACGGCGCCGCCGACCCCGCGTTCGTCCGGCTCGGGCTTGCCGTCACCCGCGGGCTGCTGCTCGATCTGGTCGCCACCGGTGACGACGAGGGCGTCGACGCCGCCGCGATGGCGTTCGTGGATCTGCTGCGGTCGGCTCAGACCAGCGCGGCGAGCTTGCCAGCGAGCCGTTCGACGTAGCCTGCGACCTCGTCTTCGGCCTTGTCGGGCAGGCCGAAGAGCACCTCGGTGACGCCGAGTTCGCGCCAGTGGGCCAGCTTCTCGGGGTCGGGCTTGAAGTCGAGGGCGACGATCTGCGGGGCGCCGTCGCGGCCCGCCGCCGCCCAGGTGTCCTGGAGCAGCTTGACCGGCTCGTCGATGTTGAAGTCGCGCGGCGTGGTGATCCAGCCGTCGGCCGAGCGCGCGATCCACTTGAAGTTCTTCTCGGTGCCCGCGGCGCCGACGAGCACCGGGATGTGCGATTGGACCGGCTTGGGCCATGCCCACGACGGCCCGAATTTGACGAACTCGCCGTCGAATTCGGCTTCCTCCTGGGTCCACAGGGCGCGCATGGCCTCGATGTACTCGCGCAACATCGTGCGGCGTCGACCGGGAGGCACCTTATGGTCAGCGAGTTCGTCTGTGTTCCAGCCGAATCCGACGCCGAGGCTGACGCGTCCGCCGGACAGGTGGTCGAGCGTCGCGATCGACTTGGCGAGCGTGATCGGGTCGTGCTCGACGGGCAGCGCGACCGCCGTCGACAGCCGCACCCGCGACGTGACCGCGCACGCGGTGCCGAGCGACACCCAGGGGTCGAGGGTGCGCATGTAGCGGTCGTCGGGCAGCGACTCGTCGCCGGTGGTCGGGTGGGCGGCCTCGCGCTTGATCGGGATGTGGGTGTGTTCGGGCACGTAGAACGTGGTGAATCCATGCTGGTCAGCCAGCTTGGCGGCAGCAGCAGGAGTGATCCCACGATCGCTGGTGAAGAGTACGAGCCCATAGTCCATACCCAGAATTAGAACGTGTTCCAGTCTGAGGGGCAAGGCCGGGTGACGAGTCGGTGGCGCCGCCTCGAGTGGACGGATCCACCGAATTGGGTAGTGGCTTACTCGCGACGTGTTCGGCGTGGCCCCCAACACTTCGAAGCCATGGAAGCCAGACGCACCAAACGGCAGAAGCTGATGGAGTGGGTCCGTCGCTATCTGCCGTGTGAAATAGCGGGCACGGTCGGGGAGCTCGGTGGCGCCGCGATCGCGTACGTGTTGACGGGCTCGATGGCGGCCGCCGCGATCACTGCGACCATCGGCGCATCGGCCGGCTACTACGCCGCTGCCTACACGGGTGCCGTTCGCTGGCGTTTGCGCGAGTACAACGATCGACCGCCGGTGACTCGCATCGTCGTTGCCAACCTGTTCGCGTTTCGCAGCGTCGCGATCGAGTTCGGCCCCGCCGAGTTGATCGACAGTATCGCGATCCGGCCGCTGGCCTACTACGTCGGGCCCATGCTCTTCGGCAACGTCGTCGCCGGCTGGATCTTCGGAAAGTTGGTCTCCGACATCGGCTTCTACGCTCTCGCCATCTTCAGCTACGAGCGGTTCAAAGGATTGTTGGCGGGACGCAGGCAGGCTATCGAGGAGGTCGACGGTGAATCCGTCCATGCGGTCGCAACTGCGTGATACCCTGCAAGCCCGCTGCGATGCCGAAGGCTGGCGTGCACTCATCGCGCAGCACGGCACGCCGCTGCTGGTGCTCGATCCCGAGCGCGCGGTCGAACAGTGCCGACTACTCGCCTCGCGGCTACCCGGCTTTCGTCTGCACTACGCGGTGAAGACGTCGCCCCATCCCGCGGTGCTGCGTGCCGTCGCCGCCAGCGGTTGCGGCTTCGATGTGGCAACCAGGGCCGAGCTCGATCTCATTGGCGCGCTTGGTCTTCCCGTCAGTCGCTGCATCAACACCAACCCGGTCAAAAAGCTGACCGACATCGACCACACCTACACCAACGGGCGTGCGCACGTTCGTCGTCGACAACCCGGTCGAGGCGCAGAAATTCGCGGGTCTGCCCGCCGACATCGAGATCCTGGTGCGACTCGCGTTCCGTAACCCGACGGCGAAGTCGGATCTGTCGACGAAGTTCGGTGTCGATCCCGCCGATGCGGAGCTGGTCGTCAAGCATGTGCTGGCCGCCGGTGTGCGCTTCGGCGGCTTCAGCTTCCACGTCGGCAGTCAAGGCACAACCGTCGAGCCGTATCGTGACGCCCTGCGCGGCACACTCGACCTCGTCGCCCACATCGACGAAACACTCGGTGTGCCAACGCGAATCATCGACATCGGCGGCGGATTCCCGGTCAATTACCGCGAGCCGATGCCGACAATCGATGCCATCGGCGCCGTCGTCGACGAGGTGCTCGGCGACAGGCGCGACGAGTTCACGTTGGTGGCCGAGCCAGGCCGCTTCCTTGCCGCCGACAGCATGACGTTGCTGACCAGCGTGGTGGGCAGTGCAGTGCGCGACGGCAGGATGTGGCACTACCTCGACGACGGGATCTACGGCAGCTACTCGAATGTGATGACCGAGGACGTGCATCCGCCGATCCTCGCGATGCGCGAAATCGTCGACGGCGCGGGCGGTCACGAGCCGGTGACACTTGCCGGGCCGACGTGTGACAGCGCCGACGTCATCGCCCGCGACTATCCGATGCCGACGCTGAATGTCGGCGACGTGGTCGTCAGCCCGATGATGGGGGCCTACACGTCGGTCACGTCGTCACGCTTCAACGGGATCCCCGCCACCCCGATCGTCGAAGTCTGAAGTCGCCAGGCTCGCTGACTTTGCTTCAGCGAGAGCGTTACCGGCGACGATCGGCTGCCGATCAGTTGTCATGGCACACCATGACGACTGAACGCATCGCAGACCACGTCCAATTCGCGCATCGAGCAGCGCACCGACTGGGGCTACGACTACAACGTCAAGCTGGCCCAGACGGCGGAGAACAACGGCTTCGACTACGCGCTGTCCCAGGTGCGCTACGAGGCCAGCTACGGCGCCGAGTACCAGCACGAATCCACCAGCTTCAGCCTGGCGCTGCTGCTGGCCACGCGGCGGCTCAAGGTGATCGCCGCCGTCCACCCCGGGCTGTGGCAGCCCGCCGTGCTCGCCAAGCTCGGCGCGACGGCCGATCAGCTGTCCGGCGGTCGGTTCGCCGTCAACGTGGTGTCGGGCTGGTTCAAGGACGAGTTCACCCACCTCGGCGAGCCGTGGCTCGAGCACGACGAGCGGTACCGCCGCAGCGCGGAGTTCCTGCAGGTGCTGCGCAAGATCTGGACCGCGTTCGTTGGCCGGCTCAGCCGGCGTGGACGAGGTGGATTTCCGCGGCGACTTCTACCGCATCCACGACTTCACCCTCAAACCCAAGCCGCTCAACACCCCCGAACGACCCAATCCGGAGATCTTCCAGGGTGGCAACTCGACCGCGGCGCGGCGCAACGGCGGCCGCTACTCCGACTGGTACTTCTCCAACGGGAAGGACTTCGACGGGGTGACCGAGCAGATCGTCGACGTGCGCGACCACGCGCGTGACGCAGGCCGCGAGGTCAAGTTCGGACTGAACGGTTTCATCATCGCCCGCGACACCGAGGCCGAGGCGCGCGACACTTTGCGTGAAATCGTCGCGAAGGCCAACCGCCCAGCTGTGGAAGGGTTCAAAGCCGCCGTACAACAGGCTGGCAACTCGACCCCCGACAAGCGCGGTATGTGGGCAGACTCGTCGTTCGACGACTTGGTGCAGTACAACGACGGGTTCCGCACACAACTAATCGGCACGCCCGAGCAGATCGCGGAACGCATTGCGGCGTACCGCAAACGGGGCGTCGACCTGATCCTTGGCGGCTTCCTGCACTTCCAGGAGGAGATCGAGTACTTCGGATCGCGGGTGCTGCCGCTCGTGCGCGAAATCGAGAACGCCGAGGAGAAGTGGGCTGACGGTCCCGTGCTCGTGTCCGCGTAACGCACGGTGCGCTAGCGTGGTGTCGAATCGCCAAAGCGGTGTCCACTTCAGGAGTCCCGTGAATGGCGACGCAGCGTCGCGGGGAGCGGCGCCCAATCAAAACGCAGGAGAGGTCATGA
This sequence comes from uncultured Actinomycetota bacterium, assembly GCA_963715215.1. GTDB lineage: Bacteria > Actinomycetota > Actinomycetes > Mycobacteriales > Mycobacteriaceae > Mycobacterium. The sequence continues at coordinate 54,402 of CAVQRJ010000016.1, forward strand.
CCTACCCGCCCAGTGGCTCGGGATACCCGCCCAGCCAGCAGCCGACCACTCAGTTCAGCGCCCCGACCCAGCAGTTCGGCAAGGTCGAGCGGCCGTCCGCGCAGGCCCCCGCATCGGCCGCCGCGGCCGATCCAAGCAGGTTGCCGTTCATCCTGCTCGCCGCCGTGGCGGTGCTCGGCCTGCTCGTGTACCTGTCCAGCTTCGGGGACGTGTTCACGATCGAAAGCAGCGACTTCCCGCAGATGGGCGGTGCCAGCGGTACCTCACAGGGTGTCGTCATGGCCGTCGTCGCGGCGTTGGTCTCCGGACTGGTCGCAGCAGCGAGCCTGCTGCCCCAGCAGAAGGCTCCCGTCGGTGTCATCGCGGCCGTCGCCGTGTTGGGGTTCCTGCTGGTGCTCGCCGAGATCATTCAGAAGCCTGAAGGTGTCAGCATCGGCTGGGCCCTGTACGTCGTCATTGTGCTGACGTTCCTGCAGTCCGCGGTCGCGATCGGCGCCCTGCTGCTCGACGCGGGCATCATCAAGGCGCCCGTGCCGAAGCCGAAGTACGAGCAGCAGCCGCAGTACGGGTCATACGGCCAGCCGGGCCAGTACTACGGCCAGCACGCCGCGCAGCAGGGCGGATCCCATCAGCAGCGCCCGCAGTACCCGGGCCAGTACGGCGGCTACCCCGGCGGCCAGTCCTCGACCGGTGGCTTCTCCGCGATCGGCCAGCACGACGGCCCGAAGACCCCACCGACGGGGTTCCCGACCTACAGCCGGCCGCCTGCGTCGCCGTCCGGTCCGGCCGGCCAGTCGCCTGCGCAGCCGCAGTCGTCGTCTTCGTCGGCGAACCACTCCGGCGACTCGCCGTCCTAATCCGAGCCTCGCGAGCGTGAATACCGCGCGCGCGAGCAAAGAACTGCTATACCGCTAGTGGTGGAGAACAGATCGGTCGGCAGTCGCCAAGCTCGCGATCTGTTCAGGGTTGCATTCGGCCCGTCGGCAGTGGCGCTGGTCGTGATCGCCGCGGTCGTGCTGCTGCAGCTGCTCATCGCGAACAGCGACATGACCGGGGCGCTCGGGGCGATCGCCAGCATGTGGCTGGGTGTGCATCAGGTGCCCGTGTCGATCGGCGGCCGTGAGCTGGGCGTGATGCCACTGCTGCCGGTGCTGGCGATGGTGTGGGGCACCGCGCGCACCACCGCCGGCGCCACCCCGCCGCAAGGATCCTGGTTCGTCATCCGGTGGATCGTCGCGTCCGCACTGGGCGGCCCGCTGCTGATCGCCGCCATCTCGCTGGCCGTCATTCACGACGCCTCGTCGGTGCTGACCGAGCTGCAGACACCCAATGCGCTGCGCGCGTTCATCGGCGTGCTGGCCGTGCACGCGATCGGCGCCGCGATCGGTGTCGGATCGCGCGCAGGCAGACGCCTGGTGACCGCATCGGGGCTGCCGACATGGGTGGCCGATGCAGGCAGGCCCGCACTGGCCGGTGTGCTGGCGCTGGCCGGGTTGTCGGGCGTGGTCACGTCGCTGTCGCTGGTGGTGCACTGGTCGACGATGCACGAGCTGTACGCGATCACCGATTCAGTGTTCGGCCAGTTCAGCCTGACGGTGTTGTCGGCGCTCTACGCGCCCAACGTCATCGTCGGCGCGTCTGCGGTCGCCGTGGGATCCAGCGCGCATGTCGGGCTGGCGACGTTCAGTTCTTTCACGGTGTTGGGCGGCGACATCCCCGCGCTGCCGGTGCTGGCGGCGGTGCCGACGCCGCCGTTGGGACCGATCTGGGTGGCTCTGCTGATCGCCGGCGCCGCATCGGCCGTCGTCGTCGGCCAGCAATGCGGCCGGCGGCCGCTGCCGCTGCTGCCCGCGTTGGGCAAGCTCGTCCTCGCGTCCGCGGTCGCTGCGGCGGCGATGGCGCTGCTCGGCTACGCCGGCGGCGGCGAGCTGGGCAACTTCGGCCCCGTCGGCGTCGATCAGACCACCTTCGCGCCCGCGGTTTTCCTGTGGTTCGCGGGGATCGGCGGGCTGACCGTGGTGATGGCGGGCGGCATCGCCCGCAAGTCGAAGGCCACCGCGACGCCCAAACGTGAGCGTGGGCGGGAAAGTGCGAGTAGTTCTGACCAAAATGTCGATCTCGGCGAAGACACCCAGCTCGAATCCGACCTCGACATCGACGACGTCGACGAATTCGAACCCGCATTCGAGCCGGAACCGGACGCCGTACCCGCGTTCGAGCCCGACCCGGACGCCGAACCCGCGTTCGAGACGGAACCCGGCGTCGAACCGGAAGAACCCGAGGAAGAGCCGCCGGCCGGGGAGGAGCCCGAGAACGTCGAGCCGGCGCCGACGCCCCGCGCCTTGCCTCCGCAATTCGACGGGGACCTGCCCGATCCCGAGGACTTCGAATACATCGACGACGACGCCACGCCGGACCCGACTGGCGACCAGAGGCGCCAGGCCGACGACTAGGCTCAGCGCGTGCAGCAACCGCTCCATGTGCCCCCGAGCGCACCTGCGCGGGTGGTGGTGCTGGCGTCGGGCACTGGTTCGCTGCTGGAGTCCCTGCTCGAGTCCGCGGTCGGCGACTACCCGGCCCGCATCGTCGCCGTCGGCGTGGATCGCGACTGCCGGGCCGTCGAGGTCGCGTCTGCAGCGGGTCTGCCGAGCTACAAGGTCCGGTTGGGCGACTACGTCGATCGTGACGCATGGGACACAGCCATAAGCGACGCCACCGCGGCGCACGAGCCCGACTTGATCGTGTCGGCGGGTTTCATGAAAATCCTTGGGCCCAAGTTTCTTTCGTGCTTCCCGGGGCGGATTCTCAACACGCATCCGGCGCTGCTGCCGTCATTTCCCGGCGCGCACGCCGTCCCCGAGGCGCTGGCCTACGGCGTCAAGGTCACCGGCTGCAGCGTCCACCTGGTGGACGCGGGAACCGACACCGGACCGATTTTGGCGCAGCAACCGGTCTCGGTGCTTGATGACGACGACGAAGCCACTCTGCATGAGCGGATAAAGGTCGTCGAACGGAAACTGCTGGTGGATGTCCTTGCCGCGCTGGCAACGAGCGGAGTGACCTGGATCGGACGAAAGGCGACGATCGGATGACGGACTTTGACATGATGTCGGCGCCGAGCGCCTCCGGGGGCGGGCGCAAGCCGATTCGACGGGCATTGGTCAGCGTCTACGACAAGACCGGACTGGCCGACCTTGCCAAGGGCCTGCATGATGCGGGCGTGGCGATCGTCTCCACCGGATCGACAGCCAAAACCATTGCGGGCGCCGGTGTTCCGGTGACGCCGGTGGAGGAGCTCACCGGTTTCCCCGAGGTGCTCGACGGCCGTGTCAAGACGTTGCATCCGCGCGTGCATGCGGGGCTGCTGGCCGATCTGCGCAAAGCCGAGCACGCCGCCGCGCTGAAGGAATTCGGCATCGAGGCGTTCGATCTCGTTGTGGTGAACCTGTATCCGTTCAGCGAGACGGTAGCCTCCGGCGCGGACGTCGACGAGTGTGTGGAACAGATCGACATCGGCGGCCCGTCGATGGTGCGGGCGGCCGCGAAGAACCATCCGAACGTCGCCGTGGTGGTGGACCCGCTCGGCTACGACGGGGTACTCGCGGCGGTACGCGAGGGCGGCTTCACGCTGGCAGAGCGGAAGATATTGGCGTCGTTGGCCTTTCGCCACACCGCCGAGTACGACGTGGCCGTCGCGAGCTGGATGGGCGAGACGCTGGCTGCTGAGGAGCCTGCTCAGAAGCTGCCCGCCTGGTTCGGCGGCACGTGGCGTCGCACCGGGGTGCTGCGCTACGGGGAGAACCCGCATCAGCAGGCGGCGCTCTACAGCGACGACACCGCGTGGCCGGGTCTGGCGCAGGCCGAGCAGCTGCACGGAAAAGAGATGTCCTACAACAACTTCACCGATGCGGATGCCGCGTGGCGGGCCGCCTTCGATCACGAGCAGACGTGTGTGGCCATCATCAAACACGCCAACCCGTGCGGCATCGCGATCTCTTCGGTGTCAGTCGCCGACGCCCACCGCAAGGCTCATGAGTGTGACCCGCTGAGCGCATTCGGCGGCGTCATCGCCACGAACACCGCCGTCAGCGTCGAGATGGCCGAGACCGTCGCCGACATCTTCACCGAGGTCATCATCGCGCCGGCGTACGACGAGGGCGCGGTGGAAGTGCTTGCACGCAAGAAGAACATCCGCGTGCTGGTGGCGTCAGAACCGGTCGTCGCCGGCATCGAGATGCGCCCGATCAGCGGCGGCCTGCTGCTGCAGCAGCGCGACGCGCTCGACGCGGCCGGCGACAATTCGGCCAACTGGACCATGGCGACGGGTGAGCCCGTCGACCCCGCGACGCTCGCCGACCTCGTCTTCGCCTGGCGGGCCTGCCGCGCGGTGAAGTCCAACGCGATCGTCGTCGCCGCGAACGGCGCCACCGTCGGCGTCGGCATGGGCCAGGTGAACCGCGTCGACGCGGCACGGCTGGCGGTCGAACGGGGCGGGGACCGCGTCCGCGGCGCGGTAGCCGCATCCGATGCGTTCTTCCCGTTCCCGGACGGTCTGGAGACGCTGACCAACGCCGGTGTGAAGGCGATCGTGCATCCCGGCGGCTCGATGCGCGACGAGTTGGTCACCGAGGCGGCGGCAAAGGCCGGTGTGACGTTGTATGTGACCGGAGCGCGCCACTTCGCGCACTGATAGGTTGCCGCCATGTCGAACGCGGTGCGCGCGGCTGCGGTGGTGTTGGGGGCCGCGGCGATCGTGCTGGCCACGGCCTGCACCCGCGTCATCGACGACGCCCGCGTGGTCGCGGCGCCCGATATGGGTAAGGCCGGTGCGACCGCGTCGGACTGCACGTCCGTCGACGCGCCGATGACGTCGATTCCCGATCAAAGTGACGAAGAGCCCGTCATGAAGATCCCGCAGCCGGATGGTTGGCAGCGGGTCACGATGATGGATTCGGAGCTGATCCGGTTCACGATGCGCAACATCGACTTGGCCAAGGACGGATTCGCGCCGACCGCGGTCGTCACGCTGGAGAGCCATCGCCATATGGCCGAGCCGAGAGAGGTGTTCGACGCTCAACGCGACGCGTTGGAGACGGCGGTCGGGGCGACGGACGTGAAGATCACCGAATCGACGTTGTGCGAACTGCCCGCCGAGATCATCGACTACACGACACCGCCCCTCGGGATGTTGCCGCCGCATCCGGCCAGGGTGCTGACGGCTGTGCTGCACACCGAGGACTCGACGTACGCGATGACGATGACGGTGCAGAGCGCCGACCCCGACAACCCGACGTACATGCGCGACGCCGAGACGATCATGACCGGGTTCCAGATGCTGCCGCCATCCGACGGTTAGGGCGCCGTCACGTTCGCGTAAGGCGTACAGAGTGCCGTCATCGGCCAGCAGTCGTAGCGTGGAGTAGTGATGCCATCTAATGATCTGCCCCGGACCGTCGGCGAGCTGCGTGCTTCCGGCCATCGCGAGCGGGGCGTCAAAGTCGAGATCCGGGAAAATCTACTGGCCGCTCTGGCCGAGGGCCGCGACGTGTGGCCCGGCATTTTGGGCTTCGAGGACACCGTGCTTCCGCAGCTGGAACGCGCCCTGATCGCCGGCCACGACGTCGTGCTGCTCGGCGAACGGGGTCAGGGCAAGACGCGGCTGCTGCGTGCGCTGTCCGGTCTGCTCGACGAGTGGACACCGGTGATCGCGGGCTCGGAGCTGGGTGAGCACCCGTACACGCCGATCACACCGGAGTCGATCCGGCGGGCCGCCGAGTCCGGCGAGGATCTGCCCATCGAATGGCGGCATCGCAGCGAGCGCTACTTCGAGAAGCTGGCCACCCCGGACACCAGCGTGGCCGATCTCGTCGGTGACATCGACCCGATCAAGGTGGCCGAGGGCCGCAGCCTCGGCGATCCGGAGACCATCGCCTACGGCCTGATCCCGCGGGCGCACCGCGGCATCGTCGCCGTCAACGAGCTGCCCGACCTCGCCGAGCGCATCCAGGTGTCGATGCTCAACGTGATGGAGGAGCGCGACATCCAGGTGCGCGGCTACACGCTGCGGCTGCCGCTGGATGTGGTCGTCGCCGCGAGCGCCAACCCGGAGGACTACACCAACCGCGGACGCATCATCACCCCGCTGAAGGACCGGTTCGGCGCCGAGATCCGCACGCACTACCCGCTTGAGCTGGACGCCGAGGTGGGTGTCATCAGCCAGGAGGCGCATCTGGCCGCGGAGGTGCCGGCGTACCTGCTGCAGATCCTCGCCCGCTTCGCCCGTCTGCTGCGCGAGTCGAGCTCGGTCGACCAGCGCTCGGGTGTCTCGGCGCGCTTCGCGATCGCGGCCGCGGAGACGGTCGCCGCGGCGGCGCGTCACCGCGCGGCCATTCTCCGCGAGCAGGATCCGGTGGCCCGCGTGGTCGATCTCGGCACCGTGATCGACGTGCTTCGCGGCAAGCTGGAGTTCGAGTCCGGTGAGGAAGGCCGCGAGCAGGCGGTGCTGGAGCACCTGCTGCGCCGCGCGACTGCGGACACTGCGCAGCGCCTGCTCGGCGGCATCGACGTCGGGCCGCTGGTGGTCGCGATCGAGGGCGGCACAGCGGTGACGACGGGCGAGCGGGTGTCGGCGCGTGACGTGCTGGCGGCGGTGCCGGAGGTGCCCGCGATCGCCAAGGTGCAGGAGCGTCTCGGTGCGACGTCCGATGGCCAGCGCGCCGCGGCCGTCGAATTGGCTTTGGAGGCTCTGTATTTGGCCAAGCGCATCGACAAGGTGTCCGGCGAGGGCGAGACGGTCTATGGTTAGCGGGCCTAGACGCGGTCACGGGCGCTCGTCGCGTTACTCCGGCTACACCGGCGGCCCTGACCCGCTGGCGCCGCCGGTTGACCTGCGTGAGGCGCTCGAGGCGATCGGGCAGGACGTGATGGAGGGCTCGTCGCCGCGCCGCGCGCTGCAGGAGCTGCTGCGCCGCGGCACGCAGAACATGCGTGGCGCCGACAAGCTGGCCGCCGAGGCGAATCGTCGTCGCCGGGAGCTGTTGCAGCGCAACAACCTTGACGGCACGCTGCAGGAGATCAAGAAGCTGCTCGACGAGGCGGTGTTGGCCGAGCGCAAGGAACTGGCGCGCGCGCTCGACGACGACGCCCGCTTCCAGGAGATGCGGATCGAGTCGCTACCGCCGTCGCCTGCCAAGGCCGTGCAGGAGCTGTCCGACTACGAGTGGCGCAGCCCGGAAGCCCGCGAAAAGTACGAGCAGATCAAGGATCTGCTCGGCCGCGAGATGCTCGACCAGCGTTTCGCCGGGATGAAGGAGGCGCTGGAGAACGCCACCGACGAGGACCGTCAGCGCGTCAACGAAATGCTCGACGATCTGAATGATCTGCTGGACAAGCACTCCCGCGGCGAGGACTACGCAGCAGGACTTTGATGACTTCATGAACAAGCATGGCGAGTTCTTCCCGGAGAACCCGCGCAATGTGGACGAACTACTGGACTCGCTGGCCCAGCGAGCGGCTGCCGCCCAAAGGTTCCGCAACAGCCTGTCGGCCGACCAGCGGGCCGAACTGGATGCGTTGGCGCAGCAGGCATTCGGTTCGCCGTCGTTGATGAACGCGCTCAATCGGCTCGACGCACACCTGCAGGCGGCAAGGCCGGGCGAGGACTGGACCGGCTCGTCGCGGTTCTCCGGCGACAATCCGCTTGGCATGGGCGAGGGCGCGCAGGCCATGGCCGACATCGCCGAGCTCGAACAACTCGCGGAGGCGCTGTCGCAGAGCTATGCGGGCGCGACGATGGAGGATGTCGACCTCGAGGCGCTGGCCCGCCAGCTCGGCGACGAGGCGGCCGTCGACGCGCGCACGCTCTCCGAGTTGGAGAAGGCGTTGATGGAGCAGGGCTTCCTGGACCGCGGCTCCGACGGGCAGTGGCGGCTGTCGCCGAAGGCCATGCGGCAGCTCGGGCAGACGGCTCTTCACGATGTGGCGCAACAGCTGTCGGGCAGGCACGGCGAACGCGAGACGCGACGGGCCGGCGCCGCCGGCGAGCTGACGGGTGCGACGCGGCCCTGGCAGTTCGGCGACACCGAGCCGTGGAACGTCACCCGCACGCTGACGAATGCCGTGCTGCGGCAAGCGGGTACGGGTGATCTTGCGGAAAGCCGCCACCCACACATTCGGGTCACCGTCGACGACGTCGAGGTGTCCGAGACCGAGACCCGCGCACAGGCCGCGGTGGCGCTATTGGTGGACACGTCGTTCTCGATGGTGATGGAGAACCGCTGGCTGCCGATGAAGCGAACGGCGCTGGCGCTGAGCCATCTGGTGAGCACCAGGTTCCGGTCAGATGCGTTGCAGATCATCGCCTTTGGTCGCTACGCGCGGACGGTGACACCTGCCGAGCTGACCGGTTTGGAGGGCGTTTACGAGCAGGGCACCAACCTGCACCACGCGCTCGCGTTGGCGGGGCGGCACATACGCCGCCATCCCAACGCGCAACCCGTCGTGCTGGTCGTGACGGACGGCGAGCCGACCGCGCATCTGGAGAACTTCGGCGACGACTCAACTGGACAGGCTGGCATGTCGGTGTTCTTTGACTACCCGCCGCATCCGCGGACGATCGCGCACACCGTAAAGGGTTTCGACGACATGGCCCGGCTAGGCGCGCAGGTCACAATTTTCCGTCTCGGCAACGATCCCGGCCTGGCCCGGTTCATCGACCAGGTCGCCCGGCGGGTCGAAGGACGCGTCGTCGTACCCGACCTCGACGGGCTGGGTGCCGCCGTCGTCGGCGACTATCTACGTTCGCGACGCCGCCGCTAGCCCGGGTCGTCCGGGTTGTCGCGGTCGTCTTCGAAGAGTTCTTTCAACAGTTCGTCGGGGTGGTGTGCGAGGTTGATTTCGGGTGGGCCCGTGCCGTCGGTGTAGGCGAGTCTGCCGGTGTCGGTGATTTTGGTCTGCAGTAGGCCCTTGCTGATGAGGGTGTGGTCGGGTCCGCAGGCGAAGAACAGGCAGTCGGCGTCGGTCTGGCCGCCCGCAGCCCAGGCGGGGTCGTGGTTCACTTCGCAGTGGTAGCCGGGTTCGGTGCAGCCGGGTCGTGTGCAGCCGCGATCGCGGGCGTAGCAGATGATGCGTTGGTCGGCTGAGGCGATGCGTTTGGTGCGGCCCAGGTACAACGGTCGGTTGGAGTGATCCTCGAACACCGCCAGATAGTGAATTGCGTTGGCGGCCATGCGGAGCAGGTCGCGCATCGGTATGGCGGAACCGCCGCCGGTGCGGGCGGGTGGCGGCATCGGGATGGTCGGGTCGTTGATGGCGTGGGCGGCACGATTCAGTTCGCCCAGTGTCGTGGTCGCGATGACGGTTACCGGTAGACCGCGGTGCTGACCGTAGGCGCCGGCGGAGAGGGCGGCGCGTAGCCCGAGTTTTAAGGCGTCGTGGAGCCGTTGGGCGGCGGTGCGCGGGTCGGGTGTGACCTCGTGGTGCTTACCGGACTCGGGCTCGTCGGACGCGGACTCGGAGTTGGGCTCGGAGTCGTGGTCGTCAGAGTCGGACTCGGAGTTGGGCTCGGAGTCGTGCTCGTCGGAGTCGGCCTCGGAGTTGGGCTCGCAGTCGGATTCGGACGCGGGCTCCTCGGTGTTGTTGGGTTGGTGGCGGCCGGGTCGGACGGCGGCGTTGGCGGTTTCTAGGTAGCCGCGGGTTTCGGGGTCGATCCAGCCGTTGATGCGGCTCATCCCGTCGGGGCCTTGGGGGCCGAGGGTGATGCCGCGGCGGCGGGCGCGGTCGTTGTCGTCGAAGTCGCCGTCGGGGTTGAGGTAATCCGCGATGCCTTTACCGATGCCGGTGACGAACGGGGCGTCTTGGCTTTTGGCGTGGCGCACCAGAATCTTCTCGCAGACGTCTTTCTTGTCTGCGGGGATGGCGGAGGGCAATGCATCGAGGGCCTTGCAGACCGCGGTGATGTGATCCTCACCCACATGGCCGGCTTCGACAGCAGCGGCCAGTTCCGGGAGTTCGGCCGGTAGTTCGGGTCCGGTGAGGGTGCGGCGGGGCCGGATCCGGGCCGCGACAGTCATGCGGCGTTTGATGTCGGCACTGGAGATACGCAGCCGCTGCCACAACAGTTTGGAGATGACGGTGCCTGCGGGCAGGTCGGGGTCGTCGGGTCCGTCGGGCGGATCGATGAGCTCGCCGAAAACGCGGTACATCAGCCCGCGATTGATCCGGTGCTGGCGTTCAAGTCGTTCGGCAACGTCGACGCGGAACGCGTTGCCGACGGAGTCAGAGCAGGCCGCTCGCAGCCGGGCGTAACCGGCGTCGACCGCATCGAGTGCGGCGCCGATCTCCTCTTGCTGCAGCGGTTTCATGCCTTCGACGGTATTCGAACATGTGTACGAAGCACCACGGCGTCAGCGCAATCTGTGGATAAACACGCCACTGTGGATAAGTCACGCGGGTCAGGTCCTGCGTACGGGTGGCAGTCGATAGGACTTGTCGAGCACCGGTGACAGCGGTGTGTAGTAACGCATCGTGAGGTTGAACGGTCCGGGCGGCGCAGGTAACCAGTTGCTCAACTGAGATTCTTGCGGCTTGGTGTGCTGCACGTAGACGGTCAGGGATCCGTCCGGATTGGAGCCGATTCCATCGGTGGTGCTTCCGATGGAGAAGCCCCGAGGCCGGCGAGCCCCGCCATCCATTGACCGTTTCGCTCATCGTCTGCCACCGCTCGTCGGCGATCTGCTCGATCACCGGGGCAGCGCGACGTAGACCGGCCAGTGTCGAATCGTCCAGTGAGCGCCAGTCGAACCCTTTCCTGACGCTGAGGCCGATGGTGCCCAGTGTCTGCACGAATGTGTCGTTGACGTCCGCGTGTGTGGGGAGCATGTAGCGCATCGCCGATCCGAGGCGGTCGAAGTGGATCAGCTCCTCTGGTGCGGTGAGGTCGGGGAACGGGATCGGGCTGTCGTCGACTCCGTGGACGGCAATTCGCAATCCAACGAAACCGATATTCGTGCGGAACTTCACATGGATCATGTCGCCCGGAACCATGCCCTGATAGTCGGGACCGGTGATCAGGTAGGCACTCGGCACGTCGCGGGCGGATCCACCGACGTTGAGGACGACGTCGTCGAACGCGTCACCGATCTGCACGATGTACCAGCGGTCGTCGGCGAGCGTGGGTACGTGGATGACGACAGGGCCATCTGCCAGATCGAGGATTGCGTACCCGTCGATCGTCAGGTTGTTCGGGGTGACGACGAAACGGTCATCGGCCGTCTTGAGGTTGTCGAACTTGCGGAAGCTGTTGCGGCCGATTCCCTTCGCCTCGAGTGTGCGGGGGAACGCCTCCACGCGGTGGGCGAGCGGATAGCCCCACAGCCCCGCCTGGACGCCCAAGGTGTACGCGTTCTCTTCCCGTTCCGCACTCATGAATGTGATCGTCCCGCACGGCGTTCGTCAACGGCCGAAAACGATGAACCGGAGCCGTCGGCGGGGAGAGCCGGGTGCCGCCGACGCCCTTTAATCGGACCGTTTAGAACCCGCCGAGTTCCATTGCGGGGATATGCATTTCTGGCGGGACAATTTATGACCTTTGCGCTACGTTTCCCTCGAAGAGCTGCCTGAGGGGGCAGACGCATTCTGAAGGGGATACCTGTAATTGGCGAAGCATCGGCGCATGTCTGAAAGATCTGTGCGCACGCGGACGGTTATCGGCGGCCTGGCCGCCGGCGGCGCGCTCGCGGCCCTGGCACCGGCGGCCGTGGCGGCTGCGGGTCCGAGCGCAACTGAGGTGGAGGCGAATACGCCGGGCACCCCTGTCGGCCGCCCGTACTCGCCGAACTCGGCGCCAGGTCTGCGCGCCACCCAGCAATTCGGCGACTCGATCTTCAACCAAACCGCCGGGATCAACAAGACACTTGATGATTCGCCGCTTGGCGACGGGTATCACGAGGTGTTCGGACAGGCTGGAAAGGTCCGGTATGACGCGGCTGACCAGAAGTATTACTACGACACGGCCACCGGCAAGAACGGCTCGTTCAAGGGTGTGCTGAACACGCCGCCAGCCGATCAGATTGGGAACATCATTCCCATCAAGGAATGCAACTTGAAGGGCGACCCCCGCAGCGGAGCGCCGGTATTCGGCGTCCAGGCGTGCAAGAAGAGTAATTCGCAGGGTCGGCGCTAGCCGGCCTTGCGCTTCTTGCGCTTGACGGCGACCTTGCCCCACAGCGAGAAGCCGCGGACCTTCACACACGGTGCGCCCGGCACGCCTTCTGCCTTCTCGAGGAGTTCGAACGTGCCCATCACGCCGACACCGCGTAGGTCGATGTTGATCTCGGGCGGCACGAGGATCGTCTGCCCGCCCATGATCGAGTGGGCGTGGATCTCCACCAGGGGCGAGGTGAAGTCGGCGTATCGCAGGTCGATGACGCCGCCTCCCCACAGCGCGAAGGTGGTCATCCTTCTTGGCACGTTCCAGCGGCCGCGGCGCTCGAACCCGCTCATGATCGCCAGCAGCAGTGTGGATGGCGCGGGATGGCACGGGCCGCCCCTGCGGACGGTCGTGACCGCCCCCGGCAGATCGGCGCTCAAGCGGTCGAGTTCGTCGTAGGTCTTGGCGGCGTACGCCTTGGTCAGCCGCTCCTCGTACTCGGTCATCGGGAGGCGACCTGCGGCGGCTGCATCGGCGAGGAGCTGCGCTGCATGAATGCGATCGGTGTCCGCGGCGGGCTCCGAACTATTTCGCGACGCTGGTGTGCTCATCAGTGACGAGCCTACGACGAAGCCTCGTAGATGCACAGGAAGATCACGTAGTTCGGGCCAGGTACTGGGCGAAGCCGATCGTCCCGATCGGGTTTGCCGGCACGAGGTTGGCTCCGGTCTTCAGGCCGGCGACGATGGCGCCCGGGACGGGTAATGCCAGCACAGGTCGACGGCTGTTGCGGGCGGTGAGATACATCCGCCCGAGCTCGTCGTGGTCGTAGACCGCGGGACCGCCGATGTCCTCGACGCGACCCGCAGGCCCCTTGTCGATCAGCGAGACCAGGTGTGTGGCCACATCGCGGGTGTCGATCGGCTGGAAGCGCACACCCTTGACCGCGATCAGCGCGGGCGAGAACCGCTGGACCGAGAACATCGTCTCGATGAGGTCGTGGAATTGCGTGACGCGGATGATCGTGTGCCCGAGCCCGGATGCGGTGAGCGCATTCTCGACGCGCAGCTTGGCCTTGTAATAGGGCAGCGGGATGCGGTCGATCCCGACGATCGACACGTAGATGATGTTGGCGGTACCCGCGCGGCGCGCAGCCGAGATGAGGTTGGTGGCGGAGACGACGTCCTTGCCGCGGGTGCCCTGGGTCGCGCAGTGGATGACGGTGTCGATGCCGTCCAGCGCGGCGTCGATGCCCTCGCCGCTGAGCAGGTCGCCCTGCGCCCAGTGGACGCCGGTGTAGCCGACGTGAGACTTCCTGCTCAGCGCGCGGACGTTGTGGCCTGCCTCGGTCGCTTCACCGACCACTCGGTGTCCGAGCGTGCCGGTCGCGCCGGTGACGAGAACTTCGGTCATCGGAGAGCGAGCCTACGCGCGACAATAGAAAACGGGCACCTGCGCGTGTGCGCAAGTGCCCGTTGACTTAGAAGGACGTCAGAGGCCCCGTTGCGGTCGGTCCGTGCGGCGCGCCGGCTGCGATGGGCCGTCGGGGGCCTTGGTCCGTCAAGAAACTGTCGGCCGCCCACGATGCTATTTACGAACGTCGCTGGGCTGGTCCACGAGGCCAAGACCGCTGGGTTAGTTCGCCGTTGCCATCGCCGTCCTCGCCAGAGGAGATGTCGATGTTGTACTGCGGGCTGGTGGTCCTCACGAACTCAGTAATGTTCGCGTTGGTGACGCACGCAGACCCGCTGGTCGTCAGCGTGATATCGGTGGGACGTCGGTGCACGCGGCCGACGCGGTGCCGGCGCCGACGAAGCTGGCGAGGCCCAGTCCGACGCCCATGGCACCAACGGCTACGACTGACTTGATCTTCATTCGTTCTCCCTGTGTCGAAGTTTTTGATCGGTCCGCCGTTGCTCGCCGTTCAGTTAACTCACTATAGCCGTACGAATAGGCACTGTGCGCAAGTGTGATTCTTATTATTCATTGCCGTCAGTAGCTTCCGGCTGGCCGAGCAGCCTTCTGAAACGATCCAGCAAACCTTGTTTGCTATCGCCTCCGAATCGCTAGAATCCTCATCAAAACAGCAGGTGAGGGCCTATTTCACTGAAGTGGTTGACGGCCGTCAACATCCGCGACCGAAAACCAATCCATTCGGACCCTTCTGTTGCTACCGCACCGGCGTGTCCGTGACACGCGTAGCCCGTACGCCAATTCTCTTAGCGACCTAGTTGACAGCGACGCTGGCAAACTTTGTTTGCTCTGAAAGGCATGGATCGCTGGGCCGACTGCTATCTGACAGCCAGTTCGGCGGGCGCTTCTGCAGAAAGGCCAGCATTCCCTCGCGGGCCTCGTCGGACACGAACAAGCTCGGCGGACTGCCTGGTCAGCGCCTCGGCCTGCGGTCTGGAATGCATTCAAAATCGGCACCGTGGTCAGCGCCTTCGACGCCGCCAGGCCCTGCGGCGAGCCCTTCGCGATCTCGGCGGTCAGCTCAGCCACCGCGACGTCGACGTCGTCGACAGCGATCGTCACCAGACCCATCTCAGCGGCCTCATCGGCCCCGAATTTCTCTCCCGTCACGAAATACCGGCCCGCGGCTCGTGCCGACATCTTCGGCAGCAGCGTCAGCGAGATGATCGACGGCGCCACCCCGATCCGCGCCTCGGTCAGCGCGAAGGTGCTGTTGCGGCCCGCCACGACGATGTCGCACGCCCCGACGAGCCCCAGCCCGCCGGCCCGGACGTGCCCGTCGATCGCGCCGATGACCGGCTGCGGCATCTCGAGGATCGACCGCAGCACCGACGTCAGCTGGCGCGCATTCTCGGCGACCGTCTCGGCCGCGTCGCCGCCGCTGGCCTCCGACAGGTCAGCGCCTGCGCAGAATGTCCCGCCGGTGTGGCCCAGCACCACCGCCCGCACCGCGGAGTCGTCGGACGCATCGCACAGCCCTTGGCTCAGCTGGCTGGACCAACGCCGTGGACAATGCGTTGCGGTTGTCCGGCGAGTCCAGCGTGAGCCGGGCGACCGGACCTTCGACCGAGTAGTGGACGACAGTTTTCATCAATAAGAGCGTGGCAGACCCAACGACGTCTGCGCCACGAAGTTGAGCACCATTTCACGGCTGACCGGAGCGATGCGGGCCAGCTTCGACGCCGTCACCGCCGCAGCGATGCCGTACTCCTTGGTCAGCCCGTTGCCGCCCAGCGACTGCACGGCCTGATCCACCGCGCGCACCGAGGCCTCGGCCGCCGCGTACTTGGCCATGTTCGCCGCCTCGGCCGCGCCAAAGTCGTCGCCGCTGTCGTAGAGCGTGGCGGCCTTCTGCATCATCAGCTTGGCGAGCTCGACCTCGATGTGGTTCTGCGCCAACGGATGCGACAGGCCCTGATGCGCGCCGATCGGCGTCTTCCATACCTGACGGGTCTTGACGTACGCGACGGCCCTGTCGATCGCGAGCCGGCCCATGCCGACCGCGCTGGCCGCTCCCATGATCCGTTCGGGATTGAGGCCGGCGAACAGCTGGGCGATCGCAGCGTCCTCGGAGCCGACCAGTGCGTCCGACGGCAGCCGGACGTCGTCGAGGAAGAGCTGGAACTGACTTTCCGGGCTGACCAGTTCCATGTCGATCTTGGTCCAGGTGAATCCTGGGGCGTCGGTCGGCACGATGAACAACGCGGGCTTCAGAGATTCGGACTTCGCCACTCCCTCTTTGAAGGCGCGGCCGACGACGAGCACCGCCTGCGCCTGGTCGACGCCCGAGATGAACACTTTCTGGCCCTTGAGAATCCAGTCGCTGCCGTCGCGTCGCGCCGTCGTGGTGATGCGGTGGGAGTTCGAACCCGCGTCGGGTTCGGTGATCGCGAACGCCATGGTGATCGACCCGTCGGCGATGCCGGGTATCCATCGCTTCTTCTGGTCATCGGTGCCGAACTTGCTGATGATCGTGCCGTTGATGGCGGGGGAGACCACCATCAGCAGCAGCGGGCAGCCGCCCGCCGACATCTCCTCCATCACGATGGACAGCTCGTACATGCCCGCGCCGCCACCGCCGTACTCCTCGGGCAGGTTCACCCCGATGAAGCCGAGTTTGCCTGCCTCGTCCCACAATTCGTCGGTGTGCTGGCCTGCGCGCGCCTTCTCCAGGTAGTAGTCCTGGCCGTAGTTGGCGGCCATCGCGGCGACCGCCTTGCGCAGTGCCTGACGCTCTTCGCTCTCGATGAAGCCGTTCTCTGTCTGCGTCATTTGGCGGGCTCCTTGGGTTCATCGTCCACACGGGCGAGTACGGCGCCGACGTCGACCTGTTGGCCAGGTTCGACGTTGAGTTCCACTAGGACACCGTCGCCCGGCGCGGCCACGGTGTGCTCCATCTTCATGGCTTCCATCCAGATCAGTGGCTGGCCCGCGGTGACGGCATCGCCGACCGCGGCGCCGATGCGTAACACCGAACCGGGCATGGGTGCGAGCAGCGAACCGTGCGCCAGTGCGGATGTCGGATCGGGGAAGCGGGGCAGCGCGACGAGTTGCACCGGGCCGAGCGCTGAGTCGACGAATACGTCTTGAAGATCCGAGCCGTATCGGGCGACGTCGAACGGGCGGTCCACGCCGTCGATCGCCAGCACCACCTGGGTCCGCGATGTCGATACCAGGCTCACGCCATCGAAGTCGGGCAGTTCAACGCCGCTGCGGGTGAAGCGGTAGCGGACCTGGTGAGCCTCGCCCGCACTATCGGCGTAGCTCTTGGTCTGGAAGCCCGACGTGACATTGCGCCATCCGCTCGGCGCGGCGGCGAAAACCGTTGCAGCCTGGCGATTCCCGGCGGCATCTGCCAGCGCCGCGGCCAACGTCGACAATTCGACCGCGCGTCGATCGGCCAGCGGCGCGGCCAGTTCGGCCAGGCCGTGAGTGTCGAAGAACGCGGTGTCGGTCGCGCCGTCGAGGAACGCCGGATGGCGCAACACGTTGACGAGAAGGTCGCGGTTGGTGCGCACACCGTGGATGCGGGTGCGGGCCAGCGCGTCGGCGAGCAGTCCCGCCGCCTGACGGCGCACCGGCGCGTACGAGACGACCTTGGCAAGCATGGGGTCGTAGAACACCGACACCTCGGAGCCGTCCACGATGCCGCTGTCGACCCTGACGTGCGCTGGCACGTCGAAGCGATGCACCGAGCCGGCCTGCGGCTGCCAGCCCTTGGCGGGGTCCTCGGCATACAGCCGAGCCTCGATCGAGTAGCCGCGTGACGGCGGCGGCTCGGGCTCGAGGTGGCCGCCGTCGGCGACGAACAATTGTCGCTCAACGAGATCCAGCCCCGTCGTCTCCTCGGTGACCGGGTGTTCGACCTGCAGCCGGGTGTTCATCTCGAGGAAGTAGAAGTCGCCGGCCCCATCTTCTGAGCCGGCGGCCATGAACTCGACCGTGCCCGCGCCGGTGTAGCCGATCGCGCTGGCCGCGAGACGCGCGGCGTCGAACAGCTTGTCGCGCATGCCCGGTGTGCGTTCGACGAGCGGCGACGGCGCCTCCTCGATGATCTTCTGGTGGCGCCGCTGGATCGAGCATTCGCGTTCGCCGACGGCCCAGACGGTGCCGTGTTCGTCGGCGAGCACCTGCACTTCCACGTGGTGACCGGTGGCGAGGTAGCGCTCACAGAAGACGGTCGGGTCACCGAACGCCGACTGTGCCTCACGGCGCGCGGCCGCCACTTGCGATGGAAGCTCGGACAATTCGCGCACCACCCGCATGCCACGGCCGCCGCCGCCAGCCGACGCCTTGATCAGCACGGGCAGTTGGTCCGCGGTCACGGTCTCGGGGTCGAGTTCCTCGAGGACAGGCACACCCGCGGCGGCCATCATCTTCTTGGCCTCGATCTTGGAGCCCATCGCGGCCACCGCCGCGACCGGAGGGCCGATCCACGTCAGGCCGGCGTCCAGCACCGCCGCGGCGAAATCCGCGTTCTCGGAGAGGAATCCGTAGCCGGGGTGGACGGCGTCGGCACCTGCGGCCGTGGCTGCCGCGGTCAACTGCTGCGCGTCCAGATATCCGTTGCGGCCCTCGAGGCGGACCCGCGCGTCGGCCTCTGCGACATGCGGCGAGCCGGCGTCCGGCTCGGTGTAGACCGCGACGGTGCCGATCCCGAGGCTGCGGCAGGTGGCGAACACCCGACGGGCGATCTCCCCGCGGTTGGCGACGAGAACTCGTGTGATCATGGTGCTCACATCCGGAAGACGCCGAAGTTCGACGTCCCCTTGATCGGGCCATTGGCGATGGCGGACAAGCACATTCCCAGCACGGTACGGGTGTCGCGAGGGTCGATGACACCGTCGTCGTACAACATCCCGGACAACACCATCGGCAGTGATTCCGCCTCGATCTGACCCTCGACGGCGGCCCGCATCGCGGCGTCGGCCTCCTCGTCGACCGTCTGGCCCCGTGCCTCCGCCGCCGCCCGGGCCACGATCGACAGCACACCCGCAAGCTGCGCACCGCCCATCACCGCGGACTTGGCACTGGGCCAGGCGAACAGGAAGCGAGGGTCGTAGGCGCGTCCGCTCATGCCGTAGTTGCCCGCGCCGTACGACGCTCCGATCAGAAGCGTGAGGTGCGGGACGGTCGAGTTGGACACGGCGTTGATCATCATCGAGCCGTGCTTGATCATCCCACGCTCTTCGTATTGCTTGCCGACCATGTAGCCAGTGGTGTTGTGCAGGAACAAGAGTGGGGTATCGAACCGGTTGGCGAGTTGGATGAACTGCGTGGCCTTCTGCGCTTCCTCGCTGAACAGCACGCCGCGGTGGTTGGCAAGGATGCCGATCGGATAGCCGTACAGCGTTGCCCAGCCGGTAACCAGCGACGACCCGTAGAGCGGTTTGAACTCGTCGAACTCCGAGCCGTCGACGATGCGGGCGATCACGTCGCGCGGGTCGAACGGGATGCGCAGATCTGACGGCACGATGCCGATCAGTTCCTCGGCGTCGTACAGCGGTTCGGCGACCGGCCCCGGTGTCGGGCCCTGCTTCTTCCAGTTCAGCCGCGCCACAATGCGACGCCCGATCCGGATGGCGTCGAGTTCGTCGATCGCGAAGTAATCGGCCAGACCCGAGGTGCGAGCATGCATCTCGGCGCCGCCCAGCGACTCGTCGTCGGACTCCTCACCCGTCGCCATCTTCACCAGCGGCGGCCCCGCAAGGAACACCTTCGACCGTTCCTTGATCATCACGACGTGGTCGGACATGCCGGGGATGTACGCGCCGCCCGCGGTGGAGTTGCCGAACACCAGCGCGATGGTCGGAATGCCCGCCGCCGACAGCCGGGTCAGATCGCGGAAGCATCTGTCCGCCGGGCACGAAGATCTGCTTCTGCGTCGGCAGATCGGCGCCGCCGGACTCGACCAGTGATATCGACCGGCAACCGGTTCTGCAGGGCGATCTGGTTGGCCCGCAACACCTTCTTGAGCGTCCACGGGTTGCTGGTGCCGCCCTTGACCGTCGGGTCGTGCGCGACCAGCATGCACTCCACGCCCTCGACGGCTCCGATGCCGACGACCACGCTGGCGCCGATGTCGAAGTCGGTGCCGTAGGCGGCAAGCGGGCTCAGCTCGAGGAACGGCGAGTCAGGGTCGACCAGCATCTCGATGCGCTCGCGGGCGGTCATCTTGCCGCGGTCGTGGTGGCGCTTGACGTACTTCTCGCCGCCGCCTGCCAATGCCTTGGCGTGCTCGGCGTCGAGTTCGGCGAGCTTGGCCGTCATCGCCTCGGCTGCATCCACGTAAGCAGACGAACGAGGATCCACCGTTGACGCCAATGTCGTCATGACTGGTATCCCAGCGTCTTGGCGGCCAGCGAGGTGAGGATTTCGGTTGTGCCGCCGCCGATCCCGAGAATCCGCATGTCGCGGTACTGGCGTTCGACTTCGGATTCGGCCATGTATCCCATCCCGCCGAAGAGCTGCACCGCCTGATTGGCCACCCACTCGCCGGCCTCGACCGCGGTGTTCTTCGCGAAGCACACCTGAGTTATTAAGGAGTTCGTATCTTCGTTGAATGTCGCCGTCGAAGCGGCTCCGGAAGCGAGTTGCCGCTCGACGAGGTTGCGGGTGTACACACGTGCGACGTCCACGCGCCGCGCCATCTCGGCGAGCGTGTTCTGCACGGATTGCCGTGAGATCAAAGGCTTTCCGAACGTCTCGCGGTTGCGGCACCATTCGACGGTTAGGTCCAGGCAGCGCTGCCCGCCGCCGTAGGCATGCGCTGCAAGGCCGACGCGTTCGGAGACGAAGGCGCCTGCGATCTGAAGGAAGCCGGTGTTCTCTTCGCCGATCAGGTTCGCAGCGGGCACCCGCACGTCGGTGTAGGACAGCTCGGCGGTGTCAGAGGACCGCCAGCCCATCTTGTCGAGCTTGCGGGTGACCTCGAACCCTGGCGTGCCCTTGTCGACGACGATCAGCGAAACACCCGCCGCGCCAGGGCCGCCCGTGCGCACGGCGGTCACGACGTAGTCGGCCCGCACGCCCGAGGTGATGTAGGTCTTCGCCCCGTTGATGATGTAGTCGTCGCCGTCGCGGGTGGCCTTGGTGGTGAGGTGCCCGACGTCGGAGCCGCCGCCGGGTTCGGTGATCGCCAGCGACCCGATCTTCTCGCCGCGCAACGTGGGCCGCACATAGGTGTCGATCAACCGCTGGTCGCCGGAGGCGATCATGTGGGGCACCGAGATGCCACAGGTGAACAACGACGCGAACACGCCACTCGGCGCGCCGGCATAGTGCATTTCTTCGCAGATGGTCAGCGAGTCGGCGCCGTCACCGCCGCCACCACCGACGGCCTCGGGCAGTCCGGCGCCCAGCAGGCCCGCCTCGCCGGCCTTGAGGTGCAGTTCGCGCGGCAGCATGCCGGAGCGCTCCCACTCGTCGACGTGCGGCAAGATCTCGCGTTCGACGAACGCGCGCACCGTCTTTCGCAGCTGTTCCCGTTCGGGTGTGTGCCAGATGCTCATATGAGAAGACTCTCCGGTATGTCGATGTGTCGGCTGCGCAGCCATTCGCCAAGGCCCTTGGCCTGCGGGTCGAAGCGTGCTTGATACGCCACCCCCTCGCCGAGGATGCCTTCGATGACGAAGTTCACCGCGCGCAAGTTGGGCAGCAGATGGCGGGTGACTTCGAGATCTGCGGTCTCGGGCAGCATGTCGCGCAGCTTGTCGACGGTGAGGGCGTGGGCCAGCCACCGCCACTGATCAGTGGTGCGCACCCACACGCCGACGTTGGCGTTGCCACCCTTGTCGCCGCTGCGGGCGCCCGCGATGCGGCCGAGTGGGACGCGCTGGGTGTCTTCGAAGGGCAGCGGTTCCGGCAGCGCGAACGGGGCGACGGGTTCGAGCGTCTTGGTTTCGGTCGCGGCCGGGATGTCGGTTCGGGTGCCGTCGGCGTGCACGGCGACCTGGCGCACCTCGGCCGCATCGACGTAGCCAGGGGTGAACACGCCGTACACCTGGCCGTCGCCCGGCGGCGCGGTGGTGGTGAAGCCGGGATAGCTGGCAAGCGCCAATTCGACTGCGGCGGAGGAGAACTGACGACCGACATTGGCAGGGTCGGGGTCGCGCACCACGCAGTGCAGCAGTGCGCTCGCGGCCTCCTCAGTGGCGGCGTCCTCGTGGTCGGTGCGCGCCAGCGTCCACTCCAGTTCGGCCGGCTTGACTGCCAGCCCGGCTTCGAGCTGTCGGCGCACCAGGTCCGCCTTCGCGTCTATGTCGAGACCCGTCAGCACGAACGTCATCGAATTGCGGAAGCCGCCGATGCTGTTGAGCGACACCTTGAGCGTCGGTGGCGGCGGCTCACCCCGTACCCCGTCGATGCGCACCCGGTCGGCGCCGTCAGGCGACAGCTCGATGCTGTCCATCCGCACCGTCACATCGGGATTCGCGTAGCGTGCGCCGGTGATCTCGTAGAGCAACTGGGCGGTCACGGTGTCGACGCTGACCAGGCCGCCGGACCCGGCGTGCTTGGTGATCACCGACGACCCGTTCTCGTAGACCTCGGCCAGCGGAAACCCCGCATAGGTCAGGTCGGGAACCTGGGTGAAGAACGCGAAGTTGCCTCCGGTGGCCTGCACCCCGCATTCGATGACGTGGCCCGCGGCCACCGCACCGGCGAGGCGGTCGTAGTCGTCGCGGCGCCAGCCGAAGTGGGCGGCGGCAGGTCCGACGATGACCGATGCGTCCGTCACCCGGCCGGTGACGACGACGTCGGCGCCGTTGTCGAGGCAGTCGACGATGCCCCACCCGCCGAGATAGGCATTGGCCGCCAACGGCGTGGCCCCGCCCAATGTCGCCGCCGTGGCGGCTCCGAAGCCGAACTCGGCCGCCCGCGCCACGAGGTCGTCGCCCTCGACATGGGCGACCTTCGCATCGAGGCCAAGCCGCTCGGCCAGCGCCCGCACCGCGGTGGCGAGGCCCGCCGGGTTCAGCCCGCCCGCGTTCGCGACGATCTTCACGCCTTGGTCGAGCGCGGTGCCGAGGCAGTCCTCGAGCTGCTTCAGAAAGGTCTTCGCGTAGCCGCGGTCGGCGGACTTGGCCCGGTCGCGGGCCAGGATCAGCATGGTCAGCTCGGCGAGATAGTCGCCGGTGAGGTAGTCAAGGTCGCCGCCGGTCAGCATTTCGCGCATCGCCGAGAGCCGGTCCCCGTAGAACCCGGAGCAGTTGCCGATGCGAACCGGTGTCGTCACGCACCCTCCTCACCGAATCAGCGCACCAACCAACCGGTAGGTTAGTCGCTGTCCGCGGTCGCGCGTCAACCCCGTCAGAGTCCGAGCTCGGCTCGCATCCTATCCGCGGCCCGTCGGGGCAAATTGTGCTTTACGCGCGATAAAACACCCTTCAGCGTGGGTACCCCAGACCGGAAGCGGTCAGTTCGGAGGCTACGCTCAACGACGGGTGCGTTATGGATTGGCTTGCATGGATCGTCCTGGTCGTGCTGGCGGTTGCGTCAGTGCTGTGGCTCGTGCGCCGTTTTCGTAGCGAGAATCGCAGGCTCGACGGCATGATCCGCGACTTCAATCGCGAGAATCCGCGCCACGAGCCCGCGCTGCGGACGCCCGAGTGGCGACTCGCGGGCCATCGTCGGCGTCGCTGACCGCGGTTTTGGAGGCCGCGCAGGTCACCGGCTATCCTGATAGGCAATTGCCGACGCCGAACTTGCGCGGCAGCACCCCTCAAGAGGAGCTTTGACCAATGGCTGTGCCCAAGCGCCGGATGTCGCGCGCGAACACCCGTAGCCGCCGCTCGCAGTGGAAGGCCAAGCGCACCGAGCTCGTCGGTGTCACGGTCGCAGGCCAGCAGCACAAGGTGCCGCGGCGTCTGCTCAAGGCCGCTCGCCTCGGTCTGATCGATCTCGACCGCCGTTAACTGGCTCGCCTTCCGGCGTTTGATGTCGCCGCCGGCGCGGCTCCAGCGTTTGATGTCGCCGCCGGCGCGGCTCCGGCGAGGTTCGATGGCGCCGACTCCTCAACGCGGCGTTCCGCCGCTAGATCGTCGTCGGCGCGCCTCTCAGGTCACTCTCAGGCGATGGGTTAACACTGGTGGCCGTGCGAATCCTTGTCGTTGACGACGACCGCGCCGTGCGCGAATCCCTTCGTCGCTCGCTGTCCTTCAACGGCTATTCCGTCGCGTTGGCCCAGGATGGGCTGGAAGCTCTGGACCTGATCGCCAGCGATCGTCCCGATGCCTTGGTGCTCGACGTGATGATGCCGAGGCTGGACGGCCTCGAGGTCTGCCGTCAGCTTCGCAGTACCGGCGACGATTTGCCGATCCTGGTGCTTACCGCCCGCGACTCCGTGTCCGAGCGCGTCGCCGGTCTCGACGCCGGCGCCGACGACTACCTGCCCAAGCCGTTCGCGCTCGAGGAACTGCTCGCCCGCATGCGCGCGCTGCTGCGCCGCACCACCCTCGACGACGGGGGCGATTCGCCGGCGATGACGTTCGCCGACCTCAGCCTCGACCCGGTGACCCGCGAGGTCACCCGCGGGCAGCGCCAGATCAGCCTGACCCGCACGGAGTTCGCACTCCTGGAAATGCTGATCGCCAACCCCCGGCGCGTGCTCACCCGCAGCCGCATCCTCGAGGAAGTGTGGGGCTTCGACTTCCCGACCTCCGGCAACGCCCTCGAGGTGTACGTCGGCTATCTGCGTCGCAAGACGGAAGCGGAGGGTGAACCGCGGCTGATCCACACCGTGCGCGGGGTGGGTTACGTGCTGCGCGAGACCCCACCCTGATGGCTTCGTTTCGACCGCTTCCGATCCGGCCCAGTTCGCTTCCCGAACCAAGCTCGCTGTCACTGCGCTGGCGGGTGATGCTGCTCGCGATGTCGATGGTCGCGTTGGTCGTCGTGCTGATGGCGCTCGCCGTCTACGTCGTCGTGTCGAAGGCGCTCTATGCCGACATCGACAACCAGCTGCACAGCCGCGCCCGCCTGCTGATCGAAAGTGGTTCGCTGGCAGCCGATCCCGGCAAGGCCATCGAGGGCACCGCGTACTCCGACGTCAATGCGATGCTGGTGAATCCCGGCCGTTCCATCTACACCGCCAATCAGCAGGGCCAGACACTGCCCATAGGCAAGGAGGAGAAGGACGTGATGTCCGGCCAACTGCTGCTTTCACTGCGCACCGCCGACCATCAACGCGTGCTCGCCGTGCATCTGAACAACGGCAGTTCGCTGTTGATCTCAAAAAGCCTGGCCCCGACCGGCAAAGTGCTCAAGCGGTTGGGCACGGTGCTGCTCATAGTCGGCGGCATCGGCGTGGCGATCGCCGCGTTCGCAGGCGGCATGGTGGCCCGCGCTGGCTTGAGACCCGTGGCACGACTTACCGAGGCCGCCGAACGGGTGGCCCGCACCGACGATCTACGCCCGATCCCAGTGGTCGGCAGCGACGAACTCGCCCGTCTCACACAGGCTTTCAACATGATGCTGCGCGGGCTCACCGAGTCCCGCGAGCGCCAGGCCCGCCTCGTCACCGACGCGGGCCACGAGCTGCGCACTCCGCTCACGTCGCTGCGCACCAATGTTGAACTCCTGATGGCCTCGCAGGAACCCGGTGCGCCGCGGATACCCGAGCAGGAGATGGCCGAACTACGCGCCGACGTCATCGCCCAGATCGAGGAACTGTCAACGCTCGTCGGCGATCTGGTGGACCTCACCCGCGACGAGGCGGGCGGCGTTGTGCACGAGCCCGTCGACCTGTCCGAGATCGTGGACCGCTGCCTCGAGCGGGTTCGTCGGCGCCGCAACGACATTGAGTTCGATGTCAACGTCATTCCGTGGCAGGTGTACGGCGATGCGTCGGGGCTTTCCCGGGCCGTGCTGAACCTACTCGACAACGCCGCTAAGTGGAGTCCGCCCAACGGATGGGTCGGCGTCCGGCTGACGCAGACCGATCCGGTGCATGCCGAGTTGGTCGTCTCCGACTACGGCCCCGGCATTCCGCCGCACGAACGCCAGCTTGTCTTCGAGCGGTTCTTCCGCTCCACGTCCGCGCGGGCCATGCCCGGCTCCGGCCTCGGCCTGGCCATCGTCAAGCAGGTTGTGCTCAAACACGGCGGCGCCCTTCGCGTGGAGGACACGGTTAGCGGCGGGCGGCCGCCGGGCAGCTCGTTCTACGTCTTGCTGCCCGGGTCTTTGATTTCAGCGACACGACCCGCGGAGGTCGCTCAACCGGTGGCCAGCGGCGACAATGGGTAGACAGCCGGTGACGACCAGCCGGAAGTCTGGGGATGCGCCGAACAATCTCTAAGTGGATTCTCAGCCCATCCAGGCACCGTGAGGATGCAGAACTTCGTTGCAGAAGTGCCGGCATCCCGAACTCGTAGAAAGAGCCCGTAGCGATGACGAACCACCCGAGGTATTCACCGCCGCCGCCCCACCAGGGCGGCAGGCCAGGCGATGACCGGACGGCGGGATATCCCGGTCAATACCCGCATACCGGGTACCAACAGCAGCAGCCATACGACTGGCGATACGCGACCCAGCAGCAACAGCACGCGTATCGCCAGCCTTATGACCCCTATCGCGGCGCTCCGCAGCAGCCACATCAGCAGCCCCCCGCGGCGGGCCCCAGCGTGCGAGGGCATTACCCGCAGCCGCCCCAGGGCGCGCCGCAGAAGCGCTCGCGCGCAGGAGCCTTGACCGTCGGCGCACTGACGATCGCGGTGGTGTCCGCAGGCATTGGCGGCGGCGTCGCCCTGATGGCCAAGCCCGACAACCACAGCGGCGGAACACAGATCACCGCGGCGCCGAGCGTGCCCGCGGCCAGCTTGCCTGTCGGATCCGTCGAACAGGTCGCCGCCAAGGTGGTGCCCAGCGTCGTCAAGCTCGAGACCGACATGGGGCGGGCGTCCGAAGAGGGCTCCGGCATCGTCTTGTCCTCGGACGGTCTGATACTCACCAACAACCACGTCGTCGAGGGCGCCAAGGGCGCAGACACCACGATCACCTTCGCCGACGGGCGCACAACCAAATTCACCCTCGTGGGCACCGACCCGAGCAGTGACATCGCAGTCGTGAAGGCCGACGGTGTCTCCGACTTGACCCCGATCACCCTCGGCTCCTCGGCCAACCTCAAGGTCGGCCAGGACGTCGTCGCCATCGGATCGCCCCTCGGCCTCGAAGGCACCGTGACCACGGGCATCATCAGCGCGCTGAACCGACCGGTCGCCGCGGGGGGAGACATCCGCAACCAGAACACCGTGCTCGACGCGATCCAGACCGACGCCGCGATCAACCCGGGTAACTCGGGCGGCGCGCTGGTCAACATGAACGGCGAACTGGTCGGCGTGAACTCGGCGATCGCCACGCTTGGCGGTGACTCGGCCGATGCGCAGAGCGGCTCGATCGGCTTGGGCTTCGCGATCCCGATCGATCAGGCCAAGCGAATCGCCGACGAGCTGATCCAGAACGGAAGCGCCTCGCACGCGTCGCTGGGTGTTCAGGTCGGTAACGACACGGCCTCACACGGCGCGAAGATCGTCGAGGTCACTGGCGGTGGCGCAGCCGCGGCGGCGGGGCTGCCCAGCGGGGTCGTCGTCACCAAGGTCGACGACAGGGTGATCGGCAGCGCCGACGCCCTCGTCGCCGCCGTGCGCTCCAAGGCGCCGGGCGACAAGGTCACGCTGACCTACCTCGACCCGTCGGGCAAACCGCAGACCGTGCAGGTGACGCTTGGCAAGGCACAGCAGTGATCACCGCATCGGGCACGCCGACGTTGAGAGTCGCCGCGCCGGTGTCAGCGGCCAGATATACGGTTGCACTCATGGAACAGCCAGGGGAATTGGTTGGTCGGGCCCTCATCGTCGTCGTCGACGACCGGACAGCTCATGGCGAGGAGGACCACAGCGGTCCGTTGGTCACCGAGCTGCTCCATGAGGCGGGCTTCGTCGTCGACGGTGTTGTCGTGGTGTCTTCAGACGAGGTGGAGATCCGCAACGCACTGAACACGGCAGTCATCGGTGGAGTCGATCTCGTGGTGTCGGTCGGCGGCACGGGCGTGACGCCAAGGGACGTCACGCCAGAGGCAACCCGCGACATCCTTGATCGGGAACTGCTCGGCATCTCCGAGGCCCTGCGCGCCTCCGGGCTTGCGGCGGGCATCGTCGACGCAGCCGTGTCTCGCGGCCTGGCAGGCGTCTCCGGCAGCACCCTGGTCGTCAACATCGCTGGATCCCGGTCGGCGGTCCGCGACGGGATGGCGACCCTTAACCCGTTGGCCGCTCAAATCATCGGCCAGCTATCCAGCCTGGAGATCTGATTCTGTTTTCCGCGGGAATCGGGACCGCGCCTACCAGGCGGGGCGATATCTCGGGATTGCCAGGTGGGTTACGCGAAGGCGATCAATCGGTTACCTCAAAGTGTGATCTTTATCACAGGGCGGCCGAGTTGTGATCCCCCGGGCGAAGCCTTCCCGGGACGCAGTTAACAAGATCTTCGGCGAGGAGTTACCCCAGGCATCATTGGACGAGCGCGAAATCGGTTCGCCGGCGGCGGACGCCGAACACGACGACTGGTTGCGGAACAATATTCCGCCCCATCATGAGTGAGCATTCACCTTGACGTGAAGTGCTAAAACTCCTGGTGAGGACGCTGGTTCAAGCACCTGCCACCGAGTTCCACGGCCGACGATCGAATAACGGGCCGGACTGGCGGGCCGACCCGACCCGGCCGGCCCCGAATCGGCGGCGACCGGGCTAGCAAACTTTCGCCGGTTATTGATAGACATCCCGATAGGTACCCCTACGCGTTGCCGCGCCGATGCCGTCCCGTTATGTTCCTCTGGTCAACGATGAGCAAAACGTAAGAAGAGCATGTGGAGTTTCTCATTTGTCACACATGTGACTCTTGCGTCGTGTGTGGTGTATGCGTACGTACCAGCACGGTAAGGAACTCGGTGAGCCACGACGGTCACCGCCGACAGAGCTAGGGAGAACATGAAGGCAATTAGTCGGGTGCTGATCGCGATGGTCGCCGCCATCGCGGCCCTATTCGTAAGCACCGGTACCTCTCACGCAGGACTGGACAACGAGCTGAGCTTGGTTGACGGTCAGGATCGGACGCTGACCATCCAGCAGTGGGATACCTTCCTCAACGGCGTATTTCCTCTGGACCGCAACAGGCTGACCCGTGAGTGGTTCCACTCCGGCAGAGCGAAGTGGAACGTCGCCGGTCCCGGCGCCGACGAGTTCGAGGGCACGCTGGAGCTGGGCTACCAGATCGGCTTCCCGTGGTCGCTGGGCGTCGGCATCAACTTCAGCTACACCACGCCGAACATCCTGCTCGACGACGCGTCGCTGTTCCCGACCTTCAACCCGTTGGGCTCGGTCATCACGCCGAACCTGTTCCCCGGCGTGTCGATCAGCTCCGACCTGGGTAACGGCCCCGGCATCCAAGAGGTTGCGACCTTCTCGGTTGACGTGGCAGGCCCGGCCGGCGGTGTGGCGGTCTCCAACGCACACGGCACCGTGACCGGTGCGGCCGGTGGCGTGCTGCTGCGTCCGTTCGCCCGCCTGATCTCGTCGTCCGGTGACAGCGTCACCACCTACGGCGAGCCCTGGGATATGGCGTAACTTAACTCCCTGCTGGTCATACAAAACTGCCCCCGGCCGAAAGCCGGGGGCTGTTTTGTCCGTGTGTGTGTGCGTTTCTACGAGTCGGACTTCCTCGCCTCGGCGGCTTCGGCTTCGAGGGCAGCTGGTGTCGCGCCATGTCTGCCGGAGCCGGAGCCGGAGCCGTTCTCGGTCAACAGATCGCGGATCTGGGTGAGAACCGTCAGCTCGGTTTCTGATTCCTCGACCTTCGTGTCGCGTTCCTTGAGCTTCTTGTACGGCACGATGATCACGAAATAGACCACGGCCGCGACGATGAGGAAGTTGATCGCCGATGAGAGCACTGCGTTGAAATCGAGGTACTGATCTCCACCCAGGGGGATCTTCAAGATGCCGTACTCCCTGTCGCCGCCCGCGCCAACGCGGTCGACGAGCGGCTGAACGACGTTGTCGGTGAAGGACGTGACCAGGCCGGTGAACGCGGCGCCGATGACGACAGCAGTCGCCAGGTCGATCACGTTCCCTCGGGCGATGAACTCCTTGAAGCCCTTCAGCATGTGGGGGAATCCTTTCAGCAGATGTGCACATTGAGACCAGAGGGATCTCACGTTAGTCCTGGGACCGCGGAGGTTCAGTGGAACGTGAGGGTGACGACCTGCGTCAGCGTCGCGCCTGCCACGTCGTTGGCGGCGTGTGCGGGCAGCGCGACGAGAAGCACCCTGTCGCCCCCGGTGCCCGGCCCTTTCTGCTTCTCCGACACCAACACCACGACGGCGTCCGTCGCCACCACTCGCGGGTCGACGTCGCCGTCGGCAGCCGCAAGAACGTCGACCACATCGCCCGGCCGCACCAGGTCCAACAACGCCGTGTCGGCGAGATGCAGTGGCACGGTCCGTGCGTCCGGACCCGCCGCCGACTGCGCCAGCCTCGGGCCGAGCAGCCGCACATCGGTGAGCACTTCGCCACGGCGGGCGGGGCCGGCCAGAGTCGATCCCACCACCTTGTCGACTGCCGACTGAGCTCCGTCGGGAACCGTTGCGGCCAAACGTCTTTCAAGTCGGACATCGGCGGCCGTGAGTTCGACGCCGGGGGACAGGTCACGCGCGGCCACCACGATCTCGGATTGGTCGCCGTGTGGATCGGTCCGCAGTGCTGCGACTGCCGCGAGAACAACGAGGGCGCCCGCCGCCACTCTGCGGGCGGCCACGGTGCGTGTCCAGTCCGGTCGCCACTCATGGACGAGGCGGCTCAGCACCGACGGATTGAGTGATTCCCCCATGCCGCCAGGCTAGGCAGCACAAGCGCCCCCGAACGTGGCATCACGCCGGGCTGTGGATAACCGGGTGCGTCAGCTGGAGGCTGCGGCGGCAGCTGGCGTTGGGCTCGAGCTGCTTGACGAGGAACTCGAGCTGGAGCTGTCGGACTTACCGGAGTCGGACGTCTTCTCCGAAGAACTCGACGAGCTCGACGACTCGGTGTTCTGAGAGGAGCCATTGGACGAGCTCTTCGAGGCCTCGCGGCTGTCGGTGCGGTAGAAGCCGCTGCCCTTGAACACCACGCCCACCTTGCCGAACAGCTTGCGCAGGCGACCGTCGCACTCGGGGCATTGGGACAGCGCATCGTCGCTGAAGGCCTGCACCAGGTCGAACTTGTTGTCGCATTCGGTGCACGCATAAGAATAGGTAGGCACGAAAACCCTCCGTGATGGTCTAACTACTTAGCACTCTACCGGCTTAAGTGCTAGAACCGCTATGTGTGCCGTGCCATTCCCACCCGGCCGCCCTCTGTCATTCCCGTGCTGGTGCTGCTGTTCGTGCTGGGCATCGGCGTTGCAATCTGGCTGCACTTCCGCGACGCACCCGCGCCGCCGCCAGTCGATTCACGGCCTCAGACGACCTCACAACCGGCGTCTGGCGCCCGTGGAAGCCCCTCCGTAGACACCGCACGCGCGACGCTGGCGCGGCTGCCGGTCAAGGGTTGGGACCGCAACAGCGACTTCGCCCGCTACCGGTTCGGTGAGCCGTGGAGCGACGACGTCAACGTCGAGTTCGGGCACAACGGCTGCAACACCCGCGACGACATCCTCCGTCGCGACCTCGCCGAGCTGGTCGTGCGGCCGGGCACCTGCTACGCGCAGAGCGGCGTGCTGCACGACCCGTACACCGGCCAGGCCATCCCGTTCACCCGCGGCCCGACGACGTCGGAAGCCGTGCAGATCGACCATCTGGTGTCGCTGTCGGACGCTTGGTACAAAGGCGCGCGCGAGTGGGACGATCAGCGCCGCCGCGACTTCGCCAACGACCCGCGCAACCTGCTGGCCGTCGGTGCGCGAGCCAACTTCGACAAGGCGTTTCGCGACGCCACCGCGTGGCTGCCGCCGAATGCGGCGTTCCGCTGCGAGTTCGTCGCGCGGCAGATCGACGTGAAGGCCGCCTACGGGCTGTGGCTGTCCAGGAACGAGAAGCGGGCGATGGAGGACGTGCTGGCGCGCTGCTGATCAGCCCAGCGCGACGAGCCCTTGACCCGGTGTGAGCGCATGCGTCATCGGGACGTCGTGCGCCTCGGCGGGGATCTCGTCGACGAGTTCCTCGTCGCGGACCACCGCGACCAGCCGGGCCGACGGAAGCGCCAACGGCAGGGTGCGGTCGTAGAACCCTGCGCCGCGGCCAAGCCGCACCCCGGCCCGGTCAACGGCCAGCGCGGGCACGAGCACAACAGTCGCGTCGGCCACCGCCTCGGCGGGCAGCCACGGCTTCTGCGGCTCCTGCAGGCCCAGCCGGGCCGGGACGAGTTGGCCGGGGAGGTACTGCCCCCACTGCATCGGTAGCGGCACCCCGTCGTCACTGCGCGCGACGGGCAGCAGAACCCGCTTCCGGAGCCCCACCAGCGTGTCCAGCAGAGTGATTGACCCGGGCTCGAACTTGATGGGCACGTAGGCGCAGACGGTCTGCCCGAAGCCGACGACGTCGGGTAGATGGCCGCATAGTGCCTCGGCTTCGGCGCTGTGCACCTCCCTGGTCACCGCGCGCCGGCCCGCGAGGATCGCCGCCCGCATCTCGGCCTTGCTCGGGGAGCTCACGCGTCCACGATGACACGGCGGCGTCACCGGCCATGACATAACTCGATGGCGATACTGTGTAAGCGATGACACCGCCTCTTGTCCCGATTCCGTACACCGCGGTCGTCCCTGCGGCTGGATTGGGGACCCGCTTCCTGCCTGCCACCAAGACGGTGCCCAAGGAGTTGCTGCCCGTCGTCGACACCCCGGGCATCGAACTCGTGGCCGCCGAAGCGGCGGAGGCCGGCGCCGAGCGGTTGATCATCGTCACCTCCGAAGGTAAGGACAGCGTCGTCGCCCACTTCGTCGAGGACCTTGTCCTCGAGGGCACGCTGGAAGCCCGCGGCAAGAAGTCGATGCTGGAGAAGGTCCGTCGCGCGCCCGCGTTGATCAAGGTGGAGTCCGTGGTGCAGGCCGAACCCCTGGGCCTCGGACACGCGGTCGGCTGCGTCGAGCCCAGTCTGACACCCGACGAGGACGCCATCGCCGTGTTGCTGCCCGATGACCTGGTGCTGCCGACCGGCGTGCTGGAGACGATGTCGAAGGTGCGCGCCAAACGGGGCGGCTCTGTGCTCTGCGCGATCGAGGTGCCGAAGGAAGAGATCAGCGCATACGGTGTCTTCGACGTCGAGGCTGTCCCGGATACCAACAATCCCAACGTGTTACGGGTTAAGGGCATGTTCGAAAAGCCCGAAGCAGACGACGCGCCGTCGCTGTATGCCGCCGCTGGCCGGTACGTCCTCGACAGGGTGATCTTCGACGCCTTGCGTCGGGTGCCAAGGGGAGCGGGCGGTGAGATCCAGTTGACCGACGCGATCGCGCTGCTGATCAACGAGGGTCATCCGGTACACGTCGTCGTGCATCGCGGAGATCGACACGACCTGGGAAATCCCGGCGGGTACCTCAAGGCTGCGGTTGACTTTGCGTTGAAGCGCGACGACTACGGCCCCGAACTGCGGCGGTGGTTGGTCGAACGGCTCGGGCTGATCGACTGCTGACGCGTCACGACGGCCCCGCGACGGAGAAAGGCGTCTTGTGCGTTCGGTGGAGGAGCAACAGGCACGGGTGACGGCCGCTGCGGTAGCCCCTCGGCCGGTGCGAGTCGCGATCGCGGAGGCGCAAGGCCTGATGTGCGCGGAGGAAGTGGTCACAGAACGTCCGCTGCCCGGGTTCGATCAGGCCGCCATCGACGGTTACGCGGTGCGCAGCGTCGACGTGCTCGGCGTTCAACCAATTACCGGCGGCGACGGCGGCGACGCGGGCGACGACGGCGGCGACGCGGACGACCAACAGGTCAACCTCCCTGTGATGGGCACGATCGAGGCAGGTGCCCGGACGCCGAGTCGGCTGCAGCCGCGTCAGGCGGCCCGTGTGCAGACCGGTGCGCCGATGCCGACGCTCGCCGACGCGGTGCTGCCGTTGCGGTGGACCGACGGCGGGCAGTCGCGGGTGCGGGTGCTGCGGCCGGTGCGCTCGGGCGCCTACGTCCGTCGCACAGGTGACGACGTCCAGCCAGGCGACGTCGCCGTTCGGGCCGGCACGATCATCGGGGCCGCGCAGGTCGGGCTGCTGGCGGCGGTCGGTCGTGAACGCGTGCTGGTGCATCCGCGACCACGGCTGTCGGTGATGTGTGTCGGCGGTGAACTCGTCGATATTTCGCGCACGCCAGGCAACGGCCAGGTCTATGACGTCAACTCGTACGCACTCGCGGCGGCGGGCCGGGACGCGGGCGCGGAGGTGAACCGAGTCGGCATCGTCGACACCGACCCGAAGGAACTGCGCGACGTCATCGAGGGTCAACTCAATCGCGCCGAGGTGTTGGTGATCGCCGGCGCCGTCGGTGGTGCGGCCGCGGAGGGCGTCCGCTCGGTGCTGGCCGAACTCGGCGAGATGGAAGTTACTCGGATCGCGATGCATCCGGGTTCGGTACAGGGGTTCGGCCAACTGGGGTCCGAGGGTGTGCCGGTGTTTCTGCTGCCGGCCAACCCCGTCTCTGCGCTGGTGGTGTTCGAGGTGATGGTGCGCCCGTTGATCCGGCTGTCCCTGGGCAAGCGGCAGCCGATGCGGCGCGTCGTGCAGGCTCGCGCGCTGTCCCCGATCACGTCGGTGGCGGGCCGCAAGGGATTTCTACGCGGGCAGTTGATGCGCGACCAGGACACCGGCGAATACCTCGTGCAGGCGCTCGGTGGCGCGCCAGGGGCGTCGTCGCATCTGCTGGCGACGCTGGCCGAGGCGAACTGCCTGGTGGTGGTTCCCAGCGAGGCCGAACAGATCCGCACCGGCGAGATCGTCGACGTCGCCTTCCTTGCCCAGCGTGGCTGAGCATCAACTCCGGAACATGACCCTCTGGTTCTCGTCCTCCCTCCACCCGGGGTGGCCGGTGCCTGCGGGTCCGCTTCGGGTAGCGGGCGGTGTGGTCGAACTGCGTCCGGTACGGCTTCGCGATGGTGCGCAGTGGAGCCGCATCAGGTTGGCCGACCGCGCACATCTCGAGCCGTGGGAGCCGAGCACGGAAGTGAGTTGGGAAGCGCGACATGCGATCTCGCAATGGCCGTCGGTGTGTTCGGGTTTGCGCTCGGAGGCCCGCAAGGGCCGCATGCTGCCGTATGTGATCGACGTCGACGGGGAGTTCGGCGGTCAGCTGACGATCGGGAACGTCACGCACGGTGCGTTGCGGTCGGCGTGGATCGGCTATTGGGTGGCCAGCTCGCACACCGGCGGAGGGGTGGCCACCGCGGCGCTGGCCCTTGGCATGGACCACGCGTTCGGACCGGTGAGGCTGCATCGGCTGGAGGCGACGGTGCGGCCGGAGAACGCCGCCAGTCGCGCCGTGCTGGCGAAGGCGGGCTTCCGCGAGGAGGGCCTGCTGCGGCGCTACCTCGAAGTCGACGGCGCGTGGCGCGATCACCTGCTTGTGGCGATCACGGTCGAGGAGATCCACGGCTCGGTGAGTTCTCTGTTGGTCCGCGAAGGTCACGCCAGCTGGGTGTAGCTGTGCGCGACTGTGCGGTTTCGGAGACATTTCGGCCGCAATCGCTCCGATTCCGCACAGTCACCACGTCTTCGGGCAGCCGCGGGCGATGAGCGCCTCGCCGACGCGGTCGAGGACGAGCCGCCGTGCGTGGCGGACCATGCGACTGGTCACGCGGAAGTCATTCCACCCGAGTTCGGGCAGTCGGGTGTATCGCTCGACGTCCCAATGCCGCTGTCGCGCGTTGGTCCAGTGGTGTGCGCCTTCGAAGTCGACGCCGACGAGGTACTGGCGCCAACCCATGTCAATAATCGCAACAAGTACACCGTAGGCGTCGAACACGGGTATCTGCGTCTCCGGTCGCGGAAATCCCGCTTGTACGAACAACAATCGCGTTGCCGACTCCCATGGCGACTCGGCGCCGCCGTCGACGAGGTCGAGTGTGCTGCGAAGCTGCGCCATGCCGCGGACGCCGGGATGGAGTGCGGCAACGGATTCGATATTCGACATGGGCGCCGAAATCCGGTGGCAACCCGGGCGCTCGGCCATGGCCGTAGCCTGCCGACGGTGACAGACAGATGCGCTCCGCGAAGCGGAGTTGTGCACAGCGGGCTGCGCAGCACAACCTAAGAAAGCTGTGGCAAATGTGACATAAGTGACTGTTGGTGCTTGCTACCTGAGAATTACAGATGTGTAATTGTCTCGGCGCGCCATCGACGGATGCGCTGGTCACGGACCTAGCCTGATGGGGAAAGGAGCAGGCGACATGCCAAGCATCCCCCAATCACTTCTCTGGATCTCTCTTGTCGTGCTCTGGCTTTTCGTGCTGGTTCCGATGTTGATCAGCAAGCGCGATGCCGTACGACGGACGAGCGACGTGGCCTTGGCGACGCGAGTGGTCAACAGCACGACCAGTTCGCGCCTGCTCAAGCGAGGGGGTCCGGCATCCGGGCACCGCAGCGATCCGGGCTGGCGACCGTCCGAAGACGACCTTGACGAGACCTTCGACGGCGACGAGTTGGACGACTACGACGAAGAAGAGGAGTCGCCGAAGACGGTCGTCCTCGCCGCGCCGGTCGTCGACGAAGAGGAGCTCGCCGAAAGCGACGAGCTGACATTAAATTTCGAGGAACCCGAAGCCAAAGAGTCGGAAGCGGACGAGGAAGACGTCGACACCGCGATCTATGAGGTCGCGACCGACGAATACGAAGAGGAACACAAGGAAGAGGCCGACGGCACGGCAGACGAATACGAGTACGTCGAGGACTCCTCGGGCCTGGAGGCTCCGGCGGAAACCGATCTGCGGACGGCAGATCAGGTGCTGGCTGCCGCACGCCGACGCCGGTACGACCCGGCGAAGGCCGCGGCGATCAGCGCGCGAAAATACAAGTTCCGCAAGCGGATGCTGGCGTTCATGACGCTGGTGATGGTGGCGTCGGCGGCGTATGCGTACTTCATGGCGCCGTGGGGTTGGTACATCTGCGGTGGGACCGCCGCGGTGACACTGCTGTACCTGGGGTATCTGCGCCGGCAGACGCGCATCGAGGAACGGCTGCGACGCCGGCGCGTGCAGCGGGCCGCGCGCGCGCGGCTCGGGGTGGAGAACACCGAGGACCGCGACCTCAATGTGGTCCCGTCGAGGCTGCGTAGACCGGGTGCGGTGGTGTTGGAGATCGACGACGAGGACCCGGTCTTCGAGCACCTCGAATACGCGCCGTCGGCGCACGGCTACGACCTGCCACGGGCGTCCGGGCAGTAGACGCCCGCCACTCCTGCCGGTTTCTGCGGCGGCGGGTTGACTGGTAGCCTGTGCTACCGACCAGGGGCTATGGCGCAGTTGGTAGCGCGACTCGTTCGCATCGAGTAGGTCAGGGGTTCGAATCCCCTTAGCTCCACCAGGGCACTGTTCGCGTTTGTGGGGGGACAGTCGTGAAACTCGTATTTGCGGCAGTGGCCGCTGTACTCGGCATCGGTGTCGCCGGATGCAGTTCGCCGGATCAAGCTTCTTCGCCGTCTTCGACGACCGGTGCGGCAGCCGGCGGAAAGCTGATCGTCTTCGCGGCCGCGTCGCTGAAGAAGTCGTTTACCGAGATCGGCGAGCAATTCAAGACCGACAACCCGGGAAGTGATATCGAGTTCTCCTTCGCCGGCTCTTCCGACCTTGTCACGCAACTCACCCAGGGCGCGCCTGCCGACGCCTTCGCCTCGGCCGACACGAAAAATATGGACAAGGCCGCCCACGCCGACCTGCTCGCGGGTGAGCCGGTCAATTTCGCGTCCAACACGCTGACAATCGTTACGGCGCCGGGTAACCCGAAAAAGGTCGCCTCGTTCAAAGACCTGACTCAGCCAGGTCTGGCGGTGGTCGTGTGCGCACCCCAGGTGCCGTGCGGGTCCGCCGCTGAGAAGGTCGAAAAGGCGACCGGTGTGCAACTGAACCCGGTCAGCGAGGAGTCTCAAGTCACCGACGTGCTGAACAAGGTGACGAGTGGGGAGGCCGACGCCGGGCTCGTCTACGTCACCGATGCGCAAGGAGCGGGCGACAAAGTCACCGCAGTGCCGTTCCCCGAATCGGCCGATGCGGTCAATACCTATCCGATCGCGGTCCTCAAGCAGTCCAAGGATCCCGACCTCGCGGGCAAGTTCGTCGATCTCCTCACCGGCGAGGCGGGACAGACGGTTTTGAACGCCGCGGGTTTCGCCAAGCCCTAGCGAGGATTTCGGCCCTTTGATAGATAGCACGTGTCGCTGCGCGACTAATCACCGCGATGCAGGTAGCCGTGCAGCGTCGCCTGGACGAGTTCGTCGACGATCGCGTCTCGGGAAGGCGGTTTCGTTCCGAAGAAGGTCGACCGGAGTGCCACCATGCCGACGATCATCGCCATCGTCGAGTGCGCGGGCATGTCCGGTTGACTCGAGTGCATCCCGCGCAACTGCATCCCCTCGACGCTGATCTGCCCGAGCACGCCGAGCGCCCGCCTGATGTCGGCGATGCCCGCGTCCGCGATCTCCTCTTCGCTGAATGCCTCCGATGCGACCAGCGTCAGCAAGAGCCCCCGGTGTTCGACGACGACGTCGTAGACGCGTTCGACGAAGTGGCGCGCGAGTTCGTCTTCGACGGTCTCCTCGGGCACGACTGCCTGCCACGTCTTGGCGAACTCGTCGACGATGTTCGTGAACGGAAGAACCAGCGCCTCGCGGAACAGTCCCGCCTTGGAGCCGAAGTGGCGGAAGAGGAGGTACTCGGTGACGCCCGCGCTCTCGGCGATCTCACGAGTCGTTGTGCTGCGGTAGTCCTTGCGCGCGAACAGCTCGCGCGCGGCGTCGAGCAGAAGCCGGCGCGGTTCGCCGCGCGGCCGGCGGCCGGCCCGAGCCGACGTCTTCACAGCGCTCCACGATAGACGGCCTTGACCAACCACTTTTAATAGTGTGCACTATTACCGATCTCGAGGACAGGTGGAAGGGGCCGACGTGGGCCAACTCATCATGCTCGGCACGCTGTTCGGGCTGATCATCGTCATCTTCGGCGTGGTGCTGTACTTCGACCCCGAAGCG
Source organism: uncultured Actinomycetota bacterium (assembly GCA_963715215.1). Taxonomy (GTDB): domain Bacteria; phylum Actinomycetota; class Actinomycetes; order Mycobacteriales; family Mycobacteriaceae; genus Mycobacterium. The sequence goes on from CAVQRJ010000016.1 coordinate 93,203, forward strand.
CGCGGCGGCGCGGACGACGAGTGCGAGCGGTGAGCACTGAGCTGACGCCGCTGCTGACTGCGTCCGTGATCTTCGGCTGGGCCAGCGGCATCCTGTTCCTCATCGCCGGGGTGTACCTGAGCGTCCGCGACCGGCGTCTGCACCCGCTGCTGCTGCTGTGCATCTCGGCGATCTCGTTCTCGTGGATCGAGGCGCCCTACGACTGGGCGATGTACGCGCAGTTTCCGCCTGCACTGCCCCGAATGCCGTCGTGGTGGCCGCTGAACATGACATGGGGTGGTGGTCTGCCCTCGTCTGTGCCTGTCGGGTACATCGGTTACTTCTGTCTGCCCGCGGTGATCGGCGCCGCGATCGGGCGGCGGCTCGTCGCGCGGTTCGGATGGCGTCAGCCCATCACGTACCTGACCGTGGGCCTGGTCGTCGGCTTCTGCTGGGCCTTGATCTTCAACGCGGGGCTGGGAGCGCGACTCGGCGTCTTCTACTACGCCTACCTGATCCCGGGCTTGGGTCTTTTCGAGGGGACTCTGCACCAGTACCCGATCTATGACGCCATCGCGATGGGCATCCAGATGATGGTCTTCACCTACCTCCTTGGCCGCAAGGATGCGCAGGGACGCAACGTCATCGAGATCTGGTCGGACAAGGTGTCCAAAACCCGTGTCGGATCGGCAGTCGTGTCGATCGTCGCGGTGATCGTCATCGGAAATGTGCTCTACGCGTCGGTTTTCGCGCCCCACCTCATCACCAAACAGCTGGGCTACGTGACCTCGGGTACGGGGGAGCAGTTGTTCCCCGGGGTCGAGAACCAACCCAGATAGCGCCGCCCAGGAGGATATTATGGCCGACAGTTCGACGGTCGAGCTGTACTACGACCCGTTCGACTATGCGATCGACGACGATCCGTATTCGGTGTGGAAACGGATGCGCGCAGAAGCGCCTTTGTATTTCAACGACAAGTACAACTTCTACGCACTAAGTCGCTACGACGACGTCGCACGTGCACTCCCGGACTGGCAGACGTATCGGTCGGGACGCGGTACCACCGCAGACATTCTGTTCAGTGGCATCGAAGTGCCGCCGGGCATCTTGCTGTGGGAGGATCCGCCACTGCACGATCTGCACCGGCGTCTCTTGTCACGGGTCTTCACTCCGCGGCGGATGCTCGCGGTCGAGGACCTGGTACGCGAATTCTGTGTCAGCGCACTGGATCTGCTGCGCGATGGCGACGGGTTCGACTTCGTCACCGATCTCGGCGCCTTCATGCCGATGCGGACGATCGGGTATCTCCTCGGCATTCCCGAGGAAGGGCAGCAGCAGATCCGCGACCGCAACGACAAGAGCATCACAGTCGCAGCGGAGCAAGGCGATCTGAGCCAGACCGTCATCCAGGAATCGATCGCGATGTTCGCCGACTACATCGAATGGCGCGCAACGCATCCGTCCGACGACCTGATGACCGAACTGCTCAACGCCGAGATCGAGGAGCAGGACGGCACCCGTCGTCGGCTCGAACGCACAGAGGTGCTCGCGTACACCGCGATGATCGCCGGCGCAGGCAACGAGACCACCGCGCGGCTGATCGGGTTCATGGGCCAACTGCTCGGTGAACACCCCGATCAACGACGCGAACTCGTCGCGGACCCGTCGCTGATTCCGTCGGCCGTGGAGGAGACGCTGCGGTACGAGCCGCCGTCGCCGGTTCAGGCGCGTTACGTCGCCGCCGACGTCGAGCACTACGGGCACACGGTGACCGAGGGCTCCTACATGTTGTTGCTGAACGGATCGGCCAATCGCGACGAGTCGAAGTTTCCCGATCCCGACCGCTACGACATCCACCGGACGGGCGGTCATCTGAGCTTCGGCCAGGGGCTGCACTTCTGCCTCGGTTCGGCGCTGGCGAGGCTGGAGGGTCGGGTCGCGTTCGAAGAGGTCCTCAAGCGATGGACCGATTGGGATGTCGACTACGACAACGCGAGCAGGGCGCGGACGTCGAGCGTGCGCGGCTGGGCGCGATTGCCCGTCAGGACCCGCTAGCGCGCGAGGGCGCTGGCGAACACTGGAGCCGTCGGCGAAGGTCACGTCGGCGGACGCCGGCGAAGCGTGCGACCGGGCCGCCATTGCAGTGCTCGCGAGCAACAGAACTGGACCTTCGGAATCGGCTGAGGCGCACTCACATACGAGCTCCCATTAAGGGAGCTCACCGACGAGCATTCGGGGCACGTCCGGGGAGGCGCGACGGCGGCCTCCTCACTTTTCGACACGTCGCGGTGCGAATTCAGCGAACGCGCCTGTGGTATTGACCAATTATTGTTATTTTTAGATAATAGCCGTCGCCCCAGGCAGACGCCGATCACATCAGGGGGATCGATGGGACACCGAAGGCGCCGACATCTGTATCGGCGCGGGGCGTGCGTGTGTCCCGCATCTGGGACAGTTGACCAAATACTTGTTCCGTCGGTAGAGTTGCCGGCCGGACCGGGGGTATCCGCATCAGGTCAGTGGGGGCACGGTGAAACTCTTCCATCCTGGAGTCGCGTGACCGCGCGAATGGCGGCGGGGTGACCGGTCGAGCATTGCGTGCCTTGATCGGCGTCGCCACCGTCGTCGCGATCGTCGCGGTGATCGCCCTTGCGGCGTCCCTCTTCCGGGGCGGATTCACCGACAGCGTGCCCGTGACGGTGATGTCGCCACGAGCAGGGCTGGTGATGAACCCGGACGCCAAGGTTCAGATCCGCGGCGTCCAGGTGGGCAAGGTCGCCTCGATAGAACAGATGCCCAACGGCGAGGCCGCCATTCATCTGGCGATGGACCCGAAGCGCATGAGCGCGATACCGGCGAACGTCCTCGTCGACATAGCGTCGACGACGGTGTTCGGTGCCAAGTACGTGCAGTTCGTCTTCCCGCCGGACCCGTCGCCCGAATCGCTGCGCGCCGGCCAGGTGCTCGCCGCCAAGCACGTGATGGTCGAGATCAACACGGTGTTCGAAAACCTCACGACGGTGCTGTCGAAGATCGACCCGCCCAAGCTCAACGAGACCCTCGGGGCCATCGCGTCGGCCGTGAACGGACGCGGCGAGAAGATCGGGCAGATGCTCACCGACCTGGACACCTACCTGGCCAGGATCGAACCGAGCCTGCCCGCGCTGAGCCACGACCTCGACGTCGCCCCGCAGGTCCTGCAGGCCTACGGCGACGCCGCGCCGGACTTCGTCACGGTCGCCGACAACGCCAGCCGGATCAGCGACACGCTCGTCGACCAGGAGCAGAATCTCGACGCCGCTCTCGTCAGCGTCATCGGTCTGGCCGACATCGGCAATGACGTCATCGGAACGAATCGCCAGCCGCTCACCGATGTCCTGCACCTGCTGGTGCCGACCACCGACCTGCTGAACAAGTACAACCATGCGCTGTGGTGCGGCCTCAGCGGGATGATCAACGCGACGCACCGCCCGCCGTTGAAACGGCCGGGTGTCGAGGTCCTGGCCGGCTTCCTGTGGGGTGAGGAACGGTATCGCTACCCGATGGATCTGCCGAAGGCGGGCGGCACGGGCGGCCCGCAGTGCACCGGGCTGCCGGACCTGCCGTACGAGACGGTCCCTCCCTACGTCGTCGCCGATACCGGAACCAACCCGTGGCGGCGCACCTACCCCGGCATCGTGCTGAATTCCGATGCGCTGAAACGGATTATGTTCGGCGACATCGACGGTCCGCCACGCAACACATATCAGATCGGACAGCCCGGATGAGGCGCTCACTACGTCCGACGCTGATCAAGTTCGGCGTCTTCGGGGTCGTCATGGTGGTGTTGACCGCCTGCCTGTTCTTCATCTTCGGGCAGTACCAAACGGGGTCGAGCAAGGATTACTCGGCGGTGTTCACCGACGCCTCGCGACTCAAGGAGGGGCAGTCGGTGCGCGTCGGCGGCATGCGCGTCGGCACCGTCAACAGCGTCAAACTTCAGAAGGACAAGACGGCGCTCGTCACGTTCGACGCCGACCCCGCCGTCCAGATGACCACCGGCACACGCGTCGCGGTGCGCTACCTCAATCTGGTCGGCGACCGCTATCTGGAACTGATCGACGGCCCAGGTGACCGGCGGTTGCCGCCGGGATCCCAGATCCCCGCGGAACGGACGTCGTCGGCTCTGGACCTCGACCTGCTTCTCGGTGGCCTCAAGCCGGTGATCCGCGGGCTGAACCCGCAGGACGTGAACGCCCTGTCGGCGTCGCTGATCCAGATCTTCCAGGGGCAGGGCGGCACCCTGCAGTCCCTGCTGTCCAACACGTCGGGCTTCACCACCGCGCTGTCCGAACACAACCAGACGATCCAGGCGCTGATCGACAATTTGCGAACGTTGCTCGCCACCCTGACCAGAGAAGGCGACAAGTTCTCGGGCACGGTCGCCAAGTTGGAGACACTGGTGACACAGCTTGCCGCCCAGAAGGATCCGATCGCCACGGCCATCGAGTCACTCAACAATGGCTCCAGGTCGGTGGCCGATCTGCTCACCGACGCCCGACCACCTCTCAAGGGCACGGTCGACGAATTGAACCGGTTGGCCACCAACATGGACAGCCAGACGGACAGGCTCGACACCGCGCTGGTAAAGGCCCCCCAGAACTATCACAAGCTGATCCGCACCGGGTCCTACGGAAGCTTCTTCAACTACTACATCTGCGAATTGAAGTGGCGGGTCACCGATCTTCAGGGGCGGACCGCCGAGTTCCCGTGGATCAAGCAGGACGCCGGAAGGTGCACTGAGCCCTGATGCTGAAGTACCGCGGAAACAGGCTTCTCCGAACAGGATTCATGGGTGTGGTCCTGGCGATATTGATCGTCCTCGTCGGGCTGTCGCCAGAGTCGTTGACGTCCCTGGCGACTGCCATCAGGTACCAGGCCCAGTTTTCCGATGCCGGTGGACTGACAACGGGCAACGACGTAACCGTCGCGGGCATCAAGGTCGGCAGTGTCTCGGACGTTGTGCTGGAAGGCCGCAATGCGCTGGTGACGTTCACCATCGACAGCTCTGTCGAACTCGGTTCGGACACCACCGCACACGTGCGGACCGGCACGCTCCTCGGTGAACGTGTGCTGACGTTGGAGTCGTCGGGGAACGACACGATGCATCCGATGGACGTCATTCCGGTGTCGCGCACCGCGTCGCCGTACTCACTGACCGAAGCTGTCAGTGAGCTGACCACGAACACCGCGGGAACCGACACCGCTTCGCTGAACCAATCGCTCGATACTCTGTCGGAGACGCTCGATCAGGTTGCGCCCCAACTGGGTCCCACCTTCGACGGCATCACCCGGCTGTCGCAGGCCATCAACGACCGCGACGACCAACTGGGCGAGCTGCTCGAGGACGGCGCCGACGTCACGAAGACCTTGTCCGACCGCAGCGCACAGGTGAACACCCTGATCCTAAACGCCAACGATCTCGTGGCGGTGCTCAACGAGCGGCGGTACGCGATCGTCGAGTTGCTCGCCCATACGTCGGCGTTGTCGAAGCAGCTGTCCGGCCTGATCCACGACAACGAGGAGAAGCTGGCGCCGACGCTGGACAAGCTCAACGCGGTGACGGCGGTGTTGGAGAAGAACCGCGACAATATTGCCAAGGCGTTGCCGGGGCTGGCGAAATTCCAGACCACCCTCGGCGAGACGATCGGCAACGGCCCGTACTACCAGGCGTACGTCCCGAACCTGTTTTTCGGCGAGATCTTCCAGCCGTTCTTCGACTACGCGTTCGGCTTCCGACGGGGGACCAACGCCGGTCAGCCGCCCGACAATGCCGGACCTCGCGCCGAGCTTCCCTTCCCGTACAACGGGATTCCTCAGGAGAACGAGAAGTGGGGGCCACCGCCGCCATGACTCGAAACCGCTTCGTGAAACTGGCACTCGCTGCGGTGCTCGCGGTGGCGCTTGTCGGGGGCCTCGCCGTGGTCATCCAGCACGCCTTTGTCAAGCCGAAGACGATGACCGCCTACTTCACCAAGACCGTCGCCATCTATCCCGGCGACGAGGTCCGCATCGCCGGCGTCAAGGTGGGCACGATCGACTCGATCGAACCGATCGGCACGCAGGCCAAAATGAAACTGCACGTCAACCGAGGGGTTTCGGTTCCCGCCGACGCCAAGGCGGTCATCGTCGCCCAGAACCTGATCTCCGCCCGATACGTCCAACTGGCGCCCGCCTACGAGTCCGGCCCGACGATGCGGGACGGCGCCGTGATCCCGCTCGACCGCACGGCAATCCCCGTCGAGTGGGACGAAGTCAAAGAACAGCTGATGCGGCTGGCATCGGAGTTGGGCCCGGACAAGGGCATGTCGACCGGCTCGGTCGGACGGTTCATCGACAGCGCTGCCAATGCCTTCAACGGCAACGGGGGCAAGCTGCGTCAGACATTGACCCAGTTGTCGGGAGTCGGAAGGGTCCTGGCTGACGGCAGCGGAAACATCGTCGACACGATCACCAATCTTCAGACCTTCGTCACCGCGCTGCGTGACAGCAACGACCAGATCGTGCAGTTCCAGAACAACTTCGCGACGCTGACGAGCGTTCTGAACGACAGCACCTCAGATCTCGACGCGGCACTGAAGAACCTTTCCGACGTTGTCGGCGAGACACAGCGATTCATCGCAGGCACACGCGACAAGACGGCCGAGCAGATCCGGCTGCTCGCCGACGTCACCCAGAACCTGGCCGACCACCGGTTGGACCTGGAGAACGTTCTGCACATCGCACCGCACTCGATAGCCAACGCCTACAACATGTTCGATCCGCGCACCGGTGCCGCCAGCGGTGTGTTCGTGCTGAACAACCTGTCCAACCCGACGTGGGCCATCTGCACGATGATCGGTGCCCTCGAGAACGTCACGTCGCCGGAAACCGGCAAGCTCTGCTCGCAATATGTCGGTCCGGCGCTGAACACGATCGACATCAACAGCATTCCGCTGCCCTTCAACCCGTTCATCACCGCGGCCCCGCCGGACTACATGCTGCGGTACACCGAGGACAGGCTCAGGCCGGAGAACGAGGGACAGCCGCCCCCGCCGGCCACCGATCCGCCTGCGGTGTCGGCGTATACGGGCTTCAACGGCGAGGTACCGCCCCCGCCCGGGTACGGCCCACCGCCGGGGCCGGCGCTGCCGATGGCTCCCGATCCTGCGCCACCGCCGCCCACGTTGCAGGACATGCTCCTGCCCGCAGAGTCGCCGCCACCGCCCGGCGCGCCACCGGCAGATCCGCCGCCGACAAGCGACGGGACACCGCCGTGATCGGGACATCGAGCGGACGTCGGCTGCTGGCGATCGGGTGCAGCGTCATGGTGACCGTGACGGGCTGTGCATTCCAAGGCGTGAACTCACTCCCGCTGCCGGGCACCGTAGGTCGCGGTGGCGACGCGGCCGTGTATCACGTCGAGCTCGCCAACGTCGGGACGCTCGAATCGAATTCGCCGGTCCTGATCGACGATGTCGTGGTCGGCAGCGTCGGCAGGATGCGGCTGCACGGCTGGCACATCGACGTGGACGTGTCGCTCGAGCCGAACGCGACCGTGCCCGCGAATGCCGTCGCGACTGTCGGCCAGACGAGCCTGCTGGGCTCCATGCACCTGGCGCTCGATCCGCCGCCGGGCGTGGCACCGAACGGCCGGCTGACGCCGGGCGCCACCATCGGTCTCGACGAATCGTCCACCTACCCGTCGACAGAGCAGACGTTGTCGTCGCTGGCGGCAGTCGTCAACGGCGGCGGGCTCGGCCAGATCGGCGACATCGTCCACAACTTCAACACCGCATTGAACGGGCGACAGGACGTCGTGCGGGATCTGATCGCTCGCCTGGACACCTTGGTCGGCACGCTGTATCAACAGCGCGACAACATCGTCGCCACCATCGACGAGTTGAACAGATTCGCGTCGACGCTCGGCGGGCAGCGGGAAGTCCTGACGCGTGCCCTGAACAAGATTCCGCCCGCCCTTGACGTGTTGATCAAGGAGCGGCCGAGGTTCACCACCGCGCTGGAAAAGCTTGGTGCCCTTGCCGACACCACGACCAGACTCATCAACGACACTCAGGCCGACCTCGTCACGAACTTGCAGAACCTCGAACCCACCCTGAAGGCACTCGCCGACGTGGGGCCGGAGATCGACAGCGCTCTGGCCTATATCCCGACGTTCCCGTTGACCCAGAACCTGATCGACCGGGGCGTCCGTGGTGACTATGTGAACCTGTTCGTCACTGTCGATTGGACGAACGCGCGTCTGAAGCGCGGACTTCTGCTCGGTACGCGACTCGGGCAGGACCGCGCGTCGATGATCCCAGCCCCGGGCGATCCCGGATATAACGCCTACTACACGAAGTTCCCGCTGGGCGTCGGCACCTCACCACCGTTCGGGCCGATTCCGAATGCCGCCCCGGCGCCATGGGAACCGGGTGGTGGCTGATGCTCACACGGTTCGTCCGAATTCAGTTGGCCATCTTTGCGATCGCGTCGATCGTCGGTGTCTTGGTGATGGTGTTCGTCTACATGCAGACACCAACCCTCCTGGGCATCGGCCGGATCTCCGTCACACTGCAGCTGCCCACATCCGGTGGGCTGTACCGCTTCTCGAACGTGACGTACCGCGGCGTCGAGGTCGGCAAGGTGACCAGAATGGACGTGTCGCGGACGCAGGCGACCGCAACGCTGTCGCTCGGCACCTCTCCGAAGATTCCTGCCGACCTGGTCGCCGAGGTGCGCAGCGTGTCGGCTGTCGGCGAGCAGTACGTCGAATTGATGCCACGCACGGACTCACCGCCGTACCTCAAGGACGGCTCGGTGATCGCGATGGCCGACACCAAGATTCCGCAGGCCGTCGGCCCAATGCTCGATCAGGTGAGCACTCTGGTCAACAGTGTTCCCAAGGACCAGTTGAGCGGGTTGGTCAACGAGTCGTTCGACGCGTTCAACGGCGCCGGCTTCGACCTCGGCTCGTTGTTCGACTCGTCGGCGAAGATCTCCGGCGACCTCAACAAGGTGGGGGACGAGTCATCGACGCTCGTCGAAGACTCTGGGCCGCTTCTCGATTCGCAGGCGCAGACGACAGACTCGCTGCGGTTGTGGGCGAGGAGCCTGGCCGGGGTAACCGGCCAGGTGGTGACCAACGATCAGCAGGTGCGCACGCTGCTGCGGGAGGGACCACCCGCGGCGAACGAGGTGTCGCGGCTCTTCGATCAGGTGAAGCCCACGTTGCCGATACTCCTGGCGAACCTCACCACAATCGGTCAAGTCGGCGTGACCTATCACCCGTCACTCGAGCAGGTCCTGGTGTTGTTGCCGCCGTTCGTCGGTGACGTCCTCGCTTCGGCTCCCGAAAACAATCCGACCGGCATGGCCCTCGGCGACTTCCGGATACAGCTCGGCGACGGACCGCCGTGCACCGTCGGCTTTCTGCCTCCGTCGCAGTGGCGTTCGCCCGCGGACACTTCGGAGATGGACACACCGGACGGCTTGTACTGCAAGCTGCCACAGGACTCGCCGATCGTCGTGCGTGGAGCACGGAACTCCCCGTGCATGGGCGTTCCCGGTAAGCGGGCCCCGACCGTGCAGGAATGCTACAGCGACAAGCCGTACATGCCGCTGGCGATGCGGCAGCATGCGCTGGGCCCGTATCCGTTTGACCCCAACCTGATCGGACAGGGCATTCCGCCGGACGGCCGAGTCGACGAAAACGAAAGGCTTTACGCGCCTACAGAAGGCACGCCGATGCCGCCGGGCGCGGCGCCGTCGGGCACCCCACCCGATGCACCGCCGCCGGCAGCAGCGCCGCCGCAGCCACCGCCGCCGGCCGACGCGTTCCCGCCGATGGATACCGGGGGAGGAGTCGCCGCGACGCCAAATTCGTTCGACGGCAACGCATCCGCACAGGGACCGTCCGTCGCCGTCGCGCACTACGATCCGCAGACCGGCCAATACGCCGCTCCAGACGGCCAGGTGTTTCGGCAGGAGGACCTGGTCGAGGCCGCCAAGTCATGGCACGACCTGATTTATCGGACGGACGCATGAAGTTCGCGCCTCTACTCGCGGGTATCGCCGTCGCCACCGTGCTCGGTGTGCCGTCGGCTCACGCGGATCCGGGTGACGGAATCGCCCTCAACGGCACCTATACCGCGTTCTCGGACGGTGAGTGGGCGAGGACGCAGGACTCCTTCCACGACGAGCGAAGCGTCACCCAGACGTGGACCATCACCTCGGCGTGCAGCACATACCAGAATTGCACCGGCCGGGTCACCAGCGACCAGGGCTGGAGTGGGGATCTGGTCTACCTCAGCGGCCGCTGGAAAGTCACCCGCACCGTGGACAATTGGGAGCCGTGCCTCGACGGTAGCGCCTATTCCGGTCAGCAGACGTTCACGTTCTGGAAGGGCTGGCCGGAGCCGGCGCTGAAGGGCTGGGACACGACGCTCGGTCCCAGCGGCGCATGCGGATGGAACAAACAGCTCAACGTCCAGCTGCCGTTCACGCTCACCCCGGTCGCGTGAAATCACCCGTCAGGCCGGGTTGAATGCGCCACGCGGAATGGTCAACGGCAGATCGACCGAGCTGAGCAGACCCGGCTGTGCCGCAACGACATACGGCACCGCGTTGACGACACGCATCGCCGTGGCGACCATCGCGCCCGCGCCCGACGTCATCCCCTCGATGCCGGCCTTGCGCCGGTCGCGAAGGGTGACGTCGAACGTGCAGTCGATATCGGGCTGGCCGGTGATCACCACGCGGTAGCCGAGGGCGTTGGGAAGCGTCGGCCAGTGGGGCGCGACGTCGGGCGCCAGCCGGGTGACATGTTCGATGACGATGGCCTCGTGTCCGTCGACGACGCCGATCGCCTGCATCCGCAGTGCGCCGCATGTGCCCGCCTCGACGGCGCCCATCGCGACCTCCAGCGTCCGCTCCGTGGCGGCGCGGTCGAACGTCTCGCGCACCTCCTGCACCTCGACGCCAAGCGCATCGGCGACCATCCGGATCTGGCCCTGCCATTCGCCGGCGATCGCGCCGGGAAAGCTGATCCACGGCACGTAGTCCATCGGACGGCCGAAACCCAGTGCGTCGCTCATGATGTCGGGAACGCCGTAGTCGTCGTACAGGCCGATCTCGTAGGCGTGGATCTTCTCGATCTGTGACGACTGCGTGGACAGCACCAGAGGCAGATAGTCGGCGGCGAACCCAGGCTCGATGCCCGATGCATACAGCGAGACCTGACCCTCCTTCGCGGCGGCCACCAGTTGTTCTCGCCATTCGGCAGGCTCATAGGCATGCGGGTTGACCAGACGCGTGGTGCTCGTCGTCACCACGTTGACCCCCGCGCTGAGCAGCTTGACGTAATCGGGGATCGCCAGCGCGTCTCGCTCCGGGCCGCTGGCCGCGTAGATGACGCAGTCGGGTTTGAGGGCGATGAGCGCGTCGGCGTCGTTGGTGGTGGCGACGCCGATCGGCTCGCCGTTTGCCAGTTCCCCGGCGTCCTTGCCGACCTTGTCCTCGGAGTGCACCCACACCCCGACGAGGTCGAGGTTGGGTCGTTGGTGGATGGCGCGGATCGCGATCGATCCGATACCGCCCGTCGACCACACGACAACGCGATGCTGACCATTTGCCATCATCCCCCTCCTCACGCCCGGCTGGATCGACCTAACCTTTGCTCCGAAATTAACAGTGAGCACTATTACCGTCAACAAGGATTGGGTTATAGTCCGCTCTGGTGTTCACGATCCGGTTCGACATGCGCGCGCCATCGTCCGGCGCGCCGACGACCGAGTTGTACGCCGCCGCCATCGACATGTGTGCCTGGGCCGAAACCCGCGGCGCGGTCGTGGCCGTGCTGTCCGAGCACCACGGCGCGGAAGACAACCACCTGCCATCGCCGATCGTGCTGGCGTCGGCCATCGCGGCCCGCACCGAGCGGCTGCCGATCATGCTGGCCGCCGTGGTGCTGCCGTTCTGGGATCCGGTCCGGCTGGCCGAGGACATCAGCGTGCTGGACATCATCAGCAACGGCCGGGTCTCATACGCGTTCGGCATCGGCCATCGCCCTGAGGAGTACGCGCACTTCGGGGTCGACATGTGTCTGCGGGGACGGCTCGCCGACGAGAAGCTGACCTTGCTGAGGCGGCTGCTCAAGGGTGAGCCGGTGGTCTCCGACGGCAGGCGCACCCACATCACGCCACCGTGCACATCGCCTGGTGGGCCGTTCCTCGTGCTGGCCGGTGGCAGCGAGGCCGCTGTCAAGCGGGCGGCCAGGCACGGCCTTGGTGTCATCCTTCAGACCAACCAGGGCGGCCTGAAGGAGTTGTACGAGAACGAATGTCGCGCGCATGGACACGAACCCGGCTTCGTCCAGCTTCCGGGCGACGATGCGCCGACAGCGGTGTTCGTCGCCGACGACGTGGACAAGGCCTGGGATGAGCTGGGCAGCTACCTGGTGCACGACGCGGTGACGGCCGCATCATATCGGCACGGCGACGAGGGCGTGGCCAGCATCTCGCGCGCAACGGATGTGACCGGTCTGCGAGACGCCAACGGCCCGTACCGCGTCTTCACCACCGACGAGGCCGTCGACTACATGCGTGCGGGGCAAGCCCTGCCGCTCGCGCCGCTGTGCGGTGGGGTACCACCCGACGTGGCGTGGCCGTACCTGGAGCGCGCCGCCGAAGCAGCAGCTCGCCTCGGCTGATCGAAGGAGAGACATGGAGGCAAGTCCGAGTCGCGTTGTCGTGTGGTCGACCGGGGGCGTCGGCTCCATCGCGATCGAGGCCGTGCACGGGCGCCCGGATCTCGAGCTCGTCGGCGTCTGGGTGCATTCGCAGGACAAAGTCGGCCGTGACGCCGGTGAGCTAGCCGGCGGTGAGTCCATCGGTGTCGCGGCGACCAACGACGCCGACGCGCTGATCGCTCTGCGGCCGGACTGCGTGGTGTACGCGGCCAGCGGGCCCGAGCGCGACGCCGGCGCCGTCCCGGATTACCTGCGGTTGCTCGACGCCGGAATCAACGTGGTGTCAACGACGTCGACCAGCCTGATCTACCCGCCCACCTATTACTCGCCGGACTGGCGCGACCAGCTCGAGACCGCGGCCAAGTCTGGCAACGCATCGTTCTACGGGTCGGGCATCTTCCCCGGCTTCGGCTCCGATCAACTCGCGCTTCTGCTGGCGACGCAGTCGAAGAAGATCCGCTGCATCAAGGCCACCGAGATCGCGCTGAACGACCACTATCCCGTCGCCGACATCATGATGAACGGCCTGGGATTCGGTCATCCGCTCGACTTCGAGCCGATGTTGAAGACGCCCGGCTTCATCGAGATGGCCTGGGCGGCACCGATTCATCTGATGGCCGACTGGGCTCGGCGTCGAGGTCGAGGAGATTCGCGGCTCACTGGACCGGCGATTGACCGACCGTGATATCGAGGTGGCCTTCGGGACCATCAAGGCGGGCACGTGCGGCGCGGTGGCGACCCGGGCCGCGGGCGTGGTCAACGGCCGCGAAGCCATCGTGATCGAGCACATCATCCGGATGGCCCGCGACGTCGCACCCGACTGGTTGGCGTCGGAGTTCGACGCGACCTACCGCGTCGACATCGAGGGTGAGCCCGACATCCATTGCGCGATGAACCTTGGCGACGCCGAGGGACACGGCGCAGGCCGCGCCGCGATGACCGCAACGGCCATGCGAGTCGTCAACGCGATCCCGTATGTGATCGACGCGCCCGCCGGCCTGCTGAGCTCGCTCGACCTGCCGAACACGTTGCCGCGGCACGCATTTGATTGATAATGGCAACGTGACTGTAGATAAAGAGTTCGTCTTCGCAGCTGTCGCCGACGAGCGACGGAAAATCGCGGCGTTGATCGACGGTCTCGACGAGGCACAGTTGGCGACCCAGAGCCTGTGTGCCGGCTGGGACGTCAAGACCGTCGCCGCTCACCTCGTCAGCGACTTCGCAGATGGTTTCTGGGGGTTTCAGGCCGCGGCCGTCCGCCACTTCGGTGTGCACCGGGGCATCGACGCGCTGGCGCGACGCCGCGCGCAACTGCCCGCCGCTGACATCGCCGCCAGCCTGCGGGACGGCGCCGACCACAGGTTGAGCCCGCCGGTTTCCGGCCCCGTCTCGGGTCTGACCGACGTCCTCGTCCACGGCGGCGACATCCGGATTCCGCTCGGCCTGACCTTTGAACCCGATCCGGACCTCGTGTCCCTCGCGCTCGACTTCCTCACTGGATTTCGTGCGATGGCCTTCGTTCCGTTCGACCGGCTCCGTGGGATCAGGTTGCGCGCCGACGACGTCGGCCGATCCTGGGGAAAGGGCGCAGAACTGCACGGCCCGGCACCGGCATTGATGATGGCCGCGTGCGGTCGTGGCGCATTGTCGGACCAACTCGACGGACCGGGTTTGTCGATTCTGCGGAATCGCGGGATTCGTTGACAGTGTTCCGCGACGGGCCGTAGCGTAACGGCACAAATCTCAGGGGCTGGAGGCGCCGTGTACATGCTCCGCTTCGACATGCGCGCGCCGGAGATCGGCGCGCCGACGGTGGAGCTGTACTCCGCCGCAACGGAGATGTGCGCGTGGGCCGAGGATCACGGCGCGCTCGCGGCGGTGCTGTGCGAGCATCACGGCTCCGAGGACGGCTATCTGCCGTCACCGCTCATCCTGGCCTCCGCGATCGCGGCGCGTACCAAGCGCCTCGCGCTGAGCCTGATCCTGCTGCTGCCGTTCTACGACGCGGTCCGGCTCGCCGAGGACATGGCGGTACTCGACATCATCAGCAAGGGGAGGGCGTCATACATCCTTGCCCTCGGTTACCGGCCGGAGGAATTCGAACACTTCGGTGTCGACATGCGGACCCGTGGCCGCCTCGCCGACGAGAAGCTGGCTCTCCTGCGTGAATTGCTCTCGGGCGAAGCGATATTCGAAACGCGCCGCATCAACACCACGCCGCCGCCGCACACCGCGGGAGGGCCGATGCTGATGTGGGGTGGGGGCTCCGTGGCGGCGGCGCGGCGGGCGGGCAGATACGGACTCGGCATGCTCGGCAATGCGAATGTCGAGGGTATGCAGGAGGCCTACCAGGAGGCCTGCCGCCAGCACGGGCATGAGCCGGGCCCGATATTCCTTCCCGACCGCGATACGCCCTCGGTGTGTTTCGTCGCCGACGACGTCGACACGGCGTGGGAGGAAATCGGCCCGTATCTGCTGCACGACGTCCGCATGTACGCGGACTGGAACCCGGGCAACGACTACTCGGCGGGCTTCTCCGACGTGCAGACCATCGATGAGTTGCGGGCCAATCCGACGTCGCACCGGATCTACAGCGTCGACGAGGCCGTGGCGAGGGTTCGGGCAGGCGAGGTGCTCAACCTGTCGCCGCTGTGCGGCGGCGTCCCACCAGACCTTGCCTGGCCCTATTTGAAGCGCGTCGGAGAGGTCGTGATGGCCGGAGCAACCGGGTGACAGGCACCAGCGCGGTCGAAGTCTATTACGACCCTTACGATTTCGCGATCGACGACGACCCGTACCCGACGTGGAAGCGGCTGCGCGACGAAGCGCCGCTGTATTACAACGAGAAGTACAACTTCTACGCCCTGAGCCGCTACGAGGACGTTGCGCGCGAACTTCACAACTGGGAGACGTACCGGTCGGGCCACGGCACCACGATGGACATCATCCTGGCCGGCATCAAGCTTCCGCCGGGCATCATCCTGTTCGAGGACCCTCCCATCCACGATCTTCATCGCAAGTTGCTCTCAAGGGTTTTCACGCCGCGGCGGATGGAGGCGATCGAACCGCTGACGCGTCAGTACTGTGTACGCGCGCTTGAACCGTTGTCTGATCGGTTCGACTTCATCGCTGACATCGGCGCTCAGATCCCCATGCGCACGATCGGTTATCTGCTGGGCATTCCGGAACAGAACCAGGAGGCGATCCGGGACACCTCGAACAGTGCGCTCACGCTGACCGAGGGGGAGTTCAGCGGAGCCCGCGCCGACCTGTTCGAGAACAGCAACAAGCTGTTCGCCGAGTACGTCGACTGGCGGGTCGACCATCCGTCGGACGACCTGATGACCCAGTTGCTCAACGCGGAGTTGGAGGAGGACGGCAAGGTACGTCGACTGACCCGCACCGAGGTGCTGATGTACACCGGCATGGTCGCCGGTGCGGGCAACGAGACGACCACGCGGCTGATCGGTTTCGCCGGCCAGCTGCTGGCCGAAAGCCCCGACCAGCGGCATGAATTGGCGAACGACTTCTCTCTGATCCCGCGCGCGATCGAGGAAGTGCTGCGCTACGAGGCGCCGTCACCCGTGCAGGCCCGCTACGTCGCGCACGACGCCGAGTGCCGCGGGCAGACCATTCCGGAAGGTTCGGTGATGCTGCTCCTCAACGGTTCGGCGAACCGCGACGAACGGCACTTCCCGGACGCCGACCGCTTCGACATCCACCGCAGCGGTGCACATCTGTCCTTCGGACAGGGGCTGCACTTCTGCCTCGGCTCGGCGCTGGCCCGGATGCAGGCGCGGGTGGTGCTCGAGGAGGTGCTCAAGCGTTGGCCCGACTGGCAAGTCGACTACGACAACGCCCAGAAGGCACACACCTCGAGTGTGCGCGGATGGTCGAAGCTGCCCGTCACGCTCGGGTAGTCGCGACGCCACGCAGCATCGTATTGCGTTGATGAATGAGTGACGCACGCGTGCCCAGGTCGTGAAGGATGTTCTCCGGGATCCATCCGACGCCGATGACGGAACGCGCCAGCGTCTCATTCGACGGGCTGTCGATCTTGACCTCGCCGGACCGAATGCCCTCGGCCAGCAGGGTTTTCATCTGCCGTATCCGCTTTCCGAACAGCCAGCCGATATTCGGTGCGTCCGGGGGAGACTGCCGCATCCATGCCAGCTGAATACGGAATTCGTCGCCGAAGCGGTCCAACACATTGGTGTTGACCCAGCTCAGCGCGTCCAGCTTCTCGATCACCGAGGATTCGGAGCGCAGCACCCGGGTCCACCCCTCGGCGACCTTCTCGCCGAACGACTGCATGATCGACGCCAGCAGTTGGTCCTTCGAGCCGATCAAGCGGTACACCGTGCCGGTCCCGAGCTGCGCGGCCGACGCGATGTCCCTGATGGTCGTCACCTCATAGCCCTTGCGGCCGAACTCCGCACGCGCGACCGCACGAACATGGGCGGCCTTGTCGTCGGCTTCGGCGTCCGCGTCGTCGCTCCAGGACTTCACCACGGCATCGGCCGCGACGAACGCCGCCGAGCGGTCAAGCTGCGCATCGGTTGGCGGCACGGCGGCCAGTCCCTCCAACAGGATCCGGCACAGCAGCTCGGCGAGCTTGTCGGCGCTGGCGTTGTAGCGAATGACGTCCAGACCGACCTGCAGCATCACCTGGACGATGCGGTCGGCGAGGACGGGAAGGTCGACGTCGGCCTTGAGGTAGCCGCTCCACCGGGCAGCCCGCAACGTCTGCACCATCGCTTCGAGGATCGCCGTCGGCCGCTGCTGGGCGAGCGCGGTGAGTTCCCGGTTCGGACCGTGCCCCTCGTAGAACGTCATCTGCAACGCCGCGCCATGCGTCACCGCGCATTGCGCGATGGCCGCGCTGAGATCCACGATCCGGTCGAACGCGGACCGTGTCGAAGGATCATCGAGCTTCCCCTGCGCACGCGCTGCGATGCGGTCCAGATCCGTGTGGTAGCGGTGAAGCAACTCGACGAGAATCGCTTCCTTCGATTCGAAGTGGTGATAGAGGCTGCCCGGCAGGATGCCTGCGGCGTCGGCGATCTCCTGCAGCGAGGTGCGCAGGCCGGAACTGGCGATCAACGACGCCGCGGTTTGCAGGATTTCGGTCCGCCTTGACCCGTCGTCGTAGGCGTGTCCGGCATTCGTCGGCGTCACCTGAGGACGCCCCACAACACCTCCACGGCTGCTGACCCCCGTCGCGGGTTTGCCCGACCGACCCAATGTTTGGTTAACGCTACCAGAAGTCGGGTGCTGCGTCGGGTCTCCCGACGTGCCGAATGCACCGGTAGCAGGCTCGGCACATCGGGAATGTCCGCTCAGGTGAGACCGACCCCCAGCCGCTCGGAGACCGCGAAGACCTCTTCGTAGATCGATTCGGGAACGGTGAACTTCTCGGTTGTCGAGATCTCGGCGAGGTGGGCTGCGACGTCGTCGGCAGTGGGATCGCTGCCTGGTTCGGCGAGCCAGCCTTCGCCGAGGCCGACGAACACCCGCGCGAAGCGGCCGCCGAAGGCGGAATAGTTGCGGTGGCTGAACTCACAGGCCCGGCTGGCGAGGTAGACCACCATGGGTGTCACGAGTTCGGGCTTGATCGCCTGCAGGAACCCGGTCTCCTCAAGAGCTTTCGGGTCACCCAGCGTTTCGGTCACCATGCGGGAGAAGCCGAACGGCAGAACGGTATTGGCGAGGATGCCGTGCGGTGCGCCCTCGAGCGCGATGACGTTGGTCAGCCCGACGAGGCCCGCCTTGGCGGCGGCGTAGTGCGCCTCCAAGTGCTGGCCGAACATGCCTGCCGACGATGCGATGAAGACGAACCGGCCGTAGTTCTGCTTCTTCATCACGCGGAAGGCCGGCTGTGCGAGGTAGAAGCCGCCGTCGAGGTGGACCCGCAGCATGCGTCGCCAGTCGTCGGGCGTCATCTCGTCGAACGCGATGCTGTTGAAGATGCCCGCATTGCTTACCACCGCGTCGAGCCGTCCGAAACTTTTGACGGCGGTCGCCACGATCGCTTCCCCGCCCTCGGGGCTGTCGACGGAGTCGTGCGATGCCACGGCCTTTCCGCCTGCGCGGGTGATCTCGTCGACAACCTTGTCCGCCACCGATTCGTCGGAGCCGTCGCCGTGCATGGTGCCGCCGAGATCGTTGACGACGACGGACGCGCCGCGTCGTGCCAGTTCCAGCGCATAGAGGCGGCCGAGCCCGCGCCCGGCTCCGGTGACGACCGAGACCTGACCTTCGAAGTCGATCATGTCCGCCCTCCGGTTCGTTGACTGCCGTTGCAGGCGGACACTAGTGTGGAACAGATATTTGGTCAATGAGCGAGGTGCTGTGCAGACGGGTTCTACGACGGTCGACGATGACGGTCCGCAGCGGCTTGCGCTGCTCGCGTCGGCCCTTGCTGGCCGCACCGTGGCGGTGGCGTCGGCGGGTGACGGTGAGCCCGCCTGGACTGACGGCATAACCATCTTCGTCGACGCAGCGGAGAGTGCGGAGCGGCAGCTCGAATCGGTGACCGTGCAGGCGTCGCTTCTCGCGGGCGGTGGGCTCGAGCCAGAGGTGGTGCGCAAGCTGGGTCGGCGGGCGACGTTGGCCAGGAAGTACCTCGCCGTCGAAGGCCAGCGCGCGCTGGCCGCGAACGAGGAACTGTTGCCGTACCCCGTGCGATCGATGGTCGATCTCGACCTTGCGACGCGCACCCACTCTGCCGCCGAGTCCCTGACCGTCGCCGAGAGCGGTGAGGTCGCCGACCCGCCCGCCAGCTTCGGCGTGATCAAACCGCGCAATCTCCTTGCCGCGCATGCGAGTGTCGCGCAAGCCGATGGCGAAGGGACCCACCGTCCCCGTCGCGAGTCGCCGGAGAGCCTGGCCGAACTCGACGATGACGCAGAAGACTCCGACGGCGACGACGGGGATCCGTTCTCCAGCCCGGTCGGCGGTGGCGGTTTCATCGGGAAACTACTGCAGGGCATGCTGAGCAGAGTCAGGCAGCTCAACGGCAGCGGACCTCCCGGCGCTGACACGCCAAGCCACCGTTCGCACACCGGAATTCGCGGCACGGGGATGGTCACGTCGACCGCGGCGCCGCCGTCGGAGATCGACGACGGCGATGACGGCGAGGGTGATGGCAGGAAGTACCCCGAATGGGACGTCCATCGCAGGCGCTACAAACGCGACTGGTGCACGGTGCACGAGACCGATCCTCCTCGTAAACAGGGACATTCGTTCGAGCACCCCGATGTCCATGCCCTGCGGCGTCCCCTGACCCGCCTCGGCATCGGCCTCGACCGTTGTCATCGACAGACGCAGGGCGATGACATCGACGTCGACGCAGCGGTCGAGGCCCGCGTGGAAATGTTCGCCGGGTCGGCGCCCGACGAAGCCGTCTACGTCGACAGCCTGCGGCGCCGCCGTGACCTGGCCGTTCTGGTCCTGCTCGACGTCTCCGGATCATCCGGCGAGGCAGGCACTTTCGGCCAGACCGTGCACGAGCAACAGCGCGCAGCGGCCGCGGCATTGACCGTCGCGCTGCACGAACTCGGTGATCGCGTGGCGCTGTACGCCTATCAGTCGCAGGGCCGCTCGGCCGTGCACATGCTTCCCGTGAAGCGCTTCGACGACAGCCTGGATGCGCTGGTCATGCAGCGTATCGGCAGCCTCACGCCGGGTGCCTACTCGAGGCTCGGCGCCGCGATTCGTCATGGCACCTCGGTGATCACCGAAAAGGCGGGCACGTCGCGGCGGTTGCTCGTTGTGCTGTCCGACGGACTGGCCTATGACCACGGCTATGAACGCGTCTACGGGGCCGCCGATGCGCGGCGTGCGCTGGGCGAGGCCCGTCGCCGGGGAATCGGCTGCCTGTGCCTGACGATCGGAGCGGCCACCGACAGCGGAGAGCTGAGCAAGGTCTTCGGCAGCGCCGCGCATGCGTCGATACCCAAGCCCAAGCAGCTGGCCGACGTCATTGGCCCGCTTTTCCGTGCCGCGCTGCGGACGGCGGACCTGCGCCGCAAGGTGGCGTGACGAACCCAGTCTTGAACCAAACATCTGTTCCGCGCTAGGCTGATCGAAAGCGGATGCCGAGAGAGGAAACGATGCCGGTGAAGCCGCCGCGCCCGTACTACGTGCCAGTGGCCAACGAGGAGCAGGTGTTCCGGGCCGCCTACAGGCAGGGCCTGTCCATCGCGCTGAAGGGGCCGACTGGGTGCGGCAAGACGCGCTTCGTCGAGGCGATGGCGCACGATCTGGATCGTCCGCTGATCACCGTGTCCTGCCACGACGACCTGACCACCGCCGACCTGGTCGGCCGCTTCCTGCTGCGCGGCGGCGACACCGAGTGGGTCGACGGCCCACTGACCCGTGCCGTGCGCGACGGCGCGATCTGCTATCTCGACGAGGTCGTCGAGGCTCGCCAGGACACCACCGTGGTGCTGCACCCGCTGGCCGATCACCGGCGCCAGCTGCCGATCGAGCGGCTGGGGGAGACGCTCGAGGCGGCGCCCGGCTTCTGCCTCGTCGTGTCGTACAACCCCGGCTACCAGAGCGTGCTGAAAGACCTGAAGGACTCGACCCGCCAGCGCATGGTCGCGATCGACTTCGGTTTCCCCACACCGGATGTCGAGGAGAAGATCGTTGTCAACGAGGCAGGCATCGGCCACGACCGCGCCGCCGAACTCGTTCGGCTCGGCCAGGCCATCCGCCGGCTGGAAACCGGCGGCCTGCGCGAAGTCGCGTCGACGCGTGTGCTCATTGCGGCAGGCCAACTGATCGCCGAGGGGTTGAGCCCACGTGACGCGGCCCGCGCCGCCATCGCCGGACCGCTGACTGACGACTCCACGGTGACGCGTGGCCTCCTCGAGATGATCGACGTCTACCTAGCCGACCAACCACCCATCGACTGACGGCTCGCACACCAACGGAGGTTGCATGTCCTACGAGAGCACGGCCGAGCCGATCAAGGTCGGTTACCTGATGGACTTCACGTTGCCGCCGGGCTTCCCCGAAGAGTTGTTGGCGTCGTTCACCCAGACCTTCGACCTCGTCTTCGAGGAGGCGGTCGAACAAGGTCTGATGGACCGGCCCGTTCAGATGATCTACCGCGAGGTGGAGGGGCTTCCCAAGGGTTCGGTGAAAGCGGTCATCGACGCATACGGGGAACTCGTCGACGAAGGCTGCCTGGTGGTGTTCGGCCCCAACATCACCGACAACTGCGTCCCGGTGCGCGAGGCGATCGAGGAGCGGTTCAAGGTGCCGGCGATCAGTGTCACCGGCACCGACGACTGGCTTGGGGAGTGGACGTTCTCCTTCCCCCAGGGCTCGATGACCGACGAGCCGATCTTCCTCGCCGATCTGGTGGCGAAGCGGGGCCTGACGGAGATCGGGGTGCTGGTCGAACAGAATCTGATCGGCGAGAGCTACCTCAAGAACATGCGAAGCGCGTGTGCCCGCAAGGGTATTCGCATCGTCGCAGAGGCTCCGATCGCGCAAACCGCGCAGGACATCAATCAGGCCGTCAGCACGCTGTACGAGGCCAAGGCGCAGGCGATCGTGCACCTGGGGTTCGGTTTCGGGATCGTCTTCATCAACCCAGCGCTCGAGGCTGTCGGGTGGGACCCACCGCGGTTCACCACCACCGCCTTCCAGAACGCGTGGGTCAACCCGATCATGTGGAACGCGTTCATCGGGTGGATCGGGGTCGACCAGTACGACGAGAACAACCTGATCGGCCAGGCCTGGCTCGACCGGTATGCGAAGAAGTACAACGGCAGCCGTCCGGAGTATTGCGTGTCGGTCGTCAACCACGATGTCGCCGCGACGCTGGTGCGCGCCTTCACCGATGCCCATCCGCTGAGCCCGCGAGGAGTCAAGGAAGCGCTGGAGCGGGTCAAGATGATGCCCGCCGCCTCTGGGGCCCCGGGAACCCGTGTGTCGCTTGGTAAATGGACTCGGCGCGCGTGGATGGGCTCCGGCTATCTGGTCGCTCGCAAGCTCGATCCGGACGGCGTCAACTCCCATCTTGTCGATCGCTTTGGAGAGAACTAGACATGACCACCCAGCACTCAGCCAAGCTGGAAGGTGCTCCCGCGCAACCGGAACCGAAGACCGGGCCGAACTGGGGCCGGGTGATTTCACTGCTCGCGTGGCTCGGCTTCCTCGGGTTGTTCGCCGCCGTCGGCCGTACGCGCGTCGACCCGCGCGTGGCCAATCCGAACGTCGAGGGGCGACCCCGTCCGGTCGGGTTCCTGAACGGGTGGGATCACTGGCAGCTCGTCCCGCAGATCGGCGCTTTGATCATGGTCGTGGTGCTGACCATCGTCTTCATCCGTGGGTGGCGGCGAAACCCGGGCAGCCCGGTGCTGCTGATGGTGCTGTGCACGACGCTGATCGTCTGGCAGGACCCGATCATGAACTGGTCGCCGTACGCGGTGTACAACCCGATGTTGTTGCACTGGCCGGAATCCTGGTACCTGATCATGATGTCGCCGACCGTCGAACCGTTCATCGTGTTCGGATACGTGACGTTCTACTTCGGCCCGTACTTCCCGGCTATCTGGATCCTGCGCAAGCTACAGGCCAAGTACGGGCCGGACGCGTTCGTCAGCCGGCACCCGCTGATCAGCCTGGGCGCATTGGTGCTGGTGATCGGGTTCATCTTCGACGCCATTCTGGAGACCAGCTTGGTGCGCACCGGGCTGTACATCTACTCACAGGCGATCCCGTTCGGAACGTTGTTCCCCGGCAGCACCTTCCAGTTCCCGCTGATCTGGGAGTCGCTGTCGGTGACATTCGTGATGATCCCGGCGGCCATCCTCGTCTACCGCGACGACACGGGGAAGTCGGTGGCGGAGAAGCTCGCCGCGAAGGCCAAGCTCTTCCCAATGAAGCCGGTACTCGGCACGTTTCTGGTGATGTTCGCCATCATCAACGTGTCCTACTTCGCCTACGGCGGGTGGTTCTGGGCGATCAAGGCCAGCGGGTTGGCCACCTCGGTGGCCTGCCCGTGGCCCTACCCCGAGGCCAAGGTCTATGACCCGCAAGGGTATTACGAGGAGAACGGTGCCGAAGGGCCGTACTCGATCGGCAAGTGGTCCACCTGGCAACAGGGTCTGCCGGACGGCCGCCCCGATGTCGAGCTGGGCAGCAAGAGCGATCGATGTGCGACCGAAGGCCAGCATGGCGGATGAGCGCTTGCGCGAAGACCGTACGGTGACTGAACCCCGCAGCGTCGTCATCACCGGAGCCTCACGGGGGCTCGGGTTGGCGTCAGCGGCGCTGCTGTACAAGCGCGGCTGGCAGGTCGTCGGCGCGATGCGTTCGGTGGATGCGGGTATGGAGAAGCTGCGAGCGGCAACCGGTGCCGCCGAGGACGACCCGCGGCTGATCGGCGTCACGCTCGACCTGACCGACTCCGCCTCGGTGGCCGCGGCGGCGAAATCCATCATCGAAGCCGTCGGCGCTCCGTACGCGATCGTGCACAACGCAGGAATTTCGGCGGCAGGCATGATCGAAGAGGCTCCGATGAGCCTGTGGGAGAGGATGTTCGCAACCAACATCTTCGGACCGGTGGCGCTGACGAAGGCTCTGCTGCCGTCGATGCGGGCAGCGGGCCGGGGCCGGATCGTGCTGATCTCCAGCGCGGGCGGCGTGCGCGGAATGCCCGCAACCGCACCGTATTCGGCGGTCAAGGGCGCGTTGGAGCGGTGGGGTGAGTCGATGGCCGGCGAGGTGGCGCCGTTCGGCATCGGTATCACCAACCTGGTCACCGGAACCTACGACACCGAAATCATCACCGACGCGGGCGCCATAGACACCCGCGATCTCGACGGGGCCTATGCGCGGCACCACAGCACGATGGAGAAGCGCGGCCGCGCCATGACTCAACGTGCTGCCAAATCGCCAGACAAGTTCGCCGCTGAGCTAGCCAGGGCACTGGACGACACGGCGCCGTTCGTTCGGCGCCCGGTCGGCCGCGATGCGCGAGTTCTGTTGATCGCTAGCCGGCTGCTGTCGGGTGCGGGCATGCATCACATGATGCGGCTGATGTTGGGAATCCCGCGATTCGGCGCTCTTCGGGGTACGTCGGCCGCAACCATGGGGGCACCGGAACAGAAGACTCAGGAGAGCGAAAACAATGGCTGACAGTCCCTCGGTCCGTTTCGAATCGAAGATGATGATCGACGGCAAGCTCGTCGACGGCTCGGCGGGCACGTTCACCAACATCAACCCGGCCACCGAAGAGTTGATCGGCGAGGTGGCCGATGCGTCGAAAGAGGACATGCACCGCGCCATCGACGCGGCCCGGCGCGCATTCGACGAGACAGACTGGTCCACCAATCACTCCTTCCGGCAGAAGTGCCTGCTGCAACTTCAGGATGCGATCGAGTCGGAGCAGGAAGAGCTTCGCGAGGAACTCATCCTCGAAGTCGGTTGCCCAAGGGCGATCACCTTCGGGCCACAACTCGATGCTCCGCTGGCCGATGCGCTGCGGTATCCGGCCAAACTGATCGACGAATACCCCTGGGAGACATCGCTTGGCGACGCGCTGATCTCACTCACCGGCGTCAACACCACCCGGGTGGTGTGGCGCGAACCCGTCGGCGTTGTCGGCGCGATCGTGCCGTGGAACTTCCCGTTCGAGGTCACCATCCAGAAGCTCGGCCAGGCACTGGCAACCGGCAACACCCTCGTGTTGAAGCCGGCACCGAACACGCCCTTCAACGCGACGCGACTGGGCAGGCTGATCGCCGAGAAGACGGACATCCCAGCGGGTGTCGTCAACGTCGTGACCGCGTCGGACCACTTCGTCGGCGAGGAACTGACGCTGTCACCGAAGGTCGACCTGATCTCGTTCACCGGATCCACCGTCGTCGGCAAGCGAATCATGGAGAAGGGCGCGGCCACCATGAAGCGCCTCTTCCTCGAACTCGGCGGCAAGTCGGCCACCATCGTGCTCGAGGACGCCGATTTCGCGGTCGGCTGCATGATGGGCATCGCGCCGTGCATGCACGCCGGACAGGGTTGCGCCAACCCCACCCGGATGCTCCTGCCGCGGTCCCGTTACGACGAGGGCGTCGAGATCCTGAAAGGGATCTACGAAAGCCAGATGCCCGGCGACCCACAGGATCCGGGCACCCTGTGCGGTCCGGTCATTTCGGACAGGCAGCGCCAGCGCGTGCTCGGCTACATCCAGAAGGGCGTCGACGAGGGTGCGACCGCCCTTGTCGGAGGCCCCGATGCACCGACCGGCTTCGACAAGGGATTCTATGTCAGGCCAACGCTTTTCACCGATGTCGACAACTCGATGACCATCGCGCAGGAAGAAATATTCGGGCCGGTCCTCGCGGTGATCCCGTACGACGACGAGGACGACGCGGTGCGGATCGCCAACGACAGCCCGTACGGGCTCGCGGGCAACGTGATGGCGGGGACGCTCGAGCGTGCGATCTCGGTCGGAAAGCGGCTGCGCGCCGGCTTCATCGGCCTCAACGGAACTGTGGGCTACGGCGCCGACACACCGTTTGGCGGATACAAGGACAGCGGTGTCGGCAGACAGAACGGTACCTGCGGATTCGACCAGTACACGGAAGTGAAATCCATGGCCTACCCGGCCCAATAGCGTTGCACCTGAAGGGGGAACCAGTGTCAGATCTGTTCGACGACCTCGAGGACTTCGGGGCGTTCGACGACGTCGTCTCGGGCAACGTCCGAGACCCGTACCCCGAGTTGGCCAAGCAGCGCCACGAGACGCCGATCCAGCGCATCGACATGTCCGCGATGCCGGGCGAGGAGGGCAAGCCCGTCTTCATCGTGTACCGGCACGAGGACATCCAGCAGATGCTGCGCGACAACGAGACGTTCTCGTCGAACGCCGTGATCCAGATCTTCGGCGACGTGCTGGGCCACGGCGTGATGCTGGGCATGGACGAACCCGTACACGGCAGGCTGCGGTCGCTGGTGACCAAGGCGTTCACCCAAAAGGCGCTGGCACGTTGGGAAGACGAGATCGTCGGGCGCATCGGCAACGAACTGATCGACGGGTTCGCCTCGGACGGTAAGACCGACCTGGTCAAGACGTTCACCTTCCCGTACCCGACCCGCATCATCGCCGCGCTGCTCGGGCTGCCGGAACAGGACTTCCCGCAGTTCCAGCGCTGGTCGATCTCGATGCTGTCCTTCACCGTCAACCCGGAACGCGGTCTGACCGCATCGAAGGCGCTCGTCGACTACTTCAAACCGATCCTGCAAGAACGCAGGGCCGAGCCACGTGAGGACCTGATCAGCAGCCTCGCGGCCGCCGAGATCGACGGGCACAAGCTCGACGACGAGGACATCTACTCGTTCATCCGCCTCCTGCTCCCCGCGGGAGTGGAGACGACGTACCGGTCGCTGGGGAACCTGCTGTTCGGCTTGCTGACGAACACCGACCAATTGGATGCGATCAGGGCGGACCGCACGCTGATACCTCAGGCGATCGAGGAAGCGGTGCGTTGGGATGCGCCGCTGCTGAACATCACCAGGGTGGCGACCCGCGACACCGAACTCGGCGGGGTTTCGATCCCGCAGGGGTGCTCGGTGATGCCGATGCTCGGCGCCGCCAACCGGCAGGAGGACCGGTATCCCGACCCGGACCGGTTCGACATCTTCCGGCAGGCGAAGGTTCCCATCAGCTGGGGACACGGGGTACACGTGTGTCTCGGCATGCACTTGGCGCGGCTCGAAATGCGCACCGCGGTCAATCTGCTCCTTGACCGGCTGCCCAACCTGCGGCTGGATCCCGACGGCGATGACCCGCACATCCGCGGCATGGTGTTCCGCTCGCCGACTTCGCTACCGGTGCTCTACGACCCGCCGACCAGGAGTGCGTCTTGACCGATTTCGAAACTGTCGACTTCTTCACCGACGAGGCCCTCGTTCCCGACCCGTATCCGTACTTCGATCATCTGCGGTCGAAATGCCCTGTCACACAGGCGACGCCGTTCAACGTCATGGCGGTCACCGGATACGAAGAGGCGCTGGCCGTCTACAAGGATCCGGCGTTCTCATCGTGCAACTCGGTGGCGGGCCCCTTCTCCGGTATGCCGTTCGGCCCCGGCGGTGACGACGTCTCCGAGCTGATCGAGGAACACCGCATGTCGGTCCCGATGAGCGAGCACATCACCACGCAGGACCCACCCCTGCACACCCGGACCCGTGGGCTGATGAACAAGCTCATCACCCCCAAGCGCCTCAAGGAGAACGAAGACTTCATGTGGCGGCTCGCCGACGAGCAGCTCGACACGTTCGTCGACCGCGGCTCGTGCGAATTCCTCGAGGACTACGCGAAGCCGTTCTCGCTCTTGGTCATTGCCGACCTGCTGGGCGTGCCCGCCGAGGACCATGACGAGTTCCGTGCCGTCTTCGCCGGCGAGCTGGTGGGCCAGCTCGGTGAGGAAGCACCCACCGTACACAACCCACTGCAGTGGCTGAACGACAAGTTCCACGCCTACATCGAGGACCGCAGGCGCGAGCCGCGCGGCGACGTGCTGACCGAGCTGGCGCAGGCCAAGTACGAAGACGGGTCGACACCGGATATCGACGACGTGATGAACCTGTCGACGTTTCTGTTCGCCGCCGGAACCGAGACGACGACGAAGCTCGTCAGCTCCGCGATGCGCATCATCGCCGAGAACCCGGAGTACGAAAGGCTTCTGCGCGAGGACCGCGGCCGCATCCCGGCCTTCCTCGAAGAGACATTGCGGATGGAGAGCCCGGTCAAATCGCACTTCCGGATGGCGCGAACGTCGACGACCATCGGGGACACCGAGGTGCCTGCGGGTACCACGGTGATGCTGCTGCCCGGCGCCTGCAACCGGGATCCGCGCAAGTTCGACGAGCCCGACACCTTCCGCCCCGACCGTCGAAACGTTCGCGAGCAGATCGCATTCATCCGCGGCGTGCACTCCTGCCCGGGCGCCCCGCTCGCGCGCTCGGAAGGTCGGATCTCGGTGAACCGGATCCTCGACCGGATGACCGACTTCCGGATCTCGGCGGAGCACCACGGTCCCGAGGAGGCCCGCCAGTACAGCTATGAGCCGACGTTCATCATGCGAGGGCTGGCCGAACTGCACTTGGAATTCAAGCCGATTCCGTAACCCGGCGCCTATCGCTACGTTGTTCACATGAGCAGGTTGGCGGCCAACTATGCGAGCCGGCTCGCAGGTGCGTATCTGCTGTCGGTCTCCTCGGCCGTCGCCATCCTGATCCCGCTCGGTGGCGAGGCGCTGCTTGGGGCGCAGAACTATTTCAGCCAGAAGAACATCATCGGCTCAGCGGTGCAGGTCGCCGTCGGCACGGTCGTGGTCTTCTTTGGCGGCGTGTTGAACATCACGCCGACGTTGCGCTGGTTCATTCCCGGCCTGAAACCGGATGAGCGTCAGCGAAAGTCGTTGACCCGACTGCTTGCTCGCCAGTCGATGCTTCTCGCGGGAACATGGGTGATCAGCGGCGCCATCTCCATGCTGCTCAACCTCGACGGCGGTGTCGGCATCCTCGTGCCGACCGCTCTCGGTGTCCTGCTGGGCGGGTCGGCGGCATCGGGTACCGGACTATTGCTGACCACGAACATCATTCGTCCGATACTTGCTGCCGCGACCCATGCCTCGGAGCGCCTCGTCGCCGCACCAGGGGTTCTTGCGCGACTCGTCCTGCTGTGGCTGCTGTGCAGCGCGCTGCCCTGCTTGGTCATCGTGGCTCTGGTCGTCGTGCGGTCGAACGGCTGGCTCATTCCGAAAACCGCTTCGCTCGAAGTCGCAGTCCTGGTGGTCGCTCTCGCCGCGGTGCTTCTCGGAATGCCGACGATGATCCTCACGTCGAGATCGATCTCCGACCCGATACGTGAAGTCGTCGACGGCATGGCCGAGGTCGAACAGGGCCATTTCGACACCGAGGTTGCCGTCTTCGAGCGCTCCGAAATCGGCATGCTGCAAGACGGATTCAACCGGATGGTCGCCGGACTGGCCGAGCGCGAACGGGTCCGCGACCTGTTCGGCCGTCATGTCGGCACCAACGTCGCCCACCGCGCGATCGAAGAGGGCGCGTCGATGTCGGGCGACGTGCAGGAGGCGGCCATCCTGTTCATCGACCTGACGGGTTCGACGGAGCTGGCCGCGAGCCAGCCGCCGCAACTGGTGGCCGACGTGCTCAACGACTTCTTCCGGATCGTCGTCAGCGCGGTCGACGCACGCGACGGGATGATCAACAAGTTTCAGGGCGACGCCGCCCTAGCTGTGTTCGGGGCGCCGCTTCGTATCGATGGCGCCGCCTCTGCGGCGCTGGCGACGGCGCGCGCCCTCGGCGAGAAATTGCGCGAGCTGCCAGTGGTGGATTTCGGGATCGGTGTTTCGGCGGGCCCGGTCTTCGCGGGCAACATCGGCGCCGAGAACCGATACGAGTACACCGTGATCGGCGACCCCGTCAACGAGGCCGCGCGACTGGCCGATCTCGCGAAGACATCGGATCGACGGACACTGTGCTCGTCGGCGGCGACCAAGCGGGCCGACCCGGATGAACGGAGATATTGGACCGCTAAGGGCAGTGTGGTGTTGCGGGGGCGTGCCGAGCCTACGGAGATCTCAGCGCCCGACGGACACCGTTAGGCACCGAGCCTGCGGGCGGATCGCGTTTCATCGTCGGATCGCGATCTCTCCGCAGGCTCGGGGGTTGGGGGCGGTAGCCTCGTGACGTGGCCGGACTGACGGCCGTCAGCGCCGACGAACTCGCTGCTCTCGAGATTTTCCAGGGGTGCCGTCCAGATGCTCTGCTGTCGCTGGCGGCGCAGCTGCGCCCGCTGAATGCGGAGGCGGGCCGGGTTCTGATGCGCCAAGGCGAACGCGCGGAGTCATTTCTGCTGATCGACTCGGGAAAAGCGGAGATCACACACACCAGCAGCGACGGGGTGCCGACCGTCTTGGAGTTCGAGCCTCCGCTGATAATCGGTGAGATCGCGCTGCTGCGCGAAACCCCGCGGACCGCGACTGTGGTCGCGACCGAGCCGCTGACCGGGTGGGTGGGCGGCCACGGCGCCTTCGCCGCCATGCTCGACGTGCCGGGCATGATGGACAAGCTGGTGCGCACCGCCCGTCAGCGCCTCGCTGCCTTCATCACACCGATCCCGATTCAAATGCGCGATGACTCTTGGCTTTACCTGCGGCCGGTGCTGCCCGGCGACAGCGAGCGCACGTCGGACGGCACCATCGAGTTCTCCAGTGAGACGCTGTATCGCAGGTTTCAGACGCCCCGCACGCCGACCAAGTCCATGATGACCTACCTGTTCGAGGTCGACTACAAGGATCACTTCGTGTGGGTGATGACCGAGGGAAAGGAAGGCCCGGTGGTCGCCGATGCCCGATTCGTGCGCGACGAGACCGATCCGACGCTCGCGGAGGTAGCCTTCATCGTCGGCGACGACTATCAGGGGCGTGGTGTCGGCTCATTCCTGATGGCGGCGTTGGCCGTTGCGGCGCGTGGCGACGGGATCCGGCGGTTCTCGGCGCGGGTGCTGTCCGACAACCTCGCGATGCGCAAGATCCTGGACCGGTTCGGCGCACATTGGGATCGTGAGGATCTCGGCGTCGTGACGACGGTGATCGATGTGCCTCCGTTGCGGGACCTGTCCATGCCGCGGGACCTCTACCGCGAAATCCACGGCATGGCAAGACAAGTCATGGGGGCCGTCGGCTGATGCGTCCACCGCTGAGCAAGGACACCAGGCTGTGCATCTCGCTTGCTGCCCGGCCGAGCAATATCGGCACCAGGTTTCACAACTATCTGTACGACCTGCTGGGCCTTGACTTCATCTACAAGGCGTTCACCACCACCGACATCGTCGCGTCGATCGGGGGTGTGCGAGCCCTCGGCATCCGCGGCTGCTCGGTGTCGATGCCGTTCAAGCAGGACGTCATCCCGCTCGTCGACACGGTCGAGGACTCCGCGCGGGTCATCAACGCCGTCAACACGATCGTCAACGACGACGGGCACCTCACCGCGTCGAACACCGACTACATCGCCGTGGCGCGGCTCATCGAGCAACACGGTTTGGATAGTTCGCAGTCGGTGCTGATCCACGGCAGCGGGGGGATGGCCGGCGCGGTCGGTGCGGCGTTTCGGGACAGCGGCTTTCACACCGGGCTGGTCGTTGCCCGCAACGCCGAGACCGGTGCTGTGCTGGCGCGGCAACTCGACTACGACTATGCGCCCGAGGTGGGCCCACGGACCGCGGATGTCATCGTCAATGTGACGCCGATCGGCATGGCCGGTGGTCCGGACGAGCGGGTGAGCGCGTTCGACACGTCGACAATCATCAAGGCGGACACCGTCTTCGACGTGGTCGCGCTGCCATCGGAGACCCCGTTGATCATCGCCGCCCGGGAGGCGGGGGTGAAGGTCGTCACCGGTGGCGAGGTGATCGCGCTGCAGGCCGCAGAACAGTTCGAGCGCTACACGGGCGTGCGCCCGACGGCCGAGCAGGTGGCCGACGCGTCGGCGGTATCGCGGGCCTGACTACGGCGCCGGTGTGATGGTGGTCTGCTCGTCGATAGCGTTGGTGGCGTCCATCAGGATGCCCATCTGGTCCTCGGTGCCGTCGGCGTTGAGCTGCAGGACGAACAGCCCGTCGGCTGCGGGGATCACGACCGTTTTCTGCGCGACGGCATGCTTGACGCCGTCCTTGGTGTAGGTGCCGCCGATCTGCCAGGCGTCGAAACCGCCGAGGCTGCTGGCCAAGCCGACGCCGTCGCCCTCGTAGCCGGGTAGGTTCTTCATCTCGCCGGGCGCGAACTCGAGGACCTTCGCCGGGTCGACGTTGCCCTGCAGCTTGGACAGCAGCGCGAGGATCGTCGGGGGGGAGGCAGCCATTGCGGGGTCACCGGTGAACTTGATGCCGCCCCAAGCCCACTGAGGAGTTTGGCCACCCATGTCCTCCCAGCCGGGCGGGAACGGAAGGTTGATCTCGGGAGACCCGGGATCACCGCGCTTCACCGGCGTTTCGGTGATGCCGTTCTGCTTGATGTAGTCGGGAATCGAGGCGTTGGGCTTGGCGGCCTCCGGGGACTGAGGTGCGGCCGACGTCGAACTCGAGGTGGTCGGCGCGGCCTTCGTGTCCTCGGCCTTCTTGTCGTCGGATCCGCAGCCCGCAAGGGCGAGGCCAAGAACGACGGCCATGATCGCCAGGCCGCCGGCCCTCACTTTTCTCATTGAGTCTCCCGGGTCGGTTGAAATCTGCGCCATGAGCCTACGGTCGGCAAACGGTCGAGGGAAGCGGAATCGCCGCTGCGGCCAGGCGCTCGTCGCGTGACCCCAGCTGCACGTCAGAGCGGTTTGCCCGCGGCTGGCAGGCCTGGCCATCAGTCGATCGCTGGGACGTTCTGGTGCGACCGTACAGAAAACTGTTGTTTCGCTGTTGATCTTCGTCTCGGTAGGGCAAAATGCTCCTGTGCTGCGAGGCGGGGGCCCGCACCGGCCTTCGGCGTAGTCGCTGAGATAGCAGCGCGACACATGCGGTTGGGAAGGGACGTTCCGGATATGAAGGCGATCGCGCGTTCGCTGGTCGTAGTGCTCGTGGCGCTGATCGCCGTGCCCGCGCTGGCGGTGTCGGTCACGCTCATGACCGCCGTTCAGCTACTTGCTGTCACGGGGTTCTACATGGGCGGGACCGGAAACCCGCTGTCGATCCCCCCGGATACGGCTCAGCTCATCAACTGACTACATGGACCTTGCGGACACCAATTACATAGTTCCCGCGACCGGGGTCGCTCCGGGAACACGGATTCCCGTCGTCTACCCCGCGCAGGTCGGTCCATTCTCTCCAGTCTTCTCTACGACCACACTCGACGGTTCGGTTCTGGCGGGACGCAACAATCTCGACAGCTGTCTGCGGGGGGGACCTTGCAACGGTGGGTCGCCGGTGCCGCGGCAGCCCACGGATACTTTTGATGTCTACGGCTTCTCGCTGAGTGCCATAGTGGCCTCGCTCGCCAAGCGAGATCTCATTGACGACCCCGGGACTGCGCCGGCTGGACACGAACTTCTTCATCGCCAACCCCATGCGGCCCAACGGCGGGATTCTGGCGCGCGACTTCGAGGGCATGACCATCCCGCTCGTCGGCATCACGTTCTACGGGCCTGCCCCGACGAACTCGTGTGAGTCGGCGCTTGCCTCGACCACCGTCGACGTCGCGCGGCAGTACGACTTCCTCGGCGGCGACGCTCCAGCCCGGCTGGATCTGATCGCATTCGCGAACTCGATCGCCGCATTCGCCCAGCTCCACGGCGACATGGTGAACCAAACAATCACCGGCGCCGATGAAGGCACCATCAGTCCGACGGGCGTCGTCAACCAGGGCACATACGGCGACACCACGTACTACCTGGTCACTGACCCGACGCTGCCGATCCTCCTGCCCTCGGAGCGGCAGGCGTTCCGCACGCCGTGCTGGCGCTGCCGGACGCGGTGATGCGGGTGTGGCTGGAGGACAAGCAGGTCCGCGACAAGAGCCCGGGCGAGCATGTGCAATTCCAGCTGAGTCCGATCGGTAACCCGGTCGCCCTCGTCGGCAACATGCTCGGTGCCATCCCGGTCGGCATCGACGACACCGTGCAACAGGCCACCGGAACGGATTTGCGCCCCTTGGGTACAGCGGATGTCTATCGGCCCTTCGGGGTCGGCGGCCCCGTCTATGACAAGGAGGACGGCTCGCTGGCGGAGGACAACATCGGCATCCCCACCGGATCCGGTGCCTATCCGGGAGGTCCGGTTCAGACGCTCGCGGCGACCCACGACGACGCCAAGCCGGCGAAGGATGTCGTCAAGGACCAGAAAACGAACGTGATCGCCAAAGGCGACGAGTCCGACGGCGGGTCGGCCCCCGAGGTCACCAGGCACCGTCCACTCCAGATGATCCGCGAGTCGCTGAACTTCGATCGGGCGAAGCGGCCGTCGGTTACCCGGCCCAGCGGTGAGGGGCCGCTGAAGCGGATCGTCAATGCACTCTCCGGCCAGCGGTCCAAGCCTGCCGCCGAGTCGGAGACCGACAAGCCCGCAGACGAGCCGACGCCGAAGAAGACGGACGCCGCCGCCTAGGTTCGGGTGTCGCAGTTCAGCGAGACGGTGATCGTCCGGCGCACCACGATGGTCACCCAGTCGAAGTCCCTTTTGTCGCCTTTGCGGCCGTTGTCCACCCGGATCGTCCTGGTGATGTCCTGCGGATTCCGCACGCTGGTGACGATGCACTGGCCCAGCGGGGCGCTGCCCACGCGGTCGATGTGCACGTCGTAGCCGGCGGCTTCCAACTCGCCGATAGTCGCATAAGCGTTGCCCTGTGTAACTGGTTCTGCCGTTGCCGTAACCCCCGGCGCGAGCACCACGCCCGCCGCCACGATTCCCCCTGCCATACCCCACGCTGTGTGCATGACAGTTTCTCCGTACCTTTTATCGACCCGACCCATTAGTTGATCGCTCTAGACACGCAAAGTGTTGCCGGCTAGTTCAAAGCGTTCCCGTGGTATCAACGGGCCGTGCGGCGCGTCGGGTTGGGTCAAGCGCTGCTGGTGCTGTGCGTCGCGACGGCGTGCGGCCCGCCAGGCACCTCGCCCGACACGTCGACGACGGCGTCGTCGGCAGCAGAACTCCAGGTCAACCCGGCCAGGATCAGCCGGACACGCGCCGAGCTGCCCGCCGGATACGAGGTGGCGGATGTCGGTGGCCCGGCGTCGCCCGCCGCGTTCTGGGGATTTCGACCCGGATGGGTCACCGAGCCGCCGCAGTGCGGGGTGCTGGCCAGCCCGGCGGCCGACGAGGCGACGACGAAGGGCTGGTCGGGGTCGGGTCCCGGCGGCATCGTGCACGCCGTGGTCGTCGGATCGCCGACGGCGCCGGTCACTCTCGATCCGGCGGTGCTGGGCGAATGCGGGCAGTGGTCGGTGGTGTCGGGGAACACCACCGGCACCGTCAACCTCGTCGACGCGCCGGCCATCGACGGCGCCACGACGGTCGGCATGGACACCGTCGCCAAGACGGTCGTCGAGGGCGGCACGGAGACGACCTCGACGGCGTACACCTTCGGCGCGTATCTCGGCGACTATCTGGCGTTCGTCACCGTTGTGATGGAGCCGGGCTCGCCGAATCCTCCACTCGGCCAAGATTTCGCCGCCGATCTGTTGGTCAAAACGGTGTCGGCGCTGCGCGGCTGAGGCCGGGTCTGCGGGTACATTGGCGGCGATGGTGAACCCGAGGGCGCTGTTCGTCATCGCATGCGCCGGCTCGCTGGCCGCGTGCGGTTCCGCGGAGTCGTCGCAGCCGGACCTGTCGCACGCCGACATCGCCAACATCAAGAACCTGCGGTCGAACTTTCCCGCGCCGTTCATGGTCTCCGATATCGCCCCGACGGGTATCGATCCCCGTGTCCTCGAACCCCAAAAGTTGCCTCCGCAAATCAAATTCGAGCCGGCGGATTGTGCGCAGTTCGCGAATCAACAGGTTCTGCCGGCAGGGGTGAAGGGCAACATGGCCGCGCTCACGGCTGAGGGCGAAGGCAACCGGTTCATCGTGATCGCGGTGGAGACATCGCAGAGCGTGCCGGTGGAAGGGCCGCCGGAGAACTGCCACAAAGTAGAGTTCACCGGGCCGGCCGTGCGCGGCCTGATCGAGGTCGTGGACGCGCCGAATATCGACGGTGCTCAGACGCAGGGTGCTCACCGGGTCCTACAGACGACGCTGGGCGGAAAGACCCGTACCGGCGAGATTTACAACTATGTCGCCAGATTCGGCTCGCTCATGGTCATCGTCACCGCCAACCCGCTCGTCATTCCCGACATGCCCGTGACTCCCGTCGACACCAAGAAAGCGGGCGAACTGCTCAGTGCGGGTGTGTCCGCGGTGAAGGCCTGAGCCTCAACGAACGTCGTGCGGCCTGAACTGGATGCTGATCCGCGGGCCGACCGGTTTCACTGTCTTCGGAATGGCGTGCTCCCAGCTGCGTTGGCACGAGCCGCCCATCACCAACAGGTCGCCGTGGTGGTGCTGTAGCCGCAGCGACTTGCCGCCGCCGCGCGGGCGAAGCGCGAAAACCCTTGTGGCGCCGAGGCATACGATCGCCACCATGGTGTCGTCGGTGCTGCTGCGGCCGATGGTGTCGCCATGCCAGGCCACGCTATCGTCGCCGTTGCGGTAGAGGCACAGGCCGGCGGTAGTAAAGGGTTCGCCGAGTTCGCCGCCGTAGGTGTCGTTGAGCCGCCTGCGTATCTGTTTGAGCACGGGATGCGGCACGGGCTCGTCGACCAGGTTGTGGAAGCTGACCAACCGCGGCACGTCGAGCACGCGGTCGTACATCTGCCTGCGCTCCGCGCGCCACGGGATGACGTTCATGAGTTCGTCGAACAGCGAGTCGGCGTCGGTCAGCCAGCCCGAGCGCACCTCGACCCACGCACCGCCGCCAAGGTCTTGCCGTTCGGCGGGGTCGAAGAGAGAGCTTTGAAGAGCCACCTCCATACTGCGAGTTTATCGCACACCCGTTCGAAGCATCTACAGCCGCACCGCGCCGGGTCCCTGGTCGGCGAGGACATCGCCCGGGTTGGACAGTGCGCAGGTCTTGAGGCTCAGGCAGCCGCAGCCGATGCAGCCGGTGAGGTTGTCGCGCAGGCGCTGAAGATGCAGGATGCGGTCGTCGAGGTCCTGGCGCCAGCCTGCCGAGAGCCGCCCCCAGTCCTTGCTGGTCGGCACGTGATCGGTGGGCAGCGACGCCAGCGCCTCCCGGATGCGCGCGAGCGGGATGCCGAGCCGTTGCGACATCCGGATGAAGGCGACGCGCCGCAGCGTTTCGCGCGCGTAGCGGCGCTGGTTGCCCGTCGTGCGGCGGCTGGCGATCAGCCCCTGGCGCTCGTAGAAGTGCAGAGCGGAGACGGCTACACCGCTGCGACCGGCCATCTCGGCCGGCGTCAGCTCCTGGATATCCATACCTAAACCATAGTTGAGGTGCTGAGCACGCGAGGAGCAGAAGAGCTCGTCGCGATACGGTGCTTAATGTGTCCGGGACCGCGCTGGGGGTGAACTCCGAGGTCGGCGCGCTGCGGGCGGTGATACTGCACCGCCCCGGCGCCGAGCTGCAGCGCCTGACACCCCGCAACAACGACGCGTTGCTGTTCGACGGGCTGCCATGGGTCGCCAAGGCGCAGCAGGAGCACGACGCGTTCGCCGACGTGTTGCGGTCGCGTGGCGTCGAGGTGCTGCTGGTAGCGGATCTGTTGACCGAGGCGCTGTCCAGTGGTGCGGCCCGCATGCACGGCATCTCGGCCGCGGTCGACTCGCGGCGGCTCGGATTGCCGCTGGCGCATCAGCTTTCGGCGTATCTGCGGACATTGGAACCGCCCGTCCTCGCCCGTGTCCTGATGGCGGGCATGACGTTCACCGAGCTGCCGATCGCAGGCGGGGAGGTGTCACTGGTCCGTCGTATGCATCACGGCGGTGACTTCGTGATCGAACCGCTGCCGA
Organism: uncultured Actinomycetota bacterium; assembly: GCA_963715215.1. Classification (GTDB taxonomy): domain Bacteria; phylum Actinomycetota; class Actinomycetes; order Mycobacteriales; family Mycobacteriaceae; genus Mycobacterium. The sequence continues at coordinate 131,488 of CAVQRJ010000016.1, forward strand.
ACCTGATGTTCACCCGCGACTCGTCGTTCTGGATCGGCCCGCGGGTCGCGATCACATCGCTTGCGCTGCCCGCGCGGATCCGCGAGACGTCGCTGACCGACCTGATCTATGCGCACCATCCGCGCTTCCTCGGCGTCCGGCGGGCCTACGAGTCGCGGTCCGCACCGGTCGAAGGCGGCGACGTCCTGCTGTTGGCGCCCGGAGTGGTTGCGGTCGGGGTGGGGGAGCGGACGACGCCAGCCGGTGCAGAGGCGTTGGCCCGCAGCCTGTTCGATGACGACCTTGCTCACACGGTGCTCGCGGTGCCGATCGCCCAGGAACGTGCGCAGATGCACCTCGACACCGTCTGCACGATGGTCGACACCGACGCCGTCGTGATGTACCCGAACGTCGTCGACTCGTTGTCCGCCTTCACCATTCACCGCAACGGGGACGGTGGAGTCACGATCGACGATGCGGCGCCGTTCCTCGAGGCGGCCGCGGACGCAATGGGAATCGAGAGGCTGCGCGTGATCGCGACGGGCCTGGACCCCGTCACCGCCGAGCGTGAGCAGTGGGACGACGGCAACAACACGTTGGCGGTGGCGCCGGGTGTCGTCGTCGCCTACGAGCGCAACATCGAAACCAATGCCCGGCTGCAGGATTCGGGCATCGAGGTGTTGCCCATCGCCGCATCGGAACTCGGCACCGGACGCGGCGGCCCGCGCTGCATGTCCTGCCCCGCCGCCCGCGACCCGCTGTAGTTCATAGCTCGTTTTTGCACTGAGGGCTGCGATCTATCGAGAATCACGACCGTCTGTGCAATTTCGGGCGGTATCGGCGGCGGGTGAAAGCGTCGTGAACTCGATGCAGAATGAATCGCCTGCTGTGTTCTGCAACAACGTGAATATCGATCCAGCCTTGTCGGTCGATCAGCTCAGCTCGGCCGATGTCGTGGACGTAGCGGCCGCGATCGGTCATGTGCTGCTGCCCGTCGTAATCAAGGCCGACCTTCGGCTCGTCATAGCCCATATCGAGGAATGCGACATTGAATCCGTCGCCGACCATGACTTGCGTTCTCGGAGTAGGTAACCCGTCATCGATGAGTACTAGCCTTAACCACGTCTCTCGCGGTGACTGCGCGCCGCCGTCCATCAGAGCAAGCGCATTCCTCGCACGCGGTATGCCCCGCAATCGTTGATAGCGCTCGCCGAGCATCAGCACGTCAGCGGCCTTGATGTCCGTGGCGTTCGCAAGCGCGTCGAGGTGCCTGATGGCGAGATCGCGAGGCACATGCCTCGCGATGTCCAATGCCGTCCGTTCGGGTGATGTCACTTTCAGTCCCGCTATGTCGACGATCTCGTCATCTTCGATCAGCTCATTTCGAACGATCAGTCCCGGAGGTGGTCGGCCGCATCGCCATAGAATTTCGACCGGTGTGTCCGCGCCGATCCAGCGAGCACCGTGAAGCGCAGCCGCCGCGCGGCCCGTGATGATCCCGCTGCGGCGCGACCACAGCCATGCCGCCCGCGTCTTGCGCTGCAGTGACGGGTCAGCGGTGTTCGCCTCGTAAACGTCGGGAAAGACCGCGTGGTAGTTCCACCTCAACCGCGCACGGGTGATCGCACCGCTGGCGATTGCCTCGCTTCCCCTGAACACGTCATCCACGTCTGCGATGTTCACGCTGTGCGGCGACAATTCGGCGGCCTAGCGTCGATATTGCGCCTACGGCTGTGGATAACTCGAGACTGTAGCCCTCAGTGCAAAATCAGCGCCAGCTGGGCAGCCAGATCTGCAGGTTCCACGTCGACGGCGAGATCGGTATGCCGGTGAGAATCGGATACATCCAGGCGAAGTTCGTGATCACAAGGGCGACATAGCAACTGACGGCTATCAGACCCAGCGTTCTTCGCTCGGCGTTCTGGTTCGGCGCATGGAGGATGTCGCCGCAGATCATCGCGATCGCCATGACCAGGAACGGCGACATGGTGGCCGCGTAGAAGAAGTACATCTGCCGGTCGATGTCGGCGAACCACGGCAGGAAGCCCGCACCGTAGCCCACGAGGACGGCGCCGTAGCGCCAGTCCTTCTTGACGAACGCCCGCCACAGCGCCCAGCCCAGCACGGGCACCGCGATGAACCACATTGCCGGCGTGCCGACCAGCATCACGGCCTTCACGCACGACTGCGCGCCGCACCCGGGAACGTTCTCCTGGTCGATCGCATAGAGCACAGGGCGCAACGACATCGGCCACGTCCATGGCTTGGATTCCCACGGGTGGTGGTTGCCGTCGGCGTTGGTCAAGCCGGCGTGAAACCGGTAGGCCGCATACGTGTAATGCCACAGCGAGCGGATCGCGTCCGGCAGAAAACCCCCCGGCCCGATCGACTGGCCGACCTCGTAGCGGTTCACGCCGGTCTCCGATGCGAACCACGGCGCATAGGACGCCAGGTACACACCGAACGGGATCAGCCCCAGCGCATAGACGGTGGGGCCGAGGTCACGCCGCAGCGTCCCCGACCACGGCCTGGGCACCCGGTACTGCCTACGGGCGGCGACGTCGAACGCCAACGTCATCAACGCGAAGAACACGACGAAATACAGCCCGGACCACTTTGTCGCACATCCCAAACCGAGCAGGACGCCCGCGCCGAAGCGCCACCACCGGACACCCAGCCGCGGGCCCCATGTTGTCTCACCGATACGGCCGTCGAGCAGCGCGATGTGCATCCGTTCCCGCACCTGGTCGCGGTCGACGATCAAGGCGCCGAACGCCGCCACGACGAAGAATGCCAGGAAGCCGTCGAGCAGCGCCGTGCGCGATGCCACGAAGTTGACGCCGTCGGCGATGAGCAGCAGGCCCGCGATCGCGCCGACCATCGTCGAGCGGGTCATCCGCCGCACGATGCGCGCCACCAGAGCGATCCCGATCACGCCGAGCACCGCGCCGGTGAACCGCCAGCCCAGCCCGTTGTAGCCGAAGATCGCCTCGCCGATCGCGATCAGTTGCTTGCCGACCGGCGGGTGGACCACCAAGCCGTAGCCGGGGTTGTCCTCGACGCCGTGATTGTGCAGCATCTGCCAGGCCTGTGGCGCGTAGTGCTTCTCATCGAAGATCGGCGTGCCCGCATCCGTCGGCGAACCGAGATTGAGAAACCGCGTCATCGCCGCCAAGGCCGTGATGACGGCCGTCATCGTCCAGCCGTTCAGCCGGTCGAGGGGCCCGAAGTCCGCGACGGGCATCAACGGCCCCGGGCTGATCGTCGGGACCGAGCGCCCAGCCGTCGTCTGGTCCTCTTGCGCTTCTCGCGTGCGCGGTCCGGTGGCGGTGGCGGTCACGCGACCGATCGTAGGCTGTGCGGTGATGAGTGCCGGACGATTGCTGCTGGCGGCGACGCCGCTGGGGTTGCCCGCTGACGCCTCCGCCCGGCTGGTCAGCACCCTGAGCACCGCCGATGTGGTGGCCGCCGAGGACACCCGCCGGGTTCGGACGCTGGCGCAGGCTCTGGGCGTGCGGATCGCGGGCAAGGTCGTCAGCCTGTTCGACCAGAACGAGGCGATGCGGGTGCCCGCGCTGCTCGACGAGGTGCGAGGCGGAGCGACGGTGCTGGTGGTCAGCGACGCGGGTATGCCCGTGATCAACGATCCGGGCTACCGGCTGGTGGCCGCATGCGTGCAGGCCGGGTTGCCCGTGAGCTGCCTGCCAGGGCCGTCGGCGGTGACGACGGCGTTGGCGGTCTCCGGGCTGCCCGCCGACCGGTTCTGCTTCGAGGGCTTCCCGCCACGCAAGCATTCGGCTCGCAAGACGTGGCTGACGGGGCTGGCGAGCGAGGCGCGCACGGCCGTGCTCTTCGAGTCTCCTCGGCGGCTCGAGTCGTTCCTGCTGGACGCGATCGAGGTGCTCGGGCCGGAGCGCCGTGCTGTGGTCTGCCGCGAGCTGACCAAGACGCACGAGGAGATCGTCCGCGGCACCTTGGCCGAGCTTGCCGAGTGGGCGGCGCACGGCGTGCTGGGTGAGATCACCGTCGTCTTGGCGGGCGCGGAGCCGCGGGCGGACCTGGAGTCGCTGGTGGCCGAGGTGACCGCGCTCATCGACGACGGGGTGCGGGTGAAGGACGCCTGCGCACAGGTGGTCGCCGCGAATCCGGGGGCACCGTCGCGGCGCGAGCTTTACGATGCGGTTCTGCGCTCGCGCGACTGAGCCGGAACTGCTGGCCGAACTCCTCCTCGAGCGCTGTCGGCGCTACGCTTAGCGCCGACGATCGGGGCCGCCTTGTGCAGGCATTCGTCCCATTCGAGGTCTGGGTCGGAGTCCGCGGTGATGCCGCCGCCGACGCCGAGCACCGCCGAGCCGTCGACGCCGAACTCGACGGTGCGGATCGCGACGTTGAGCTCACATCCCGCGATTGGCGACGCTAATCCGACTGTCCCACAATATATTCCGCGCCGACCGAGCTCCCATCCGGTCAGCAGTTTACGGGCGCGGGTCTTCGGTGTGCCGGTGACGGACGCCGGCGGGAACGCGGCGTCCAGCAGCGCGGCCATCGGCACCTCGTGCGGCACCCGCGCGGACACCGTCGACACCAGATGCCACACCCCAGGGGCGGGGCGCACCGCGAGAAGTTCCGACACGGTGACCGACCCGGTCATCGCCACGCGGCTCAGATCGTTGCGGACCAGGTCGACGATCATGATGTTCTCGGCGACGTCCTTGACCGACGCCCGCAGCGCCGCGGGATCCGCCGTCCGCGGCAGGGTGCCCTTGATCGGGCTCGACGTCACCGCATCGCCCGCGCGTCGCAGGAACAACTCCGGCGACAACGACGCGACGGCACCCCAGTCGCCTGCCAGATACGCCGCCCGGGCCGGCGATGTGCGTTCGACGGAGTCGGCGAAGAAATCGATCGGTGCGCCGTCGATTCTGCCCGCGAACTGCGTGCACACGCACGCCTGGTAGATCTCGCCCGCGGCGATGGCCTCGAGACATTCGAGCACGCCGCGACGGTGAGTGGCCCGATCGGCGGGGCCCCAGGCGAGGTGGAAGTCGCGCGGCGGCAACGGTTTTCGCACCGCTTCGGCGACCCATTCCGAAAGGGCTGCGGCGGAGAGGCTTTCGTACCACCAGTGCCCGTCACCGTCCTGGCGTAGCACGCAGTCGGTCCAGCCGCCCGCCGCTTCGGGGATGCGTCCGGGTCGTCCGTCGGAGGCGGCATCCGGATACGACAGATACCCGAACCAGCCGCCACCAATTGCGCCGGAATCGGCGGCGGCTGTGGGCACGTCGAACACTTCGTCCACCGCAATCGGAGACACGGTCAACGACGGTGCGATGACGGCGCCCGAGCCGAACCATTCGCCGATCAACGCGGCAGGCGGTGCCAGCCCACGCCGGTCCGCGGCCGCGGCGATAGCGCGCAGCACCGCTGGGGCGCTGCCCAGGTCGCCGAGCCGGTCGATCCGCACCGGCTCAGCTTGTCAGACGTCGCGGGCGATCTCTCTTGGGACCGCAATCCCCAACAACTTGTCCGGGTTGCGCATCGCATAGAAGTGGGTGATCTTGCCGTCGATGATCTCGATGAGGAAGACGCCCTCCAACTGGTCGCCGTTGTACACCACCATCGCGGGTGAGCTGTTGTAGACGGCAGTCTCGAACCGGACGTCGGGCATCCGCTCCGCCGCGACACGGAAGAGCGCGGTGAGGATGCCCGCGACCTTCTTTGCGCCGACGATTGGCCTGCGGGCCGCCGTTGCCTTGCCGCCACTGTCGGCCGTCCAGGTGGCATCCGGCGCCAGCAGCGCCATCAGGCCGTCCACGTCACCCGTCGATGCGGCCGACATGAATTGTTCGGTCAGCTCAGCCGTCATCGCGGAGTCGGCGGGTTCGAAGCGCTTGCGCCGCGCCTGTACGTGTTCGCGCGCACGGTGTGCGACCTGGCGCACGTTGGCCACCGATTTGCCGACGGCTCCTGCAATTTCGTCGTAGTCGAACGCGAAGACCTCGCGCAGCACAAACACCGCACGCTCATCGGGGCGCAGCGTCTCGAGAAGCACGAGCATGGCCATTGAAACCGACTCGGCGAGAACGACATCCGTCGACGCATCCCGATCGTCGAGCAGCAGCGGCTCAGGTAGCCACGGCCCGATGTACTCTTCGCGACGGCGGGCGCCCGCTCGCAACGCGTTGAGCGCCTGCCGCGTCACCAGTTGTGCCAGATACGATTTGGTGTCCCGCACCTTCGCAAGGTCGACCTCGGCCCACCGCAGATAACTGTCCTGCAGCACGTCGTCGGATTCGGTCGCGCTGCCGAGGATCTCGTAAACGATCGTGAACAGCAGCGGCCGTAGATGCGTAAACCTTTCGGCATGTTCCTCGCTTGTCACGGGTTCGCGACCACCTGAGGCTCGATTGCGGTCTCGTCGCCGCGCTTGGTGCCCTTGAAGAGGAACGCCGAACCGGGCTTGCGTGCCTCCCGGCGCAGGCCCCACAGCGTGCCCTTGCAGATCGCTTCCTTCACCGAAGCGGCCACGCGACCGCGGAGGTAGAACCTCGCTGGCGCGTCGTCTTCATGGGTGAACTGCAGTGTGCCGGCGTGCCGGCCCAGGCTCACGCACTGCGCGACGAACTTGGGCTCGATGACATCCGGTGTCTCTCCGGCGATGCGGCTGAGCACCGTCTCGGCAGCCTGCGTACCGAGCGGGCCTGCGGCCTGGCAGCTCATCCGCAACGGCCGGCCCGACGGCGCGGCGCAGTCACCCGCGGCCACGATCCGCACGTCGTCGATGCTGGTCAGCGTCTCGTCGGTGAGCAGCCTGCCCAGCGCGTCAGTGCGCAGCCCGCTGTCGGCGGCGAGCTCCGGCACGCCGAAGCCCGCCGTCCAGATGGTTATCGCGCTGGGTCGAACCGCTCCGTCGGCGAAGACGACCGCGTCCCGACGGACCTCGATCACGACGTCGTCCTCGAGCACCGTGACGCCGCGTTTGGCGAACCACTTGGCGATCGACCGACGTCCGGCATCCGACAGCGACGGAGCAAGCTGGCCGCCGCAGACGAGCGTGACCTTGCGGCCCTGCTCGGCGAGCTCGGAGGCCGTCTCGATACCGGTCAGGCCCGCGCCGACCACTGTCACCGGTGCGTCGGGGTGCAGCTGGTCGAGGCTGTCGCGAAGCCATTCGGCGTATTCGAGTTCCCCTATGGGATGGGCGAATTCGGCGGCGCCCGGGATAGACGCGGGGGCCGCCCCGGTACTGCCGACCGCGTAGATGACGTAGTCGTAGTGCACCGGCCTGCGGCCCGATGCGAATTCAACGGTCTGTGCGGTGGTGTTGATCCTGCTGGCGCTGTCGACGACCAGCTGGATGCCTTCGCCAAGCAGCGACCCGTAGTCGGCGGTTGCCTGGTGATTGCCCGCGACGAGCTGGTGCAGCCGGATTCGCTCGACGAACTGTGGCCGCGGGTTGACCAGGGTGACGTCGACGTCGCTGCGCAACCGCAGATGGTTGGCCGCCAGCGTGCCTGCGTATCCGCCGCCGATGACAACGACGTGTGTGCGGTTGTTCTTCATGGTGTCTCTTGTCATTTTCGCTCCTCGCGTGCGCGGTGTTCTCTTGGTGATGCCCTCGAGACACCGCCGAGCCGCGAGACGTGACAAGACGTGACGCGCGTCACCCCACCTGATAGCGCGGGAAGACCCCGACCGGGGTGGGCAGCGTGGTGCCCGGCGCCAGCCGGGTGCCGATCGCGGCGAAATCCCGCTGGTCCGCAGGCTGACCGAGCAGGTCAAGCAACGAGGCGGCCGACCCCGGCATCACCGGCTGAACCAGCATCGCGGCGACGCGCACCACCTCCATCGTCGTGTACAGCACTGTGCGGAACCGCTGCTGGTCCGCCTCGGCCTCCGACTTGCGCAGCACCCACGGCTCCTGCGCCGAGAAGTAGCGGTTGGCCTCGCCGAGCATCAACCAGATGGCCTCCAGCGCGAGGTGCATCGCGGGCACGTCGAAGTGCGCACGCACGGTTGACAACAACGCATCGCCTGCGCGTGCCAGCAGGGCGCGGTCGTCGTCGCTGAATTCGCCCGGCTCGGGGACGATTCCGTCGAGGTTTTTGGCCACCATCGACAGCGACCGCTGCGCTAGGTTGCCCAGCTCGTTGGCGAGGTCGGCGTTGATGCGGTTGATGATCGCGTCCTCGCTGTAGCTGCCGTCCTGCCCGAACGGCACCTCGCGGAGGAAGAAGTAGCGCACCTGGTCGACGCCGAACGTGTCGACGAGGTTCACCGGGTCGACGACGTTGCCGACCGACTTGCTCATCTTCTCGCCGCGGTTGAGGACGAAGCCGTGGACAAACACCTTGTCCGGCAACTCGATTCCCGCTGACATCAAAAACGCGGGCCAGTACACGGTGTGGAACCGGATGATGTCCTTGCCGACCATGTGCAGGTCGGCGGGCCAGAACCGGGTGAACAACTCCGAGGACGTATCGGGGAAGCCGACGCCGGTCAGATAGTTGGTCAGCGCGTCGACCCACACGTACATCACGTGATCGGGATGCTCGGGGACGGGAACGCCCCAGTCGAACGTCGTGCGGGATATCGACAGGTCGCGCAGCCCGCCGGAGACGAAGCTGACGACCTCGTTACGGCGGACGTCGGGCCCGATGAACTCGGGATGGGCCTCGTAGTGGGCGAGCAGTTTGTCGGCGTAGTCGGACAACCGGAAGAAGTACGTCTGCTCCTCCGTCCAGGTCACCGGCGCGCCGGTCTCGGTCGCGATGCGGACGCCGTCGGCGCCGACGGTCGTCTCACCCTCGGTGAAGAAGCGTTCGTCGCGAATCGAGTACCAACCCTTGTACGCGTCGAGGTAGATGTCGCCCGCCTCGTTCATCCGGCGCCAGATCTCCTTGGACGCCTCATAGTGGTCGGCGTCGGAGGTGCGGATGAAGCGGTCGTAGGAGATGTTCAGCTTGTCCTGCAGCCGCTGGAACACATCGGAGTTGCGCCGCGCGAACTCCGCGGTCGGAACTCCCTGCGCCGCCGCCGTCTCCGCCATCTTCAGACCGTGGACGTCGGTGCCGGTGAGGTAACGCACGTCGTACCCGTCCAGCCGCTTGAACCTCGCGATCGCATCCGTCGCGATGTATTCGTAGGCGTGGCCGACGTGCGGATCGCCGTTGGGGTAGGCGATCGCCGTCGTTATGTAGTAGGGAGTCCCTGGGGTGCGCGTCCTCGCGCCGGGGATGGCGGTGCTCATTTCCTCTCACCTTATGGTGTGGCAGTGAGCAGTACCCGTCCGGCGCCGCCGCCCCCGGAGCCGTTGAGCCCACTCGTCGACTCCCATACCCACCTCGACGCCTGCGGGGCCGACAGCACCGACGATGTGCGCGCCATCATGGACCGCGCCGCGGCCGTCGGCGTGCAGGCCGTCGTCACCATCGCCGACGACCTGGACTCGGCCCGCTGGGTCACCGAGGCCGCCGACTGGGACCCGCGCGTGTATGCCGCCGTGGCGCTTCACCCGACGCGGGCCAACGCGCTCACCGACGAGGCGAAGACCGTCATCGAGCGGCTGGCGGATCATCCCCGGGTGGTGGCGATCGGGGAGACCGGCATGGACAACTACTGGCCCGGCCGGCTCGACGGCTGCGCAACGCCGGGCGAACAGCGCGACGCGTTCGCCTGGCACATCGACCTGGCCAAGCGGACCGGAAAGCCGCTGATGATCCACAACCGCGATGCCGACGCCGACGTGCTCGATGTGCTGCGGGCCGAGGGTGCGCCGCCGACGGTGATCTTCCACTGCTTCTCGTCGGACGCCGAGATGGCGCGGACGTGTGTCGATGCGGGATGGGTGCTGAGCCTGTCGGGCACCGTCAGCTTCCGCAACGCCCGCGCGCTGCACGAGGCGGCCGCGCTCATCCCGCCCGGGCAGCTGCTCGTCGAGACCGATGCGCCGTTTCTGACGCCGCATCCCTACCGCGGCGCGCCCAACGAGCCGTACTGCCTGCCGTACACCGTGCGTGCGCTGGCAGGTATTGTGGACCGGCCCGCACCCGACGTGGCCCTGGAGACGTCGGCGACCGCAGGCCGGGTGTACGGCTTCTGAAGTGAGCTCACCGTGAACGGCACGGAGTTGCCGTTGCTACGCCGGTTCGTTACCGTCTTGTGATCAATGGCGGGGGCAATGCTGCAACCGGGGTCCGAGTTATGGGATTAACACTGATTTGAATGCATTGAATAGGCTTCACGAGTCACGATCGCCCCATATGCGGGCGGTCGTCTTCGTCATGTTGCTGGCGCTCACGTTTGCTGGCGGCTTCGCTGTCAGCGCCCACAAGACCGTGAACCTGACCGTCGACGGCACCGAAATGACCGTGGCGACGATGAAATCGAGCGTCATTGACGTCGTCACGGAGAACGGCTACGACGTTGGCGACCGCGACGATCTCTACCCCGCAGGCGACCAGCCGGTGCACCAATCGGACACGATCGTGCTGCGCCACAGCCGGCCCCTGCAGATCTCGGAGGACGGCCAGGGCAGCCGCGAGGTGTGGACGACCGCGTCCACCGTCGACGAGGCCCTGGCGCAGCTGTCGATGACCGACAAGGCGCCCGCCGCGGCGTCTCGTGGCAGCCGCGTGCCGCTCGGCGGCATGTCGTTGCCGGTGGTCAGCCCCAAGAACGTGCAGATCAACGACGGCGGGGCCGTGACGTCCGTGCGCCTTGCCGCGCCGAACGTCGCGGCACTGCTGGCCGCCGCAGGCGCTCGGCTGGAGCAGAGCGACACGGTGGTGCCGCCCGCCTCGTCGCCGGTCGTCGAGGGAATGCAGATCCAGGTCACGCGCGTCCGGATCGAGAAGATCACCCAGCGGGTACCGTTGGCGCCGAATAACAAGCGTGTCGAGGACCCGACGATGAACATCAGCCGGCAGGTCGTGGAAAACCCCGGAACGCCGGGGCTTCAAGACGTAACGTTTGCCATCGCCAAGGTCAACGGGACAGAAACCGGCAGGCTCCCAGTAGCCAATGTCATCGTTGCGCCGGCCGTCGATGGGGTATTGAAGGTGGGCGCCAAGCCGGGGACCGAAGTGCCTCCCGTGAGCAATGGCGCCACGTGGGATGCGCTCGCCCGATGTGAAGCGGGTGGCAACTGGGCGATCAACACCGGCAACGGATTCTTCGGCGGTGTGCAATTTGATCAAAGCACCTGGGAGCGAAACGGCGGTTTGAGGTATGCTACGAGGGCAGATTTGGCAACACGGGAAGAACAGATCGCGATTGCTGATGTCACTCGGGCCCGTCAAGGTTGGGGTGCGTGGCCCGTATGTAGTGGGAGAGTGGGTGCGTCCTGACTATCAGACTGCTGGGCCGGACCGAAATTCGGCACCTCGCCAAGGAGCTCGATTTTCGGCCGCGTAAGTCCTTCGGCCAGAGTTTCGTCCACGACGCCAACACCGTGCGCCGGGTGGTTTCCGCATCCGGAATCAACCGCCAGGACCATGTTCTGGAAATCGGGCCCGGACTCGGGTCACTGACACTTGCGCTGCTGGATCGCGGCGCCCGGATCACCGCCGTTGAGATCGACCCGGTGCTGGCCGGCCAGCTGCCGCACACCGTCGCGGAACACTCGCACAGCGAGATCAACAGGCTTTCCGTGCTGAACCAGGACGTCCTCAAGTTGCAGCCTGGCGACCTGCCCGAGCAGCCGACCGCGCTGGTCGCGAACCTGCCGTACAACGTCGCCGTTCCCGCCCTGCTGCACCTGCTTGCCGACTTCCCGACCATCCGCACGGTCATGGTGATGGTGCAGGCCGAGGTCGCCGAGCGGCTGGCCGCCGAGCCCGGCGGCAAGGACTACGGCGTGCCGAGCGCCAAGATCAGGTTCTACGGCAAGGTGCGCAGGCACGGCATGGTGTCGCCCACGGTGTTCTGGCCCATCCCTCGGGTGTACTCGGGGTTGGTCCGCCTCGACAGGTACGAGACCTCGCCGTGGCCGACCGACGCCGGCTTCCGCGAGCAGGTGTTCAACCTGATCGACGTCGCCTTCGCCCAGCGCCGCAAGACCTCTCGCAACGCATTCGCCGAGTGGGCGGGCGGCGGCAACGAATCGGCGCGACGGCTGCTGGCCGCCAGCATCGACCCGTCGCGACGCGGTGAGACCCTCTCCATCGCCGACTTTGTGCGACTGCTGGAGCGCTCGGGAGTCTGGGACCCACAGGCGAACAGGGTGATCCAGCCGGTCGAGTCGCCGTAGCCGCTAGTTCAACACGCGGCGGAGTTGCTCGACGAGCTCTGCGCATGAGTCGTATCGGCTCTCCGGGATCTTCGCCAACGCCCTGTGCAGCCACGAGTCGAAAAGGCGTGGCACCCATGCGATCTTGTGCGAGTAGCTCGGCACCGGCCGGTTCAGATGAGCGTCGACGAGTGCCATCCAGGTGTTGGCGCCCGAATAAGGGGACGCTCCGAGCAGCAGCTCGACGGCCGTGCACGCCAGCGCGTATTGATCGGTGAGGGCCGACGGCGGCCTACCGCGCAGCAGTTCCGGCGCCGTGTACGGCAGCGACGCCTCGATGTGTGTCGCGTGCCAACCCACGGTTTCCGCGACCGCGTACGCGATACCGAAGTCGATCAGTACCGCTCGTGAGAAGTCCTGCGAGACAAGGATGTTCGACGGTTTCACGTCGCAGTGCACGATCCCGCAATGATGGATGTAGTCCAGCGCGTTGGCGATTTGCGTGAGCGCGGCCAGCTTGTCCTTCTGCTCGGTCAGGACAGACGCTGTGCCGCCGTCGACCAGCTCCATGGTGAACCAGCCGTGGCCGTGCTGGTAGACGGTGATGACATGGGGATCGTCCAGCCGGTGCGCGAACTCGAATTCTCTTCGCAGCCGGGTGGTTTGATCCTCGCTTCGGTGGTACTCGTCGAGAACCTTCAGCGCCACAAGACGATTCGGAATCGCGGCGGTGTGCGCCCGATACACGGTGGCGTATCCGCCCCGGCCCAGGGTGATGTCGACGACGTATCCTTCGAACTCCTCGCCGACGGGAAGCACGATTCCAGCCTAAGACCGGCGTCCGGCGGCCTTTTTCTCACCGCATGACTACTTGTTCGCGGCGTGTCGGCGCTAATGTCGTGCCGTGTCCAACGGCAGCACCGCCTCCGAGTGGGTTCCCACCGGGTCGGTCACCGTGCGGGTGCCGGGCAAGGTCAACCTGTATCTGGCCGTCGGCGACCGCCGCGACGACGGCTATCACGAGCTGACGACCGTTTTTCACGCCGTTTCGCTGCTCGACGAGGTCACCGTCCGCAACGCCGACGTGCTGTCGCTGGAGCTGGCGGGGGAGGGTGTCGGGTCGCTGCCCACCGACGAAGGGAACCTCGCGTGGCGGGCCGCCGAGCTGATGGCCGAGCACGTCGGCCGGGCTCCTGACGTGGCGATCACCATCGAGAAGTCGATCCCGGTTGCGGGCGGGATGGCGGGCGGCAGCGCCGACGCCGCTGCGGTCCTTGTCGCGATGAACTCGTTGTGGGAGCTCGGTGTGCCCCGCCGCGATCTGCACGCACTGGCCGCCCGCCTGGGCAGCGATGTGCCGTTCGCGCTGCATGGTGGCACGGCGCTGGGCACGGGCCGCGGTGAGGAACTGGCCACCGTGCTGGCCAGGAACACGTTCCACTGGGTGCTGGCGTTCGCCGACGGCGGCCTGTCCACGCCGGCTGTATTCGCCGAGATCGATCGGCTGCGCGAGTCGGACGACCGGAGCCTGCCGCCGCCGCTGGAGGAACCCGAGCCCCTGCTCGCCGCCCTGGCCTCCGGCGACCCCGCCACCCTCGCGCCTCTGCTGGGCAATGACCTGCAGCCCGCGTCGCTGAGCCTCGACCCGGGTCTGCGCAGGACGCTGCGGGCCGGTGTCGAGGCCGGTGCGCTGGCCGGAATCGTGTCTGGATCCGGCCCGACCTGTGCGTTTCTGTGCAGCTCGTCCACGTCGGCCGTCGACGTCGGCGCCGAGCTGGCCGGAGCCGGGGTATGCCGCACGGTACGGGTGGCCAGTGGTCCGGTGCAGGGTGCCCGAGTGGTCCCGGCGCCAGCCACGCCGTAGGCGTGAATCGGACACCAGTCGCAGATGTGATACGAGCCTCAATTACTGCGTCAGTTTGGCAGTTACTTAAGAGTTGCCTAAGATGATCGGCGGTGAAAACTAACGGTCAAGCCACGGACGCAAATGCTGCCGCCGCCGGGAAATCCGGTGGGCGGTCGTCCCGCCCTAGCGCATCACCGAATCGAGACATAACCGCGCCCCAAATGTGTGCGTGCCTACGCCTAAACGCCTATGAGCAGGCGGAGCATTACACCTTGGCATTTGCGGTGGACCCGAGGAGGCTGTCGTGAGCAGATTCACCGAGAAGATGTACCGCAACGCCCGTAACGCAACTACGGGCATGGTCACCGGTGAACCGCACGAACCCGTCCGTCATACCTGGGGCGAGGTTCACGAGAGGGCCAGCCGGATCGCGGGCGGACTCGCCGCCGCGGGCATCGGCCACGGCGACGCCGTCGGCGTGCTGGCCGGCTTCCCCGTCGAGATCGCGCCGACCGCCCAGGGCCTCTGGATGCGCGGCGCCAGCCTGACGATGCTTCACCAGCCCACCCCACGCACCGACCTCGTGGTCTGGGCCGAGGACACGATGAACGTCGTCCAGATGATCGAGGCCAAGGCCGTCATCGTCTCCGAGCCGTTCATGGTCGCGGTGCCCGTGCTCGAGGAGCAGGGCATCAAGGTGCTGACCATCGCGGACCTGCTTGCGTCGGACCCGGTCGAGCCCATCGAGGTCGGCGAGGACGACCTGGCCCTCATGCAATTGACAAGCGGCTCGACTGGGTCACCCAAGGCTGTGCAGATCACGCACCGCAACATCCACTCCAACGCCGAGGCGATGTTCATCGGCGCCCAGTACGACGTCGACAAGGACGTCATGGTCAGCTGGTTGCCCTGCTTCCACGACATGGGCATGGTCGGCTTCCTGACCATCCCGATGTACTTCGGCGCCGAGCTGGTCAAGGTCACGCCGATGGACTTCCTGCGCGACACGCTGCTGTGGGCCCGGTTGATCGACAAGTACAAGGGCACGATGACCGCGGCGCCGAACTTCGCCTACGCCCTGCTCGCCAAGCGGCTGCGGCGCCAGGCGGAGCCCGGCGAGTTCGACCTGTCCACGCTGCGCTTCGCGCTGTCGGGCGCCGAGCCCGTCGAACCCGCCGACGTGGAGGACCTGCTCGACGCGGGTAAGCCGTTCAACCTCGCGCCGTCGGCGATCCTGCCTGCCTACGGCATGGCCGAGACGACGCTGGCGGTGTCGTTCTCCGAGTGCAACGCGGGCCTCGTGGTCGACGAGGTCGACGCCGATCTGATGGCCGCTCTGCGGCGGGCGGTGCCCGCGACGAAGGGCAACACCCGCAGGCTGGCCACCCTCGGCCCGTTGCTCGAGGGGCTCGAGGCGCGGATCATCGACGAGCAGGGCAATGTGATGCCCACGCGCGGCGTCGGCATCATCGAGTTGCGCGGCGAACCCGTCACGCCCGGCTACATCACCATGGGCGGCTTCATCCCGGCGCAGGACGAGCAAGGCTGGTACGACACCGGCGACCTCGGCTACATCACCGACGAGGGCCACGTCGTCGTCTGCGGCCGCGTGAAGGACGTCATCATCATGGCCGGCCGCAACATCTACCCGACCGACATCGAGCGCGCCGCGGGGCGCGTCGAGGGCGTGCGCCCCGGCTGTGCCGTCGCCGTTCGGCTGGATGCCGGGCACTCCCGCGAGTCCTTCGCCGTCGCGGTGGAGTGCAACGCCTGGCAGGACCCGGTCGAAGTGCGTCGCATCGAGCATCAAGTCGCCCACGAGGTCGTCGCCGAGGTCGACGTGCGGCCACGCAACGTCGTCGTGCTCGGACCGGGAACCATCCCGAAGACGCCGTCGGGCAAGCTGCGCCGCGCGAACTCCGTCTCGCTGGTCACCTAGTCCTTTTCACCGCGAGCGTGCGGGTCTGCACACGACACGCCGCCTTAATGCGACATTTTGCGCACGCTCGTGACGGCTGCTGTCGGCGGCGAGCGGGTTCTTAGCGTTGCACAGCGGCATTTTGCGCACGCTCGTCAACCGCGAGCGCGCGCAGACTGTCGGTGAAATGCGGCGTGTCGCTGTACAGACATGCACGCTCGCGGTGCAGGGAAACTACCCCCAGCCGTGGACGGTGTTCTGGGCCGGCTCGAGGCCTTGGGCGATCAGCAATTCGGTTGCGTCGGCGGCCTGTTCGCAGATCACCGGAACCTCTGGCCGTTCGGCCTTGTTGAAGTTCTCCAGCACGAACGAGGCCCCCGACTTCTGCCCCGGCGGACGGCCGATACCGATGCGCACCCGTTGGAAGTCGTTGGTGCCCAACGCCGATGCGACCGAACGCAGACCGTTGTGGCCCGCAACGCCTCCGCCGAACTTCAGCCGGATCCGGCCGAAGTCGATGTCGAGTTCGTCATGCACGACCACGATATCGGCGGGCGACACGGAGTAGAACTTCGCCAGCGGCCCGACCTGACGGCCCGATTCGTTCATGTACACGCGCGGTTTGGCGAGAACCACCGGCCGGCCGGCAAGCCTGCCGGTGACGACCTCCGCGCCGGACTTCTTGTGCACCTTGAACTTCTCGCCCATGCGGTCGGCGAGTATGTCGGCGACCATGAAGCCGAGGTTGTGCCGCGTCGTGGCGTAGTTGGGCCCGGGATTGCCCAGGCCCACCACCAGATGGGGCTCGGTCATGTTGTGAGAGGGCGTCGATATACCGCGCACGCGAGGAGTAGGAAATTATTCGGCGGATTCTTCGGCGGGCGCCTCGCCGCCGCCCTCGGCATCCTCCTCGCCCTCGGCAGGCGCTTCGGCCTCGCCCTCGCCGACCTCGCCCGCGCCTTCCGCCTCGAGGTCCTCGGCGGTCGGGGCGGCGACGACGTTGACGACGAGCGTCTCGGGATCCGACACGAGTGAGACGCCGGACGGCAACTCGATCGAGCCCGCGGTGAACTGCGTGCCGATCTCGGCGCCCTCGACCGAGACGGTCAGCTGCTGCGGGATCGACAGCGCGTCGGCCTCGATCTCGATGGTGTTGGTGTCCTGAGTGACCAGTGTGCCGTGAGCCGCCTCACCCTCGACGACGACGTTGACCTCGACGGTCACCTTTTCGCCGCGGCGCACCACGAGCAGGTCGGCGTGCTGAATGTTGCGCTTGATCGGGTGGATGTCGAGCGCCTTGGTCAGCGCCAGCTGCTCCTTGCCGTCGATGTCGAGGGTCAGCACGGCGTTGGTGCCGGAATGCCGCAGCACCGCGGAGAACTCATGGCCGGGCAGCAGCAGATGCTGCGGATCGGCGCCGTGGCCGTAGAGCACGGCGGGAACATGGCCGGTGCGACGCGCACGACGCGACGCACCCTTGCCGGTCTCGGTGCGCACGACGGCGGTCAGGTTGTTCTGTTGGGGGGCCGCGTTCTTGGCCATGTGGGTGTTGCTCCTCTATGCCGGTGTTTTCACGTCCGCGGCAGGGTCGCAACTACGCAATGCGTGTTCCCGTCGATAACGGTGGCACATGCCACCCTCGCCGTGACGCCCGAACAGGCTATCCGATCAATGCCTCAATGTGCGAATTTGGTCCCTGTGAGCTGCTCGGACAGCTCCCACAGGCCGGCGGCCTTCTTGGTGTCGCGGGCCAGCGGGCTGCGCGGCGCGGGCCCGGTCGGTCCCCACATCGCGAACCGCGGGCCGACGAAGGTGTCGCCGGGCAGATCCTGGGACACCGCATACAGCGTCTGCCTGGCGCCGAAGTCGGCGTCGGTCGCCACTCGGTTGAGTCCCTTGGCGACCCGCTCGCCGACCGGGTTGCCGCTGTGGCCCTGCAGGTTGGTCGCCGAATATCCCGGATGCGCGGCATGCGCCTTGATCGCCGACCCGGCAGCGCTGAGCCGGCGCTGCAGTTCGCTGGTGAACAGCAGGTTCGCCAGCTTTGACTGGCCGTACGCCGGCCACGCCAAGTACGGCCGCGACTTCCAGTTGAGATCCTTCAGGCTGACGTAGCCGATCAGGTGCATCCCCGACGACACCGTGACCACGCGGTCGCTGATCTTGGGCAGCAGCAGGTTGGTCAACGCGAAGTGGCCGAGATGGTTGGTGCCGATCTGGCTCTCGAACCCGTCGACGGTCTGCGCGTACGGCACGGCCATGATGCCCGCGTTGTTGACGAGCACATCGACGGCGTCCACGCCGTCGGCGAATGCCCGCACCGACGCCAGGTCCTGCAGGTCGAGCCTGCGCACCTCGACGTCACCGGTCATGCCCGACGCCGCCGCGTCGCCCTTTTCGGTGTTGCGGACGGCCAAGATCACCTTGGCCCCCACACGTGCCAGCTCACGCGCGGTGACCTCGCCGAGGCCACTGTTGGCACCGGTGACGATGACGGTGCGTCCGGCGAAGGAGGGCAGGTCGGCGGCGGTCCATCCACTCATGGACGTCAGCTTAGCGGCGGGGCACCGACTACTTCTTGGCGACGTTGAACCCGGCGATGAGCGCCTCGATGTCGGGTGCTTCTGCCTGCGCCTTGTCGGCGTAGCCGGTGACCGTGAACTGAACCAGGTAGCGCTGGTTGGCGGGCGGGGAGCCGGTGGCGATGACGACCCGGTTGTAGGAGTGCATCCGCTTGCCGTTGAGGTCGTAGCTGCCCTCGATCATCGACGACGGGAATCCCTTGAAGTCGTTCATGGAAGCGTCGAGCTGCTTGAAGTTCTCCGAGAGCTTGGCGTCGGCGTTGCCGTGCTCGATGGCCTTCTTCGCATCGAAGTCGCTGCCGCTGAGCTGGAACACCATCAACATCGCGGTCGGGTAGGTGTCGCCCTTGGCGATCACTCGGGTCCCGGGCGCGAAGCTCGGATTGCTGTACTGCGTCCAGCCTTTCGGGCTGGGCATCGTCACCGTCAGGTCGGTCAGCTTTTCGGGGGCGACGGGTTGTCCGACGACGCCCGCGGTTTCCAGGTATTGCGATATCGGCACCGGTGTTTCGGTCTGGGTCGGCTTGGCGCTCGATGTGGTGGTCAGCAGCGACGTGTAGTCAGGCGATTGCGCGCCGCAGCCCGCAACGGCGATGGCCAGCAACGCGAGCGTCGCCGCACGGCGGTGACGAATCACAGAATCTCGCGAACCGAGTCCAGCGGCCTGGCCAGCCGGGTGCCTCGCGGGGTGACGACGAACGGCCGCTCGATCAGGATGGGATGCTCGGCCATCGCGTCGAGCAGTTCGTCGTCGTCGGCGTCGGCAAGGTTGAGCTCGGCGTAGAGCGGTTCACGCGTGCGCACCGCGGTGCGCACGTCGATGCCCGCATCATCGATCAGCTTCACGAGCTCGGCGCGCGACGGCGGCGTCTTCAGGTACTGGATTACCGTCGGCTCAATGCCGTTGTCCCGCAACAACTCCAGCGTCTTACGCGAGGTCGTGCAGCGAGGGTTGTGATAGATGACGGATTCGGTCACTTATGCCGACCCGTCGAAAAGCCCTGTCACCGAACCATTTTCGAACACCGCACGGATGGTGCTGGCCAGCAGCGGCGCGATGGAAAGGACGGTCAGCTGCGGAAAATGCTTGTCCTCGCCGATCGGCAGGGTGTTGGTGACGATCACCTCGCGGGCGCCGCATTCGGCCAGCCGCTGCGGGGCGGGATCGGACAACACGCCGTGCGTCGCGGCGATGATGACGTCCTTGGCGCCGTCCTCATGCAGCAGCTTGACCGCGCCGGCGATGGTGCCGCCGGTGTCGATCATGTCGTCGGTCAGGATGCAGGTCTTGCCCCGCACGTCGCCGACCACGCGGTTCGACTTCACCTGGTTGGGCACCAGTGGGTCGCGGGTCTTGTGGATGAAGGCCAGCGGTACGCCGCCGAGGGCGTCGGCCCACTTCTCGGCGACGCGGACACGACCGGAGTCCGGCGACACCACGACCATGTCGTGGTCGTGGTAATTCTCGGCGATGTGGCCCGTTAGCAGGCTCTGCGCCCGCATGTGGTCGACCGGGCCATCGAAGAAGCCCTGGATCTGATCGGTGTGCAGGTCGACGGTGAGGATTCGGTTGGCGCCCGCCGTCTTCAGCAGGTCGGCGACCAGCCGCGCCGAGATCGGCTCGCGGCCGCGGTGCTTCTTGTCCTGACGTGCGTACGGATAGAACGGGAGGATCGCGGTGATCCGCTTGGCGCTGCCGCGCTTGAGCGCATCGATCATGATCAGCTGTTCCATCAGCCACTGGTTCAACGGCCACGGGTGGCTCTGCAGGACGAACGCGTCACACCCGCGGACCGACTCGTCGAAGCGGACGAAGATCTCGCCGTTGGCGAAGTCGCGGGCGGTCTGCGCGGTGACCGGGACGTCGAGCTCCTTGGCGACCTGTTCGGCCAGTTCCGGGTGCGCGCGACCGGAGAACAGCATCAAATTCTTGCGGTTGTCGGTCCACTCGGTGCCCACAGTGTGCCCTCGCCGTTCGGGGATCGATATCGGCCTAATGGTACGTATCTCCGCGAGTCGCCGGTGGCCGGGTTGCCAGAACAAGAACGAAAACCGACCGGCTCATGTCGTCCGGTCGTCCTCGGGGTTCGCGGCTTCGCTGGTCTCGTTGGGCTCCCGGGCCGCCCGGGCCGCCTCGGCGGCTTTCGAGCCTGGCCGCTTGCGTTCGACCCAGCCCTCGATGTTGCGCTGCGGGCCCGCTGACACCGCCAGCGCGCCCGGCGGCACGTCGTCACGCACGACGGTGCCCGCTCCGGTGTACGCGCCGTCGCCGACGGTGACGGGAGCGACGAACATGGTGTCGGAGCCCGTGCGCACGTGCGACCCGATCGTGGTGCGGCGCTTGGTCTCGCCGTCGTAGTTCACGAAGACGCTCGATGCGCCGATATTGCTGTGCTCGCCGATATCCGCGTCGCCGACGTAGGTCAGGTGCGGCACCTTGGTGCCGGTGCCCAACGTGGCGTTCTTGGTCTCGACAAAGGCACCGAGCTTGCCGACGTCCCCCAGCACGGTGCCGGGCCGCAGATAGGTGAACGGGCCCACGGTGGCGCCGTCGCCGATGACCGACGCCGAGCCGTGGGTGCGGACCACCGTCGCTGCCTCGCCGACGGTGACGTCGGTCAAGGTGGTGTCGGGGCCGATCTCGCAGCGGCCGCCGATGCGCGTGGCGCCAAGCAGCTGAGTGCCGGGCTGGATCACGGTGTCGCGGCCGACGCTCGCGTCGATGTCGATCCACGTCGAAGCGGGGTCGACGACCGTAACGCCGGCGCGCTGATGGGCGGCCACGATGCGGCGGTTCAGCTCGGCGGCCAGCTCGGACAGCTGCACGCGATCGTTGATGCCTGCCACCAGCGCGGCGTCCTCGACGTGTTTGGCGCGCACGATCCGGTCGTCCTGCCGGATGATCGAGATGACGTCGGTGAGGTAGAGCTCCTGCTGGGCGTTGTGTGGGCGCAGCCGGCCCAGCGCGGAGCGCAGTACCGCGACATCGAATGCGTACACGCCAACATTGACCTCGCTGATGGCCCGTTGCGACCGGGTGGCGTCGATCTCTTCGACGATGGCGATGACCTCGCGGTCCTGGGTGCGCAGAACGCGTCCGTAGCCCGTCGGGTCGGGCAGCGTCGTGGTCATCACCGTCGCCGCGGCGGTCTCCGAACTGTGCGCGGCGATCAGTTCGGCAAGAGTTTCGGCGTCCAGCAGCGGGACGTCGCCCGAGGTCACCACGACGGTGCCCTCGAAGTCGGCGGGCAGGGCGGCCAGCCCACAGCCGACTGCGTGGCCGGTGCCCAGCTGCTGCTCCTGCACCGCAATGTCGATCGTGCGGCCGAGCGTGTCGGCCAGCTCGTTCACGGCGGGCATGATGCGCTCCCGGTCATGGCCGAGCACCACCACCAGATGTTGCGGGGCGACCTTGGCCACCGAGTGCAGGGCGTGCGACAGCATGCTGCGGCCCGCCAGCGTGTGCAGCACCTTCGGAATGTCGGAGCGCATGCGGGTGCCTGCCCCGGCGGCCATCACCAGGACCGCGGATTGGCCGTGCGCTGTCATTTGCTTGTCCTCATTGGAAGCTCCGTTGAATGGTCGCTCGGAGCCCACTCCTACCGGATAGTCGCTCGGCGAGCCTCGCTCCGTACCGAATAGTCGCTCGGCGAGCCTCGCTCCGTCGCCAGGACTCGAACCTGAACTATCTGAACCAAAATCAGAGGTGCTGCCGATTACACCACGACGGACTGATCAACTCGTGATGCTAGTCGAAGCAACTAGGCTGACAGGTGTGGCAGTACCGGACAAGGAACTGCGTGCACCCAGGGCCCGGATGACCGGCGCCGAACGGCGTCACCAGCTCATCGACATCGCGAGATCGCTGTTCGCTGAGCGCGGATACGATGGCACCTCGATCGAGGAGATCGCGCAGCGCGCCAACGTCTCCAAGCCCGTCGTCTACGAGCATTTCGGCGGCAAGGAAGGCCTGTACGCGGTCGTCGTCGACCGTGAGATGTCGGCGCTGCTGGACGGCATCACGTCGTCGCTGACCCGCACCACCAACAACCGGTCGCGGCTGCGCATCGAGCGGGTCACCCTCGCCCTGCTTTCGTATGTCGACGAGCGCACCGACGGGTTCCGGATCCTCATCCGCGATTCACCGGCCGCCATCACCTCGGGCACCTACTCCACGTTGTTGAACGACGCCGTCAACCAGGTGTCGTCGATCCTGGCCGGCGACTTCTCCCGTCGCGGCCTCGACCCCGATATGGCTCCGCTCTACGCGCAGGCGTTGGTCGGCTCGGTGTCCATGACTGCGCAGTGGTGGCTCGACGTGCGCGAGCCGAAGAAAGAGGTGGTGGCCGCGCATCTGGTCAACCTCTGCTGGAACGGGCTCATGCACCTGGAGAACGACCCGCCGCTGCTCGAGGAGTAGCGATTTCGGCGCGCTCACCGACGCTGAGCGCACGCCAGCGCGCCCAATTCGTAAGTAACTAGGATGGATTGCATCATGACCGCATCGGGGACCGTTCGATGTCCAAACCCCGATCGCTGGCCTCGTCGACCTGGCCCTCCGCGATCCCTGTCTCCAAGACGTCATCGGCCGTGCCGCCGACAGGCCCGCCGATCTAACGCTCGTCGGCCCGGCCAGCGCGAGGTTGTTCGCTGCCTGCGCGCTGGCCAACGTCGGACCGCTGCTCGTGGTCACCGCGACAGGCCGCGAGGCCGATGACCTGACCGCCGAGCTGCGCGGCGTTTTCGGCGACTCGGCGGCGCTGTTCCCGTCGTGGGAGACGCTGCCGCACGAGCGCCTTTCGCCGGGAGTGGACACCGTCGGAGCGCGGATGATGGTGCTGCGCAGGCTGGCCAAACCCGACGACGAGCGGCTCGGCCCGCCGCTGCGCGTGGTCGTCACCACGGTGCGCTCGCTGGTGCAGCCGATGGCGCCCGACCTGGTCGACATCGAACCCGTCACCCTGACGCTCGGTGGCGAGGCCGACTTCGACACCGTCATCCACCGGCTCGTCGAGCTGGCCTACACCCGCGTCGACATGGTCGGAAAGCGAGGCGAGTTCGCGGTCCGCGGCGGCATCCTCGACCTCTTCCCGCCCACCGCCGAACACCCGGTCCGCATCGAGTTCTGGGGCGACGAGATCTCCGAGATGCGGATGTTCTCGGTCGCCGACCAACGGTCGATCCCAGATGTCGACGTCGACGTGGTGATCGCCATGCCGTGCCGCGAACTGCTGTTGACCGACGACGTCCGGATCCGCGCGTTCGAGCTCGCCGCAGACCACCCGCGGGCAGGCAACGAGGTGCACGGCGGCGTGCCCGACATGCTGGCCAAGCTCGGCGAGGGCATCCCCGTCGACGGGATGGAGGCACTGCTCCCGCTGCTGCGGCCCACCGAACTCTCCCTGCTCAGCGACCAGCTGCCCGCGCAGACGCCGCTGCTGATCTGCGATCCCGAGAAGGTCCGCACCCGGGCGGCCGACCTGATCAAGACCGGCCGCGAGTTCCTCGAGGCGTCCTGGTCGACGGCGGCAGTCGGCGGCGATGCGCCCATCGACATCGAGTCGCTCGGCGCATCGGGCTATCTGGACCTGGACGACGTCGCCGCTGCGGCCCGCGCGGGCGGGCACCCGTGGTGGACGCTGTCGCAGCTGAGCCAGGAGTCGGCGATCGAGCTGGACATCCGCCCGTCGCCGTCGGCCCGCGGTCAGCAGTCGGGCGTCGACGAGATATTCGCCATGCTGCGCGCACACGTCTCCACCGGCGGAGCGGCGGCCGTCGTCACGCCGGGCACCGGCACGGCGCACCGGGTCGTCGAGCAACTGGCGGACGCCGAAACCCCAGCGGCAATGCTCGAGCCGGGCGAAACGCCCAAGCCCGGCGTCGTCGGCGTGCTCAAGGGTCCGCTGCACGACGGCGCGGTGCTGGCCGGAGCCAACCTCGTGGTGATCACCGAAACCGACCTGACCGGAAACCGGGCCACCGCGCCCGAGGGCAGGCGGCTGGCCGCCAAGCGCCGCAACGTCGTCGACCCCCTCGCGCTGACCGCGGGCGACCTGGTGGTGCACGATCAGCACGGCATCGGCCGTTTCGTCGAGATGGTGGAACGCACGGTCGGCGGTGCGCGGCGCGAGTACCTGGTGCTGGAGTACGGGTCGAGCAAGCGCGGGGGCGGGTCGGACAAGCTGTTCGTGCCGATGGACTCGCTCGATCAGCTGTCGCGGTATGTCGGCGGCGAATCGCCGACGCTGAGCCGGCTGGGCGGCAGCGACTGGGCCAACACCAAGACCAAGGCCAGGCGCGCCGTCCGCCAGATCGCCAGCGAGCTGGTGTCGCTGTACGCCAAGCGGCAGGCGTCGCCGGGGCACGCGTTCGGACCGGACACCCCCTGGCAGGCCGAGATGGAGGACGCGTTCGGCTTCACCGAGACCGTCGACCAGCTCACCGCCATCACCGAGGTCAAGGGCGACATGGAGAAGCCGGTCCCGATGGACCGGGTGATCTGCGGCGACGTCGGCTACGGCAAGACCGAGATCGCGGTGCGGGCGGCGTTCAAGGCGGTGCAGGACGGTAAGCAGGTGGCGGTGCTGGTGCCGACGACGCTGCTGGCCGACCAGCACCTGCAGACGTTCGGCGAGCGGATGGCCGGATTCCCGGTCACCGTGAAGGGGCTGTCGCGGTTCACCAGTGTGGCCGAGTCGCGGGCGGTCCTCGAGGGCATGAAGGACGGGTCGGTCGACATCGTGATCGGCACGCACCGCCTGCTGCAGACGGGTGTCACCTGGAAGGACCTCGGGCTGGTGGTCGTCGACGAGGAGCAGCGGTTCGGCGTGGAGAACAAGGAACACATCAAGGCGATGCGCACCCACGTCGACGTGCTGACGATGAGCGCCACGCCGATCCCCCGCACGCTGGAGATGAGCCTGGCCGGGATCCGGGAGATGTCGACGATCCTCACCCCGCCCGAGGAGCGCTACCCGGTGCTGACCTACGTCGGGCCGCACTCCGACAAGCAGATCGCCGCCGCGCTGCGCCGCGAGCTGCTGCGCGACGGGCAGGCGTTCTACATCCACAACCGGGTGCGCTCGATCGATGAGGCGGCCGCGCGGCTGCAGGCGCTGGTGCCGGAGGCGCGCGTCGTCGTCGCGCACGGGCAGATGCCCGAGGAGTTGTTGGAACGCACCGTCGAGGGCTTCTGGAACCGCGAGTACGACGTCCTTGTCTGCACGACCATCGTCGAGACCGGGCTGGACATCTCCAACGCCAACACGTTGATCGTCGAACGCGCCGACACATTCGGGCTGTCGCAGCTGCACCAGTTGCGCGGCAGGGTGGGACGCAGCCGCGAACGCGGATACGCGTATTTCATGTATCAGCCGGAAGTTCCGCTGACCGAGACGGCCTACGACCGGCTGGCGACCATCGCGCAGAACAATGAGCTCGGCGCGGGCATGGCCGTCGCGATGAAGGACTTGGAGATCCGCGGCGCAGGCAATGTGCTTGGCGTCGAACAATCCGGCCATGTCGCCGGTGTCGGATTCGACCTGTACGTGCGGCTCGTCGGCGAGGCCGTAGAAGCATATCGAGCGGCGTACTCCGCATCATTGGACGGGAAAACCATTGCCGCCGCGCCGGAACCGAAGGATGTGCGCATCGACCTGCCCGTCGACGCGCATCTGCCCCCTGACTACATCGCCAGCGACCGGCTGCGGCTGGAGGGCTACCGTCGGCTGGCCTCGGCGGCCGACCAAGACGCCGTCGGCGCCGTCGTCGACGAACTCGTCGACAGGTACGGCCCGCTGCCCGAACCGGCGCAGCGCCTGGTTTCGGTTGCGCGGTTGCGGTTGTTGGCGCGTGAGTACGGCATCACGGAGATCAGCGCACCGTCGGAGTCCACGCTGCGGCTGTCGCCATTGACGCTGTTGGACTCACAGCAACTGCGGTTGAAGCGGATGTACCCGAGCGCGCATTACCGGGCGACGACATCGACGGTGCAGGTGCCCATTCCGCGGTCGGGCAGCGGGGTCGGTGCGCCGCGGATACGCGATATTGAAATCGTCCGGATGGTGGCCGGTTTGGTATTGGCCCTCAATGGAAAACCGCAGGAAGATGTTGATATAACCAACGTCGGAGGCATGGCGGCGAGGAGCGAAAACGGTATGCGACAAGCGCGATGACTGTCGTTCTGGTTGACCCGCGCCGGCCTTCTTTGATTCCGGTCGAGGCGGTCGAATTCCTGGCCGGCGATGTCCAGTACACCGAAGAGATGCCGGTCAAGGTGCCGTGGTCGCTGCCGTCGGCCCGTCCGGCGTATCAGGGTGAGGATGCGCCGGTGCTGCTGTCGTCGGATCCCGAGCATCCCGCGGTGCAGGCGCGACTGGCCGCGGGTGACACGCTGATCGCCGCGCCCGACGCGCAGGCCGGTGAGCGGCTGGTCGATGCGGTCGCCATGATGGACAAGCTGCGTTCGGCGGGCCCGTGGGAGAGCGAGCAGACGCACGACTCGCTGCGCCGGTTCCTGCTGGAGGAGACCTACGAGGTGTTCGACGCCGTGCGCGGCGGCGACGCCGACGAACTTCGCGAAGAGCTCGGTGACGTTCTGCTGCAGGTGTTGTTCCACGCCCGCATCGCCGAGGACGCGCCACAGCATCCGTTCACCATCGACGACGTCGCCGACTCGCTGCTGCGCAAGCTCGCCAACCGCGTACCGGCGGTGCTCGCGGGCGAGCCGATATCGCTCGAAGACCAACTCGCGCAGTGGGAAGAGCGCAAGGCCATGGAAAAGAGAGCGAAGTCGCGCAACTCGTCCATGGACGACGTGCCGACGGGCCAGCCCGCATTGGCGTTGGCGCAGAAGGTGATTGACCGGGTGAGCCAGTCGCGCCTGCCCGCTGATCTCATCCCGGCGGCTATCACCGGCGTCGCGGTGTCGTTGTGCGGTGACGCGGAAAACGACTTGCGCGCCGACGTTTTGCAGTTCATGGACACCGTGCGCACTGTCGAGAGGGCGATTGCCGCCGGCCGTCGCGGCGAAGACGTGCCCGAGGAACTCGACACCGCGTCGCTCGGGGCCATCACCGAGGAGGAGTGGCGGGCGTTCTGGCCGACGGAGCCGGGCGTGGCCGAGACCGAGCCCGCGCCGGACCGCATCCCGGAGCCTTCTCCCGTCGATGTGCCCGAACCCGGACCCGTCGAGGTGCCGGAGCCCCAACCCGTGCAGGTGCCCGAGCCGACGCCCGAGGACGCCGGCTTGAATGGCGTCGAGGCCGCAGAACGCGCGGCGATCGAAACCTGATGCCGTGCAGCGTCAGTCGACGAGTTGATCGCCGAGGAACCGGTCGGAACCCGTGACCCCCGGCAGTACGAAGAAGAAGCCGCCGCCGACCGGCATGACGTACTCCTCGAGCGGCTCGCCCTTCAGCCTGTTCTGCACAGCCAGAAATCCCTTCTGCAGGCTGCGTTGGTAGGCGATGAACGCCAGCCCCTGGTCGAGTCGGCCCGCGCCGTCAAAGCCGCGCGAATAGTTGAAACCCCTTCGCAGGATGAGGTTCTGCTCGGTCTCGGTGGTGCGGGGATTCGCCAGCCGGATGTGGGCGTCCAGCGGGATTCGCTTGCCGTCGGGATCCTCGGCGTAGTCCGGGTCGGAGAATTCGTCGGACATGCCCAGCGGGGCGCCGCTGACCTTCTTGCGGCCGATGAGCGCCTCCTGTTCGGCGAGGCGCGTGCGGTCCCAGAACTCGACGAACATCCGGATGATGCGGACGGCCTGATACGAGCCGCCGACCGCCCACTCCGGCTCACCGTCGCCGGGTTGCACCCAAACGTGGCGGTCCATCAGGGCGCCGTCGTCCACGTCGAGGTTGCCCGTTCCATCCTTGAAGCCCAACAGGTTTCGCGGCGTGGCGGCTTCGGACGTCTTGCCCGCACCGATGCCGCGGGCGTAGCCGTCGATCATCCACCGCAGTGTCAGCTCGCTGCGGGTGCGTCGCATCAGCTGCCGCAACGCGAACTGGACGGTGTCGTTGTGCCCGGCCTCGAGGATGATCGAGATGTCGCCGTGGGACAGCTTCGGGTCGAGCCTGTCGTTGGCCAGGAACGGCATCGTTTCCAGTTCCTTGGGCCTGCGGTCGGCCAAGCCGAACCGATCGTCGAACAGCGACGCCCCGACGCCGACGAGGATCGAGAGGTTGTCGGCCGGCGGCCGGTCACCGAGAATTCCCGAGTCGACGGGCGGGTAGGCCGGGTCCCGCGTCTCTGGCGGCTGGCCCGCCATCAGCCCGCGGATCTCCTCGGTGAGCTCCCTCAGCGTCGCTTTCAGCCCGGCCCGATCCTTTACGTGCAGGTTGAACGTCGCCAGCAGGCCCTGTTCGGGAATCGGCAGTGTGGTGATCCCAGACTGATGCGGCCCTTCGAACGGCACGAAAGCCGATTGGGGCGCCGGCGGCGCGGCCGGCTGGGCAGACGAGCACCCCGCCAGCGCCGCGCCCGCGCCCACCGCGACACCGGTACCCAGCGCCCCGGTGACGAACCCGCGGCGGGAAATACCCGTTCGTGGTGGCCGCTCGGTCACTTCAGTTTCAGGGCCCCTGCAATCTGGGAGAGGTTCTCCGACAGGCCGGCCAGCTGAGCCTTGAGAGCGTCGGTGACCTGTGGCGTCACCGTCACCGCCGGGCACCGCGGCGACGGGAACTCGCTCTTGTCCGGGCAGAAGTTCACCCAGCCATCGCCCTGGCGCAGCGGCCGCATGGTGTCGAAGATCTGCGAGAAGCCCGCGGTGATATCGCCGAGCAAGGCGGCGTCGGCCTCCTTCAGCGGTCCGCTCAGCTTGTCGACCGCAACCTGCGAACCCTGCAGGTTGGCGTCGAAGTCCCAGAGGTCGGTCTTGGAGTACCGGTCTTCCTCGCCGGTGAGCTTGCCTTCGGAGACCTCTTCGATGAGCTCGGCGGCGCCGTTGGCGACGTCGAGTGGCTTGACCTCGACGCTCGGCAGCTGCTTCTGCAGGTTGGCGACGTCGGCGTCGAGCTGGTCGGCGAACGGGGCAGCACCTTCGGTGGTGTTCTTCTCGAAGAGCAGGTACTCGATCCGGTGCCAACCGGTGAAGGCCGGATCGTCGACGTTGGCGAAATCGTCGACGCGGGAGTCGGTCTTGGCGTCGGTGTCCTCGACCAGCCCGGCGATCGGCTCGATGCGCTCCCACGGCTGGCGCGACGGTGCGAACGCATCCTGCGCGGCCTTCACGTCGCCTGCCCGCACGGCGTCGGTGAACACCTTGACGACCTTGACCAGCTCGTCGGCCTGTGCGACGACGTACGCCTTGTACTCGTCAGCCGCCTTCTGAAGCTCCGGGCTCGGCGCTGCGGCCTCTGCCGACGCCGTGGTCTCTGCGGAATTCGTGGCGCTGCTCTCTTCGGTGCCCGCGTCGCTGCTGGAGCAACCGGCAAGGACCAAGGCCGCCGCCGCAACCGACATGGGCCAGGCGAGATGCAGTTTCATTGAGCCTCCTCGTAGTAGACGCGTGAACATTACAACGTTTGACTCGCAGGAGGGTAGGCACACCTAAATATTGATTGCCTGCCCTTATTTGGCGGCGCTGCGTGCCGTCCGCCGACGCACTCCCCGAGCCATGGGACGATGGATTTCAACTAGAGGGGTTTGAGGGAGTCCGGTGTCGCCAGTGCTTTGGCCGCGGGCTGTCGCGGTGATTGGGGCGACAGCGCTGCTGATGGCTTCCAGCTGCTCGTGGCAGCTGGGCACGCCGATTCCCGAGGGCGTCCCGCCGCCTGCGGGCGACCCCGTGCCTGCGATCGACACCCACGCGAAGGGCAGACCCGCCGACCAGCTTCATGAGTGGGCGGCCGAGCGGGCGCCGGCGCTGGGCATACCGGTCGGGGCGCTGGAGGCGTACGCATACGCGGCCAGGGTCGCCGAGGTGGAAAACCCCGACTGCCACCTCGTCTGGCCCACTCTCGCGGGCATCGGCATGGTGGAAAGCCACCATGGCACCTATCGCGGCGCGACCATCGCGCGCAACGGCGACGTCACGCCGTTCATCAGGGGCGTGCGCCTGGACGGCACGATGGGCAACCTCGAGATCGTCGACAGCGATTCTGGGCAGCTCGACGGCGACCCCGGCCTGGACCGGGCGATGGGGCCCATGCAGTTCATCCCGGAGACGTGGCGGCTTTATGGGGTCGACGCCAACAACGACGGCAAGGTCAGCCCGGACAACTTCGACGACGCGGCGCTGTCGGCGGCGGGTTATCTGTGCTGGCGCGGCAAGGATCTCGCGACGCCTCGTGGCTGGATGAACGCGCTGCGGGCCTACAACCTGTCCGACCAGTACGCCCGCACCGTTCGGGACTGGGCGACGGCCTACGCCGACGACCACCCCCTTTGATCCTTTAATCGCACCGTTGCCACGGGCACGTTCTAGGCTCACCCTTAGCCCGCAATCCCACTCGACCAAGGAGAAGCCAGATGCCCATCATCGAGCAGGTCGGAGCTCGCGAAATCCTTGACTCCCGCGGCAACCCGACGGTCGAGGTCGAGTTGGCCCTGACAGACGGCACGTTCGCACGGGCGGCGGTGCCTTCCGGCGCGTCGACGGGCGAGCACGAGGCGGTCGAACTGCGCGACGGCGGCTCGCGCTACGGCGGCAAGGGCGTGCAGAAGGCCGTCGAGGCCGTTCTCGACGAGATCGCGCCCGCGGTCATCGGTTTGAGCGCCGACGACCAGCGGCTGGTCGATCAGGCCCTCGTCGACCTCGACGGCACACCCGGCAAGTCGCGGTTGGGCGCCAACGCGATCCTCGGTGTGTCGCTCGCGGTGGCCAAGGCCGCCGCAGAGTCCGCCGGGTTGCCGCTGTTCCGCTACGTCGGCGGGCCGAACGCCCATGTCCTGCCCGTGCCGATGATGAACATCGTCAACGGCGGTGCACACGCCGACACCGGTGTGGACGTGCAGGAGTTCATGGTCGCGCCGATCGGTGCGCCGAGCTTCAAGGAGTCGGTGCGCTGGGGAGCCGAGGTCTACCATTCGCTGAAGTCCGTGCTGAAGAAGCAGGGCCTGGCGACCGGCCTGGGCGACGAAGGCGGATTCGCCCCGGACGTGGCGGGCACGAAGGCCGCGCTCGACCTGATCCTGTCGGCCATCGACGCGACGGGCCTCAAGGCAGGCACCGACGTGGCGCTGGCGCTGGATGTCGCGGCAACCGAGTTCTACACCGACGGGACGGGTTACAGCTTCGAGAAGGAGACCCGAAGCGCGGATCAGATGACGCAGTTCTACGCAGGGCTGCTCGACTCCTATCCGCTTGTCTCGATCGAGGATCCGCTGTCGGAGGACGACTGGGATGGCTGGGTGGCGCTGACGACCGCGATCGGTGACCGCGTACAGATCGTCGGCGACGACCTGTTCGTCACCAACCCCGAACGGCTGGAGGAAGGCATTGAGCGGGGTGCGGCCAACGCCCTGCTGGTCAAGGTGAACCAAATCGGCACTCTGACAGAGACTCTCGATGCGGTGTCGCTGGCCCACAACAGCGGATACCGGACGATGATGAGCCACCGCAGCGGTGAAACCGAGGACACCACGATCGCCGATCTCGCGGTTGCGGTCGGCAGCGGCCAGATCAAGACCGGCGCACCCGCCCGCAGCGAGCGCGTGGCCAAGTACAACCAGCTGCTGCGGATCGAGGAGACGCTCGGCGATGCCGCGCGATATGCAGGTGATCTCGCGTTTCCGAGGTTCGCTCCTGGCGATGAGCAGCATGCGCGAAGAGCAGACAGTAAGGCCAAATAGCCCGTGCCAGAAGCGAAACGGCCCGATCCGAAACGGCGATCGCCGGCCTCCCGACCGGCCAAGTCAGCCAAATCGGGTAAGCCTGGCGGCTCCGCGCGCGGCCGTCCGCAAGCGGGTGCACCCGCGCGACGGGAGCCCCGCAAGGCCGAGGCACGGGCCAAACCGGCGCCAGAAGAGCAGACGGCCGCGGATTCGATCCGTCAGTCGATAGCCGAGGCAGCCGAACAACAGTCCGAGCAGCGGTTTGGCTCCGCCGCGAGGCGGGCGGCCATTCTTGCCGCGGTGGTCTGCGTGCTGACGCTGACGATCGCGGGCCCGGTGCGTACGTATTTCGCGCAGCGCACCGAAATGCGTCAGCTGGCCGCGAGCGAGGAGAGGCTGCGCGCACAGATCGCCGATCTGGAAGAGCAGAAGGCGAAACTTGCCGACCCCGTTTACATTGCGGCGCAGGCCCGCGAGCGGCTCGGCTTCGTCAAACCCGGCGACATCCCGTATCAGGTACAGCTGCCGCCCGGTGCGGTGGCCCCGGTCGAACCGGGCACGACAACCGAGCAGGCCAAGCGGGCGGGCCAGCCGTGGTACACGTCGCTGTGGCACACGATCGCCGATGACCCGCACAACATTCCGCTCGCGGTGCCGCCAGGACCGCCCGCACCTCCGGCACCCGTCCCGCCCGGTGCGCCGGCTCCCGGTGGTTGACCGGACGGATCTCGACGCCGTAGCGCGGCAGTTGGGCCGCGAGCCCCGCGGCGTCCTCGAGATCGCATACCGATGCCCGAACGGGGAGCCGGGTGTCGTCAAGACCACCCCGAGATTGCCTGACGGAACGCCATTTCCGACGCTGTACTACCTGACACATCCGGCGCTGACGGCGGCGGCCAGCCGGCTCGAGTCATCGGGGATGATGCGGGAGATGACCGATCGGCTCGACGATGACCCGCAACTTGCCGCCGCCTACCGGCGCGCGCACGAGTCGTATCTGGCCGAGCGCGACGCGATCGACTCGCTGGGCACCACGTTCTCCGGCGGTGGCATGCCGGAACGGGTGAAGTGTCTGCACGTGCTGATCGCGCATTCGCTCGCGACGGGTCGTGGCGTCAATCCGTTCGGCGACGAGGCGTTGGCCGTGCTGGCCGCCGAGCCGGGCATGGCGGGGATATTGGATCGGGAGGTATGGACGTGAATCGCGTGGCCGCAATCGATTGCGGCACCAACTCGATCAGGCTGTTGATCGCCGATCAGGTCGACACCGGCTCGACCGCCGGCCCCGGCGGCGGGCGATTGCGCGATGTCCACCGGGAAACTCGCATCGTGCGCCTGGGCCAGGGAGTTGACGCCACAGGACAGTTCGCGCCGGAGGCGATCGAGCGGACGAAAACTGCGCTCAGCGATTATGCCGAACTGCTTCGGCGACACCATGTTTCGAAGGCTCGAATGGTCGCGACGTCGGCGACCCGCGACGCCGCGAACCGCGACGTGTTCTTCGCCATGACGTCCGATGTGCTCGGCGCGGTAATACCCGGTGCGGTGGCAGAAGTGATCAGCGGTGACGAGGAAGCCAGACTGTCTTTCCACGGCGCTGTCTACGAATTGGACGCCGCTGCCGCGCCTTTCGTCGTGGTGGATCTCGGCGGGGGATCCACCGAGGTGGTGTTGGGCGAGCGCGAGATGGAGGTCGGGTACTCGGCCGATGTCGGCTGCGTCCGGCTGACCGAACGCTGCCTGCACACCGATCCGCCAACGGCAGTGGAAGTGGCGGCCGCGCGTGATGTGGTGCGGCAACGTCTTGGGGAGGCGCTGCGGGTGGTGCCGGTCGAGCGGGCCCGCACGTGGGTCGGCGTCGCGGGTACCATGACCACCCTTGCGGCACTGGCGCAACGGATGACGACGTATGACCCGGCGGCGATCCACTTGTCGCGCGTCGGGTTTGGTGAACTCCTGCCGGTGTGCCACGACATTCTCGCCATGAGCCACGACGAGCGCGCGGCGCTGGGGCCGATGCATGAGGGACGGGTCGACGTGATCGGCGGCGGCGCAATCATCGTGGAGGAACTGGCAGACGCACTGCGCAGCCGCGCCGGCATCGAGGAGCTGGTAGTCAGCGAGCACGACATCCTCGACGGCATAGCGCTGTCGATCGCCTAGCGCTGTCGATCGCCTAGCTGTCGATCGACGAGGCGCGAACCCTGGGCCGCCGTTTCGTGGGGTCGTGCTGTCCCGCGAGCGTGAGACCCAGCAGCACCATGACGATGCCCAGCCCCAGGTGCAGCCAGTTGTCGGCGTTGTTCACCGGAACGAAGTTCGCCGCACTGCCGCGGTCGATGAACAGCCCGTATGCCCACAACCCCAGGTAGGCGAGGCCGCCGACCAGAAAGTAGGCGCGGGCCATCGCGTATGTCCGAGCCAACGTCAGGCCGACGAGGCCGAATGCCAGGTGGACGACATTGTGCAGGCCGGACACGGCGAACACGCCGAACAGCTTTGCGCCGGAATGGTGGCCCGCCACTCCCAGCTGGTCAAGGTCCGTCGTCACCCCGGGGATGAAACCGAGCACCCCGACGACCAGGAACGCGGCGGCGATGATCAGCGCGGCGCCCTGGACGGCCATCAGCTTGGGCTTCTTCACCATCGCCCCGCCTCCTTCGGCTCTTATTGACGGGCCGGCAGGTGAAAGAGGTACCCGCGCACCAGAGGAGTTAATCGGGCGCGCGGGTAGTCGTTGATGTCTGTGGGCAGGCGGCTGGAGACGGGTCATTCCCCGCGGAAAATGGGCACGCAGAAGATCGACGGCGGATCGTGGCCGTCGCAGTGTGTCAGGAACAGCGGCTCTCGGCCGCCTCCGTCAGCGCCTTACGTTGCAGTTCGGCGGGTTACCGCAGTGATGACCGTTATCGCATGCATTGCAATGACAGTTGCAGCCGCCTTTGGTTTCGGACACTCGCATGCTGTTCAACTCCTTAGTCGCTCTGACCGCCTGTCCAGGTGGGAGCAGAGTTCGTATCAACATATGCCCACATCACAATAGTTCTTGTCACGCTGGAAATAAAGGAAGGTGGGCGGGCTCGTATCCGCTCATCGAGACAACTCCAGGCGCTGATCGAGATTGCGGTGGAAGCGCCCGATCGCGCTCTCGTGCTTTCCGAACTCCACGAATGCGTTCGCGCCTGCGTGAAGTCCGCGCTGCACTCCCTCCGACATTTCGTTGTCCTCCAACGCACCTGCGGCCAGCAGGCTGCGCGGACCTGCTGCCTCGTCGGAGTGGGCCGCCAGTGCCTCGGCGCCGGCGGCGGTGGTCATGGCATAGATCGTCACGGTGGAGCGCTCGATGTCGACGGGTTCGATCACGACCATCAAAACCTGGTCGGGGAACGTCGCGAGCATGACATTCGGGAACAGGTGGTAGACGTATGTCACGCGCCGGTCGATGGTCCAGGTCGACTCCGGGCGATCCCGCAGCCGCTCAATGTTCTGGTAGGGGAAGGTAATCCGGGTGTTCGGACCGAATGGCTCGACGACGTTGAGATCGTCGTACTGGATCGGGTAGAAGGTGTCCTTGTGCGTCGAGCGGATGTGGTAGCCCTCGAGGAACTGCTCGACGAGGACCTTCCAATTCATCGGTCGCGCAGCGGAGTCGACGTACACCAGCCGCTCGGCGGGCAGCAGTTTGTCGCGCCATGGGCCGCCGTCGGACAGATGGACCATCGCGGCATCTGTGCGTTCGCGCTGAGAATCCGTCGGCGGGGTCAGCGGGCCGATAACGATAAGGCCGTCCACTTCACGGCTGTCGACCTCGACCAGACCCCTGGTGGACACATCGAGCCCGGGGAACGCGTCGGCGTGGGGCACATGCGACAGCGCGCCGTCCAGGCGATACGTCCAGCCGTGATAGCGGCACACCAGCGCATGGCCGCAGCCGGGACCCTCGACCAGAGCCAGGCCACGATGGCGGCACGCGTTGCGGAAAACCCTTGCGCGGCCGTCGTGGCCCCGCACCGCGAACAGCGGCACCCCGAAGCTGACCCGTTCGACGTGATCGCCCGGCCGGGGAATCGCCGCCGCAGGTAGGTAGACGGTGGGAAACCTGCGCAGCATCTCGAGCTCATCGGTGAAGCGGGCCGGTTGGAGGTAGTTCTCGACCGGCTCCCGCCACGTCTCACCTTCATCGGTAGTGCCCGCGTCGATGTGCGCCAGGATGCGGCGAACGATCTCGACATCCGAGGCGACCGACGACTTCGTCGGAGTGGTCATGCTGTGTAAGTATCACACTATGAATGTCACGCGTCAACGAATATGTGAGATAGGAGAAGATGGCTGGGTGCCCGCTTCCGCCGTCGACAAGCGCCGTGCACGCGTCGCGGATCTGATCGGAGACCGTCAGCTCAGCGCCCGATCTGTGCTGGCAACGGCGCTGCTCGGCGCCGATCAACCGCATCTTGAGGTCGGGACTCTCGTCAACATGGCCGCGCTGTTCGGCATCAGCGACGGCGCCGCACGGACGTGCCTGTGGCGGATGGTCTCGGCCGGGGAGCTCACCGGCGACGACGGCGTCTATACGCTTTCGGGCCGACTGCTCGAGCGGCGGCAACGTGTCGACGACGCATCACGGATCGACGACAGCGCTCTCGCGCCGTGGGACGGCACATGGGAGCTGGCGGTCGTCTCACTGGAACGCCGATCGGCCACCGATCGGCTCGCGCTCCGCAACGCGGCCACAGCGCTGCACCTCGCGGAGCTACGTGAGGGCATCTGGTTTCGGCCGGACAACCTCGACCGCGACCGTCTGCCGACGCTGCGGGCCGTGCTGGACCGGCAATGTGTGCACTTCCACGGCGCCGAGACTGACATTCCCGCAGGCACCGTAAAAACGCTCTTCCGCCTTGATGATTGGGCAGCCGACGCACGCAGGCTCACCGCGGTCATGTCTGAGGAGCTCGATATCGAAGCAGCCGGCGCGGACGACTTCAGATACCAGTTCGCGCTCTCGATCGCCGCCGTTCGGCATCTCCAACTCGACCCGCTGCTGCCCACCGAGCTCATCCCGCGTCAATGGCCGGCGTCCGCGCTGCGCAACACCTATCGCCGCTTCGACGCGGAGTTCAAACACCGGCTCAACACCGCGTTCCGCTGAGCGCTCGTACTTCCTAGCCCTCGCCGCAGAGTCAGCCCTGAAGGATCGGCTTGAGCTTCTCGAGCACGGTCGGGTCCTCGATGGTTGACGGCACCGGCTCGTCGCGGCCGTCGGCGATACCGCGCATGGTCTTCCGCAGGATCTTCCCCGACCGGGTCTTCGGCAACGCAGGCACGACGTCGACGGCCTTGAAATATGCGACCGCGCCGATGTGGTCGCGCACGGCTGCGACCAACTCGTCGGCCAGCCCCTCGGCCGAAGCACCCGCCTTGAGCACGACGAGGCCGCGTGGCACCTGCCCCTTGATTTCGTCGGCCACTCCGATCACCGCGCACTCCGCGACAGCGGGGTGGGCGGCAAGTACCGCCTCGATGGCGCCGGTCGACATGCGGTGTCCCGCAACGCTTATGATGTCGTCGGTGCGGCCCATCACGTACAGGTAGCCGTCCTCGTCGATGTAGCCGCCGTCGCCCGTGAGGTAATAACCGGGGAAGGCCGCCAGGTACGAGGCGACGTAGCGCTCGTCGTCACCCCACAGCGTCGGCAACGTCCCCGGCGGGAGCGGCAGCTTGACGCATATCGCGCCCTCCTCGTTGGCGTCGGCCTGCGAGCCGTCCGGCCGCATGACGCGCACGTCGTATCCCGGCATCGGCACGGTGGGCGAGCCCGGCTTGATGTCCAAGTGCTCGACACCCATCGGGTTGGCGGCGATCGCCCAGCCGGTCTCCGTCTGCCACCAGTGGTCGATGACGGGTATGCCGAGCCGTTCCGACGCCCAGTGGTAGGTGCCGGGGTCGAGCCGTTCGCCCGCCTGGAACAGGTACTTCAGCGCGGACAGGTCGTACTTGCCGAGATGAGTGCCGTCCGGGTCCTCCTTCTTGATGGCGCGGATCGCGGTCGGTGCGGTGAACAGCGCCTTCACCCCGTGCTCGGCCGCCACACGCCAGAACGCACCCGCATCCGGTGTGCCGACCGGCTTGCCCTCGTAGAGCACGGTCGTCGCGCCGAGCATCAGCGGGCCGTAGACGATGTAGGAGTGGCCGACCACCCAACCCACGTCGGAGGCCGCCCAGTAGACGTCGCCCGGTTCAATGTCGTAGACGTAACGCATGGTCCACAACAGGGCGACGGCGTGCCCGCCGTTGTCGCGGATGATGCCCTTGGGCCTGCCCGTCGTGCCCGACGTGTAGAGCACGTACAACGGGTCGGTGGCCGCGACGGGCACCGGATCCACCGGTTCGGCCTCGGCCATCACCGCGTTCCAGTCGAGGTCGCGGCCGGCCAGGGGTTCGCATGGCCGCTGATCCCGCTGCACGATGACACAGGCAGGCGGGGCGTATTCGGCGATGTCGAGGGCGGCGTCGATCATCGGCTTGTAGTCGACGATGCGGGTCGGCTCGACGCCGCAGGACGCGGTGACGATGGCGGCGGGCCGGGCATCGTCGATGCGGGCGGCCAGCTCATGGGCGGCGAACCCGCCGAACACCACCGAGTGGACGGCACCCAGCCGCGCGCAGGCCAGCATCGCGATGACGGCCTCGGGGATCATCGGCATGTAGATGACGACGCGGTCACCCTTATCGACGCCGAGGGCCCGCAGTGCGCCCGCGAACCGCGCTGTCTCATCGAGCAGTTCGCGGTAGGAGTAGGTGCGCTGCGAGCCGGTGACCGGCGAGTCGTAGATCAGCGCGGGCTGCTCGCCGCGGCCGGCTTCGACGTGACGGTCCAGCGCATTGGCGCAAGTGTTGAGCTCGCCATCGGGGAACCACCGATAGAACGGCGGGTTGGAGTCGTCGAGGATCTGCTTCGGCTCCCGGGTCCAGGTCACCGCGCGGGCGGCGTCGGCCCAGAACGCACTGGGATCGGCGATGCTGGTGTTGAACAATTCGCGATAGCCGGGCATACCCGCACCGTAGCGCGGAATCGGTTACCTAAAGTCCGATTCATGACCTCAGAACCGCCTCAGATCGACGGGTTACGCCGGTCCTTCGTCGAGGCCGCGGCGTGCGGTTTCACGTGACCGCGAGGAAACGGCTCACTCCTGAAACCGGTAGCCCATGCCCGCCTCGGTCAGTAGGTGCACGGGATGCGACGGGTCGTTCTCGAGCTTGCGTCGCAGCTGCGCGAGGTACACACGCAGATAGTGCGTTTCCTTGGCGTACGCCGGCCCCCACACTTCCTTGAGCAGTTCCTCTCGGCCGACGAGCTTGCCGCGGTTGCGGACCAGCATCTCCAGCATGCCCCACTCGGTGGGGGTCAGGTGCACCTCGGTGCCGTTCTTAGAGACCCTTTTAGCCGCCAGATCCACTGTGAACGAGGCTGTTTCGATGACGGGCTGGTCGGTCTCGGTGGCGGCGGCTCCGCGTCGGATCGCCGCGCGCAACCTGGCGAGGAACTCGTCCATGCCAAACGGCTTGGTGACGTAGTCGTCGGCGCCGGCGTCGAGCGCCTCGACCTTGTCGGCGGAGTCGGTGCGGGCGGAGAGCACGATGATCGGCACCGTCAGCCAGCCCCGCAGGCCGCCGATCACGTCGATGCCCGACATGTCGGGCAGCCCGAGGTCGAGGATGACGACGTCGGGGTGCTCGTCCGCGGCGGCCCGCAGCGCGCCGTTTCCACTGGCCGCGGTGACGACTCCGTAACCACGCACGGACAGGTTGATTCGCAGCGCGCGCAGGATCTGCGGTTCGTCGTCGACCACCAGAACCTTGGTCATGATGTCGAAACCTCAACGGGCGCGGCAAGTTCCACGAGCACGGTCAGGCCGCCACCAGGTGTGTCCGTTGCCTGGATGCTGCCGCCCATCGCCTCGACGAAACCCTTCGCGACGGAAAGGCCGAGGCCGACGCCGGTGCTGTTGTCCTGGTCGCCGAGCCGCTGGAAGGGCGCGAACAGCTGCTCTGCCGTGCCGCGCGGTATCCCGGGCCCCTCGTCGATCACGGCGATGAACACCCGGTCGCCGACGGTGCTCGCCGTGACCCGCACAGGGCTGTCCGGCGCGTATCGGAGGGCGTTGTCGATCAGGTTGGCCAGCACTCGCTCGAGCAGGCCGCTGTCTGCCATGGCGACCGCGTCGCCCACTTCCACCTTGACCCTGTCAAGGGCGACGGTGCGGAAACCGGTGGAGTGCTTGCTGATTCCCACCAGCGCCTGCTGGACGGTCTCTTCCAGGTAGACCCGGTGCAGCTCCGGGGCGACGACCCCGGCCGCCAGTCGCGACGAGTCGAGCAGGTTGCCGACAAGCGCGGTCAGCTGGTCGATCGACTCCTCGACGGTGGCGAGCAGTTCGGCGGTGTCCTCGGCGGAGAAGTCGACGTCGTCGCTGCGCAGGCTGGATACCGCCGCCTTCGCGGCGGCAAGGGGAGTGCGTAGATCGTGGCTGACGGCGGACAGCAGTGAGCGGCGCAGTTCGTCCGCCTGGGCGATCGCCTCGGCCTTGCCGGCCTCTTCGGTGAGTTCTCGTTGCTTGACGAGGCCAGCGGCCTGTTTCGCGACGGCCGTCAGCACCCGGCGGTCGCGTGCCGCAAGTTGCTTGCCTGCCATCAACATCCAGAACTCGTCGTCGCCGACTTCGATGGCGGTATCGGCCGAATCCACCGCCACGCACGGATCGTTTCCGACGCACGCGACGACGCGGTCTGCACCGTCGATGACGCGGAGCACGCTCACGGCGCGCTGCGAGTAGGTCTCGCGAACACGCTCGAGCAAGGTTTCCAGGTCCGCTCCCCGCAATACGGAACCGGCGAACAGCGCGAGGAGTTCGGCTTCGCGGGAGGCTTGGGTGGCCTCCCGAGCTCGTTTGGCTGCACCGTCCACCAGCGCGGCGACTGCGACCGCGACGGCCAGCAACACGACGATGGTGATCGCGCTGTCGGGTTCGGCGATGGTGAATGTGTGGCGCGGCTCGACCAGGAAGTAGTTGAGGAGCAGGCCCGACAGCACGGCCGACAGCGCGGCGGGGGCCACGCCGCCGAGCAGCGCGACCACGAGCACCCCGACGAAGAACAGCGCGCTCTCCCCGGCGACAGCGAGGTACGGGTCGAGCAACCAGACGATGAGCGCGCAGATGGCTGACGGGACAACGAGCGCGGCGAGCCAGGACATCGTGTGCCGCTGGCGAGGAGTCAGCGATGACCACGAGGGCCCGCGCTTGGTCTCCCCGTGGGTGACCATGTGGACGTCGATCTTGCCCGACTGCTGGACGACCGCAGGCCCGATGCCCTCCTCGAAGATCCGCGCCCACCGCGACCGACGCGAAGTGCCGATCACCAGCTGCGTGGCGTTCATCTCGCGAGCGAAATCCATTAGCGCCGCGGGCACGTCGTCGCCGACCACGGTGTGGACGGTCGCGCCCAGGCTGGTGGCCAGCTCCCGCACCTTGCCCATCTGGGGTGCGGATACACCGGAGAGGCCGTCGCCGTGCACCACATGGACGACCATGAGCTCCGCGCTGGACTTCGACGCGATCCGGAACGCGCGCCGCACAAGGGTTTCGGACTCCGGTCCGCCGGTGACCGCGACGACGACGCGTTCGCGCGCTTCCCAGGTGTCGGTGATGTGTTTGTCTGCACGGTACTTGGCGAGCGCCGCATCGACCTGGTCGGCCAGCCACAGCAAGGCAAGCTCTCGGAGCGCGGTGAGGTTGCCCTGCCGGAAGTAGTTGGACAGCGCGGCGTCGATGCGCTCGGGTGCGTATATGTTGCCGTGGGACAGCCTGCGCCGCAACGCTTCCGGTGTGATGTCGACTAGTTCGATCTGATCGGCAGCGCGGACCACCTCGTCGGGCACCTTCTCCTGCTGCTCGATCCCGGTGATCTGCGTGACGACGTCGTTGAGGCTTTCCAAGTGTTGGACGTTGACCGTCGTGATCACGGTGATACCCGCGTCGAGGATCTCGTCGACGTCCTGCCACCGCTTCGGGTTCTTGCTGCCCGGCGTGTTGGTGTGGGCCAGCTCGTCGACGAGGACGACCTGCGGTCGGCGCTTGATGACGGCGTCGACATCGAGTTCGGAGAAGCGGGTGCCGCGGTAGTCGATGTAGCGCGGCGGGATGACTTCGATGCCTGCGATCAGGTCGGCGGTCTTCTTGCGGCCATGCGGTTCGACCACAGCGGCGACGACATCGGTGCCGCGCTCCAGCCGTCGATGAGCCTCGCCGAGCATGGCGTACGTCTTCCCGACGCCGGGAGCTGCGCCGAGGTAGATACGCAGCTCACCGCGTTTGGCGCCGTGCGGCGACGTGCTCACATGCCCATCATCCACCGCTGAATCGCCTCCCGGGCCGGCCCAGCCAATGTGCCGACCCGCACGCTAACGCCGAGATTGCGCTCATGGTCGTGGATCCGCGCCGCTCACAGCCGTGAGTGCAATCTCGTGCATAGCGTCACGGTGCCATCACTGCTCTGCGTCGAGCGCCAGGTTCAGCTTCAGCACGTTGACGGTCGGCTCGCCGAAAAAGCCGAGCCAGCGTCCGTCTGTGTTGTCCGCGACGGCTTGCC
The DNA here is from genome assembly GCA_963715215.1 of uncultured Actinomycetota bacterium. Lineage (GTDB taxonomy): Bacteria > Actinomycetota > Actinomycetes > Mycobacteriales > Mycobacteriaceae > Mycobacterium. The sequence goes on from CAVQRJ010000016.1 coordinate 174,465, forward strand.
GAACCAGATCGGGTGCCACGCCGCGGGCTTTGGCGACCCGATTGACCTGTAGCTCGGCGTAGGCGATCGAGATGTGCGGGTCAACACCGCTGCCGCTCGCGGTGACGGCGTCGGCGGGTACTGCCGGCTCGGCAGGCGCGCTGCCGCGGATCGGTACGAGCTGGCCGATGCTGTAGTCGTCGCCGTGCCGGGCGCACTCCACCCGGACCCCTTCGTAGGTGTTCAGGAATGGCGCGGGCGTCGAAGCGCACGGCTCGTTGACGCTGACGACCCGTGTCGGGTGGACGACCGCGCCGCGCGCGTCGCGTGGACCGATGACCGAAAGCACGGCGCCCACTCCGCCGCCCGTGCAGAACGGCCTTGCCCCGTCGACGCCGTCGAGTTCGGCTGCGGCGGCGCTGCGTGCGCACACGAGCGTGAGCAGGCTCGGCCTGGCATCGGCGGGATTGTCGGCACCGCCGACGGGTGTGTCGACGATGCTCTCGGGGCCAAGGTTGCTCGCGCCGGTGACCAACGGGTCGTAGCCGTCGCCTGCCGCCGAGGGCCTGCTCTGGAAGTACTGCGGCAGGGGGTTTCCGTCGCTGTCGGTGAACGACTGGCCAATCAAGCTGCTGCCGACCGCTTTCCTGTCAGCCTCGATGATGGATCCGTCGGCCTTGTCGCGCAGCCCGGGCAGCTGGGCGACCAGCCAGATGAAGACCGGATAGGCCAGGCCGAGGATGACGGTGAGCACCAGCAGCGCGCGAACCGCCGCCCAGTGTTGGCGAGCGACATTGGTGAGCTTCATTGTCAAATTCCCGGGAAGAGTTGGATGACGAGGTCGATGAGCTTGATGCCGATGAACGGTGCGATGATGCCGCCGAGGCCGTAGACGTAAAGGTTGCGGCTCAACAGCTTTGAGGCACTGCTCGGTTTGTAGCGCACCCCTCGCAGGGATAGCGGGATGAGCGCGATGATTACCAGCGCATTGAAGATCACCGCGGACAGGATCGCCGATTGCGGGCTGTGTAGCCGCATGATGTTCAACAGTCCCAGGCCGGGGAACAACGCCACGAACATCGCCGGGATGATCGCGAAGTATTTGGCGATGTCGTTGGCGATCGAGAACGTCGTCAATGCGCCACGCGTGATGAGCAACTGCTTGCCGATTTCGACAATCTCGATGAGCTTCGTCGGGTCGGAGTCGAGGTCGACCATGTTGCCCGCTTCTTTGGCCGCCGACGTGCCGGTGTTCATCGCGACGCCGACATCGGCTTGAGCCAGTGCGGGAGCGTCGTTGGTGCCGTCGCCCGTCATCGCGACGAGCTTGCCGCCGGCCTGCTCCTTCTTGATCAGCGCCATCTTGTCTTCGGGGGTGGCCTCGGCGAGGAAGTCGTCGACACCTGCCTCGTCGGCGATCGCTCTGGCGGTCAAAGGGTTATCTCCGGTGATCATCACCGTACGTATGCCCATCCGGCGCATCTCGTCGAAACGCTCCCGCATGCCTTGCTTGACGACGTCCTTGAGGTGGATGACGCCGAGCACCGAGGCACGATGGTCGAGCACCTCGCCGACGACGAGGGGAGTGCCGCCCGCCGCAGCGATGCCGTCGACGATGTCGCCGAGTTCCGTTGGCACCGTTCCGCCTAGGGAGCGCACCCATTCGGTGACGGAACTGGCCGCGCCCTTTCGGAGCATGTGACCGTCGTGAAGGTCGACTCCGGACATCCGCGTCGTGGCGGTGAACTCGACCCAGTGCGCCCTGTCGAGCTCACCGGGAGTGCGTGCCCGCAACCCGTGCTCCTGCTTGGCGAACACGACGATCGAGCGACCCTCAGGCGTCTCGTCGGCGAGGCTCGAGAGCTGAGCCGCGCTGGCGAGTGCCACCGGTGCCACGCCCGTCAGCGGCACGAACGCCGACGCCTGCCGGTTGCCCAGCGTGATGGTGCCGGTCTTGTCGAGCAGCAGCGTGTTCACGTCGCCCGCGGCCTCCACGGCGCGCCCCGACATCGCGAGCACGTTGCGCTGCACGAGGCGGTCCATGCCCGCGATGCCGATGGCCGACAGCAGCGCCCCGATGGTGGTCGGGATAAGGCAGACCAGCAACGAGACCATGACGATGCCGGATACGCCACTGCTGTTGAGCGCCAACGTGTCTGCGACGCCGGGGTTGTTGATCTTCGAGTAAATCGCCAGCGGCTGCAGCGTCGTGACGGCGAACAGGAAGATGATCGTCAACGACGCGAGAAGAATGTTGAGCGCGATCTCGTTGGGTGTCTTCTGCCGGTTGGCGCCCTCGACGAGCGCGATCATCCGGTCGATGAAGCTTTCGCCGGGCTTCTGGGTGATCTTCACAACGATGCGGTCGGACAGCACAGTGGTGCCACCGGTGACCGCGGAGCGGTCGCCGCCGGACTCGCGGATGACCGGGGCCGACTCGCCGGTGATCGCCGATTCGTCAACCGACGCAATGCCTTCCAGCACATCGCCGTCGCCAGGAATGGTCTGGCCGGCCTCGACCACCACGATGTCGCCTTGTTGCAGCAGCGGCGCGGCGACCTCCTCCTCGTGGCCGGGGGCGCCCGGTGTCCACCCGACGAGGCGGCGTGCCAGGGTGGCCGTCTTCGTCTTGCGCAGCGTCTCGGCCTGTGCCTTGCCCCGGCCCTCGGCCACGGCTTCGGCGAGGTTGGCGAAGACGACCGTCAGCCACAGCCACGCCACGATCAGGCAGGCAAACCAGGACGGGTCGGCGATTGCCAGGACGGTGCTCCATGCGGCGCCGATCTCGACGATGAACATGACGGGGTTGCGCCACAGCGTGCGCGGATCGAGCTTGCGCAGCGCATCGGGCGTCGACTTGCACAGCATTCCTGGGTCGAGCAGGCCGCCCTGAACACGCTTGGACGTATCAGGTTTCGGCCGCGCGGCCGGTGCGGAGTCGATTGTGGGTGCGGTCATCAGTGGATTCCTTCGGCGAGGGGACCCAGCGCGAGCATGGGTAGATAGGTGAGGGCGACCAGGATCAGGGTGACCCCGGCGACCATGCCGACGAACTGCGGCCGGTGGGTGGGCAGGGTGCCTACGGAGTCGGGTGTCTTGCCCTGCTTGGCCAGCGAGCCTGCCAGCGCGAGGACGAAGATGATCGGCAGGAGTCGACCGAGCAGCATGGCCAGCCCGAGCGCGGTGTTGTACCAGACGGTGTTCACGCCGATGCCTGCGAAGGCCGATCCGTTGTTGTTGGCCGCGGACGTGAAGGCATACAGCACCTCGGACATCCCGTGCGGGCCCGTGTTGAGCATGCTGGCCCGTTGGCCCGGCATGGCCATCGCGACGGCGGTGCCGGTGAGCACGATGAGCGGAGTGATCAGGAAATACGTTGCAGCGAGCTTGATTTCCCGCGGGGTGATCTTCTTGCCGAGGTATTCCGGGGTGCGGCCGACCATCAGGCCGGCCACGAAGACCGTGATGATCGCGAGGATCAACATGCCGTACAGACCGGAGCCGACGCCGCCCGGCGCCACCTCACCGAGTTGCATGTTGAACAGCGTGATCATGCCGCCGAGGCTGGTGTAGGAGTCGTGGAACGAGTTCACCGCACCTGTCGACGTCAGCGTCGTCAGGTCGGCGAAGACCGCTGAATCAGGGACGCCGAAGCGCTGTTCGACACCTTCCATGGATGCCCCGACAGCGGTGGGAACGGTGCCGTGGTGCTGGATTTGGAACGACATGATCAACGTGATGCTGATGAGCGCGATCGACGACATCGCCGCGGCGATCGCGTAGCCCTGCTGCTTGCTGTCGACCATGCGGCCGAACGTGCGGGGCAGGGAGAATGCGATGCAGGCGAGTAGGAAGATCTCGACCCAGTTGGTCCATGCGGTCGGGTTCTCGAACGGGTGTGCGGAGTTGGCGTTGAAGAAGCCGCCGCCGTTGGTGCCGAGCTCCTTGATGGCCTCCTGGCTGGCGACTGGGCCGCCGGGAATCGTCTGCTGTCCGCCCACCAGTGTGTTGACCACCTGGTCGTGCAGACCGAAGTTCTGGATCGCGCCGCCGACGATGAGGATGATCGCGGCGATTATGGAGAGCGGCAACAGGATTCGGATGCAGCCGCGGACGAGGTCGACCCAGAAGTTGCCGAGGTCACCGGTGCTGCGGCGAGCGAGTCCGCGCACGAACGCCATCGCTACGGCCAGGCCGACGGCCGCGGAGACGAAGTTCTGCACGGCGAGGCCGGCCATCTGGACGAGATGGCCCTGGGTGGACTCTCCGGAATACGCCTGCCAGTTCGTGTTGGTGACGAAGCTGACGGCGGTGTTCCAGGCAAGCGCCGGGGTCATCGGCGTTGCGGGGTCGTTGAGGTGCAGCGGCAGCCTGCCCTGCACCAACTGCAGGAGGAACAGGAACAGCACGCCCACCGCGGAGAAGGCAAGCACGCTGCGCGCGTACGCGCCCCAGGTCTGCTCCGACTTCGGGTCGGCCCCGATCAGTCGGTAGATGACGCGCTCACCTCGCAGATCCTTGGTGGAGGCGTAGACGCGATACATGTAGTCGCCCAGCGGCACATGGATGGCCGCCAGGCCGATGATCAGAGATGCGAGGAACAGGATTCCCGCCGTCTCAGAGGACAAGGCACTCACTAGAACCTCTCCGGGAAGAGCAGGGCGGCGAAGAGAAACAGGGCGAGCAGGATCGCCAGCACGAGGCCGATCAGGTTCACAGTCGCTCGACCAGCTTCTGTATCCAGCCGAGCAGGGCGAAGACCGTCACCGTCAGCACGAGGTAGATGAGGACCGACATGTCACTCCGGGGATTACAGGTCGGCGTATTTCGACGACCTGAACCAATATCGCTGCAGTTCACAGGCGTAATTGCGGTCTTTACGGCTTCTTGACAGCTGCCGGCCCGTCCTTAACGGTTTCTTCGCCGCGCCGAGGTCAATGGCATCCTTGGCTGCGTGACCGTGGAAGCGATGCTGCAGACCATCCCGCCTCTTGCGGTCTATCTGGTTGTCGGAGCCGTGATCGGCATGGAGAGCCTCGGCATACCGTTACCCGGCGAGATCGCTCTGGTCAGCGCGGCACTGCTGGCGTCACGACATACCCTCGACATCAGCCCGGTGTGGGTCGGTGTGGCGGCAACGGCCGGAGCCATCATCGGCGACACCATTGGATATTCGATCGGCCGACGGTACGGCATGTCGCTGTTCGAGCGGATGGGCAAGCGTTTCCCGAAGCACTTCGGACCGGGCCATGTCGCGTTGGCGAAGCAGTTGTTCACGCGATGGGGAGTGTGGGCGGTCTTCTTCGGACGCTTCATTGCGCTGCTGCGCATCCTCGCCGGCCCGCTCGCCGGCGCGCTGCACATGCCTTATTTAAAGTTCTTGGCCGCCAACGCTTCGGGGGGCTTGATCTGGGCGGGCGGTACCACGGCGGTGGTCTACTACGCCGGGCTGGCCGCCGAACACTGGTTGTCGCGATTCTCGTGGATCGCGTTGGTCGTCGCGGTGATCGTCGGTATTGCCATGACGTTCCTGCTGCGCGAACGCACCGCACGGCTCATTCGCGAACTCGAAGACGAGCACGACTGGGAGACCCTGCGGCGGCACTAGTCGTCGGGAGATCCTGAAGTCACCCTGCGAAGTTTGGGCAGAGGTTGGTGGTGGCCGCGCTTACGAACAGGGCGCCTTGGCCGAACCCGTACTTCGACTCCACAGCAGACATCTCGTCGAGGACCGAGGTTCCGCTCGTGAGCGCACTGCACGCTTCGTAGCCCGCTGCAACGGTCTGGCTGGGCGTCTTACCGGGCAACGAGACACCGTTGGTGGAGAGTTCACCGAGAAAGTCGCTGGCAGGGTCGGCCACAGCCGCAGGAGCGCAGAGCAGCGCCGCTGCAGTCAGTGCGGGTGCGACAATTCCCGATTTTATTTTCATGGTCGTCCCTTCGACTGGCCCGCCGACCCGAACGATCGTCGCATTGGCACCATATTTGCCGCAGGCAAGGTGCCATATCGCTTATTCGTCTCGGCCGGGTGATAAGCGCCCAGTTCGATCGCATTGCGCTGGAGACTTTTTGAATTGGGAATTAGATGATGCTGCTCCTCATTCGGGTAGCACTGCCCCGAGCGCTAGGCTTCGTGCTTGCCAGCCCCCATAGCCCAATTGGCAGAGGCAGCGGACTTAAAATCCGCACAGTCTGGGTTCGAGTCCCAGTGGGGGCACTGAATCTGTGCTGGTAGAAGCGGTTCCGGTGCCCCTGGTCAACGCGCCGAGCCGGTCTCGGTGTCACGAGTTGTCACAACTCGACCGAAACTACCCGCCGCCGCCTGCAATGCGTCGGCCTGGCTGTGCGCGTACACCGACAGCGTGAACGCCGCGCTCGCATGACCGAGCCAGGCCGCGATCACCGCGATCGGCACCCCGCGTAGATGCATCAACGTCGCGCACGAGTGCCTCGCGTCATGCAGCCGCACCCGTTCGATGTCCAGCCCGTCGAGCATCCGGCCCCACCGGAACGTGAGCAGGTTCGGGTGGTAGGGCTGCCCGGCCTCGTCAATTGCCACGTACTCACCCGACCCATAGCCGGCGCCGAACGCCAGCCGCTCCTCGGCCTGCGTCTTGCGGGCGGCCCGTAATACCTCGACCACTTCGTCGGGCATCGGCAGCGTCCGCGTGCTGGCCTTGGACTTGGGTGTGCCGCTCATGATCTCCTTGCCCACGGCCACCCGGTTCTCGCTGACCGTGACCGTCTTGGCGTTCAGGTCAACATTGGCCCACCGCAACCCGGCGATCTCCCCGCGGCGGCCGACACCGTTGAGAAGCGGCGGTTGCAGGACAAGGTCGGCGATCGGCTGATGGAAGTGTTCCGGTTCGTCGACAAGTCCAAGGACGCCGTCACCGCGACCGACGTCGCGAACGCGCTGAAAGACATGGACGGCGACCAGGCCGGCAGGTATCTGCGCCGGCTGAAAGCCGCAGGTCACATCATTCGACTCAGTCGCGGCCGGTATGTGCCCGCCGCACCTGTGCAGTAAAAGGTGTCCGAAGTGTCCGTTTGGAAGGAAACCGCAGGTGAGAGTACGTATTCGAGCCGCCACCAGCTGTCCGGAACGTGTCCGGAACGAAAGTTCCAAACGGACACTCCGCACACAACGGACAACACACACACACCGGACACTCCGACACAGATCTAGAGCAGAGAGAGAGATCTCATGACCCAACTACGTGTCACGGCTAGAGCTGACATCCTGGCGCACGATCTACCCGAACCTGTCGCCGGACATCGCGTCGACTACTGGACGTGGGTCGAAAACTACGCTGACACCGCTACCCGTGACAGCTTGCTGGCGTTACGAAATCACTGGCGCGACTGCAACACGTGGTTCTTCGACGGACGGATGTTTGGGCCGTACATCACCCCGACAGAACCGAGCGCACCGCAGCTCTACGGCCAGTGCTGCTCACTGTCGTCGTGGGGATCCCGGCTCGAAATCCGGCTACGGCCGTCACTGCTGGATGGGACACACCCGCACGTGCTGGGCGGCCCCGGATTCGCCGCCGGCCGAATGCAATTCGTCAAGGACGTGCTGACCCACGAGATGATCCACCAGCACATCATGGAACACCAGCCTGGAGTAGACGAAGAGTCCTATCACTGGCACGGTCCGGTGTTCACCGACCATTGCAACCGCATCGGCCAGAAACTCGGCCTGGACGAGGTGGTGGTACGCAACCGGGGCGGCAAGAAACTCCCGAAGGCCGCACAGTGGCCGCACTGCGTCGCACCGCCCGACAGATACGGCGGGGCATACCAGCGTTCAGGACGGAAAGTCACCACTAGCACTGTCACCATTCCGGTCGGCTACCACGCTTCGGCAATCGGGCCGAAACTCGTTGACGGCGAAGCGATCCTCGACATCGGCTTCGACCCGGCTAGCGGTGACGGCCCGTCGATCCGGATCCTCATCGAAGTCGACGCCGCCGAAGAGCTGGCCGACTTCATCATGGAATTCCTCGACGACTGAGACCACCACCATGCCCACCACCGAGAGAAGGAGTCCCGTGAGCACCCAATAGTGGAGAGGTACTCAAATGATTCACTTCTACGATCCCGATGCGCAGGAATGGCGATCCATCAAGAACCCGACCGAACGGGACATCGCCGAACTGCTCATCACCGTGTCACACAGCCGGCCGTGCGCGTCGTGTGACGCCGATGTCGAATACGAGTGGCTCGACAGTGGTGTGCCGGATATTGCGATCACCCACGAGCCCGGTTGCCCGCTCGCCGCGTAAATGAAATCCCAAGCGGCCCTTGTGTTATCACAGCTGTGTGACTTCGGTGATTTCGCTGGTCCATGGGATACTAAAGCCGCCCGGACGGCGACCGATCGCGCCGTGGCTGCGAAAGCGGCTCTTCGTGTTTTCCTTCCTTGGACGCGAGTGGTGATTCGGGCGACGTGAGCGGTCGCCGTCCCGGGCCCCACCGGAGGAAGGACACCGACATGACCGAACAGCCCACCGACGACAGCTACCCAGACAGCTGGAAACCCCGGCACATCAAAGAGCGCGAACAGCAGCTCACCGAGATGGAGATGTTCGTCAGCGCGATGGACGACCTCGCGTTCGAGGATCTCGTCAAGCGCACCCGCGGACGGTCCTGATGCCTAAAACCTCTAATTTCGCTGACTGCCGGCGGTTCGCCGCGAATGTGAAAGCGGCCGGCGGCAAGCTGCCACAGGAGCTCGAAAACCTGATCCGGGCACATGATGTCATCGCAGACGCCACGGCGGTCCCAGCGGCCGCGGCGCGCCCGGAAGCAGGCATTGTGGACGAGGCACTCGCCGGGACGCTCAGCCCGGAGCGGCTGAGCGAGCTGTTGCCGGCGGCGGCCGGCGCATTCGCAGTCAACGAGTACGCCAAGACACTGGCCGGCAACGTCGAACGAGTACTGCTCGGCGAATGGCATCGCGCGGTGGAAGCCGGCGGCGCGGACTCGGTCCTCGACTCGATGAGGCCGCAATTCGACCGGCACGCGAAGGCCGTCGCCAAGGCGCGCAGCATGTTCTCCGCGGAGTCGACCGCCGAATCCGTGCTCTCCAGTGCGCCGTCCGAGGTCGTCGGGATGTGGCAGGGCCTGCGCGACCACCTGGCTGTCATCGCGCGGATCGCGCTCGTCGCCCGGGAATTCGGGCCGCGGCTCGGCGACTTCCCGATGATCCGCGAATTCACCGGCGGGGACGGGCACACGCTGGCCGACGAGGCGATCATGGTGGCAGACGGCGGGCTCCAGGCCGACTCGGCACACTTCATGCGACCCGACAGAGGGCACAAGGACAGTCCGCTCTTCAAGGTCCAGTTGCGCCTGCACAGCATCACCAGTGCGCGTGAGCGGTATCGCATGTGGGCAGCGGATCAGTGGGACGGGATCAACAGCGGCCGGGATCGCGGAGGCTGGATTGACCAGCAGACCGGTGAAGTGCATCCGCATCCAGCTCTGGTCAACCCCTATAGGCAGCAGGAGGTTTCGGCATCATGAGCAGCAATCTGAGAGGGCAACAACTTCGATACCGGCGGGGACGCTGAATCATGAAGCGGCACAGTAGAATTGGGTGCTGTCGACAGGCGCGAGAACTGTTGCCGCAGTGGGGCATCCGTGGTATCCTGGCAAACGTCGGCATATCGCCATATCCCCTTTTTTTCACCACCAAAATGGCGGGGACCAAGTCCGTGGCCGCCCGATCTATCCCTGAAAAATTCCTCTGATCTTGGTGATCTGCAGGAAGCTTTCCGGCGTTATTCCCAGGCTATTGCCGGTGGATTTACGGAAAATCATCGCCCCGGCTTGTCGGTGGCGTCGGCAGTTCCTCCAGACATGCGAGCTGCGAATTCGCCGTGGCTGCCCATATCGTCGCCAGGTTCACGGTCGTTGCGTGCCACGTTTCCGAGGCCGTCGCGTGGTGAGGGGAATGCGCTGGCGTGTGGTCCCATGATGCCGGCTCGGCCGAAGTCGGAGACGACGGATCCCCAGCCGTCGGGGTTGTCGGGCTTGCCGGTGGTTTTCTGTTCGGTGGCTCGAGGTTGGCCTTTGGTGTCAGGTGCGTCGGCGCAGGCTTCACTGATGATGGCCGGTGCATTGCCGATGACAATCGCCCCGATCAGCCCTGCGAGTATTGCCACTACTTTCATGACTACCTCGTCTGCGTGCAGATGAAGTTGCGGCACTCCGTTTGGATCACTCGATCGCCGATTGTGGCGGTGGACCGTCCGATGATGTCTCCGCCGTAGCCGACTGATCCGTAGGTGGCAACTTTGACTCCCGGCGCGGTCAAAGTGACGGTGTTACTAGATCCAGAGGTGGAGTAGTGGCCGCGGTAGGTGTATCCGCCGAGCGGTGTGGTGAGGCTGCTGGAGCCGTTCAGTGTATTGATGCCGTCGACGCTGAAGCTGCTGCCGGCGACTTTGGAGGTGAATCCGTTGGGTCCGGCCGATCCGCCGAAGTTGTCGTCGCCGAAGCTGCCGAAGCTGGTGTTGTCAGCGGCGGCCGGTGCTGCCGGTGCCAGGATCAGTGCGGCGGCTGTGGACACTGCGGCAATTAGTGTTTTCATCATTTCCTCCGTCGTGGTGCAGCCACCCGTGAGGGTGTTCTCGAAATCCGAAACGAGCGGCGAGGTAACTGATCAACCTGGATTCCGGCGAAGTTGCCCGGACATCCGGCGAAGGAATATTACGTCCAGGTGGACCTGGCCGCGCGTCAATCGGCCTATTCCGTCGTTCAATAGGGCGTACGATTTCGGGGTTCAGGGACGGGCTTTAACCATGACGGAATTGCTGCCGATTATCCTCGCGGCAATAACCTGAGCATATCGTTTGCCGCTCCGGCTCAGGCCGATTGCTGTGAGTACGAGTTCCACTGGGCGGAACCGCACGCCGAGGCATACGGCTCGACGCACCTTCGATTCATTTTCTCGTAGAATGTGAAGTGTCCCGCCGTTGCGGGGCGGAGTTGCCGCCGTTGCGTCAACTCATTTTCGAGGTCTCGGGCCGTTGTCCGAATCCAAGGGCCGACGCCAGTGGAAGGCTAGCGGCGAGAACGCTCGCGTAGCAGATCGATCAGCTCTGCCTGCTTTGCGATCAGATCTGCTTGATCTGCGATCAGATTCGCTTGCGCTTCGATGCGCGCCCGACAAACCAGAGAAAGGGCGCCGGCGACGCCGCAACGTGGCTGCCGCCGAACAAGGCCTACCGCTGCAAGTGTTCTGTCGCGCCGTGTTGCGTGAACAGAAGCTACAAGCACAAATAAGTTCCGCCGCGGCCGCGGACACAACCGAGGAGAAAGTGAGCCGGCTCGAGCAATTGATAGCCGACCAACGGGTCGAAAATGAAGTTCTCTGGGCCGAACTCGGAGAAATCGAGACGAAGCATAAGGCCGAATTGGCGCAGCAGGCAAAAGACTATGCGCTTGGATTCGCCCAACTTAGCCAAGAACCCGACGAAGAGGATGTCGCGAAGTGGGACCTTGTCCCCGACCTCGATGACGACGACCTATCTACGTTGGCGAGCTATCTCACTGACGCTTCCGAGGGTGCGATCGTGTTCACCGATGCCGCGCTGTCATCCTGGGCGAACAACCAATATCCATACGTGCAGAAAATGCAGGCAAGCCTGGTCGCCCTAGCCAGGGCGGCGTGTACCTACCGCGAGGTCGAAGGCCGCATTGGAAGCCGATTGGCCGAATGGGTCCATGCCGAATTTGGCGTTCGATGTTCTGCGCAGGACGAACCGCTACAGAAGCTCAACAAGGCCACCTTCGTCTACGAAGGCACCGAGTACTCGCGTGAGCCACACCTGAAACTCGATGACTCGACCACCCCAGATCGCGTCGGTCGAGTCTACTTCGGGATCGACCAGACAGATCTTCGGTTTATCGTTGACCACGTTGGTCTCAAACTGTATGGACTCTGACACGAAGGGACCAGTCCCGCAGGCACTGTGGGTTACCCACACGGGATGACACGAGCCAGCTGTGAGAGAATTGCGGCGCTTGGCCCGAGATACCTTTCGAGACATTCGCCCGCGTGGACCATGTGGCACGTCGGGCATGCAGTCTTCTGGGTAGCGGCGGCCTCGCACGCCAAAGTCCCGGCGTCGCGCGGCGGGGCGGGCAGCGCCGTTCGGTACCAACGACTTCAGCAAGGTAGACGACGCCCCTAGGAAAAGGCCCATGAGCCCGCGCATCCCCTGGAACTAAACCCTCCCGGCCCGATCAATCGCGTCAAGCGCGTACGCGACGGCGTGGTCGTCGTCCATGGCCTCGCCTTCGGCGCGCAGTTGGTGCATACGCGTTTCGCCGAGGGCGTTCCGAAGAGCGGCTGTCGTTTGACGGCGCAGCGCGGTCACCAACGACGCGCTGCTCGGCGCTGCGCCCGCGGGTGAGATGGCATTGGCACCCGCCAGTTCGGTGCTGCGAGGTGCACGGACCGCCGGGACGAGGCGGCGGCGGGACTTCAGTTGACTCGGCGAGCGAAGTCACGGCCCCACCGCGGACAGTGGGGAGGCAAGATGACTGATCGCAACTTCGTCCTCAGGTGGGCGCACCTGGGTCTTGGCCGCAACCCCCAGCATCGCGAGATCAGCGAAGAGCAACGGCGCGCTTTCGAGGCACATGTCGCCGACATCCAGGCCGAGCAGGGGCAGAAGAGCGCCGAGCTTGCAGCGCGAAAGGCGAGTTCCATCAACAGCATGCGGATTGCGGTTTCCCCTCGTTACGCCAAGGGAATCGCGCGCCCACTCCGGTCCCGAGGAGTAGGTCGTGACTCCATAACCAACGCACGCGACGAGACGGAGTGAGCTCCGGTGGCCAGCAGCGATGAAGACAAACGACGGCGGGCTGAGTTGGCGAAGGAGTTGGGATACTTTCCGGCCACGCTTTACCCCGAAGACATCGAACGGCATCGGCGCCTCAACGCCGCGCTGGACAAGGCACCGGACATGGAGAAGACCAGGCGCAAGTTCGCGCACTTACGCCGCCGGGCGGAGCGGGAGGCGAACGAGGCCGAACAGCGCCTAGCCGTCGCCGACCTCTACGAGGAATAACCGTGTCTCGCCGCATCGTCACCGCGCGCGAGCAGGTAGCGGTACACAGTGGCCCGAGAAACCCCGAGCATCTTCCCGATGTCGGCGGCCGTGATGCCCTTCTCCCGGAGCTGACGGGCTTTGGCGGCATCAGCGTCGTCGACCTTGCGCGGCCGTCCACCCTTGCGCCCGTTGCCTGCCGCAGCGGCCAGCCCGGCGCGGGTGCGCTCGATCATGGTGTCGCGTTCCAGTTGGGCGAAGGCAGCCATGATGGTCAGCATCGCCTTGCCCATCGGCCCGTCGGTGTGCAGACCTTCGGTGAGGCTGCGGAATCCGATCCCGCGAGAGGTCAGGTCATCGACGACGGCGAGGACGTGTTGGGTGTTGCGCCCGAGTCGGTCCAGCTTCCAGACGGTAAGGACGTCGCCCTCGCGGAGGTGGTCGAGGCAGGCATCGAGATGTGGCCGGGACGCGGTCGCGCCGCTGACGTAGTCGGTGAAGACGCGCTTCGCGCCGGCCTCGAGGAGGGCATCGATCTGGAGCTGGGGATTCTGGTCGGTCGTCGACACCCTCGCGTAACCGATGACCGCCACTACCAACTCCTTGTCTCATAATCCCATCAAACTGTCAGTTTTGATACTACTGGTTATGAGACGGGTTTTCAAGACAGTTGTACCAGCGTCGGGACAGGAAGCGAGCCGTCGGCCCGGGCGTCGTCGCGTTCTCATCAACCCATCGTTTTCCGAGACAGGCGGATTCCCGGTGGAAGCGGCGGTGGATCGAAGGTTCTACGTCCCGCTGTCCATGACGTCGAACACCTCAACGGCGTGATGGAACGGTGCGGGCGTGACGCCGATTTCCGTTCCAAATGGATGGTCGAGCCAATAGACGAGGAACAGGAGCAAGCCCAGCAGCACGGCGACCCCGCTCGCCAGGGCCGCGTGACCACGTCGGCTGCTGAAATTCACGAAACCCGCGATCGCAATCAGCAGCCCGCCACCGAAGATGAGGCCGGCCCACAACAGCATCGGAATTCGAGGTTCTTGGTCCAGGACACGCTGATCTCTGTCGGTCGTCAAAACGCTCAGCTTACTGAGAAACTCTCCATCGACTGGACTCGACGTGCCGGCGGGCCGATTGCCGAAGAGGCGATACATCTCGGTGATGGCGGCTCTTGCCGTGGAGCTCGTGCCACCGCCGGTTTCTTGAGCAGACCATTCCGGACCCGATACCGCCTCTGCGTACTTGCGAAGCTGCTGGCGCAGCTGTGTCCGCTGGGGATCCGGCATCGCGACGGTCTGCCGGTACATCGTCGTGAGGGTCGACGCCTCATGAGCGACGTTGGCCTCGGCCGAGGAAAACTGTTCCCACGCAACGACCACGGTGAACCCGAGCAGAGCTCCGAAGACCAGACCGACGACAGTAAGGAACGGCGACAACGACGGATTGTGCGTCGGGCCGACGTTCTCCCCAAGCGTGCGTTTCGACAGCCACAGGAAACCGAGCGCGACCGCTATCGCCCCGACGAGAGTCAGGACCAGCGTCGCCCATAGACCCAACACTCCGAAGCCGCCCACAAATGACCTCCCTTGCAAGGTGCCGACGGCCCGAGACGCTACATCATGTAATCACCGCGAAACGACATTCCGTAACGCGATTTGCGACTTGGGCTCAAGGTTCGCTTGCAACAGTGACTTGTGGTGGTTGTGAGAGTAGCCGGTCCTGTGTCGCTGGCAAGGCACCATTCCACGGGCGGCCACATCCACCAGCGCACCCGCAACCGCCGCAGCACGCCGTACTCGCCGCAGGCGGCCAGCTGCCGAGCGGCCTCGGACCCGAGGACGGCGCTGGACACGACAGGCTGGCCGTGCGAGGCGAGCTCGTCGCCGACCCTTCGCGCCAGCGCAAGCGCGTCCCCGGTCGGCATCCCTGCCGTCACGAGGTCGCGCGCCAGGATGGAGGCTGCGAACGGGAGAACGACGCCGTCGTCGTCGACGTCGACCACCGCCACGCGATCGACTCTAGCTGCGCATCAGAGCCAGCGAGCAGCCGGTGTCTCCACAAACCAGAGGAAGGACAGTTCGAGCTTGGTCGATTTGGTCGTATGCGTAGGTGGCCATGGCGGCGGTGGTCATCGTCTCGCCCTTGCGGGCTAGCGATTCGTAAGTCTGATCGCCGAGAACATCGCGGAGGTGAGCGACCGCAGTGTTGATCTCGGGGAAACGATAGTGTGGCCAGCGGACTGATCGCGACCAGGTACGTACCAGCGCAGGCTAGCTACCTAAGTAATCGAGCTATCTCCTCTTAGTTAGTTATGACGAGATCCCGCCGTCGGTGGGAAACGGGCACCCGGCAGAAGTGAACGATTCGTTGCCGCGGCAGCCGGAAATCGTTAGTGAGGTTCTGGCAGTCTTCCCCAGGTCCGGCTTCGCACACCTGGCAGCTGACCGCGAGCGCGGCTTTGACCGCGGCGCTGTCCCGGTTGCGCAGGTCGTCCCGCGGGTCATATTCCGACGCCGACTCGATGTGCCCCGGCAGCAGCGCAAGCACCGGCACGTAGTCCGTCGGCGGAATCCCCTCCGGGTAGCCCTCACGCAGCCAGTTCAGGATCGCCGTAAGGAACCGAGTCACAGGCCATCAACTTCCACACCGTGATGCCCCCACCACATCAAGATCATGTCCCCCTGAATGCTACGTACACCTGGCACCGGGACCAATTTTACCTGTGCTTGGCGCCGGGGGCGAATGTCACGTCTGCTTGGCGCCGAGGATGTACCAGCCGGTGTGGTGACCGATGAAGTCGCGGGCGATGAACAGCACACCGACGGTCACCACCACCAACACCACGGCGAAAATCAGCCAGCTGACCGCCAGAACCAGCGGGTTGCGCTGCGCGACCGCATCGCCGTGGCGTGTCACCCCGGCCCCTTCGGCGTTGATGCGCACACCCATCGCGAACAGCGTCGGCAGCCCGGCACCGACCACCAGCCCGAAGACGAGGATCTTGATCGCCGCGGCGGAGTTGAACCAGGCACTCACGGGGTGACCTCCCGAACCGGCTCGGCGATCGGCTCGACCGACGCGGAATCCTGTTGCTGCGGGTTTTCGATACCTGCGGTCAGGTGGCCTTGCCACTCGTGGGTGACGTTCTTGTGGGTGATCGGCGCCTGACGCGACTTCAGCCAGATCCCGGTCGCCACGGCGATCAGCAGCCCGAAGCCGATCGCCGCGCCGGCGTAGCCGCCGATGCCGTGCACTAGGTAGTAGGTAGTCGCGCCGACGATCCCGGCCGAGGGCAGCGTGATCAGCCACGCGGTGACCATCCGGCCCGCGACAGCCCAGCGCACCTCAGCGCCGGGCTTGCCGACCCCGCTGCCCAGGATCGAGCCGGTCGCGACGTGGGTGGTGGACAGCGCGTAGCCGAAATGGCTGGACAGCAAGATGATCGTCGCCGACGACGTATCCGCCGCCATGCCCTGCGGTGACTCGATCTCGACCAGGCCCTTGCTCATCGTGCGGATCACCCGCCAGCCGCCGAGGTAGGTGCCCGCCGCGATCGCCACCGCGCACGACACGATCACCCACAGCGGCGGCATGGTGTCCGTGCTGCTGGCCGCGCCGTAGGAGATCAGCGCCAAGAAGATGACGCCCATCGTCTTCTGCGCGTCGTTGGTGCCGTGCGCCAGCGAGATCAGCGACGCCGAGCCGAGCTGACCGTAGCGGAAGCTCTGCAGCTTGCGCTTTTCGGGCACCCGGCGGGTGACGCGGTAGACCAGCCAGGCGCCCACGGTGGCGACTATCAGGGCGATCGTCGGCGCCAGCAACGCCGGCAGGATGACCTTGGAGACCAGTCCGTGCCAGATCACCCCATGCCCGCCGACCGCGGCGATCATCGCGCCGACGATGCCGCCGATCAGCGCGTGCGACGAGCTGGACGGGATACCGAGCAGCCAGGTCAGCAGATTCCAGACGATGCCGCCGACGAGGCCGGCGAACACCAGCTCCAGCGTCACCAGGTGGGCGTCGACCAGACCCTTGGCGATGGTGGCGGCGACCGCGATGGACAGGAACGCCCCCACCAGGTTCAGCGACGCCGACAGCGCCACCGCGGCCTTCGGCTTGAGCGCGCCGGTGGCGATCGAGCTGGCCATTGCGTTGCCGGTGTCGTGGAACCCGTTGGTGAAATCGAAGGCAAGCGCGGTGATCACCACGATGAACAACAAAAACAGTTCAAGGGTCACGGGTTTATTTCTCGCTGTCGTTTGGTTGCATTGTCCCACGATTCAGCAACAAATTCGGTGGTTCGACCGTCCCGTTGTGGACGGGGGTAGGCGTAAGTCGATCGGCCAGTAGGAAAGTGAGACGCTGCAACAGCAGGCACAGAGCAACTCGCTGGCGGCGATCATCTACAAGGGATTGAAGGCGGCCGGGTAGGCGTTCGTGCGGCGAATGCGCACCTCGCCATAGTGAACGGCCTCGTCGTGGACCCGGTTGACCGACCGGGATGTCCTCGTGAGGCTACCGACCGAGCAGTTTGTGGCGGCATATTTTGTCGTGCCCCACGATCCGCCAGCCCCGGGCGATGGCCCTGTAGCTGCCGCTCACAGCCGGTTTTTCACCTGCCGCAATCCGAGGCCCAGGGCATGGCACCCGCTGCTAGCGAACGTCGCCGATGTTCACCGGATGCATGCGCTCGCTCGGCATGTCGCCAAGATGGCAAGGCGACGCCACCCGGACCACGCTGTGCCCGAAGATGTCAACGGCTACTTCGCCGAGATGGGGCGCATCGCGGTCGACATGGGTAACGATGCCAGAGACGTTGTGCTTTCAGGTGATCCGTCCAAGGCCGCAGAACTCGATGACGACGACGACTCCATAGACGACTTGCACCGCCATCTATTCACAATGCTGATGAATCAGGATTGGAAGCATAGCGCCGCCGCCGCGGTCGACGTGACACTGCTCGGACGCTACTACGAACGTTTCGCAGACCACGCCGTCGAAATTGCGCGCCGAGTGATATTTCAGGCCACTGGCCAACAAGGTTGAGCACAGAAAACGGTTCGGCCCACCGCCCAAGCACGATGACGGACCGACGTAGAGATGTTCCTAAGATGCCGCCGCCGCACGCTGCCACGCCTGCGCGATCAGCAGCACAGCCAGCGGCCGCCCGGAACACGTCGATCGCGAGCATCTCGGCGCACGTGATCGCTCGCGGCCGACCCGGCCGAGAGGTGTTGCCCGGCCCTTACTCCGTTCCCGTTGGGTGTGCGGCAAGGAAGTCCTCGATCGCGGTGACCAGAAGGTCGGGCTGGTCTTCCGGGATGAAGGTGCGACTGTGGGTGATCAGCTCGAATCGGCCTTGCGGCAACAGTCGTGCCAGCCGTCGTCCATGCTCGCGGGGGAAGATGGTGACGTGTCGATTCCGGCCGCTGCGGCGACCTTGGCCACGGCCCGGTCGACGCGGTTGTGCCGGATGCGCTGGCCGTATTCGACGAACAGGTAGCGGCTGCGCAGGCCGGCCGGGCGGCGGGCGAGCCACTCGTCGAGGAGCTCTTTGAGTTGCGGGTGCAGGGGAATGTAGCGGTCGTTGCGCAACTTGCCCAACGGCACGTGCAGCCAGTAGGCGGAGCCGATCTGCACCGCGGAATCGACTGTGAGGTCGAGGAATTCACCCTTGCGCAGGCCGGTGCGGGCCAGGAATTCGACACACAGGCGCACGAACGGGTCGGGGTCGGCGCGGGTGGCCTGCAACAGTTTGGTGAACGCGGCGTCGTCGAGGAAGCGGGGCAACGGCTCGTCGCGGACGGGCAGGTCGCCGGAGAACACGAGCACGCGGGCCGGGACGTCGTCGCCGTCCCATTCGGTGAGGCGTTCGAAGCAGGTGCGCAGGGTGCCGAGGTGCTCGGCCAGACTGGTCTTGGTGAGCGCGTCGCCGCGCGCCGAGGGGCGGGTGGCCAGGTGCAGCTTGTAGGCCTCGATGTGGCTGCGGCGCAGATCGGCGACGCAGCCGACGTCGCCGGCGGTGCGGGCCAGCCAGTCGGCGAACTCGCGCAGCACGCCTTCGACTCGCACCATTGTGGAGGGCCGCAGCGAGAGCCGGGTCTGCGCGATGTAGCCGGTCAACGTGGATGCCAGCCGGGGCGGCACCGACGCCAGGCGGCGGCCCGCTGCGCGGAGCGGTCCCGGTTGGTCTTGCGCGGCGGGGTGTCGAGCAGGCCGAGGTGGAACAGGGTGGTCTGCGCACCGAACAGGGCCGCGCTGAGCGCCTTCGGGCCGTGGCTGTCGGGCCGGTGCCGGCCGATCGCGGCCACCAAAGCTTCTCGCACAGCCTGGATCGTCGGCTGCGTCAGCTGTTGGGGGGTCAGTCCCGCCACAGCGGCCATCTTGACCAGCGCCGACCACTGCAGCCGGGTCACGACCGGACTGAAGCCGAGCTCGGCGGAGCGCGCGCTGAACCGGGCGTGGAATGCCGGTGGTGGTGGGCGGCGACCTCGCCGAGGTAGGGCCGGCATGCCACGAGGTAATCGGGGCTGGGCCGGACCCGACCGGTCACGATCAGCCAGCCGACCACCCGGCGGTCCTTGAGCGGCAACGCGCACTGCTCCACAAGCGGCAATCGGACCCACCCGTCGACACCGACCCGGGTGAAGAACGTGCGGGCCACCGAGGTCACCGGGTGCGCGGCGAACATCCCCGCCGCGGCCAGGTCGGCCCGGTAGGCGGCGACCAGCTGCTCGACGTCGGCTCGGCGCACCGATGAGCCGCTCACCGCGCGTCCCCGTCGGCGCGGGGGTGGCCTGCGCCTCGATCGCCTCCGCGCGCGCAGGTACTCCTGCGCCAGCCAGTCGTTGGCCAGGTGCAGGTAGATACGAGTCGAGTCGATCGAGGCGTGTCCGGCCTGGGCCTGGATGGCTTCCAAGGCCATGCCCGCCTCCCGCAGCCGGGTGAAACAGGTGTGACGCAGTTGGTGGCAGGTCGCCCGCTGCAGCCCCGCCCGAGCCCGGGCGCGTCGAGGATCTCGTCACGCCCGCCGCCGACAGCGGCGCTCCCCGCGCGGCCCCTTCAACACCACGAACACCCGATCCGTCGAGTCCGGCCGCCGCTCCTGTTCCAGGTAGCTGCCCAGGGATGCGAAGAACCGGGCCGACACCGGCACGATCCGCTGCCGCCCGCCTTGCCTTCGGCGATGAACAGACGCCGCTCCCCGGCGTTGACGTCCTCGAGCCGCAAGCCGAGCACCTCACAGCGCCGCAGCCCGCCAGCACCATCGCCTCGACCATGGCGCGGTCACGGTGCGTCCGCAGCGCCCCACCAGCGCATCGACCGCGGCCGGCGACAACACGCGGGGCAGCGTGCGCGGCGTACGGATCAACGGCACCCGCGCGACGTGCGACCGCGCGAGCACAAGACGGTTGGCGCGGCGCTGCGCTACCAGCACTCCCAGGACGGGAGTGCCGTTGGGCTACCTCGAGAGCAGAGTCCAGGCGACGCCGAAGACCGCTACCAGGGAAACGAGGGTGAGCGCGACGCCGAAGCTAAAGAAAGTGCCCGACGAGTACCCACCAGGCTGCATCACCATCAGGTTCGTCTGATGGCTGAACGGGTTGAGGAACGTAAACGAGATGCACGTGCCGAGCAGCGCGAGTAGCAGCACCGGATTCAGACCGGTGCTTGCGGCGATCGCCAGGGTGACCGGGGTCAGAATGGCGGCCGCCGCGGCGTTGGTGATGACATTGGTCAGCACGGTGGTAACGACCGCGATCTCTAGTACTACTAGTGCGGTGCTCCCGCCCGACAGATCCAGGATTGCGCCGGAGATGTAGGCGCCGAGACCGCTTTCCACGACGATCGTCCCCAGACCGACCGAGCCGGCGATGATTGCCAGGATGTTCCAATTCAGGGCGCGCACCGCCGACCGCGGCGTCAGTACACGGGTGATCACCATGAGGGTGGCTCCGGTGACGGCAATGAGTTCGATCGGGACCAGACCCAAGGAACCCGCGAGGATGACCGCAGCCAGGATGGACAGCGCGATCCACGTCTTCCCGGTTTGCGGGGCCTTGCCGGCCACCTTCTGCCACAGCCCGACCATCTGATGGTCGGTCAGGGCATCGGTCGAGCTGGCCGTCACAAGGCACAACTCGCCGGGCGTGGCGGGGGTTTTCTTGAGACGTTTGGTGGTCTGCGCGGCGATTACCTGAATGTCTTCGTCCTCCAGGTCGCGAACCGTCGCTTCTTCGTCGGTGGAGATGGACACCAGATACAGAGCCTGTGGAGACAGCCCGAACCGCGGGCTGGCCCACAGCATCCGCACCCCGGCCTCGGTGGCCCGGTACATCAAGACATCGGCGTTGTCCAGGACGGTGTCGGCGCCGACCTTTTTGCCCGATCGCCGGACGTCCAGCAGTTCGAAGTCGGGCGTGGTGCCGATGCCCAACGCTGCTGCGGTTCCGCCGACGGCGTTGGCGTTCGCCGAGAGTGGGATCTCCGCTCGCCACGACAGATCACGTTCGGGTACGTCGGTTCGGCCGCGCAGCATTAGCGGCGCGGTGACGAGCAGCACCGCCCAGCCGACGAGGGCCACCGGAACTGCGATTGGGACGAACGAGAACATCGTCAGCTCCACCCCGTGCGGCGCGGCAAGGCCGGCGATCAGCAGGTTGGAACTGGTGCCGATGAGCGTTGCCGACCCGGCCAGCGTGGTGGCGTGGGCGATGGGCAGCAGCACCCCACGCGCCGGGACCCCGGAATGCTGCTCGAGTTCGTGGGCGGCGGGAATGAGCATCGCCACAATGGGCGTGGTGTTGATCAGCGCGGAGACGAATCCGACCGGCGGGATGAGCCGGCGTAACGCCTGGCCAGGGGTAGTTACGCCGGCCAGCAAACGATAGGTCACCCGCGACACAACCCCCGTCTGCAGAACGCCTTTGGCGATTACCAGCATCGCGGCGATCGTGATTACGCCTGCATTGCTCAACCCGGCGAAAAGCTCTGCGGGGGTGGCGATTCCGATCAGTCCGGCCACCACCAATGCACAGATGAGCGCCAACACGGCCGGCACCCTCCCGGTGGTCATCGCCACCAGCGTGACGATGACAATCACCGCTGCGACAATTGCCATACCGGGGATTATCGACCCTTGCGATGTGTGCCGAACACTGTTCGCAGGGCTTTCACCGTCGCCCGAATAGCCGCCGCGTATACCGCATCACCGGTCAGGTGCGTGGAAGTTGTCGCCTGCTCGGCCTCGTCGGACCCACCATGACCACCTACGCCACCAGATCGCAGCATCCCGATGGCCTTCTCTGCCGACGAGGCCTGCGACGTGGGCGCCGACACCGGCTCACCGGCGTCTCCCGACTACGGCCCGACGGGCAAAAAGTTCACCGGTGATATCGCGTGGGTGCAAATCGACATCGGCGACGACAGCCACGACCACCTCATCTCCCCGGAGGACCGGCTGCACATCGCCTTGACCAAGCAGTAACGCTGCCGACGATCGCTCCGAGCCGGGATTCATCCGTTTTTGCTTGTAGCTGGAGGGGTTCGGACAACGTTTTGCATTGTCCCAAACGACCCTGTGGGCGACGAGTCTTGGCAGCTTGGACTCAGCTGCCGAACCAGCGGTCGATTAGGCCATAATGGGTCGGTGTCTGTTGGCCGTCGCTTGTTGACATCACGGCTCACTCGTACAGGTCGGCCACCGATGCGCGTCCCTGAGTTTCGATCTCGGTGCGGCGCCGTTCTTCCTTGAGGTGATCCCACTGGCGCCACTTGTAGCCGCCCGGACCTCACCCATCGGGCGACAACCGCTGCGCGCCGCGACCTCGTGATGGCGTTTCAGGCTGCATGGATGGGTTATTCAGCGCTCATGTGGGGGAGAGAGGTTGGCTGCGTCCGCTCCCCTCACGAGGCGAACCTCGGGGGCAGCCCTGATGTTGAGACCACAGCACAGCTCGGGTTCGCCGCCTATCAGCCCTGCTTGCGATGAACAAGGTAGCGGTTGGTTATCGGCCATCGGTGGCAATGGTCGGATAGGTTCTGATCATGGTCAGCGGGCATGACGAGGACTCTCAACTCGCGCGGGCACTGGCCGGAGGCAAGCCTCATCCCACCGGATGGTTTCGGCTGTACTTCGAGGACGAGCGGTGGGAATGGTCACCCGAAGTCGAACGACTGCACGGCTATGAACCCGGCACCGCACAACCAACAACCAGCATGGTGCTGTCCCATAAACATCCAGAGGACTACGAGCAGGTAGCCGCCACACTGGACGACATCCGTCGAACGCATCAGCCGTTCAGCACCCGCCACCGCATCATCGACGTCCAGGGCCGCATCCATGAGGTCATCGTGGTCGCCGAACTCTTGCGCGATGATGGCGGCGAAGTGATCGGCACGAATGGTTTCTATGTCGACGTGACCTTCCCACCCGAGGACCGCGAATCGTTCATCAGCGAAGCCGTCGCCGACATCGCAGCCAACCGGGCCGTCATCGAACAAGTCAAGGGCATCTTGATGATGGTCTATCGCATCGATGCCGACGCGGCGTTCGACCTCCTTAAATGGCGGTCGCAGGCAGCCAACATCAAGCTGCGGGTGCTGGCCGAACAGCTCCTGGCCGATTGTCGGGCACTCCACTACGACGACACCCTGCCCGCGCGCCCAGTGTTCGACCAACTACTGCTAACCGCCCACAACCGCGTCCGGCGGTGATGTGTGACCGCGAAACCGTCGATGCCAACACCGTCGTTGAGTTCTGCCCTTGGACCGCAACGATCGTAGAGGAGCGGTTGGGGCTGGGCAGCCCGCGACGTCGCCTGATGACTCCGGTGGGGTGGTCGTCTTCTTCTCGGTTCTCGGCCATCCCGCCAGACCCGTCGATGACGTCGACGGTGCGATCGACGTCGATCGAATAGCCAGGTCGATCGCCGCGTCCGGCCTATCCATTCATACCGGCGGGGTCGCGTTCGTCGCTCTGTGACGCGCACAGATTGGTGTTTTACGGCTCTGGGCGCCCCAATCGACGAACTTCGGCGCGAACGACGAACTTCGGCGCGAACGACAATGACGTCGATCAGCGCATCGCACGCACCCTGGTCGCACGCACCTGACGCTGCCAGCCGCTGGCGATCTCATAGACGCGCTGCGCTGTCACCGCGCCACCAACCCGCAGCGGCCACAGCCACAGTCGCCGGGATGCGCAGCCAGCTGGGCCAGGTAACGCTCGACGCCGCCGAAGGTGAGGCGCTGGCGGGTCTGCTCGGCAGGTTGAACATGGCAGGCAACAAGCTCGACGGCCTCGACCATGCGCACGGGGTGGGCTGTAGGTCGCCTATAGCGAGGTGGTCGAAAAGCACGTTTGTGCCGACGGCAAGTGTAAAACGGACTAGCCGTGACACGGGGTGCGCAGGCATCGGTGACCTGCAAGTTCACCCCAATTGCCCTGTGGCCAGGTGTAGCCAAGTGTCATAAAGGGATCAGTTTTTTCGTACTTAATGCGAGTCTCAGCCGTAGTGACGCTGCCAGTGATTCCATAAGCCGGCGTAGGTGATTCGGTGCCTCTCGTCACGGCCCTCGTTGAGGGGCGCCAGGTCACGCATGATGTCGGTGAGAGTAATCCGATGAAACCTTCCACGGCCCAGAAAGATCGGGATACCGCGCAAGTCCAGCAGCTCATTGGCGAGGCTGCGCACGTCTCATCACGACATATCCGACAGCGTGGTTCCCGGCGATCGAAATCGGCCCTCACGGGTTCAGCCGTCCTTGTCATCGTGGTCATCAGAAAGAGGTGGCAGCCCAGCGGCTTCACGCAAAATGTTCACGGCACGCAGAGGATCGTCCATCGGCAGGACGAAATGTTGCAGTCCCTCGGCGTGATCGGAAGTCACAGCCCTAACGATAACGCTCCGGACCGACGCGGCCAGCGAGCAAGGACCAACTCCTGATAGGTACTGAATCATCCGCCGTCAGCGAGCTGGGCGAGCGCCTATCTGCGTCACGCCCATCCCACCGTGTGTTACCGCGCACACGGCCTGGTCAAGAACTACGCCATGTGGGCGTACTGCACCCGCCGCAGCGTGCTCAGCAGCTTGGCCATCGCCTGGTCTCGCTGTCACGAGAGTGTCACAACTCATGCCCGACACCCCCGAACGTGGGAGAACGCTCACGAACGAAATATGCTGCGGCACAGAGAGAAACGACCACTCACGAACACCGGCGAACAGATATTAGCGGACTTAAAATCCGTCCAGTGTCGGTTCGAGTCCGACTGGGGGCACCGTGTGTTGCCGACGCCCGTGGTGACCAGCTAATCCTGTTGACCGATGGTCTGGGCGTGGGTCTTGCCATACGGATCAAACATGACCTTGCAGCCATCCAGCCACGCCGCCTTAAGCTCGAGCGTGGTGGTGTCCCAGTCGGGCCGGCACCGGCGCGTAATCTCGCGCATGTCCTGGCGAAGTTCTTCCAGCGTCGGGCGGCCGAAGAACCAGTAGCCGTTGTAGATCTTGTAGATCACCAGGCCCGGCTCAAGAACGATCACGTGGGGATCATCGGGTTGTGCGCGGCATTGGTGTACTCCGCAATGTCCAGATCCTTCTGCACTTGCGTCCAGCGTCGGACAAGAACGGCCGGTGGGCGCCCACTCCGGTGCGGTATTCGTTGGTCTCGGTGATGTTGTCGGTACTGATCGTGACCAATCTGCAGTAGCCGACTTCGAGTTCGCGATGGAGTTGCACGAGTCCTTCCGCCTGCCGGCGGTCCTTCGGGCAGAATCCCTGACTCAGCGCGAGGATCATCGGATGCTGCCCTTGCAAATCGGACAGCTTCCGCCGTTTCGCGGTGTGGTCGGAGAGTTCGTAGTCGGGGAAGACGGCGCCAGGCACGATGTTGGATCGCATGCGAATTTCCTCGGTGGGATGCAGCGTCTGCAGTCAAGTATCGATGGCTGGTCGCCGTCCGTCCGCGAATCAGAACCGGAGATCTGTGGAGATGTCCCCCGCCCGTTGCCAGTCGAAGTTCAGGGGCGGGTGAGTTGACCATCGGGCTCGACGTGCACGTCGCCGTCTTCGTGCGCTCCCGGCGTATCCGGCATTTCGTGCCGACCACCGGCGGACCGGCGCCGCAGTAACCACACCAGGCCGCCGACCGACGACACCCCGGCGGCGATCACCGTCGGCCACACCAGTACCTCAGCCAACCAGAGGCGCCGCTGGACTTTTACGATCCGCCGCTGCGCATGCCGAACTCGGATCAGCTTGTCCATGCGCTCAGGAATGCCCACGACCAGCTGGATGAAAACGGGCGACATGGCCCATGTGCGTGTCCAGGCGATTCAGCTACCTATCGCGCCTGGTCAGCGGGCCGCCGCGAGCGGCCTCTTGGTAATCCGTTGGTCGCGGGTTCGAGCCTCGCCCGCCCCACGGATGAATACCACGTCACACGGGCCTCACCCGGTCTGAATCGAGTGTTTCGTCTGTTGCCGCAGCGCCTCGAAGTTGCTGCTGCATCAGTGGCCGAGGCCGACGGATCCGCCAAGGGTTAGACGTGTCGGGTGGTCTCGACAGCACCCCCGGCAACGGTGTTGACCCGCAGTGGAATGCCACGATCCGTACTCCCCGGGGAGTCGGGCGGTTGTTCGACTCGCTTAAGTTGTGGGCGTGACAGCTCGCGCCGTCCTGGTTACCCCACTGTCTGGGCCGCTGGCCAGATTCGGGAATGCAGGGGCGAGCGCCCTTGCTCTCTGGGCCGACCGTTCCGGAGTAAGTCTGGAGGTCATCGACGCTTACCCCTCTGCGGCGTCCGCTATACGGGCCGCCGAAGCTAGCCGGCCCGACGTGGTGTTCGGGCCCTACGGTTCGGGGCCCGCCCTCGCGGCTGCGGCAGCCAGCAAAGGGGTCGTCTGGAACCACGGTGGCGCCACCGCCCGGCTGGCGCGGCCGGCGTATCCGCGTGTCGTCAACGCGGAGTCTCCCGCTTACCGCTATCTCGCCGCAGTGCTCGAAACCCTTGTCGCCGAAGGTCTTGGTGAGGGTTCGGAGGTGGTAATAATGCACGTCGACACGGGGTTCGGCCGCGAGGTGGCCGAAGGGGCGGCGGTGGCGGCGCGGCGACTTGGTCTCCGGCGGCAGTCGGTCACTTTTCGGCCAGGCCGGGCGAGAGACGTGCTGGCGCAAGTCCCGGCGGGCGATGTGCTGTTATCGGCCGGTTCCTTCGACGATGACGTCGCCATCGCGCAGTGGGAGAGCGAATACCATTGGCGTGCAGTTGGATTGGTCGCCGCGGGGGTCGGTGAGTTCCGGCACGCCATCGGTGATCTCGTTGAGCGACTTTACGGACCGTGTCAGTGGTTCGACGACGGGACAGATGATCCCGCGGACGGACCCAACAGCGAGTGGTTCAGCCAGTGTTACCGGGACGCAAACGGTAGTGAGCCGCCGTATCCGGCTGCTGCCGCCTTCGCCGCGGGTGTAGTTTGGCAGCGCTGCGTGAAAGAAGCCGGCACTGTTGAATCCCTGCCTGTGCTGGCCGCGTCACAACGACTCGATACCACCACCTTGTTCGGTCGGTTTCGTGTCGACCCGGTCACCGGCGTGCAAACCGGCCATCAGATTCGTGTCGTTCAGTGGCGAAGCGGACAGCGGGTACTGGTTGATCGGCCGCTTCGTCGGTGGTGAGCGTCGAAGGCACATCCGCGCGTGCATGGGTCGGCGTGTCGGCGCCGGTCGCCTCAGCTAGCTAACACCGCGCTGCCGCATCTCACCCCGGCGTCACCGCGGCGACTGGGGGCGATTCATAGCCGTACCGTAGCCGTACTGGGATCGTACCGGCAACGGCCAAATCCGTTGTCTCACAGGGGATATGGGGCAAATCAGCTAACCGTTTCCGCTGGTCGCCGAGACCCGCACGTCCGTTCTTAAAATCCGCACAGTGTCGGTTCGAGTCCGACTGGGGGCACGGTATCTGTGCAGTTCAACGGGGTGCGGCTTGACAGCAGGATTCCGGCTTGCCCGG
Organism: uncultured Actinomycetota bacterium; assembly: GCA_963715215.1. Taxonomy (GTDB): domain Bacteria; phylum Actinomycetota; class Actinomycetes; order Mycobacteriales; family Mycobacteriaceae; genus Mycobacterium. The sequence goes on from CAVQRJ010000016.1 coordinate 202,532, forward strand.
TTGTATCTTCACACCAAGTGAATGAGACGTCACCGGTTAATGTCGGCAAGACGGCAACCTCGTCAAATAACAGTCGGCCCGCGACCTGGGCTGCGAGGGCCGAAGCACAACCTCGTTTTGAGGATAGGTCTTGTCCTCGGACCGTCCCGTCCCGGGCGTATGGCCTGGCCCGACGCCATCGTCGGTTTTGGCCTCGGACGCCGATTTATCGGCATAAGAGGTCGCTGCACGGTGGACTCGCCTTTGGTTCCGAAGCCCCCCGCTTCGCCGGACCCAGGACGTGGGTTCGTCTCGGAGCTCTCGGTGCGGCCGTCATAGGGCGGGATGGCGGCATCAGCGCGACGGGGCGGCCGATTCCGCCCCGCAGTGGGGCCGCAGTGAAGCCAACGCAATTGCCGCCAACAGGCCAACGTCAAACCTCCCACAGCTTCACCTCGTCGCTGAACTGAACGCCCACCTCGTGCAGTGCCGGGCGGCCGTCGGTGAAGCGGTCCTCGATGACCCATTGGCTGAAATCCTCTGCCACAAGCGGGATCTGGTCGGCTAGACCGCTCGCCGCGTTGAGGCGCACAGCGTCTTTCGCCGTTACCGATGGCGTGATGCGGTCGACAAGCGAGTTCGGGAACATCACGATGGAATCGATCCATGCGCCGAGTTCCTGGTCCAGTGCGCCGGCGAAACCTACGAAGGCGGCGCGCGCGACTTCGCCGTTGTGCCGCAGGTTGTCACACGACACCACAGCGAACGGTTTCGTCCCCGCCGAACGTCGCCGCGCCAACGCCTCGGTAACGAGGCCGAACACCGTGCGCGGATCACCGTCGCCGGACAGGTCGTGGCGCGACGTCCGGATGGTCGGTGACGAAGACGCCCGAATCCGGGCCGACGTGATACCCGCCCTCTGTGATGGTCCGCGTCACGATGCGAAGGCCCGGGTCGGTCAACAACGCGAGCACCTCGGCCGGCTGCTCCGGCGCGAGCAGGTAGTCGAGCTGGGCGCCGATGACGCGCACACTCGTATCGCCCTTGGCCGGCGCGACGGTGAGCGAGTACACACAGTCCTGGGACCGGAACTGATCGGCCTTCTTCCGGCCCGTTCGCCGCCGGCAAGGCCGATACCGACAATGCCCCAATCACTTTGGTCCGGCAGCGCGCGACACCGGTCGACGTAGAACGCCTGATGGGCGCGGTGGAAGTTGCCAACGCCGAAATGGGCGATACCGCCTTTGAGCTGGGTTCGGTCGTAGTGCGGCGACATTGGCTGGCAACCTGGAAAGCGTGCACTCGTTGAGTTCGGTCATCGTTGACCCTCCAAACAATCAGTGCTTACTTCTCGCGGAGCAACCGAAGGTCGGAAGGTTCACGGAGCAGGTCTTCGAGAATCTTGTTGCCTTCGGTGTTGTAAGGCTGACGCATGTGTTCGTCCCACGCGGCGCGCGAGCGGAACATCTCGAGCATCATCCAGGTGTCCGAATCATCTTGAGGCTGAAGGAAATGCATGAACACACATCCCGGCTCGGTCAGGGTGTTCTTGCGCATCGACTTCAACTGGGCCTCGGCCTCGGCCATGCGGTCGAGTCGCGGTTTTATGGTGACGACCAGATACAGCGGTCCGTCCTGCTCGTCGCGGTCATCGTCCGACAATTGGCACCTCGATCGAGCTCTGCAGGGTGTCGATGAACCCGTCGGCGTTCTTGCTGCTCGCGTACGACGCCACCGCGTCGTACAGCGCCTGCTGGAACTCCGTCGACATCACCTCACCATGGGTCATCGACAGCAGGATCTTGTCGCTGAACAGCGACTTCGACGCCTGCCGCTGGTAGGGGGGCAACGATGCCACGTCGACGTCGTCGCGGATCGGCACGGACCCCTTGAGCTTGTTGAACTCCAGTGACACCTTCGGGTCGGCGATCGTCTCCAAGAACTTCATGGCATTCACTCCGTCTTCGGCTTGGGCCGACACGACGAACGTGTCCACGATCGCGAGGTACGCACCCGTGGTTCCCGGATACGCCACGTAGCCGAAGTCCTTGCCCTCCACGGCCTTATTCGCGACGAGCTCGCCGTAGACGGAGTCGTTCATCGACAGGAAGGCGCACTGGCCGGTGGCCAACTTCTTCGCGGCCTGATCCCACGTCAGCCCGGGTGCATCCGGATCGGCGCGCGAAACGATGTCGCCGAACTGGGTCAGTGACTGCCGCAGTTGGCCTCCGCGCCAGTCGAACGAATCGTCTCCGATCCGCGACCAGCCATCGGTGCCGACCACACCCAGCAGGGTGTTCTCGAACAGCTCCGTCCTGGTGAACCGGTCCTTCCCGCCAAGGCACAACGCGGTCTTCCCGCTCGACGCCACCTTTGCGAGATCGGCTTCAAAAGCCTTCATCGTGTAGTCGGGACCCGGCGGCGTCACGCCGGCCTCCTTCAGCACTCGCTGGCTGAACCACAGCACGTTCCCGCGGTGGGACCCTGTCGGCACCCCCCACGCCTTGACCCTGTAGGTCGCCGCGTCGAGCAGAGCCTGCGGCATGGTGCGATCCAAACCCGAGCTCTCATAGACGCCGGACACGTCGACGATCCGGTCGGCGTTGACCCAGGCGCGCAGCGAACTGCCCAGGAACGTCTGCCAGACGTCGGGGGGATCCCCAGCCTGCAGCCGCGCAGCGAGCGCGACCTGGACGTTACTTCCGCCACCGCCGGCAATGGTGCCGTCGACGACCTCCACGTCGGGATTCTTCGCCTTGAATGCGTTGAGCAGCACCTCGAAAGCCGGGTGCTCCGACGGCGACACCCACCACGACACGACTTCGAGCCGCTTGGTCGTGTCGGAGAAGTTGCCCTTTTGCCCGCCGCCGCCGCATGCCGCTAGCACGACCGCCAGGAGGATGATCCAGTAGCGCTTCATGCTGCTTGCTCCTTAACCAAGTGGGGCGCCGCTCTCAGGTCGAAGACGGCAAAACTGGCGACGACGGCGAAGCAGGCGGCGGGAACGATGAACGAGATCGCCGGGCTGGTCAGGTCGAGCAGAGCGCCCTGGATCAACGGCATGATCGCCCCGCCGACGATGGCCATCACCAGTCCGGCCGCACCGAACTTCGTTGCCGGACCTAGTCCTTGGAGCGCGACGCCGTAGATCGTGGGGAACATCAGAGATAGGCAGAACGAAAGCGCGACGACGGCAGCTACCCCGGCCACGTTGGGCGAGAACATCGCGAACACACAGAGCACGACCGCCAGCAGGGCGAGGACCGTTAGGACCTTCGTTGCGCGGATCTTCCCGATGAGCCACGTCATGAAGAATCTGGAAATGAGGAAGACGATCAGGCTGGCCTGCAGGAGATAGCCTCCCAGCTGGAGCGATCCATTCAGCGCCTGCTGCGAGTACTGGATGAGATACGTCCACGTGCATACCTGCGCGGCGACGTTGAAAAACTGCGCAATCACCCCGTACACGTAACGTTTGTTCTTCATCAGAATCTTCAGCGGCGACTGGCCCTCCATGTCCGCGTCGGGAAACTCCTCGACGATCGGCGGGGACTTCTTGATCGCGATCACCAGGCCGATCGCGATGAGGACGAAGCCCAGGCCGAGGTACGGACCCATCACCGCGCCCAGCTGGCCGGCGCGAACGGCCGTCTCCTGGGCCGGAGTCACGTTGGCCATGTTCACCGGCTCGTCCAACTTCGGCAGGATCAGTGTGGCGGCAAGGAGCACACCGATATTCGTGCCGACGGGGTTGAACGCCTGGGCGAAGTTGAGTCTTCGTGTCGCGGTTTCCTCCGGACCCAGCGAAAGCACATATGGGTTGGCCGAGGTCTCGAGAATCGAGCACCCGGCGGCGATCGCGAACAGGGCGACCAGGAACGCCTCGTAGGTCATGATCTTGCTCGCCGGATAGAACGCGATCGCGCCGGCCGCAGCGAGAAGCACACCGGAAAGAAGCCCGGCCTTATAGCCGAACCGCTGATTGATGAGCGCTGCGGGGATCGCCAGCAGGAAGTACGCGCCGAAGTACGCCAACTGCACCAGGGAGGCCTGGAAGGTGTTCATCTCGAAGATGCGCTTGAAGCCGGCCACCATCGGCGTGGTCAGGTCGGCGGCGACCCCCCATGCGGTGAAGCAGCAGATGAGGACGGCGAACAAAATCCCCATCCCCGGGTAGACCAACCCACCTTTGCCCGTCGAGGCGGCCGGTGCGTCGGCGGGCTGATCGGCGTGTTCAGTCGTCGTCATGTCAATACCTCTCGTCCCTGAAGAACGGCGCAGCCCCACGGTGCATAAACTGTGATCTAGGTCACGCTACTCACATGTCAAGACCGAAGGAATAGATTTTGCATGTGGTTTGACATGGGTGTTTGCCCATTTCGACCCGTTTGTCGGCCCCCGCGGGGGCATGGTACGACCGCCGACTCATGCCACCTCGACCACGCTGCCTGCTTCGTCGTGCCCGCAACACCCGCGACATCACGGGGCACTCACTGGGCGCCTGGGAGGCCCAATATGTCGCGCAGCAAACCGGATTGGGCGGCGTCGGCTTTGGGGGTCCCGGGCTCAATTCCATCGTGTCGGGAATGGCGTCGACTCGGGGTACGTCAACGTCTTGACCTATGGCGACCCGGCGGTGTACCTGTCCACCGACTTGCCGGGATTGCAGCCGTTCATGCCGGCCTACGTGCCTGGCGGAGGAAGCAAACCTCACTACGGCTCGATCGTGATGATCGGCGATCCCGACGCGACGACTCCGTTGATCATTGCCGCGTCGGTATGGGGCGGCCCAAACCTCATCAAATATTTGATCTTCGCGGTGGACTTCCTCGGGTAACCGATTCCACTACCACCTGCGCGGCATCCAGGCCTATTACCTGGGCGTCAACCCGGACCCCGGTGTGGTGCCGTGGCTAGGGACGGCCGCGGGCCCAGTCGACACAGGCTGGGGGGACCTGACGTTTCGCAGCTCAAGCTGGCGGCCTCACAGTCGGGAAGGTTGATCACGCCGTAGCTCGGAACGAAACGGCCGTGATTCAGCCCACGCGCGTGAGCGGCAATCGCCGCGGGGTGTGGCAGTCTGGGTCAAGGAGGTGACATGCGGCGGACAGACCATCTTGCGACCTGGGACGGGGCGGATCAATTCACGCCTCACGAAGTTGCCGTGCGGCCGAGGAAGGTCCACTTTGAGTGGGACACGGCACCGCTGCATTGGATTCCGGGTGACCCTTACGGCTCACATGTCATAACCGCGTTGAACCTGTTCCTGCCCACCGCCGAGCGGTGGTTCAGCAAATTGCTCTCCGATGCCTTGGAGTACGTGCGCGATGACCATCTCCGGGAGGAGATCATCGGCTTCATCGGCCAAGAGTCGGTGCACGCACAGACCCATGACCGGGTCCTGGTCGAATATCTGTTGCGACACGGAATTGACCCTGCACCCTTTCTCGACCAGCTGGAGTGGGTGGCCAGCCAATACGACCAGCGGGTCTCGAAGGCCACGCCGAAGAACCGGCGCAAAGCGCTGGCATCGGGCACACACGCGCTGTGCGCCGCAGAGCACTACACCGGGGTGTTCGGCCACTGGGCGCTCAACAATTCCTGGGACGACATGGGCGTCGACCCGACATTGTGTGATCTCTACCGTTGGCACGCAGCGGAGGAGGTGGAGCACCGCCACGTCTCCTACAACGTCGCCAAATATTTCGGGATGGATTACGTCGCGCAGGCCGCAGCAGGCGCGTTGGTTACCTTGGCATTCTTCGCGATGATGTTCCGCGGCACCAAGTTTCTCGTCCACGCGGACCCGGCGTTGCCGAACCTCGGTTATATCCGCCTCTACTGGAAGATGCGCGTCTCGGGCAAGCTTGGCAGCCTCCCCCGGACCCGCTACGCCGTTCGCGCCGCGCTGCGGCTCTTAAGGCGCGATTACAACCCGGCGAACGAGGGGAACACCGCGCAGGCGGTCGCCTATCTGGCGAGCTCCCCGGCCGCGCGGGCGTTCCGTGGATGAGGTCATGAGCGATCCGGCGCAGCGACCGCTGTTGACGCGGCTGTTCAAACCGTATTCCGGCGAACCACCCCCGGGGCTCTATCGGTCGTCACCGGATTTGCTCATCCGTGTCGTGGGGATGGCCGTGCCCCACTTCCTGTCTGCGGTGATGCGCCTCGGGGGTGATCAGGAACTGCCCGAGCTCCCGCGGGCCATCAACCGCAAGGCGATGGTGGTGGTTGACCGGCGTCTCGTAGCCGAGGACGAGGACGTCGTCCAGCTCACCCTCGCCGCCCCCGATGGCACAAAGCTCCCGCAATGGCATCCGGGAGCACACATCGATCTTCATCTTCCGTCTGGACGCAAGAGGCAGTACTCGCTGTGCGGGGATCCTCGAGAGGAGCGGGAGTATCGGATCGCGGTGCGCCGGATCCCCGGGGGCGGGGGTGGGTCCGTCGAGGTGCATGGTCTGGCCTCGGGTCAGATCGTCGAGATCAGCGAGCCGCGCAACGCCTTCATGATGCCATTGCCCGGTTCCGGATCGCGGGCGGAGAAGCTCCGTTTCATCGCGGGCGGCATCGGCATCACCCCTATCCTGCCGATGGTCCGGCTCGCCGAGCGGCTCGATGTGCCGTGGTCGTTGCGCTATGCCGGCCGTCACCGGGGCAGCCTGCCGTTCTTGGATGAACTGCTCGCGCTCGGCGACAAAGTGCAGATCCACACCGACGACGACCATGGCCTGCCCAGCGCAGCCGAGCTGCTGGACGGGGTGGACGGGCGGACGGCGGTGTATACGTGTGGCCCGCCGCCGATGATGGAGATGGTCCGTCGAGGCATCCCGGTTGACTGGGGCACGGAGTTACATATCGAACGGTTCTCTCCGCTGCCGGTCGTCGACGGAATGCCGTTCGAGTTGGAGCTGGTGCGCAGCGGCGAGGTGGTGCGGGTCGGCGCCGACGAGAGCGCTTTGGCGGCGTTACGTGGAGCCCGGCCCGACGTGAGCTACTCCTGCCAGCAGGGTTATTGCGGCACCTGCGTACAGCGGGTCCTCGCCGGCGAGGTGGAACATCGGGACAACACCCTCACCGACCCGCAACGCCAGCTCGGTCAAATGCTGGTCTGTGTGTCCAGGGCCAAGTCCGAAGGAGGACGGTTGATATTGGAACTCTAGCCACTCGCCGTGCGCTTCGCGTTGGTAACGGAGACGGTGACACACCGTGGGTACCTGATGCGCGCGACGCTCTATCCTCTACGCTGACCTTCGACATCGCTGAACCCGTCGCATGATCCTGCGCATGCGCCGACAAGACACAGAATGAGTACACCCGGTATGTCTTCGCTGTCACCGTTCTACAAAGATTCTCAGGCCATCTACGATTTGTCTGACGAGTTCTTCTCGCTGTTTTTGGGTCCCACCATGGGTTACACCTGCGCGTATTACGAGCGTGAGGACATGAGTCTTGATGAGGCTCAGATTGCTAAATTCGATCTCGCGTTAGGGAAGCTTGGCCTGGAGCCGGGGATGACGCTGCTCGATATCGGATGCGGTTGGGGTCGTGGGCTCGAGTTGGCAATGACGAAATACGATGTCAATGTGATCGGCATAACGCTGAGCCGCAACCAATACGAGTACTCGAAGGCCAAGCTCGCGGATGTGGCGTCGTCGCGGCACGCCGAAATTCGTCTGCAGGGCTGGGAAGAATTCGAAGACAAAGTCGATCGCATTGTGAGTATCGGCGCTTTTGAGGCCTTCAAGAAGGTGCGATATCGCGCGTTCTTCGACCGGGCTTATGAGATTCTGCCAAAAGACGGCCGTATGCTGTTACACACAATACTTACGTACCACCGGGATGTTCTTCATGCGAAGGGGATTCCCGTGACGATGAGCGACCTACGGTTCATGATATTCATCGGCAAGGAAATCTTCCCGGGTGGTGAGGTGCCAGCCGAAGGGAATGTCGTCGAAAATGCCGAGGCGGCCGGATTCACCGTCGAACGTATCCATCGCCTTGGGCCCCACTACGTACGGACGCTGGACGCTTGGGCGCAAAACCTCGAAGCCAATCAGGAGCGGGCGATCGAGGTCACGTCGCAGGAGGTCTACGACCGTTACATGCGGTATTTGACCGGCTGCGCAGACTTCTTCCGCCGCGGCATCACCAACGTGGGTCAGTTCACCCTGCAGAAGTAGTCCTGGAACGATCGGCGAGTGTCGGCTCGTCGCGCAACCCGCTTTGCCTGCTGCTCAATGAGTTTCGCGAGTCACCCGGCGTTCTAACGCGTTGCGCGCTTTGACCGCCGTGGTTCACGGGCAGAAGTGTACGCAGCTAAGCCGTTAGGCGAGTTGGCCTAGCTCACATCTGTATCGCAGGCATTCGCCGTATGCCTGTCGACGTAACCACTCGTTGCCAGCTGGCCAGCACGTCGATCTCACGGCGGCCAGATCATCGGATCGGAGATTTGACCAATTCCCGAGTTGCTCAGCGCGAGTGCCAGATTCGCTCGGCTCGCGACGTCAGAGTTCATCGGCGGGTTCATCGGCGGGTTCTTCTGCGGCCACGTCTCTACTCGCGTGCCGCAGCCGGGCGATGATGCCGTCGAGGTCGATGCGGAACATCTCGGGCCGGAAAACGTGGCCGCCGGACACTTCATGCGCTTCATGCGGGATGCCGGCAGCGCTGAGGTCTTCGCGGAATTCTCGCTGACCGGCGAGCACCTGCGTCTCGTTCACGCTGTCGAACCAGTTGAGTGGGTCCGGACTGGTTCCGGCGACCAGAAAGATCCGCTTGTTTCGATAGCTTTCGATCCGCTCGACCGGGTTGTCGGCGCTGACCCTGGCCTGGTCCCAAAACGGCGCGCCGTAGACTGTGCCGCCCGCCAGGTCCAGGACCGCCGAGGTGATGTTCGCCCAATGCACGACGAGGCCGAAGTCGCGGCGCAGGCTCGCCGGGCCGGAGTGGGCGCTCACCGAGGCGAAGTGGCCGTAATACTTGGCCGCATACTTCAGCGCACCGAAGCCGCCCATTGAAAACCCACCGACCGCACGGCCGTCGTATTCGGCATACGTTCGGAAATTCGCCTCAATCCAGGGCAGCAGCTGGGCGATGTGGAATGTCTCCCAGTTCCGCGGGCCGACGAATGAGCTCACCGGGTTGGAGTACCAGCCTGCGTGCCCGCCGTCGGGCATCACGACGATAATCGGCTTTCCGGCGGTCAGTTCGCGGATGCCCAGAAAGTCGAACTGGCGGAAATCCTCATTGCCGCCATGGAACATGTACAGGACGGGATAGGTGCGTCCGCTGGTGCGGTAATCGTCCGGAAGCAGGACATTGACGCCGGGATTCCAGCCGATCGCGGAGGTCTGGAACCGGTAATACCACAGGCGAGGGTCGTTCTCGTTGCGGTCGACGATTTGCAGGCCGAACCCGTCGGAACGCCCGACGAAGATGACCAGCACATGCCCGACGTTGATGACGGCGGGATTGGCGATGCCGTTGACCTTGGCGATCAGCGGATAAAACGCGGCGTCACCATAGAAGCGCACAGCCAAGGACGACAGCGTGTCCCCGGCGGCAACCGTGTATTTCGTGATGTCCGGGATGATGAGTCGTTGCCCCACTGCGCCGATCAACCGCCGCTTGGCGCAGAACTCCAGCCGTACGATCGGACACAAGGAGTACGCCGGCCATTCACAAGGCAAATGGGATTCGGGCGCGATCGACATGGACATACTGCGCAGCGATATTCAAGCCCGGATTGGCATCATTCCCAATCCGGCGCCGACACCGAGACCGCCGGTGCCGGTCGGCGAGTACGCTCACATCCTGCTCTTTCGCGGTTCCCAGGGACCACAGGTCGCCCAGCTACAGCGCCAGCTGAAGTACGGCTACGAGGCGTACGCGGGGCATCTCGTGATCGACGGTGTCTACGGCCCGCAAACCGAGGCGGCGGTGAGGGAGTTTCAGCGACGGACCCAGGGCTTGAAGGTCGACGGCATCGTTGGCCCTGTCACGGCCGCTGCGTTGAGATTGCGGGTGGTGCCGCCCCCGGAGCTGCTACCGCTGGCCGACAGCGATATCGAATGAAATGCAGGTGACCGCAATGCACCTGGTTATCTTCTTGCTTGCATACATCGCTTCGAGAGGTTTGGCGGCCCCGCGTCTCTTACCTGGGTGATGCGGGCTGCGGCACATCACAAACGCCCGCGGTAGGCGACATGTGGTCGTCGGTCGCCGCCCGCTCGATCTGGCGGCGCGTCACCGGCGCGCGCCGGGTAATACGGCAGTGCTCCAGGCGGCGGACTGGGAGTAACACGCCGTTTCGACGACGGTGTCGATAGGCTCGTGAAGGTGTCTTGGCCGCGCATGACGCTGAACGAGCCGCCTACCAGCGCGCGCTCGAGCCGTCGTGAGAGTTGGCGGTTTTCGAGCGGGTTGTTCGTCTGCGTCGCGCTGGCCTATGCGGCGGGCGCGGTGCTGTCGTGGCAATCCTTCGGCGCCGGCGTCGGTCCGGCGTTCTTTCCGCCCGCCGGCGTGACGGTGGCCGCGATGCTGCTGGCTTCGCGGTCGCGGTGGCCGGTGATCGTCGCCGCAATCATCGTGGCCGAGCTGGCCGTCGATCTCCGGTACGGAGTCGGCGTGCGCGTTGCGTCGGGATTCGCGTTCGCCAACTCGGTGGAGCCCGCGGTCGGGGCGTCGCTGGTGTTGGCCTGGTGCAAGGGTGCGCCAGACCTTCGGGCGCGCGCCGATCTGGCGAAGTTCGTAGCCGCGGCGTGCCTGGCGGGGCCGCTGGTAGGCGGCTTGATCGGCGGTGCTGTCAGCGCCGCCTCAAACGGAACCTTCTGGCCCACCGCCGCTGTGCACTGGTGGGCAGGCGACGGGCTCGGCGCTCTGGTGGTGGGTGCGCCGATCCTCCTGTGGGCCAAGCAGTCTCACATATTGTGGGCTCGGCTCGCGGAGACTGTCCTGGTGCTCGCCGTCACCGCGGTGCTCTCGCTGGCGGCGTTCTGGTGGCAAGCACCACCGTCATTGCTGCTGTTGCCGGTGATGGCGTGGGCGGCGTTTCGGCTCGACGTGATCGGTGCCGCGCTGGCCGGTGCGGTGTTGGCTACCACCCTCAACTACATGACGAGTTCGGGACGCGGCCCATTCGCGGAATTGAATCTGACGGCGCCGGCCCGGCTGGCGATGACACAGGTGTTCATCGCGGTCATCGTCCTGGTCGCCATGCTCATCGCCCAGGAAGCCGCCGGACGCGTCGCGGAGGTGAGAGCGCGGGAAGCCGAACGCCGTGAGCGCGACCGGCTGCAGACCTTGGCGCAACTCGCCCAGCGCCTTTCGGCGGCCCTGACGCCCGACCAAATCGGCGACGTGGTCGTCAAACAGTTGTTCAACGATGCGGGCGCCCACGCAGTGGCGCTTGGCCTGGTGACCTCCGACGGTCTCCGGCTGGAGTGGGTGAACATGGCAGGCTACCCGCAGCTCGCGCACGACAAGTTCGCAGACGGTATCCCGCTCGACGACCTCACGGCTTCTACCGAGGCGGTTCGCACCGGGAGACCCGTGGTGATCGGCAGCTCCGTGGAGTATCAGCGGCGGTACCCCGACGTTGCGGACATGATGGCGCGGACGGGGGCAGAGGCTTTGGTGAACTGGCCGCTGACTTCTGGCAACAAGCCCATCGGCGTGCTCGGCATGATGTGGACACGGCCGCAACCGCTCGACGTTGCGCAGATGGCATACATCTCCGCGGTCGCGACCATGGTCGGGCAGGCCTTGGTGCGCGCTCAGGTGTACGCCGACGAGCACGCCCGGGCCGCAGTCCTGCAGGCCGCGGTAATGCCGCACGAACCGGCCGACGTCGCCGAATTGGACTGGGCGGTCAGCTATGAACCGGCAGACGCCGAGCACGGCCTCGGTGGCGACTGGTACGACGTCATGGGCCTGCCGAAGAACAAAACCTATCTTGCGATTGGTGACGTGGTCGGGCACGGCCTGCCTGCCGTCGAAGACATGGCGCAACTGCGCAGCGCCGGGCGCGCCTTGGCGCTGCAAGGGCTGCCGCCGGCGCAACTGCTCGCCGAGCTCAACACCTTTACCGCCCACACCAGTCACGGACGATTCGCGACCATGGCCGTGGCCGTCTTTGATCCGCTGGCCGGCGCCATGTCGTACGGTTTGGCCGGGCATCCACCGGCATTGCTGCGCCGCTCGCGCGATGGGGAAGTCGTGCCACTCGTCGAGGCCGACGGCCCCGTGCTCGGGCCCATTCGCGACGCCAGCTATACCGAGGGCCGGGTGAGGCTCGAGCCCGGCGACATCTTGGTGATGTACACCGATGGTCTGGTCGAGCGTCGCGGCCGGGACATCGAGACAGGCATTTCGCAGGCGCAGCGGCTCTTGGCGGGCTGGCGGTCGGACGCTGCGCTGGCTGCCGGATGCCGACAACTCACGGAAACGCTCGCCTTGCCGCCCCGCCAAGACGACGTCTGTGTGATTGTCGTCCGAGTCCGGTCCGTTGATTCCTCGCCGCCCACGGCGGCAACCTAAGCGTTGCGGAAGGCCCTATACGTAGGCGTGCCGGAACGACTGACGCGAAACGTCGGCGATGACGGTACAAGCCCCGCAGATTACGTTCAAGACGTCGGCATCACATCCGCGGCCGCAGAGCAGGCAGAGCACAGCTTCCCGCCAGCGGGAGAACGGATCTCTGCACTCGGCGAGGCGTTGGCGGTCATGAAAGCCGTTTGGACGGAGCCGAATCCCGTGTATGCGGGCCGGTTCTGCACGTCGGACGGCGGCTCTGTGATCCACCAACGTCTCGCGGGCCGCCTTGCCCAGGGCATCAACATTCGGTGGTAGTCACCCGAAAGGTAAGAGGCAGAAGAGATTACCTGACCGACGCGTGGGTCGCAGTGGGCGCGAGCCCGCCACGCTGCGACTGTCGGTGGCGACGTTGCTTGCGCCCACCGAATCAGCCGAGCAGGAGGCTGAGGTCCGCAACGAGTTCGCCTCCATTCCGAAACCGGCCTGATTGTCGGGTCACCGCAGAAGTGCATCGAGCGAATCATGACGTGAGTCCGAGCGGCCCCGTCCCCTCGAAGCTCGGGGCCACTCGGCCAGTGTGTGGGTTCTCGACTCCCGCCGATCCAAAGACGCCAGGCAGAACCGGCGGCGGCGAGAGGTCGTACTACTTCCCGCTGCACGCTCCGATGTCGGACACCGTGATGTGGGCGGCCTGACCGCTGAGGGACGTACCGCACACCGACAGGCTGACCGCGCCGGCGTCGGTCACCTGTCTGCGCCGGCTTTTTGAAGTGATCGACATTGCCAGCGAAGTTGACAACAAAGTTGCCGTGGATGTTGTCGTCATCGCCTTGCTTGTAGAGGTCGGTCTCACCAAGCACCGTGACCATGTTGTTGTCGGCACCGCCGATGTTGGTTCGGCCCAGCGCGGCGAAGCCGTGGCTGTTCGAGCCGGTCACCATCGTGTAGCCGTCGATGGAGACCGCCGTCGCGCCGTCACCGTCGGCGCTGGCGACCGAGGGTGACTTGCCGAACAGGTTCAGGCCGGTGTTGATGGCCAGTGCTTGGCTGTTCTCGCCAGACGCCTTGGCGTCGGCACTCTTGCCGTCGCCGTGGTCGCCGAGGCCGATCTCGTTTCCCGAGCCATTCTGGTAGCTGATCCCCGGTGCTGCCGATGCCGAACCGGCACCGACCATTCCCGCCGCGACGGTGCCGACGAAGACGGCACCTGCGGCGTACTTCTGGACTTTCATCGTGCGATTTCACTTTCTTTGATGACCCCGCCGTTGGGGCCGTCGGGCCGGGACCATCCGGCCCTCAACGTCTTTCGCGGGAGCTGGGGGCCAGCTAGCCCTTCCACGGCGACGTTGCCGACCGGCGTGGCGCCGGGCGGCATATTAACCGCCTTGACAATATAAGCAAGAAGTAGAAAGCCATGCAATAAACCGGAGGCTATTTCTTTTGAATTCCTTTCCTACGGGAAGACTCCGGCAACGCGGCGAGCTACATCGGGCGCTTGACCAGCGATTTGTTGAACATGGCCGAGGGGACGATGAGAGACTTAGCCAAAGCAAACGGCGCGAGGAGGCAGCAATGGCGACGGTGTATGTGCTCACGGCGGGCAGCGGCGACACATATCGCATCGAGCGCGTCTATCTCGACCGCGGGGAGGCGGACCAGTTCGCGCAGGATTACAACGCAATGGCGCCCAACGAGCCTGTTCACGTCGAAGAGTGGGAGAGCGGCGCTCCGCCGGGGGTCTATGACGGCCCGTACTGGCGTGCGGAGTGGTGGGCGCGGGTGCCGGTGAGCAAGCGGCGCGGCGAGCTGCGGCGTACCCGAGAGGGTGAGCGCTTCGACGACTTCGACATTCGCCAGGAATGGTGGACCGGAGACGCTCTGCCGGAGGCCAAGGTGGTGCGCCGCGAAGTCGCCGGCGTGCCGAAGGTCGAGGTAGTGGGGCTATCCAGGGAGAAGGTCGAGGAACTCTTCTGGGACACGATCACCGAAGTCAGGGCCGTTCTGGCAGGAGTACCAAGGAAGTAATTTCTGGTAGTTCCCGTAAAAACTAGAAAAATTCGGCATGGCACCTCGACAATGTCCTCCCTGGCACTGCATGATCCATTCATGGACCGGGATGCGCTGGAACGGCTCGGCCGGCACGTTGTGAGCAGGCGTGTCGCGCTGGGCTATCGCACGCGCACCGAACTCGCCAACAGTCTTATGTTCACGGTACGAACCCTCGCCGATATCGAGAACGGCGTCCGCAGGGCCAGCCCGGGCACCTACGCCATGCTGGAAAACAAGCTCGGGTGGGCGCCGGGCAGCATCGACACAATCCTCGCGGGCGGCGAGCCCAAAGAACAAGTCGTCAAGCTGAGCCGCCCCCCCTCCGCTCCGGTATCAAATAGCTTCACCGACGCCCTGTCGCGCGCCTCCACCGAGGAATTGTTGATGGAGCTGCGACGGCGCATCATCGCGCCTCGCCAACGACGGCCCGACCGGTGGGAGGGCTGGGACGACGGCCTCGACGCATACGGCAACTGGCCCGACGAGGGTTAGCGGCGTCCCGCCGTGCCTCGAAACTGGCGCTGAGGAGACCCGATGGTCGTGGCACTGGATGAAATTCGGCAGAAGCTGAGCCTCGTCGCGACAACGGCGAAAGCCCTCAAGCGATTGCGCGATGCCGGGATCATCGACCTCGGTGACGTCGGCATGACGCTAGAGACCGTCAAGAATTCGCGAATCTATGGGCCGCAGGCGACATTGGTGATGCAGGGCGGCCGCAAATACCCGTCACTGCCCGCGGTCGTCGACGAGGGTGGGACCTTGACCTACAAACAGGTGGACGACATGTCCACGGCTTTGGCGCGCGGGCTGAAGCAACGCGGCATCACCTCGGGCTCAGTCGTGGGTCTTCTCTGCCGCGACCACCGCGGGCTCATCCTCGCGATGGCCGCATGTGGCAAGGTCGGCGCCCGGTTCGTTCTGATGAACACGGGCTTCGCCAAACCGCAGTTCGCGCAGGTCTGCGAGCGGGAAAACGTGAAGGCGGTGCTGTACGACAGTGAGTTCTCGGATTTGCTCGAGGCGCTGCCGGCCCACGTGGCACGTGTGCTCAGCTGGGTCGACGAAGACGTCGACCCCGACCGAGCTCCCACTATTGACGACATCATCGCCGCGAACTCCACCGAGCCGCTGCCTGCGCCGAGCACGCTAGGCGGGTCCGTCATACTCACCAGCGGCACGACCGGGTTACCAAAGGGCGCACCGCGGACCAAGGTTTCGCCGTTGGCGACGGTCGAGCTGGTCGACCGGGTCCCGTTTCCCCGTCAGGGGACGATGGTCATCGTCTCGCCGATCTTCCACGGCACCGGCCTGGTGACCTATCTGATCGGCGCGACGCTGGGAAACAGGATTGTCACCACGCGGCGGTTCAAGCCGGAGGACACCCTCAAGCTCATCGCAGACCACAAGGCGGACATGCTGGTCGCCGTCCCGACAATGCTGCACCGCATAGTCGAACTCGGCCCTGACATCATCGGGAAGTACGACACATCATCGTTGAAGACCATCGCGATAGCTGGGTCGGCGCTCACACCCGAGTTGTCCAACCGCGTGCAGGACACGTTCGGTGACGTCCTCTACAACATCTACGCGTCGACAGAGTGCGGATTCGCCACCATCGCCACGCCCGAAGAACTGAGGAAAGCTCCTGGAACAGCAGGCCGTTCGCCGATCGGCTGCGAAGTGGTGCTCTTCGACGAGAACGACCAACGCGTGCACGGCGCCAACAAGCGGGGCCGGATCTTCGTTCGCAGCGCCGCACGTTTCGAGGGGTACACCGACGGCAGGAACAAGCAGATCATCGACGGCTACATGTCCAGCGGCGACATGGGCCACTTCGACGAGAGCGGCTTGCTGTTCGTCGAAGGACGCGACGACGACATGATCGTCTCCGGCGGTGAGAACGTCTTCCCGCAGGAAGTCGAGAACCTGCTCATCGAGCGTGATGATGTCTTCGATGCGGCGGTTGTCGGAGTCGACGACTCTGAGTTCGGAAAGCGGTTGCGTGCCTTCATTGTTTCGCGACCCGGCGCACCGCGGGACGCCGCGGAGATCAAGCTTCACGTCAAGAACAACCTGGCGCGCTACAAGGTGCCCCGGGATGTGGTGTTCATCGACGAGCTGCCACGCAATGCCACGGGCAAGCTGCTGCGGCGGGTCTTGACCGAGATGGACGTCGAAGGCTGACCGGACCCCAGCGAGCGTGCATCCACGGCGAGAAATCGGCCGAAATCTCGCCAAGGCTTCACGTTCGGCGATGGCATACCGCCCGAACAAGTGGTTGGCTCGACCAGCACGGTCGACTTCGACAAGGCCGGCATGCCGGCGGCCATTCACGAATTCATCGGTCGGCAGCCGATTCTGGCTGTTGCAATACACCACGATCGGCCATTCGCAAGCGGAGGTCAGACCGTCGACAAGGTGCGCTGACGGGTCGGTGAGCGGCGATGTAGTTGAACCGGGAGCGCCCCCCTGCGACAGCGCTTTTGCTCAGCCAACCGCTCGGCGATGTCGGCGACAATCCACGCCGTACCGCTCAGCGCCAACGCGGAACCGAATTCAAACGGTGAACCCAAAAGCAGAGCCGCCAAGGCGAAAGTGCCCGATACGAATGCAACAGAAATTGCACCTGCGTGTATGAATGCGAGGTATCGACTTCTCGGATAGTCAACGCGGATGTTGGACACAGCCATTGTCTCTCCCTCCAGTGAAACTTTGATTACCCAAAATGGGCGCAATTAAACGGCTCTCAACGCCATCACATCTGGTTCAGCCGAATTGTGCACACCTAGAGCCAATTTGATGGTTGTCACGTTCAGTCTGCTGCCGCGAGGACGACCGAAATCGTCGCCATTGGCGCTACCGGCTGACACCGAATCGCGCTTAAGCAAGCAACGAAGCGCCTAGCACGGTGGCGACTTCGGAGTGGCACGTCGTCGACGACCGGCCGGAGGACTTCCGCGGCGACCGTCTGCCGTCCGCGCAATGCGGAGATGTCGGCTTCTACCTGCAATCTCCACCGAATCTCCAGATGACCTCCAAGCGGTCACCTGCCCGCTCGCAGCAGCATGAGGTCGTCAAGCAACAGCGAGCGTCGGCTCGCCCGAACAAGGGTCACTCATGAAGACGTACATCGTTTCCGCACTTATCGGCACGGGGCTCGCGGCCGCATCGCTGACACTGGCCGCGTCGTCGCACGCCGAATCGGCAGCCATCACCATCGGTCAGCTCGAGGCGCAGGGGTTCGACGTCAAAGTCGATCGCGTCGGCAGCGCACCACTGAACCAGTGCGAGGTTACCGGCGTCCGCAATCCACGGGAGCGCACGGAGCTCGTCCATATCGGCGGCCGCGACGACCGTGATTTCATCCCGGTGGTCGTGGCGCGGACCATCACGGTGTCGCTCGACTGCTCGCGTCGATAGACCTCACGATCTCGGAACTTGTTGATAACAAGCCGATCACGCCCGGCGCTGCATCACAAGGTCCGTCGTGCGCCGTTGCTACCTTGCGCGAAGGCGAGCCCGAAACGGATGGGGTATGGCGGTGTTGGTGGCGGAGCGCGTGCTCAGCAAGACATTTCGTGCGTGGACGTATGCGGTCGCAGCGGTATCGGTGGCGCTGCTGACCATGGCGGTCAGCCTGATCGAGGCGCAGAACGCCTCGGCGTACTCGCGCGACGGCCTACCGGTCGAGTATCTGCAGGTGCCGTCACCGTCGATGGGGCGCGACATCAAGGTTGAGTTCCAGGGCGGGGGTCCGCACGCGGTATATCTGTTGGACGGTCTCCGTGCCCAGGACGACGAGAGCGGTTGGGACATCAACACCTCCGCGTTCGAGTGGTTCTATCAGTCGGGGATTTCGGTGGTCATGCCGGTGGGCGGCCAGTCGAGCTTCTACTCGGACTGGTATCAGCCGGCAGCCGGTAGTTCAGGCACGCAGACCTATAAGTGGGAGACATTCCTGACGCAGGAACTGCCCTCATGGCTTGCGGCCAACAAGAGCCAGGATCCCTTCAACAATGCCGTTGTGGGCCTGTCGATGTCGGGGAGCGCCGCGCTGACGCTGGCCATCTGGCACCCTGCGCAGTTCATCTTCGCCAGCTCACTGTCGGGATACCTGAACCCCTCGCAGGGCTTGTGGCCGACGCTGATCGGCCTTTCGATGAAGGACGCCGGCGGCTACAACACGATGAACATGTGGGGACCCACCAGCGACCCGGCCTGGCGACGCAACGATCCGATGGTCAACATAAACACGTTGGTGGCCAACCGAACCGCGCTCTGGATTTACTGCGGTAACGGTGGCCTGTCAGACCTCGACACCAACGATGGGAACTTCGGTACCCAGTTCAGCGCACAGTATCTGGAGAACATCACGCTGCAGACGAACAAGGAGTTCGAGCAGAAGTACATCGCCGCAGGCGGCCGCAACGCGATGTTCAAGTTCCCGCAGAACGGCACCCACAGCTGGGGCTACTGGGGCTCACAGTTGCAGGAGATGAAGCCCGACCTGCTGCGGGTGCTCGGCGTGCAGCAGCAAGCGTGAGCGGTGAATTCCTGGCTCACATCGGGGCCAGTGTCTCGTGCTGTTCACCGGAGATGAGCGTATTGCGGTCGGCGTGATCCCACAGTTCGACCGTTTGGAAAGCCCAGAATAGGGCGAATTCCAGTAGCAGAGCCGTCTCGAGTGCGAAAACCGGAATGTTCCACGCGTCACCCTGCAAGCTGGAAGCCCTGCCCAACGCGGCGAGAATCAACGCACCCGCCACCGAGCCAGCCATCATCCAGCCGATGATTCGATACCGTCGCCTGAAGCGCTCCCTCGTCGCGGGATCCTGCTTGTCCTGGTTGCTGACCAGATAGGCGTTGATGAAGACGACGGCGCCGATGATCGCGAAGATCATCACGGCTGCCACCCAATGTGCCACGGCCTCAAACTGTTCGGGAAAGCGGAAGTACGCGATGACGAAGCCGGCGAGAATGATCCCGGATATCACCCGCATGCGGTTGCCGCATCGAGTGGTGTCGGAGCGGGATTCCTTGTCGACGAAATAGACGAACGCGATGATCGCCCCCGCGACCGCCAGCGCGGCGATCACCGCGCCGACGTTGTTGCGGATGGCGTCGGTCTTCTCATCAGCCGTCGGTATGACCTGTTGACAGCCGGCGTATTCGGGAAGCCTGCTGGGAACGAACGCGACGAAGAAGGCGAGCGTGCCCGCCAAGTTGAGCAGCACATCCTCGGTGTCGTTACTGCCCTTGTAGACGATGAGCATGATGCCCAGGCAGCAGAGTGTCGCGACGAAGACGTTACGCGCAGCCGTGTAGTAGTAGGCGCTGATCGAATCCTGCCAGCAGTCTGTCGGCAGGCTGTCGATGAGGACCGCCGCGAAGAGCATGACGATGATGACGACCATGCCGCCACGGAGGTACCGGTAGGTGTCACGGCCCGTATGCAGTGATCGAGCATTTTCGTCGGATGCTGCGGACATAGCGCCCCCGAAGTTGTGCGGACCCCTTGTACCGACGGTATCTCCGGCGTGGGCACGTGTGGCGCAACCGCGCCGGGTCATCCCCGACGGCGCTTCCGCGCGACCGACAAGTCCGGCCGCGCCTTCGCGACGACCTCGTCGGAGGAGGCCACCGAAGACGGTGCCTCCGATGTTGAGGAGCCGCACCGCTGCGACATCTCTAGGTGGGCGTTGGCTCGCTGACCTTCACCAGCATCTTGCCGATGTTCGCCCCGGTGAACAGGCCGTTGAGGGCCTCGACGCAGGACTCGAGGCCGTCAAGAACCGTCTCGCGGTGGGCGAGCAGCCCCTGTTGCTCCCAGCTGCTCAGTGCGGCGAAGGCTTCTTCGAAGCGGCCCCACTCGTCGAGCGCGTTGAAACCCTGCATCGTCGCGGTCTTCGACAGCAGGTTCACGTAGTTGGCTGGACCGGGATGCTCACCGGTCAGATAGCTCGAAATGACACCGCACAGTACGACGCGCGCTTTCGGCGCAAGGCGGCCCAACACCGCATCGAGGATCGGCCCGCCCACGTTGTCGAAGTAGACGTCGACGCCTCGCGGACAGTGCTCCTTGAGGGCGGCCCGCAAGTCCTCGCTCTTGTAGTCGATGCACGCGTCGAAACCGAAGTCCCCGACCACCGCTCGGCATTTCTCCGCACCGCCGGCGATGCCGACCACACGGGCGCCGGCGATCCGCGCGATCTGGCCTGCGACCGACCCGGTGGCTCCCGCTGCCGCGGATACGACGACCGTCTCGCCGGGTTGCGGCCGACCGACACCGGTCATGCCGAAATAGGCGGTGGCACCGGTCGGGCCGTAGACCGACATGACGGCCAGCTGGTCCGTGTAACCCACGACCGGGGTGGCGAATATGTCGTCACGGATGATCACGTATTCCTGGAAGCCGGTCAAAGTCGTCACGACGTCGCCGACCCTGTATGCGTCGCAGCGTGACGCCACCACCTCTCCGATGCCCGCCGCGCGGATGACCTCTCCCAACTGCACGGGCGGCAGGTAGCTCGGCTGGTCGTCGAGCCAGGTCCTGGCCGCCGCGTCGATCCCCACGTAGGTGGTGCGCAGCACGGCCTCACCGATGGCGGGTTCGGGAGCCGGCGACGTGACCAGCTCTGTGTCGTCGGGCTTGACGAGCCCAACAGGACGGCGGCGGAGCAGGATCTGGCGGTTCATCAGGTCGGCCACGACGCCGAAACTAGCGAAAGCCAGCGAGAGGCATTGCCGTTCGGAGCATCTAAGCGTCAATGTGACCAGCTGTGAATTCGCGCAACTGGTTGCGAGCAAACCAAATGAGCCGCAGAATCCACATCAGCCACATACGACTGGCTCGGCGCGCGGGGCGTCCAACTGGAATCACTGCCTCTGGGGGCTTGCCGTGCGCCGTCTCTTCTACTCCGCCGGTGTCGTCGTGCTGTCCGTTGCATCGACGGTGGTGCTCGCCGGCATGCAGACGATGACGGCGCTGGTCGCCCTCACCGCGACGGCCCTGATCATGGGTGGCACCGGGCATCCGCTGAGCACTCCGCAGGACAGCGCGGAGTTCATCAACAGCTACACCGCCGACGCCAACAACGACTACATCGTGCTGACGGGATTCTGTAGCGCCGACTCGTGCACGCCCACGGCGGTCAGCACACCCGAGCAGTTCATGCCAGTGTCGGGAGTGATGCCCTTGACCAATCGGTCGGGCAGGGAGCGGCCAACCTCCACCAAGCGATAAACGCACAGCCGGCGGGGGAGTCGATGGTCGTCTTCGGCTACTCGCAAAGCGCCCGTATCGCATCGATTCAGAAAGCCAACCTCGCCGCGGCGGGTTCGAAGGTACCGGTGTCGTTTGTGTTGATCGGCAACCCGAACCGACCCAACGGCGGCATCCTGGAGCGCTTCGAAGGTCTCCAAATCCCTATCGTCGGAATCACATTCGACGGTGCCACGCCCACCAACACCGACTTCAAGACCGTCGACATCACCCGTCAGTACGACGGCTGGTCCGACTTTCCGAACAACCCGCTCAACCCGTTCGCGACCGCGAATGCGATTGCGGGCATTTACTATTTGGACGGCGACTACCAGAGCGTCGGGCTTGGCGATGCGCTCTATCAAGGCGCGTACGGAGACACCGACTACTACATGATCCCGAGTCAGCGGCTGCCGCTGCTGATGCCGCTGGACGAGGCGGGCGTGCCGAGTCCGGTGGTGACGATGCTCGACGCGCCTGCGCGGGTGTTGGTGGAGTCCGGCTACGACCGGACGATCAGCCCGGGCGCGCCGACGAAGGCCGGCATCCTCTACTTCCCGAACCCGGCGCAGACCGGCGTGAACTTCATCGTCGCGATCCCGACCGGAATAGATGACGGCGCACAGGAAGCCGCGAACATTCGACCATTCGGAACAGCCGCGATCGACCAGCGCAGTCCCTATGGGGTTGGCGGTCCGCCCGTCAACGCCGGTTCCTTCGACTCCTCCGGTGCGCCCATCTCCTTGCAGCAGGCAGCCTCTGTGCCGAACACCCACCCGCTCGCCGCCCCGCAACAGAGCCCGGCGCTACCTACGGCTCCGCCGCCCGCTGTGGACAAGGCGGCCCCGACGACACCGACCACCGGAACGATGCCGGGATGGTGGAAGCCGTCACTACCCCAGAAGCCTGATCAGGCCGACGTGCCCAAGCACGAACCGCTCGACATGCCGAAGCCGCTGCCCGCCGACATGCCGAAGCCGCTGCCCGTCGACCTCCCAAAGCCGGCGTCGGCTGAGCTACCCAAGCCTGCACCCGTCGACCTGCCCACGGCCGAGATCGCGCGGACGGACATTCTGCCGATGATCGTGCCGCCGAAGATCGATCAGCCCGTTCAGGCACAGATTCCGGAAGTGCCGAAGCCGGTCGACATCCCCGCCCCAGCATTCGTCCCACCGGAGATTCCCGCCGCGCCGGTGGCACCGCCGGTGCAGGTGCCGGAGTTGTTGCCTGCACTCCCTGCGGCGCCGCTGCCGCAGTTGCCTGCGCTGCCGCCACCGATGCCCTGGCTGCCCACCGCCGCCACTGCCGAACATCGCCGGGATACTCGGGGGAATTCGGCTACCGTTCTAGATCGCGGGGGAGGCGACACGAGTTTGCTGGATTGTTGCCATGTGTTTTGGGTCTCACTTTTCTGCTGAAAAATAAGAATTCAGTATTAAACATCATTGGCCACATTGTTTTTTGCCGCTTGCTTATCAGCCATATCAGCACGTCAATATGCTTTGCATGCTTGCCCGTTCGAGGTAACGAATGCATAACAAAATAGCTATATAAGCGTCTCCTGAGACTTGAGCAAGGCTGTGCGACAAAGAGCCGACAACGCTTCTCGGCGGCCGAATTTTCGTCGCTACACTCGACTCGGACCTGCGCCGAACCAGCGCAGCTAGACGAACGTCATCGCCGGGCGAAGCCACAGCCGGCACCAGCACTGATGAACAGGGCAAATACAGTCATGCACAAGAACGCTGTTCCCGCGGACGTGACCGCGGCCACAACTTCCGACCTGCTCGGCACGCTTGACGTCGAGCGCGGCCCGATCGCAGACCTCGCCGTCAGCGCCGACG
Organism: uncultured Actinomycetota bacterium; assembly: GCA_963715215.1. Lineage (GTDB taxonomy): Bacteria > Actinomycetota > Actinomycetes > Mycobacteriales > Mycobacteriaceae > Mycobacterium. The sequence goes on from CAVQRJ010000016.1 coordinate 226,202, forward strand.
GCAGGACGGTCGTCGCCACTCACTACGGCAACGGCAATGTGTCGGTCATCGACGCGTATGCCATGAGAGTCGAAGCCGACATCGAGATGCCGGTTGAGCCGCTTATGGTGACCACCTCGGCGCGGCGCGCCTACGTGACGATCGCGGGCCACCACTACGACTCGGTCGCCGTCATCGACACCGAGAACAAGCAGGTTATCGCCAACCATCCGGTCGAGGGCACCGCGACCGATGTTGCGGTCACACCGGACGGCACACGCATCTTCGCCGGGGTGGTTGGACCCGAGCGCGTTGGCCTCGCGGTGATCAACACTTTCGGCCGGACTCACACCATCGATCTCGGCGACGGCGTAGGCCGCACGGTCGATGCGGTTCGCGTCAGCCCCAACGGCCGCTTCGTCTATGTCGCCACCTCTGACGCCGACAGCGGAAAGCTGTTCGTCGTCGACGCCGCCAAGGGGATCGCGATCGGTCAGGTTCCGATCGCGTCGCCGATCAGGGATGTCGCGCTGAGTCGTGACGGTGCTCTTGCCTATGTCGCCAGCTTCGATACGCACTGGGGCGGCTCCGTCGACGTCATCGATACCGCGATCAACGAGATCACCGCGAAGGTGGGTATCGGGGGCGCGCCGATGCAGATGGCGCTGAGTTCCGACGGCAGCCGTCTCTACATCGCCGATTACCAGCACGTCGCCGTGATGTGCACCGAGATCAACTCGATCGTCGACAAGCTGACCGTGACCGCGGAGCCGTCGTGCGTCGCGATCAGCCCGGACGGCACACGGCTGTACATTGCCGACCACGCGGGCGCCATCACGGTCATGTCCGTCGCCGCCGACTCCACCGAACTCGAGGCCGAGTTGATGGCGATGAACCTCAGCACGACTCCTGCGCTTCCGAGGCTGGAGCCGGCAGGCGTCTAGCGCCACTGGTAGCGGGTCTTCGGTCGGCCGGCCCCTCCGTAGTCGGTATGCCGGCTGACGGTGCCCTCGTCGGCGAGGCGCTCGAGGTAGCGCCATGCCGTCACCCGTGACACACCGACCCGCTTGGCGACGGCGTCGGCGGTGACCCCGTCGGCGGAATCCCTTACCATGCGCGCGATCTCGTCGTTGGTACCCACGGCCGCACCCTTCGGAGCCGCGGATCTGTCGGCGCCGACCCGTAGTTCGGCGAGCGCGCGGTCGACCTCGGCCTGGCTGGCCGCGTCGGTGCCCGCGGGCAGGGCCTCCCGGTAGCGCTGATATCGCTCCAGCCGGTCGCGGAATGCGGCGAACGTGAACGGTTTGAGCAGGTACGCCAGCGCGCCGTGACCGACCGCGGCACGCACCATCTCCAGGTCGCGTTCGGAAGTGATCGCGATGATGTCCGGAGCCGGCCGCAGACCCGACAGCCCCGACGCCAGCGTGATACCGCTCGCGTCGGGGAGCCCGATGTCGAGCAGAACCAAATCGATCGGTGTCTCGTTCGACAGGGCCGCGGCGGCGACCCGCATTGCGTCGCGTGCGGTGTGCGCGACCGCTGCCACCGAGAACCCCTGCAGCCGTTGCAGATAGGCCTGGTGCGCCTCGGCGATCAACGGCTCGTCCTCGACGATCAGCACGCTGATCATGACTCGCTCACCGTCACCGTCACCACCGAACCGTAGGTCATGTCCGCGGTCAGAGTTCCGTTGTGGCGCTTGACGACCTGCGCGACGAGGGCGAGTCCGAGGCCGTGTTGTTCGGTGCCGGTGCCGGACTTGGTGGAGTACCCGCGCTGCATGGCCTTCTCGAAGGTGGCGGCATCCATGCCGGCGCCACTGTCTGCCACCCGGATCAGCAGCGTGTGGTCGGTCTGGTTGACGGTGACCTCGACCCACGGGTCGTCGCGATCGCAGGCGTCCATCGCGTTGTCGATCAGGTTGCCCAGCACCGTGACCATCTCCGAGCCGGATAGCGGCACGTCGTCGGTGTTGGACGGCAAATGCGTGTCCTCGGTGACCGACAACTCGATGCCGCGCTCATCGGCCTGCGCGGTCTTACCGAGAAGCAGTGCGACAAGCGCGGGTTCGCCGACATCGGTGGACAGCCGGTCGACCAGTTGCTGGGACAATTCGAGTTCGTTGGTCGCGAATTTGACCGCCTCGTCGGCACGGCCCATCTCGACCATGGTGATCACGGTGTGCAGCTTGTTGGCGGCCTCGTGCGCCTGCGAGCGCAGCGAATCCGTCAGCACCTGAAGCGAGCTGAGTTCGCCAAGGGCGCCCTGCAGTTCGGTGCGGTCGCGGATGGTGACGACCTCCGATGTGTGAGCGTCCTGCGTCCTTTGGTCATCCACCTGGGAGCGGTTGACCACGAGCACCCGGTCGTCGGTGACGTGCACCTCGTCGCGCGCGCCAGGGTTGTAGGTGCGCAGGAACTCGGGCAGGTCGGCTCGGGCGACGGGACCCGGTGGCAGACCGAGCAGTCGCCTCGCCTCGTCGTTGACCAGCGCCACGCCGTCGCGGTCGAGCACGATCAGCCCCTCGGACACCGAGTGCAGGATCGCGTCGTGGTGCTCGTACATCACCCGCAGCTCGTCGGGACGCAGCCCGTGGGTCTGCCGTAGCAGCCGTCGCCGGATCGCCCAGACCCCGACCAACGAAATCGCCAGCGCCCCAACGCTGACCGCGGCGATTGTTGGCCACTGCGATCGCCAGCGCTGCGCCAGCGTCTGCTGAGTGATGCCAGCCGCCACCAGCCCGATGATCCTGCCGGAGCCGTCGCGCACCGGCACGATCGCCCGGACGGACGGGCCCAGTGTGCCGGTGTACACCTCGGTGTACGTCTCTCCGCGCAGCGCGGGTTCGATGGTGCCGAGGTAATGGCCGCCGATCTGCTGCGGGTCGGTGTGGGTGAAGCGGGTTCCGTCTGGCGACATGATCGTGATGAATGCGACGTCGGTATTGGTGCGCACCGCTTCGGTGACGGGCTGCAGAATCTCTGTGGCCCTTCCGGATTCGATCGCTGACGCGGTCGACGGTGAGTCGGCCAACGCCGTCGCGATGGCGACGACCTGCTGGCGTGCGGCCGCGTCGCCGTCTTGGTGGGCGTCCAGCAGCGCCAAACCGCTGCCGGCCAGCACGACGACGGCGATCACCAGGATCTGCAGCGCGATCGCCTGGGTCGCCAGGGGCCACGGCCGCGAGCGGCCCGAACGGCGGTGCCACCACCTGCTCAAGACGCGCCCAGTTCCTTCGCCGCGACGTCGAAAATGTCGTCGCTCTTGCGGCCGTCGGGTGTCGTCACCGCATCGGTCATGTCGTGCATGCCACCGTCCACCGCCTCAGCATCGCTCACAGGTGAACGCAATGAAAGCAATTCATTGCCGGCCGAGCAGCCACGTTGCCAGACGTCCCTGCGCGCTATCTCGCCTGAACGTAATGAACTAAAACGTGACCCGGCTCACGTGCTGGCGCAAGCTACTTGCACATCACATCCGATGTCGACCTGGAGGTAGCCCGCATGACAGTCACCGACCGCCACCCGCCGGTATCCGAGCCACCGGATCCGCCGCCTGCTTCGCGCGTGCGCAAAGACCGCACCCACTGGCTCTACATCGCCGTCATCGCCGCCGTGCTGGTCGGCATCGCGGTCGGCATCCTGGCGCCGGAGGTCGGCAAGAGCGTCGGCGTGCTCGGCACGATGTTCGTCGCGCTGATCAAGATGATGATCGCCCCGGTCATCTTCTGCACGATCGTGCTCGGCATCGGTTCGGTGCGTAAGGCCGCCACCGTCGGCAAGGTCGGCGGCTTGGCGTTCGTCTACTTCCTGGTGATGTCGACGTTCGCGCTCGCGATCGGCCTCGTCGTCGGCAACCTCATCCACCCCGGCAGCGGCATGCACCTGTCGGAGACCGCCGCGGGCAAGGGCGCCGAGCTGGCCGAGAAGGCCCATGAGTCCGGCGGTTTGATGGACTTCCTCCAGCACATCATCCCGGACACGCTGTTGTCGGCTTTGACCGCGGGCAATGTGCTGCAAGCGCTTTTCGTCGCCCTGCTGGTGGGATTCGCATTGCAGGCGATGGGCAGCGCGGGGGAGCCGGTTCTGCGCGGCATCGAGCATCTGCAGAAGCTCGTGTTCAAGGTCCTCGTGATGATCCTGTGGCTGGCGCCGATCGGAGCGTTCGGTGCGATCGCCAACGTCGTCGGACAAACCGGCTGGACCGCTGTCACCCAACTGCTGACGCTGATGCTCGGCTTCTACGTCACGTGCATCCTGTTCGTCTTCGGCGTGCTGGGCACGATCCTGCGCGTGGTGTCCGGTGTCTCGATCTTCAAGCTGGTGCGCTACCTGGCCCGCGAGTACCTGCTGATCTTCTCTACGTCGTCGTCGGAGTCCGCGCTGCCGCGGCTGATCGCGAAGATGGAGCACCTCGGTGTGGAACGCACCACCGTCGGTGTCGTCGTTCCGACCGGCTACTCGTTCAACCTGGACGGCACCGCGATCTACCTGACGATGGCGTCGCTGTTCATCGCCGACGCGCTGGGCAGCCCGCTGTCGGTCGGCGAGCAGATCGGCCTGCTGGTGTTCATGATCGTCGCCTCCAAGGGAGCGGCGGGTGTCACCGGTGCCGGCCTGGCCACGTTGGCGGGCGGCCTGCAGAGCCACCGCCCCGATCTGCTGGACGGCGTCGGCCTGATCGTCGGCATCGACCGGTTCATGTCCGAGGCCCGCGCGGTCACGAACTTCTCTGGCAACGCCGTCGCCACGCTGCTCGTCGGGTCGTGGACCAAGACCGTCGACAAGGACAAAGTCAACACCGTGCTGCGGGGCGATGATCCGTTCGACGAGCTGACCATGGTCGACGACGACCACACAACGCGCGCCGAAGAACCGGCGCAGGAGCCTGTCCCTGCCCCGGCGTAGGGCGCGCACAAAAGAAGGCCCGGCCGGTATCCACCGGCCGGGCCTTCTCCCGTCGTCAAGATCTGATCCGCGTCAGCGGCGGTTGCAGTCCAGCGTCACCGAAATCGACTGGCTGACAACATCGAGCACCAGGGCGCGGTCACCGTCGTTGTCACCGGGGCCGACGTAGGGCACCCATTGGGTGACCTGTTTCGGGTTCCGCACATTGGTCACGACGCATTGGCTCATCGGCGCAGTGCCGACGCGGTCGATGTTGACCGTGTAACCCTGGCTATGCAGGTCGTTGATGACTTCCTGCGCGCTTCTCTCGTCGGCCGAGGCGATGCCTACCGGCACGATCATCGCGGCGCATGCACCCGCCGCCGCAGCTGCGAGCGTCCACTGTCTTCGCATGACCGCACCTCTCATCGTCATTTGTTCGGTCAATGATCCCTCAAATAGATCGCCTGCGACACTCATTTCCCTGCCAGCTGAGGGGCAACAGGAAAACGCACCCGTGACATCAATCGCAGATCAGCGAAACCGTAATGAACCCCACATCCGCGGCGTTGGCCTTCCCGGGCACCCGTGGTTAACCATGTTCGAGTGAGTCAGCCATCGGTGGCCCCCCAACCGGACACAGCTACCCGGGTCCGGCTGTCCCACCACGTCATGACGCTCGACGACGGGCACAACGTGGGTGTGACCGTCGGCGGCAAGGGTGTGCCGTTGGTGTTCCTGCATGGCATCGCCCTCAGCGGGCAGGCCTATGTGCGCCTGCTCAGCCGGTTGGCGGGCATGGGGTTCCTGGTCGTCGCGTTCGACGCGGCGGGTCACGGCGTCACCCCCAACCTGCCCCGCAACGCGGCCAACCTGAGCCATCGAGTCGACCTGACCCTGCGCGCGCTGGACGCGCTCGGTGTGCGCAAGGCGGTCTTCATGGGGCACTCGATGGGCGGCCGGATGATCATCCAGTTGGCCGCCATCGCGCCCGAGCGGGTGTTGGCCGCGGTGCTGCTGAACGCCGCGGCGGGATCGCCGTTCGACGAGTCCATCCGCACGCCCGTCCGATCGCCCAGATGGGCGGCGCAGGCGTTGTTGAACGCGGCCTACGACGCGCCGGGTGATCCGCGGCGGCTGCCGGGGCCCGAACGCAGGCGCTACATGCGGCAGATGGGCGCGGCGCTTGCCCGCAACGTCCGGACCCCGCTCGGGCTGCCCGGTGCCGTGCGGGCCATCATCGACTCCGGCGACTACACGCCGATGTTGGAGGCGATGCGCGAACACAGCGTGCCGACCATCGTCGTGCACGGCGAGAACGACCTCGTAGTTCCGTTCGAGAGCGCCAAGGACATGGCCGAGCGCGCCGACGGCACGCTCTATCGGGTGCCGGGCGCCTACCACTCGTGGATGCTGGCCAACCCACGGCACGGCGCCGACATGGTGCGCCAGCTGCTGGCAGCCGAACTCGGTGACGTGCTGCGCGACACCGCTCGCGCGCACGGGATCGTCGGCGTGCCGGGTGGCTGGCAGGACGCCCTGCTGACCGCGGAATCCCCATTGCATTCGCTGGAGGACAGGCCGCTGGAGGTTGTCGGCGTCGAGCCGCTCGAGCACGTCGAGATGGACCGGCTGCGCATCAAGTACCGCACCCCGCGCAGTAAGGCCGGCCGCCCTCTGCGCTGGTTAAACGCGTGGCGCCGCAAGCGCGAGTCCGCGCCGTCGGACGGATCCGCCGACATCGCGTAGGCGCCGCAATTAGCATCGCGTCCAACTGGTAGCGGCCGGGCATGGCGCCCGCAGTCGGAGGGAACCTGATGGACAGCACGATGCAGGACGCGCCACTGACGATCACCACGATCATGCGGTATGCGTGCGAGCTGCACGGTGACTGCACCGTGACGACGGCGACCGGTGACGGATACCGGCATACGACCTATCGCGAGATCGGCGAGCAGGCCGGTCGCCTGGCCAACGCCCTGCGCCGTCTCGGTATCGACGGCGACCAGCGAGTGGCGACCTTCATGTGGAACAACGCCGAGCACCTGGTGGCCTATTTGGCGATCCCGTCGATGGGTGCGGTTTTGCATACGCTGAACATCCGGCTGTCGCCCGAGCAGGTCGCCTTTATCGCGAACGAAGCCGAAGACCAGGTGATCATCGCCAATCTCTCGTTGGTTGGGCAGCTTGCGGGCGTGCTGCCGCTGCTGGAGACGGTGCACACGGTGATCGCCGTCGGTGAGGGTGATCTCGACGCGCTGACGGAGTTCGGCAAGACGGTGCTCCGCTACGACGACGTACTGGCGGCCGAATCGCCGGAATTCGACTGGCCCGAGATCGACGAGAGGTCAGCCGCGGCGATGTGCTACACCAGCGGAACGACGGGGCATCCGAAAGGCGTTGTCTACAGCCATCGTTCGAGTTACCTGCACGCGATGATGACCAACACCGCAAACGCCGTCGGTTTGAATTACACCGACAAGGTGCTTCCCATCGTGCCGATGTTCCACGCCAACGCGTGGGGAATGCCGTACGGCGCGATGATGGCAGGCGCCAAGATGGTGATGACGGACCGGTTCCTCGACTCCAAGTCGCTGATCGACCTCATCGAGACACAGCGGCCGACCGTATCCGCCGCGGTGCCGACGATCTGGAACGACGTGATGCATTGCCTGGAAACCGTTCCTGGCCATGACATCTCGTCTCTGCGACTCGTGACGTGCGGCGGATCGGCGGTGCCGACGACGATGATGAAGGCATTCGAGAAGGAGTACGATGTTCAGATCGTGCAGGCGTGGGGCATGACCGAGACCTCGCCGCTGGCGACGCTGGCGTGGCCGCTGCCGGATGCCGACGACGACCAGCATTGGGCGCAACGCGCCACGCAGGGCCGGCCGGTCTGCGGGGTGGAGGCGCGCATAGTCGACGAGGGTGGCAACCCGCTACCGCACGACGGCGAGGCGGTCGGCGAGGTGCAGGTGCGTGGCCCGTGGATCACCGGCGCGTACTACCGCCACCACGATGAGTCGAAGTTCGGTGAAGGCTGGTTACACACCGGCGACGTCGGCCGCATCGACCCACTCGGCTTCGTCACGCTCACCGACAGAGCCAAGGACGTCATCAAGTCCGGCGGCGAGTGGATCTCGTCGGTGGAGTTGGAGAACCACCTGATGGGACACCCCGCGGTGAGTGAGGCCGCCGTTGTCGCGGTCCCCGACGAGCGCTGGCAGGAGCGGCCGCTGGCGGTCGTCGTCGTCAACGAAGGCGCCCAGGTGTGCGCGAAGGAACTGCGGGAGTTTTTGGGCGACAAGGTCGTCCGCTGGTGGCTGCCTGAGCGGTGGGCGTTCGTCGACCAAGTGCCGCTCACCAGCGTCGGCAAGTTCGACAAGAAGACCATCAGGGCGCGCTACGCCGAGAACGCCTACGACGTCATCGAGCAGCGCGACTAGCTCTGGCGTTGAGACTGCGCACAGGGCGGCGAAGTGCGAGTAGCCGCCGCCCTGGCGGCAGTCTCAATGAGTCTCAGCGCTCGGCGCGTTGGTAGGCCGTCACGACGGCGGCGCCGCCGAGGCCGATGTTGTGCTGCAGCGCGGCCGTGACGTTGTCGACCTGACGCTTGTCCGCGGTGCCCCGCAGCTGCCAGGTCAGCTCAGCGCACTGCGCCAGGCCCGTCGCCCCGAGCGGATGGCCCTTGGAGATCAGCCCGCCCGATGGGTTGACCACCCATCGCCCGCCGTAGGTGGTGTCGCCGTTGTCGACCAGCTTCGGGGCTTCGCCCTCGGCGCAGAGGCCCAGCGCTTCATACAGCAGCAGCTCGTTGGCGGAGAAGCAGTCGTGCAGCTCGATGACCTGGAAGTCGGCCGGCCCGAGGCCAGACTGGTGGTAAACCTTTTGTGCGGCTTGCACATTCATGTCGTAACCGATGAGGTTCTTGGCACTGCCATCGAAGGTGCTTCCGAAGTCGGTGGTCATCGCCTGCCCGACGATCTCCACGGCCTGACCCGCGAGGCCGTGCTTGTCGACGAACGCCTCGGAGGCAACGATCGCCGCGCCGGACCCGTCGGACGTGGGGGAGCACTGCAGCTTGGTCAGCGGATCGGAGATCATCTTCGCGGCCAGGATGTCGTCGAGCGAGTACTCGTCCTGGAACTGCGCGTACGGGTTGTTCACCGAGTGCTTGTGGTTCTTCAATCCGATCTTGGCGAAATGCTCTGCGGTGCTGCCGTATTTACGCATGTGTTCGCGACCGGCGGCCCCGAACATCCACGGCGCGACCGGGAAAGCGAACTCGTCGATCTCGGCCATCGCCTTGACGTGCTTGCCCATCGGGGATTCGCGGTCTTCTGCGCCGCCCTGAAGCGGGCCGGGCTGCATCTTCTCGAACCCGAGCGCGATCGCACAGTCGGCCAACCCACCGCGGATCGTCTGCGCCGCGAGGAACAGCGCCGTCGAACCCGTCGAGCAGTTGTTGTTGACGTTGGCGATCGGGATGCCGGTCATCCCCAGCTCGTACAGCGCCCGGTTGCCCGACGTCGAGTCGCCGGCGACGTAGCCGACGAAGCCCTGCTCGACCTCGGAGTAGTGAATGCCCGCATCCTCGAGCGCGTTCGTGCCCGATTCCCGCGCCATATCCGGGTAGTCCCAGCCTTCGCGGCGTCCGGGCTTTTCAAACTTCGTCATCCCGACACCGACGACGAAAACCTTGTTTGGCATCTCATGCATCCCTTCACTGTTCCTGCGATCGACAGAAACACAAAGCGAGCGAACTGTCTAGACGCTCTATCGAGACAGCAGGGAGCCCGGGATGGGTATTGTGACGCGCCCGCGCGGGAAAGTGGTGTAGACCTGAGTAGAACGTGTTCTAGTTTGACGCTGCTGGGAGGAAAGAATGGGCCTTCGGGTCGTGCAGTGGGCCACCGGCGGCGTGGGGGTCGCGGCGATCAAGGGTGTGCTGGAGCACCCGGACCTCGAGCTCGTCGGCTGCTGGGTGCACTCGCCGGACAAGGCGGGAAAGGACGTCGGCGAGCTGATCGGCACCGAGCCGCTCGGCCTCACCGCGACGAACAGTATCGACGAGATCATCGCCCTGGACGCCGACGCGGTGATCTATGCGCCGCTGATGGCCAACCCCGACGAGGTCGCCGCGCTGCTGCGGTCAGGCAAGAACGTGGTCACCCCCGTCGGCTGGCTCTACCCCAGTGAGCGCAGTGCAGCGCCGATGCGGGAAGCGGCGCTGGAAGGCAACGTCACACTGCACGGCACCGGCATGGCGCCAGGCGGTATCAGCGAGAAGTTTCCCCTGCTGTTCTCGGCGTTCTCCACTGGCGTGACATTCGTTCGCGCAGAGGAGTTTTCCGATCTGCGGACCTACCAAGCACCCGACGTGCTGCGGCACGTGATGGGGTTCGGCGAGACGCCGGACAAGGCGCTCACCGGCCCGATGCAGAGGATGCTCGACAGCGGGTTCATCCAAGCGGTGAAGATGGTCGTCGGCAAGGTGGGCTTCAACGCCGACCCGAAGGTGCGTGCCACCCAGGAAGTCGCCGTGGCATCCGCGCCGGTCGAGTCGCCGATGGGCGTCATCGAGCCGGGTCAGGTCGCGGGCCGTAGGTTCCACTGGGAGGCGCTCGTCGACGGTGCACCCGTCGTACGTGTGACGGTGAACTGGTTGATGGGTGAGGAAAACCTCGACCCCGCATGGACCCTCGGCCCCGCGGGGCAGCGGTACGAGATGGAGATACAAGGCAACCCCGACATCACGGTCGTCGTGAAGGGGTTCCACTCCGAGGTCGGCGGCGAGGGCCCGGAACACGGCATCGTCGGCACGGCCGCTCACTGCGTGAACTCGGTGCCCGCCACCTGTGCGGCCGCGGCGGGCATCCTGACCTATCTCGACCTCCCGCTGATCAGCGGCAAGGCAGCACCAGGCCTGGGCTAGTCTCGGACCATGTCGAAGCCGTTGGTGGTCGAGCAGTCGAGGGCCATTCCGATGGGCCATCAGGACGCCCGCCAGTCGCTGGCGGAACTGTCCGAGCAACTCGTGCACTGACTCGTCGCCGAGATCGACGAAATGGCGTCAGCTCCTCGCATTCCTGCGCCTCAGTAAGTTTCGGCGATCGTCAGAACCTGATCAGGCCGCGCAGGTTCAGGCCGCTGCGCAGATCGTCGTAGCCGGAGTTGATGTCGGACAGCGTGTACTCGCGGGTGATGAGCTCGTCGAGCATGAGCTGCCCCGAGTCGTACAGGTCGAGCATCCGGAAGATGTCGACCCGCGGATTCGACGAGCCGAAAAGCGAACCGCGAACCTGCTTTTCGAAAAGGGTCAGATCGACCAGCGACAAGTTCACCTGCTTCTGGTCCGGGTGCGCCATAGCGGTCATCACTACCCGGCCTCGCTTGCCGACCAGGCTGAGGGCCTGACCGACGTAGGCGCCCTCGGCGACATCGGTGGTCACGACGCAGACGTCGGCCTTCTGCCCGCGTGTCAACCCGATCACCAGCTGAGCGGCTTCTTCGAGCGTTGCAGCGGTGTGGGTCGCGCCGAATTCCATTGCGCGAGTGCGCTTGTACTCGACAGGATCCAGCGCGACGATGTGCCGCGCCCCGACGATTCTGGCGGCCTGAACCGCGTTGATGCCGACACCGCCGACACCCATCACCACCACGGTGCTGCCTGCGGTCGCCTCGCCGGTGTGGATGGTGCTGCCGTAGCCGGTGGTGACTCCGCAACCGACCAGTGCCGCCTTGTCCAGTGGGACGTTCTTGCCGACCTTCACCACCGACGCCGTGGGCACCACGGTGTACTCGGAAAACGTTCCGAGCAAACACATTTGGCCAACGTCACGGTCGCGGGCGTGGAAACGGTGGGTGCCGTCCAGCTGTGGGCCCTTGAGCAAGTGCATGCCCAGCTCGCACAGGTTGCTGATGCCGCGTACACACGGTCCGCACCGGCCGCACGCGGGGATGAAGCTCAGCACCACGCTGTCGCCCTCGGCGACGTCCGTCACTCCTTCGCCAACCTCCACGACGACGCCGGCACCCTCGTGTCCGCCGACGACCGGCATCGTCATCTGCAGATCACCGGTGACCAGGTGCTCGTCGGAATGGCACATGCCGCTCGCGGTCATCTTGACCATCACCTCGGCTTGCTTGGGTCCGTCAAGGTCGATCTCCTCGACCTCCCATTTCTGGTGCAGCCCGTACAGCACGGCGGCCTTCGTCTTCATCGACGTCTGCTCCTCGAGGCTCGGTATGTGTCAAGGCTGATTATGGCCAACTGGCAGACTTTCGTCCGTGACATCGAAACGCGGGCTGGTGCTGGCAGGCGGGGGACTGGCCGGTATCGCCTGGGAAACCGGCGTCCTGCGGGGTATCGAGGACGAGTCGGCGGAAACGGCGCACGCGCTGCTGGATTCCGATGTCGTCATCGGCACGTCGGCCGGATCGGCGGTCGCCGCGCAGCTCGGCAGCGGGGTGACCCTCGACGAGTTGTACGACCGCCAGATCAAGGGCGTGTCCAAGGAGATCGACCCGAACGTCGACATCGAGGACATCACCGAGCTGTTTCTCAACGCGCTCTCCGATCCCGATGCGACGACGGCGCACAAGCTGCAGCGAATCGGGGAGGTCGCTCGCGTGACGAAGACGGTGCCCGAGGCGGTCCGCCGCAAGGTGATCGCCCAGCGGTTGCCATCGCATGACTGGCCGGACCGCGACCTGCGCATCACCGCGATCGACATCGGGACAGGGGAGCTGGTGGCCTTCGACCGGAAGTCCGGAGTCGAGTTGGTCGACGCGGTCGCCGCCAGCTGCGCAGTTCCTGGCGCATGGCCACTGGTGACGATCGGCGAACGGCGATACATGGACGGCGGCGTCGGCAGCACCATGAACCTGAAATTGGCCACCGACTGCGGGACCGTCGTCGTGCTGGTGCCGTCCGGCAAGGGGGCGCCATCGCCGTTCGGCCGGGACCCGGCCGTGGAGATCGACAGTTTCCCTGGCCGCGCGTTGGGCGTGTTCGCCGATGCCGACTCCCTGGCGGCGTTCGGCCCGAATCCGCTCGACCCCGCATGCCGGGAACCATCGGCCCGCGCCGGGCGTGCGCAGGGTCGCCGCGTCGCCGCTGAGGTCGCCGAGTTCCTCGCCGGGTGATCAGGCGTCCAGGGCCTTGATGGCCTGCGCCGCGAGCTCGTGGCCGATGTCGATGAGCTCGGCGGCGCGATGGAATTCCAGGCTGCGACAAGCAGTTCGGGGCACCTCGATCAACAGATCGGGCGGGTGGGCGGCCAGGGTGTGACGCGCAAGTGCGGCCTGGGCGATGTCGATGGTGCGATTCATCACCTCGAAGCTGCCCAGCTTGGGTACCGCGGCCTCTTTCGAGCTGTCGACGAGTTCGTCGTCGCTGTCGGTGCCCGTATCGGTTTGGTCGGCATCCTCGGCGTCGTCCCCCGCGAGGCCGAACCTGTTCAGCATCGTGTTCGACTCGAACAACGACGAGGTGCTGCGCCACATACGGTTCCACCATTCGGCCGAGGCTCTCGGCTCCGCTTCCGTCGGCTCATAGCGTCCGCCGGCCTCGCTGCCGCTCAGGCTGACGGCGATGGTGAGGTCGGCGTTGACGGCCGCGATCGGCGCCATCGGCAGCGGGTCGAGGATGCCACCGTCGGCAAGCAGGCGGCCGTCGAGAATGTGCGGGGTGATGACGCCGGGTATGGCGATGGACGCCCGGATGGCCGCATCGACCGGACCGCGCTGTAGCCACACCGATTTACCTGCGATCAAGTCAGTCGTCACCGCGGTGTACGGAATCGGCAGATCCTCGATGGTGACGTCGCCGAGGATGTCGCGAACCGCGTCGAGGATCTTCGCGGCGCGCAGCACGCCTGCCGCGGTGAGCGACGGGTCCAGCAGCCGCAGCACCGCGCGCTGGGTCAACGACATTGCCCACCCGGCGAATTCCTCGAGCTTGCCCGCGGCCTGCAGGCCACCCACGAGCGCACCCATCGAGGACCCGGCGATCCCAACGATCTCGTAACCTCGCTCGCGGAGTTCAGAGATCACGCCGATGTGGGCGTACCCACGAGCGCCCCCGCTGCCGAGAGCCAGCGCGACCCGGTTGCCAGCCACGTGTTCATTCTGCGCCGTGTTCGTCGTCAACCGCTCCGAGTCTGCTGACAGATTTTGTTTTACCGAGATTTCGCGATCTCTTTGCAGTTTCGCGGGTCACAATCGGGTGTGCCTGCACAGGAGTCCAGGGTCGGTTCGGCTGTGCGATACCTCGGCAGGCCGAAACCGCGCGATGTGCTGGCCGGCCTGGTCACCGGTCTGTTTTCCATACCCGAGGGGATGGCCTACGCCAGCATCGGCGGGTTCAACCCCGTCGTCGGCCTCTACTCGGGCGTCGTGCCGGGCATCCTCGCATCCGTCTTCTCCCGCACGATCTTGATGGTCACCACGCTCACCAGCGCGATCGCTCTGTCGTCGCGCAGCGTGCTGAAGGAGGCGGGCCTGGACCCGACCGACCCCGCCAACGTCGCGGCACTGGCAGTCGTCGTCGGCGTGGTGATGCTGATCTTCGGGCTGCTGCGCTTCGGGGCGATCATGAACTTCGTGTCCAACGCGGTCATGACGGGGTTCAGCACCGGTATCGCGCTGCAGATCATCGCGGGCGTGCTAACCGACGCGACCGACTATAAGCCGCAGAGCGGCAACACGATTGGCAAATTCATCGACGCCTTGGCTCATATCGGCCTCTGGCAGCCGACGGCAGTGGCGGTCGCCGCGGGCACGGTCGCGGTATGGTCGGTGTTCCACTTCATCAAGCCGTTGAAATCCTTCGCGATCCTGCTCGCGCTCGTCGTGGTGACGGCCGTTGTCGCGATCGCGCACATCGAGGTCAAAACCGTCGGCGACATCGCGTCGATCGCGAATGCCCTTCCACCGCTGACGGTTCCGAACTTCGCCGTCATGCCCGAACTGATGGTAGGCGGAGTCGCGGTCGCGCTTGTCGCGCTGGCGCAGGCCGCAGGGATCTCCGCGGCCGTGCCGAATCCAGACGGCAGCCGCAGCAACATGTCCCGTGACTTCACCGCGCAGGGCGCGGGCAATCTCGTCGGCGGCTTCTTCGGGTCGTTGCCCTGCGGTGGATCGCTCTCGCGGACCGGCGTTGCGACTTCGGCTGGCGCGCAGACCCGTTGGGCGGGGATCTTCGCGGGCCTCTGGCTCGCCGTGCTGGTTCTGGTGGCCGGTTCAACCGCAGAGCTCATCCCGATGCCGGTCATCGGCGGGCTCATCCTCGTCATCGGATGCGAGCTCGTCGTCGGCCGGCTACCCGACATCAAGTTGGTGCTGCGCGTTGCGCCGATATCGGCGATCGCCATGCTGATCACCTTCGCGGCCACCACCCAGCTGCCGCTACACACGGCGATTCTGATCGGCGTCATCACGTCGCTGGTCCTCTACTGCGTCAAGGCAACGCAATCCGCGCAGTTAATGGCCCTGGAGCAGATCGACGACGGCGACTTCCGAGTAGTCCCTGTCCCCGAGGAGTGCCCAAGCAACGAAGTGACCGTCCTGCATTACGCGGGCGTCGGGCTGTTCGCAGAAGTCGCTCGCATCAACGAGGAATGGCCCAAGGTAGAAGGCTCGACCAACGCCGTCGTCGTGCTGAGCTTGCGGACGCTGCCCGACGTGCCGTCTTCCGTAGCGATCAAGGCACTGCGCCGATGGGCCGGTGAGTTGCAGTCGCACGGCGGCCGCCTGATCGTCGCGGGCGTCACTCCTGCCGCAGACCGCATCCTCGAGCGAGGTGGCCTTGGCGAGGTGCTCGGCGCCGACGGCATCGTGCCTGCCACCGACCGGGTGTTCGGCGCGCTGGACGCGGCGGTGGCGAAGGGTCGGGAATGGATCGCGGGCCGCCGCTGACCGACTTTTTCGCAGCCGTGATTCGAATTGTCAGCAGAGCGCGTCGGCGCCCGCCTGGACTGCGACGATGACGGCCGCCTGCCTGGCGGGAGAGAGCTGTGCCCAGGGCGTGTTGTAGGTGGCCGGCCCGGGCGGTGTGGTGGGGTCCTGGATCGACTTCAAGAACGGCTCGATCTGCGATTTCCGGTCGCCGCCCTGCTGGTCGATCCACACCTTCGCGACCTGGCAGGCCTGCGAGTACTCATCTTCGGTCGACTCTGCGTCCGCTCCGACGGCCGTGGTGACGCCGCCTGGCGAAACCTCAATGGCACCGGGTGCCGCGGTATGGGTTTCGGAGCTGGTTGCGGTCGTCGTGGCCGGTGTCGACGACCCTTCACCGCCTTCTCCGCCCGACGAACAGCCTGCGATCGCGAGCGCCATCACGGTGGCCGCAACGCATTGGGGGTACCTGCGCATGCCGCCAATCTATGCAACACTCGCTGGCGTGATGGAGCGGACCGGAGTCAGGGGTTGCTGTACGCGGTAGCCGGGTGACGATCAAGCGGTGATGACTGAGCCGCGTTGAGGAGCCCGGTCCGGCTATATAGCCGCCGACCCCCGATCCGTCCATCTCTTCTGGAGCACTCATGGTTTCCGTACTTTCCGTGCCCGCGCCTGCTGCGCCCGCCCGCTCCGCCCCTACCCGCCTGCGCGTCCCCGACCTGTTGCTTGCGGTCGACGAAGCCGCCGACGGCGTGCTCAGCGGCCGCTACGACCATCTGCTGCCCGCCGCCGGCCTGCCGGCCGACGACCGCTGGTACACGCGCATCCACGGCGACGACGAGCTGGACATCTGGCTGATCAGCTGGGTCAAGGACCACGCCACCGAGCTGCACGACCACTGCGGCTCGCTCGGTGCGCTGACGCTGGTGTCCGGGGCGCTCGACGAATTCCGTTGGGACGGTGAGGCATTGCGGCGGCGTCGGCTCAACGCAGGCGACCAGGCGGCGTTTCCGCTCGGGTGGGTGCACGATGTTGTGTGGGCCCCGGCGCCGAGGATTACCGTCGCCGGACCTACGCTCAGCGTGCACGCCTACTCGCCGCCGCTGACCGCGATGTCGTACTACGAAGTGACGAGTCGGAACACGTTGCGCCGTAACAGAACCGAGCTCACCGAGGGGCCGGAAGGATAGACATCGGATGACCAGTCGCATCGACAAGGTACTCGACACCGCCCGCGCCCGGCTGCACCGCATGCCCGCCAAGGACGTGCCCGGCGCGCTGGACCGCGGCGCTGTGCTCGTCGACATCCGCCCGCAGGCGCAGCGCGACCGCGAGGGCGACGTTCCGGCTGCGCTGGTCATCGAACGCAACGTGCTGGAGTGGCGCTGCGACCCCACCAGCGACGCCAAGCTGCCTCAGGCCGTCGACGACGACGTCGAATGGGTGGTGCTGTGCTCGGAGGGCTACACCTCCAGCCTGGCCGCGGCGTCGCTGATCGACCTCGGGCTGCACAAGTCGACCGATGTGGTCGGCGGGTACCACGCGCTGAAGGCCGAAGGCGTACTCGTCTAGCGAGCCTGCTGAATTGATCCGCGGGGCGGGCGATGGCCACGGCGGTACGACCACAGCGTGTCAGGGACACTTTTGCGATTGCCCGGCTCACAGCGACATTGTCGCTCATGGTTAGGCGGTCAATGTTTCAGCGACAATGTCGCGCGGAGGCGGGCAGACTTCAACATCAGCGCCACAGAGCACAGCGAGGCAACCGGCCCCGAAACACCCTTGATTCCACAGACTCCTAGGCGTTCTCGTCGTTGGATAGCAGCGGGCGCAGGCGCTCGGTCTTCTCCGGGGTCCATCCCGGCGGTTGCAGCACCGCCGCCCAGCCGTTGGCGACGTCCCTGATGTAGACGTGGCCGTGCCCGTCGGGAACGTCGACCGCCACCGCCATGTCCGCGGACACCTGTAGGAACGTCACCACGGGGATCCACTGCACCCGACCGGACAGGTCATAGCCGCGAGGCTCCTTCAGCCAGTCCGGTTCTGCGAACAACAGGTCGGGATTCCACCAGGCGATCGGGTCCGACGCGTGTTGCAGGTACACCACGCGCGGCTCGCTCCACGGGTCGGCGGGGCGGCCGAGGTTCTCCGGCCGCGCGACGAAGCGCACGTTCTCGCCCTTGTCGTAGATCGGCAGCCACTCCGGCGAGCCCTTGTCGCGGGTGCGCGTGAGGTCGTTCCAGATCGTGTTCTGGAACGTCGGCCCGGAGAACAGGGCGCCGTCCGTGCGGGCGACGAGATTGTTCAGCGAGAGGAACGGAGCCTCGCCGCCGAACGAGCCAAGGCTCTCGCCGAACACCACCAGCTTCGGCCGCTGCGCCTCCGGCATCTCGCGGATCAACGCGTCGACGGCCTCGAACAGCGCCTGACCGGCCTGCCGGGCGTTCTCCTTGTCGACGAGGAACGACAGCCAGCTCGGCAGGAATGAGTACTGCATGCTCACGATCGCGGTGTTGCCGTTGTACATGTACTCCAGGGCCGACGCCTCGGCCTCGTTGATCCAACCCGTACCGGTTGTGGTCGCGACGGCGACCACGTCGCGGCTCAGGCCGCCCTTTGCCCGCAACTCTTCGGCGGCCAGCGCCGCGGTGGCCTTGATCCCGTCGGCGGAATGCAGGCCCGCATAGGCGCGGATCGGTTCGATCGCGGGCTTGCCGTTGAACTTCGACAGCTCGTCAACGCCCGGGCCGGCAGATACGAAGACCCGGCCCTGGTGGCCGAGCGACTCCCAACTGACCGATGAATCGGGGCCGCCGGACCGGAACTTCGAGGACGGCGCGGGAAAGTCGGGGTCGGTTTCGTCGTTGACCGCCGCGAAGGTGTTGTTGATGTAGTCCATTGCGACCCGGACGACGACACCGTTGAGCAGTGCGACGGACAGGGCTAACAGCAACAACACCGCCACCACCGCCGAAACCCGCGGTGGTGCAAAGCGATTCAGCTGACGGACCAAGAACTGCACCAGCCTGCCGATGAGCTGGCCGATCTCCACGAAGATGAAAAGCACCACGATGGCCAGCACAGCGGTGAGCGGGTAGTCCCAGAACGTCATTCGCGGGACACCGTTGAGGTCGCGCACCTCGTCTTGCCAGACGTGGAAGTAGATGATCATCAGGACTTGACCGATGATGCCGACGACGACCACGGCGAGCCACGCCCAGGTCGGTGCATGGGGGCTGGCGTCCTTCGACCGCATATACCGCACCAGCCAGACGACGAAGACGCCGATGGCGTAGCCGATCGCGCCCGCCGCGCCGCTGACCAGCCCCTGAAAGATCGGGCCGCGCGGCAGCAACGAGGGCGTCAGCGACAGCCACAAGAACACCAGAGCGAAGACGGACCCGGTGAACGTGTAGTGCCGCTGCCACCAGGTCGACGTTTTATGCGGCGGTTCCTGTTGGGGTGCTGCTTCTTCCGTCGCGTCCGCCGTGTCGGTCACGAAGGCAGATTAGCGATGTGTGAAGTTCGGCGGGCGCTTCTCGGTGAAGGCGTTCATTCCCTCGGTCTGGTCGGCGGTGGCGAACGCGGAGTGGAACAGCCTGCGTTCGTAGAGCAGTCCCTCCGACAGCGTCGTCTCGAAGGCGCGGTTGACGGCTTCCTTGGCCATCCGGGACGCCGACAGCGACATCTGAGAGATGGTGGTGGCCACCGCCTTTGCCTCGCGGATCAGCTCGTCGGCGGGTACCACGCGCGACACCAGGCCGCTACGGTCGGCTTCTTCGGCGTCGATGGTGCGGCCGGTCAGGATCAGGTCCATCGCCTTGGCCTTGCCGACGGCACGGGTCAGCCGTTGTGAGCCACCCATGCCCGGCAGCACGCCGAGTTTGATCTCGGGCTGGCCGAACTTGGCGGAGTCGGCGGCGATCAGCAGGTCGCACATCATCGCCAGCTCGCAGCCGCCGCCGAGCGCGTAACCCGCCACCGCGGCGATCAGCGGCGTGCGCACCGCCGCCAGCTTCGCCCACGGCGCGAAGAAGTCCTGGCCGAACACGTCGCCGAACGACAGCTCCGACATCTCCTTGATATCGGCGCCCGCCGCGAACGCCTTCTCGTTGCCTGTGATGACGATGGCGCCGATACCTGGGTCGTTGTCGAATTCCGCTGCGGCGGCTGTGACTTCGTGCATCACCTGGCTGTTGAGCGCATTGAGCGCCTTCGGGCGGTTCAGCGTGATGGTGCCGACGCGCTCTTCACGTTCGACAAGGATGGTCTCGTAGCTCGTCATGAGAACTCCAGTTCGCGGTCGGCCGGCGCGAAGTAGGCCTCGACGTCGGCGGGGGTGACGGCCGCCAGCGACGCGGGCGACCATTTCGGATTGCGGTCTTTGTCGATGACCTGGGCGCGGACGCCCTCGACGAAGTCGTGACTGCGCAGCGATCCCAACGTGGTCCGATGTTCCTGGCGCAGCACATCTTCCAGCGTTTCAAGCTTGGCGGCGCGGCGCACCGCTTCCAGTGCCACACAAAGCGAAACGGGGGATCGCGTCATGATCAGGTTGGCCGCGTCGTCGGCGGCGGTGCCGCCAGTTCCACCGGAGGCCGGTCCCGCGTCCTGGCCGCGGAGCGCGGCGACGATGTCTGCGACGGTCTCGCCGGCAAAGCACTCGTCGATCCACTCCCGTTGTGCCAGCAGCTCGCTCACCGGTGGTTCGGTCGCGCACTTGCCGAGGGCGGCGTCGATGCCGTCGGCGATGATCGCCTCCTTGAACTCGGCCAGCTTGTCGTGGGGCACGAAATGGTCGGCGAAGCCGAGCGCGATCGCATCGCCCGCGCCGAACGGTGCGCCGGTCAGCGCGGCGTGCAGGCCGAGCAGTCCGGGGGCGCGCGAGAGGATCAGCGTCCCGCCAACGTCGGGAATCAAGCCGATACCCACTTCGGGCATCGCCATTTTTGTGGTGTCGGTGACGACGCGGACGCTGCCGTGGGCCGCGACGCCGACGCCGCCGCCCATCACGATGCCGTCCATCAGAGCGACGTACGGCTTGCTGAATCGCCCGATTTGCGCGTTCATCACGTACTCGTCGTACCAGAAGTTCCTGGCCTCGGACCCGTCGGCGCGGGCGCTGTGATAGAGCGCGACGATGTCGCCGCCCGCGCACAGGCCGCGCTCGCCTTCGCCGGACAGTACGACGGCGCGAACGGCGTCGTCACCCTCCCATTCGGTCAGTGCCCGAGAGATCGCTTTGACCATCGAATGGGTCAGTGAGTTGATGGCCTTGGGTCGGTTGAGGCTGATCAGGCCTATGTCACGATCGACGGTTACTAGGACATCCTCGTTTTCGCCCACGGTATGCAATCTAGAACGTTGCCCGTCCGTGTCCTGCCACGGGTAGGCTTTCCTGTGAAAGACCTGGGAGGTTTTTTCGGGAACCAGCCCGGGTGACGAATCGTTGAGGATGTGTTCGTCAGCAGGCGAACTAAAGCACAGGAGAGGAACGCGACGGTGCGGGAGACCAGCAACCCGGTATTTCGATCCCTGCCCAAGACGCAGGGTGGTTACGCGCAGTTCGGTACCGGAGCCGCCGGCTACGGTACGCAGGTAGCAGACGCTCAGCCGTATGTGACGGACCAGCGGCAGGCCGGGGTTTCGCGTCCGCTGACTATCGACGACGTCGTCATGAAGACCGGTGTCACGCTCGCCGTGTTGTCGGGCGTCGCGGTGGTGTCCTACTTCCTGGTGGCGCAGAACATTGCGCTGGCCACGCCACTCCTGTTGGTCGGCATGTTCGGCGGTCTAGGGATTCTGCTGTTCGCGATCTTTGGCCGCAAACAGGACAATCCGGCAATCGTGTTGAGCTACGCCGTGTGCGAGGGCTTGGTGGTGGGCGCGTTCTCGTTCGTGGTCGCGAACCTCATGGTGTCCGGCATCAGCGCCGGTGCGCTCATCAGCCAGGCGATCGTGGGCACGTTAGGCGTGTTCTTCGGCATGCTCGTCGTCTATAAGACCGGCGCCATCCGCGTCACCCCGAAGCTCACCCGCTTCCTCGTCGCCGCCGGATTCGGCGCTGTGGTCTTGATGCTCGTCAACCTGGTGGTGGGGCTGTTCACCGACGGGGCCGGACCACTGCGCGACGGTGGTCCGTTGGCGATCCTATTCTCGCTACTGATGATCGGCCTGGCCGCGTTCTTTTTCCTGATCGACTTCGACGCTGCCGATCAGGCGATCCGCGCCGGCGCTCCGGAGAAGGCCGCTTGGGGCATTGCCCTCGGCCTGACCGTGACGTTGGTCTGGCTCTACCTCGAGATCCTGCGGCTGCTCAGTTACTTCAACAGCGAATAGCCACGTATCACGTAGATAGCCCCCGGTACGCCGGGGGCTATCTCTTTGGCCTCGAAACTGCGACAGATCGCAATTTATCCACAGATCGCGATCTGCCCGCAGACTCGGCAGTGGTGGCTTTGCCGGGAGAACCTAGCTGGCGGGCACCACGATCGGTGCAGGCACCCCAGTCGAGCGCCGCCACAGCCTGCTGACTCCGCCGAGGTGCGACAGAAGCGTGTTGACGTCGGCGGCGCGCGTCCCCAGCGGCGAGTCCGGTTCGGCGTCACAAGTGAAGTCGCCCAACGCACTACACAGCGCGGGAACCAGCTGCTTGGCGGCCAAGGCGTATCCGGCCCCCGAGGGATGAAACATGTCCTCGGAGAACATCAGCTCCGGCGCCTGCTTGAAGTCCGTCGTCATCAGGTCGGCCAGCGGGACCGGCACGCCGCCCGAGGTCCGCACCGCTGCGGCCTGCGCGCGGGCCAGCCGCAGCCCTCGAGTGCGGGCCACTGTCCGCAGCGGCTGTGGGATCGCGGTGATGACGCCGAAATCCGGGCACGTGCCGACCACGACGACGGCGCCGCTGGCCCTCAGTCGCCGCACCGCCGCGCCGATGCGCCGAGCCGATGGGCCGATGCCGTGCAGCGCGGTGATGTCGTTGGCGCCGATCATGATCACGGCCGCATCCGGCGGCGGGCCCGTGACGAACATGGCGTCGATCTGACCCGACAAGCCCTTTGACGTGGCGCCGACGATGGCCTTGGTGCTCAGCCGAATCCGCTTCCCGGATGCTTCGGCCAGGCTGCGGGCGATCATCACGCCTGGTACCTCTTCGGCGCTGCGGGCGCCGTAGCCGGTCGCGGTGGAGTCGCCGAATATCATCAGATGGAGGTCGAACGGCACCCCGCGGTGCCAGCGCTCGACCGGACCCCCGCCAGGCGAGTAGACGCCGTCGGCGCGCGGCGGGACGTCCCATGACTTTGGAATGACGCGTCGGGCCTGTTCAGCCTGTCCGCTCAGGTAGGTGCGTGCCCCGACATAGGCGGAGCCTGTCGATGCGAGCGTGGCCGCCGCCGCGAGGGCGACGGTCGGTCGGCGCGGTGCGCGAATCCTCACGGAACCAGTCTATTGGCGAAATTTCCGGCTATCAGCGTGGCGAGACTGGCTCAGCGGTCACAGTGCGGTATCAAGTCCGGTATCGAAATAGTTTCGTTGATTGTTGATTTGATTAGCGATGTCAAGCTAAGTTACCGGGGTTGGCCGAGCAACGCGCCACCCAAGGGCACTACAGGGTCGTAGGAAGTGGTGGCGATGACGGCACCAAGCAAGGTTCCCAGCACGCCCCGCGCTGCTATCACCGCAGCCAAAGGGCATAAACCCCGTAAATTTCCGGTCAGCGACGGCGCGCCGGTAGAGGTCGTCGAAGACGGTCCGAGCCTGGCTGGCCGGCTGTTCGCGCTGGCCGCGATGTTGACAATCCGGCCAACTCTGGCTATCGGCAGCTACGCCCCGCGTTTACCGTGGCCGTTCGGACTCGTGGACTTCGCGTGTCGCGTTCTGAAGCCGGCGCCGGGCACCGTGCGAGCGACGATCTCGCTGCCGAACTGCACCGCTCAGCTGGTCCGCGCGGCGGGCGTGTTGCCAGCGGACGGCAATCGCCGCGTCGTCCTCTACATGCACGGCGGCGCCTTCTTGACCTGCGGTGTGAACAGCCACGGACGGCTGGTCGAGGCGTTGTCCAAATTCGCCGACAGCCCCGTGCTGGTCGTCAACTACCGGATGATCCCGAAGCACTCCGTCGGCATGGCTCTCGAGGACTGCCACGACGCTTACAAGTGGCTGCGCCTGAGGGGCTACGACCCCGAGCAGATCGTGCTCGGCGGCGACTCCGCGGGGGGCTACCTGGCCCTCGCGCTCGCCGAGAAGTTGCAGCAGGAGGGTTTGGCGGGTGAAACGCCCGCAGCGATCGTGAGCCTGTCGCCGCTTTTCGAGATCGACAACGAGTCGCGCGCCAACCACCCGAACATCCACTCCGACGCGATGTTCCCGCCGAAGGCGTTCACCGCGCTGGTGGACCTGGTGGAGGCCGCCGCAAAGCGAAACGTCGTCGGCGGCAAGGCCGAAGAAATCTTCGAGCCACTCGATCACATCGAGCCGGGGCTTCCGCGCACGCTGATTCATGTGTCGGGATCCGAGGTTCTGCTCAACG
Organism: uncultured Actinomycetota bacterium; assembly: GCA_963715215.1. Classification (GTDB taxonomy): domain Bacteria; phylum Actinomycetota; class Actinomycetes; order Mycobacteriales; family Mycobacteriaceae; genus Mycobacterium. Next base: position 250,502 of record CAVQRJ010000016.1, read on the forward strand.
ACGCCCGTAAGGCGGCGCACATGCTGGCCGCAGCAGGCGTGCCGGTGGAGGTGCGGGTCTGGCCGGGTCAGATGCACGTCTTCCAGATCGCCGTGCCCGCGATCAAGGAAGCCACCCGGTCGCTGCGGCAGGTCGGCGACTACATCCGAGAGGCCACCTGGTAAGCCTTCGCGCGGCCTGAGAGCATGGACGTATGCGGATCGCCCGACACGTCAGTGAGCTCATCGGCAATACCCCTCTGGTTCAGCTGAACTCGGTCGTCCCTGAGGGCGCGGGCAAAGTCGTCGCGAAGATCGAGTATCTGAACCCGGGCGGCAGCGCAAAGGACCGCATCGCGGTGAAGATGATCGACGCAGCGGAGGCGAGCGGTGAGTTGAAGCCCGGCGGCACCATCGTCGAACCGACATCAGGGAACACCGGTGTGGGCCTCGCGCTGGTCGCCCAGCAGCGCGGGTACAAGTGCGTGTTCGTCTGCCCGGACAAGGTCAGCGAGGACAAGCAGAATGTGTTGCGCGCGTACGGCGCTGACGTCGTCGTGTGTCCGACGGCGGTGCCGCCCGACCACCCCGACAGCTACTACAGCGTCTCCAACCGTCTCGTCGACGAGATCGACGGCGCATGGAAACCCGACCAGTACTCAAATCCGATGGGCCCGGTGAGCCACTACGAGACGACGGGGCCGGAGATCTGGAATGACACCGATGGCGAAGTGACCCACTTCGTCGCCGGTGTCGGTACCGGCGGCACTATCACCGGCGCGGGCCGGTACCTGAAGGAGGTGTCGGACGGCAGGGTGCGCGTCATCGGCGCGGATCCGGAGGGCTCGGTGTACTCGGGCGGTTCGGGTCGGCCCTATCTCGTTGAAGGTGTCGGCGAAGATTTTTGGCCGTCGGCGTACGACCCCGCCGTGCCCGACGAGATCATCGCCGTCTCCGATGCCGACTCGTTCGACATGACGCGCAGGCTGGCCCGCGAGGAAGCCCTTCTGGTCGGCGGATCCTGCGGGATGGCGGTCGTGGCCGCGATCGAGGTCGCGATGAAGGCCGGACCCGACTCGCTCGTCGTCGTACTGCTGCCGGACGGCGGACGTGGTTACATGTCAAAGGTTTTCAACGATGCGTGGATGTCGTCGTACGGCTTCCTGCGCAGCAGGCTCGACGGATCGCTTGAGCAGGCGACGGTCGGTGATGTGTTGCGCGGCAAGTCCGGTGCCCTACCCGATCTGGTGCACACGCATCCGTCGGAAACCGTGCGCGACGCGATCGGCATTCTCCGCGAGTACGGGGTGTCCCAGATGCCGGTGGTCGGCGCCGAACCGCCGGTGATGGCAGGCGAGGTGGCGGGCAGCGTGTCCGAGCGTGAACTGCTCTCCGCTGTGTTCGAGGGCCGGGCGAAACTCGCGGATGCCGTGTCCCAGCACATGTTGCCGCCGCTGCCGTTGATCGGCGCAGGCGAGTTGGTCAGTCATGCGGCCAAGGCGCTACGCGACTGCGACGCCGTCATGGTGGTGGAGGAAGGCAAGCCAGTCGGCGTCCTGACCCGTTACGACCTCCTCGGATTCCTGTCTGACGGCAACACCAGGCGGTAGCCCGTCGACCACCGGAATTGCGGCCACCAGACGGTCTCAGACACCGACTCCAACCTTGCCGAAGGCGCTGCTTGGAGCTAATTCTCAGGTACATTAAGCACGCTTGTTCCCAGCTAACGTAACTGGAAGGCGCCCATGACCGATCACCCTCCACCTCCCCCTGGTAACTACCCGCCTCCGCCGCCACCGCCGGGTGGGTACCCGCCGCCCCCCGGACCTCAAGGTGGAGGTTTCCCGCCACCGCATCTGCAGGGTGGGTTCGGCTTCCCGCCGCCGGCAGCGTCAGGCGGCGTATTACCGAAAGAGGCGTACACGCCATGGCGCACACGCGCGTTGGCGTACATCATCGACTACATCCCGGTCGCCATCATCGAGGGCATCGGCTGGCTACTGGTGATCGGTACCCGCGAAACCGCTTGCCTCACAGACACATCGGAATACGACCTCGGTGAGTTCTGCGCCACTGGCGCGTCAACGACAGGTCGATTGCTATTTGGCCTATGCCTTGTCCTAGCGCTCGCCTACATCGTCTGGAACCTCGGCTACCGCCAGGGCACCACGGGCTCGAGCATCGGCAAGGGCATCATGAAGTTCAAGATTGTCAGCGAAAAAACCGGGCAGCCAATCGGTTTCGGTATGTCGATCGCCCGCGAACTGATTTACCTGGTGTTCGCGGGTCTCTGCGGAATCGTCTGGCTGATCGCCGTCCTGTTCCCGCTGTGGGACGTGAAGCGGCAGACGCTCGTCGACAAGATCATCTCCACGATCGCCGTTCCCCTCTGAGGAAGGTTCGATGACCAATCCACCACCTCCCCCTCCTCCGCCGCCAGGCGGCGGCTACCCGTCGCCGGAACATCAGGGTGGCTATCCCCCGCCTCCACCGCCGGGTGGTTACCCGCCACCCCCTCGGCAGGGTGGCTACCCACCACCGCCACCACCGAGCGGCTATCCGCCACCACCGCAGCAGGGCGGCTATCCGCCGCCACCGCATCAGGGCGGCTATCCGCCGCCGCCCCATGGCGCGCCGGGATATCCACCGGCTCCCGCGGGTTATCCGCCTGCGGGTCCACCGGGTTACGGTGTGGCACAAGCGTTCAACGTCGGCGAAGCGTTCTCGTGGGCGTGGAACAAGTTCAGCAAGAACGCAGGCCCGCTGATCATCGCGACGCTCGTATACGCGCTGATCGTCGTCGTGCTGGAGGTGATCATCAACCTACTGCAGGCGGCGGTGAGCCCAGGAGTCAGCAACTACACGTCTGACGGCAACGGATTCGAGTATTCGTGGAGCACATCGTCCATGGGACTCGGCGGCATCCTCATCGCGATCGTCGGTTGGTTCGTGTCGCTGATCGTCGGCGCGGCGATCCAGTCCGGTTACATCAGCGGTGTCCTCGACATCGCCAACGGGCAGCAGGTGTCGGTCGGGTCGTTCTTCAAGCCGCGCAACATCGGCCAGGTCATCGTCGCGGGGTTGATCGTCGGCATCATCACGACGATCGGCTTTTTCCTCTGCGTCATCCCCGGCCTGCTCGCGAGCATCATGTTGCTCTTCACTGTCGTTGCCCTGCTCGACCGCAACCTGTCAGCGGTCGACGCGGTGAAGACGAGCTTCGACACCAGCAAAGCCAACTTCGGCAACGCGTTCCTCACGTGGCTGGTCGGCATCGCGATCGTGTTCGTCGGCGCGCTTGCTCTGTGGCGTCGGCCTGCTGGTCGCCGTACCCGTCGCGGCGCTGTTCCTGGTCTACGCGTGGCGCAGGATCAGCGGCGGACAGGTCGCACCGCTCACTCCGTAGGTGGGATCATCGGAAGGCGCTGACGCCGGTCAGCGCCTCTCCGATGACCAGTTGGTGCACCTCGGACGTGCCTTCGTAGGTCAACACCGACTCGAGGTTGTTGGCGTGCCGGATCACCGGATACTCGAGCGTTATCCCGTTGGCGCCCAGCAAGGTTCGGCATTGCCGCGCGATCTTGATCGCTTCCCGGCAGTTGTTGAGCTTGCCGAAGCTGACCTGCTCCGGGCGGATACGCCCCTCGTCCTTCAACCGGCCGAGGTGCATCGCCAGCAGTTGCGCCTTGCCGAGTTCGACGGCCATATCGGCGATCTTGGCTTGTGTCAGTTGGTATCCGGCCAGCGGTTTGTCGAACACCTCGCGGGTGCCCACGTAGTCGATAGTGGTCTGCAGGCAGTCGCGGGCGGCGCCGACGCTGCCGAACACGATGCCGAATCTCGCCTCTGAGAGGCAGGCGAGCGGACCCGACAAGCCCCGTGCCTCCGGCAGTTGCGCCTCTGCGGGCAGCCGCACGTCGTCGAGATGCAGCTCGGAGGTCACCGACGCTCGCAGCGACATTTTGCGCTTCATCTCAGTGGCGCCGAACCCCTTCGTTTCGGTGGGCACCAGGAAGCCCAGCAAGCCTTCCTCGGCCCGGGCCCACACCACCGCGACGTCGGCGACAGAGCCGTTGGTGATCCACATCTTTGTGCCGTTCAGGATCCAGTCGGAGCCGTCCCTGCGCGCCGTCGTGCGCATGCCGCCGGGGTTGGAGCCGAAATCGGGCTCGGTCAGCCCGAAGCAGCCGATGAGGTCGCCGGTGGCCATCCCGGGCAGCCATTGCTTCCGCTGATCCTCGCTGCCGTGCCGATGGATGGCGAACATCGCCAGCGAGCCCTGCACCGACACCAGGCTGCGCAGACCGCTGTCCACGGCCTCGAGCTCCTGGCAGACCAGCCCGTAGGCGGTGGCCGTCGACCCACCGCAGCCGTAGCCCTCGAGATGCATCCCGAGCACGCCCAGCTTGCCCAGGTCAGCGGCCAGTTCACGGACCGGCACTTCACCTGCCTCGAACCACTCGGCGATGTGCGGCCGCAGCCGCTGTTCGCCGAACCGGCGGACGGTCTGCCGCAGCTCCTTGTCCTCGGGCGTCAGCAGTAAGTCGAGGTCGAGCAGGTCATCGATCCGGGCGGTAGCGCTCATGGTCCATGTCTACACCCGGTCGAGGAGCGACACTGGTAAGTGACCTAGTCGATCACTCGGTCTTGCCCGGCGGCACCTGAGCCTCCGATGCCTCGCCGGTTACCGGGCCTGCTCAAGTAACCCTGCGGGCGGGCCTCGTTACGCTGGGCGGAATGAGTGAGAACAGCAGGTGGCGGGGTTTGGCCACCAAGGCCATCCACGCCGGGTTCCGCCCGGACCCGCAGACCGGCGCCGTGAACGCCCCCATCTACGCGAGCTCGACGTTCGCCCAGGACGGTGTCGGCGGACTGCGCGGCGGGTTCGAATACGCCCGCACCGGCAATCCGACCCGCGCGGCACTGGAGGCGTCGCTCGCCGCGGTGGAGGAGGCGACCTTCGGGCGCGCGTTCAGTTCCGGGATGGCCGCGACGGACTGCGCGCTGCGAGCGGTGCTGCGTCCGGGTGATCACGTCGTGATGCCCGATGACGCCTACGGCGGCACCTTCCGGCTCATCGACAAGGTGTTCACCAAGTGGGGAATCGACTACACGGCCGTTGCGCTGTCGGACCTCGACGCCGTGCGTGCTGCCGTCACACCGCAAACCAAACTGATCGTGGTCGAAACCCCGACGAACCCGCTGCTGTCCATCGCCGACATCAGCGCAATCGCTCAGATCGCCGGCTCGTCGAACATAAAGGTGTTGGTGGACAACACCTTTGCCTCACCCGCGCTGCAGCAGCCGCTGCTGCTCGGTGCCGACATCGTGCTGCACTCGACGACGAAGTACATCGGCGGGCACTCCGACATCGTCGGCGGCGCGCTTCTCACCAACGATGGGGAACTCGACGAGGCGTTCGGATTCCTACAGAACGGAGCGGGTGCGGTGCCCGGCCCATTCGACGCTTATCTGACAATGCGCGGCCTCAAGACGCTGGTGCTGCGGATGCAGCGGCACAGCGACAACGCCGCACTGGTCGCCGAGTTCCTGGAGAACCATCCCGCGATCGAGACGGTGCTCTACCCGGGCCTGCCCAGCCACCCGGGCCATGACGTCGCGGCCAAACAAATGAGTGCATTCGGCGGCATGGTGTCGGTCCGGCTGCGCGGCGGCATCGACGCCGCACGTGACTTCTGTTCCCGGACAGAGGTTTTCATTCTCGCAGAGTCGCTCGGCGGCGTGGAGTCGTTGATCGAGCATCCGGGTGCGATGACACACGCGTCGACGGCAGGTTCGCAACTCGAGGTGCCCGCCGATCTGGTTCGGCTTTCGGTCGGAATCGAGGATGCCGCGGATCTGCTCGCAGACCTGGAACAAGCGCTACGTTAGAGCCGGCCGCATCGTCGACGCGGTGATCGCGAGGTTCATTTCCGGTAGCGCCGTCTCGGACTCGTCGATCCAACTGCCACCGGCGATTTCGCTGGCGCGCATGTGAACCCAACGCCAGCCGCGGTCATTCAGGCTGAGCAGCGCGCCGAGCCCGTCGACGGCGTGCAGCAGTGAAATGATCCCGGCCGTCGATGGTGTCGGCGGTTCCCTGTCGAACAAAGCCGACAACAGCGCCGCACGGGCCTGCGTGACCCGCTCACGATTCATCACCGGCCACGAGGTGTGGTGACTGAATCGATTGTTTCCCAATTGAACACGGCGGATCTGCCCGGTCCGCTCGAGATGGCCTGTGATGTTGTCCTGCACCCGTCGACGCAGTTTGGACACCGCTGCCGCTGGTGTCAGCGGCCGTCGTGCCAGTAGCTCGAACGCCGGGTCCATGATCGGGTCCAGCGGCATCGGCCCCGCGAGCGCCACCAGTCGGCCGGGTTCGACCGGTTCACCGTTCACCGTCGGCCGGATTCGGCACAGCAGCGCCAGGTCCAGAAGAACCGCACCCGACAGCACGCGACTGCGTCGTGCCCGGTCGAGACCTGGCTGCGACTCGGCATTGTCCAGCAGCAGTAAGAACAAGTCCTCTGCGATCTGCGCCACGGACGGCACTGTAACGTGCGGGTTCCGCACGCCCCGTGTCAGGAGTGGTAGGGCTCCGCCTTGACGAGGGTGACCTTGACGGTGTTGCCATTGGGCACTGTGTACGTGCGGCTCTCGCCTACCTTGGCGTCGATCAACGCACCGCCCAGCGGCGAGTTGGGCGAATACACCTCGAGCTTGCCGTCGCTGACGCCCTCCTGGCGGGTGGCGATGAGGAAGGTCTCCTTGTCGGACTTGTCGTCGTTGTAGTAGACGGTCACCACCGAGCCGGGGAGCGCGACACCTGACTGCTTTGGCGCCTCGCCGACCTTGGCGTTGTTCAGCAGCTCCTGCAGCTGGCGGATTCGGGCCTCTTCCTGGCCCTGTTCCTCCCGCGCGGCGTGATAGCCACCGTTCTCCCGAAGGTCGCCTTCCTCACGCCGGTCGTTGATCTCTGCGGCGATCACCGGTCGGTGTGCGATCAGCTGATCCAGCTCTGCCTTCAACCGGTCGTGTGCCTCCTGGGTCAGCCAGGTGACCTGGGTGTCGGTCATGTCGTCGCGCTCCTGTTCTTCCCTCTTCGCGCTTTCGCGTGTGAAGTCCAAAGTCTTCTGCCGGGAGCTTCGTATGTATTGCCGCATCCGGCCAGCGCTCAACCGGCGCACAAAAGCAGCAATACACGGTCCCAGCAGGAACCGTGTATCGGCCCATGCTACACCGCTACGTCAGCGTCTTTTCACGCATTGGCTGTTCGCCGTTTGTGGCCTGGCCAGCTTGATGCCGCTAGTCAGGGCTCCTCCAGATAGGGCGGCACATCCGTCCCGCACCCGTAGACATCGCCGACGACCGGGGGTTTGGTCGACTTGACGGTGGTGGTCACGTTCACGGTGTCCTGCGACGACGGCGGCACCAGCACCTCCCGGCGCCCGGTTTCGCTGCCGTCGATGGACCGAGCCCGCACGATGCAGACCGCCGGACGCGACGGGTCGGACCTGGTGACCTTGACCGTCACCGACAACGTCTCGTCGTCGATCAGTTGGTAGCCGCCCAGTTCACCTTGCACCTCACCGCTGCCCAGCCGCTGTGACGCCACGATCGCCACAACCACCCCTGTCACCAGGACCAGTGCGGTCAGCCCGATGGCCCACCAGCGACGTGACCGGCGCGACGTGCGCTGCCGCCCGTAGCGGGCTGCGGGACGATCAATCATGTCGAAGTTTTCGGTGCCCCGTCGGTCGGTTACATCTACTAGGACTGGAACTATAGGGCTACCCGAACGGTTGAATCGTGTCGACATGATGAGGAGACAGTTGAAGCAACTGCGGTTGATGGCGGTACACGCCCACCCGGACGACGAGTCCAGCAAGGGTGCCGCCACCACAGCCCGCTACGCCGCCGAGGGCGCGCGGGTCATGGTGGTGACCCTGACCGGAGGCGAGCGCGGCGACATCCTCAACCCGGCCATGGACCTACCCGAGGTGCACGGCCGGATCCATGAGATCCGTCGCGACGAGATGCGCAAGGCCGCCGAGATTCTCGGGGTCGAGCACTACTGGCTTGGTTTCGTCGACTCCGGGCTGCCCGAGGGAGAACCGACGCCGCCGCTACCCGAGGGCTGCTTTGCACTGGAACCGCTCGAGCTTCCCACCGAGGCGCTGGTCAAGGTCATCCGCGAGTTCAGGCCGCATGTGATGACCACCTACGACGAGAACGGCGGCTACCCGCACCCCGACCACATCCGCTGCCACCAGGTTTCGGTGGCCGCGTTTGAAGCCGCCGCCGACTACCGGCTCTTTCCGGACGCGGGGGAGCCGTGGCAGGTCAAGAAGCTGTACTACAACCACGGCTTCCTGCGAAAGCGGATGCAGCTGCTGCAGGAGGAGTTCGCCAAGCACGGCCAGACCGGGCCTTTCGAGAAGTGGCTCAAGCATTGGGACCCGGAAATCGACGTGTTCGCGGGCCGGGTGACGACCCGCGTCGAGTGCTCGGAGTACTTCTCCCAGCGCGACGACGCTCTGCGCGCCCATGCCACGCAGATCGACCCGAGTGGCGACTTCTTCGCCGCACCCATCGAATGGCAGCAACGGCTATGGCCGACGGAGGAATTCGAGCTCGCCAGGTCGCGCGTGCCGATCAGCGTGCCCGAGAAGGACCTGTTCACCGGCATCGAGGCCGACGATGACTGACACGCTCGTGATGATCGCCGGCCTGCTGGCCGACGAAGCGCCCAAGGACACCGGGCCGGACTTCGGAAAGGCGAGCCCGTTCGGGCTGCTGATCGTCGTCCTGCTGCTGATCGGCACGTTTCTGCTGGTGCGGTCGATGAACCGGCACCTGAAGAAACTGCCGCAGACTTTCGACCGCGAGAACCCGCAGCCGGATCAGGCCGTCGACGATGAAACCGTCGAACCGGGCGCCGACACGGACACCGACACCAAGGCGCCCTGATGCCGCTCACGGGCAACACCCTCGTCGAGGCGACAAGCCCGTATCTGCGCCAGCACGCCGACAACCCCGTGCACTGGCGCCAGTGGACACCCGACGCGCTCGCCGACGCGGCGCAGCGGGACGTCCCGATCTTGCTGTCCATCGGATACGCGGCCTGCCATTGGTGCCACGTGATGGCGCATGAGTCGTTCGAGGACGACGAGGTGGCCGCCGTCATGAACGCAAACTTCGTGTGCATCAAGGTCGACCGCGAAGAGCGGCCCGACGTCGACGCGGTCTACATGAACGCGACCGTCGCGCTGACGGGGCAGGGCGGCTGGCCGATGACCTGTTTCCTCACCCCCGACGGCAGGCCCTTCTTCTGCGGCACCTACTACCCGAAGCCGAACTTCCTGCAGTTGCTCGCAGCCATCAGCGACACCTGGCGGAGTCGACGCGGCGAGGTCGAGCAGGCCTCCGACCAGATCATCTCCGAGCTGCGTTCGATGGCGTCAGGGCTGCCCGGTGGCGGACCCGAAATGGTGCCCGCGTTGTGTGACCACGCCGTCACGGCGGTACTCGGCGACGAGGACACCGTAAAAGGCGGGTTCGGCGGCGCGCCCAAGTTCCCGCCCTCGGCGCTGCTGGAGGCGCTGCTACGGAACTACGAGCGAACTGGAGATCCTGCGCCGCTGGCGGCGGTCGAACGCACCGCAACCGCGATGGCCCGTGGCGGCATCTACGACCAGCTCGCCGGTGGTTTCGCCCGGTACAGCGTCGACGCCTCCTGGGTGGTCCCGCACTTCGAGAAGATGCTGTACGACAACGCCCTGCTGCTGCGGGCCTATGCGCACTGGGCGCGACGTACCGGAAACCCGTTGGCGCGCAAGGTCACCGACGAGACTGCACAGTTCATGATCCACGAGCTCAGCGCCGACGGCATGTTCATCTCTTCGCTGGACGCCGACGCCGCCGGCAGGGAAGGTCTGACCTATGCCTGGACGCCCGCCCAGCTGACCGACGTGCTCGGCGCGGACGACGGACGCTGGGCCGCAGCGCTTTTCGACGTCACCCAGGCCGGCACCTTCGAGCACGGAAGTTCGGTGCTGCAGCTACCCGCGGACCCAGACGATGCCGAACGGTTCGATCGGGTCAGGACCGCGCTGCTGGCCGCCCGGTTGACCCGGCCGCAGCCCGGCCGCGACGGCAAGGTCGTCACGGCATGGAACGGTTGGGCAATCACCGGTCTCGCCGAGGCGAGCGTCGCGCTGGACCACCCTGAATTCCTCGACGCCGCAACGTGTTGCGCGCGGGCACTGCTTGACCTGCACATGGTAAACGGCAGGTTGCGCCGCGCCAGCCTCGGCGGTCGGGTCGGTGACACCGCCGCGATCCTCGAGGACTACGCGACGCTGGCCACCGGGCTGCTCACGCTGCATCAGATATCCGGCGAAGCTCAGTGGCTCGACGCCGCCACCGGATTACTCGATGCCGCACTGGAACACTTCGTCGACCCCGAGCGTCCCGGTCGGTGGTTCGACACCGCCGACGACGCCGAGCAGCTGCTGGTGCGGCCCGCCGATCCGCTGGATGGCGCGACGCCATCGGGAGCGTCGTCGATCACCGAGGCCTTGCTCACGGCCGCGCACCTGGTGCCCGCACCGCGGGCCGACCGATACGCAAGCGCCGCCGCGGAGGCATTGTCGACGGCGACACCGGTGCTGGCCAAATTGCCGCGCTCAGGGGGGCACTGGCTCGCCGTCGCCGAGGCCGCCGTCCGTGGACCGATCCAAATCGCCGTGGCGACAGGCGGTTCCGAGTCACCGTTGCTCGCCGCCGCCCGCACGTTGGCGCCCGGCGGCGCGGTGGTCGTCGGCGGCGCGGTGAACTCCTCGGAACTGCTGCGCGACCGCGACCGGGTAGGCGACGCAGACGCCGCCTATGTGTGCCGCGGCCGGGTCTGCGACCTACCCGTCACCACCGCAGGGGATCTCGCATCCGCCTTGGGCGCTGCCGGGTAGCCTTCGGCGCATGTCGACGCCCGAAGGCAACGCCAAGACCGTCAACAAGTACCTCGAGTTCGCCGCCTCAGGCGATGTCGACGGCATCGTCGACCTCTACGCCGACGACGGGACGGTCGAGGACCCGGTCGGCAGCGAGGTCCACATCGGGCGGCAGGCGATTCGCGGCTTCTACTCGCAAGTTCCCGGTACCGAGAAGAAGACCGAGATCGTCTCCCTTCGCTCAGTCGGCAACGAGGCGGCCTTCTACTGGACGCTTACCGTCGAGCTGGGCGGCAATCGGGTGGTCATCGACATCATCAGCACGATGACGTTCAACGACAACGGCAAGATCGCGTCGATGAAGGCCTACTGGACGCCGGAGAACATCAAGCCCGCTTAGAAAAGTTAGCCGCTGAAGACGGCGAACCACATCGCGATGTAGTGCAGGATCGCCGCCACCGCCGTACATGCGTGGAAGAACTCGTGATGCCCGAACGTGGCGGGCCAGGGATTGGGCCACTTGAGGGCGTACAGCACGCCGCCGATGCTGTAGAGCGCACCGCCGACGATCAACAGGACCAGCGCCGCGACGCCCGCACCGTGCATGATCGGGACGACGAACCAGGCCGCCACCCAGCCCAGCAGGATGTAGAGCGGTACGCCGAGCCAGCGCGGCGCCGACGGCCAGAACATCTTGAGCAGCACGCCGGCGATGGCACCCGCCCAGACGATCCAGAACAGCACCATGCCCTCGTTCGACGGCAGCGTCAGCAGGGCGAAGGGGGTGTAGCTGCCCGCGATGAACACGAAGATCATCGAGTGGTCGGCGCGCTTCATCCACTTGCGTGCGGTGTCCGACTTCCAGTTCACCCGGTGATACGTGCCGCTGACGGCGAACATGGCCACGATCGTGAACGTGTAGAGCAGGGTCGCTAGCCCGGCCCTGGTGCCCTCCATGGCCCAGGACACCGATACCAGCGTGGCTCCGCAGATGAAGGCGACGACGGCCGCGTAGACGTGGATCCAGCCGCGCGCCCTCGGCTTGCCGATGACTTGGGCGACCCGGTCGACGACCGCCTCGGGAAAGTCTTCTGCGCCGCTGTTGGGACGCCGTGTGCGATCCGGTTCATCGGTGCCGATCGAGGCAGTCATCTCACCCCCATTGCCTACTGGTGATTCCCGAAAGCCACAGTACTGTTGATTTTCGTGGAGATCATTCCCGCTCGTCTCAAAGAGCCGATGTACCGGCTCTACGAGATGCGGTTGCGGCAGGGTCTCGCGGCATCGAAAACCGAACTGCCCCGCCATATCGCGGTCCTCTGTGACGGCAACCGGCGCTGGGCCCGTGATGCCGGTCACGATGACGTCAGTTACGGCTATCGCGTGGGTGCGACGAAGATCGCCGAGATGCTGCGCTGGTGTCAGGAGGCGGGCATCGAGATGGCCACCGTCTATCTGCTCTCGACCGAGAACCTGCAGCGGGATCCGGAGGAGCTGTCGTCGCTGATCGAGATCATCACCGACGTGGTGGAGGAGATCTGCGCCCCCGCGAACAAGTGGAGCGTGCGCACGGTCGGAGACCTGGAACTGCTCGGCGAGCAGCCGGCGCGGCGGCTGCGCGACGCGGTGGAGTCGACGGAGTCGGAGGCGAGTACCGGAGCTTTCCATGTGAACGTCGCTGTTGGCTACGGCGGGCGCCAGGAGATCGTCGACGCGGTCCGCGCGCTGCTCGGTAAGGCACTGGCCAACGGTGTGACGGGCGAACAGCTGATCGAGGCCGTCACCGCCGACGCCATCTCGGAGAACCTGTACACATCCGGTCAGCCCGATCCCGATCTGGTCATCCGCACGTCGGGGGAGCAGCGGCTGTCGGGCTTCCTGCTATGGCAGAGCGCGTATTCGGAGATGTGGTTCACGGAGGCTTACTGGCCCGAGTTCCGGCGGGTGGATTTCTTGCGTGCTCTGCGTGATTACACCGCGCGGCACCGCCGGTACGGCCGCTGAATGTTCTGCCACACTTGAGTGATGGCTGCGCTGTCAGCGGTGGTCTTCTCGCTCAGCTGGTGGTTGGGCCTCTACTTACTGGCCCGTGACCCGCGCAAGCCGGTGCTCGTGCTGGCCGCCATCGGCCTGACGAGCTTCGCGGCGGTGGTGGCGCTCGACGCCGTGCGGGTCGTCACCGGTATTCACGAGCTCAGCAGCATCGAGATCTACGTCGTCGCGGTGCCGGGCATCGCCTGGTTCGCGGTGCTGCTCGAGCTGTCCCGGCCGTACGACACATGGCGCAGCAGGGCGGGCGAGATGGGGCTCATCGGGGGCGTGGCCGCGCTCGCCTTCTTCGGCGCCGCGATGGCGGGCAACGTCGACGGGCCGCTGCGCATGGGCCACTGGGTGATGTTCGCAGTCATCTCGTTGTCCTCGCTGGGCGCGATGCTGTGGGCGGTTTTCGGTCCTTGGCAGCCGAGGCCGGTGGTCGGCTACATCATTGTCGCGACGCTGTTCTTCGCGCTCGGCAATGCGATCCTCGTCATCCCGCTCGGACTAGTGCCCAGTTGGATTGCGTTGGCGTCCACCGGGTTCGACATCGTGCTGCTTGGTGTGGCCGTCGCGATGTGGGACGCGTTCGACGAGGGTCAGGCGCTACGTGGCGACATGCTGCGCTCGTTCGTCGCGACCGGCGTGGTGGTCGTGCTGTTCGGCGGGCAGGCGCTGATCGGCATGGCGCTGACGGGGGAGCAGACGGCGCTGACCGTGCTGTTGTTCACCAGCATCGCGATCGCGATCTCGATCAACGTGCTGGCCGACCCGCTTGCCGGCATGCTGGACCGGCTCGCGTTCTCCCGATCGCCTGGACTGCGGGCCGACCGCGCGACACTGCGCCGCACCGAGGCCGCGCTGCCGCTGCGGTCGGTCAACCCGCTCTCCGATGTCGACGACGAAAGCTTTGCAAGGCTCACCCGTCGGGCGCTCGGCCACTACGGCGACCTGTCGAAGCTCGTCGCCAGCCCGCTGACCGCGCTGCCGATCATCGACGAACGGCTGGCCGCCCGCGGTGCGCCCGACCAACCTCTTGAACGCGCCAACGAGCTCAAGGCCCTGCTGGCCGATCGCATCGCGCGGCTCAAGCCCCGCGACGCCGGCGACTTCGGCACCACTGAGCAATGGCGCCACTACAACGCGCTGTACTTCCCGTACGTCGTCGGCGTGCGAGCGTACGCGCAGAACGCCACCGCCGCCGGCCTCGATCCCGTCGCGCGGCAGGCGTGGCAATGGTTCGTCACCGAGGTGCCACAGCGGTCGCTGCACAACTGGCAGAACGCTGCCGCCCGGCTGATCGCGGCCGATCTTCGCGGCAATCTCGTCACCGCACAAGACTGACCGCACCGCGCTGACCTGCGGTTGGCAGTGTCTGGCAGCGTCCGGCGTCGATCTGGCAGTGCCTTCTGCGCAACATCGGTGCCATGACCGCCATCACCACCCGGCCCATCCGGGAAACTCGTTCCGATGCCGCCGCCGGTTCGGCTCCGGGCGAGTCGCTGTTGCGTTTCGCCCTCCGCGCCGACGCCACCTTGTGCGGGGCGCTCGGGTTGTTCGTCGCCATGGCCGCCGACCCGCTGTCGCGGCTGTCCGGTCTGTCCGCCACATCCGAATGGATGGCGGGCGCGGCGCTCGTCGGGTACGGGCTCGCGCTGTATGTCGCAGCCGGTGTGCCGCACGTCCGTCGGGTCGGCATCGGCGTGCTCGTCGGCAATATCGGCTTCGCCGTCCTCGTGGCCGTCGTGCTCATCGCGGGCTGGCTGCCGCTCACCACCCTCGGTGTCGCGTCGACGATCGCGTTCACCGTCGTCACGCTGGCGTTCGCCTATGCCCAGTACCTCGGAGTGCGCCGTCTTGCGTGACTCCCTTATGACTGGTCCGGAGCCGGCGTCGCGCACGCAAGGAGCGAAAACCAAGCGTGCAGAGGTTGCGGCGTCGGCTCCGGAACGGTCCCTCACCCCACCAAAGAAAGGAACGAACATGACCGCCATCACCACTCCCAGGTTCAAGGAGTCGACGGATTCGTTGCTACGCTTCGCGATGCGGACCGATGCGGTACTGACCGGGCTGGCAGGTATCGCCGGCCTACCCCTCGCAGGCTGGCTGGCCGAGATCTCTGGCACCACAAAGGCTTTCGAGTATTCGATGAGCGCCTTTTTCATCGCCTACGGCGTCGTGGTTCTCGCGTTGGCGCAACTGTCGTCTGTACGTAAGCCTGGCATCGTGGTGATCACGGCCAACCTGCTGTACACGGTCACCGCGGTGGTGTTCGTGCTCGCCGGTTGGATGCCGTTGACCAACACCGGCGTAGTGCTGACACTCGCTACCGGCGTCTACACACTGGTGTTTGCAGAGCTGCAGTACCAAGGACTCCGCCGGGTGAATCGCTGACGTTCGTCTGCTCGCCGGTTACAGCTTGCGCAGCCTTAGCCGGTTGATGGAGTGGTCGGCGTCTTTACGAAGCACGAGCGTCGCACGTGGACGTGTCGGCAGGATGTTCTCGATCAGGTTCGGGCGGTTGATGGAATGCCAGATGTCGCTCGCCGCGAACACCGCCTGCTCGTCGGTCAGCGTCGAGTAGTGGTGGAAGTGGGACGCCGGATCGGCGAAAGCGCCCACCCGCATGGACAGGAACCGAGAGATGTACCACTGCTCGATGTCCTCGATGCGGGCATCGACGTAGACCGAGAAGTCGAACAGGTCCGAAACCATCAGCGCCGGACCGGTTTGCAGCACGTTGAGTCCCTCCAAGATGAGAATGTCCGGATGCCGGATGATCTGCTTCTCGCGGGGAACGATGTCGTAGAGCAGGTGCGAATACACCGGCGCGCAGGCATAGTCGGAGCCTGACTTCACCGCGGTGACGAACCGCATCAGCGCCCTACGGTCGTAGCTCTCGGGAAAACCCTTACGGTGCATCAAGTTTCGACGGGTGAGCTCGGTGTTCGGATACAGGAAGCCGTCGGTGGTGACGAGATCGACCCGCGGATGGTGCTCCCAGCGAGCCAACAATGCCTGCAGCACGCGGGCGGTCGTCGACTTGCCCACCGCCACGCTGCCCGCGACGCCGATGATGAACGGCACCGGCCGGTCGGGGTTCTGTTGCGGCTCACCGAGGAACTCGGCGGTGGCGGCGAACAGGCGCTGCCGGGCCGCGACCTGAAGATGGATCAACCGGGCGAGCGGCAGGTAGACCTCTTCGACCTCGAGCAGGTCGATCTTCTCGCCGAGACCCCGCAGCCTCACGAGCTCTTCCTCGGCCAGCTTCAACGGGGTGGACATGCGAAGCGCGCGCCACTGACCCCGGTCGAACTCCACGTATGGGCTCGGCTCGCTCAGCCGCGGCATGACGTCAGTCTTGCAGTTAGCGTGTTCGCTATGGACCCCGGCACCCTTATCCGCGAATATCTGCTGCTCGGGCTCCGGTTCGATCGGATCGAGGAGGGCTACGTCGACTCGTTCACCGGCGACCCCGCGCTGCGGGAGGCCGTCGCGTTAGAACCGGCTCCCGACCCCGCTGACCTGGCCCGTCAGGCCGACCGGCTGTGTGCCGAGCTGCCCGCGGGTCTCGACGGCGCGCGCGCCGACTACATCGGCGCGCATCTGCGCGCGCTGGCCTGTGCCGGCAGGAAATTCGCGGGGGCGTCCGTCGGCTTCGTAGAAGAAGTCGACGCCTATTTCGACGTGCAAATCAGCAAGGGCGATCCCGACCGCTACCGGCAGGCGCACGCCCGGCTCGACGAAGCGCTCGGCGGCACAGGTCCGCTGGCCGAAAGGATGCGGACCTATCAAAGCGCAGAGGAGATCCCGCCGGAGCGGCTCGAGGAGTGCATCCACGCGTTCTCCAGCGCATTGCGCGACCGGGTGCGTGCCGAGTTCCCGCTACCCGACAGCGAGACCGTCATCTACGAAGTGGTGACCGACAAGCCGTGGTCGGGATTCAACTACTACCTCGGCGATTACCGCTCGACGGTCGCCGTGAACGCCGACCTGCGCCAGCAGATGTCGAACCTGCCTCGGCTGGTGGCCCACGAGTCCTACCCCGGTCATCACACCGAGCACTGCCGCAAGGAGGCGGGCCTAGTGGCCAGACACGGCCATCACGAGCAGACGCTGTTCCTGGTCAATACCCCGCAGTGCCTGATGGCCGAGGGCCTCGCGGACCTCGCGCTGTACGTCGCGATCGGTCCGAAGTGGGGCGCGTGGGCCGGCGAGATCTACGCCGACCTGGGCCTTCGATTCGACGGGGAACGCGCAGAGGCGGTGTCGGAGGCCACCGCGGCGCTGGCCGACGTCCGGCAGGATGCCGCGCTGATGCTGCACGACGAGCACCGCGACGTCGACGACGTGGTGGCGTTCCTGCGGCGCTGGCTGCTGGTCAGCGAGGAGCGGGCCAGGCAGTCGCTGCGGTTCCTGTCGTCGCCGTTGTGGCGGGCCTACACCAGCACCTACGTTGAGGGTTACCGGCTGCTGCGGGC
Organism: uncultured Actinomycetota bacterium; assembly: GCA_963715215.1. Taxonomy (GTDB): domain Bacteria; phylum Actinomycetota; class Actinomycetes; order Mycobacteriales; family Mycobacteriaceae; genus Mycobacterium. The sequence goes on from CAVQRJ010000016.1 coordinate 267,950, forward strand.
ATGGCTCGACGAGCGGCCCGCGGGCGTCGGCCTCACCGAGCGGTTCGGCAGGCTGCTCGATGAGCCGCTGATCCCGTCGGCGCTGCGCGCCGCCTGATTTGGTCGGCCACTCGGCGGCTCAGCCTCCTCCGGCTTGTGGGGTATCAGACCTTCGGTCGAATGAGCCGTTTACCCTTGAATCCCATGACCGCCGACCCGCACCGTGACCGCCCCAGCGCCCGGCGCCGAGTACGCCGAAACCGCAAGCGCGGCGTATCGAGACATCCTGCAGATCATCGAGTCCGTCGAGCCGCGCATCGCCGCCGCGACGCGCAAAGAGCTTGCCGACCAACGGGATTCGCTCAAGCTGATCGCCAGCGAGAACTACGCCTCGCCCGCTGTGCTGCTGACCATGGGCACCTGGCTCTCCGACAAGTACGCCGAGGGCACCATCGGGCACCGGTTCTACGCCGGCTGCCAGAACGTCGACACCGTCGAGACGGTGGCCGCCGAGCACGCCGAGCAGCTGTTCGGATCGCCACATGCCTACGTCCAGCCGCACTCCGGCATCGACGCCAACCTCGTCGCGTACTGGGCGATCCTGGCCACCCGCGTCGAAGCGCCGGGCCTGGCCGAGGCTGGGGTGAAGAACGTCAACGACCTGTCGGAGGCCGACTGGGAGCAGCTTCGCGGCAAGCTGGGCAACCAGCGCCTGATGGGCATGTCGCTCGATGCCGGCGGGCACCTCACCCACGGGTTCCGGCCCAACATCAGCGGCAAGATGTTCCACCAGCGCAGCTACGGCACCGACCCGGAGACCGGCCTGCTGGACTACGACGCGCTGGCCGAGGCCGCCCGCGAGTTCAAGCCGCTGGTGCTGGTCGGCGGCTACTCGGCCTATCCGCGACGGGTCAACTTCGCCAAGCTGCGCGAGATCGCCGACGAGGTCGGCGCGACGCTGATGGTGGACATGGCCCACTTCGCGGGCCTGGTCGCGGGCAAGGTGTTCACCGGCGACGAGGACCCGGTGCCGCACGCCCACGTGACCACGACCACCACCCACAAGTCGTTGCGCGGCCCGCGCGGCGGGCTCGTGCTCGCCACGCCGGAGTACGCCGACGCCGTCGACAAGGGCTGCCCGATGGTTCTCGGTGGTCCGCTGTCGCACGTGATGGCCGCCAAGGCCGTCGCGCTCGCCGAGGCGCGCCAGCCCGCATTCCAGACGTACGCGCAGCGGGTCGCCGACAACGCCAAGGCGCTGGCCGAGGGCTTCCTCCGGCGGGGTTCGCGGCTGGTCACCGGCGGCACCGACAACCACATCGTGCTGCTGGACGTCACATCGTTCGGGCTGACCGGACGTCAGGCCGAATCGGCACTGCTCGACGCGGGCATCGTGACCAATCGCAACTCGATTCCTGCCGACCCCAACGGCGCCTGGTACACCAGCGGCATCCGGCTCGGCACGCCCGCGCTGACCACCCGCGGCTTCGGCGCCGCCGAGTTCGACCGAGTCGCCGAACTGATTGTCGACGTCCTCGCCGACACCTCGCCCGAGGGCACCTCGAAGGCCAAGTACGCGCTCGTCGACGCCACCTCCGACCGGGTGCACGCGGCGGCCGCCGAGCTGCTGGCGGCCCACCACCTGTACCCGGGCCTGACGCTGTAACCGGAGACACGCTCACGCGATTTCAAAAAAGGTGTGAACGTGGGTTACAGTTACTTTCATGGCGCAGAAACCTGTAGCTAACGCACTGACCGTCGAGCTCGAGCCGGTCGTCGCGGAGAACCTGAACCGGCATCTGGAGTCCGAGGACATCTGGTTCGCGCACGATTACGTGCCATTCGAGCAGGGCGAGAACTTCGCTTTCCTCGGCGGCAAGGACTGGGACGCGTCGCAGGTCACGCTGCCCAAGCACATCACCGATGCGCTGGAGATCCTGCTCATCGAGAAGGACAACCTCGCCGGCTACCACCGCGAGTTCGTGTTCAGCTTCATCCTCGAGGAGAAGTGGGGCCGCTGGCTGGGCCGGTGGACCGCCGAGGAGCACCTGCACGCGATCGCGCTGCGCAACTACCTCGTCGTCACCCGCGAAATCGATCCGACCGCCAATGAGGACGTCCGCGTCGAGCACGTGATGAAGGGCTACCGCGCCGACACCTACAGCCAGATCGAGCGCCTGGCGTTCATGGCGTTCTACGAGCGCTCGTATGCGGTCTACTGCCGCAACCTCGAAGCGCAGATCACCGAGCCGGTGCTGAACGGTCTGGTCGGGCGGATCGCCAAGGACGAGGAGCGCCACGAGGAGTTCTTTCACAACCTCGTCGAGCATTGCCTCGGATACAACCGCGAGGAGACGATCGAGGCGATCGCGCGCCGTGCCGCCGACCTGGACGTCGTCGGCGCCGACATCGACGCCTACGCGGACAAGCGGAAGAACGTCGCGGACGCAGGCATTTTCGACGACGCCGTGCTGCGCCAGGTGATCTCCGATCGCATCACCGCCTGGGGCCTGGCCGACGAACCGCAGTTGCGTCCGTTTGTGAACGCCTGAGTTGCTGCGCGGTTAACCCGGCGCGCCTGCACGCCCCGCTTGCCTTCTCGGGAGTAGCGTCGTTTGCGATGGCTAGCGACATGCTCTGCTGTCCGGGCGGTACCGATCGATTCGACTCGAAAGGGCCGGCCCCGGCCCTGGTGCCGCAGTGTCCGCCGAGAGGTTCGTGCGGGGTCGCGCGGGCTCCGGTCGACGACGAAGCGGCATCGCCGCTGAGGAATCGGCCGAATGCTCAAGGAGCGCTACGTGACCGATTCCTCCAGGACCTACGTTCTCGACACATCCGTGTTGCTGTCCGACCCATGGGCTTGTACACGATTCGCCGAGCACGAAGTGGTTGTCCCGCTGGTCGTCATCAGCGAGCTGGAGGCTAAACGCCATCATCATGAGCTAGGTTGGTTCGCCCGGCAGGCGCTTCGCTTGTTCGACGATCTGAGGCTCGAGCATGGACGGCTCGATCAGCCGATTCCCGTTGGTACTCAAGGCGGAACGCTGCACGTCGAGCTGAACCACAGCGACCCGTCGGTGCTGCCGGCGGGGTTCCGGACCGAGACCAACGACTCGCGCATCCTGACGTGTGCGGCGAATCTCGCCGCCGAGGGCAAGCGGGTCACGTTGGTGAGCAAGGACATTCCGCTGCGCGTCAAGGCCGGCGCAGTCGGCCTGTCGGCCGACGAGTACCACGCTCAGGACGTCGTCACGTCGGGCTGGACCGGGATGGACGAGCTCGACGTGTCCACCGACGTGATCGACACCCTGTTCGCCGAGGGTGACATCGACCTGGAGTCGGCGCGAGATCTGCCGTGCCACACCGGAATCCGGCTTCTCGGACCCACGTCGCATGCGCTGGGCCGGGTCAATCCCGACAAGCGGGTGCAACTGGTGCGTGGTGATCGCGAGGTCTTCGGACTGCGCGGCCGCTCGGCCGAGCAGCGCGTTGCGTTGGATCTGCTGCTCGACGAGTCCGTCGGCATCGTATCCCTCGGCGGCAAGGCGGGCACCGGTAAGTCTGCGCTAGCGCTGTGCGCCGGCCTGGAGGCGGTGCTCGAACGCCGCACTCAGCGCAAGGTGGTCGTGTTTCGGCCGCTCTATGCCGTCGGCGGCCAGGACCTCGGCTATCTGCCAGGCAGTGAGAGCGAGAAGATGGGCCCGTGGGCGCAGGCCGTCTTCGACACCCTCGAAGGACTCGCCAGCCCCGCCGTGCTCGAGGAGGTGCTGTCGCGCGGCATGCTCGAGGTGCTGCCGCTGACCCACATCCGCGGACGCTCCCTGCACGACTCGTTCGTGATCGTCGACGAAGCGCAGTCACTGGAACGCAATGTGCTGCTGACCGTGCTGTCGCGGCTCGGCGCCGGTTCCCGCGTTGTGCTCACCCATGACGTGGCGCAGCGCGACAACCTGCGCGTCGGCAGGCACGACGGCGTCGCGGCGGTGATCGAGAAGCTCAAGGGCCACCCGCTGTTCGCACACATCACGCTGCTGCGCAGCGAGCGCTCGCCGATCGCCGCGCTGGTGACCGAGATGCTGGAGGAGATCAGCCCCGGCGCGCTGCCGTAATTTCGAGACTGCGTACAGGGCGCAATTTCGGGCATATCTTCGCCCTCACAGCAGTCTCAACGGTGGGCATGCTTGTTCAGCGCTGGCCGGTAAGCTGCGGCCGTGCCGAACCGACGCGACAGCAGGGCCTGGCAGTACGGCCTGATGGTGCTCGGCGTCGTCGCGGCGGTTGCGGTCGTCGTGTTCTCGTTGCTCACCGGAAACGCCAAGCGCGAAACCCCAGACGATGTCGACTGCGCGCAAGTCAAATGTGTGGCACTGACGTTCGACGACGGGCCGGGGCCCTACACCGACCGGCTGCTGCAGATCCTCGAGGCCAACAACGCGAAGGCGACGTTCTTCCTCATCGGCAACAAGGTCGCCGCGAATCCCCAAGGCGCCAAGCGCATCGCGGAAGCGGGTATGGAAATCGGCAGCCATACCTGGGAACACCCCAACATGACCACCATCCCGCCCGCGGACATCCCCGCGCAGTTCAGCAGGGCAAGCGACGCCATCGAGGCGGCGACGGGTCAGCGGCCGAAACTGGTCCGCACCGCAGGCGGTCTTGTCAACGATCAGGTGCTGGCGGAGGCCAAGAAGCAGGGCTTGGCCGACATCAACTGGGACGTCATTCCTTTCGACTGGATCAACGACTCCAACATCGCGGCGACCCGCTACATGCTGATGACACAGATCAAGCCGGGATCGGTCGTGCTGTTCCACGACACCTACTCCAGCACAGTGGATCTGGTGTACCAGTTCATCCCAGTGCTCAAGGCGAACGGCTACCACCTGGTGACGGTCAGCAAGTTGCTCGGGCCGCGTGAACCCGGCAGCAGCTACGGTGCACGTGATAACGGGCCGCCCGCCAATGACCTTCACGAGATTGGGGTGGACGAGATCCCGACGCTGCCGAACACCCCGTCGCCCCCGCCCATGCCGAACTTCCCGATCACCGACATCCCCGGCGCCAACTCGGGCGGACCCAACAATGGAGCCTGACGTCCTGTTAGTGCTCACCATCCTGGTGCTGTGCTACGCGGTGATCACGGGTCTAGTCAAAAGCCGCGAGGTCACCAACCACTGAACCCGGGTCCCGGCCGGCTGCGACTTCGGGACTCTCGCCGCACGAAGTCGGGCCTTTAGTCCATAGCCTGCGGCGCACCCGAGCTAGAGGCTGGGATGGACTACGCGGAGATCGAAGTACCAATCAACGAGGAGTGTGCGATGACGACGCGACAGGAAGGGCCTGTGACGACGCTGTCAGAGGCCGACAGCTGGACGCGGTTGTCCGGCATCACGCTGGGCCGGCTTGCGACGAGCGTGGACGGGCAGCCGGACATCTTCCCGGTCAATTTCGTGGTGCAGCGCAAGACGATCCTCATCCGCACGGCGGAGGGCACCAAACTCGCCGGCGCCGTCATCAATCAACGTGTGGCATTCGAGACGGACGAGCACGACGCCGAAGAAGGTTGGAGCGTCGTCGTCAGGGGTTACGCCCGGGTGCTGTCAGGGTCGGACGAGATCGCCGAGGCGGAGCGTGCGCAGGTGCTTCCATGGACGGCCACCCCGAAGCAACGCTTCATTCGCATTGTTCCCGGCCAAATCACCGGACGACACTTTCGGTTCGGCGCCGAGCTTGACCACTTCCTCGATTTCGGATAGTCCGAGGCCGATACACCGCCGAGGCGAAGGAACGTGAAATGACTTCTACACCAACAAAACCCGATTCGAAGCACCACGGCGTCGTAGTCGCGGTGGACGGATCACCAGCATCACGGGTGGCCACGGACTGGGCTGCGCGCGACGCGGCCCTGCGCCACGTGCCGTTGACGGTGGTGCATGTGCAGCTCTCGCCGGATGCAAGCCCGTGGATCGACCTGCCCGTGGGGGAGGACTTCGCCACGGTGCGCGATCGACGAGCCAAGGAAGTGATCGATGACGCGCTGAGCGTCGTCGACGATGCCGTCTCCGGGGCGCGTGAAATCCCCGTCGAACATCGCCTTCTGTCCGGCCCCCCCGTGCCGGCACTTGTCGACGTGTCCAAGGACGCCGAGATGATAGTTGTCGGCTGCCGCGGTCTGGGAGGCGTGCAGCGCCTACTGCTGGGCTCCGTCAGCTCGGGCCTGGTCCAACATGCCCACTGCCCCGTGGCGGTCATCCACGACGAGGACCCGTTGATGGACCATCCCGCTACCGCGCCGGTAGCCGTGGGCGTCGACGGCTCGCCTGCTTCGGAACCGGCGATATCGGTCGCATTCGAGGAGGCGTCCCGGCGCGGTGTCGAACTCGTCGCCATTCATACCTGGACAAACAGTGCCGCCTTCGACATCGCTGTGCCGCAGGATGGCGCCGCGGCGCAGGCCGAAGAGGAACTGGCCCAAAGCCTCGCAGGATGGTGCGAGCAATATCCGGATGTCGCGGTCCGCCGCGTCGTCGGCCAGGGCAACCCGGCGCGTCGGCTGCTCGAGGAATCAGAGCGCGCGCAGCTGCTGGTCGTCGGCAGCCATGGGCGTGGGGGTTTTGCAGGCCTATTGTTGGGTTCGGTCAGCTCGGCGGTCGCGCAGGCAGCGCGTATGCCGGTGATCGTGGCGCGGCAATCTTGATAGGAGGCGACACGATGAGCGCACATTTCCCGGATATCGCGACGATCCGGTCCGCGCTGATGCTGGCCGGACGGGCCCCGTCGGTGCACAATTCGCAGCCATGGCAGTGGCGGGTGGGTGCGCGAAGCCTGCATCTCTACGCCAATCCCGAGCTACGGCTACCTCGAACCGACCCGCAAGCCCGCGATCTGGTGCTCAGCTGCGGCGCCGCGTTGAATCATTGCCAGGTAGCTTTCGCGGCCCTCGGTTGGCAGTCCAAGGTTCATCGGTTTCCCCATGCCGATGAGCCAAATCACTTGGCCGCCTTGGAACTTCATCGTTATCCAGCCACTGAAGTGGATGTCGAGTTGGCCGCGGCGATTCCGCGGCGCCGCACCGACCGTCGGCACTACAGTTCGTGGCCGGTACCGCACCGCGATATCACCGTGATGGGCGCCCGAACCGCGCGTGCGGGCGTCATGCTTCGCCGAGTCGACGCGCTCGCCAACCTCAAACAGCAGGTGGCGGACGCGGCGTGGCGGCACAACACGGATCCGGAGTACCTGACCGAACTATCAGCGTGGAGTGGGCGTTACGGGTCCACGGCCGGCGTGCCCGCCAGGAGCACACCACAGCCGGATCCGACGGCGGCGATCCCCGGCCGGTCGTTCGCGGGGCCGGTGCTGACACAACCCCCTGACGCGTCGCCGTCTGAGGACAATGCGGCCGTCGTCGCTCTTGGCACCGTTGCCGATGACAGGGCGTCGCAGCTACGCGCAGGCGAGGCGACCAGTTCGGTGATGCTGACCGCAACAGCCGCCGGGCTGGCGAGCTGTCCCATCACCGAACCGCTGGAGATTCCTGACATCCGGGCCGCTGTCGGGGCGGACGTATTCGGCGCGGAGGGCTACCCACAGATGCTGCTGCGTATCGGATGGGCGCCGGTCAACGCCGATCCCTTACCTGCGACGCCGCGCCGGCCGCTGGAGGAGTTCGTGACACGTCTGGACGGCTCGGCGCTCAACCTGAGCTGACGCGCTAAGAACCGGAATCCGTGCGCGGCGGGCGATTCAGCTTGGACACGAAGACTGCGGCCTGGGTTCGCCGTTCCATGCCGAGCTTGGCGAGCAGCCGAGACACGTAGTTCTTGACTGTCTTCTCGGCGAGGAACATCCTCGCCGCAATCTGCTTGTTCGTCAGTCCCTCGCCGAGCAGATCCAGCAAGACGCGTTCCTGATCGCTGAGCCCGGACAACGGGTCGGACCGCTGGCTGTCGCCGCGCAGTTTTGCGATCAGCGCCGCCGCCGCGCGGTTGTCGAGTAGTGAACGGCCGGCCCCGACGTCCTTGATGGCCTGGGCCAGTTCCATCCCCTTGATGTCTTTGATGACGTATCCGCTTGCGCCGGCCAGTATCGCGTCAAGCATCGCTTCGTCGGACGTGAACGACGTCAGCATCAGGCAGCGCAAGTTCGGTAGCCGGGACAGGAGGTCGCGGCAAAGCTCGATGCCGTTGCCGTCGGGAAGCCTTACATCGAGGACCGCTACATCGGGTTGCAGCGCGGGTATCCGTGCCATCGCTTGCTCGACGGACCCGGCCTCTCCGACGACCTCGAGTTCTTCGTCGGCGCTGAGAAGATCGATCAGTCCGCGCCGGACCACTTCGTGGTCGTCGACGAGAAAGACCTTCACCATCGTGAAGTCCTCCGAATCCCCATGGGCCTCAGGATATGTGCTCACAATACGTGCTGTGGGTCGCAGATGAGCACAGAACAGTTGGCGTTGCGTAGCGCACCGCGACCAGGCGGTCCAACCAGCTCGTTTATTCCATGCACACGGTCACGGGCAACTACCAGCAACTGAATCGACTCTGCATGGTCGACAACGTAATTCAGAATGCTTCCGTGGACCGCGACCGCATGCACATCGAGGTCGGGGTGTCGTGCCTTCCACTCTGACAGCCGTCGATCCAACCGCGTCTTCGCCAGCCGGTTCCGCTCCGAGACGGCATGGTGGTCATGGACGTCGATGTCCTGAGAGCTCCAGCTGGCAAGGACGCGAAGAGGTGCCTGTCGGAGTTGCGCTTCCTCTACCGCACGTCGCAGCGTCGCATCGGTTGTGGCTTCGGCTACCACCCATCCCCCCTTGGTCGGCAGTGGGTCGTGGGCGTAGACGACGGCGACGGGACAGTGCGCGGAAGTGGCCAGCGCGGAAGCCGTTGAGCCGATGCGGCCGCGGATGCCGTGTACAAGCCCTATCGACCCGACACACAGCATGGCGGCCCACCGGGACGCCTCGCGCAGTGCATGTAGCGGTCGGTCCTGGAGAATTTCGACCTCGATCTTGACGGGCTTATCCGTCGCCTCCACCGCCATCAGCGCATGGCGGACCGCTATCTCCGCGGTGGCGAGGTCGTGTGCGGCGGCTTGGTTGTCCGAACCACTGCACCGGTCGGGGTCGACGGCATAAACCAGCCGTAGTGGAAGGTCGCGGCTCACCGCCTCGTCCACCGCCCAGAGCGCGGCATCGATCGCGGACCGAGAACCGTCTATCCCGACCACCACAGATGCCGAAGATTCGTGCTCATTCATGTTGACTCACATCGTCATCCGGAAGACGTCACCGGATCGGGGACGTCTGCTCGAGAACCTCGGCAAGGGCGCGTCTCGGCGTCGGCGTTATCGGTTCCCCGATACTCGGCGCCTGCCCGACGCGAATCAGCACTTGCGGCGTCGTTTCCTGGTCGATCAGTGTGGCGACGATCTGGCGACTGGCAGGCACCTCGGTCAGGTGCGTCAGAGTGCACGTCGCCAAACCCGCCATCGTCGCCTCCAGTAGCACGGCTGACAACGCCTCGCCGGAACGTAGAACATCCTCATGCCTGCCGTCGTAGCTGGACAGGACGACGATCTTGGAGTCGTCCTCCTCCATTTCCGGGCGGCGATCCGAGTTGCGGGTGACCGGGAAGTTGCGCCCGACGTCGACCCGATCGCTCTCGGCAGCCGAGATCAGGGAGCTCGGCGGTATGCCGTCGGTCAACTTGAAATCGGCTGTCCAGCCGACGAGTTCGGCATGATAACCGGAATCGTAGAGGCGAAGCGATTCGGCGAGTTGGGACGCTTCGGTGAGCTCCGGACGCAGTTCGTCGGCGATGACGTCGAAGCGCACCTCGCTGCCCTCAACAGCTCTGCGCAACTCGGTCTCGATCGAATTCCAGTTCGGTGGCATGGCGAACGGAAGCCGATCTGTACGCCGCACAAGGATGGCGTTCGCCCGCTGTCGATGCGCGTCGGTGACGTAATCCATCGGGGTGACGTCGATCGATGCCAGGTGATGAAGGTTGTTGGGATTGGGGAACCGATCGGTGTGCGCCGCCCACCCTGCGGCCGCCATCGCCACCCGGAAGTGGTCGAGTGCGGCCCCGCAGCCGATGAGCGCCTCCCTACCCGACTGGTCGGCGCGGCGGGGTGCCCGGTCGGGATCGACGTAAAGCTGCACGACGTCACCGTCAACGCGCCACCGCCACGGCTGGCTGTTGTGCAGCGACGGCGCACGGCAGGCCAGCAATACAGCGTCTTGAATGATCCCGGGTTCGACGACGGTGTCACGCATGACCAACCTCACTTTCTCTGCTCACCAGCTTTCGCCGATTGCGGCACGTGGCACGAGGGTCAATGGTCCCCAACTGAGGGCCATGCGTCCCTTGGCACCGCCTGCACGCTGCGAACGACGGCCAGCGGCAGGGCCGTTGGTCACCAAAGGTGGCAGTGGTCGGAGAATCAACCGCCGTATTCGTGTTTTTCAGATACCCCGATGGGACGATGGCTTCGTGACCGGCGAAGTGGGGTCGGGCGGAGATGCCGGCATGCGTCCGCTGCGGGACACGTTGTCCCAGCTGCGACTTCGCGAGCTGCTCACTGAGGTCCAGGACCGTGTCGAGCAGATCGTCGAAGGCCGCGACCGGCTGGACGGCCTGATCGACGCGATGCTGGTGGTCACGGCGGGGCTGGAACTCGACGCAACCCTGCGCACGATCGTGCACACCGCGATCGAGTTGGTCGACGCGCGGTATGGGGCACTGGGTGTCCGTGGGCACGACCACGAGCTGGTCGAGTTCGTCTACGAAGGCGTCGACGAGGCGACGAGGGAGAAGATCGGCCATCTTCCGGAGGGCCGAGGCGTTCTCGGTGTGCTGATCGACGACCCGAAGCCCATTCGGCTGGACAACATCGCCGAGCACGCCGCTTCTGTGGGCTTCCCTACGAACCATCCGGCGATGCGCACCTTTCTCGGGGTGCCGGTGCGCATCAGAGACGACGTCTTCGGCAACCTCTACCTGACCGAGAAGGCCGGTGGGCAGCCGTTCAGCGAAGACGATGAGGTGCTTGTCCAGGCGCTTGCGGCGGCGGCGGGCATCGCAATCGAGAACGCTCGTCTGTACGAGCAGTCCAGAAATCGCCAGTCGTGGATCGAAGCCACCCGCGACATCGGTACGGAGCTCCTGTCCGGCGCCGACCCTGCCAGAGTGTTTCACCTGGTCGCCGAGGAGTCGCGGCACCTCTGCGGTGCAGAGCTCACACTGGTGGCGGTTCCGCCGGATCCCGACCAGCCGATCGACCAAAGCGGCGAGTTGATCGTGGCGGCGACGGCAGGCAGCGGCTACGGCGCGGCGGTGTTTTCCATCCCGATCGCCGGTACGGCGGTCGGTGAAGCCTTTCTCGAGCGCACGCCTGGGCGGTTCGACACCATCGACCTCGCCCTGGAAGTCGAGCCCACCGGACCGGCGCTGGTCTTACCGCTGCGGGCGACGGACGTGGTGGCGGGGGTCTTGGTGGCTCTGCGACCAGTCGGCGCGCAGCGGTTCAGCGCCGAACAGCTCGACATGATGGTTGCCTTCGCCGACCAGGCCGCGGTGGCGTGGCAGCTGGCGAGCACCCAGCGGCGCATGCGTGAGCTCGACATCCTGACCGATCGCGACCGCATCGCCAGAGACCTCCACGATCACGTGATTCAGCGGTTGTTCGCCGTCGGGCTCTCACTGCAGGGAACGATCCCGCGCGCACGCACGCCAGAGGTGCAGGAGCGGCTTTCCAACTGCGTCGACGACCTGCAGGAGGTCATCCAGGAGATCCGGACGACGATATTCGATCTGCACAGCGCCCAACCGGGTGCGACGCGGCTGCGCCAACGGCTGGAGGAGGCCGTCGCTCAGTTCGCCGACTCGGAGATGCGCACGACGGTTCAGTTCTCGGGGCCGCTCTCCGTCGTCGACGCCGTACTCGCCGACCACGCCGAAGCCGTTGTCCGAGAGGCGATTAGCAATGCCGTCCGGCACGCGAACGCGACCACCATGGCGATCAGTGTGTCCGTCGGTGATGAGCTGACCGTCGACGTCGTCGACAACGGATGCGGTATCGGAGACGAGATCACCCCAAGTGGGCTGGCGAACCTGCGACAGCGTGCCGAGGAAGTCGGTGGAACGTTCAGCGTTCTGAAGGCCGAGGGTGGCGGCACCAGGTTGCGCTGGTGCGCTCCGCTGCCATGAGGTGGGGAGGAGTCGCTAACGCTCTTCGCGCAAGCGCTCATCGCGCACCTTGGCCATCGCCAGCACGTCGAGTCGCTTATCGAGTTCCTCCTCCGACAGCTTGTCGCCGATGAGCCCGCGGTCGATGACCGTCTGGCGGATGGTCTTCTTCTCCTTCAGCGCTTGCTTGGCCACCGCAGCGGCTTCCTCATAGCCGATCGCCGAGTTCAGCGGCGTCACGATCGACGGGGAAGACTCGGCCAGTTCGCGCAGCCGCTCGTCGTTGGCGACCAGACCGTCGATGCAGCGTTCGGCGAACAGCTTGGCGGAGTTGGTCAGGATCTTGAAGGACTCGAGGATGTTTCGCGCCATCATCGGGATGTACACGTTGAGCTCGAAGGCGCCGTTGCCGCCGCCCCATGCGACCGCGGCGTCGTTGCCGATCACCTGCGCGGCCACCTGGGTAACCGCCTCGGGGATAACGGGATTGACCTTGCCCGGCATGATCGAGCTGCCGGGCTGCAGATCGGGCAGCTGGATCTCGCCGAGACCGGTCAATGGGCCCGAGCCCATCCACCGGATGTCGTTGGCGATCTTGGTCAGCGATATGGCGATGGTGCGCAGCGCGCCGGACGCCTCGACCAGCCCATCACGCGCGGCTTGTGCCTCGAAATGGTTTGCCGCGACCCGCAATTCGGCCAGGCTGGTCTGCTCCTTCAGCACGGCGACGACTCGCTCGTCGAAGTCGTCCGGAGCGTTGAGACCCGTGCCGACGGCCGTTCCGCCGATCGCCAGCTCGCCGAGTCGCGGCAGCGTTGCCTTCACCCGCTCGATTCCTGCCTCGACCTGGCGTGCGTATCCGCTGAACTCCTGGCCCAGCGTCACCGGCACGGCATCCATCAGATGCGTGCGACCGGACTTCACCGTTGTGCGCCACTGCCTGGCCTTGCCGGCCAGCGACTCATGCAGCACTTCAAGCGCCGGAATCAAGTGGCGCACAGCAGCTTCCGTGGCCGCGATGTGTGTCGCCGTGGGGAACGTGTCGTTGGACGACTGCGACATGTTCACGTCGTCGTTCGGGTGCACTTTAACAGGCGGGGTCGCCGTTTCCGCGATGCCGGCGATCACCTCGTTGGTGTTCATGTTCGAGCTCGTGCCGGAACCGGTCTGGAACACGTCGATCGGAAACTGGTCGTCGTGCCGGCCGTCGGCGATCTCCGCGGCGGCGGCGATGATCGCATCGGCCTTCTCCGGGGCGAGCAGCCCGAGGTCCTTGTTCACCTGCGCGCACGCGCCCTTGAGCAGGCCGAGCGCGCGAATCTGGGTGCGCTCCAGACCCCTGCCGGAGATCGGGAAGTTCTCCACCGCGCGTTGCGTCTGTGCGCGCCACAGCGCGTTGATCGGCACCCGGACCTCGCCCATGGTGTCGTGCTCGATGCGGTACTCGTCTCCGACGGCAGTCGGGGACGGCAAGGCGGCGCTCATGTGTGCCCTTCCTGGGTCGTTGATTACGGCAGCGGCTGGAAAGCGTTGCTGTCGCCGGTGAAATCGATGGCGGAGTATTCGTTGAGCTTCGACAACCGGTGGTAGGCCTCGATCATCCGCACCGTGCCCGACTTCGAGCGCATGACGATCGACTGCGTGGTGCAGCCGCCGCCGTAGTAGTGGACGCCGTTGAGCAGGTCGCCGTCGGTGACGCCGGTGGCGCAGAAGAACACGTTCTCGCCGGACACCAGATCCTCGGTGTGGAGCACCTGATCCAGGTCGTAGCCACGGTCGATCGCCTTCTGGCGCTCTTCGTCGTCCTTGGGTGCGAGCTGGCCCTGGATCGCCCCACCCATACAGCGGATGGCGGCGGCGGCGATGATGCCCTCGGGTGTGCCGCCGATCCCGACGAGCAGATCGGTACTGGTGTTGGGTCTGCACGCCGAGATAGCGCCCGCGACGTCGCCGTCGGAGATCAACCGGCACCTGGCGCCGGCTTCCCGGACGTCGGTGATCAGCTGTTCGTGGCGTGGCCGGTCCAGGATGCACACGGTCAGGTCGGACACCGACACCTTCTTGGCCTTGGCGACCTTGCGAATGTTCTCGCCGATCGGCGCGGTGATGTCGATGGCGTCGACGGCCTCGGGCCCGACGGCGATCTTGTTCATGTAGAACACCGCCGACGGGTCGTACATGGTGCCGCGCTCGGACACCGCGAGCACCGAGATCGCGTTCGCGATGCCCTTGCTCATCAGCGTCGTGCCGTCGATCGGGTCGACAGCGAAGTCGCACTCCGGGCCGTCGCCGTTGCCGACCTCCTCGCCGTTGTAGAGCATCGGCGCGTTGTCCTTCTCGCCCTCGCCGATCACCACGACGCCGCGCATGGAGACCGAATTGACCAGCTCACGCATGGCGTCGACGGCGGCGCCGTCACCGCCCTCCTTGTCGCCGCGGCCGACCCACCGGCCTGCTGCCATCGCGCCCGCCTCGGTGACGCGAACGAGCTCGAGGGCGAGGTTGCGGTCGGGGGCTTCCCCGCGTGCTGGGCTCATGGCTGCGATTCTCCCATCCGCCGGTCGAGCCGTGGGAGCTGGGATACTGGCCGTTGTGAGCACCGAGCCGCAGCCTCTACCCAAGCCCCCGAAGCCGCGGTTGCTGCAGGACGGTCGCGACATGTTCTGGTCCCTGGCGCCGCTGATCGCGGCGTGCATCGTCCTCGCGGGGATCCTCGGGATGTGCTCCTTCGCACCCGGCGGTCCCGGCCCTGGACCAGCTCCCGACTACGACGCGCCCGCGGCCCTGCAGGCCGACGCCGACGCGCTTCACCTGCCAATCCGGGTGCCTGCGCTGCCCGAGGGATGGCGCGCAAACTCGGGCAGCCGCGCAGGCATCGACGCGGGCCGCACGGATCCGTCCGGGCCGCCCGTGCGCGCGGTGTCTTCGACGGTCGGCTATCTCACGCCGACCGGCATGTACCTGGCGTTGACCCAGAGCAACGCCGACGAGGAGAAGCTCGTCGCCTCCATCCACTCCGACATGGTGCCGACAGGAACCCAGGATGTCGACGGCACGCGATGGGTGGTCTACGAAGGCGGTGGGGGCACCGAGCCGGTGTGGACGACGCGGCTGGACGGCCCGACCGGACCGGCGCAGCTCGCGATCAGGGGTGCCGGCGGTACCGATGAGTACCGTACGCTGGCGGCGGCGGTCCAGAAGCAGCCGCCATTGGCCGTGAAGTAGGAGACGCATGACCGCACCGGAAGCCGACCTGACCGGATGGACCGCCGCCCCGTTTACCGCCGCCGGTCTGACCCACGACGTCTATGGTAAGGGCGAGGGGCCCGGCGTGGTGCTGATTCCGGAGTTGCCCGGTTTGCACCCCGGCGTGCTGGCCTTGGGTAATCACTTGGTGGACAACGGGTTCACCGTCGCGTCGCCGTCGCTGTTCGGCACTCCGGGCGCACCAGGCGTCCGTCCGGGAGCGGTGCCGGTCATGTTGCGTGGATGTGTGGCAAAGGAATTCGCCGCGTTTGCGACGAACGCCGATCGCCCCATTGCGCACTATCTACGGGCGCTTGCCCGCGACCTCAACGAGAAGACGCCGGGCAGGGGCGTCGGGGTGATCGGCCAGTGCTTCACCGGTGGCTTCGCGCTTGCGGCGGCGGTGGACGACAGCGTGCTCGCGCCGGTGCTGAGCCAGCCGACGTTGCCCCTGCCGTTGACACCCAAGCAGCGCCGCGACCCCGGGCTGTCCGAAGAGGAGTTGACGATCGTCGAACAGCGCGCCGCCAATGACGGGCTGTGCGCGCTGGGGCTGCGGTTCAGTGAGGACCCGTTGGTCCCCGCTGCGCGGTTCAAGACGCTGAAGGACCGGCTCGGCGACGCGTTCGAGGTCATCGAGATCAGTTCCAAGTCGGGAAACGAGCACGGGTTCGGAAAGATGGCTCACTCGGTGCTGGCGCTCGAGGTGCGCGAGCGGGACGGACACCCGGCCTACGAGGCGCGAAAGCGCGTCGTCGAATTCCTTACGGAGCGTTTGGTTTAGCGGTCTCATCCTCGGCCGGTGCGGGCTTCTCCTTCTCGGGACCGTCGGGCTCCGGCGCCTCGGGCGTCGCCTTCCTGGCCCGTCGCGTCAGCCATCCCATCCACCCCTTGGTCTTCTTGGACTTCTCGGTGTCGTCGTCGTCGTGGTGTTCGAGCGGGACGCCTTTGTACACCGCAAGGTAGACGCTGATCGTCGTGACGATGACGATCATCAGCACAGGGCCGATGATGATGCCGAACGCGCCGAACATCCCGATACCGGCGAACACCGACAGCAGCATCAACGCCGAGTCGAGGCGGGCTTCCCGCGGCACCAGCATCGGTCGGAGGAAGTTGTCGATGTTGGTCACCACAATGAGGTGGAACAGGACCACGAAGATACCGCCGAAGACGTTGCCGAACAGCATCATTCCGATGCCGAACGGAATCGTGATGATGCCGCTGCCCAGTGGGATGACCGACAGAGCGCTCAGAACTATCGCGAAGATGAAGAATCCGTCGTGGAAGCCCCCGATGTAGATCGAGATCGCGCCCGCGATGCCTTGGCAGACGGCGATGATGAACTGTCCCCTGACAGTGCCATTCACCATCGCGCCCATCTTGGCGAGGTAGAGGTCGGTGACCTCCTCGCCGAGCGGGTTGAGTTGGCGGATCAACCGCTGTACGGCGTCCTTGTTGGTCAGCAGCGAGATGAACACATAGAGGAACAGGATCGCCGCGGTGATCCCGCCGATGACACCGCCTGCGGCGCCCTGAAGCGTGTGCAGCAGCCACTGCCCGCCGTTCTGCGCGACGGTCGTCATCGCCTTCCGGATCATCTCCGGCGTCACGGTGACGTCCGCGAACGGGATTCGCGCCAGCAGTTCGTTGACGAACGTCAAGGTCTTGTCGCCGAGCGAAGATAGGTCGGTCCGCTCGACCCAGTCTGCGACACTCTTGACCATCTCGGTGATCTGGATGACCGCGATCAGCACGACCAGGCTGACCGGCACGATGACGCTTGCGAAGGCGGCCAGCAGGGTGAGCGTCGCCGACAGCCCCGTGCCGAATCGCTTGTTGAGCCGGTTGTAGAAGGGGCCGAACAGAAAGGCGACCACCGCAGCGACGACGATGAGGATGAAGTAGCTGCGCAGGAAGTAGGCGCCGAACAGGATGGCGACGACTGTCGCGACCGCCAGGGCACGCTTCTGGGTCAGCGTGAACTCGGTCTTCATTGCGGCCACTGGCCTACCGTAGCCAGGTTGGCTGTCCAGCCGCCCGATTTGCTCAGCGAATGTCCGAGTGCGCCTTCGCCTGCTGCGCCCGCTGGGATGCAATGAACTTGATCGACATGCGCTGCATGAAGCCCGGCGCCAGTCGCGCGAGCACCCACTGCGCATGTGCGCGGCGGGGTTTGACCAGCAGCGCCTTGTTGCGCTCGATGGCCTTCAGTGTGTCTAGCGCGAGACGGTCGGCGTCGTATGCCGTCTTGACGCCCTGACCCTCCAAGAAGTAGTTGCGTCCGACGAAGCCGCCGATGGCGCCCTTGTCGAGGATCGGGGTTTCGACCGCGGAGGGGCAGACGCACAGCACGCCGACGCCGTGTGCCGCGGCCTCCGAGCGCAGCGCCAGAGACAGGCCGACCACGGCGTGTTTAGTCGTGACGTAACTGGTGATCTGACCGGCCGCGGTGAGCCCCGCCATCGACGCGGTGTTGACGATGTGGCCGTTGCCTTGCTTGATCATCTGCGGGTAGGCCGCGGCCACGCCGTGTACGACACCGCGCAGGTTGACGTCGATGATCGCGTTCCACTGGTCGAGGGTGAGCAGTTCGGTATCACCGCCCCACACGATGCCGGCGTTGTTGAACATCAGGTCCAGCCGGCCGGTGCGGTTCACCACCTCGTCCACCGCTGACTGCACCGATGCCGCATCAGTGACGTCGAGGCGGGCGGAACGCGCGTGATCGCCGAGCGGGGATGCGGTGCGCGCGGCGGCGTCGCCGTCGATGTCCGTGCAGACGACGTCGGCCCCCACCCCGGCGAGCGCCCGGCACAGTGCGGCGCCGATGCCCGAACCGGCGCCGGTTACGAGAGCGCTCTTACCGCTGAAAGTCCTACTCACCGTTCTTCGCCCAAGCGGCTCATCACTGCGCCTCTGCGAGTTTCATGACGTGGCCGAGCACGTCGGGATAACGCTTCAGGTGAGCCCCACCGTTCAGGTCGAGCACCTCGCCCGTCAGCCAGGACGATTTCGGTGAGCACAGGAAGACGACGGCGTCGGCGATCTCCTCCGGTTTACCGGCGCGGCCGAGCGCGGTGTTCTCGACATAGTCCTCGACGAGCCCGGGCACCAGATACGAGCCCTCGGTGAGCGGGGTGTCGACGAAGCCGGGAGAGACGGCGTTGACGCGGATACCGCGAGGCCCCATCTCCAGGGCGGCGACCTGGGTGAGCATCGACACTCCTGCCTTGGCCGAGCAGTAGGCGCTCATCCCCACAGCGGCCTGGCGACCGTTCAGAGAGCTGATCGTCACCAGCGAGCCACCCTCGCGCAGCTTCTGGCCCGCGTACTTGGCGACGATGAACCCGCCGTTGAGGCAGACGTCGACGACGGACCGGAACTCGTCGACCGCCAGATCGGTGATCAGCCCGAGGCTTCCGAAGCCCGCGCAGTTGACGACGACATCGAGCGGACCGATCTGGTCGAAGAGGCGTTGCACCGATGCCTCGTCGGTGACATCGACTTCCGCGGCGCTGTGCGGTGCGCCGAGTTCGTCCGCCTTGGCGCGCGCGCCGTCGGCGTTGCGGTCCGCAATTGCCACGCGACAGCCGTCGGCGGCAAGGGCGCGCGCGGTCGCCCATCCGATCCCGGAGGCCGCGCCGATGACGACGGCGATCCGGTCACTACTGTTGCTCATCCAGTTGGCCTTTCGACGGCGGTGGAACGCGTTCTAACTTAGCGCTTTGCCACACTCGAGCCATGACCGATTTGAAGATGTCCGAGTCGATCTTCGTGGACGCGGCGCCCGAAACGCTGTATGCGCTGGTGTCGGATGTGACCCGGATGGGCGAGTGGAGCCCGATCTGCAAGGCCTGCTGGTGGGACGAGGGTGAGGGCCCACAGGTCGGCGCCTGGTTCACCGGCCGCAACGAAACCCCTGACCGGACGTGGGAGACGCGAAGCCAGGTGGTGTCCGCCGAGCCCGGTCGCAAGTTCGCGTGGGAGGTCAACCACGGCTGGGTGCACTGGGAGTACACCTTCGAACCTGAGGGCGCAGGCACCCTACTCACCGAGACGTGGGAGTTTCTGCCCGCGGGCATCGCGGGGTTCCACGAGCGCTACGGCGCGGATGCCGACGCTCAGATCCAACAGCGCAGCGACGCGGCCAGAAGCGGGATCCCCGCGACGCTTGCCGCGATCAAGAAGGCCGCCGAAGCCTGACCGTCAGCGCCTAGGCCGGCCGCGCCCGCGTCACGCAGCGAAATCCGATGTGGCTCATGCCGGTGTCGACCATCTGCGGTCTGCGGGCTGCGGGCCGGTAGCGCAGGCAGTAGTTGTCGGCGCACAGAAACGAGCCGCCCTTGATGACCTTGCGCGGCACACGGAACTGCGGCTGCCGCGGATCGTAGCTGCCGGTCTCGCAGCACGGGTCGCCTTCGTGCGTGTCGGCATACCAGTCGGTGGTCCATTCCCAGACGTTGCCCGCCATATCGAAAAGGCCGTAGCCGTTGGGCGGGAAGCTGCCGACGGATGCGGTGCGGCCGTAGCCCGGCTCCGGTCGCCATGGGAAGTCGCCGTGCCAATAGTTGGCCAGCCGTTGGCCCGGCTGCTCGGGTTCGTCGCCCCATGTGTAGGTCGCGGTGTCGAGGCCGCCGCGGGCCGCGATCTCCCACTCGGCTTCCGTCGGCAGCGTGAGACCCGCCCACTGCGCGTAGGCCTCGGCATCTGCGTAAGCGGCGTGCACCACCGGATGGTCGGCGCGCTTCGCGACCGACGAGTGCGGGCCGACGGGGTGCCGCCACGACGCGCCAGGTGTCCAGGCCCACCACTGGCTGAGGTGCCGCAAGTCGACAGGGCCTTGAGTGCGCGTGAACACCATCGAGCCCGGCTGCAGGTTCTCGGCGGGTGCGTCGGGGTAGTCGTCGGGGTTCAGTGGGCGTTCTGCGACGGTGACATAGCCTGTGGCGTCGACGAATTCGGCGAACTCGGCGTTGGTCACCTGGCGGGCCTGGATCCAGAACTCCTCGACGCTGACGATGTTGGCGGGCCGCTCCTCGGGGTAGTGCTCATCGGATCCGACGACGGTCGTCTGCGCCGGGATGCGCACCAAACCCCGAAACTGCGGGGAAATCGCAGATTCGCGCGTCAACGCGATCTGCCCGCAGTTTCGAGGAAAGGAAACTCAGTCACTGAAGACGGTCGCCCAGTCGTTCTTGATGCTCGCCACCGTCCAACCCCTCGTCTTCGCCTCGTCGAGCGATTTCTCCGCGCCCGCAACGTAATTGAATTCGCGTTCGGCGTCGTCATGCAGCACCAGCATGCACAGCGACGGACCGGGGCCTGCCGCAGTGTGCTCGAGCATCTGGATGTCGCCGTTCGAGTTGCCCGCGGCGAAGATCGGCCGCCGCCCTGTCCGGCCCCAGATGCGCACCGGCTTGACCGGGCCGTCGTCCATGAACTCCGGTTTCGCGGTGGTCTTGAGGTGACCGTCGACGTAGTCGAGCCCGACCGAGCTGCCGATCACCCGCTCCGGGGGGATGCCGTACATCTGCGTGGTGACGGGCCGCATGAAATCCCGGCCGCCACCGGACGCGATGTAGGTGCTGAACCCGTTGGCCTCCAAGTAGCGCAACAACTCCACCATCGGACGGTAACCGCACGCGGTGTACGGACGTCCCAGCGTCGGATGCTTGGCGTCGGCGAAGAACGCCTTCACCCGCTCCGAGTGCTCCTCGACCGTCAGACCGGCGTAGGCCGAAAGTATGCCTCCGGCAAGCACTTCGACGTCGGAGTCGTCACCGTTGTAGTGCTTGGTGACGGCGTCGCCGAACCAAGCCAGGTCGCCGTCGGCGGCCGCTTTATAAGGTTGCTTGTCCTTCAGCGACGGGTCGGCATTGGCTTGTTCGGCCAGCCTGCGCACCAGGAAGTCGAGCTGGATGTATGCGGGCTTCTCACACCAGAGGGTGCCGTCGTTGTCGAAGACGGCGACACGAGCTTCGGGTGGGACCTCGTTGTCCACGCGGCCGACGAAGTCGATGATCGCGGCCTTCGTCGGCCCGTCGTTCCAGCTCTCCAGCATCTAGTCCCTCGCCAGGAATTCGCGCAGTTTCTCCATTGCCTGATCGATGCTGAAGGTCGCCGGTGGATGCCGGGGCGGAAACGCCTGAAACGTCTCGAGGAATTTCGCCGCCATCGCGGTGGCGTAGAAGACGAAGTACGCGTGCCGAAGGAGGTAGTCGTAGTACGTGTTCGAGGTGATGTCGGCGTATTCGAAGGGGTCGGTGCGGAGGTTAAAGATCTTCGGGACCCGCAGCGGGGTGAAGGGTTCGGCCCATACCCGCAGGGTGCCCTGGGCCCGTTGCTCGGAGAACACCACCTTCCAGTTCTCGAAACGCATGGCCACCAGGTCGCCGTCGTCGGAGAAGTAGAAGAAGCCGCGCCGCGGGCTGGTGTCGACCTCGCCGGTCAGATACGGCAGCAGGTTGTAGCCGTCGATGTGCACCTTGTATTCGGTGTCGCCGATCGTATGGCCCTTCTTCAGCTTGTCGCTGATGTCGGGGTCGCCGGCGGCCGCCAACAGTGTCGGAAGCCAGTCATGGTGCTGGATGATCTCGTTGGAGACGCTGCCCGCCTTGATCTTGCCGGGCCACCTGATCAGCTCCGGAACGCGGAACGCGCCTTCCCAGTTGGTGTTCTTCTCGCTGCGGAACGGGGTGGTGCCGCCGTCGGGCCAGGTGTTGCGGTGTGGGCCGTTGTCGGTCGAGTAGATGACGATGGTGTCGTCGGCGATGCCGAGTTCGTCGAGGACGTCGAGCACCGTGCCCACGTTCTTGTCGTGGTCGATCATGGTGTCGTGGTAGTCGGACTGCCATAGCCCGGCCTGCCCGCGGCTCTCGGGCTTCGTGTGGGTGTAGACGTGCATGTGGGTGAAGTTGCACCACACGAAGAACGGTGTGCCCGCATCGTGCTGGCGCCTGAGGTAGCCGACGGTCGCATCGGCGATGTCGTCGTCGATGGTCTCCATCCGCTTCTGGTCAGCGGACCGGTGTCCTCGATCGTCTGCTTACCGACCGGACCGAACTTTTCGTCGTCGGGTTCGGTCGAGTCCTCCGCGATCGCCGTGCACTCGAGCACGCCGCGGGGCCTGGCCGCGTTGTACAGCCGCGGATAGCGGTCCTCGTGCGGGTAGTCGGGGCTCTCCGGCTCCTCCTCGGCGTTGAGGTGATAGAGGTTGCCGAAGAATTCGTCGACCCGTGGACGGTCGGCAGGTATTTGTTGAGATCGCCGAAGTGATTCTTGCCGAATTGCCCCGTTGCGTAGCCCAACGGCTTGAGCAGTTCGGCGATGGTGGGGTCTTCCGCGGCCCAGCCGATATCCGCACCGGGCACGCCGACTTTGCTCATTCTCGTTCGGTAGACGCTCTGGCCGCTGATGAATGCCGCTCGGCCGGCCGTGCAACTTTGCTCGCCATACGAATCCGTGAAACGCATGCCTTCGTTGGCGATCCTGTCGATGTTGGGCGTGCGGTAGCCCATCAATCCGTCGCTGTAACAACTCAGGTTGCTGATGCCGATGTCGTCACCCCAGATCACGAGAATGTTGGGTGTGCCGTCAGGCATGTTGTGCCCCTTCGCTTCACGTTGTGAATTCAACTGTGCGAATCGACACTATTGCGGCGGGTGTCCTCATGGAACCGGTTCAGTGCGCTGCCAGCGAAATTTACGGAACCGTGGGCCTGGGTCGGCGTGATGGCGCACCCTATTGGGGGAGAGGTGGCGAGCATGTACGACAAGGTTCTGGACAACGACTGGCATATCGACATCCAGTTCGACGAAGACGACACGCACACGCATGCAACTGTGCGCGCGCAGCTGGGTGACGACGATGAGTTGACGGCCATCGGGGATGCGTTCCGCAATCCGCGGGACGTCTGCCAGCCGATGATCGGCGAAGAAATCGCGGCGGCCCGTGCGCTGATTGCACTGGGTACTGATCTGCTGCACCGAGCCGGCGCGCGGATCGAGGCGGTCACGCGTCACCCGGTCCACCTGACCGGGTGACTGATCAGCCTGCTAGATTCCCCGCCGTGACCGCTTTGATCGGCGTCTCGTGCGTCTGCGCCGTCATCTGCTCGAACAGGTCGGTGTAGTAGCGCATGCAGTCGCGCATCGCCTCAGCTGTGGTGAACAGCGGCCGGTAGCCCAGATCGCGTTCTGCCTTGGCGATCGAGAAGTGGTTGTCGAGATAAAGCCGTTCCACGGCGAGGGGCTCCAGCAGAGGCTTCGGCAAGCCCAACTTGAAGTGCAGCCACTGCCAGATCGTCATGACCAACCACACCAGCCGGCCCGGTACCCGCAACTTGGGCCATGGTTCACCGCAGGCTTCGACGACGGGTCGCGAGAACTCGAACATGTTGATCGGCTCGCCGTCGTTGATGAAATACGCCTGTCCCGGTGCGGTTCCGCCGGGGACCAAGTGCTCGCCGGCCAGGATGAAGCCATGAATTAGGTTGTGCACATACGAGTTGTCGAGCTTGACGGTTTTGCTGCCGACCAACACCTTGACGTGTCCCGCGAGGACGCTCTCGAAAACCTTGCGGAACATGGTCTGGTCGCCGCGGCCCCAAATACCGCTGGGCCGAATCGAACACGTCAGCATCCCGCGAACGCCGTTCTGCGACAGCACGAATCGCTCGGCGACAACCTTCGTTTCGGTGTAGAGATCGTTGAACCGTTCGGTGTAGGGCAGGGTTTCGTCACCACCGGAGATCCGTTGACCGCCCATCACAACGCTGTTGGACGCGGTGTAGACGAACCGCTTCACCCCGGCGTCCTGGCCGGCGGTCACCAGGTTCTCGGTGCCGCCGACGTTGACGGCAAAACTGCGCTGACGGTACTCGTCGGTGACCGACGAGCCGCCCATCAGATCGATGATCGCCGCGGTGTGAAAGACCGTGTCAATACCGTCGACGGCGGCCGCGACGGTGTCCTTGTCGCGGATGTCGCCCTGGACAACTTGCAACCGCGGATGCGCGGGCAGCGGGGACGGCGCGCGGTCGAACGAGCGCACCTCGTGGCCCCGCTCGAGAAGCTCCGCCACCAGGTTGGCGCCAACGAAGCCGGAGCCGCCGGTAACGAGCACACGGCCGAGTTCAGTCTGCAGCGTTGCATCATCCATGCCGACGAGGATAAATGAAACGCGTTCCAGTTTCGACTCCCACAGCCAAAACTGGTTTCCTAGTCAACTTTCTCTTCGTCGCCGGCAGAGAGCGCGTCCTCGATTCTCCTGCGGGCTCCAGCTAAGTGCTCATCGCAGCATTTAACGAGCGCTTCGCCTCTTTCCCATAGCTTCAGCGATGCATCGAGGTCCAGCCCGCCCTGCTCGAGCTGGCGCACTACCTCGACGAGTTCATCACGAGCTTCTTCATAGCCCAGTTCACTAATAGGCTTCATTGACTTCCCTCGCTGACCGCCGTGATCGCCCCGTCGGACACCCGCACCCGCAGCCTCGTCCCGGCCGGCGCATCGGCCACGGTATGCAGGACGGCCGGGTCGCCCGTCGCCGTCACCGTCTGCACCACGGCGTAGCCGCGCGCCAGGGTCGCGGCAGGCCCGAGTGTGCTCAGCCGGGCCGACAGATGGCCGATCCGCTCCGATTCGGCGACGACCAACCGGGTTATGTCACGCCGCGCCGAGGTTCTGCACCGGTGGATCTCGTCTGCCCTTGAGGTGAGTGTGGCGAGCGGCTGGGCCAGCACCGGCCTGCTGCGCAGCTGGCCCAGCAAGTGCTCCTCGCGGTGCACCCAGTTGCGCAAGGCGCGTGCACTACGACGACGCAGGTCGAGCAGCAGCGCCTGTTCGGCAGCGGTGTCGGGGACGATGCGCTTGGCGGCATCGGTCGGCGTGGCCGCCCTCAGATCGGCGACCAGATCGCACAGCGGGTTGTCGGGTTCGTGCCCGATGGCGCTGACCACCGGGGTGGTGCAGGCCGAGATCGCCCGGCACAGCGTCTCGTCGGAAAACGGCAGCAGATCCTCGACGCTGCCGCCGCCGCGCGCGATGACGATGACGTCGACGGCGGGGTCGGCATCGAGTCCGCGCAGTGCCTCGACCACCTGCGACACGGTGTTGGTGCCCTGCACGGCCGTGTTGCGGACGGCGAACCTGACGGCGGGCCAGCGATCCGTGGCCACCGAGACCACGTCGCGCTCGGCGTGGCTCGCCCGGCCGGTGATCAGCCCGATCGTGTTGGGCAGAAAGGGAATTGGCCGCTTCAGCCGGGGGTCGAACAAACCCTCGGCGTCCAGGAGTTTTCGCAGCCGCTCGATCCTTGCCAGCAGCTCTCCGATGCCGACTGCTCGAATCTCACTGATACGCAGGCTGAATGACCCGTTGCGGGTGTAGAACTGCGGCTTGCCGAGCATGATCACCTGCGTGCCCTCAGACAGTGGCACCGGTGAATTGGCGACCAGGTGGCTGGGGCAACTCACCGACAGCGACATATCCGCGGCCGGATCGCGCAGCACCATCCACGCCGTGGACTGGCGCAGCTTGAGTTCGGTCAGCTGGCCCTCGATCCACACCATGCCCAGCCGGTCGATGTACTTGGCGACGCGGGTTGCGACCGCCCGCACCGGCCAGGGGTTGTCGGGAGACTTGCCTTGTTCAGGCTCTGTCATTTTCCGAGCCCCGCTCGGGTCGTCATTTTCCGAGCCCCGCTCGGGTCGTCACTTCGCGGTCGCGCGGGTGATCCTGTTGGCCAGCAGCGTCTGGAACGGCGCGCGGGATTTGGTCGAATCCTCGTAGTCCAACAGCGCTTCCAGATCGGCGACGCGCAGTGTCGACAGCCGCGCCCGCAGCTGGGCCAGGGTAAGCGTCTCGTAGTCCAACCGCTCGACGACTTCGGGCAGGCCGGTCGCCGTAGGCGCCGCCCCGTCATCCGCATACACCTCCGGCCCACCGCCGGTGAACAACGCGAACCTGCCCTCGGTGAGCCGCTCGCCGTCAAGGGCCGACGGTGCGGACACGTCGAGGGGCAGATCCTCGTCGAAGGTCGCCCACTCCGGCTGCTCGTCCTTCGCCGGGAACAGGCTCTCCAGCATCTCGTCGCCCTTGTTGACCAGGTCGGCCACGTCCTGCTGCACCTTCATCACGAGGTGCGCGAGCTGGCTGGCGATGGTCATCGGGTACATCAGGATGGTCTGCGGAAGCTTTCGTGTTTCCTCGATGGCGGTTACCGCCGCTCCCACCAGCAGACGGACCCCATACGGTGCAGTAGGCATGGGCCACAGCCTACGGCTGGCCTCCCGGCAGCGCGGATCAGTACCCTGATAACCATGCCGCCGACTATCGACATGGGGATTCCGGGTGCCTCCAGCTCGGCGTCCAGTGGCGTGGCAGGCAAGCGGGTTCTGCTGGCCGAACCCCGCGGATACTGCGCGGGTGTCGACCGCGCCGTCGAGACCGTCGAGCGCGCGCTGGAGAAGCACGGCGCGCCGGTGTATGTCCGCCACGAGATCGTGCACAACCGGCACGTGGTGGACACGCTGGCCAAGGCCGGCGCGGTGTTCGTCGACGAAACCGACGAAGTGCCCGAGGGCGCGATCGTGGTGTTCTCCGCACACGGTGTGGCCCCGACGGTGCACACCTCGGCGGCCGAACGAAAGCTACAGGTCATTGACGCGACTTGCCCGCTGGTCACCAAGGTGCACAACGAGGCGAAGCGGTTCGCGCGCGACGACTACGACATCCTGCTGATCGGTCACGAGGGCCATGAAGAGGTCGTCGGCACTGCGGGCGAGGCGCCCGATCACGTGCAGCTCGTCGACGGCCCGGCCGCCGTCGATGATGTGACCGTCCGCGACGAAAACAAGGTGATCTGGCTGTCGCAAACCACGCTGAGCGTCGACGAGACGATGGAAACCGTGCGCCGGCTGCGGGAGAAGTTCCCGACGCTGCAGGATCCGCCCAGCGATGACATCTGCTACGCCACCCAGAACCGTCAGGTCGCCGTCAAGGCGATGGCGCCGGAGTGCCAGCTGGTGATCGTCGTCGGCTCGCGCAATTCGTCCAACTCGGTGCGGCTGGTCGAGGTCGCGCGCAACGCCGGCTCCGACGCCGCCTACCTCGTCGACTACGCCGACGACATCGACCCCGCTTGGCTCGACGGCGTCACCACCGTCGGCGTCACCTCAGGCGCATCGGTGCCGGAGATCTTGGTGCGCGGCGTGCTGGAGCGGCTGGCCGAGCATGGTTTCGACATGGTGCAGCCGGTCACGACCGCCAACGAGACGCTGGTCTTCGCCCTGCCCCGCGAGATCCGTCCAGCCCGCCACTAGAGCCAGCCTTCTTCGGCGCTTCCTCCCGCGCGAGCAGACGCAAAAGTGCCCCATTTCAGTGCTTTTCGGGCACTTTTGCGTTCCCCTACTGCGTGTGGGCCCAGCTCGCCGGGGTCTAGGAGTCGTACTCCCAGGTGTCGGCTCGATGCCTGGCCGCGCGCGGCGTTGACCGATACTGCGGACGCTGGTCGCCTTCGTCGGCGCCCCGGTACCGCACCCGCGAGATCGGGTGGTGGGTGCCGTTGAGCGAGCCGTTCCCGTTGGACCCGTTGGTGCCGTGTGGTTCGAATGGTTCGAAGCCGTCGAACCGACTGTGCCGATCGGGCCGTTGGTACGGCGACCGGCGCTCGTTCGGCGGCGGTTGCTTGCGGGGTTCGCGTGTCGACGAGGAGCGCGTGCGACGGCGGGATTCTGCTGGTGGCACCGTCGGATCGGTGGTCCGGCGTGCGCTGCGAGGCCGACGCGGGCGCTCTGCCACGGGGTCGACGATCTCGGTCTCCGGTGGGCGGGCGTGCCGCGAGCGCGACGGCTGCGCGCGCTTGGCCGGCCGTCCGCTGCGGGTGCGCGCGGCGCCGGCAGTCGACTTGGCCGCCGCTGTCTTCTTGGCCGGCCGCTTACTGCGTTCGATCGAATGCCTGCTGCTCCGCCTCGACGCCGGTGCCGCGGCGGCGTCCCCGTCATCGGAGTCACGGTTCAAAAGCCCGGAGATCTTGGCTGTCATCGCCGAGAACGGGCTATCGGATTGCTCCGCCGCCTCGGCAGCAGGCGCGGTGCGACCGTATGACATGCCCATATACCAACGGACGAGCCCGACGAACAGCACGATCGCCGAGGTGAAGAACATCAACGGGAACCGCTCGATCAGGGGATAGCCGCAATTGATCAGTAGGTCCTTGACGCCGTCAATCGCGCCGCTATGAAAGATGAAGTATGCGCCGGGCACGGTGACGAACAGGATCAGCGGAGGTTGTATGACGGCGGTGAAGATGCCCGTCTGCCGCACGGCCACCACGGCGGCGACGCACCCGACGGCGTAGCCGACAGCAAAGGCGAGGGTCAGCTCCTTGCCGCCTGAACCGGCATCGAAGGCGAAGCCGATTGTGGTGAACGTCACGGCAATCAGCACCGCACCCCACGACGGCACACCGGGAATGCTGGGGATCATGGAGCGATGCTCGGCCACCACCGCAGACCGCGCGCGCTGTCCTGACACATGTTGACCGTACCGGCTTCGACCGGAAGTGGCTGCCAGCGCGCGCGGGCGTGGCCGCTGGTGTCTCCTAGACTTGGCTCCCTGTGAGCCTGAACCTGGGAATCGTCGGCCTGCCGAACGTCGGGAAGTCAACGCTCTTCAATGCGCTGACGCGCAACAACGTGTTGGCTGCCAATTACCCTTTCGCGACAATCGAGCCGAATGAGGGTGTGGTGGCGCTGCCGGATCCACGGCTGAACGAGCTCGCGAAGGTGTTTGACTCTGAAAAGATTGTGCATGCGCCGGTGACGTTCGTTGACATCGCCGGGATTGTCAAGGGCGCCTCGGAGGGCGCAGGTCTGGGCAATAAATTCCTTGCCAACATCCGCGAGAGCGATGCGATCTGCCAAGTGGTGCGCGTCTTCACCGATGATGACGTGGCTCACGTGGACGGGCGAATCGATCCCAAATCCGACATCGAGATAATCGAGACCGAGCTCATCCTGGCCGACCTGCAAACACTGGAGCGGGCAGTGCCGAGGCTGGAGAAGGAAGCGCGCACGCACAAAGATCGTCGGCCCGCGCACGAGGCCGCACTCGCCGCGCAGGAGATCCTCGACAGCGGCAAGACGTTGTTCACGGCGGGTGGATCGATCGACGCCGCGTTGCTACGCGAACTGAACCTGTTGACGACGAAGCCGTTCCTCTATGTGTTCAACGCAGACGAACAGGTGCTGACCGACGCCGACCGCATCGCCTCGCTGCGGGAGATGGTCGCGCCTGCCGACGCGGTGTTCCTCGACGCGAAGATCGAGGCCGAGCTTC
Source organism: uncultured Actinomycetota bacterium (assembly GCA_963715215.1). GTDB lineage: Bacteria > Actinomycetota > Actinomycetes > Mycobacteriales > Mycobacteriaceae > Mycobacterium. The sequence goes on from CAVQRJ010000016.1 coordinate 297,711, forward strand.
AGGAGCTCGACGACGAGTCGGCCGCCGAGTTGCTGGAGTCGATCGGTCAGACCGAGCGCGGGCTCGATGCGTTGGCGCGCGCCGGTTTTCACACGCTGCGGCTGCAGACGTTCCTCACAGCCGGGCCCAAGGAGTCACGGGCCTGGACGATCCATCAGGGCGACACCGCACCGAAGGCCGCCGGGGTGATCCACACCGACTTCGAGAAAGGCTTCATCAAGGCCGAGATCGTCTCCTACGACGACCTGATAGAGGCCGGCTCGATGGCCGCCGCCAAGTCCGCCGGCAAGGTCCGGATGGAGGGCAAGGACTACGTGATGGCCGACGGAGACGTTGTCGAATTCCGGCACGGACAAACGTCTAAGACAAAGCAGTAGACCGAATAGCTCTCGGACGCCGGCTTATACAAGGCACGGTGTCGGATACTCATCACAAGATCGCCGTGGCCTTCTGCGGCCGCGTGTCAGGATGTGCTCCATGGTGGTTGTTTTGGTCCACGGCAATCCGGAAACTGGTGCGCTTTGGGGACCGCTGGTCGATGCCCTCGGCCGCGACGACGTGGTGCGGTTGTCGCCGCCGGGTTTCGGTGCTCCGCTGCCCGAGGGTTTTTCGGCGTCATACCTCGATTACCGCGACTGGCTCGAGGATCAGCTAGAAGGTATTTATCCGGTCGATCTCGTTGGGCACGACTTTGGAGGCATACACGTGATGAACGTGGTGATGCATCGCCCAGAGCTTGTCCGCAGTTGGGTCAGCGATGTCGTCGGAACGTTTGATCCCGACTATGAGTGGCACGATCTGGCCCAGGTGTGGCAGACGCCCGGCGAAGGTGAGCAGCTGGTCGAAACGTTTCTTGGCGGCACGCCCGAGGAACGGGCTGCCCTATACGCCACCGCCGGCATGCCGTTGGAGATCGGCACAGAAATCGCCGCGGGCCAGGGTCCGGAGATGGGACGCGCAATCCTGCTGCTGTACCGCTCGGCGGCCCAGCCCGCGATGAAACAAGCGGGACGCGACTTAGAGAAGGCAGCGGTCCGCCCGGGGCTTTCCCTGCTGGCCACCGAAGACACATACGTCGGATCCTCTGAGATCCGGCGTCGCGCTGCTGACCGAGCGGGCGCTCGCACAGAGGTACTCGACGGATTGGGGCACTGGTGGATGGTCGAGGACCCCGCCCGTGGCGCCGCAGCCCTCACTGAATTCTGGGACGAACTCAGCTAGTTCGAGCGCCAGTGTGGGCGGCGACGTAGTCGAGTTCCGGTTCAACGTCTAGTCCGCACAGAGTCTCGCGAGGATTCAACAGCGCCGCGCGCATCTCAGCGCCGACGCTTTGCTGATCCGCTGCTCAACGGTGGGCCACAGATGCGAGTAGGTATTAAGCGTCGTCGTCGCGGTTGCATGTCCAAGCGACCGTTGCACCGTAACCCCATCGCAGCCCCTGCGATCAGCCCGGAGGCGTCGAAGTGCCTCAGATCGTGCACCCTGCGGGACAGAGGCGTCAATGCGACCGACACCGGTGCGGGTTTTCGAGGACCGGCTCATGGGTACATCGACTATCCACACGTTGGTCACACGCGTCCGTTCCCCGAAGTTAGGAAGCGAGGATTGATGGTTCGGTCACTAACGCGCTTCGCTGCAGGTGTTTGTGTCCTCGCGGCCGGGGTGCTGATGGCCGGGCAAGCGGTTTCCGTTGCCGATCCCGGCTTGGGAGGTGCCGCACCGAACGGCGATCATCGCGACACCAATAGTCTGGCGCGGGGCGGACCTACGGCAGGCAGCAACGTCGGCAACGTTACTAACACTGTTCGGCAGACGACTCAAAGCGTTACGCAGAAGGCCGGATTGGGCGCGCAAACAGCGCGGCAACCTTCGATCGGTGCAACGAGCAGACTGGGTTCGGAGGGGCAACCCGGCGAGCAGTCCTCCACCGGCGCGAGAACCCGCCAAACAGCGGGCGGCGGCACGGACGAGGACCAGAATGTCGCGGGCCTCGGCACCGCGGATCCAAATCCGGTCGCCACGGTTTCGAACGTGTTAGCCCCGGTTACTAACGCGGCGCTGGCAGATCATCCTGACGCGGTCGCGCCGGATACCATCGCGCTCGCGCCGGTGTCTGACGTCCTTCCGCCGGTGTCTGACGTCCTCGCGCCGGTGTCTGACGTGCTCGCGCCGGTGTCTGACGTCCTTGCGCCAGGACGCGACATGGTCACCCTGGTTGCCGGTGCGGTTCTCCCGCTTACGCAACTGCCGTCCGACCTCTCTCAGTTCATGTTGGTCACCGGCGCCGGAGTGGCGCCAGCAGGGAACGGATCGGGAGGCATCGGTTCTGAGCTGTCGCCGGCCGCGGGTGCAGTCGCCGATATTTCGGTCGTGGCGGCGCCCGGCAACGCAACCCGGCGTGAAACGCTCGATGTGATTGCTCTCGGTCGAGCATCAGCGTTGTCCGAAGTGGCGCCAGAAGCGTCCTTTGGTGCCAATCTGATGGGTGCGGAGACACATTTCCCGGGTGGCTTTTACGAATACCTGCTCGTCACTTCGTTATGGGTGCTGGCCGCTGTCGCTGTGCCGGGCCTCGGCGGGCTTGTGATCTGCACCGTAGTCGGGGTGCGCATGCAAATCGGCGGCCAAACCCGGTTACACACCCGAGGCGAGCACCGGGCCTCGCGCGCTTCGCCCGTCCCGCAGGCCATTAAGCGCTGGATGTCTGCTCGATAAAGTCGGCCAGCGGCCCGGATTATGGCTTGGGTGTGCGAGAACCACTTCGGCACCGAGCCGAATGTGCAACTGGCACACAGCATCGAGACTTTCGCGTGGGACGACGACGGAAATTTGCTTATCGAGACCGACTATCCGATGCACGAACCGGTCGGCACCGAGGCCGACCCTTATGCCCATCTACTGGAAGGGCAGGAGTAGTCAACGCCGACGGCGACGTTGTCGAGTTCCGGTTCAACGTGTAGCGCGGTGTTCGCAATCCGGCCACAGATGTACGTACGTCTTCACTGTCACGGGCGGCCGACGAGTGTCCGAGGGCACGTTGCATGGTCCGTCTGCAGTCCAGCCAATCAGTGATCCAGACGCGACAACTGGTATGGCTGCAACCTAAAGCTGTGCGCATAGCTTCGTGGTGGTAAACGATCTCTCGCAAAGCGCGCAGTCCGTCGCCAGCGGTCGACTACTGAACGACTAAGTACTCGATTACCGCACTTCTGACATACCTGTGGCGTCCATCTAGCTGCCGATCGCCCGCAGTTCTGGGGTGATTTCAGACAATGCAGGAGTCCAAACCCTGCGAGCCGTGCGGGATGATCAAAATCCAACCACGCGCACCTTCTGCTAGGCGAAAGAAGCGGCGTCTTCGCAGGGTACGGCCGCGGGAGTTTCAACCCGCCGCGTCCGGGAATAGTGATTGATACGCCCGTACGGACGTCGCTGCTAGCGCGAGGGTTGGCGATGTCAGTTCGGTATATGGGTAGCTTGTTTATCCACGAGCAAACTCTAAATCAAAATATATAACTGGCACTGAAAAAGGGAATCACTCCGAATGTTGTCTAGTACGAATAGAAACTCAGCAAATAGGCGTGCCCGAAGACAAGCAGTATCGGCTATTGATTGGAACCCGAATCACAAATACATTCAACAGTGTCCCGAATGCAATGCGATACACGAAACACAGAAGCAGAACGACGAGTATTGCATTCAATGCAAAGAGCACAAGCCCTCGGCGGGTTATTCGGCGGCGTGAGGCGCCAACTCGAGGCGCTCCGGCGTGCGCCGACCACAGCCGATGAGGGTTGACGTCCCGCTCGCCCGCAAGTCGGGCGGGACCTGTCGTTGCCTTGGCCCGCTAAGCAATTCGATCCGGGCTGCCCTTTCCGCATCTCGCCACGGCTACGGCAGGGGGTACTCGGCGGGTGTCCAGCCAGGGGCGACGGAGTCGATCCGGCCGATGCCAATCCGGAACTCGTCCAATCTTTTCCGTTTCGCCGCCTGGATAATTGCGTACGCGACTTGATAATGCCGACGATGCTTCCCAATTCGGTGATTCCGTGGTGTGCGGCCTCAGGCGAGGGGAGACTCGTAAGCGGCCAAAATTTCTCCCAGTGTCAAGGAGGCCGCAAATGACCATCGTCTCGTTAGTAACAGTTCACCCAAACCCTGGCGTCCCTTGGGATGATGTTCAGAAGCAACTCAAGAAGGGCAATGACCTCGCCCGTAAGCACGGCGCCGAAAATGTCACCACGCTCGTGACCATGGTCGGGGGAGATGCGACGAACACCATCGGCATACTCTCCACTGCCGAGGACTGGGCCCGATACGGCCAGATCCAGGATGCCCTGATGAAGGATCCAGAGATGACGGCCCTTCTGATCGAGGGCAGCCAGATCGCCAACTGGCAGACGTACGTCAGCCAGACCATCCCAGACCTGTAGGGCGTCCGACTCCAATTCCGCTTGTGCGAAATGTCGTTCGTACAATCGGCGTTCCACTGCGGCCGCACGCAGGTGGCGCCGCCGAACCTTGGTTCGGTCCTGCGCCGCTTCACAAACCAGAAACGCCGAAAGGCATTCAGCATTAGAGGCTTTCGCGTGCCGTTTGGATTCAACATTGCGTAGCCGACCTGCCGAATCCGACGGCCTCAGACGTGGTTGGCGACGTAGCATTCCTTGATGAGTTTCGTTGTCACGCCGGAGGCCTATGCACGTTTCATGGGCCGGTATGCCGAGCCTCTTGCGGACGTCTTCGTGGCATTCGCGGGGGTGGATGCGGGGGACAAGGTGCTCGACGTCGGCTGCGGGTCGGGCGCGCTGACGGCGCATCTGCTGTCAATCGGTGCCGAGGTCGCGGCGATCGATCCTTCACCGCCGTTCATCGATGCGATTCGTGCAAGCTTCCCTGACGTCGACGTGCGTGAAGGCACGGCGGAGAAATTGCCGCACGAAACTGGCTGCTTTGACGCGGCTCTCGCGCAATTGGTGGTGCATTTCATGACGGATCCAGTGGTCGGCATCAGACAGATGGCGCGTGTGACTCGGCGTGACGGGGTCGTCGCGGCATGCGTTTGGGACGGTCCGACCGGCGCGCTGGCGCCGTTCTGGGATGCGGTTCACGTGATCGACCCTGAAGCCGAAGATGAAGCGCTACTCTCCGGCGCGCACACGGGACACCTGACTGAGCTGTTCAAAGCTGCCGGCCTGCGCGATGTCGAAGAAGATTCCATTTCGGTCGACGTGGTGCATCCGACCTTTGAGGAGTGGTGGGAGCCGTACACATTCGGTGTCGGTCCTGCCGGTGATTACGTCCAGCGACTCGATGACGAGGGTCGTGCACGTGTCGAATCAGTGGCTCGTGAACGTCTGGGCAATGGACCGTTCACCGTGACCGCCGCCGCTTGGGCGGCCCGTGGGACGGTGTGACTCTCGTCAGGGTGCCAAGCGAGGCGAACCCTTCCGGCCCGATAGGTCGTCATCATCTGTTGCAGTGTCCAAGAGCTGGTTGATCTCGGCCTGCCGCAACAGAAATCCCCGTTCGTCCAGCTTCTTGCGCCGCATCCAGCTGGTCACCTCTGCGTTGCACTTGCTGGTGTTGCATGAGCGACAGCTCGGCACCACGTTGGCAAGCGCGTATCGTCCTCCGCGCGAGATGGGCAGCACGCAGTCTTTTTGCAAGGGTGTCCCGATGGCGCCGCAGTAGGCGCAGCCACCCCACGCCGACTTCAGGGCATCCCACTGCGAATCGGTGAGGTCGTGTACTTTCGCGGCGATGCGCCGCCTGCGACGGCGGGCGTACCTGGTTGCGCGCGTTGGCCTTCGGGACGGCACGCCCGGATTATCCCGGTTTGTGACGTGGTCAAGACGCACGGTTTCGGCGTGTCGTAAGTTCGACGTCTAGTCCGACTCGGGCTCGCGGCGCCTCAGTTCCGGATCGTTCGGATCGACGTAGAGGCTGTGAGGCATGTCGACGTTGGCTGGGTTACTCGTCAACCGTGATCAGCGGAATGTCGCCAACGTGGCAGAATCGCGCAAGTGACCACGCCGCCGCCGCAACCCCCATGGCAGCCGGGTCGCCAGGGCAGGGGCAACCCGCATCAGGACCCCCCGACGCGGCGGATCCAGCGACCCGGGCGGCCGCCGGAGACGCCGAGACCGCCGGAACCACCGACGGAGTACATCCGTTCGCGGTATCGACCGCCCGATGCAGTGCCCACCGAGAAACTCCGAGCGCCACCGCCGCCCGTGCTTCCCGACGGCCAGACATCGCCTGCGAAGTCCGGGCGCGGGCGGGGACTCCTCAATAAGCAGTCGTTGATCTTGCTCGCGGTAATCATCGTCGCGCTCGTGGCCGGCGGCCTGGCGGGTGCCGAGCTCTACGCCCGTCACCGTGCCGACGGCGTCCTAGTCGAGGTCGCGGAATGCGTTGTGCAAGACGGTGTCACCATTTCATACGGCGTGAATCCGCCGTTTCTGTGGCAGCACATCACCGGCCGTTACACCAACATCTCCGTCTCTACCGCCGGGAACAACGTCCAAGACGCGACGGGAATGACGGCCGACGTGACCGTGTCGGACGTGCGATTGCGGGACACCGGCGACTCCAAAGGAACCATCGGCTCGCTTACCGCGACACTCGCGTGGACGTCGGCCGGTATCAAGGAGACTCTGGCGGAGAACCTTCCCGCCGTCGGAAGCCTGATCACCGGTGTGCGCACCGACCCGGCTGCGGGCACGATCATCGTTGACGCCAGCGACAACAGCGTCATCGCCAAACCCGTTGTCACCCACGGCGATCTCAATCTCGAGGTGCTCGATGTCACCGGGCCGCTGCCGAAGGATGCTGTGCAGTCAGCACTCAACGACCTGACCAAGAAACTGAACGACAACTACCCGTTGGGAATTCACGCCGACAGCGTCGAGGTGACCGACAGCGGAGTCGTCGGCAAGTTCTCCAGCCAGAACGCGTCCATCCCCAAAGAGGACGCGAACCCCTGCTTCGCGCGACTCTGAGACCGCCTACCGCGATTTGAGGCGAAACAGCGGGATCTTGCGGCCGACCGCCGCCGTCTTCTCGCGGTATTCGCCGTACCCGCCGTAGACCCTTTCGGCGAGTCCGAACAGCCTCGCATATTCGTCGGGATCGCTGACTTCCGCTGCGATGAACGGCTGGTCGCCGAATTCACACTGCGGGTTGGCTTTCAAGTTGTAGTACCACTGAGGATGTTTCGGTCCGCCGGAGTTCGAGGCGATCAGGATCGGGTCGCGTCCGTCGTGGAAGTAGGTGAGCTGATGCTCGCGCCGCTGACCTGACTTGGCGCCGGTCGAAACCAGCGGGGCGGCCGAAGGTCCGCCAAGGATCGCCGGGTAACGACCGCCGGTGGCGCGGTACAGCCACGGGTCGATGTGAAAGAAGACGTGACGTGCCACGAACTGGCCGGGGCGCGAGCGGCCCCAGCTTTCCAGCGCCCGGTACCAGCGGCTGTGCTTCTTGTGCGGATCCACGTAGTGGAGCGACATGTTGCGGACCATAGCTCCGCAACCGCTTCCGGGGACGGGATCGAGCAACTCAGCGATTGGGAAAGCCGCTTCCCGCAACGACCTGAATCTGAAGCGGCAGGGCGATCCGTTCCTCGTGATCCTCCAGCCGAACCGTATAAACGTGCAATCCGCCGTTGGGTTCGATGGGCAGCGCGATTGTCGGCGTGATCATGAACGCTATCCGGCTCGGCACTGTGAAGTACGACGATCGCGCCGGCGTCCACTGCTGCCCGGACGGCCCGGCCGCGTCGATGTGCAGGCCGAACCGCTTGCCTCGGTCCTGGCGACTCACCTCGCAGAAGATGACGCATCGAGTGGCGAAGGCCGTCGATCCATCGGCGACGGTAGTGGAAGTCCAGCACCCACCGGTCACGTTGAGCATGTCGTCAACAACTTCTGCGTCGTTGGCGAAGATGGCGTTTGTCAGGCGCATCCCACAAAAGCTATCGCATCCGCTCTGCCGACACGGGTTAACCGAGTACGACGGCGATCTCGTCGCCGAGTTTGTATCCCTGCGTGAGAGGCAGCGCGTCACCGCTCCAGAACTTGCCGGGGTCGAACCAGCTGGAGTGCTTCTCGGTGGTCAGCAGGCCCATCTCCTCGTATGTGATGGCGACGGTTTCGGCGCAGTACGCGGTTTCCAGCCCGACCGCGCGCCGCTCGGCCCTCCTGCGTTGAGCCGACTCACGAACCCGCCTGTCCACGAACGGGATACCTCTGGTCCAGTCGCCGGCCGTCGGAACCCGCCCGCGAAACCATCGACCCGTCAGACGTGCGGTGCTGGGGAACGGTGTGCCGTCCATCCGGGCGATCAGGCGCAGCACCTTGTTCTCCTGGTCGCGGGTCGCGTACGGGGTGAGCTGACGCAGCCAGCACCGCTGCCCGTAGTTGACGATCCAGCGCTCGACGGCCGCGCGCGCGTCGTTGAGCTGGACACCGCGGTGGTGGGTGCCTGTCCATATGTCGGGCAGTTTGTCGCCGAGCTCGGCATGCCACATCAAGGCCGGCAGGTCGTCGATCGCCACCGTCATCCCGACGTGGTTGACCGGGGCGTTGGTCAGCGTCTGGATCGCGCGATCGGGCCCCGAGTCGCCTCGGAACAGCCAGATATCGCCGGTGCGGGTCTCATCCAGGGCGCGCTGAAGGGTGACCGTGTTCGCATCCACCACGGCAGCTTAGGCACACTGACGGGCATGCACAGCATCTGGAAGTGGGTGGGACTCGCCGGTGTCGCCGGCGTCGTCGCCGGTGGTGCGCTGGTCGCACGCGATCAGCGGCGCCGCAACTCCTACACCCCCGACGACATTCGCGCTCGGCTGCACCAGCGGCTGGCCGAGTCCGAGGCGCCCAAGAACTGACCGGCTCAGCTGAGCGGGTGGCGGCCATACCTATCGGGCGTCCGGTACAGCTGCGGTGGCGGCTGTGGACGCGTGTTCGGTGGTGGCAAAGGCGGTTCCGCCGGAGGACATCGCACTTGCGGTGGAGCGCAGGCGGGTTGCGATGGTCTTCTCGGCTGCCGCGGTGACGACGAGGGCGGCGTTGACGGCGGCCGTCGTGGATTGCGCACTCTTCACCGGGACCGCAGGTGCGCCCGTCCCCGTGAACGTTGCCGCGACGCCGTCGATTTTGCCGGCCGCGGCATGTAGCGCCGCGGGATCGACGTGAACTGACGACATCTGACAACCGTAGCGTGGTCCGGGAGATGGCCGCTGCACGAATTCGATGCAGGAAACACGGCGAACGTTCGGTAGCGTCGGCAACATGTCATGGGCGCGCGATGAGGTGCTTTTTCGAGCGCAATCCGGTCTGTTCGGCCTGCGCGCAGTGCGGAACCTGCTCTGTCGAGAGTCTCGCAGCGCCAACGAGCAGGGACGCCCGGAGGCCATCCAGCTGGCGCTGGTCGATCTGGTGCGTTCGCTCGTCGCCGAGGGGCTTGCCGTCGTCGGTGACCGCACGCAGGCCGGATTCGTGCCGTGGACAATCCCCGTCGTCGACGGACTCGACGGCCGCGAAGGCTGGCTGCGGCTGACCGAGGCGGGCCGCGCAGCGGCTCGGGATGTGCCCGTGGGCGCCGTCGGAGACCCACAGGACGGCGCTGTCAAACAATGGGATTGGCCGTTTGCGCAGGCGGCGGCGCGCGTGTTGGTCTACGGCACCATCGATTGGATCGAACTGGGCCAGATCCACTGGCGTGTCAAAGAGGTCAGCCCAGATGTGCCTATCGACGTGGTGCAGCAGCGGACTCTTGAGTTGATCGCCGAGTTGGTGCGCGGCGGGCTGGTGGTGGTGGGCTCCATCGACACTGGGGCCTACGGGTTCGTGGCGTGGGAATGCACGGTGGAGGAGGCGCTGAGCCGCATCCGCGCCGTGTATGTCGATCGGTTCGACGACGAGTCCGCGTGGGAATGGGTCTGCCTGCTGGAGTTGACCCGCAGGGGCACAGTGCTCGCCCGCACGATCGACGCCCAGGCGCAGCGCTGAGCGGCAAGCTCAGACGACTTTGACCGCGTACAGCCGGTGCTGCCCTGCAAAACCCTTCAGCTCGACATCGTTCCCGTCGTCGAAGGAGATGTCCTCGCCGGCGATTGCATCGCGCACCGGCTCGCTGACCAGAGTCTGGCCGCCGTCGGCATGCGCCGCCACGCGCGCGGCCAACGCGACGTTCCTGCCGAACAGGTCGTCGCCTCGCCGCACCGACTTGCCTGTGTGGATGCCGATGCGCACCCGAATCCCGTTGGGGCGCCGACGAAGTGCCCGTTGCACGTCGACGCTGCACCGCACCGCCTGTTCCGGCTCGGCGAACGCGATCATGAACCCGTCGCCCTGGCTTTTCACGACGTGACCCTGGTGGCTCTTCACGTAGCGCCGGATCATCTTGTCGTGCCTGCCAATCAGCCGGACCCAGGCCCTGTCACCGATGCGCTCGTTGAGCGCCGTGGACTCCTCGATATCGGAGAACAGGATCGCGACGTTGCCGTCAGGCGCCAGCCTTGCCAGGTCGGGCCGTTCCACCTCGGCCCAGTCGGCGAGGTCCTCGATCGATGAGGCAACCGCGGCTCCGAACCCCTCCTTGCGGATGATGTTGGCGGTCTGCCACATCGTCTTGACGGCCTCCCGACCGCCAGACAGCAGCACATTGCGGGTGTCGACACGGCTGCGCAGCTCGTCGGCTTCGCGCCTGGCGCGGTTGAGTTGAACGCCCAAGACGACGATCACGACGGCCTCAATCGCGGTGACGACCGCCAGCACGTAGATGGCGATCTCCGTACTTGTCACCGCTCAAGTATTGGATGCTGGTCCCGTGAAGCCGCAGCCGCCCTACTACGAGAGCAGATTCATCCGCGCCAACGATCCCGATCGTGCGCAGGCGCTATGGATGCGTTCGACGCTGCTGCTGCCGACGTCGGGTGTGCCGGTCGCTGACTCGTGGGTGATGGTGTTCGACCCCGACGGGGCAGGCAATCGAGCTCTCAAGCAGCCGTTTCCGATCGATCGGTCCGACTACGAATACAACACCTGGGTCGCTCGGATCGGCGAGACATCCATCGACGACCGGTCGGCAATCGGGTCTATCGGCGGCGCGGACCGCTCGGCGCACTGGGATCTGCAGATCACGCCGGGCGATGAGGCGCCGGTCAAACTGCTCACCGACCGCGGGTACAAGGCCAAGTTCCCGACCGCCAAGACGATGGTTCGCAGTCCACTCGCGCGGTTCGACGGCAGGGTCGAACTCGACGACGTCTGCGTTCGGGTGGACGGCTGGACTGGCAGTGTGAACCACAACTGGGGCCGCAGGCATACACCCGCCTACGCATTCGGTCAGGTGTGCGGATTCGACGGTGCGCCCGGATCCAGCCTGGAGATCGTCACCGCCCACGCCGCCGTCGGTCCCCTGTCACTGCCTGCCGCCACACTTCTGGTCCTCCGCCATGACGGCCGAGAATTGGCTGTGCGCTCGGTGCTGGCGACCCGCCATACGCGCGCCGAGTACCGGCCGTTCAGCTGGTCCTTCGGCGCCCGCGTGGACGATGTGACTGTGGACGGCGAGATGACCGCGCAACCGGCCGACGTCATCGGGCTGACCTACACCGACACCGGCGGCGACTGCGAAGTACTGCTACAACTCCGCGTTGGCGACGTGCCGAATCCGACTGTCCGGCAGTGGGATCACGGCGACCGAACTCAGCGCCACCCGGCGGGCGATGTTCGAGATACTCACCGACACCCGTAACGCCGACGTGCGTCTGTTGGCTTAGTTTCCTCGGCGAGCAGACGCAAAGCGGCCCTCTGCGGCCTCGATTGGGGACCTTTTGCGTCTGCTCGCGAGCAGTCCGAGAAGGACATGCCGGGAAGCGAAACCGTCTAAACCAAACGACCCGCCTACACCATTATTCGGAGAACCCGACGTCGCTTGAGTGTCGCTCGCAGCGGAGTAGGCCGACACACTGTGACCGAGGGAGGGGTTGCTTAAGCAGTTCGAGTGCCAGGCGTGTTAGTTCGCGTGTTGCCGGGGATAGGTGCACGTTGCGCCGCCGGACGCCCCTGCCTCTCTATGGAGGCGCCATCACCCCCCAAACTTGGCGGGTGATACCTCGACGCCCTGACGGCACGGACGCTTAATTCCGACAGTCGGTTGTCTTCGTTCCGCCGACGTCGCTCCACGGCGGCGAAGCCACGCACGTGGCGCGGTCGTATTTCACGTCCGAACCGGGTGTCGGCGTTCCAGCGAACCGATAATTGCGTCGTCAATTACCCATCTCGTCGCGGGTGGAGCCCTATGCTTAGCGCGTAAAACAGACCATCACCGGCGGAGGGGCGCATGGCCTTGGCAAGAGGCCCTGAAATGACCGGCGATCTACTGGCGGGGCGCGACAGCGAACTGGGTTCGATTCGTCGTGCGTTGAGCGGTGCAGGTAACTACTCCGGTGTAGTCATCTGCGGTGCGGCCGGGGTCGGTAAAACGCGGCTCGCGCGAGAGGTGGTGGCCCGCGCCCGAGCTGCGGGCGAGCGGACGAACTGGATTACAGGAACCGAGTCCGCACGTCCACTGCCGCTGGGCGCGTTCACCGGGTCAATCACCGAAACAGCGTCGGGGTCGATGCCCGACGTCGGCCGTCTCATCAATTCCTTTGTCGCTCAACAACGTCAAGGGAAGGTGCTGATCGGTGTGGACGACGCGCACCTTCTGGACGGGTTGTCGGCGCACGTCGTGCACCAGCTCGCGCAGACCCGCGGGCCGCGGTTGGTGGTCACGGTTCGCACGGGCGAAGTCGAACCCGACGCCGTGACCGCGTTGTGGAAGGACGGCCTGCTTGCCAGGCTTGACCTTGCGCCGCTGTCCGAGGCCGGTACACGCAGCCTGATCGAGTCGACTCTCCAAGGAGCGGTCGATGCCCGCAGCGCACAACGGTTTTGGAAGCTGACCGGAGGCAACGCCTTGTTCCTTCGGCAGATGCTGAGCGACCAGGTCGCGGCAGGGGGGATGCGACGACTCGCCGGGGTGTGGATGTGGGATGACCGAGTTGCGGTGTCCCCAAACATCACCGACATGGTCGGGCGACAACTCGGCGAGCTCTCCAAAGGTGTCGCGCTCGTGGTCGACACGCTGTCGCAATGCGAGCCGCTGGCCGTCGATGTGCTGTGCACAGTGGCCGATCGTTCCGACCTGGAAGCGGCCGAGCAGATGCGCCTTGTCAACGTCGAACGCTCCGGCAACGAACGCGTGGCCCGGTTGGCGCATCCGCTCTACGGGGAACTGCGACGGGCCGGTGCGGGTGAGATGTACCTGTCCCGCATCCGCGGCAAGCTGGCACACGGGCTCGGTGAAAGGCCCGATGCCGACATTCAATCCACTGTGCGGCGGGCGCTGCTCACGCTCGAGTCGAATCTGTCTCCCGACCCCGATCTCTTTGTCGATGCTGCGCGCTTCGCGATGACACTGCTCGACCTCGATCTGGCTGATCGATTCGCCGCAGCCGCGGTATCGGCGGGCGCCGGTGAAGCGCCGGGTGTGCAGGCGATGAACCTTGTGCTCCGCGGACGAGGCGACGACGCCGAGAAGTTCCTCAAGGAGATCACCTCCGACGGCCAAGAGGACGCCCACCGATGGTCGACCGTGCGTGCGGCCAACCTGATCTGGACCCTCGGCAGGCCCGCCGATGCCGCGGCGATCCTCGAGGATCTCGCCGGTGGCCCCGAGTCACCGACTGAGGCAGCGTCACGTGCGGCGGTGGAGGCGTGTGTCGTGGCGGTCTACGGCCGCTGCGTGTCGGCCGCTGAAAAGGCTACCGGCGCGCTGGATTCACAGCAGCTCGATGACTTCCACGCCATGATGGCCTCGTTTGCGTTGATGATGGCGCTCGGCGCGCTCGGCCGGGGAGATGAGCTCACGGCAGTCGCCGATCGAGCGCTTGACCGCGCATCGACGTCGTTCCAGACAGCACATCTACGGTTCTGGTTCGGCGGCGTCTATGCCCGCGCCTGCAGGTTGACCGGCCGTATCGACGACTGCGCGATGGTCGCCAAGCAGATGGCCGACTCCGTGAACGAGGTTCCGGGTCTGGCATACGCGAACCTGGTGTTCCTGCTTGGTCAATCCGATCTGATGCGCGGAGAACTGCCCAGCGCTGTCAGACTCCTGCACGAAGCGCTCGCGGGTGTCGAGCATCACGGCATCACAACGGGTTTGCGGCCTGCGACCTGCTTCGCGTTGACCGAGGCGCACGCCAAACTCGGCCAGTCCGCCGAGGCGAACGCCGCGCTCGAGGAGGCGCGGCAGAACGTGCCAGACAGCTACGTGTACATGCATACGGCCTTCGCGATCGCGACCGGATGGGCGTTGGCGGCAGGCGGGTACCTCTCCGATGCGGTGACGACTGTCCGCGAAGCCGCCGTGCGGGCACGCGACTGCGGGCAGCCGACCCATGAGCTTCTCTGCCTGCAGGTGGCAGCGCAGTGGGGCGACGCCTCAATGTCGCAGCGGGCGCGCGAGCTTGCCGACGAGTTGTCCCTACCGTTGGCCGATGCCGTTGCCCGACATACCGAGTCGCTTGCGGCCAAGGACGGCGAGGGTCTGCTTGCGGCATCGAACCAATATCAGGCACTCGGCGATCGGGCGACGGCAGCCGATGCCGCCTCACAGGCCGCAGTGGCCTTTTCGCAGAGTCAGCAGCGCCGACGCCGGCTGTACGCCGCCGCGATCGCGCAGGGGCTGTCGGACGAATGCGGTGGCCTGAGCACACCGGCGCTGCGCAGTCCGACGGGTCATCCGCTGACCGAAAGGCAACGCGAAATCGTCGAACTGGCCGTCGCCGGCATGTCCAACAAGGACATCGCGAAGCGGCTTTACATGTCGGTGCGCAGCGTTGAGGGACACCTGTACCGCGCCTGCCAGCGCGTCGGCGCGAATTCGCGCGAGGAGCTGGCCGCCATCATCCGGAAGGGCCCGGCGGCCGCCGACTGATTTCTCTCGCCAGCAGACGCAAAAGTCCGCGTGTCCCTGGGGTTTTGCGAACTTATGCGTCTGCTCGCGCTGAGAAGTCGTGCGCCTCAAAAGCCTTCGGTGAGCACGCGGTCCAGCGTGTCGACGTAGAAGTCGGCGGACTCGATGTCAATGCACAACGGAGGCTTGGTCTTGAGGATGTTCATGTGATCGCCGGTCGGCTGGATGACCACACCGAGTTCGAGCATGCGGTCGCAGATCGCCGCGGTCTCCTCGACGGCCGGTTCGAGGCTCTCGCGGTCGCGGACCAGCTCGACTCCCAGATACAACCCGATACCGTGCACGGTACCGATGATCGGGTGTTTGTCCTGCAGCCCTTGCAATCCGGCCTTCAGGTGAGCGCCCACCTCGGCGGCGTTCTGCTGCAGCCGTTCGTCGCGGAGCGCATCGAGCACTGTGATGCCGATCGCGCAGGACAGCGGGCTTCCGCCGGTGGAGGAGAAGAAGTAGCCCTGCGTCCGGAATCTGTCGGCGATGCCCCGGCTGGTGATTACCGCGCCCAGCGGGGAACCGTTGCCAGTGGATTTCGCGACCGAGACGATGTCGGGCACGACGTCCTGCTGTTGAAATCCCCAGAACCAGTTGCCGAGCCGGCCGTAGGCGACCTGGACCTCGTCGGCGATCGCCAAGCCACCGCCCGCACGGACCGCCGCGTACACATGCTCCAGATAGCGGTCGGGCAGCGCCATACCGCCCGCGTTCCCGTACACCGGTTCGGCGATGAACGCGGCCGGGGCGCGGCCGTCGGCGATCAGGCCTTCGATCTGGGCGACCGCCTCGGCGGCGTAGCGGCTCGCGTCGACGCCTCGGTGTTTGCCGCGGAAGCTGTTGGGCGACTCCACCGTGTGCACCCAATCCGGGCGCGTGGCAAGGGCGTTTGGATTGTCGGCCACCGATGTCGAGACGGCGTCCGTGGCATACGTCCACCCGTGGTAGGCCTCGCGCACCGCGACAACATCGCGTCGGCCAGTAGCTGCCATCGCGAGCCGTATCGCCAAATCGCTTGCCTCCGAACCGGAATTCACCAGAAAGACGGTATCCAGTGGTTCGGGCAACATCGCGGCCAGCCGCTCGCTGAACTCGACGACCGCCTCGTAGTTGAAGCGTGAGTTCGTGTTCAGCTTCCGCAGCTGACGGGCCGCGGAATCGGCGACCCGCGGATGAGCGTGCCCCAGCACCGTGACGTTGTTGACCATGTCGAGGTACGACCGGCCCGCAGTCGACATCAGGAAGTGCCGCCAGCCACGTTCGATCTGCGGCGGCCTTGTGTAGTAGTGCTCCTGCACCTGCGC
This sequence comes from uncultured Actinomycetota bacterium, assembly GCA_963715215.1. GTDB lineage: Bacteria > Actinomycetota > Actinomycetes > Mycobacteriales > Mycobacteriaceae > Mycobacterium. The sequence goes on from CAVQRJ010000016.1 coordinate 314,036, forward strand.
AAAGCTTTCGTTGCGCCGTGCCAGCAGGTCATCGTCGCGCTGCGTTTCGGGCAGCGCCGGCAGGCGCAGCACCTGCCGCGGATCGCGGGTCAACGCAAGCCAGCCCCTCGACAGCTCCACCGTTGTCAGTGTCGGCGCGGGTGGTGCACCGACCGGCCGGACGCTGACTTCGGCCCATTGGCCCGACGCGACATCGGCGAGGGGGCCACCGGCGCGCAGCCGGGTGCCGGGTGACGGCACGCCGGCAACTCCGAAAAGCGTCAGCTCGTGGTCGCGACCGCGGAACGTGACGCTGTCCTCACCGCTGTCGACCACCTCGCCATCCCACGGCGCGACGGCCCTGGCGTCCGCCGCAGGCCAGAGGCTGATACCCGTGGGCACCACGTCCGGACTGTCCTGGCTCAGCGGTACGGCCCGGGTCAGCCGCGGCTGGCCGAAACGGGTGACCACCAGAGCCGCGCCGTCATCGACTGCCTGCCTTGCGAGTTCGCTCTCGGCATCGGCGCGGAGCCAGCCCCCGGGCATGAACGCCGAGTCCAACGCATCGGACTGCGCGGACAGGTCCAGCGTCACCACCGTGGCGGGATCAAGACCATCGAAAAGAGGAGCGTCCACAACGACATCGCCGGGCTCGGCCGCAAGCCCGAGATCGGCCTTGATCAACGCGGTCATCACGTCGATCGGGACAGATGTGGCCTGCTCGAACATCCGTATCTCGCCCGAGGTCTGTTCGGTGACGTAGGCGTTGTCAGGGTCGAGCGCGGCCTGTTGTGCTCCGCTGACGATCAGCACCGCGGTGCGGAGAACCAGCATCGGCCACAGCACTTCGGCCTCGTCGGCGCTCAACGGCCTGATGGCGTGAAATGCCTGTACTCCAGGGAGGATTGAGGTCGGATCGCTGCCCTCGTGTCCAAGAACCGATGACACCGTAATCGCCAACTCGGATACGGCCCACGTGAGCGACAGGTCGCCGAAGTCGATGACGCCGTCGGGATGCACGGCGCCACCGACGCCACGCGTCACGACAACGTTGGCGTCCGTGAGGTCCAGATGCGTCGCCTGCCGGGGCAGGCGGTCGGCGAGCGGCGCGATCCGCGACCAGGCGGCCGCCGCCGCTTCTTCGACCATCGACCGCCGCGACGACTCGACGACGTGCGAAAGCAGTTGTGTCACAACGTCGGCGCCGTACTGGAGGTCCCACTGCAGGGCACGGTCCAGCCCGGGATGGTCGAATCCGGCCAACGCTCTGCTGACTCGGCCCGCCACTTCGCCAAGGCCCGCGACGGCCGCTGGGGGCAGGTAGCCGGTGTCATACAGTGTGCCGCCCGGCAGAAACCGGAGCAGCCGAATGTAGGCGGTCTTGTCCAGCAACCCCGTTATCGTTGTGCATTTATCGCCGGCGCCGTTGGGCAGTGGAACGGCGATTCGCAGCGACGGCTCCGCACCGGCGATGAGGTCGACTGCCGCATCCTGCGCTTCCAATTCCGTTGCGTTGAAAGCAGGATTGGCGATCTTGAGTATTCCGACGATGTCGTCGTCCATGCCGGAGATGATGAAATTGCAGTCCTGGTTGCTGCCCAACAACTTCGCCCGCGTCGTCATCCCGTAGTGCCGCGCGACGATCTGCTCGGCCTGCGCTTCGGTGACCTGAGGTCCGGGTAGCTCGGGCTCTTCGAGGAAGTTGAAGCCGACGGTGCGGCGTGGCGCGCTCACCGGTTGACGAACTCGACCACGACGTCACTGAACGCATCGTTGTCGTCACCCGCGGCGGTGTGCCCGGCGTCGGACAGCTCGACGAACTCGGCGTGGGGCACGGTTTCGAGGAAGTGCTTCACACCCTCTTCGCTGACCACATCGGACAGCCTGCCTCGGATCAGCAGGATCGGGATCTTCAGGCCGATCGCGGCCTGCTCGAGTTTCTCTTCGCGGACGAACGAATCGTCGAGCGGCTTGGTCAGGAAGGCCGGGTCCCAGTGCCAGAACCAGCGCCCGTCCCGGAGCCGCAGGTTTTTCTTCAGGCCCTCGGGGCTGCGCGGCTTCGGCCGGTGCGGAAGGTATGCCGCGACGGCTTCGGCGGCCTCTTCGAGCGATCTGAAGCCGTGCAGACCGCTGACCATGAATTCGCGGATGCGGGCGCTGCCGTTCTTTTCGTAACGGGGTACCACGTCGACGAGCACGAGCTTGGTCACCCTGTCCGGCCCTGCCTCGTCGGCGACGAGGATGCCCGTCATTCCGCCCATGCTGGCGCCGATCAGGATGACCGGACGTCCGATCTGGTCGATGACGGCGAGGGTGTCGGCGCTCAGCGCGTCCACCGAATAGTTCCCGTCGGGACAGCGGTCGCTGTCGCCGTGGCCGCGGGAGTCGAGCGCGATGACGTGCAAACCCTCGTCGGCCAGGATCTGGCAGGTGTTCTTCCAGGAGTAGCGGTTCTGTCCGCCGCCGTGTAGGAACAGCACCGACGGCCGGTCAGCAGCTCCCGATGTCGCCGCCGTAGCGGCTCCGGAGTCCGATGTCGCCGCCGTAGCGGCTCCGGAGTCCGATGTCGCCGCCGTAGCGGCTCCGGGCTTCCATTCGTCGCCGATCAGCGTGAGGCCGTCGACGCCCCGAAACTTCACCGTTTGCATTTCGCTCTGCCCAGTGCTCACGGACGTCCTCTCGGCCTACCCCCGCGCTCACGTTACCCAGCGGAAAATCGCGTATTTCCCGATGGTGTTGAAACGGCGCGGACCCCCGTCCCTACAATCTGCGATCGTGCAGCCCGATTCGCCCGCCGCCGATGACCGGCAGGGCATCATCGACGCTGCGTATGGCTGCCTGTCCGAGCCCCACAGTGGGCCGATCCCGGTGGCCGCAATCCTCGACCGGGCCGATTTGTCGACCAGAGCGTTCTATCGCCATTTCGCTTCGAAGGACGAACTGTTCCTGGCGATGCTGCGGCAGGAGGCCGATGCGTTGGCCGATCGACTGGACGGTATTGCCAGCGAGTTGCAGGGCGATCCGGTAGAGCAGCTGACGGGGTGGATCGAGACGATGTTCGACCTGGCCCACGACCCTCAGCTGCGGATGCACCTCACCGTTATCGACTCCGACGAAGTCCGTGCCGCCAAGGGATATCGGGAAACGCGCGAGCGTCTACACGCCGCCCGGGAACGCTCGCTGGAGCAGGTTCTCGAGCGCGGCCGTTCCGACGGGTCATTCCCCGCTGGCCCACCCGCATCGGGACGCCGTCGCCATCAGCGCGATCGTCAGTCGCGAGCTGAGCCTTATCGGCGCCCGCCAGCCCAGAGGATCTGCAGCGCACGCGGGCACGCGTACTCGACTTTGCGCTGCGGGCGTTGGGCGCAGCCAGATCTCACCGATGAGTGTCGGCTGGCAGCGCAGTTACACGCGACAGCGGCCAGTAAGGGTTTCGGGCTGTTCAAGCCCTCAAGCGCGTGATCCACTCGATGGTGGCGTCACTGATCGGCTCGACATCGGCGGCCTTGTCGCACAGCGTGACCATCAGCGACGCCTCAGACATGATCGCGACCAACACGCGGGACAGCAGTTGACCCCGTTTTGACGAGTCCACGTCGAGCACCCCCATCCAGCGATGGAAGAAGGTCAGCGTGTTCTTACGGCGGAGCTCTTCGAAGTCCGCCGGGACATCACCGGAGGCCAGCATCGTCGCCGCCCGTCGGTTGTCCCATATCGCGTTCAGGTATGCCCGCACGTGCTCTGCGAACGCCTGCTGGCTGTCCAGCTCGGCGGCTACGCGCGCGGCTGCGGCTATCCGGAGCTCGACCTCGGCCGACAGCCGGTCATAGATGGCGAGGAACAACTCCTTCTTCCCGCCGAAGTGGTGGTAGATGCTGCCGATGCTGGCGCCCGAGTGGTCGACGATGTCGGCCATCGTCGTCGCCGAGAATCCTCGGGTGCTGAACACCTCCGTTGCCGCGTCGGATGCGCTGCTGCGTGGCGTCGGTCCTGGCCCAACGCCGCGTGGGCGTCGTCATGGGAAACAAACTAGGGCAGCACCTCCGGTTCTGGAACAGAATTCTAGAAATTTGGCGTGTGCGCGCACGGCCGCCGGAAAGTTCCCAGCTTCCGGCACGTACTTTGGACCGGACAGAGATGCGTAGACGCCGGGCCGACAGGGCCGCAGCGCCACAGAGGAGCAAATATGGCAGACAATGATGCTGCCCCCGACGGGGAACTGAGCGAGGAGGCGTCGCCGCCCGACGCCACCGCGGAAGCCGTCGCTGACAACGACGTCGCCAATGAGGACGCCACGGACGTCGAAGCCGAGCAAGAAAACGAAGCGGACGCCAAGGATGACACCGAGGGCGACGACGAGCAGGCGCCCGCGAAGGCCCGGATGTCTCATGTTCGGCTTGCCACGATTCTCGGGCTGGTGACCGTGGTCGCGCTGGCGGCCGTGTGCGGGTGGCTGGGATTCCGCGCGTACCAGTCGCGAACCGCAGCCGACGAGCGAAACATGTTTCTTCAGGTCGGTCGACAGGCGGCGTTGAACCTCACGACGATCGACTTCGAGCACGCTGACGAGGACGTGCAGCGCGTGCTGGACTCCTCGACGGGCACCTTCTATGACGACTTCCAGGTGCGGGCGCAGCCCTTCAAAGAGGTCGTGAAGCAGGCGAAGTCGAAATCCGTCGGCACCATCGCCGAGGCCGGCGTGGAATCCGAAACCGAGGATGGCGCGGACGTGATCGTCGCTGTAACCGTCAAGACGTCCAATGCCGGTGCGGCAGAACAGGAGCCGCGCGCCTGGCGGATGCGGATCACGGTGCAGAAGGTCGGCGACGAAGCCAAGGTCGCGAACGTGAGGTTCGTGTCGTGACAGAAAACAAGCATGTGAGCGACGAGACCGTCGAGGACTCCGCGGGAACGCTGGACACCGAAACCGACGTCGACACCACAACGGAAGCGCAGGGAGAGCACGCGGCCGCCGCCGACGAGCCTGACACGCCAGGGGCCGATGAGCCTGAGGCGGGGGAGAACGTCGAAGCGGTCAGGCCCGCCAAGGCAAAACGTGAGACCGACTGGTCGCGCGTCGTCGCGTTCGCCGTACTGCCCGCACTCGCGTTCGTACTGGCGGTGGGCGCGGGTGGGCTCAAGTTCATGGACTCGGCCGTGCGCGACAGCAATGTGGCCCGTGGCCAATCGATGCAGGCCGCTAAGGACAGCACAGTGGCATTGCTCTCGTACAAACCCGACACCGTGGAACAGCAGTTGACCGCGGCCCGCGACCGGCTGACCGGCCAGTTCAAGGATGAGTACACCGATCTGACCACCAACGTCGTGATTCCCGGCGCCAAGGAGAAGCAGATTTCGGCGGTGGCCAGCGTGCCCGCGGCAGCGCCCGTGTCGGCCAATCCCGGTCGTGCGGTCGTCCTGTTGTTCGTCAACCAGATCGTGACTGTCGGCACCGGTGTGCCCGCCGACACCGCGTCCAGCGTGCGCATCACGCTCGACAAAGTCGACGACCGCTGGCTGATCTCGAAGTTCGAACCGGTGTAGTCCTCACCATGAGAGAGCCTGAGTGGATTGACGTCGCGACCCCCTCGGTGCAACTGCGCGCGTTGGCCTGGGGACCGCCCGATGGGCCGATAGCGTTGTGCCTGCACGGTTTTCCCGACACCGCGTGGGGGTGGCGAAAGATCGCGCCGCTGCTGGTCGATGCGGGCTGGCGGGTGATCGCTCCGTTCACGAGAGGCTATTCACCGTCGTCGATTCCCGCGGACGACAGCTATCACGTGGGTGCGCTGATCGACGACGCGCTGCAGGTGCTGGAGGCGGCGGGACCGACCGGACACGACGTCGTGATAGGCCATGACTGGGGCGCAGGCACGGCAGCCGGTCTCGCCGCGCTGCCGGACAGCCCCTTCGTCAAGTCGGTGATCATGTCGGTGCCGCCGTTCGCGGCGTATCAACCCTGGGGTCGTGCGCACGATCAAATCCGACTGTTCGCACAAATTCCACGGCAACTGCTGCGCAGCTGGTACATCATGTACTTCCAATTGCCCTGGCTTCCGGAGCTTTCCGCGTTCCACGTGGTGCCGATGCTATGGCGTCAGTGGTCGCCGGGCTACGACGAAGCAGAGGATGTGCGGCTCGTCGAGGACGCCATCGGCACACCCGAGAACTGGCGTGCCGCAATAACCATGTACCGGCAGAACTTTCGTGGCACCAAACCGCCGGCCGAATATGCGGACCTGCATCCACTGTTTCTCAAGCCGCCGAGGATGCCGATCCTGTATCTGCACGGTGACGACGATGGCTGCATGGCACCGGATTACATCGCCTGGGTCGATCGGATACTCCCGCCTGGCGGAGACGCCTTCGTTGTCGAGGGCGCCGGCCACTTCCTGCAGTTGGAGCAGCCGGATGTGGTGGGCCGTCATATCGTCGACTTCATCGGGCGAGTCTGACTCGGCGGACATGACGGTGCGCCGGCTTGCTGCGGTCGATGCGCAAACCTATTGGATGTCGGCCAAGATTCCCAACGACGCGTTCCTGCTGTACGGATTTGCAGGAGTGCCAGGCGATCTCGAGCAAGCGATCGGAATTATCCGCGACCGCGCCGACGAATGCGCGGAACTTCGGCTTCGCATTGACGATGGAAATCCTCTCACGTGTCCCGCGTGGGTGAGCGCCGACGTGAAGTCCGGCCAATTCACGGTTCACGAACTCGACGACAACAGCTGGACGGGCTGCCTGGACGCGGTCAGCAGACTCGTCGACGACCAACTCGATCCACGGGTGTGGTCGTGGCGGCTGCACGTCTTCGCCCCGGTGCACGGCGTACCCACTGTCTCGGGACCGGGGACGGTTGCCGTCGTGCAGATGTCGCATGCCTTTGCCGACGGCGCGAGATCATCGGCGCTGGCGGCGCGATTGTTCGGCCGCGCGGTGGACATCGCGCCGGTGGCGACGCCGAGGCTACGCGGCGTCAAACTGCCGTGGCGCAGCGTCATCGCGGCGCAGACGCACCGACAGCTGGTCCGTGACACCGAGGCCGGTCTGGTTCCCGCGCAGGCGGAGTCGCGTCCGGCACTGCGAAGCAACGCCCGACCCGAGGGTGCGCGGCGCGTGCGCACCCTGGTCCGGCAGCGCGGTCGGCTGCCCGGCCCGAGCGTGACGGTCGCCGTGCTGTGCGCCGTATCCACCGCGCTGTCGGCTCATCTGCGCGAGCTGGGCGATGACCCGTCGACGCTGGGTGCCGAGGTGCCAATATCGAAAGGCACTGCACGCGAGGCGCATAACCACTTCGGCAATGTCGGCGTCGGCCTTTATCCGGAGTTGAATGTCGAGGAACGCGCGGCGCGCATCGCCGACGACCTCGCCGACCGCCGTCGGAGGGCTCGGCACCCGGCGATGCGGGCGGCCAGTCGGGCATTCGCGGTCACGCCTGCGCCGCTGCTGCGCTGGGGTGTCGCGCAGTTCGACCCGACCGTGCGATTGTCGACCGTGACCGGAAACACCGTCGTCTCCAGCGTCAACAGGGGACCGGCGGACCTGCGCTTCGGTGATGCACCCGTCGTGGTCACCGCTGGTTACCCCGCGCTGTCGCCGATGATGGGCCTCACCCACGGTGTGCACGGCATCGGAGAAACCGTCGCGGTCAGCGTGCATGCCGCCGAGTCGGCGATCGGCGACGTCGACGAATACGTCGCCCGGCTGGACGCCGCGCTGTCGCTTTGAGTGGCATGCCCGTCTCCAAGCATGTCGTCGTCGTCCACGGCACGTGGGGCAACCGGGACACCTGAGCGATGCCCGGCGACACTTAGGCGTTGTTTCGCAGCATCTCGATGCCGACATCGAGGGCGGCCTCGAGGTAGCCGATATCGCCTGTCGCCAGGAGGACGCCGACGCCACCCTGAACGCCTGCCAGCAGGGCGGCGGCGGTCCGATCGGCGTCGAGTCTGCCGACGACTTTGGTCTGCCGCTGCATGTGCCGCACGCCGTTGGCAATCTCGTTGTGCCACTTGTCCATCAGAGCCGACGTCACAGCCTGCGCGCCCGGTGTGGTGCGTCCGATCTCGGACATCAGCACCGCCAGCGGGCAATGCTGACCCTGCCGCCGGTAGCGATCCACCACCGCGTCGCGCCAGCGCTGCCATGCCGCCCACGACGTCAACTCGCCCAGGTACGGCTGCTGGTCGTCGAGCACCATCTGCGCCTCGTACTCGGCGACGGCCAGCAGCAGTTGCTCTTTGCCGCCGGGAAAGTAGTGGAACAGCTGGCTCTTCGACGTGTTCGTCCGCGCCATGATGTCGTCCAGGGTGGCTGTCGACACACCGCTGGCGCGGATCTCAGCCGCCGCGCCTTCGATGATGCGCTGCCGCGTGGCCCGGCCCTTGGCCGTCAGATTATGGACTTGCGGGTCCATTTTGGTCGGCGGAGCATGTGGACTCATGAGTCCAAACGGTACGCGGCTGGCAGGCCGCACAGCATTGATCACCGGCTCCACGGGCGGCCTCGGAGTGGCCATCGCATCGACGCTCGCCGCCGAGGGTGCGTTCGTCGTCGTCAGTGGCCGAGACAAGAAACGCGGTGACACCGTCGCCGCAGACATCCGCGCGGGAGGTGGGGGCGCGGAGTTCGTCGCCGCCGACATCGGCGCCGGAGGGGGCGAAGTGAAGCGTCTCGCCGACGCGGCACTCGGCGCAGCCGGGGGTCACATCGACATCCTGGTCAACAACGCCGCGATGTTGCTGATGCCGACGCCGACCGCCGACGTGCCCGAACAGGTGATGCGTGAGGCATTCGACGTCAATGTGTTCGCGCCGTTCCTGCTCACCGGACTCATCGCACCCACGATGGCCGAACGAGGCGCGGGCGCCGTGGTCAACATCGGCTCCATCACCGGCCTGCGCGGCGGCGACGGTTCGGCGGTCTATGACGCGACCAAGGCGGTGTTGCACTCCTTCACCCGATCCTGGGCTGCCGAGTTCGGGCCGTCGGGCGTGCGGATCAATGCCGTCGCGCCGGGCCCGATCGCCACCGAAAGACAAGCCGAGTTCGCCGAGCATGTGGCGCCGGTCATCGCACGCATTCCCTCGCGAAGGGTGAGCACTCCGGCCGAGATCGCCGCCGCTGTCGCCTTCCTGGCCGGCGATGACGCCGCGAACATCCATGGTGTCGTGCTCAGCGTCGACGGCGGCTGGGCGGCCGTGTGACGACCGAATCGACGCCACGGCGCTAGAACACGTTCTAGTCTGTGAGGTCATGGGATTCCTCAAGCCCGATATGCCCGTCGTCGACTTCGCCGAGTGGATCAAGGGCAGCCGCTCAGAGAAGATCCGCCCCATGGCCAGGCACTGGGCCGAGGTCGGCTTCGGCACACCCGTCGTGATGCACCTGTTCTACGTCGTCAAGATCCTGCTCTACATCCTCGGCGGCTGGCTGTTCGCGCTCGCCACCGCAGGCGTCGACGGTTTCACCAACGTGGGGCACTGGTGGACCGAACCGATCGTGTTCGAGAAGGTAGTGCTCTACACGATGTTGTTCGAGGTCGTGGGTCTCGGCTGCGGCTTCGGGCCGTTGAACAACCGGTTCTTCCCGCCACTGGGGTCGATCCTCTACTGGTTGCGGCCCAACACCATTCGGCTGCCACCCTGGCCTGACCGGGTGCCGCTGACGAAGGGCACCGCCCGGTCACCAATCGATGTCGTGCTCTACGGCGCGCTGCTGGTGGTGCTTCTCGTCGCCTTGTTCTCCAACGGAACGGGTCCGATTCCCGCGCTCGGCACCGATATCGGTGTGCTGCCGATGTGGCAGATCGCGACGATTCTCGCGCTGCTCGCGGTCGCGGGTCTGCGCGACAAGGTGATCTTCCTGGCCGCCCGCGGCGAGGTGTACGGGTCGTTCACCGTGGCGTTCCTGTTCGCAGGCTTCGGGGTCGACCTGATCATCGCGTGCAAGCTGGTGTGCGTCGCAATCTGGATGGGGGCCGCGACGTCAAAGCTGAACAAGCACTTTCCCTTTGTGATCTCGACGATGATGTCGAACAACCCGCTCATCCGCACCAAGTGGCTGAAGCGCAAGTTCTTCGAGAAGTTTCCCGACGATCTGCGTCCCGGTCGGGTGTCGCGGTTCATCGCGCACTTCAGCACCGCCATCGAAATGTTGGTGCCGCTTGCACTGCTGTTCTCGCACGGCGGCTGGCCGACGGCCATCGCCGCATTCGTGATGCTGTGCTTTCACTTCGGGATTCTGTCGGCTATTCCGATGGGGGTGCCGCTGGAATGGAACGTCTTCATGATGTTCTCCGTGGTCGCGCTGTTCGTCGGCCACGCCGAAGTGGGTCTTTCGGATATGACCACACCGCTTCCCGTGCTGCTCTTCGCCGTGCTCGCGACGACTGTCGCGTTGGGCAATCTCTTCCCGCGCAAGATCTCGTTCCTGCCGGGCATGCGGTACTACGCAGGCAACTGGGACACCACATGGTGGTGCATCAAGCCGTCGGCCAACGAGAAGATCGACCGCGGACTGGTCGCGATCGCGAGCATGCCGGCCTCCCAGCTGGAGAAGTTCTACGGCAGCGAAGAACAGGCGATGATCTTCCTCTACAAGGGATATGCGTTCCGCGGGTTCAACTCTCACGGCAAGGCGTTGCTGACCCTCGTGCACAACGCCTTGGCCGGCCGCAACGAGGACGACTACATGATCACCGAGGGTGAGCGGCTGTGCAGCACGGCGGTCGGATGGAACTTCGGCGACGGGCATATGCACAACGAACAGCTGATCGATGCGATGCAGGAGCGATGCGGTTTCGAGCCCGACGAGGTGCGGGTCATTCTGCTGGACGCACAGCCGATCCATCAGCAGCGGCAGCGATACCGGTTGGTCGACGCTGCCACAGGGGAATTCGAGCGGGGTTATGTGAACGTCGCCGACATGGTGACGGGTCAACCATGGACCGACGACATTCCCGTGCACGTCGAATGGTCGGCCGACGACGCGCCGAAACTGCGCACAGATCGCGAAACCAGCGGGTAAGACGATCTCCCCTCAGTCTCGAGGTGCGAGTCAGCCGACGACGTCGCGGACCTTGACGGTCTCCAGGCCTTTCAACAAAAGGTTGCGAGTCGTGTCGAGGTGTTTGCGCCAGTGCGCCTCGGCCGCGGCGCCGTCGCCGGAGCGCATGAACTCCATCAGGCGCCGGTAGGACCGCATCACCTTCTCGTAGTCGGCCTTGGACACCGGGCGGCGCTCCTTGAAGACAAAAGCCATGTGACGCACCGTGATTTCGTGCAGCATGCCCGCCATCATGCCCAGCGTCGCGTTACCGGACAGCTCGACCAGCCTGCGGTGGAACTCGCCCGTCGTCTCGGCGAGCCGTCCCGACTGCCAGCCCGCGGGGATATCCTCGTCGAGCATGCGGTCGAGTTCGTCGAACGTCGCCGTTGTGTGTGCTTCGGTGAGCAGCCGCACGGCCATCGGCTCGATGCCGGACCTGGCGGTCATCACATCGGAGATCGTTGCCCCCGACAGCTCGAGTAGAAGGCCCGCGGGCCGGGCGACGATCTCCGGACCGGGCACCCGCACGCGCGCGCCGGTGCGCGAACCGCGGCGCACCTCGACCAATCGCTCGGACTCCAGGACTCGGACGGCTTCGCGCAGGGTCGGTCTGCTGACGCCGAAGTGCGCCATCAGCTCGGCCTCGTTGGGCAGGAAGTCGCCCTCCTTGAGCTGGCCGTCGACCACCATGCGGCGCAGTGTCCCCGCGACGAGCTCCGCGGTCTTGGGCGACCGGATCGGCGCGCCTGGGGCTGACGTGACCGCGTCGGGGCCGATCATCGGCGCCAACGGTGTACTGCGAGTCACCACCACTCCTGAAACGAAGTCACCACCGGCCGGTAGGCCAGGTATACAACTCAGTAAACCATGTTGGACTGGTGCCGGACCGCGCATCGCGCGCGATTCCGCAGGTGACCGGTGAAATGTGCCCGCGAAGCGATGCGAGGGATGACACCATACGCCCTGTGACGTGCACGGCCTGCGGTACCGAGATGCCGCCGACCGCCAAGTTCTGCAGCGAGTGCGGGACTGCGGCGTCGTCGGTGGCGCGACCTGCGGAGTACAAGCAGGTGACGGTGTTGTTCGCCGACGTGGTGCATTCGATGGACATTGCGACCGCGGTGGGTGCCGAGCGATTGCGCGAGATCATGGCCGACCTGCTGAGCCGGTCGACTGCCGTGGTCAACCGGTACGACGGCACCGTCGACAAGTTCACCGGCGACGGAGTCATGGCCGTGTTCGGCGCCCCAATCGCGTTGGAGGACCACGCACTTCGCGCGTGCATGGCCGCTTTGGAGATCCAGGCCGAGACCGCGAAGCTCGCGGCCGAGGTCGGCGTCCGCGACGGAGTGGACCTGAAGCTGCGAATCGGACTGAACTCCGGCCAGGTGATCGCGGGCGAGATCGGCTCTGCCGCTGCAAGTTACACCGCCATCGGTGAGCAGGTGGGCATGGCTCAGCGGATGGAGGCGGCTGCGCCGCCGGGCGGTGTGATGCTGAGCGGATCGACAGTGCGTCTGGTCGAGAACCTGGTGTCGCTGGAGGAACCTGAACTCGTTGCGATCAAGGGTGCCGACGCGCCGGTTCCCGCCAGGCGGCTGCTGGCGATCGGGGAGCATCAGGTCCGTAGGCGAAGCGATTCGCCGCTCGTCGGCCGCACCTGGGAGCTCAACACTGTCACAGCGTTACTCGACGAAGCCGTCGCAGGCGCGGGAAGCGTGGTGGCCGTGGTCGGTCCGCCCGGAATCGGCAAGAGCCGGCTCGTCCGAGAAACCGTCGCGCACGCAGCGGGTCGCGGCGTGCCGGTCTACACCGCGTATTGCGAATCACACTCGTCAGACATCCCCTTCCAGGTAGTCGCCCGGCTGATGCGCGCGACCACGGGAACCGCCGGTATGAGTTCCGATCGCGTCCGGGCGCAGATTCGGGCCAGGCTGCCAAAGGCCGACCCCGAGGACCTGTTGCTCATCGATGACCTCCTGGGCATCGGCGACTCTGAAGCGGCCAAGCCTGATATCGGACCCGACGCGCGACGTAGGCGCCTGACAGCGCTCATCAACGGGGCTGCCTTGGCGCAGACGGAGCCAACGGTCGTCGTCGTCGAAGACGTTCACTGGATCGACACCGCGAGCGAGTCGATGCTGGCCGATTTCATGGCCGTCATCCCACAGGTGCCGTCGCTCATGCTGATCACCTACCGCCAGGAATACCGTGGCGCGTTGAGTCGGGTGCCGGGCGCGCAGACCATCGCGCTGCGGCCATTGAGTGACGTCCAGACGACGACGTTGACGACGGAGATGATCGGGCAGGACCCGTCGTTGACGACGCTCGTCGACCGCATCGTCGACCGGTCAGCCGGAAACCCGTTCTTCGCCGAGGAGATCGTGCGCGACTTGATCGAACGAGAGGTGTTGACCGGGTCGCCTGGCGCCTACGTGCTCCGCGCGGCAGTGGACGACGTCGATGTGCCCGCCAACCTGCAGTCGACGATCGGCGCCCGCATCGATCGCCTGCCTGCCGCCGCGAAGAGAGCGCTGAACGCCGCATCGGTCATCGGGCTGCGGTTCGATGTTGATCTGCTGCGCGAACTCGTCGACGATCCAGACATCACTCCATTGGTCGCGGCGAAGTGATCGACCAGGTGGCTTCACGCGATCCTGCGAGTATGCATTCAGGCATCCACTCACTCGCACCGTCGCATACGAGTCACAGTTGAAATCTGATCGTGCGCAACTCCATCGACTCTTGCGGGCGCAATCGAGTCGACGGGAGCCGTCGACGAGAACGCAGCACTCATCGCCCAGCACCTCGAGGCAGCAGGCGATCTCCACGCGGCTTCGACTGGCATATGCGTGCCGCAGCGTGGTTCGACATTCCGAAATTTCGCTCCGCACAGTCAAGTTGGTTGCGCGCTCGCGACGTTGCCGACCGTCTCTCCGATGACGATCCCGAGTCGCCTGTCGATGCGGATAGCGCCACGTGCTCTGCTCTGCGCCAACGAATACCGCATCCGCAGCGGTCATGCTGATAACGCGTTCGCCGAACTCAAAGAGCTGTGTGAAACGGCGGGGGACAAGCGATCGCTGGCAATTGGTCTGGCTGGGTTGCGATGGCGACCCAGCTGGATCTGGCCCACTGCCCGGGATGCGGGCATTGGCGGCGGAACTCATACCGTTACTCGATTCGATTGACGATCCGGACCTTGAAGGTGTCGCTAGCGGTCTCGTCTCTGACCATTAAGCTCGAGCGGGGCAGATCAGCGGCAGCGCATGGAATTGCGCAGCGCGTAATCGACATGAGCGGATGGCAAGAAGTCTCGACGCACGCTTATCACGATATCGCCGTTGGCGTCAATGCGTTCTCCATCCGCGGTATCGGCCGGTGGAGCAAGGGACTGTCCGGGTGGCGGGATGACTTTGCGACTGCCTGGGGGCCGCTGCTGCTATTGCCGCCAGCATTTCGTTCCGGCACCTTCTGGCATGTCATATCTGTTGCGGTGCCGAACGGAGTGCTCCTGTCCGACGCAAGCCGTGGTCGACGAACGAATCTCAGAAATACTCATCCGCCGGCCGAGCAACTTCGGTGAACAGATAACGATTGATCTCGATAAGGCCGCACTGCGGGATATCACCCTGTCTACCATCGCGGCGATCACGACCGCGATGCTCGGCGCGCAGTTGCTCGAGCAGCTTCGCACGAAGCCGGCGCCAGAGGGGCATACATGATGCCGAGCAATTTACCAGTTGGTCGACATTCATGTTGGCGCGTGAGCGGGCCCGCCGGGGGATACTCGACGGATCGATCGAATTGGCGCGCACAGCGCGGACAAGTATCTGCGTCGGGCGATTTCATGTGGTTCGGCAGTGGCGATGCGCGACCCTTGCGGAGTCGCTGCTGCACCGCGGTACTGCAGAGCGATCTAGCGAAGCACGGGAAGCGTCGCGCGGACTGACGACGTCCCGACCGAACCGGGCGTCATCGTGTACGAAATCTGGTTGCTTCGACTTCGCGCGCTGCTGGCTCAGGCAGAAGGCGACGACTTGACGTATCGCGACTACCGCGACCGCTACCGCCAGATGGCCAACGACCTGGGCTTCGAGGGCCATATGCAGTGGGCCGCGGAGATGGTGTGATCTACCAACCAGTAGGTTGACCTAGTAAACCTTGTTACTCTACCTTCAAAAGTGGACCTCTGTGGGAGAACCCACCACAACCTTCGAAGGAGAAGTGTCATGGCTGAAGCCGTAATCGTCGAGGCCGTACGGTCACCGGTCGGCAAGCGCAACGGCGGGCTGTCGGGTGTGCATCCGGCCGAACTCTCGGCGCAAGTTCTCAACGGCCTCGCCGAGCGAACCGGCATCGACCCCGGCATCGTCGACGACGTCATCTGGGGCTGCGTCATGCAGGCGGGCGAGCAGGCGCTCGACATCGGCCGCACCGCGCTGCTGACTGCAGGCTGGCCGGAGAGCGTCGCCGGTGTGACCATCGACCGCCAGTGCGGTTCGAGCCAGCAGTCGATCCACTTCGCCGCTGCCGGCGTGGTGGCCGGGCACTACGACGCCGTCGTCGCCGGTGGCGTCGAGTCGATGTCGCGCACCCCGATGGGTGCATCGCTGGCCGGCGGCGGGAACCCGTACCCGCAGGGCTTCAAGGACCGCTACAAGAAGACCCCGAACCAGGGCATCGGCGCCGAGATGATCGCCGAGCAGTGGGGCTTCGACCGCACGGCCGTCGACGAGTTCTCGCTCGGCTCCCACGAGAAGGCCGCCGCGGCACAGGATTCCGGCGCGTTCGACGACCAGATCGTGGCGATCAAGGACCAGGACGGCAACCCGGTGCTCAAGGACGAGGGCATCCGCCGCGGCACCACCATCGAGAAGATGGCCACGCTCAAGCCCGCCTTCAAGGAAGACGGCGTGATCCACGCGGGCAACTCGTCTCAGATCTCCGATGGTGCCGCCGCGCTGCTGTTCATGTCCGCGGAGAAGGCGAAGTCGTTGGGGCTCAAGCCGCTTGCGCGGGTGCACACCGCGACCCTTGCCGGCGCGGATCCGGTGATCATGCTGACCGCTCCGATCCCGGCCACGCAGAAGGCGTTGAAGAAGTCGGGTCTGAAGCTCGAAGAGATCGGTGTGTTCGAGGTCAACGAGGCGTTCGCCCCTGTGCCGCTGGCGTGGCTGAAGGACATCGGCGCCGACGAGAAGAAGCTCAACCCCAACGGCGGCGCGATCGCGCTCGGCCACCCGCTCGGCGGCTCAGGCGCCCGCATCATGACGACCATGCTGTACCACATGCGGGACAAGGGAATTCAGTACGGACTGCAGACCATGTGTGAGGGCGGCGGGCAGGCCAACGCCACCATCATCGAGCTGCTGTGACCGCTGAGCCGTCTGGTCCGGTTCCTCCGCTGTCGTCACCGGACGGCGCGGCACCCGCCGCTCTCACCGAGCGGCGGGGCAACGTCATGGTCATCACGCTGAACCGGCCGGAGGCGCGTAACGCTGTCAACAGCGTGCTCAGCACCGCGGTCGGCGACGCGCTGCAAGCGGCCCAGGACGATCCTGACGTACGCGCGGTAGTGATCACGGGTGCAGGTGAATCTTTCTGCGCAGGAGCCGATCTCAAGGCGATCTCCCGCCGAGAGAACCTGTTCCACCCCGACCACAGCGAATGGGGCTTCGCGGGATACGTCCACCACTACATCGACAAGCCGACCATCGCCGCGGTCAACGGCACCGCGCTCGGCGGCGGCACCGAACTGGCCCTCGCCAGCGATCTGGTGGTGGCGGAGGAACGCGCGAAGTTCGGGCTGCCCGAGGTGAAGCGCGGACTGATCGCCGCCGCCGGCGGCGTGTTCCGCATCGTCGACCACCTGCCGCGCAAGGTCGCGATGGAGATGCTCTTCACCGGCGAGCCGATGAGTTCGGCCGACGCACTGAAGTGGGGCCTGATCAACCAGGTGGTGCCCGACGGCACCGCGGTCGACGCCGCGCTGGCGCTCGCCGAGCGGATCACCGTCAACGCACCACTGGCCGTGTGGGCCAGCAAGCGGGTCGCCATGGGCGTCGACGACGGCGTCATCGTCGGCGACGAGCCAGGCTGGGCCAGGACCATGCGCGAAATCGGGACGGTGATCCGTTCCGACGACGCGAGGGAAGGACCGTTGGCCTTCGCCGAGAAGCGCCAGCCCGTCTGGAAGGCGCGCTAGCCGGCAGGCGCCTCGGCGCCGGGCACCACCTCGGCGTTCGGCTGTTCCGCCGGAAGCGCCGTAGTCGCCGTAGTCGTCGTGGTCGTCGTGGTCGACGACGTGCCGCTCACCGTCGGGACGATCGGCTCGGGCGGCGACGCCGGATCCAGCACCTGGTCGATGATGTAGATCCGCGCGTTCTGGGCCTGGATGCCGCCGCAGATTAGCTTCGCGGTGTCGTTGACCTTGATATCGCCGTTCTTGCCGTCGACCTTGATGTCGGCGCCCTCCTGAGTGGGACGCTGCCCGTGCACGTCCTCAGGGCCAAGCAGGCCAAGGAACACGTGGTAGTAGTCCAGGCGGGTAAGGGCGGCCGGATCGGCCTTCAGGGCGTCCAGCTGGCCGGGTTCGAGTGCGGCGAACGCGTCGTTGCTCGGCGCGAACACCACATACGGGCCGTTGTCCAGCACCGAGGTGATGTTGACCGCGGGGTTCAGCCCGCCGGACACCGCGGCGTTGAACGTGCTGATGTCGGGGATGCTGGCCAGCGCCTTGCTGACCGGCAGGTCGTTCAGCCCCTTCCAGGCAGGCACCGCCTTCTTGAACGGGTCGCAGTTGCCCTGCGGGTCGGGGATCTCCGCCTGCAACCTCGGCGTGGGAGATGGCTCCGGATCGGCGTATGCGGTAACCGCCAGCGGCACCGATGCCGCGATCGCGGCGATGGCCGCCGCTGCACCCATTGCCTTGCTGGTGCGAGTCTTCACTATCGGCTCCTCAGCTCGTCAGTCGCTAGGCATGTTAGGTGCACTGATCGGCCAATGCCAAAGTCAAGATCAGCCAGATCTCATGTCGCGGGGGTGCTGACCTGCGCTTTGCGAACATTCGCACACAACGCCGCGGCAACGATGCAGAGACCTGCGGCGAGGTAGAACGCCAGGTCGTAATCGCCCTGCAGATCGCGCAGTTTTCCGGCGCCCGCAGCGGCGATCGCCGCGCCGAGTTGGTGCGACGCGAAGACCCAGCCGAACACCACCGGCGCGCTCGTGCCGAAGTAGTTGCGACACAGCACGATCGTCGGCGGGACGGTGGCCACCCAGTCCAGGCCGTAGAAGATGACGAACACCCAGGTGCTGGGCTCGGCATGCGGGGAGAGCAGCGACGGCAACAACAGCAGGGACACGCCGCGGCCGGTGTAGTAGACGACCAGCAGAATCCGTGGATCCACCCGGTCGGTGAGCCACCCGGAGAACACCGTGCCCGCGACGTCGAGGATGCCGATGGTGGCGAGCAGTCCCGCCGCGACGGTGGTCGGCATGCCATGGTCATTGGCGGCCGGAATGAAATGTGTGCCGATGAGACCGTTGGTCGTCATGCCGCAGATGGCGAAGCTGCCCGCCAGCAGCCAGAATGCGGGGACCCTCGCGCCGAGCAGCAGCCCGTCCAACGCGGCGCGGAAACTCGAGGCGGGCACCGCCGCGGGCCCGGCCGATTCGGTGGCTCCGTAGGCCGTTAATCCCTTGTCTTGTGGGTAGTTTCGCATGAAGAGCGCGACGAGCGGCACCACCGCGAGGGCCGCCGCCGCGACGATCAAAGATGCCCAACGCCACCCGTGTCTCGTGGTGACCTCGGCGACGATAGGCAGGAAGATCAGCTGCCCCGTCGCGCTTGCGGCGGTGAGCACCCCGGTGACCAGGCCGCGTCGCGCTTCGAACCATCGGGTGGCGATCGTCGCGACGAAGCCCATCGAGATCGACCCGGTGCCGACACCGACCAGCACGCCCCACAGCAGGACGAGCTGCCAGCTGGTCGTCATGAACACGCTCAGCGCCGACCCGGCCGCGATGAGCGTCAACGCGACCGAGAGGACGGGACGCACGCCGAACCGGTCCATCAGCGCGGCCGCGAAGGGTGCCGTCAGGCCGAACAGCGTCATGTTCACCGACATGGCCAGCCCCACCACGCCGTGCGACCAGCCGAACTCGTGGTGCAGCGGGGTCATCATCACGCCGGGCACAGAGCGGAAACCCGCGGCTCCGAGGATGGCGATGAAGCTGACGGCGGCCACCACCCAGGCCCAATGGAGCCGGCTGGTGGGCGTCCGTTTGTCTGCGGCGGCGAGCGTCACCAGAACACTGTGTCGGATCATGATCGGCCAGGCATAGTGGCAAGAATGACAACAGTCGTCAAAAACATGCCAAAATGAGGCCATGCATCGTGTCGCCGTCTTTCTGTTGCCGCCAGTGGTGGGTTTCGATGCGGCGATCGCGCCGACGCTGTTCTCTAGCGCGACCGACGGCGACGGCAACGCGCTCTACGACGTGGTCACCTGTGGACTGACCGACGGCCCTGTCACGGCGACGGCGGGATTCGACGTGCTGCCGAGCGCCGGCCCGGAAGCACTGGCCACCGCCGACACCGTGGTGATCCCCGGCACGCGGTACCCGCCCGCCCGTATCGACGGCGCCTTGCCGAAGGAGGCATCGGCCGCGCTGGAGCTGATCCGTCCGGGCACCCGGCTGGTGTCGATCTGCACCGGCGCCTTCATTCTCGCTGCGGCCGGTCTGCTCGACGGGCGGCGGGCGACCACGCACTGGAAGTTCGCCGATGCGATGCGCACCCTCCATCCCGAAGTGCTCGTCGACGAGAACGTGCTGTTCGTCGACGACGGTGACATCCTGACATCTGCGGGCCTGGCGGCCGGAATCGACCTGTGCCTGCACATCATTCGGCGTGACCACGGCGCGCAGGTGGCGAACGCCGTCGCGAGATACTGTGTGGTGCCGCCGTGGCGCGAAGGGGGCCAGGCGCAGTTCATCGACCGGCAGGTGCCGACGCCGGATCACTACTCGACCGCGCCGACGCGCGACTGGGCGCTTCGCCATCTGGGCGAGGAGCTGACGGTACAGCGGCTGGCAGCGCACGCGAAGATGAGCGCGCGCACCTTCAACAGGCGCTTCCGCGAAGAGACCGGCGAGTCGCCCGGGGCGTGGATTCGGAGCAGACGCGTCGACCGCGCGCGTGAACTCCTCGAGTCGCGTGACATGCCCATCGACGAGGTTGCCCGGCTGTCGGGCCTCGGCACCGGGGGCAATCTGCGACACCATCTGCGTCGCGGCATGGGGATGTCCCCGTCGAGTTATCGCAAGGTGTATCAGGGCGCCTGACCGGTCAATGGTCTGGCGGCATGCTCTCGCACTTTTTCTGCGAAACGTGGGTTTGGGCGTGTCGTTGCGGTGCGACGATGTGGCCCATGGCTGAGCCGCTCATCATCCCCATCCGCGGACGAGCGCCGGAATTGCACGCCGAAAGCTGGGTGGCGCCGAACGCGAGCGTGATCGGTCAGGTCACCCTCGCCGCTAGAGCCAGCGTCTGGTACGGCGCGACGCTGCGGGCCGAGGCCGAACCCATCGAGATCGGGTTTGGCACCAACATTCAGGACGGCGTCACCATCCACGTCGACTCGGAATTTCCCGTGAAGGTGGGCGCGGGCGTCAGCGTCGGCCACAACGCCGTGCTGCACGGCTGCGAAATCGAGGACGACGCGCTCATCGGCATGGGCGCGGTCATCCTCAACGGCGCGTGCGTCGGCGAGGGCTCATTGATCGCGGCCGGCGCGCTGGTGCCTCAGGGCGTCGCCGTGCCGCCGCGGTCGCTGGTGACAGGCGTGCCAGGGGCTGTGCGCCGCGAGCTCAGCGACGCCGAGGTCGCCCACAACCGTCATAACGCGCAGGTGTACCAACGGCTGATCGATCTCCACCGCGCCGCGCTCGATTGAGGGGTCGGATTCCCCTCAGCTGAGTGCGGGTAACACCGTGCGGTGAAACCAACGCGAATTCTGGTCACCGGGGCCAGCGGCTATGTCGGATCCCGGCTCGTCACCGAACTGCTGTCCGAGGGCCACGAAGTCGTCGTCGCCTCGCGAAACACCGCGCGACTGGCCCACTTCGGCTGGTACGGCGACGTCACGGCCGTCGCATTGGACGCGCACGATCCGGCGTCCGCGCAGGAGACATTCGCCGAAGCGGGGCCCATCGACGTCGTCTACTACCTGGTGCACGGGATCGGTCAGCCCGACTTCCGCGACGCCGACAACGCGGCAGCCGCCAACGTCGCCGAGGCAGCGAAGGAAGCCGACGTGCAGCGAATCGTCTACCTCGGTGGTTTCGTGCCCGAGGAGGGCGAGCTGTCCGAGCACTTGACCAGCCGGGCAGAGGTCGCAGCCGCATTGACCATCGCGGGCGGCCCGGAAGTGGTCTGGCTGGGTGCGGCGATGATCATCGGGGCGGGATCGACGTCGTTCGAGATGTTGCGCTATGTCGGAGATCGCTTTGTGCTGATCCCGTCGCCTGCGTGGATGAACAACCCGATGGACCCGATCTCCGTTCGCGACGTGCTCTACTACCTCGTGGCCGCGGCCGACGGCGATCAAGTGCCTGCCGGCGCATACGACATCTCCGGTCCTGAATCGACCACTTACCGCCGCCTGTTGGCCGCATATGGTCGCGCGACTGGCAAGTGGCGGGCTAGTGTGCCGATTCGTGGAGTGGATACCGGCGTGGTGTCGATGGTGACCGCTGTCGTATTGCCGGTGCCGGGCAGCCTAGCTGCCGATCTCGTTGAGTCGCTTGACCATCCGATGCGGGCGTCCGACGGCCTGCGTGAGGTGGTCGCGGATCCGCCGGGCGGCTTGGTCGCGATCGACGAGGCCATCAAGCGGTCGTTGTCCAACGGACACGCTCGACCCGTCAACGAACTCGCCGACCCACATCACCTCGCCGACACCGATCCGTCGTGGGCCGGTGGTGACACACACCGGATCCAGCAAGTCGCCATGGCGGTCACGCCGCGGATCGCCAGGCCGGCGCTCGGTCTGCTCAACGCCCTACCAGGACCCGTCGCCGGCGCTCTGCGGACCGGGCTCGACACCCTGATCAACCTCACACCGAAGGTGCGCCCGGCATGACAGAACCGACCATGTCGGAACACCCCACAACGCGTCCTCCCTTCCTTCAGGAACTCAAAGACAACCTCACCCGGGTTCCAGTCCCCTACCACGAACCGCCTTCGGTTGTTCGGCGACGGCGCATCGTCGTCGCCGTCGTAGCGGTGGTGGGTGCCGCGCTGCTTGGCTATTCGCTCGCCCGCGATCCGGGCGACGACGCGTTCTACGGTCTGACGTTCGCGTTGGCGGGCGTGTGGGCGTTCGGCGCGCTGCTGTCGCGGCCGTTGCATCTCGGTCATGTGCGGTTCTTCGGCCGCAACCAACGCCCGGTGATCAGCGGCACTGTCATCGGGCTCGCACTCGGCGCCGTCTTCGTGCTCGGCGGCTTGGTGGCCCGCGAGATTCCGCCGCTGCGGGACTACGCCGCCGACGTCCTCGAATTCGCTACCCAGGGAAGCCTGCCGCTGGTTGTGCTGATCACCGTGATCAACGGGTTCGCCGAGGAGCTCTTTTTCCGCGGGGCGCTGTACTCGTCACTCGAAAAGCACCATCCGGCAATCATTTCCACGATCGTCTACACGATCGTCATCGGTGTCTCCACGCTGAACCCGATGCTGACGTTCGCCGCTGTCATCTTGGGTTCGGTGTGCGCGTTCGAGCGTCGCGCCACCGGCGGAGTGCTCGCACCGATCCTCACCCACATGGTGTGGGGCCTGATCATGGTGCTGGCACTTCCGCCGGTCTTCGGCGTCTAACGCAGCGGGTTCGCCAACTCGTCCCTGCGCATCCGGGCCGCCCGCATCGCGATGGCAGCGAACACCACGGGTGCCAGGCCGGCCACCAGGAAAATCGTCTCCATCGAGACGACCTTCGACAGCGGCCCGACGATCGCGAACGACACCGGCATGAACGCCAGCGAGACGAAGAAGTCCAGGCTCGACACCCGGCCCAACATCGTCGTCGGAACCCGCCGTTGCAACAGCGTGCCCCAGATGACCATGCCCGCTCCGTCGGTGATGCCGATGATGAACGTCGCGACGGCCATCAGCGGGAACGACGACGTGACGCCGACGATCACCAACGGGACGGAGCCGAGACTCCACATCGCCATCATCACCGACAGGTAGCGACGGGGTAGCCGTCTCGACGACACCGCGAGTGCACCCAACGCGCTGCCCATCCCGAAGAACGCCAGGATGAAGCCGTACGTCCGCGCGCCGTCGGCGAACCGTTCCTTGGCGATGAACGGCAGCAGCACCTCGATCGGACCCAGCACCACAAGCACGAACATGCTCGCGAAGAGCAGGGTCCACAGCAGCCACGGCGTGCGCAACATGAAGACGAAGCCGTCCCGCAGGTCACGCAGCATCTGCGGCCGCTCCTGATCCGGCTCGCGGACAGGCGTTTTCATCGCAGGTCTGGTGGCCACCAGTAGCACAAGACCGATCGCGAACAACACGGCCACCGCAACGGATCCCAGTGCTGGGAACGTGGCACCCACCAGCATGCCCGCGATGGCGGGCCCGACGGCGCGCTGGAATATCGGGCGCACAACGCCTTCGACGCCGTTGGCGGCGAGCAGTTGGTCGGCAGGCAGGATCCTGGGCAGCAGCGCGCTGTAGGCCGGAAAGAAGAACGCCGCAGCGATGCCCAACGCCGCCGCTGCCACCGCCATCTGCCAGATGCGCAGTGCACCAACGAGTCCCAACACGGCGATCGCCGAAACGACGGTCGTGTTGACGAACTCGACCGCGATGATGATCGCGCGCTGGTTGACGCGGTCGGCCGCCAGCCCGCCGATGAGCAGGAACGCGACAAGGCCCGTACCCAGACATGTGGCGACCAGGGACAGGGCAGCGGGGTCGTTGCTGAGCTCGATGACCTGCAGCGCCATCACGACGGCCCACATGCCTTCGGCGAAGATCGACAGCGACACCGCGGCCATCAGCAGGCGGTACTCGCGGGACTGGAATGGTGCGAGCACGCGCCATCGGCCGGTGTCGACCACCGGCTTCTGGATGTCGAATTGCGTGCTCACGCGATAGATGGTCGCCCATGTGCGACTGCCGCGTCCACCTATTTTCGTCCGCCGAGATCGACGTAATGGCGCGCCGCACTCACACTTTTACGCCGAAAAGTGAGTTTGGGCGTAGTGATGGTCAGGAGTCGGTGAAGTTGGCCGCTCGCCGTTCCTGGAACGCCTTGATGCCCTCGCGGTAGTCGGTGCCGCGCAGGAGTGCCGCCTGGCCGGAGTGTTCGCGCTCGAGCGCGGCTTCGAGTTCGGTCAGCGTCGTCGCGTTGATGGCGTCCTTGGTTCTCGCCAACGCCACGACCGGTCCGCGCACCAGCGTCGCGATCACCTTGTCCACCTCGGCGTCGAGTTCGTCGGCCGGATGGACCGCGGTCACCAACCCCGCCTGGAATGCCTCGTCGGCGTTGATCCTCTCCGCGAGCAGGGCCATGCGCATCGCCCGGATCCGCCCGACGGCCGCCGCCACCAGAGCCGATGCGCCGCCGTCGGGCATCAGGCCAATCTTGGTGAAGGCCAGCATGAAATAGCCCTTGTCCGACGCGAGTACGACGTCGCACGCCAGCGCCAGCGAGGCACCGACACCCGCAGCGGGACCCTGCACGACGGCCACCACCGGGCGCGGCAGCGCCACGATCGAACGGATCGCCCGGTTCGCTGCGTCCAGCACGGACAGCCCGCCGGCCTTCTTGGCCTGATCCTCAGCACCGATTCCCGCACCGGAGCTGAAGCCGCGACCCGCGCCGGCCAGCTTCACGACCTTGACGTGCGGGTCGGTGGCGGCGCGGTCCAGCGCGTCGGCGATGCCGTTGAGCATGGTGGCGGTCAACGAATTGAGGCTGTCGGGCCGGTTCAGCATCAGCGACAGCACCCCGTCGGCGGCGGTCACCTCGAGGCCGTCGACGCTCACATACGCTCCGGTGCTGGAGTCGATAGTCATTGCTGAACCTTAGATTCGTGCGCGGACGTGAGGAGCACGAGGTCCACGCAGGCCCGCGATTAGAGGTCCACTTGGTTATACAAGTAAGCTATGTCGCGGTCAACTACGGGAAGCGGGTTCTTCGAATGGCGGGACCACTGCAGGGATTGCGGATTGTGGAGCTGGCCGGCATCGGCCCCGGTCCGCACGCGGCGATGATCCTCGCCGACCTGGGCGCCGACGTGGTGCGCGTCGAGCGCCCCGGCGGAACCGGGGGAGTGCCGAAGGGCAGCCACGAGGCCATGAATCGCAACCGGCGTGCGGTGGCGGCCAACCTGAAGTCCGACGAAGGCCGGGAACAGGTGCTGGCCCTGGTGGCCAAGGCTGACGTGCTGATAGAGGGCTATCGGCCCGGTGTCACCGAGCGGCTGGGCCTCGGTCCCGAGGACTGCGCGAAGGTCAACGAGCGGTTGGTCTACGCGCGGATGACGGGCTGGGGCCAGACCGGCCCGCGCAGCCAGCAGGCCGGCCACGACATCAACTACATCTCGCTCAATGGCCTGCTGCACTCCATCGGCCACAAGGGCGGGCGTCCGGTCCCGCCGCTCAACCTGACCGGCGACTTCGGCGGCGGTTCGATGTTCCTGATCGTCGGCGTCCTCGCGGCGCTTTGGGAACGGCAGACCTCCGGCAAGGGCCAGGTGGTGGACGCGGCGATGATCGACGGCTCCAACATCCTGATGGCGATGATGTGGGGGATGCGCGCGGGCGGGCTCTGGTCCGACGAGCGCGGCACCAACATGCTCGACAGCGGCGCACCGTACTACGACACCTACGAGTGTGCCGACGGCCGCTACATGGCAATCGGCTCGATCGAGCCGCAGTTCTACGCGGAGCTGCTCACGGGTCTCGGCCTCGACGGTGAGGATCTGCCCGCGCAGCAGGACGTCAGTCGGTGGCCCGAGTTGCGCGCCCGGATCGCCGAAGTGTTCGCGTCGAAGGATCGCGACCACTGGGCCAATGTGTTCGCAGGCACCGATGCCTGCGCCACGCCCGTGCTGTCGTTCGCCGAGGTGCAGAACGAACCGCACATTGCGGAACGCGACACGTTCTATCTCGACGGCGACATCCTGCTGCCGTCACCCGCGCCGCGGTTTTCCCGCAGCGCGCCGTCCACCCCGAAGCCGCTGGGCGAGCCGGGCGCGGACATCGAATCCGTTCTGCGCGACTGGAAATAGGAAGGAACGCATTAAGTGGAGATCAAAGACGCCGTAGCTATCGTCACCGGGGGAGCCTCCGGCCTCGGCCTGGCGACCGCCAGGCGACTGCTCGACAGGGGCGCCTCGGTGGTCGTCGTCGACCTAAAGGGTAAGGACGCGGTCTCAGAACTCGGCGATCGCGCCCAGTTCGTCGAGACCAACGTCACCGATCCGGACGCGGTCAGCGCGGCCCTCGATGCGGCCGAGAAGATCGGCCCGCTGCGCATCAATGTCAACTGCGCGGGCATCGGCAACGCGATCAAGACTCTGAGCAAGGACGGCCCGTTCCCGCTCGACGGCTTCAAGAAGGTCATCGAGGTCAACCTGATCGGCACCTTCAACGTGCTGCGGTTGTCGGCGGAGCGCATCGCCAAGACCGAACCGATCGACGGTGAGCGCGGCGTCATCATCAACACCGCGTCGGTCGCGGCGTTTGAAGGCCAGATCGGCCAGGCGGCGTATTCGGCGTCGAAGGGCGGCGTCGTCGGCATGACATTGCCGATCGCGCGCGACCTCTCCCGCGACCTGATCCGGGTGGTGACCATCGCCCCCGGCCTGTTCAAGACCCCGCTGCTGGGTTCGCTTCCCGAGGAGGCGCAGGCCTCGCTGGGCAAGCAGGTGCCCCACCCGGCCCGCCTCGGTGACCCCGACGAGTACGGCGCGCTTGCCGTGCACATCGTGGAGAACCCGATGCTGAACGGCGAGGTGATCCGTCTCGACGGCGCGATCAGGATGGCTCCCCGATGAGCGCTTGCGCGAAGAGGGGCCACGCACGAAGTGCAGGGGAGAGACAGCACCGATGACGATTAGGACGAAGTTCACCGAGACGTTCGGGATCGAGCACCCGGTTGTGCAGGGTGGTATGCAGTGGGTGGGTCGCGCGGAACTCGTGGCGGCCGTGGCGAATGCGGGTGCGCTGGGTTTCATCACCGCGCTGACCCAGCCGACGCCTGCCGACCTGGCCAAGGAGATCGCCAAGTGCCGCGATCTGACCGACAAGCCGTTCGGGGTGAACCTGACGATTCTGCCGACGATCAACCCGCCGCCGTACGACGAGTACCGGCAGGTGATCGTCGAAGCGGGTATCAAGATCGTGGAGACCGCCGGGTCCAACCCGGCCCCGCACCTACCGATGTTCCACGAGAACGGGATCAAGGTGCTGCACAAGTGCACGTCGGTACGTCATGCGGTGAAGGCGCAGAGCCTGGGCGTCGACGGCATCAGCATCGACGGCTTCGAGTGTGCGGGCCATCCCGGCGAGGACGACATCCCCGGCCTGGTGCTGATCCCCGCGGCGGCGGCCAAGATCGACATCCCGATGATCGCCTCCGGTGGCTTCGCCGACGGCCGCGGCCTGGTGGCAGCACTGGCCTTGGGTGCCGACGGCATCAACATGGGCTCGCGGTTCATGTGCACGGCCGAGTCGGCGATACATCAGAAGGTCAAGGAAGCCATCGTCGCGGGCACCGAGCTCGATACCGAGATGATCTTCCGGCCGCTGCGCAATACCGCGCGCGTCGCGAGCAATGCGGTGTCGCGTGAGGTGGTGCAGATCCTCAACAACGGCGGTCAGTTCGAGGACGTGAAAGACCTGGTCGCGGGCTCCCGCGGAGTGAAGGTCTACGAGATCGGCGACCTGGACGCAGGCATTTGGTCGGTCGGCACGGCGATGGGCTTGATCAACGACATCCCGACGTGCGAAGAGTTGGTGTCTCGCATCGTCGCCGACGCCGAGGAGCTCATCATCGAACGGCTGGCCGACATGGTCGACGTGTCGGCAGAAGAGAATGTCGCATAGGCGAACGGACCGGATTTTCAGAACAACAAAGGTCAACGAGGCCCCGGACGGGGCAAACTGTCTGACGGGTCAACGCGCTCGATGCGAGCGCGTTGCCTCAGACCGCGGTTGGCAGCTGCTGACCGTCGTCAAGCTGCTCCGAGGTGTCACCCTCGACCAGGACATCGCCGTGGTAGAGCGCCTCGAAATCAACCTTGATGACATCAGCACTGGTGTCGTCGATCCACATGTGACCGAGCGTATGGGTCACCATTAAGGAATCATTGAGTCACGATTCGGAAAATCGTGGCAATTCTTACCGCCGGGTAGGGTCGCGGGTTACTGGCGAGTAGCTGACCTGCGATTACGCCGGTGAGCTGAAGTGAATCGGATTTGTGCCGTTCAACACAATCCAAGTCAGGATCGCCACGGCGAACGCCAGCACGAGCAATCCGACCGCAATTTTCGGGGACCAGCGCACCCTGCCGAGCGCCTTCGCGTCCACGGAGTAGGCCCCCGCGCCGGTGAACAGCAGCGTCGTGGCGCCGACGAAGAGCAGGAACGGCACGTTGAACGGCTCCGACCAAAAGGCGCCCTGCGAGACATTCACCGCCCACGCGCAGATCATCGCGCCGACGACCGCACATGCGGCCAATGGGGTCAGGACACCGAGGATGAGCCCGATCCCGCCGACCGTCTCGGCGACGGTCACCATCAGGGCGGCGACGGTCGGCATGTTCCAGCCGCCGGCCTCCATGAAGCCCGCGGTGGCGCTGAAGTCTAAGGCCTTGATCAGCCCGGCCTGGATCATCGCGGCGCCGACCCCGAAGCGCAGGATCAGCAGACCCAGATCGGTCAATGTCGTGGTGGTTGACGTGGTTTCGGTGGTCGCCACGCCGTCGAGCGTAGTGGCCGGTGACGATCCTGCTGATGCGGTGCTCATGCCTTGTCGACTCGCACGTATCCAAAAACTCATCGTGAATTCGTCGGCTGAACGATTCGACGGCATGGGACGTGGTTATCAGGAAAGGACGTTGACGTAGGTAGGTTATCGTAGATAACTTACCGGCGATATCTTGTATCGGACCGCTGTGAAGGAGATGACGTGCTGCAACAGATCGCCCGGATGGCCATCAGGGCCCCGAAGCGGATCATCGTCATCGCGCTGTTGGTCATGGTGGTCACAGGCATCTTCGGCATTCCGGTCACCAAAAGCCTGTCCGCGGGCGGATTCCAGGACCCGACGTCGGAGTCCGCGAAGGCAAGCAAGCTGCTGGTCGACAAATTCGGTCAGGGCGATATGGAGCTCATCATCAGCGTGACCTCCGATGGCGGCGCACAGAGCCCCGAGTCGCGGGCCGTCGGCACCGATATCGTCGCGCAGCTGCAGGCGTCGCCGCATGTGGCCGAGGTGACCTCGGCGTGGACCGCGCCAGAGAACGCCGCCCCGGCACTCGTCAGCAAGGACGGCGAGACCGGATTGATCGTCGCCAGCGTCACCGGAGGCGAGACCGATGCGCAGAAGTACACGAAGGAGCTCACCGAACGGCTCGTCCGCGACCGAGACGGTGTCACCGTGCGCGCCGGCGGCGAGGCGATGATCTATGTGCAGATCAACGGCCAGAGTGAAAAAGACCTGCTGTTGATGGAATCGATCGCGATTCCGCTGAGCTTCGTGGTGCTCGTCTGGGTGTTCGGTGGCCTGCTGGCCGCCGCGCTGCCGCTGGCCGTCGGCGCGTTCGCGATCCTCGGGTCAATGGCGGTGCTGCATGCGATCACCTTCATCACCGACGTGTCGATCTTCGCGCTCAACCTGAGCGTCGCCATGGGGCTCGCGCTGGCGATCGACTACACGCTGCTGATCGTGAGCCGGTACCGCGACGAACTGGCCGCGGGGTCTGAGCGGGACGAGGCATTGATGCGCACCATGGTCACAGCCGGGCGGACCGTGTTGTTCTCGGCATTGACGGTCGCGCTTTCGATGGTCGCGATGGTGCTGTTCCCGATGTATTTCCTGAAGTCGTTCGCGTACGCCGGAATTGCGGTGGTGACATTCGCGGCCGTCGCGGCGGTCGTGGTGGCCCCCGCAGCGATCGTGCTGCTCGGCGATCGGCTCGACGCGATGGATGTGCGGCGCCTGATCCGGCGGATACTCGGACGTCCCGAACCTGCGCCCAAGGCCGTGGAGGAGAACTTCTGGTACCGGTCCACCAAATTCGTTATGCGCCGGTCGATTCCGATCGGTCTCGCGATCGTCACTCTCCTGCTACTGCTCGGCGCGCCGTTCCTCAATGCCAGGTGGGGCTTCCCCGACGACCGCGTGCTGCCAGGCTCGTTGTCGGCCCGTGAGGTCGGCGACCAGATGCGCAACGACTTCGCGGTGGATTCGGCGCGCAACGTGACCGTCGTCCTTCCCGACGCAACGGGCATAACGCCGCAGGACCTCGGCCGGTACGCGGGCGAACTCTCACAGGTTCCGGACGTGTCGTCGGTCTCGTCGCCGGTGGGAACGTTCATCGATGGCAGGCCTGCCGGACCGCCCACGGCCGCAACGGGATTGAAGGACGGCAGCGCGTTTCTGACCGTCGGCAGCAATGCGCCGCTGTTCTCCGACGCGTCAGAGTCGCAACTCGACCGGCTCGGAGCGGTGAGCACCCCCGACGGTAAGCCCGTGCAACTGACCGGCCTCGCGCAGACCAACCAGGACAGCTCGATGGGCATCACCGAACGGCTCCCGCTCGTGCTGACGGTGATCGCCGCGATCACGTTCGTACTGCTGTTCCTACTGACGGGCAGCGTGGTCCTGCCGCTGAAGGCCTTGGTACTCAACGTGTTATCGCTGACGGCAGCGTTCGGCGCCCTGGTGTGGATTTTCCAGGAGGGCCATCTTGGCGCCCTGGGCACCACGCCAACGGGGACTCTGGTCGCCAACATGCCGGTGCTGTTGTTCTGCATCGCGTTCGGGCTGTCCATGGACTACGAGGTGTTCCTTGTCAGCCGGATCCGGGAGTACTGGCTGTCGTCACCGGGGCGGACGCGGGCAGACAACGACGAAGCTGTCGCGCGGGGCCTGGCCCGCACAGGCAGGGTGGTGACCGCAGCCGCGTTGGTGATGTCGATATCGTTCGCCGCTCTGATGGCCGCCCAGGTGGCGTTCATGCGGATGTTCGGTGTGGGTCTGACACTGGCGATCTTGGTCGACGCGACGCTCGTGCGGATGGCGCTTGTGCCGGCCTTCATGCACGTGCTGGGCCGCTGGAACTGGTGGGCGCCCAAGCCGCTGGCCCGCCTGCACGAACGAATCGGCTTCAGCGAATCGAACGACGACCTGATTCCGCCTGCCGAGAAACTGGAGCGGACCGCGGTCTCGGTGGCGGAATCTAATTGACGATGTCCCTGCAGCCCCGCAAGCGTCGGCGCGCACCCCGCGGTTCGGGTGAGCAGCTCCGAGACGAAATCCTCGACGCCACCACCGAGTTGGTACTGGAGACCGGGCACGCGAAGGCCGTGTCGATCCGGTCGGTGGCGCAGCGTGTCGGCGTCACGCCGCCGTCGATCTATCTGCACTTCGCCGATAAGGACGCCCTACTGGATGCGGTGTGCGCTCGGTACTTCGCGAAGCTCGACGAGGAGATGCAGCGGGTCTCCGCCGATCAGCCGTCGACCGTCGAGGTGCTACGCGCGCAGGGCCTCGCCTATGTCCGCTTCGCGATGCAAACCCCGGAGCTGTACCGAATCGCCACTATGGGCGAGGGGCGGCCTGGCAGCGACGTCGACATGACGCTGAACAGCTCGGCGTTCCAGCATCTGCGCAATTCGGTGGAGCTGTTGATCGAGCAGGACGTCTATCCGCCCGGGGACCCAACCGTGGCGGCGCTGCAGCTGCTGACCGCCGCCCACGGTGTTGCGGCCCTGCTGATCTCGAAGCCTTATCTGCCATGGGGTGATGTCGAGGAGTTCGCCGACCGGACGTTGTCGGCGGCGTGTCTCGGCCACATCGTGCTCGGACTGGTCGAGGATGACAATACGACACCTCAGCAGACCGTCGAGTGGTTGCTGAATCGCCAACCGCCGGAAAGGAAGTCGTGACCAACGCCGACGAAACCACAGACAATCCGTTCTTCGCCCGGCTGTGGACGTTTTTGTCGAACCACGAGACCGAGGAGATTCAGCGCCTGCGCACCGAGAACCTCACCGGCCTGTCCGGCCGAGTGCTCGAAGTCGGTGCGGGTACGGGGACGAACTTCGCGTACTACCCGGCCGGGGTGACCGAGGTGGTCGCCGTCGAGCCCGAGCGACGGCTGGCGCCGCGGGCACGGGAAGTGGCGGCGAAGGCGCCAGTCCCCGTCACCGTGACCACAGGCACCGTCGAGAAGTTCCTGATCGACACCGACGGGAAGCCGTTTGACGCTGTTGTCTGCTCGTTGGTGCTGTGCTCGATTAACGATCCAGATACCGTTCTGCGACAGGTGTTTTCGCTCGTTCGGCCGGGCGGTGAACTGCGCTATCTCGAGCACGTCGGGAGCCCCGGCCTGCGCGGGCGGCTGCAGAAGGTCGCCGATGCCACCGTGTGGCCGCGCTTGATGGGCAACTGCCACACCCACCGCGACACCGAAGCATCGATCGTCGGCGCGGGCTTCGCAGTGGACCGCACGCGCAGCGAGCCTGCGCTGCCGGCGTGGTTTCCCACGCCGGTGGCCGAGTACACGATCGGCCGCGCGCTGAAGCCGGCCTAGGAAAAGGGGAGCTAGCCGAGCAGCGAGGGGAGGCGCTGTAGCAGTGTCGGCAGCGCGCCTGCTGCGGTCTCTCGTACGGTGGCGGTCGCGGCGTTGGACAGCGGCGTCCGCTCTGGGTTCACCTCGATCACCGGTATGCCATTGGCCAGCGCCAATTCAGGCAGGCCCGCGGCTGGGTAGACGATCGAGGAGGTCCCCACCACGATCACCACATCGGCGTTGTTGACCGCATCGACCGATTTCTGCCATGCGGTGTCGGGCAGTGGCTCGCCGAACCACACCACGTTCGGCCTGATCAGGCCTCCGCACTGACATTTTGGCGGCGCCACCCTCTCGACCGGCTCCGGCATGTCGGGCAATGCCCCGTGATATTCGCGTTGACAACGGTCGCAACGGAATTCGAACAGGCTGCCGTGAAGATGGTAGACCCGCTGGCTGCCGGCACGTTCGTGCAGGTTATCGACGTTCTGGGTGACGACGTGCACCTCGGCGTGGTCCTGCCACGCCGCGACGGCTAGGTGGCCGTTGTTGGGGTCGACCCCCTGCATGAGGTAGTGCCGCCACAGGTACCACGCCCAGACCTTCTCCGGATGTCTGCGCCAGCCGTGTTCGCTCGAGATCTCGTAGGGGTCGACTTTCGCCCACAATCCGGTCTCGACGTCGCGAAATGTCGGAACCCCGCTCTCGGCGGAGATACCTGCCCCGCTGAGGACCGTCAATTGCACACCACCAAACTAACGGGTATGCGCGATACTGGGCACGTGGCCGATTTGGGGGAATGGGTTCAGGCTGATCCGCACGCTAGTAAGCCGCTATTCGACCAGCTGAGAAGTCAGATCATCGACGGAATTCGCAGTGGCCGGCTTCCGCCGGGCACGCGCTTGCCGACGGTGCGCGAGTTAGCGGGACGACTGAGCATGGCGGTCAACACCGTCGCTCGCGCGTACCGTGAGCTGGAGTCGGCCGGAGTCCTCGAAACCCGGGGCCGTTTCGGCACTTTCGTCGCGCGCACCGATCCCGCGGACGCGGCGATGGCGACCGCCGCACACACCTACGCGACTGCCGCGAAGGCGCTGGGCATCGAGAAGGATGAGGCGCTCAAGTACGTCGAGGCGGCGTTCGGCCAGCGTTAGCCGAACTCGAGCAGGGTGACGACCGGCCGCACGGAATCGAGCAGCGGAACCCGCTGCAACGTCCACATCAGCCCGTTGAGCACTTTGCCGCGGGCGGGCACCATCGGCAGATCGTGCACGGCGCGGATCCCGGGCACCGTGTTGGCCAGGTTTGCGATTTTTGACGGCGACAGGGTGAACGGCATCGGCGGTACCCGGTAGCGCATCGCCACCCGCGAACCGCGGCGTATCCACGAGGCGAAAAACGCCGGCGCCAGATCGAACATCATCTGCCCGCCGGGAAATCGCTTGGCGCATTCGGCGATCAGGCCGAGAGCCTCGTCGGGCTGCAGATACATCAGCAGGCCCTCGGTGGTGATGAACACCCCGTCCGAGGGGTCGATCCGGTCCATCCAGCTGAAGTCCAGCGCCGATTGCGCGATCATCGTCACCCGATCCGAATGCGGCAGCAGCCGGTCGCGTAGCTCGATGATCGGCTGTAGATCGACAGTCACCCAACGAAACTCGTCGCCGACGCCCGATGCGCCCAGCCGGTAGAAGCTGGTCTGCAGCCCCTCGGCAAGCGCAACGACGGTGCCCGATGGATGGTCGACGAGGTAGCGCTGGGTGTACTTGTCGAAAGTGAGCGCCCGCAGCGCCATGTCCTGGCGATGGGTGAAGCCGAACTTCGCCCAGTCGTAATCGATCGCGTCGACCAGCTTGATCGCCATCGGGTCGTCGATTATCGAGTCGGGTCTGCGCGCCTCGTTGGCCCGCACCAGCAATGTGAGCAGCGCCGTTTCGGACACCCCGGTCAGCGCGGAGCCGTCCATTTTGCTCATTTCAGCACCTTGTCCAGGGTTCGCAGGTTGCGGGTGGTCGTCGACGACTTGTAGCGCTTGTTGCCCATCGTCTTGCCGATCGTGGTGTCCAGCGTGCCCTTGTTGGGGACCTGCCAGTAGATGACGCCCTTGCCCCGTTTGATCTTCTCGTCCGGACCGGCGGCCTTGGCGAGGGCGGCGAGTTCGTCGAGCACGTCGGGGTCAGTGACGAACGTGACGTAGCTGTGGTGGCCCTCGACTTCGCGTTCGAACGGGTACTTGTCGGATATCGCCTTCACGGTGGACAGGTCGTAGGCCAGCACCCAGGCGTCGTAGCCGAATTCGTCGCGTAGCGCCTTCTCGGCCTTCTTGCGTACGGCGTCGACGCCAGATCGACTGTCCAGCAAGATGTTACCGCTAGCCAAGATCGTCTTGACGTTCTGGAACCCGGCGCCCTGCAGCGCGGCGGCCACCTGGGCCATCTTGAGGTTGACGCCGCCGACGTTCACCCCGCGCAGAAACGCCGCATACCGCGTCACCGGCCGAACTCCAGCAGCGCGATGCTGGGCCGGTTGCCACGCGGCCACCTTGAACAAGCCGCGGCCGGGCGGCAGCATGATACGTCGTCGTGCGGAAGCAACTGCGCGCGCAAGGCCATCACCAATGGCGAATCCACGGAATACCAAGTCAATTCGTCGGCGCAGCCCTCGGCGTCCAACCGCCAGAAGCTGGTCTGCAGCCCTTCGGCGAGGGCCACCGCCGATGCCCTCGGGTATGCGGTGAGGAAGTCGCGCATCACGCCGTCGGACCGCTTGGCTTCGGTGTCGCGGTTGTGCAGGGTCCACAGCGTGGTCGCCGAGACATCTTCGAGGGTGTCACCGCCGATTAAGACCATTGGCCCATAGTAGGTACGCCCCGCGAATCGGGTCGGCCCCCGGTGGCGACCGACGTAGGCTCGGGGAATGGTGCGCCAGGTGTTCGACGACAAGTTGCTCGCAGTGATCAGCAACAACGCGCTCGGCGTGCTGGCCACCATCAAACGGGACGGACGACCGCAGCTGTCCAACGTCTCGTACCACTTCAACCCGCGGAACCTCACCGTTCAGGCGTCGATCACCGAACCGCGTGCCAAGACCCGCAATCTGCGTAGGGACCCGCGGGCGTCGCTGCACGTCAGCAGCGACGACGGTTGGTCGTACGCGGTGGCTGAGGGGAACGCCATCCTCACCCCGCCTGCGGCGTCCCAACACGACGACACCGTCGAGGCACTGATTGCCTTGTACCGCAACATCGCTGGTGAGCATCCCGACTGGGACGACTATCGACGGGCAATGGTCGACGATCGCCGGGTCCTGATGACGCTGACGATCTCACATCTTTACGGCATGCCGCCCGGTAAGCGCTGAGGCGGGAGAAAAGCCCGCGACGGCGTTGGGGCGGCCGCGCTAAGCTGCCGCTATGGCTAAATCACCGGAAGACGACACCAAGCGAAGGTTCCGGGAAGCGTTGGAGAAGAAAAAGGCGCAGTCGGCCGGGGGAGCCGATCACAAAGACGGCGGAAGAAAGCAGCCCCGCGCGCACGGGCCGTTAGAGAACCGCCGGGAGTTCCGCCGCAAGAGCGGTTAGGTCCCGCGCACGCGAGGAGCAGAGCGACAGGTGACGCCGGAATTCCTGCTGACGACCCTCATCGTCGTCGCGATGCCGGGCGCGGGGGTCCTCTACACCCTGGCGGCCGGGGTTTCACCCTCAACCCCAAGCTGACGATCTTCTTCCTCGCGTTCCTGCCGCAGTTCGTACCCGCCGATAGTGCCGGCGCGGTGCCGCTCATGGTGTATCTCAGCGCGGTCTTCATGGCGGTGACCCTTGTGGTGTTCAGCCTCTACGGGGTGTTCGCCGCCGCGGTCCGGACGAAGGTGTTCTCGCGGCCGCGCATCGTGGCGTGGGCGCGCCGCAGCTTCGGGGCCACCTACCTGGTGCTCGCCGGCAAGCTGGCCGCACAGACGCGCTGAGCGGCGACGGGTCGATCGGTGGCCAGGAACCTCGCCGCGGCCAGCGCCGCCAGCATCGCCGCCATGCAGTAGAGCCCGGGCCCCTTCAGACCCCAGCCGACCGACACCAGCGTCGCCGCACCCGCCACGCACAGCAGTGTGCCGACCGCCGCGCTGCGTGAGCCTGTCGCGGCGACGAAGCCGCCGTCCCACAGCGGTAGCGGATTGTTCTCCAGTGGGCGTAGCGCGACGAATGCCACCGCGACGAGTCCGGCCATGATGGCCAACTGCAGGATGCTCAGCGCGATGAAGGAAGGAGCGCCCGCGTCATACCGCGGATGGCCGAGGTAGTCGAACATCAGATGCGTCCCCAGCAGCAGCGGGATGTGCCACAGGTACAGCGTCATCGCGCCGGAGTTGCCGATCGCGGTCAGCCACCACACGCGCGGCCGCTGCGCCCATCGCGCTATCGCCGGCGTCGCGGCAATCGCGAACGCGCACATCATGATTGCATGCCCGGCCAGCAATAGTGACGGCGGCGTCATGTTCTTCAGCTGCTGGGTCTCGATGCCGACGAGGCTCAGTTCGTACGGACCCGCCCCCATCAGCGCGAGGTTCGCGGCGAGCATCACCGCACCGAGCATCAGTGCGGCGCGGGGCCGTAGAAGGTGGCGGCGGTAGGCGACGCCGAGCATGCCGGGGATCAGCCAGGCGACCAGGTTCAGGTAGCCCAGGGCCGGCGGCGCGTCGAGGTGGATGCGGATCGCGTCGATCACCGCGATGACCGCATACGTTGTCGCGACCGCGCCGACGAGACGGCCGGTTGTGGTGATGCGCGCCAGCAGCGGGACGGCCGCCAGCACAAGGACGTAGGCGCCGAGGAACCACAGCAGCTGAATCGAGATCCCGGCGACGGGTTCGTAGACATGCTCGGGCAGGAAGTAGCGCAGAATCGCCAGCGCAGAGATCCAGAATGTCAGGTAGTAAAAGACCGGCCGGTACAGCCGGGTGCATCGCCGCATCAGCCAATTGCCCCAACTGTCGCCGGGGTGCCAAGAGTCGACGCACGCCGCGACGCCGGCAAAGAAGAACAGCGGCATGATCTGGAACACCCAGGTCAGAGCCTGGAAGACGACGGACTCGGTGAGCAGATTGCTCCAGAAGAAGACGTCGTCGCGGATGATGCTCGTGGCCACGATCGTGTGTCCGACTACCACGCCGACCAGCGACACGATCCGGATGACGTCGATGGCGCGGTCTCTCGTCGAGGGCGTGTTCGCCTCGGCCTCGGCCGGGCTAGGGAACAGTGCTGCAACCGTCACCCCGCAAATCTAGGTCTGACCTGCGTGTGAGCTTCTGAGTAGAAGCACTCAAATTGCGTCGGCGGTAACCTTGCGCGACTCTCGGACCACGATCGCGATGAGGCAGATCATCGCCAAGACGGCCACCGCGACCGCGAAACTGACCCCCGCCGTCCGCAACCCCCACAGCCGGGCGCATAGACCTTCGCCGATCACGGGCAGAGAGATCGCCACGTAGGCGACGACGAAGTACGCGGAACTGATTTCGGCCCGCCGACCCGCCGGTGTGCGTTCGGATACGGCGGCCAGGCCGCGGCTGAAGCAGATGCCTTGGCCGACACCACCGACGACGGCTGCGGCGACAAGTCCCCACAGCGACGAAAGCTGCAGCGCCACAGCCAGAATGATCATGCCTGCGACGAGGGTCGCGCAGCCCACCACCAGCGCGCGCTTCGGCGCGATTCGCCCCGCGAACAACTGGGTGACCGCGGACGCTACGAACACCGCGGACGCGACCGCCCCGGCCACCGCATGGTTGACGACACCGATGACATCGGACAGAAATGCCGGCGCGACCGAGGCGAACAGTCCCGTGACCGCGAAGCCGGCGAACGCGGCGATGGCTGCAATCGTGAATACGCCGCGAACCTCGGGCGGCACCGCAAGCCGTTGCAGCCCGATCGTTCCTGTGCGCTCGGAGGTCTCCGGCACCACCAGAACCGCGATCGCGGCCAACAGAACCAGTCCGATGTGCACGATGAATGTCAGATGGAGGGGCTCGGGTGCGTACTGGACCAGCAGGCCGGCGAGCAACGGGCCGCCGCCAAGACCGCCGACGTTGGCGGCAGTTGCCACCGCGGCGGCGCGGTTGTGCCAATTCGGCGGTGCCGCTTCGATGACCGCGGCGGTGGCGGTGCCGGTGAAGATGCCCGCCGACAGCCCGGACAAGACGCGGCCCACGAGCAGCAGCGGCACAGAATCGGCGGCCAAGAACACCGCCGCGCTGGCGAGCGCGAACAAGGTGCCTGCCAACAGCAGCGGCCGCCGCCCGATGGCGTCCGACCACCGGCCGAAGGCCAGAAGGGCGAACAGCACCCCGAACGCGTAGGTGGCGTAGATGACGGTGGTAGTCAACACGCCGAAATGCATGCGGTCCGCGTAAAGCGAGTACATCGGCGTGGGAAGCGTGGTGCCCACCATGATCGCGGCAAAGGCATATGCCAGCAGAGCGAATGCGTAGCGATTTCGGCGCAGAGTTTCGAGCACGTCGTCATTCAGCCTACTGACATCACAGAAGTATTCCGTGATCAGTGCGTTGTGACCGCCTTCTCAGCGCCCACCCCCGTCAGCGCGCGCACCTCGAACTCGGCATTCAACTCGGGATCACCGCGCTCGGGCGAGCTCAGCGTGCCGACGATGCCGAGGATGAACGCGAGCGGGATCGACACGATGCCAGGATTGGCCAGCGGGAACCACGCGAAGTCCACGCTCGGCATCATCGCCGTCTTCGCGCCCGACACCGCGGGCGAGAAGACGATCAGCACGACCGTCGAGATCAATCCGCCGTACATGCTCCATAGCGCGCCTCGGGTGTTGAACCGCTGCCAGTACAGCGAATAGAGAATCGTCGGCAGGTTGGCGGCGGCCGCCACCGCGAAGGCGAGCGCCACCAGGAACGCGATGTTCTGTTCGGCGGCGAGGATACCCAACAGCATCGAGAGAATTCCGATCACCACGACGGTGATGCGGGATACCCGAACCTGCTCGCTCTCGGTCACGTCGTGGCTCTTGAGCACGCTGGCGTAAATGTCGTGCGCGAACGACGTCGCCGCGGTGATGGTGAGGCCCGCGACGACGGCGAGGATCGTCGCGAACGCCACCGCCGAGATGATTCCGAGCAGGACGACGCCGCCCAGTTCGAAGGCCAGCAGTGGAGCAGCCGAATTCTGCGCACCCGGCGCCGCGAGGATCACATCGGGCCCGACGAGTGCCGCCGCGCCGTAGCCCAGTGCAAGGGTGAAGAGATAGAAGGCGCCGATCAGGACGATCGCCCACACCACTGAACGGCGGGCTTCCTTGGCGGTCGGCACCGTGTAGAAGCGCATCAGCACATGCGGGAGCCCCGCGGTGCCGAGCACCAGCGCCAGCGCCAGCGAAACGAAGTTGATCTGCGACGTCAGGCTGGCGCCGTACTGGGCGCCTGGCGCCAGCACGTCACGCCCGGCGACGGCTTCGTTCGACGATCCGGAGACGGCGGACTGTGCAGCGCCGAGCATTTCGGAAAAGTTGAGACCGAACTTGGCCAGCACCCAGACAGTCATCATCGCAGCGCCGCCGATCAGCAGCACCGCCTTGATGATCTGCACCCACGTCGTGCCCTTCATTCCGCCGATGAGCACGTAGACGATCATCAGCAGGCCGACGACGGCGATCACGACGGCTTGGCCGATATCGCTCGAGACGTTGAGCAGCAAGGCCACCAGCCCGCCCGCGCCCGCCATCTGGGCCAGCAGATAGAAGAGGCACACCGCAAGGGTCGTCAGGGCCGCGGCGAGGCGGACCGGACGCTGCCTGAGCCGGAAGCTCAGCACGTCGGCCATCGTGAACTTGCCTGCGTTGCGCAGCAATTCGGCGACCAACAGCAGCGCGACCAGCCAGGCGACCAGGAAGCCGATCGAGTACAGGAAGCCGTCGTATCCGTAGACGGCGATGGCGCCGGCGATGCCCAGGAAGCTGGCCGCCGACAAGTAATCGCCAGAGATGGCGATGCCGTTCTGCGGGCCGGTGAAAGAGCGCCCGGCAGTGAAGAACTCGGCCGCGGTTGCGTTCTTCTTGCTGGCGCGGATCACGATGTAGAGGGTGACCGCGACGAACAGCGTGAAGATCCCGATGTTGGCGACGGGATTTCCTATGGTCTCGCCCTCGGCGGCGAGGATGTGGGTGCTCACGCGACGTCGCCCTCCAACTCGGAGCGGATGGCTTCGGCGCGCGGGTCAAGTTCACGGTTCGCGAACCGGACGTAGATGAAGGTGATCAGGAAAGTGGTGACGAACTGGCCGAGGCCGATCAGAATGCCGATGTTGATGTTGCCCCAGACCTTCGTGGCCATGAAGTCGTGGGCGAACGCGCCGAGAAGCACATATGCGAAGTACCAGAGGAGGAAGACCGCGGTCATCGGAAAGACGAAGCGGCGCAACCTGTTCCGCAATTCCTGGAACTCTGGACTGGCCTGGATGGCAATGAATTGATGACCACCCACAGACGGTGCGGGCGCTGCGGGCGGAAGGTCGGTATCGGACAACGCGGACTCCTGACCTCGATCTGAAATTTGCGAGTCACAGCATACTGAGACCTAGCTCACAGGAAAGGGTTCCCGGCCGGAAGTGCGGCCAAACCGCCGATCTAGACTGTCGTCGTGGCGAAACTGCAACTTGTCCAGGATCCGGCGGCCGATGCACTGCTCGAGTCGAATCCATTCGCGTTGTTGGTCGGCATGTTGCTCGACCAGCAGATTCCGCTCGAGGTGGCCTTCGCTGGCCCGAAGAAGATCGCCGATCGCATGGGCGGTGTCGACGCCCGCGACATCGCCGACTACGACCCGGAGAAGTTCGCTGCGCTGTGTTCGGAACGCCCTGCCGTCCACCGGTTTCCGGGATCCATGGCGAAACGCATCCAGGCGTTGGCACAGATCATCGTCGACCGGTACCACGGTGATGCCGCTGCGGTATGGGCCGGAGGCGAACCCGACGGCGCCGAGGTGCTGCGGCGGCTCAACGAGTTGCCCGGCTTCGGCGACCAGAAGGCGCGAATCTTCTTGGCGCTGTTGGGCAAACAGTACGGCGTGACGCCGAAGGGATGGCGCGAGGCCGCGGGCGACTACGGCAAGGCGGGCACGTATCTTTCGGTGGCCGATATCGTCGATGCGGGCTCGCTGGAGAAGGTGCGGTCGTATAAGAAGCAGATGAAGGCCGCCCGGGGGCAGGAGCGCAGCGACCGGGGGAAGGCGGCGGCCAAGCCGGCCAGGACGTAGGTCGCTACAGCGGCTCTCCGTCGAAACGGTCCTTGGTGGCGAACTCCGAAACGGGTTTGCGCGTGAGCTTCTTGACCTGTGTCACCGGTTTGCCAATCGGTAACAGCGCCGCGATCGCG
This sequence comes from uncultured Actinomycetota bacterium, assembly GCA_963715215.1. Taxonomy (GTDB): domain Bacteria; phylum Actinomycetota; class Actinomycetes; order Mycobacteriales; family Mycobacteriaceae; genus Mycobacterium. The sequence goes on from CAVQRJ010000016.1 coordinate 356,284, forward strand.
TAATCGCCCGGGATGCCGAGCAGCTCCTTGACGCGCGGTTCTTCGGCGACCGCCATCGTGGTCAGCACGCCGCCGTAGCCCTCATTGCGTGCGGCAAGCAGGATGTTCCAGACAAACGGGTAAACGGATGCGCCGGGGATGACGCCGATGCGGTCGAGGTTCTGGTCGAACGCCGCGCAGACATTGAGGTCCACGCAGATCACCAGCACGGCTGCGGCGGTGAGCACCGGCGCTCCCAGATATGGCGGCACCTCGGTGGCTGCCACCTCCTCGAGGGAGACCTTCATGGGCTGCACGGGATTCCAGGGCCCCTCGCCGTTGTTGGTCTGCGCGAGGTAGCGGCGCGCGCCGGTGACGCTGAGCTCGACGATCGCTTCGCGGGTCTTGCGGTCCTTGACGACGATCACCCGTGCGCCCTGCCGGTTGCCACCGCTCGGCGCGAAGCGCGCGTTGTCGAGGATCCGTTCCAGCACGTCATCGGGCAGCGGGTCATCGGAGAATCGGCGGACCGCACCCGTCGTGCGCATGACGTCGTATAACTCCATGCCCTACATCTTGACTGTGGGATCGTAGAGGGATGAAGACCCACCTGAACTGTCCCTGCGGTGAGGCCATCACCGGCACAGACGAGGACGATCTCGTCGAGAAGGCTCAGAAGCACCTTTCGGAACAGCATCCCGGCCGCGAGTACGACCGGGATGCCATCCTCTTCATGGCCTACTGACCCGCATATAGGTCATGGCACCACCGTCGAGCCGATGGTGGGCATGAACTGGCACTGCTTCTCGGTCGTCGTCACCTGACCGAAGATCGTCGACAAGACGCTGCCCGATCCGGTGTCGACGATGGCCGAGAGCGTCGTCGGGCCCTGCGGATTGATATCCGGCCGCGGCTTGAGCGTGGCGCTGCCCGACTTGCCGGTGCTGAGGTTGACCCAGGTGACGTTCAGCGGCAACCTCTGCTCTGCCGCCGGAGCAGGCGTGCCGACCGCGGTGAACACGTAGGCCGTCTGGCCTACGCCAGGGCCGGGGGCCGGAATCCTGGCAGGGCCGGCGACCGAGATGGCCGTCGCCAGCACATTCCCGCCGTCCTTCAGGCACCCGTTGCTGATCGACGGATACATGAAGTCCTGCGTTGGCGGCGCATCCGGGCCGAACTCCGAATTCGCGGCGGCCTGGATAGCGGGCGCTGCACCCTCCGGCGGCGGCGCCGGTGCCGGTGCCGGAGCCGGCTCGGGAGCCGGAGCAGGCGCGGCCTCAGGCGCGGGTGCCGGAAGAGCTTCCGGCACCGGTCCGACGGCATTGACCGGGTCCACACCCGCAGGCAGATGTGCCTGCGTGCCCGGCGCCGCACCCGGTGCAGGCACGTGTGCGGCGGCCGGTTCGGCAACGAAACTGTTGACCGCCGACGCCATGTTCTTCGAGTCCGTGGGAGCGGCCGAGTTCCCGGTGAACGCCGCAGCGGCCGCCATCAGCGTCGATACGGCGTTGTACGGATCGGCGGCCGCCTTCTGAATCGCCGGGCTGAGGCCCTCCACCGCCGACATGCCGGGTGCCTGGATGGCATCGATCGGCAGTGGAGCGGCCGGCTCGGCGTTGGCCGTACCCGTTACGCCCAACAGCAGCGCTGCTGACGAGCCGACGGCTACGGCGGCGTTGGCGAACAACTTCCTGGTCGACATGATTCTCCTGTGGCTTGGAGGTGTGTGGTGGTCTTAGGGCGTCACGGCAGGGCGCTGAGCACCGACGCCGACGGCAGCACCGGAATGGCCGCGGCCGCCGCGGGTACCGCAGCGGCTGGCGCGGCGGCGATCGGTGCGATGGGTGCAGCCGCGGTGAGGGGGGCGGTCGCAGCGGGTGCGGCGGCGGCTGGCCCGACGCCCGGCAAGGACACGCCGGCCGGGAGCAAACTTGCCAAACCCGCGGGCACGCCGAGCTCGGAGGGAAGCGCCGACGCCAGTGTCGAAATCACGTTGCCCGGAGCGGCCGCCGGGGCGGGGGCAGGAGCGGCAGCAGCCGCAGGGGCCGCAGGAGCCGCAGGCGCTTGCGGCAGGGTCAACGAAGCGGTCGCGCCCGGCGGAGGCGTGGCAGGGGCCGCAGCCGGCGCGGCGGCACCGGACACCGTTGACGCGATGGCCTGCATCAGCTGCGGCGCGGCGGCGCCGACGGTCGACAGCTGGCTCAGCAGCTGGGCGCCGGGGTTCGGCGGGATCGGCGCCGGTGGCACCGGTTCGGCGGATGCCGTCGCACTGAGCGACAGCGCCGTGACCGCGCCCGCGGTTGCGATCATGGTCGAAACAAACAACTTCCGGGTGCGGTTCATGGTTCTCCCAATCGTTGGATGGCGAAGGCCTGCACCTGAAGCTAGCTAGTTACTGGTGTGACTCAAGTGACACGTGTGGCGTTGATGCAACCGTTATTGAGTCGAAGTTGTTTGGTGACCGATCGCTAGAGTCGATCGGATAGACGTCACACCCGCGAAGACAGTCCCGCGGCTGCCAGCGCGATTGGCAGCGGCGGCGCCATGGCTACTCCTGCTCAGCATCGCCGCACGCCTGGCGTGGACCTATCTGGTGCCCAATGGCGCGAACTTCGTCGATCTGCACGTGTACGTCGGCGGCGCGGGCGCATTGGACGAGCCAGGCACGCTCTACGACTACGTCTACGCCGATCAGACGCCGGACTTTCCGCTGCCGTTCACGTATCCGCCGTTCGCGGCGGTCGTCTTCTACCCGTTGCATCTGTTGCCGTTCGGACTTGTCGCGCTCGCATGGCAGCTCGGCATCGTCGCTGCGCTGTACGGCGTGGTGCGCGTCAGCCAACGGTTGCTCGTCACCGACGACGAACTCGCGAAGAGCCGGCGTGTGGCGATGCTGTGGACCGCCGTCGGCATCTGGCTCGAACCGCTCCGCAGCACCTTCGACTACGGCCAGATCAACGTCCTGCTGGTGTTGGCCGTGCTGTCCGCCGTCTACAGCACACGATGGTGGTGGTCCGGACTGCTGGTCGGCCTCGCGGCAGGGGTGAAGCTGACGCCGGCGGTCAGCGGGCTTTACTTCCTCGGCGTGCGGCGTTGGGCAACAGTGGTGTTCTCGGCGGTGGTCTTCTTCGCGACGATCGGTGTGTCCGCGCTCGTGGTCGGCGACCAAACTCGCTACTACTTCACCGAATTGCTTGGCGACGCCAAACGAGTGGGGCCGATCGGGACGTCGTTCAACCAATCGTGGCGTGGTGGCATTTCCCGAATCCTCGGCCACGACGCCGGGTACGGGCCGATCGTGGTGGTCGCCATCGTCGTCACCGGCGTGCTGGCCTTTCTGGCGTGGCGAGCGGTCGGCGACGACGACCGGCTTGGCGGGATCGTGGTCGTCTCGTTGTTCGGCCTGCTGCTGTCACCGATTTCGTGGACGCACCACTGGGTCTGGGTGCTGCCGCTGATGATCTGGCTGCTGCACGGCCCGCTTTGCGACCTACATGGCGCGCGCATCCTCGGCTGGGGCTGGCTGGCGCTGACGATCGTCGGCGTGCCGTGGCTGCTCAGCTTCGCCCAGCCCACGATCTGGGAGATCAGCAGGCCCTGGTATCTGGCCTGGGCAGGGTTGATCTACATCGTGGCGGCGCTGGCGACGTTCGCGTGGATCGCCTCTACTGGGCCTTCTCTTCTAAGATCCCGTCGATCTCTCGTGCCATCGCCACGTCCTTTTCCGTGATACCACCCTCGGAATGGGTGACGAGTGCGAAAGTCACCGTCCGCCAACGGATATCGATGTCGGGATGATGATCCTTCTGCTCGGCTCGTTCGCCCACGCGGCGCACGGCGTCGATACCGTCGAGGAAGGCGGGGAACTTGATCGACCGACGCAGCGCTCCGTCCTTGTGCTCCCAGCCGTTGAGGTCGGGCAGTGCGGCGTCTACTTGTTCGTCTGATAACACAGCCATATACGTGCCTTTCGTGCCCTCGCGACGTTACATGGCGTCATGGCCGTCGAAACGAGACCTGCGCGGTTTCGTGCATAGTCTCGGCCATCTCGGTAGCGTCGACAGTGTCAGGTCAATCGGGAGGTCTCACCATGGCCGATTCCAAGCAGGGCTCATACGACCCCAAGAAGGGCGGCAAGTTCTCGCCGACCACGAAGGCCAAGCCGCCGCCACCGCCGCGGCCCGGAGGCAACAAGAAAAAGTAACCACAGCTCTCGCTGGAACTCGACGCGCCTCCTACTTCGATTGCGCGGCACCAACGCGGGTATCACCTGACCTGTACCGTCAGCCGCGATGTCAAAGCAGATCGTCGTCGCGGGTGTGCTCATCACGGGCTCGGCGCTACTGGTGGCACAGCGCGAGCGTCCGCCTGAGCTTGCGGGCCTGTGGGAGCTGCCCGGCGGGAAGGTCGCGCCGGGGGAGAGCGACGCCACCGGTTTGGCCCGTGAACTTCACGAGGAGCTCGGGGTCGTGGTGACGGTCGGCGAGCGGTTGGGTGACGACGTCGCGCTGAACGACACGATGACGCTGCGCGCCTATCGCGTCACCCAGACCGCAGGCGCGTTGCGGCCCAACGACCACCGCGCCCTGCGGTGGGTCACGGTTGACGAACTCGAGAGCCTGCCGTGGGTGCCTGCCGACCGGGCGTGGCTTGGCGCTCTGGCTCGAGCGCTTGGCGAGATCGACGCTAACGAGTGAAAGTTCGCCTAGCGGACACGCTTACGGTTGATTTCGTGGTGTGTCAGGGTGGGCAGACCGCTCAGTAACGCAGGCGGTCGCCCACCACGCGCACCTTTGACGGGCTGCGGGGATGATGCACGGCGTAGAGCGGATGCGTGAGCACCGGGTGACGGCAGTGCGGGCAGGACGTTTGCTCGATCTTCGCCGTCGAGAACGTCAGGTGGTGACATGCCGCACACCGGACGACAAAGAACGCTCCGATCCAATTCAGTAACCCGAGATAAATCGCCGCGGTCGCTGCCGTCCCGATCACGGCGATGAGAACGACCGTCAGTACCTCATAAACCGACATATTCGCCACCTTCACGACTCGTCCGCCGGATGCCACCACGGTACCCCCGAATACTTGGACGATCAGCAGTTTCGGGCCCGTTTGAACACCTCCGTCAGCTCCGGCCAGCTTGCTTGGCTTCACGTGACGGGAATCTCTCGTTTTCGTAATCGGCCGACCGCACTGAGATGATTCGGACGTGGATTCGCGACCTGATTTTCGTAACGTCGCCATCGTGGCACACGTCGACCATGGGAAGACGACCCTCGTCGACGCGATGCTGCGGCAGTCGGGCGCGCTGACGCATCGCGGCGATGACGCGACCGAACGAATCATGGACTCCGGTGACCTGGAGCGTGAAAAGGGCATCACGATCCTGGCCAAGAACACGGCCGTGCACCGCCACCACCCCGACGGCAGCGTGACGGTTATCAACGTGATCGATACCCCTGGCCACGCCGACTTCGGCGGGGAGGTCGAGCGCGGCCTGTCGATGGTCGACGGCGTCTTGCTGTTGGTCGACGCGTCGGAAGGCCCTCTGCCGCAGACCCGCTTCGTGCTGCGCAAGGCGTTGGCCGCGCATCTGCCGGTGATCCTGGTCGTCAACAAGACGGACCGGCCGGACGCCCGTATCGCCGAGGTCGTGTCGGACAGTCACGACCTGCTGCTCGACGTCGCCTCCGATCTCGACGACGAGGCTCAGAAGGCTGCCGAGGATGCGCTCGGACTGTCGACGTTGTACGCGTCGGGACGCGCCGGCATCGCCAGCACCACCGCGCCCGCCAACGGCGAGAACCCCGAAGGCGAGAACCTCGACCCACTGTTCGACGTGCTTCTGGAGCACATCCCGCCACCGCAGGGTGACCCCGAGGCCCCGTTGCAGGCGCTGGTGACCAACCTCGACGCGTCGGCGTTCCTCGGCCGGCTCGCGCTGATCCGCATCTACAAGGGTCGGATCCGCAAGGGCCAGCAGGTGGCCTGGATGCGCGAGGTCGACGGACACCCCGTCATCACGAACGCCAAGATCACCGAACTGCTGGTCACCGAGGGGGTGGACCGGACATCGACGGATGAGGCCATCGCCGGGGACATCGTCGCCGTCGCGGGTCTGCCCGAGATCATGATCGGCGACACCCTGGCCGACGTCGACCATGCGCATGCGCTGCCTCGGATCACCGTCGACGAACCGGCGATCTCGGTAACGATCGGCACCAACTCATCGCCGTTGGCGGGCAAGGTTTCCGGGCACAAGCTGACCGCTCGGATGGTGCGGTCGCGCTTGGACACCGAGTTGGTGGGCAACGTGTCGATCAAGGTCGTCGACATCAACCGCCCCGATGCGTGGGAGGTGCAGGGCCGCGGCGAGTTGGCGCTGGCCGTGCTTGTCGAGCAGATGCGCCGCGAGGGGTTCGAGCTGACCGTCGGCAAGCCGCAAGTCGTCACACGCACGATCGACGGCCAGCTTCATGAGCCTTTCGAAGCCATGACCATCGACTGCCCGGAAGAATTCGTCGGCGCGATCACTCAGTTGATGGCGGCGCGCAAGGGCCGCATGGAGGAGATGGCCAACCACGCCGCGGGTTGGGTCCGGATGGATTTCATCGTGCCCAGCCGCGGACTGATCGGCTTCCGTACCGACTTCCTCACCGAGACGCGCGGCACCGGCATCGCCAACGCGGTTTTCGACGGTTACCGCCCGTGGGCGGGGGAGATCCGGTCGCGGCACTCGGGCTCATTGGTGTCCGACCGTAGCGGCACCATCACGCCGTTCGCGCTGATTCAGCTGGCCGACCGCGGCACCTTCTTCGTCGAGCCGGGCGAGGACACCTACGAGGGTCAGGTCGTCGGGATCAATCCGCGTCCGGAGGATCTCGATATCAACGTCACACGAGAGAAGAAGCTGACCAACATGCGGTCGTCGACGGCGGATGTCATCGAGACACTTGCCAAGCCGATCGAGCTGGATCTAGAGCGCGCGATGGAGTTCTGCGCAACCGACGAGTGCGTCGAGGTGACGCCCGAGTGGGTGCGGGTGCGCAAGGTCGAGCTCGACGCCACCAGCAGGGCACGCAGTCGGGCCCGGGCGAAAGCGCGCGGTTAGTTTCTGACACACGAAAAGCCGGCCACGGAATGCGTGGCCGACTTTCGTCCCCCTACTACTTGGTCGACTTGTCGTCGGCGCCAGAGAGCTTCTTGACGAGGCTGCCGAGGCCGCCGGTCGGCTTGGCGCGATGCTGGCCCCCTGTGGCGGCCGCCTCGGTCGAGGCGCCGCCACTCGGAGTCGCCTTGAGCGATTTGATAATTCGGCTGACGGGGCCCGTCTTCTTGGTGTCCCCTGTCTTTTCCAGCTGGGTTGACCCTACGGTCATCACAGGGCCACCGTCGATTGGATCGACGCCGAGAGCGCCGGCGACGACCGTGCGGACGGCATCCCGAGGCGCAAGAAGCACGTTGCCGCGGAGACGCGAGATCTCGCTTCCGTTCATCGATGCCGGATCTGTCTGCGGATCGCTGCCACCTGCAGCCTTCGGCAATACGTCGTCGACGGCGAACACAATCGGATCGGTGACGTAGTTCGGCGCGTCGATATAGGCCTGAAGTGCCTGGTACAGCGGCTTGTTGTTTCCGTTGAAACTCTGTTGCAGACCCTGTGCGACGGCCACGAGTCCGAGAGGCGCGGTGACAGCGCTCTGGACGCCACGTACGCCGGACACCCCGAGCCCGGCGCCCAGCCGTGCTGCAGCGTAGACCGGGCCCTCATTGTCGACGTCGTCGGATTGTCCGAGGCCAAGGCTGTCGCCGATGGCTTCCTTGATGTCGTCGCGTGCGGCAATGAGGACGTCAGCGCGGAACTGCGAGATGGCGCTATCGGACTCTGGCTGCGTCGGGTCGTTGAACTCGTCGCCCCCGATCGGCGACGGAAGAAGATCGTCGAACGCATAGATCGCCGGATCGGCGGCCCACATCGGCCCGTCGACAATTTCCTTCAGAATGTCGTACGCAGCGGCGGTCTGGTCGGGGCCGCCCTGTGCGAGTGCGATTGCAGCCGTGGCGAGGCCGACCGGCGTGGACACCAGGCCAGTGACGCTCCGCTGCGCGGACAGGGCGAAGAGCTCAGGCACGCTGCCTGTGTACCGATCTTCCACGGCGGCAAGCTGCACGTCAGCGTGGACACTCCTGAGGACTTCCGGAGCCTGCTGAACGGCCGGCACCGCGGCCATTACGCCGGCACCGACGAGTGCCACACCGGCCGTCACAGCGCCCTGAACACGATCTTTCATGGTTTCCCCTCTGTTGTGAATTTGGATTTAACTCCCCAACGCGGAAGCCTAAGACATGAATCGATTCAGAGCAAGTTTGCTCAGCAAGTTCGATAATCGCACACGGCAACCCAAATTACCCGCATCGTCGAAAGCATGTTGTAGCCACCGTTTGACATCGTAAGGCAGACTACGTAACCAGGTTTACGGCAGAGTCAATTTAGCGGAAAACTGCACTGCGGAGCCCGATATACATCGTCACTCACCGATCGTGTCCTGCAGGCGGCACGGACCTCGAGGCGGGTGGGAGATCCAGTGCACCACCCGTCAGACACGGAGATACCCAGGGCTGGGACCCCTCCACAGCCAGCAAACTGCGTTTGCTATGACGGTATCGTAAATTTTCTAGCTGCACTAACGGATCGCGATGGACTCTGCCTCCCGAGGGGCTGTCGATACCCTGATGGCGTGCCGACCGCCGACCTCCGTGACTGGATCGCACGCGGAGTAGTCGTCTCGGCCTCGATCCTTCTCGTCGGTGGCTGCACGGTCAGTCCGCCACCTGCGCCGCAGAGCACCGACACCACTGAAACCACGATCCCGCCGCCGCCGAAGGCGACGCAGATCATCATGGCCATCGACACGATCGGCCCCGGTTTCAACTCCCATCTGCTGTCGGACCAGTCGCCGGTGAACGCGGCGATCAGCTCGTTGGTGCTGCCGAGTTCGTTCCGTCCGGTCCCCGATCCCGCGTCGCCGACGGGCTCGCGCTGGGAGCTCGACCCGACGCTGCTGGTGTCGGCCGAGGTGACGAACGAGAATCCGTTCACCGTCACCTACAAGATCCGGCCGGAAGCCCAGTGGACCGACAACGCACCGATCGCCGCAGACGACTACTGGTACCTGTGGCGGCAGATGGTCAGCCAGCCCGGCGTCGTCGATCCGTCCGGCTACGACCTCATCACCGGCGTCCAGTCGATCGAGGGCGGCAAGACGGCGGTGGTGACGTTCTCGCAGCGGTACCCGGCGTGGCGGGAACTGTTCAACGACATCCTGCCCGCACACATCGTGAAGGACGTACCGGGCGGCTTCGCATCCGGTTTGGCTCGGGCACTTCCCGTTACGGGTGGCCAGTTCCGTGTGGACAACATCGATCCGCAGCGCGAGGAAATTCTGTTGGCGCGCAACGACCGATACTGGGCCGAGCCGGCGAAGCCCGACCAACTTCTGTTCCGGCGTGCCGGTGCGACAGCGGCGCTTGCGGATTCGATCCGCAACGGGGATACGCAGGTCGCCCAGGTCCATGGCGGCACCGCGGCATTCGCCCAATTGTCGGCCATCCCCGATGTGCGCACTTCACGTATCGTCACCCCGCGGGTCATGCAGCTGACATTGCGCGCACAACAGCCCAAGCTTGCGGATTCCCAAGTGCGCAAAGCGATTCTGGGCCTGCTTGATGTCGACCTGCTGGCGGCCGTCGGTGCGGGCAGCGATAACACCGTGACGCTGGCGCAGGCGCAGGTGCGTTCACCGTCCGACCCCGGCTACACGCCGACGGCACCACCCGCGATGACCAAAGTGGCTGCGCTACAGCTGTTGGGCAACAGCGGATATCAGCTTGTGCCCGTCAAGACGCCAGCGCCGATCACGCCGGGAACCCCCGTGCCGGACGACAGCCGCGGGCGCATCACCAAGGATGGCGACCCGCTGACGCTTGTGCTCGGTGTTGCGGTCAATGACCCGACGTCGGTGGCGGTCGCCAACACCGCTGCCGACCAGTTGCGCAATGTCGGTATCGAGGCGTCGGTGCTCGCGCTGGATCCCGTTGTGCTGTACGGAGATGCCGTCGCGCAGAACCGGGTCGACGCGATCGTCGGCTGGCATCAGGCCGGCGGTGACCTCGCCACGGCGTTGTCGTCCCGGTACGGATGCCACGCACTGGAGGCGACGGCGGTGTCGACCGCGACCGCGGGTACTACCGCGACCTCGACACCAACGTCGACCTCCACTACCCCGAATCCGCCGACCACCATCGGCACCACGACGGCGACGCCGACGACGAAAAGCCCGGCGCCGGAGTCCGACGAACTCATTCAGGCGCCAAGTAACCTTACCGGCATCTGCGACCGGAGCATCCAGCCGAAAATCGATGCCGCAATGCGGGGTACCGAGGAAATCGGTGAGGTGATCGACGCGGTCGAGCCTCGACTGTGGAACATGTCGACGGTTCTGCCGATCCTGCAGGACACCACAATCGTCGCGGCTGGCCCCCGTGTGCAGAACGTCAGCCTTTCTGGTGCGGTGCCCGTCGGCATTGTCGGCGACGCCGGTACGTGGGCCAAGAAGCCGCAGTAGGGTCCGGATAGAGATCGGCCCCTTCTTTGCCAAGTCAACACGTGTAGCACGAAGTGTGCTGAACTACGCGAGCTTTCCCGCCGATGCGCAGTTTCGTTTCGCGGCCGTTCACCAGAAATGCGATGGCCGACAGTCCCTCCCGTTTTGTTGCTGGTTGCGAATGGGGCTGACGCAGCCCGGGGAAGTTGTCTTTTCCAGGCGCAGTTCGCCTTGTCGTGCGGCGGCTTGTGAGGGTGTTAGCTCTTCGCGCTCGCGCCGGTTGCGCTTGTGGCCGTTTGTCGCCGCTCGAGGAGCAGTCGGAAACAGTGGGACACCACGGCAGCGACCAGAAACGGTGCCAGGAGCCACCATGGCGGCCGCGCCAATTCCCAGACGAAGATCGCGGCCCAAATGGGTGCTTGCTGGGTGATGGCGAGCACGCCGGCAGCACACGTCAGCGACACCGCGGGGACGCTGACGTGATGTTCGGTCAGGGCGTTGATCGAGAGCGCCACAACGGATCCCATCGCTGCGCCAGTAGCCAACGCCGGGGTGAGCATGCCGCCGACAGCGCCCGCGCGCAGGAACACCGCGGTGAGTAGGGGCTTCAGGAAGAGAATCACCATGGCGGCGCCCAAGGTCATACCGCTGTTGAGGCTGACCGTCAGGATGCTCTTGCCGTTACCCGGAAGCTCCGGCCACCAGATCGAACAGAGGCCGATCACCAGTCCCGCAGCGGCGATGGCGGGTATCAGCACCCAGGACTTCACCAGGGTGGCAGGCCGTGCCCGGGCCATGATGTGATTGAACGCGAGCCCGACTCCGAGTGCCAGCGGTGCCAAGATGACGGCGAAAGCCGTGAGTAGATAGGACAATTGAGGGTTCGGCCAGTCCAGCGGGGGAGCCTCATGCGTTACCGGTGATGCGACGGCCACGGCGAGGCTCGAGGTGATCAGGGCGGTCCCAACGGCACGCGGATGCCAGGTCTTGAGCATGATGGCGGTCGCGAACAACGCGCCACCGACGGGCACGCTGTACACCGCAGCCAGGCCCGCGCCTGCCGCACAGGAGAGCAGAATCTCGCGGTCGCGCTCGGTCAGCGACCATCGCGATGTGCCGAGATCGCCTAAAGCCGCTGCGAATTGCCGCGGCGCACCTTCGCGACCGAGCGAGGCCCCGGCGCCGACGAGTAGTACCTGCAATGCGGCGTCGATCGTCAACGGGAGCCGGGGGATGCGCCGATGGTTGGCGATCGTCTCCGCAAGCGGTGGCACGCAGGTCCGTCGGCGAAGCATCCACCAGCCGAATCCGGCGAGCGCGCCGCCGATCATCGGACCCACCGCGCGTCGCACCGGGCTGCTGCCGGTGACGCCGGCCAGCAGAGTGCCGAACGAGTAGTGATAGGTCAGGTGCTCGACGAAACGCAGCAACAGTGTCGTGCACAGGCCCGCAACGCCAGCGAAGAGTCCGACGACGATGATGCCGCAACAGAACTCCACGGTGCGCCGACTCACGCAGTGAATCTAATTCCGATGAACCTCGCACTCCATCGGAATGCGAGGTTCATCGCTTGATTTCGAGCTAGTGGCCGGTGTCGGCCCTATTTCGGCTCGTCTTTCGTGTCGGTTGTGTCGTTGTCCTTCTCGCGGTCGCCGCCGAGGACGTGTCTGATCACATCCCGGACGGGTGTACCGATACGGTGCCGGCGCCGTCGGCGGCGTCCTTCTTGGCGCCGAGGTTGAGCGGGTTGTTCTTGAGCACGTTGAGGAGCGGGCGGTTCTTCTTGGGGGTGTCCTTTCGGTCTTCGCCTTCGCCTAGTGCCAGCTTCTCTTCGCCGCCAGCAACCTTCAGATTGTTCACACTCATGTCGCCGCCGGGCATTATGTCAAATACCTGCCCAACCAATCCCTGCAGCGTGGGAATGGTGCCCTGGAACCTGCCTTCCAAGCCGATGGGGTGAGGGGGCGGGCCAGGGTCGAGCACGACCTGGTTGATCAGTGCGCCAGCCCTGATGTCGAGAATTCGCAGCGGCGCAGGAATGGAGTTGCCGATCAGCGGTGCGAGATTCGAGCCAAATCCGCCGTTGACTGCACCGTCGATCGGCAGTCCAACAAGAACCGCCCAACATGATTCGGCCCCGCTGCCGGTGGGTGTGTACACCGACAGCGGGACCGATCTAGAAGGCGATGAGTTACCTCAGCGACGGCTCCCCCTCCGTCGCCCGGGCCCCCTAATCCCGGGTTGTTCGCCTCCTCGGTCATGCTCGAATCGGGCGTGCTGTGGTGATTGCTAGGCAGGTCTCAAGATCGAACTCGACGTCCCCGATTCCTGGACCCACCATTTCTTCGCCCTCGCATCCAAATCTATTACATGGTTCGAAAGATCTTAACCACGTACCGTCAATCTAATTGCGCACGCAATCATATGAAGTGAGCTGGTCACTTAGCCATTACTGCCTATCTGGACCGCATCGGCTTCATTAGCAAAAATTGACGGAGCGGCTAGGGCTGAGGCAGCCAACTCTTGCTCAGGTCGCATGACCCGGCCGATCACGATCTTGAAATTGCTGAATTCAAGATTTTTGGGAAATGTTAGCTGCTCGCATTTCTCACATCTCGCCGACACCTGTTTTGCTCTGTCAATCTGGACGGCGGAGCGGCTTCGCGCTGTCGGGCGAGTTGTCTGGCAACTTGTGTTGCAACCCAGGACACAGAAGGACCACTGGCAACCACACGGTGAACCTAGTGCGGGCGATCTCGCCGTAACCGACAGCTTCCCAAAAAAGCTTTCTGATCTTGGCGGTCATATCGCGTGCCGCATCGCTGAGACGTGCAGCCGTCGTGTTAACCAACTACCCGAACCGCGTCATAGCCGTCGAACTGAGCGGAAGCCGCCCAAACCCACAACGCCGGTAAGTTCATTGCGATGGCTCCGAAAACCCCCCGTCTGCTCTTCGTCCACGCCCACCCCGACGACGAGACGCTGACGACCGGCGGCACCATCGCGCACTACGCCGCCAATGGCGCCGAGGTTCACGTCGTCACGTGCACTCTCGGCGAGGAGGGTGAGGTGATCGGCGAGCACTACGCGCAGTTGGCGGTCGACGCCGCCGACCAGCTTGGTGGGTACCGCATCAAGGAGTTGACCGCCGCCCTCAATGCGCTAGGAATCGAGGAGCCGAATTTCCTTGGCGGACCGGGGCATTGGCGCGACTCCGGCATGGAAGGCACTGCACCGCGACACCATCAGCGGTTTGCCGACGCCGACATGGGCGAGGCAGTCGGCGAGCTCGTCGCGATCATCCGCCGCCTACGCCCCCACGTCGTCGTCACCTATGACCCCGACGGTGGCTATGGCCATCCCGACCACGTCCAGGCCCACCGCGTCACCACCGAAGCCGTCGCCGCCTCAGCTGGCGACGATTACCCGGGAACCCCGTGGCAGGTGCCGAAGTTCTACTGGACCGTCAGCGCGACGAGCGCGATGGGCGCCGGCCTCGAGAACCTCGACGGCGCGCCCGAGGAGTGGGTGCGGGTGACGATCGACCTTGTTCCGTTCGGCTTCTCCGACGACAATATCGACGCGGTCATCGATGCCGGCGACCATTTACCAGCCAGGGTCGCAGCCATGCGAGCCCACGCCACCCAGGTCACCGTCGCTCCCAACGGCCACTCGTTCGCGCTGTCCAACAACATCGCGCTGCCGATCCTCGCCGAGGAGCACTACATACTTGTTTCCGGCGAGCCGGGCGAGCGCGACACCCGCGGCTGGGAGACGGACCTCCTGGCCGGATTGGACCTCGGATAAAAGCGAGCCGCGCGGTAGCTTCGGCCGGGTGGCCGCAGAGACAATGGACAGTGATGGATCAGGATATGGATCCCAACCTGCAGCACTGGCAGGATCGCCTCGACAACTTCCGGTGGGTGGTCGGCTCGGTCGTTTCGGTCCTCGACATCATCCGGACCTGAGCCTGTCGCCTGACGACACTCCGGCTTTACGTCCCGTCGTCCTCACTCTGCTTGCAGTTGACGGTGTCCTCTCCGCGGTGCTCGCCGCCGTCTTCCTTTCGCTGCACATCGGCCCGATTCCGTTCCCTGTCAGCGCGCTGATCAGTGGGGTACTCAACGCCGCGCTGGTGTGGGCAGCCATGCAGTGGACACCGTCACCGCGCCTCGCCGCCCTGCCGCTGTGGACCTGGCTGGCGACGGTCGCAGTGCTCACCTTGCCGGGTCCGGGTGACGACGCAGTGTTCAGCGCGCAGTGGCTAGTGCTGCTGCTGATCGTATTGGGCGCGCTTCCACCCGCTTTGCTGCTGTACCGGCGCACCCGTCCGCGTTAGCGGCTATTCGTCGTCGTCGCCTGCGGTGGTCCGGTTCTTGGCGGCATCGCGCGCGTCCTTCGCGGCCTGCCGCACGTCCTTGACGACCTTCCTCGCGGTCTCGCCCAAGCTCTTCGCGACCGAAGTCGGCGTCGTGGCTTCGGTGGCGTCCTTGTTCGGCTTGCCGCCACGCAGAGCGTCGACGACGTCGGTGACGGCCTTGCCGACGGGGCCTCGCACCTCGCCCTGCGCATGGACCACACCGTTGCTGGCGGCACCTTCGGTCCGGCGTTCAGTGGCCGCGTCGAAGTTGGCGCGGATCTCCTTGCGGACGTTGCGCACTGTCTTGGTCACCTCGGTCAGCGGACCTGCGGTCGTCTCGTCGATGTCCGCCTCGGTGTTGATGCGAGTCCGCAGGGAGTTGAGCGGCGCGAATGGGGTTTTGACGAACGACGGGATGGTGCTGATCTCCGACGTCTTCTCCAGTTCGCCCGGCGACGACGGAACACCCAAGAGGTCGCCGATTTCTGCGATTCCGTTCTTGATGAGGGAGCTCAGCGAAGCGCCACCCTTGAAAGCGCCGTCGACGTCTCCGTCGGCGTTGAGGGGGTTTTCAAGGACGCGGTCGAGCAAGGTGCGCACCAAACCGCCGAGATTCTGGACTCCAACCTCCGGCGCCCCCGTCGGGCCCACGAGCATCGTCGCCTGCTCAGGCGTGGTGAATATGCCCGGGAGCGGCGGCAAGGGGAACCCAATCCAGAAGTTCCATTGATCGATGCCGAACTGGACCAGGGCATCGATGGATTCAGCGCCCCAATCCACCACATTGTCGATCACGCTACCCTCGCCCTGAAGCCAGTCGGTGATGTTGAAGACGATGGCTCGGACAAGACGTTCGCCGAAGTTGTAGCCGATGGGCCAGATCTGCGGTGCCAACCAGCCAATCCACGGAACCCAGCCAAATGCCCAGGCGCCGACCTCGAACCCGTAGTCAACCCAAGGCTCGATCGCGAGGTACGCGCTTTCGACGAACGAGGCGACGGAAGTCGGCCCGGGGGCCGGCGGAATTGTTGGGGGTGCCGGCGGCGGTGTGCCCAGGCCCGGCGGGATGATGATCCCTGCCAGGAATTGCGTCGCCTCACCGATCGAACCAAACTGCTGCAGAACCGCCTGCTGTTGCTGGAGCAGCTGACTCGAGGCCGCCAGCTGGATCGTCGGCTTCGGAGGGGGAAGCGGTTGCACCGAAGGAGCGATCATAACGGCGCTCGCCGTGATCGTGGCGACACCGGCCATCAAGGACTGAGCGTGCGGAAATATTCATAAACGGCTCTCTCGTCTTTTGGAATAATCCCCGACCCTGGATTAGAACCTACGCGGGTTTGCTGGCTGCGTCAGCTTATCGAAGCCAATTGGCGTGTCGGTGGCACCTGCGGGGCGGCAGCCCGCCACCGTCGTCGACACGCGGACTACTGTTGCCGATATGCCAGGCGCAGATGTTTCAGAATGTGAGACGCGCGGATGATTGACGACGAAGCGCGGGGTTAAACGGGAGTGGCCCTGAACCCCCAGAGCGGCACCTCTCTGCCCAGCCCGGTGGTCCCACCGAAGATCGGAGGGCAGGAGCGGTGCGACCCGGGAATCAACACAGGCGCGCCCAGCTCTAACGCCTTGCGGCGTGTGCTTCGGCGTGCCCGCGACGGGGTAGCGCTCAACGTCGACGAGGCGGCCATCGCCATGGGCGCCCGCGGCGACGACCTTGCCGATCTCTGTGCGAGCGCCGCGCGTGTGCGCGACGCGGGGCTGACGTCATCTGGTCGGCACGGGCCCAATGGCCGATTGCCGGTCAGCTATTCGCGCAAGGTGTTTATCCCCGTCACGCATTTGTGCCGTGATAGCTGTCATTACTGCACGTTCGTAACCGTTCCCGGCAAGCTGCGCGCACAGGGACTCGGCATGTACATGGAGCCCGACGAGATCCTCGACGTCGCGCGCCGCGGCGCCGAGTTGGGTTGCAAAGAGGCGCTTTTCACGCTCGGAGACCGGCCGGAGGCACGGTGGGACGAGGCCCGGCAGTGGCTCGACGAGCGCGGCTACGACTCGACGCTGGACTACGTGCGCGCGATGGCGATCCGCGTGCTCGAGGAGACCGGGCTGCTGCCGCACCTGAATCCCGGTGTGATGTCGTGGTCGGAGTTTTCGCGGCTCAAGCCGGTCGCCCCGTCAATGGGCATGATGCTGGAGACGACATCGCGGCGGCTGTTCGAGACGAAGGGGCTCGCCCACTACGGCAGCCCCGACAAGGATCCCGAGGTTCGGCTGCGGACTCTTGACGACGCCGGGCGCCTGTCGATTCCATTCACCACGGGGTTGCTGGTCGGGATCGGCGAGACGTTGACCGAGCGTGCCGAGACGTTGCATGCGATCCGCAAGTCCCACAAGGAGTTCGGCCACGTCCAGGAAGTAATCGTGCAGAACTTCCGGGCCAAGGATCACACCGCGATGGCGTCGACGCCCGACGCCGGCATCGACGACTTCCTCGCCACCATCGCCGTCGCCCGGTTGGTGCTTGGACCCAAGATGCGCATCCAGGCGCCACCGAATCTGGTGTCGCGCGACGAGTGCCTCGCCTTGATCGGCGCCGGCGTCGACGACTGGGGCGGGGTATCACCGTTGACGCCCGACCACGTCAACCCGGAACGCCCATGGCCTGCACTGGACGAACTTGCCGCCGTCACCGCGGAGGCCGGTTACGACCTGGTGCAGCGACTGACCGCACAGCCGCCCTACGTTCAGGCCGGCGCCGCGTGGATCGACCCGCGCGTGCAGAGACATGTCGCGGCCCTGGCCGATCCCGACACCGGCTTCGCGTTGGACGTCAATCCTGTTGGGCGGCCTTGGCAGGAGCCCGACGAAGCTTCCGAATCGCTCGGCCGCATCGATCTGCATTCTGCGATCGACTCCGAGGGTCGGCTGACGACTACCCGCAGCGATTTGAACAGCGCCTTCGGGGACTGGGAGTCTATCCGCGAGAAGGTAGGGGAGCTGGCGGCCCGCGTACCTGAGCGCCTCGACACCGACGTGGCCGCCGCACTGCGCTCGGCAGAGCGGGATCCGGCCGGTTGCACTGACGACGAGTACCTGGCGCTGGCCAATGCAGACGGACCGGCACTGGAAGCGGTTGCCGCGCTGGCAGATTCACTGCGCCGCGACACCGTCGGCGACGACGTCACGTTCGTCGTGAACCGCAACATCAACTTCACCAACATCTGCTATACCGGATGCCGGTTCTGTGCATTCGCCCAACGCAAGGGCGATGCCGATGCCTATTCGCTGTCAACCGCCGAGGTAGCCGATCGTGCATGGGAGGCGCACGTCGCGGGTGCGACCGAGGTCTGCATGCAGGGCGGCATCGACCCTGAACTACCCGTCACCGGATATGCCGATCTGGTGCGCGCGGTGAAGAAGCGGGTGCCGTCGATGCATGTGCACGCTTTCTCTCCAATGGAAATCGCCAACGGCGTCACCAAGAGTGGGCTCTCGATACTGGAGTGGTTGATCGGGTTGCGCGAGGCGGGACTCGACACCATCCCTGGCACCGCCGCCGAGATCCTCGACGACGAGGTGCGCTGGGTCTTGACCAAGGGCAAGCTGCCCACATCGATGTGGATCGAGGTCGTCACGACCGCGCATGAGGTTGGGCTGCGGTCGAGTTCGACGATGATGTACGGCCACGTCGACACTCCGAAACACTGGGTCGGTCATCTGCGCGTACTGCGCAAGATTCAGGACCGCACCGGCGGGTTCACCGAATTCGTGCCACTGCCGTTCGTGCATCAGTCGTCGCCGCTGTACCTAGCCGGCGGCGCACGGCCGGGACCGACCCACCGCGACAACCGCGCCGTCCATGCCCTGGCGCGAATTATGTTGCACGGCAGGATCTCTCACATCCAGACCAGCTGGGTGAAACTCGGTGTGGAGCGCACGCAGGTGATGCTCAACGGCGGTGCCAACGACCTCGGCGGCACGTTGATGGAGGAGACCATCAGTCGGATGGCCGGTTCTGAGTACGGGTCCGCCAAGACCGTCGAAGAACTCACGGCGATCGCTGAGGGCATCGGGCGCCCCGCTCGTCAGCGCACCACCACCTACGCACCGCTCGCTGCCTGACCTCTCTTCGCCGCTGATCGTTGACTGACCGGAAACTGATCTAGAACTCGGCTGGAATCGTCGCATCCGCAAGATTCAACGAATCACGGCTCCGCCGGGCCGGAATCCGAGCGCACCGGTGAACCAAGTGTCAGGCTCGACACGTATACGGAAATGACAGTCGCCCAGCCCAGGAGCGCGCCTTGACAACGATTTTCGGTCTGCCCGCCCATGCCCTTCTCGTGCACGCGATCGTGGTGCTCGCACCGCTCACAGCAGCGCTGGAAATACTGTGCGCCCTGTGGTCTGCCGCGCGGCGCAGGCTGGTGTGGCTCAACCTCGCACTCGCGGTTGCGGTCATGGTTCTCACGCCGCTGACCGTTTCGGCGGGCGAGTGGCTGTATAACCAACAGCCAGACCACAGTGCGATCCTCGAAACGCACCAGGAGCGCAGCGGGTGGGCGATTTACATAGCTGTCGCACTGCTGGTGGTCGCCATCGTTCAGGCGGTTCAGCACCGGGTCGAGTCTCGATCGTCGAAGCCCAAGCGCGCGCTGGCCGCCGTCGCAGCCGTGCTCGCCGTCGTCGTCGGCTTGTCGTCGATCGTCGGCGTGGTGCGGATCGGCGACGCCGGCGCGCAGGCCGTGTGGGGAACCCGGGAATAGAAGCGGGCGGCACTCAAGCCGGCCTGACACGAATCTGCGTCCGCAGATCATGTGTGGCCGACCCCGGCCGTCTATCTAATTATCTATTGCGTTAAATTTGCTGGCCAACGGAGGAGGGGGCATGGGACCTGGGTGGGGCAAGCGGACATTGCTGGCGACTGCGCCAGAGAATGACGCCTGCGAGTTGGGGCACCTCTCCGCGAGTGTGCGCAGAGTGTCGCGATATCGCGGCGTGTCGAGGTGCAGACACGCACGCTCGCGGTGAGAGGTGAGAGGTGAGAGGTGAGAGGTGAGAGGTGAGAGGTGAGAGTGGTGCCAGGGGAAGGGGGTCAGTCTGGATGGAGTTCGCGGTTCTTGGTTGTTTCTCCATTGAGGGCCTCGCCGATGCTTTCCCGGAGACTGCGCCCTTGCAAGAACGGGGTGATGATGTCGACGGGTAGTGGGAATACCACCGTGGAGTTCTGGTCGGCGCCCAACTCAAGCAGTGTCTGCAGATACCGCAATTGAAGTGACGCAGGCGTTTTCGACAATGTTTCTGCCGCCTGACGCAGTTCGTCGGACGCCTGCAGTTCACCGCGTGCGTTGATCACCTTGGCGCGGCGCTCCCGCTCCGCTTCGGCCTCGCGGGCCATGGCGCGTTGCATCGACTCCGGAATCTCGACGTCCTTGATCTCGACCACGCGAACCTCGACTCCCCACGATTCGGTCTGCTTTTCGATGATGCTGCGCAGATCGTCGTTGAGCCCCTCGCGGTGTGCCAACAGGGTGTCCAGGTCGGCGCGGCCCAGCAGCGAGCGCAGTGTCGTCTGCGAGATCTGCGAGGTGGCCACCGCGTAGTTCTCGACCCCCATGATGGCCTTGATCGGGTCGGTGACCTGAAACATGACGACGGCGTTGACCCGAGCGGGAACATTGTCGCGAGTGATCACTTCCTGGGGTGGGATGGTCAAGGTCACCACTCGCTGGTCGACGCGAATCAAGCGGTCCAGCAATGGAATCAGCATTGCCAATCCGGGCCCCCGCAACGGTCGTACGCGACCCAGCCGGAAAACAACGCCTCGCTCGTATTCGCGAAGCACCCTGCACGACGACACTGCGAGAAACGCGATCACCAGCACCGCGACCGCAGCCAGCAGTAGCCATAAGCCTGTCATTGTGAATTCTTCCGTTCGATCCAGCCGCCACCCCAGCGCGTCGAGAACCGGTCGGCGGCGACGGCCGTCAGCTCCTGCTCACCGGAGCGGTGGGGCAGGTAATCGGGTGCGTTGGCCGGGCTGGCCCACAGGTGACGCGCCAGCGGTAGGCCAGCGGTCACCACCACCAATGAGGTCACCAGCAGCACCACGAGGTCGGCCGGTTTGTGTTCGGCGAGCATCATCGCCAGCACCATCACCAGCGCCAGCCCTGCTATCGCACAGGCGATTCCGCGGTGAAACTGACCCGCTTCGGAATACGGCCAGGGATCGACGTCCCGGCTTATCTCTCGGCCGTGATCCGACGTCGTGCAGGTCGACTTCACCGGGCAGGCGTTGCACACGCTGGGTTTGGCCCGGTAGCGCATCACCCGGCTGTGCGGATCGAATGACGTCGGCCACAGCCACTGATCCTGTGGACACTGCCATGCGTCGTGATCGGCATGGTAGGTGAACAGCCCTGTGCGCCAACGCGCCGCGCGCATAGACGCGCGGCGGGCCATCATGTCAAACCCCCATGCCACGGCGACCAGCGCCAGCGCGTAGCCGGCCATCAGCCAGACCGATGCCGCGGGTGGACTCATTTCGGTCCTTCGGCCGGTGTGGCGGCGAGCTCTATGTACAGCGGATGCTCGGGCATCTCGTCGGTCGTCTCACCTGATGTGAAGTGTCGCAGCGCCTGCCACGCGATCCAGATGAACGGAAGGATACCGCCGGCGATGAAAATGATATCGCCGGGCAGCCGCAACCACTCGAGCACGGCATTACCGGGTCGGGTGATGTAACCCAGCGAGCGAGCCTCGAAGTAGCCTTCGTTCACGGAGTGATAGAGCTGAAGCACGCCCAGTGGTAGCAGGCTGGCGAACACCATCCACGCCAGGCCGATGTTCAAGCACCAGAACGACATTCGTGCCCACTTCTCGGGCCACTTGTCCGCCGGGATCACGTAGCGGAACGCGAACATGGCCAGGCCGACGGCGAGCATGCCGTAGACACCCATCATGGCCGCGTGCCCGTGGTTAGCGGTCAGTGCGGTTCCGATCTGGTAGTAGGACACGATCGGCAGGTTGATCAGGAAGCCGAATATGCCTGCTCCCACGAAGTTCCAGAATCCGACCGCGACGAGGAACATCACCGCCCATCGGTGCGGGAACGGTTTGGTGTCACCCGACGTTTGTCGCGAGCCGAGCTGCAAGAACGCCCACGCCTCCACCGTCAGGAACGTCAGCGGTATCACCTCGGCGGCTGAGAAGAACGCCCCGAAAGCCATGTGTTCCACCGGGGTTCCGGAGAAGTACAGATGATGCATGGTGCCGATGACGCCGCCGGCGGAGTACAGGATGATGTCGAGGAAGATGACTCCCAGCGCGATGCGCTGCCTCACCACGCCGAGCATCACGAAGATGTAGGCGACCATCACCGTGGTGAACAGCTCGAGGAAGTCCTCGACCCACAGGTGCACCACCCAAAAACGCCAGAAGTCGGCGACCGACAGATGGGTATCGCTGCTGGCGAGTAAACCCACCGCATAGAACATCGGAATTGCCAAGCCGGAGAAGAAGAATAGCCAAGGCATGTTCAACTTGGACTCATTGCGCAGGCGGGACCGCAGCCCGCGATAGACGATGATGATCCACAGGAACATTCCGACGATGAGCAGGATCTGCCACAGCCGCGGCAGATCGAGATATTCCCACTGTTGGGAGAAAAACGAACCTGAGGGAATGACCCCGTAGATGGACAGTGCCTCGGTCAGCAACGAGCCCACCACCACCAGGACCACGGCGCCGAGCAGGCCGTAGGCCAGCCAGTGCTGGCGGCGAGGCTCACGCCGCGCGATGAAGGGCGTGAGGAAGATGCCGCCGGCGAGGAAGGCCGCGGCCGTCCAGAACAGGGCAAGCTGCAGATGCCAGGTGCGAGCCAGGTTGTAGGGCAGGATCGCGGCCAAATCCAGGCCGAAGAAACTGGTCAGGTCGGCACGGTAGTGCTGCACAGCGGCGCCGAGCAGCGCCTGGGCCAGGAACAACACCGAAATGATCGCGAAGAACCAGATCGTGGCGCGCTGAGAGCGGGTGAGCGGCACCTCGCCGGGCTGGCGGAAGGACAGCGTGGGCGCCTCGGCGCTGTGCCAACCGATCGTCTGGCTCCAACGGCCGTATACCGCGAACATGATTCCGGTGCCGCCGAGCAGCGCGATGAGCGACAGCGCCGACCAGACGACCAACTGAGCGGTCGGCCCGTTGTCCACGCGGGGTTCGGCCGGCCAGTTGTTGGTGTAGCTGTAATTGTGCCCGGGGCGCTCGGCGGCAGCGGCCCACGCCGTCCATGCGAAGAACGACGTCAGGTTGTGGATGTCTGACGGATCGGTGATCAGGTCCGCCAGCAGCCCGTTGTTGTGCGACCCGGGGCCGAAGAAGTCCGCGTAGTGACGGGCGACGCGGTCGAAGGCGGCGGCCTGCTCGTCGGTGAAGGTCAGGGTCTTGGTGGCTAAGTCGTAGCGGTTGGTTCGGAAGTCGTTGACCACAGCCGAGTGCGGGTCGCCGACGCCTTGCGTCCGGAACTGCTCCTCGACGTCATCGGTCGCACGGCGCAGATAGTCGGCGGTGTAGTCGGGGCCGAGGTAGGCCCCGTGCCCGACCACGGATCCATATTCGTGCAGGCCGCGTGCCTGGTACAGCTCTTGGCCGCGGGTGATGTCGGCACCGGTGAATAGCACCCGGCCCGAGGCGGTGACCACCTTGTCGGGCATCGGCATGGACGCTGTATATGTGCGGTACGCCAGGATGCCCATCACGAAGAAGCCGAAGATGAGCACTAGGGCCACGGCTTGTACCCACCCCTTACCGACCATGGGCTGCGTTGACGGCGAGTCCTCGGTCGGTGACGAAAGAGATTGGGCGGGATCGATTGCCATTCACGTACTCCCCACGACGCGGGGCGGGATCGGGCCGGGAATCCCGCATCTCGAAATCGATGACGTCGTCGAAATTACCGGCCGACGCGTATCCAATCGCGAGTTTCGCGGACAAATACGACTGATTGAGGATTCCCGGCGGCTGCGGACCATTGCGGAGCGCCCATGACCACGATCACCGGTGTTCCCGCCCGCTCGAGACGTCAGGCCTGCTTTAGCGCCTCTATCTGCAACGTGATCGTCACCTTGTCGCCGATAACAGTGCCGCCGGTCTCCAACGGCAGGTCGATGTCGATCCCGAAGTCCTTGCGGTTCAGCACAACCGAGGCTTCGAAGCCGGCGACCTCGCCTTGGCCCATGCCGGGGTTGACGCCGTTGAACTCCAACTGGAGGCTGATCGGCTTGGTGACCCCCTTGAGGGTGAATTCGCCATCGAGGACATGGTGGCCGTCGTGTGACCGCACCGCGGTCGACCGGAACGCCGCGACGGGATAGTTCTCGGCGTCGAAGAAGTCGGCCGACTTGATGTGGGCGTCGCGCTGCTCGTTGCGAGTGCTGATCGAGTCGACAGCAATCTCGGCCGTCACCGACGGCGTGCCATCCTCGTCGACTGTGATCGCGCCGCTGAACTTCTCGAAGTCGCCGCGAACCTTGCTCACCATCAGATGGCGGACCGAGAAGCCGATCGACGAGTGAACCGGGTCGATGGCCCACACCCCGACGCTGAGCTCGGCGGTTCCGGTCATTGCAGTCATATTGATGTCTCTCTCACTCAACGGCGACGGCCTGCCCGGCGCCTTCGAGTGATCAAAACGGACTGCAGTCCGAATTCATTCCCCGGCCGAGATCTCAAGTTCCGCGTCGCCGGTCATTCCAGGACCGACGGCGTGGAGCTCAGGCTGCTCCAGATACGAGGCAGCGGACGGACACCGAGCTGGTTCACCACCATCTGGGCAGCCTGACTGACTCCCTCGGTGAATGTGGGGAAGGCGAACTGAAGCTCGGCGACGTCCTCGACGCGCATCCCCGCCGCCATGCAGGCCGCGACCATCTGGATCACTTCGGCCGAGTACTCACCCAGCACGTGAGCGCCGACGATCTGCCGCCGCGCGGTCTCGACGATCAGCTTGCAGAACCCTTCCGGCTGTCCGTCGGCGACGGGCCGCAGCAGGTCCTCATAGCGGGCCACGCCGACGGCGCAGTCGTAGCGGGCGCGGGCCTGCTCCTCGGTGAGCCCGACGCTGCCGTATTCGGGGTCGGTGAAACTGCCGGCGGGGACGATCTCATGGACGACCCGGCGACGCGGGCCGAGCACCGCGTTCTCGGCGGCGACACGGCCTTCCAGTGTCGCGCTGCTGACGAGCATGCTGTTCCCGTCGACGTCCCCGGCGGCGAAGATGTGGGGGACGTTCGTGGCCGTGAAGTCGTCGACGGTCACGTAGCCGCCCTCGGTGATCACACCGGCAGCGGCGGCGTCGACGAGGTCGGCGTTACCCGGCCAGCCGACGGCGAAGAACGCCGCGTCCACTTCGACTGTGCTGGACTCGTCGCCGACTCTGTAGTGGACGCGCACGCCGGGTTGGAGCGCCTCGAGTTGGTCGACTTCGGCGCTGGTGATGACTTCGATGCCGCGCCCGCGGAAGGCGTGTTCGAGCGCGACCGAGACGTCGATATCGGCGCGCTGCACGATCCGGGGCGCGTATTCGACGAGCGTGACCTCGCAACCGAAGTCCGCGAGGATCGACGTAAGCTGGCAGCCCGTATCGGCCGCCCCGATGACGCAGACCCGGTCGGGCAGCGAGGTCAGGCTGCGCACGTCCTCGTAGGTCAGGCCGAGGTCGGCCCCGGGGATCGGCAGTCGCCCGGGCTTGCCGCCGACGGCGATGATCACCCGATCCGCAGTCCACGTGCGGCCGTCGGCTGCGGCGACCGTGTTGGCGTCGACGAACCGGGCGTCGCCGGCCTCCTCGACAAGATCGATCCCGACTGAGCGGATGTGGTCGGCGATGCGCTTGCGCTCATAGAGATAGCCCGCCACCCGCTGGGCGTTGGCCAGGGTAGCGGCAACGTCGACCTCGGGACGTGGCCCGTGCAGGCCGAACGTTTCCCACGAGTTCCAGTCCCTCACCAGGCGCGCGGCCCGAGCCAGCGTGCGCACCGGTGCCGGGCCGCTGTTGAAAGCGGTGCCGCCGACCCGCCCCCGCTCGACGAGCGTGACCTCTGCGCCTAGCTCGGCGGCGTGCAGGGCGGCGGAAACACCGGCGGGGCCGCCCCCAATGACGACAACGCGCATTTCGTCTCCCTCTCGCATCCCTCTCGCACCGACGCGGTCATGTCGACCGCGCCACCTCCTCGGCGACTCTCACTTCCTCCGAAGGCACCGAGTATCTGATCATCACTCTCAGTACCCGCTCTCGATAGATGTATGGCCGTACTAGCGGCCTCTGGACCGATGTGGATTCCAGCGCTAAGACATCGAATGACGGCGTCGGTGCGCCGAAGCCAGCCAAGAACCGGTTCAACGGACCCAACAAGCACCGCTTGACCGGTTCACCGAGCGACAGCAAGGCGAGCTCGCTGGGCGACGCGTAGTCCACTAGGCCCGAACGCTTCGTCTCAATGATTCGCCTTAGAAATGCGTGTCTTCGAAGTGAAGATTCGGCGCCGCGGAGAACGACGCTTTCCAAGCGAGCTTCCGAAACGACTCGCTCGGTCTGTCGCGCTTTGCGATTGCTACCCCTGGCAGGGGTCGGCTACAGCTGAGCGGCGAGTTCGGTGCCCTGCTTGATCGCACGCTTGGCATCGAGCTCCGCCGCCAGCGCCGCCCCACCGATGACGTGCGGCTCGATTCCGTTGCGGCACAGCCCGTCTTCGAGGTCTCGCACCGACTCCTGGCCCGCGCAGATCACCACGTTGTCCACCTCGAGCACCTGCTTGCGCTCGCGGTCGGGGCCGAAGCTGATGTGCAGGCCGTAGTCGTCGATGCGTTCGTAGTTCACGCCCGACAACTGGGTGACGCCCTTGGCCTTCAACGAAGCCCGATGCACCCAGCCCGATGTCTTGCCGAGCCGCTTGCCCTGCGGGCCCTTGGTGCGCTGCAGCAGGTAGACCTCGCGTGCGGGTGGGGCGGGGAGCGGCGTCGTCAACGCGCCGCGGGCCTCCTGTGGATCGGCCACGCCCCATTCCGCCTTCCACTCCTTGAGAATTATCGACGGCGACCTGTATTCGTCTGCGGGCCCCGCCGGCGTGGTGACGAGGAACTCGCTGACGTCGAAACCGATGCCGCCCGCGCCGACGACGGCCACCGTCTTGCCGACCGGCTTGCCCATGATGGCCTCGGCGTACGACAGCACCATTGGATGGTCGATGCCGGGGATGTCGGGCATCCGCGGCGCCACACCGGTGGCCAGCACCACCTCGTCGTATCCGGCCAACTGGTCAACCCCTGCGCGGGTGTTCAGTCGCACGTCCACACCGTGCTTGTCGAGCATCCCGCTGAAGTACCGGATCGTCTCGCTGAACTCCTCCTTGCCGGGAATCCTTCTGGCCATGACGAATTGGCCGCCAATGGCATCGCATGCTTCGAACAGGGTGACATCGTGTCCGCGCTGGGCCGCCGCCACCGCGGTGGCCAACCCGGCGGGGCCGGCACCGACGACCGCGATGCGACGGATGCGGCGGGTCGGCGAGAGCACCAGGTCGGTCTCGCGCCCGGCCCGCGGGTTGAGCAGACACGACACCTTCTTGTGCACGAATGCATGGTCCAGGCACGCCTGATTGCACGAGATGCACGTGTTGATCTCGTCGGAGGCGTCGGCCTGCGCCTTGGCGACCCAGTTCGGATCCGACAGCAGTGGCCGCGCCATCGAGATCAACTGCACGTGCGTGTCGGTAAGGATCTGTTCAGCGGCCTGAGGCATGTTGATGCGATTCGACGCCACCACCGGGATGTCGACGTGCTCGGCAACCGCACTGCTGATGTCGACGAACGCACTGTTGGGCACGGACGTCACGATCGTCGGCACGCGCGCTTCGTGCCAGCCGAAGCCCGAGTTGATCATCGTCGCTCCGGCTGCTTCGACTTCGCTTGCCAGCGCGATGATCTCGTCCCAGCTCTGGCCGTCCTGCACGTAGTCGGCCATCGACATGCGATAGCAGATGATGAAGTCCGATCCGACCGCCGCCCTGGCACGGCGGACGATCTCGACCGGAAACCGCCGTCGCTTCTCGGGCGAGCCGCCCCATCCGTCGGTCCGCTTGTTGGTGCACGGCGCGAGGAACTGGTTGAGCAGATAGCCTTCGCTGCCCATGATCTCCACACCGTCATATCCGGCTTCGCTGGCCAGCTCCGCGCAGCGGGCGAAGTCGCCAACCGTGCCGTCAACGTTCCTCAGCGCGCGCGGCCTGAACGGGTTGATCGGCGCCTTGATCGCCGACGCGCTCACCGAAAACGGATGGTAGGCATAGCGTCCCGCGTGCAGGATTTGCAACAGGATCTTGCCGCCCTCGTCGTGTACGGCATCGGTGATGCGGCGATGCCGACGCGCGTCCGACATCGACGCCATCTCCGACGCGAACGGCAGCAGCCACCCGGTCCGGTTCGGTGCGTACCCGCCGGTGATGATGAGGCCGACGCCACCACGGGCCCGCTCGGCGAAGTAAGCGGCGAGTCGCCCGGTGTCGCCCGCCCGATCCTCGAGGCCGGTGTGCATCGACCCCATCACCACCCTGTTGCGCAGCGTCGTGAACCCAAGATCCAACGGCGACAACAAGGTTGGGTACGGATTAGTCACAATGTTCCTCTGCGCTTCGCGCGAGCGCTCATCGCGGCCCGCCTTCCAACCCTGCCGCCACTTCGTCGAGCCACTCGACGGCACTCTCCTCGGCCCGTATGCCGCCACGCAGCACTAGGTACTGATGCAGCGCGCTGCCGCTGAGCGTGCTGGGGTCGGGGAACTGCCGCTTCTCGAAGCCTCGATATGTGTCGAGCAGCTCGGCGCGTTCGGCCCGCAGCGCACTGACCTGGTCACGCAGTGCGGCGACATCGCCGTAGGTGGCTGCGCGGATTTTGACGGCCAGATCGCGAGTTCGGTTGTCGCTCACCGAACCTCCCCGCCCGGTCAATGGCTCGGCGATCCAGCGGGAAAGCTCCGCATGGCCCGCTTCGGTGACGGTGTACACCTTCTTGTCGGGCCTGCCCTGCTGGACGACGGGGGTCGCTTGGACCCAGCCGTCGTCCTCCATCGCCCGCAGCGTGCGGTAGATCTGCTGATGGGTGGCGCTCCAGAAGAAGCCGATCGAGCGGTCGAAGCGACGTGCCAGCTCATAGCCGGAGCCGGACTGCTCGGACAGCGACACCAGGATCGCGTGGGGCAATGCCACCAGGGCAGCGTAAGAGCAGGTGGGCTGCATATGCAACTTGTTGCACTGCATCCATACGCATAGGGGTGCGCCGACTAGGCACTTGTATATGCAACGTCTAGTATCAGTAACTACGCGTACACCCTCAAAGGTGGGCGCATAAGTTAGGGCAGGCTGAGACAGTCGGGCCGGTTTGCACATCGGATACTGGCAGCGAAATTTCGGCACGCCCTACACCACAGGCAGCCCCTGATCAGGTAGATCGCGAGAGGACTTGAGGAGTACTCAGTGACGTACACGATTGCCGAACCCTGTGTCGACATCAAGGACAAGGCCTGTATCGAGGAATGCCCTGTCGATTGCATCTATGAGGGCGCACGCATGCTGTACATCCACCCCGACGAATGCGTCGACTGCGGCGCATGCGAGCCGGTGTGCCCGGTGGAGGCCATCTATTACGAAGACGATGTGCCGGATCAGTGGAGCGGATACACACAGATCAACGCCGATTTCTTCGCGGAGCTCGGGTCGCCTGGCGGAGCATCGAAGGTCGGACAGACCGACAATGACCCGCAATCGGTCAAGGACCTCCCTCCTCAGGGTGAGGACTGATACCGCGCACGCGAGGAGCAGAAGAAATCGCCGCGGACGCGAGGAGCAGAAAAATCGCCGCGCACGCGAGGAGCAGAGTTAGACCCGACGTCGTACGGCGCGGCATCTCTGCGGGGCTGCCGGCATTTCCGTGGGACACCCTCGCCGACGCGACGGCAGTGGCGCGGTCGCACCCCGATGGCATCGTCGATCTGTCCGTCGGCACGCCGGTTGACCCGGTCGCGCCCCTGATTCGCGATGCCCTGGCTGCGGCGAGCGCCGCACCGGGCTATCCGACCACGGCCGGTACGCCCGCGCTGCGCGCATCGGCAGTCGCGGCGCTGAACCGCCGCTACGGCGTCACCAACCTTGCCGAGGATGCGGTGCTGCCCGCGATCGGCACCAAGGAACTCATCGCCTGGTTGCCGACGCTGCTCGGACTGGGATCCAACGACGTCGTCGTGGTGCCCGAATTGGCTTATCCGACGTACGAAGTCGGTGCGCGCTTGGCGGGGACGCAGGTGCTCCTTGCCGACTCGCTGACCCAACTCGGCCCGCGGTCACCGGCGCTGATCTATCTCAACTCGCCAAGCAACCCGACCGGTAAAGTCCTCGGCACCGACCACTTGCGCAAGGTCGTCGGATGGGCACGCGAACGCGGCGTAGTCGTCGCGTCCGACGAGTGCTACCTCGGCCTCGGCTGGGATGCCGGGCCCGTCTCGCTGCTGCATCCCTCGGTCTGCGACGGCGACCACACCGGGCTCCTGGCCATTCACTCGCTGTCGAAGACGTCCTCGCTGGCCGGCTATCGAGCCGGTTTCGTGGCCGGCGACCGCGCCCTGATCGCCGAACTGCTTGCAGTGCGCAAGCACGCGGGGATGATGATGCCGACGCCCGTTCAGGGCGCGATGGTCGCCGCGCTCGACGACGACGCGCACGAACGCGAACAGCGTGAGCGCTATGAGCGGCGCCGCGAGATGCTGCTGCCTGCCGTGCAATCGGCTGGTCTTGAGGTCGACCAGTCGGAGGCCGGCCTGTACATCTGGGCGACGCGAGGTGAACCCTGTCGAGACACCGTCGGCTGGCTCGCGCAGCGCGGAATCCTCGTCGCCCCTGGCGAGTTCTACGGACCGCGCGGTTCGCGGCACGTTCGGATCGCGTTGACCGCCACCGACGAACGAATCGCCGCTGCCGTCGAGCGACTGACCGCATAACCGGCCGGGGGAACGCAACCTGCAATACCGTCGCGTCATGAGCGATTACGACGTCGAGGCCGTCGACCGGCTTCCGTTCACGACGCCGGAGAAGTCCGCGCGCTACCGCACCGAGGACTACCACGGAGCGGCCGGCCTCAATTGGTACTCCACCGACCCCACCCTGCAGGCGACCATGGCGTACTACCTCACAGCCCACGAGCTCGCGGTCGTCGAGCCGCATCTGACGCGCATCGGCGAGCTGATGTCAGGGCCGGTCGCGCAGTGGGCCGAGGAGACCGACCGCAACCCGCCCCGGCTCGAACGCTACGACCGCTGGGGCCACGACGTCAGCCGCGTCATCATGCCGACCTCGTTCCAACAATCGCGGCGCGCGGTGCTGGACGCGCAGAAGTCGCTGCGCGACGACGCCCGGGGTGCAGGCATCAGTTCGTCGCTGCCGCTGTTCGCGGCCAACTATCTGCTCAACCAGGCCGACATCGGCATGGGCTGTGCGCTCGGCACCGGCGGTGGCATGGTGAAGGCTCTGGTCGCGGCCTACGCGCCACCCGATGTGCGCGATCACGTGCTGGCCAAGTTCGAGTCGGGTGAATGGGAAGGCGAGACCGCCCAGCTGCTGACCGAGCGAACCGGCGGATCCGACCTGGGTGCGCTGGAGACGACGGCCACGCGCAGCGGAGATGCGTGGCTGCTCAACGGATTCAAGTGGTTCGCGTCGAACTGCAACGGCGAGGCGTTCGTCGTACTCGCCAAGCCCGAGGGGGCGCCGGACTCCAGCCGCGGTGTCGCGACGTTCCTCGTGCTTCGGGCGCGTCGCGACGGCTCGCGCAACGGCGTGCGGGTGCGTCGCCTCAAGGACAAGCTCGGCACCCGCTCGGTCGCCTCGGGTGAGATCGAGTTCGTCGACGCGGAGGCGTTTCTGCTCTCCGGTGAAGCCAGCGAGGACGCCGGCCCGTCGGACGGCAAGGGCCTCGGCCGAATGATGGAGCTGACAAACGCTGCGCGCCTTGGCATCGCGCTGTTCGCACTCGGCAATGCGAGGCGGGCCTTGGTCGAGTCGCTGTGCTATGCCCAACGTCGGCAGGCATTCGGCGACGCACTGATCGACAAGCCGTTGATGCGACGCAAGCTGGCCGAGATGATCGTCGACGTCGAAGCCGCACAGGCGCTCGTGTTCGACGGCACCGGAGCCGTCAACCACCGACAGCCCAGGCAGCTTCGCCAACGCATAGCCGTGCCCGTCACCAAGCTGAAGGTCTGCAGGCTCGGCATCACCTTGGCGTCCGACGCGATCGAAATCCACGGCGGCAACGGCTATATCGAGACTTGGCCGGTGGCACGCCTGTTGCGCGACGCCCAGGTGAACACCATCTGGGAAGGCCCCGACAACATCCTCTGTCTCGACGTACGGCGGGGAATCGAGCGCGCCCATGGGCATGAGCCGCTGCTGCAACGGCTACACGATGCAGTGTCGATGTCCGACGCCGACGACACCACCGCTCTTGTTGCGCGCCGCGTCGAGGACCTCGACGCGGCCATCACCGCGTGGAGCAAGTTCGACGGCGCTGTTGCCGAGGCGCGGCTGTTCCCGCTCGCGCAATTCATGGGCGACGTGTACGCCGGCGCCCTGCTGACCGAGCAGGCCGCATGGGAACGGGCCGAAAATCGAACTGACCGAAAGGGTCTCGTGGCCCGGCTTTACGCCCAGCGGTATCTGGCCGACCGCGGCCCGCTACGCGGGCTGGACGCCGACGGCGACGAGGCCATCGAACGGTTCGACGAACTGGTGGCAGGGGCGCTGGCGTGCCCGCCTCCGGGCGACATTGTCGCTGTGAGCGAGTCCCGAGTCTGACTCCTAGCGCTGCTCGGTCGCGCGCAGGCCGAGGGCGAGCACGAGCCGGTCGTCGGGGTCGTCCAACGATGTCGACAACAACTTCTCGATCCGACGGATGCGGTAGCGCACGGTGTTCGGGTGCACGTGCAGACGTTGCGCCACCGCGGCGATGTCGCCGAACCCGTCCAGGTACGCGGCCAAAGTGTCGGCGAGCATCGGATCCTGCTCACGGAGCGCGCGGACGCGGGGATCGACCAGCCGCTGCTGACCGGCGACATGCGCGACGATCTCGTCGAGCAGCACCGTGGTGTGCGCTTCGTCCAACGACGTGACCTGACCGATGGCGCCGGGATGGCGGTCCGCGCTGTCGAACACGCGGTCCACCTCGGCACGGGCCGCGGCCGCACCGGCCAGTCCGGTCAGCGGGGCCGCGATCACCGCTCGCATCGTCAAGCCCAGTTCGCGGCGCAGCGCGGCGACCATGCCCCGCACCCACGACGTCAACGACGAGGTCGCCCCGATCTTCGGCAACAGCACGTATACCCGCTCACCGGTCGACGCGACCTGCGCGTCGGCGCGAAAAGCGCTTGCGCTCAACGCGATCACGTTTGCGGGCACCGTGCTTCCTTCGCCGCGGAAGCCGACCACAGCCGCGCGGCCGTCGGCTGCGATGCCGAGTTCGCGGGCGATCGCGCCGATATCGGCTGAGTCCTCGCCCAGCCCGAGCAGGTCCTGCACCAACACCGTGTGCGTCGACGGCGCAGCCGCCAGCCGCGACATGATGCGTGCCGCCAGCACGGCCCCGCCGCGCAGCACCTCCTCCACATCGTCGGCCAGCGGAGCCGACCCCTGCTGGAGCCAGATGGTGCCCGCGAACCCGCGCGGGCGTCGCGCATCCGCC
This sequence comes from uncultured Actinomycetota bacterium, assembly GCA_963715215.1. Lineage (GTDB taxonomy): Bacteria > Actinomycetota > Actinomycetes > Mycobacteriales > Mycobacteriaceae > Mycobacterium. The sequence continues at coordinate 390,004 of CAVQRJ010000016.1, forward strand.
CCGGGAAGGGGGATGGCCACCGCGAGCCGCGGGCGCAGGCCGAGCTCCGGTCGCTCGGCGACACGGACCACGTCACCGCTGGCCTGCAGCGCGTCGAAAATGCCCCACTGGCCGATCCATTCCAGATGCTCTGGTGGGCCTGCGCGGCCGAGGATGGTCAGTCGACGCAGCTCGTCGGCCTCGTTGGACGCCGAGTAGGCCAGCACGTGTGACTGCTCGTCCTCGATGCTGATCATCCCGTGGGTGCGTTCGGCGATCGACTGCGCCAGCCCGAAGAGGTCGGTGCCGGAGTCGTTCAAAGGGTCGCCGCGGCCATGGTGCTCGAAGGCGTGGTTGACGAGTTTGTACAGCAGCTCCCAGCGCGCGCGTGGTTCGACGGCGACGACCGCGGTGCCCAGAGCCACGGCCTGTTTCACCGCGGCGGGCGACGGATCCTTCACGAAGATGGCGGCGGGCACCTTCCCCGCGCCGTGCACCTGCTGCGCGATCCAGCCGACGGCCTCTGCGTCGGACACCCCGAGCAGGAAGAACAGGTCCGCGGAGCCCGCGCCGACGGCCAAGCCAAGCCGGATGTCGTCGGCGTCGACCAGAGCGACCGATCCCACCGGCATGTCCAGCCCGCGTGGCGCCTCGACCAGGGTCACCATCGTGCGGTCGAGCGCCAGCAGGAGCTGCCCGAGAGACAGTCCGCCCACCCGTTCGGCCACCGACGACTCCTTTGTCCGATTTGACTATAAATCGTCGATGGCCTTGTCCGATCGACCATCGGTTAGTAATGCCCCGAAAGGGCATCCTTACTGCATGGATGCCGCCACTGAGGTTCCCACGCCCGTCAATGAGCCGATCTTCGACTATGCACCGAACAGTCCCGAACGCACGCGACTCGTCGCCGCGCTCGCCGAACTGGCCGACAACCCGATCGACCTGCCGCACGTCATCGGCGGCACGCACCGGATGGGCGACGGTGAACGCGTCGACGTGGTGCAGCCGCATCGCCACTCCGCCAGACTCGGCACCTTCGCCAACGCCGAGCATTCCGACGCGACCGCTGCCGTCGACGCCGCCATGGCCGCCAAGGACGCATGGGCGAACACCCCGTTCGACGAGCGCGCCGCGGTGTTTTTGCGCGCCGCCGACCTGCTCGCCGGGCCGTGGCGGGCAAAGCTCTGTGCGGCGACCATGCTCGGCCAGTCGAAGTCGGCCTACCAGGCCGAGATCGACGCGGCGTGCGAGCTGATCGACTTCTGGCGGTTCAACGTCGGCTTCGCCCGCGAGATCATGGCGCAGCAGCCGATCAGCACCCGCGGGGTGTGGAACCGCACCGACTACCGGCCGCTCGAGGGCTTCGTCTACGCCATCACCCCGTTCAACTTCACCGCGATCGCGGGCAACCTGCCGTCCGCGGCTGCGCTGATGGGCAACACCGTGGTGTGGAAGCCGTCGCCGACGCAGACCTTCGCCGCCTACCTGACCATGCAGCTCATGGAGGCCGCGGGCCTGCCGCCTGGCGTGATCAACCTGGTCGCAGGCGACGGCATCGCGGTTTCCGATGTGGCGCTGGCCGATCCGCGGCTGGCGGGCATCCACTTCACCGGCTCCACCGGCACATTCCAACACCTGTGGCGTGAGGTCGGGACGAACATCGACCGCTACCACACCTATCCGCGGTTGGTCGGCGAGACCGGCGGCAAGGATTTCGTGCTCGCGCATCCGTCGGCACGGCCCGACGTGTTGCGCACCGCACTGATCCGCGGCGCGTTCGACTATCAAGGGCAGAAGTGCTCGGCCGCGTCGAGGGCGTTCATTCCGCGCTCGGTGTGGCAGAGGATGGGCGACGACTTCCTCGATGCCACCGAGGCGTTGCCCTACGGCGACGTGACCGATCTGACCAACTACGGCGGCGCGCTCATCGACGATCGCTCGTTCGCGAAGAACGTCAACGCGATCGAACGAGCCAAGGGTGCCGCAGGTGTCACGATCGCCGCCGGCGGCGAATACGACGACAGCGAAGGCTATTTCGTGCGGCCGACCGTGCTGTTGTCCGACGACCCCGGCGACGAGTCGTTCTCCACCGAGTACTTCGGGCCGATCCTGTCCGTGTATGTGTATCCCGACTCGGACTACGAGCAGATGTTCGACGTGGTCGACCACGGCGCGAAGTACGCGCTCACAGGTGCGGTGATCGCCGACGATCGCAGCGCCGTGCTGCAGGCACAGAACCGACTGCGCTTCGCGGCAGGCAACTTCTACGTCAACGACAAGCCAACCGGCGCCGTCGTCGGACAGCAACCGTTCGGCGGCTCGCGCGGATCGGGCACCAACGACAAGGCAGGCTCTGCGCTCAACCTGCTGCGCTGGACGTCTGCCCGCTCGCTCAAGGAGACGTTCGTTCCGTCCACCGACCACAACTATCCACACATGGAGGCACAGTGATGGCTGAGCTTTTCCACCGGGTCGCGCGCCCGGCGATTCTTGCGGCCAGCAGGTCGGACGGGCTGCGGCGCACCGCCGAGCGGCTACCGGTCACCCGAGATGTCGTGCACCGCTTCGTACCCGGTGAGACGGTCGCTGACGCTCTGAACTCCGTTGCGCAGCTGCGAGATAGCCGCCGCATGGTCAGCATTGACTATCTCGGCGAGGACACCACCGAGGTCGCGGACGCCGACAAGACCGTGCGGGCCTATCTGGAAATGCTCGATGCGCTCGGCACGCGCGACGAAGCCGCGGATGCTGCGGTTCGGCCGCTCGAGGTGTCGCTGAAGCTGTCTGCGCTCGGCCAGGCGCTGCCGCGCGACGGTGAGAAGATCGCCCGCGACAACGCCCACACCATCTGCGAAAGAGCGCAGCGTGTCGGCGCGTGGGTGACGGTCGACGCTGAGGACCACACCACCACCGACTCGACGCTGTCGATCGTGCGCGACCTGCGGTCCGAGTTCCCATGGCTCGGTACGGTTTTGCAGGCTTACTTGAAACGCACGGAGGGCGACTGTGAGGAGTTCGCCGCCTCGGGCGCGCGGATCCGGTTGTGCAAGGGCGCCTATGACGAGCCGGCGTCGGTGGCATTCCGCGACCGCGACGCCGTCGACGACTCCTACATGCGGTGCCTGCGGATTTTGATGGCGGGCTCGGGGTATCCGATGGTGGCGTCTCACGATCCGGCGATCATCGAGGCGGTACCCGCACTCGTCGCTGAGAACAACCGTGGCGTAGATGGTTTCGAGTACCAGATGCTGTTCGGCATCCGCAACGCCGAGCAGCGGCGGTTGGCCGACGCCGGAAATCACGTCCGCGTCTACGTCCCGTTCGGCGCGCAGTGGTATGGCTATTTCGTCCGCCGGCTGGCCGAGCGGCCCGCGAACCTGACCTTCTTCCTGCGCGCGCTCGCCGAGCGGCGACACTGACACCGTCGGTTTGTGGGTGAGAACGTCGGGCACGCAACAGTATTCGACTGACTCAGTGTCTGCTGACGAAGCGGCCCGACAACTCGCCGGTGAAGCGGCGCGACGGTGACAGCGTCGACATCGCCCGCATTATCTTGGTGCCCAGACCGGGGATCACGTTGACCCGCCCGGCCCGCATCGCGGCGTAGCCCGCCTCGGCGACGGGTGCAGCGTCCATGAAATACCTGTCGAGGCGCGACGTGTCGCCCAGACCGGCGGTGCTCATGAACTGGGTACGGGTGGGGCCCGGCGCCAGATGTGTGCAGGTGACCCCGGTGCCACGCAGGTCGTCGGCCACGCACTCGGAGAAGCTTCTGACGTACGCCTTGCTGGCGGCGTATCCCGCCTCCAGTCCATGCGGGATGATGTAGGCCGCGATCGACCCGACGTTCAGGATCGCTCCGCGACCCGCCTTCACCATCCGCCCGGCATACAGCAGCGTCAGATCGGTTGTGGTGACCACATTCAGCTGGACCATCCGCGACACCGCGTCGGGGTCGGAGTCCTGCACCTTGAGGCCGAGGATGCCGACGCCCGCGTTGTTCACCAGGTACTCGACGTCGACACCGACTGCGTCGACACGGGCCACGAGCTCGGCACCCGCGCCCGGCTTCGCGAGGTCCATCGTGATCGTGTCGACGCGCACGCCGTGGCGTGACCGCAACTCCTCGGCCAGTGTGGTGAGCTCGGCGACGCTACGCTCGCTCGACACCACGAACACGTCGACGCCGTCGGCCGCGAAAAGCCTCGCCAACTCGCGGCCTATGCCGGTGGATGCGCCGGTTATGAGGGCTGCGGCCACGCTGGTCTCCTCTTCACTCGCTCAACAGGAACAGTGTCCATGCCGCGAGGGACTGCGCATCGGTGATTTCCCCGTCCCGCATCATCCGCTCGATGTCGGCACGGCTGAACCACTCGCTGTGCATGTCCTGTTCTGTGTGCTCGCGGTCGTGGTCGCCCTCGGTGATGCCCGTGGCGACGAACACCCTGCCGCGCTGGCTGCTCATGCCCGCTGCAACATCAAGCAGCCCGATCGGGACCATCGAGCCGGCGCGCAGCCCGGTTTCCTCACGCAGTTCGCGGTGGGCCAGCTCGGCGGGGTCGAGGTCGGTTCGCCCCGGCGCGGTGCCCTGCGGGAACTCCCAGCGACGCAAGCCCAGCGGATACCGGAATTGTTCGACAAGGCGGAAGCGGTCGCCGTCGCACGCGATGATCAGGGCATAGGTCGGCTTGTCGACGACGCTGTAGATGCCGTCGGAACCATCGGCCCGTCGCACCTGGTCTTCGCGCACCGTCAGCCAGTCGTTGCGATACACCTCGCGCGAGGCGATGCGCCGGATCTCATCCACGCGCCAAGTATGCCGAGCCGCTACGGGTAGCCTCGCTGGCGTGCTGCTGGCCTCGTTGAACCCCGCGGCCGTTGCCAACGGCGCCGACGTCGGCGACGCCGTGCGAATCGACGGGGCGGTGCTGAGCCGCAGCGACCTCGTCGGCGCCGCGACATCGGTCGCCGAACGCGTCGGCGGCGCGCAGCGTGTCGCGGTACTCGCCACGCCGACCGCCACCACCGTGCTGGCCGTCGCCGGCTGCCTGATCGCCGGCGTACCTGTGGTCCCCGTACCCGCGGATGTCGGCGCGGCCGAACGACGCCACATCCTCACCGACTCCGGCGCGCAGCTGTGGCTCGGGGAGCTGCCGGAGGAACGGGAGGGTTTACCGCACATCCCGGTGCGGCTGCATGCACGTTCATGGCACCGCTACGCTGAGCCGCCGCCGGAGGCCACCGCACTGATCATGTACACCTCCGGAACCACCGGACCACCGAAGGGCGTGCTGCTGAGCCGCCGCGCCATCGCCGCCGACCTCGACGCGCTGGCCGAGGCGTGGCAGTGGACGCCGGACGACACCCTCGTGCACGGACTTCCGCTGTTCCACGTCCACGGCCTCGTCCTCGGCTTGCTGGGGTCGCTGCGGATCGGAAACCGCTTCGTGCACACCGGAAAACCCACACCTGCCGGTTACGCCGGAGCCCGGGGCACGCTGTACTTCGGGGTCCCGACGGTGTGGTCGCGCGTCACCGAGGACACCGACGCCGCCCGCGCGTTGTCGTCGGCCCGACTGTTGGTGTCCGGCAGCGCGGCGCTGCCGGTGCCGGTGTTCGACCGGCTCACCGAACTCACCGGCCATTCGCCGGTCGAGAGATATGGCACCAGCGAGACGCTGATCACCGTCAGCACCCTGGCTGCAGGCGAGCGACGACCCGGTTGGGTCGGGCTGCCGCTGCGTGAGGTACAGACCCGGCTCGTGGACGACGACGGCGCGCCGTCTCCGCATGACGGCGAAACCATTGGGCGGCTGCAGGTTCAGACGCCGACGATGTTCACCGGCTACCTCAACCGGTTCGACGCCACCGCGGAAGCATTCGACGACGGCTGGTACCGCACTGGCGATGCGGCGGTCATCGACGCTGACGGCATGCACCGCATCGTCGGCCGCGAGTCCGTCGACCTGATCAAAACCGGCGGTTTCCGCGTCGGGGCCGGTGAGGTGGAGACGGTGCTGCTTGGGCATCCCGGCGTGCGTGAGGCCGCGGTCGTTGGACTGCCCGACGAGGATCTGGGCCAACGGATCGTCGCGTTCATCGTCGGTGACGCCGATTCTGATGCGCTGATCGACTATGTCGCAGAACAGCTTTCGGTCCATAAGCGGCCGAGGGAGATCCGCGTCGTGGACAACCTGCCGCGCAATGCGATGGGCAAGGTGCTGAAGAAGGAGTTGTCGTGACGCCGGCCGAGATGTACGCGAGTGAGGAACGCGCGAGGACCGGTGGGCCCACGCCCGCAGGGCAGGGGACGAGTGGGAGTCGAGAATGACGCTGAAGTTCGACGAGATCTGTATCGACGCCCACGACGCCACCGCATTGGGCGCCTGGTGGGCCGAGGTGCTGGGCTGGCGCCACGACATCGACAAGGACGGCGACGTGCGGCTGTACCCGCCGCCCGGCGCGGGCCCCGACTGGATCTTCCTCGCGGTGCCCGACGCCAAGGTCGTCAAGAACCGCATCCACCTGGACTTCCGTCCCGATGATCAGCAGGCCGAGGTCGATCGCGTGATCGGCATGGGCGCCCGGCACGTCGACATCGGTCAGGGTGAGCAGTCCTGGGTGGTGCTCGCCGACCCCGAGGGCAACGAGTTCTGCATCCTCGCCGCCGACGACTGATCCTCGCCCCGCGAGCGTGCGCAAAATGCTGCGGAAAACCGGCGTGTCGACCCGCAGACCCGCACGCTCGCGGAGAATGGACCCATGTCGGCGCCGCTCACTGACGACCAGCTCGACGAGCTGCTCGAGGAGATTTCCGTTCTCGCCGGAAGGCCGCGACAGCTCGAGGAACTGTCCGGCGGCCTGACCAATCGCAACGTCAAGATCACCACGCCGGACGGGGTATACGTGGCCCGCTGCTGCGACATGAGCAGCAACTTCCTCGGCATCGACCGCGGCCGGGAGTACCACAACACCAGGGCCGCCGAGCAGGCCGGCGTCGGTGCACAGGTGATCGACTACCGGCCTGATCTGGGGATTCTGTTGTTGAGCTACCTCGACGGGCGAACCCTGAGCAACGACGACTTTCAGCGACCGGAGGTCCTGCGCAAAGCCGCCGCCGCAGTCCGCGCCCTGCACTCCGGCCCGCGATTTCAGGGGCGCTTCGACATGTTCGCAATACAGCCGTCCTACCTGAAAACCGTGCTGGACAACGGGTTCCGGCTCCCCGACGACTACCTCGACCACGCCGACACGTTCGACGAGATCGCCCGGGTGCTGAGGGCGACCGATCAGACCACGGTGCCGTGCAACAACGATTTGTTGGCTGGGAACTTCATCGAAGACGGCGATAAGATATGGCTGATCGACTACGAGTACTCCGGCAACAATGATCCGTGTTTCGAGCTGGGAAACACCTGGGCCGAGTGCCAACTGTCCACCGAACAACTCGACGAGTTCGTCACCGCCTACTACGGACGGCGCCTGCGTCACAAGACCGCGCGCGCCCATCTGCAGGGCGTCGTCGGCAAGTACGGCTGGACACTGTGGGGCTGCATACAGAACGGCTCCAGCACAATGGATTTCGACTTCTGGGAATGGGCCATGGAACGATATGAGGGCGCCGTAGCCGAGTTCAAGGGGCCGAATCTGGCCCGACTGCTCGACGACGTCCAGGCCACCGACTGATGACGATCGAGCTGCCCGACCGGGCCCACGTCGTCATCATCGGCGGCGGTGTCATCGGCACGAGCGTCGCCTACCACCTGAGCAAGCTCGGCCTCACCGACATCGTGCTGATCGAGCAGGGTCAACTGTCCAGTGGCACAACCTGGCACGCCGCCGGGCTGGTCGGCCAACTGCGGGCATCGGAGAGCGCGACTCGGCTGGTGCAGTACTCCACCCAGCTGTACGCCGAACTCGAGGATGAGACGGGCCTGTCCGCCGGATACAAGCAATGCGGCGGAGTGACGGTGGCCCGCACCGAGGACAGGATGATCCATCTGCGCCGCACCGCAGCGAACGCGGCGGCCTTCAACATGGAATGCGAACTGCTCAGCACCGAGCAGGCGCTCGAGCACTACCCCGTGATGAGGGTCGACGACCTCGTCGGCGCCATCTGGTTGCCTGCCGACGGCAAGGCCAACCCGACGGACCTGACCTTCGCATTGGCTAAGGGAGCGCGGATGCGCGGCACCCGCGTCATCGAAAAGACCAGGGTCACCGACATTCTCAGCCGCGACGGGCGAGTCGGCGGTGTGCGCACCGACAAGGGCGATATCGAGGCGGAAATCGTCGTGAACTGCGCCGGGCAGTGGGCCAAACAGATCGGCGCGATGGCGGGCGTCAACGTGCCGCTGCATTCGGCCGAGCACTTTTACGTCGTCACCGAAGACATCGACGGGGTGCATCCCGACCTTCCGATCCTGCGCGACCCTGATGGCTACACCTATTTCAAGGAAGAGGTCGGCGGCCTCGTCGTCGGCGGCTTCGAGCCGGAGGCCAAACCGTGGGTATCACCGGACGACATCCCGTACCCGTTCGAATTCCAGCTGCTGGACGAGGACTGGGACCACTTCGAAATCCTGATGAGCAACGCCTTGCTGCGTATCCCCGCGCTGGAGGTGACCGGCATCAAGAAGTTCTACAACGGCCCGGAGAGCTTCACCCCCGACAACCAGTTCATCCTCGGCGAGGCACCCGAACTCGGCAACTTCTTCGTCGGCGCGGGATTCAACTCGGTGGGCATCGCCACCTCGGGCGGCGCGGGCCGGGCGCTCGCGGAGTGGATCGTCAACGGTGCACCCACCAGTGATCTCACCGGCGTCGACATCCGCCGCTTCGCACCGTTCAACGGCAACAGCCGCTGGCTTCATGACCGGGTTGCCGAAGTTCTCGGCCTGCACTACGAAGTCCCGTGGCCCAACCGGGAGATGACGACCGCCAGGCCGTTTCGGCGATCACCTGTGCATCACCTGCTGGAGGCAGCCAACGCGAACTTCGGCAGCAGGATGGGTTGGGAGCGCGCCAACTTCTTCGCCCCCGCAGGAACCGATCCGACGATCGAGTACACCTGGGGCAAGCCGAACTGGTTGCCGTGGTCGGCGGCCGAACAGGCCAACACCCGCAATGCCGTCACCGTGTTCGACCAGACCGCGTTCTCCAAGTACCTGATGGTCGGCCCCGACGCCGAGTCGGTGCTGCAGTGGCTGTGCACCGCAGATGTCGGCGGACAAATCGGCAAGGCCGTCTACACCGGGATGCTCAACGAGCGGGGCACATACGAATCCGACGTCACCGTGACCCGCACCGGCGTCGACGAGTTCTTCATCGTCAGCAGCGCCGCCACCACCGAACGCGACAAGGACCATATCCGCAGAAACCTGGGGGTCGACGCCCGCGCATCGCTGGTCGACGTGACGTCGGCGTACGCGGTTTTCGGTGTGATGGGGCCGAATTCGCGCGACCTTCTTTCCGCTCTGACCGACGCCGACCTCTCCGACGGCGCGTTCTCATTCGGCACGAGCAGGCAGATCTCGCTGGGATATGCGACGGTGCGGGCAACGCGCATCACGTACGTCGGCGAACTGGGTTGGGAACTCTACGTTCCCGCCGAATTCGCGGTGGGTGTGTACGAGGACCTGTGGCGGGCCGGTGAGCGATACGGGATCGGCCGCGGCGGCTACTACACGATCGAGTCGATGCGGCTGGAGAAGGGCTACCGCGCGTTCGGGCGGGAGCTCACGCCCAGCGAGAACCCCGTCGAGGCCGGATTGCTGTTCGCGTGCAAGCTCAAGACCGACATCGCGTTCCTCGGCCGCGCGGCCGTGGAGAAGGCCAGGGCCGAGGGTCCGCGCCGCAAGCTGGTCGGCTTCAGCGTCGACGCACCCGAAGCCATGCTGTGGGGCGGCGAGCTGGTCCTGCGCGACGGCGCCGTCGCCGGTCAGGTCACGTCGGCGGGGTGGGGTGAGACGGTCGGCGGCTGCGTGGGTCTGGCCTACGTGCGCGCGGCTGACAACTCCGTCATCGACGCCGACTGGGTGAAAGCGGGAAGCTACCAAGTCAACGTCGGTGGAGAGCTCTTTCCGCTCTCGGTGTCGCTGCGGCCGATCTATGATCCAAGTAGCGCAAAGATTCGACCCTGACCATGGCTCTCAGCGTCTTCGATCTGTTCAAGATCGGCATCGGACCGTCGAGTTCACACACCGTCGGCCCGATGATCGCCGCCGACCGGTTCGTCCGGGGGCTGGCCCAGGACGGGACGCTCAGTTCGACCCGGCGGGTCACCGCTGAACTGTTCGGGTCGCTCGGCGCCACCGGCAAGGGCCACGGCAGCATTCCCGCCGTCGCCCTCGGCCTGACGGGGGAGCGGCCGGACGCCGTCGACCCCGAGCGCACGCCCGAGCGGATCGCCGCGATCACCGCAACCGGACAGCTGTCGCTGCTGGGCGAGCATCCGATCGCCTTCAACCTGGCCGACGACATCGTGCTGCACCGCAACAAGCAGGCCCGATTTCACGCCAACGCCATGACTTTTCGAGCCTTCGACGGCACAGGTGGCGTCCTGGCGGAGCGGACGTTCTACTCCATCGGCGGCGGCTTCGTCATCGACGACACGCAAGTGTCCGACGCCGACCAACCCGTTGTCGTCGCCGACCAGACGCCGGTGCGCTTCCCGTTCCGCACCGGCGACGAGCTGCTCGCCCTCGCCGCCGCGACCGGGCTGCGCATCAGCGACATCGTCATGGAAAACGAAATGGCCTGGCACACAGAGGAGGACGTTCGCAGCGGGCTGCTGCGGATCTGGTCGGTGATGCAGGAATGCATCACGGCCGGAATCAACGCCAGCGGTGTGCTGCCCGGCGGACTGAAGGTGCGCCGACGGGCTCCTCTGCTGGCCGCAAAGCTTTCGGCCGCAACGGATTCAAGCGATCCGCTGATCGCGATGGACCGCGTCAGCCTGTATGCCATCGCGGTCAACGAGCAGAACGCGGCGGGCGGCCGGGTCGTCACCGCACCGACCAACGGCGCCGCAGGCATCATTCCCGCCGTGCTGCAGTACTTCCACGACTTCATCGCCGAAGCCGACGACGACTGCACCGTGCGCTTCCTGCTTGTGGCGGCGGCCATCGGCAGCATCATCAAGGAGAACGCATCGATCAGCGGCGCAGAAGTCGGCTGCCAGGGAGAGGTCGGCTCGGCGTGCTCGATGGCCGCCGCGGGGCTCACCGAACTGCTGGGCGGGACACCCCGGCAGGTGGAGAACGCCGCCGAGATCGGAATCGAACACAACCTCGGGCTGACGTGTGACCCGGTCGGTGGTCTCGTCCAGATCCCGTGCATCGAACGCAACGCCGTCGGTGCGGTCAAGGCGATCACCGCCGCGCGGATCGCGCTGAGCGGCGACGGAACCCATCGGGTGTCGCTGGACAAGGCCGTCAAGACCATGCGCGAGACCGGCGCGGACATGAAGGATAAGTACAAGGAGACCGCGCGCGGCGGCCTGGCGCTCAACGTCGTGGAGTGTTGACTCAGTTGGCGTGCAGCGCCTCGTTGAGCGTGATGCCGGTGCCGTCGCGCTTGACGACCTCGACCGCGCCGGTCAGCGAATTACGGCGGAACAGAAGGTTGTTCGCGCCGGACAGCTCGCGTGCCTTGACTGTCTGACCATCGGCCGTCTGCACCTTCGTCCCCGCCGTCACGTACAGGCCGGCCTCGACGACACAGTCGTCGCCCAACGAGATGCCCAGACCGGAGTTGGCGCCGAGCAGGCATCGCTTGCCCACCGAGATCACCTCTGTGCCGCCGCCGGACAGCGTGCCCATGATCGACGCGCCGCCACCGACATCGGAGCCGTCGTCGACGACCACGCCCGCCGAGATCCGGCCCTCGACCATCGAGGTGCCCAGCGTGCCCGCGTTGAAGTTCACGAAGCCCTCGTGCATGACGGTCGTGCCCGCGGCGAGGTGCGCACCGAGCCGCACCCGGTCCGCGTCGGCGATGCGGACGCCCGTCGGCACGACGTAATCGACCATGCGCGGGAACTTGTCGATGCCGTACACCGTCACCGCGCCTCGCCGCCGCAGCCGGGCCCGGACGAATTCGAAGCCGTCGACTGCGCACGGCCCGCTGCTTGTCCACACCACGTTCGCCAGGACGCCGAAGATGCCGTCGACGCTGGCGCCGTGCGGCTCGATCAGCCGATGCGAGAGCAGGTGCAGCCGAAGGTAGGCGTCGTAGGTGTCGGCGGGCTTGTCGTCCAGCGACGCGATCACGGTCCGCACCACGACGACGTCGACGCCACGGTCCTCGTCGCGGCCCGCCAGTTCCGCCACTTCGGGTGGGACCTCGGCCACCGACAGCCGCACCGTGCCCGACGGGCCCTCGCCGGCCAGTTCGGGGGCCGGAAACCACGTGTCGAGGACGGTTCCGTCGGCGGCGATGGTCGCCACGCCGACGCCTGAAGCTGCTCGGGTCATATTGCTCCTCACGTGCGCACCACGCTGCAGAAGGCTACTCGACTAGCCTCAACGGGTGTGGGCCTGGATTTGCGCGGCGATCCGATCGCGCTGACCGCGGCGCTGGTGGACATTCCCAGCGAGTCGCGCGACGAGCAGCGCATCGCCGACGAGGTGGAGGCCGCGCTTCGCGAGCAAACCACGGGATTCGAAATTGTCCGCACCGGCAACACCGTGCTGGCGCGCACCAACCGCGGCCTGCCGTCGCGGGTGATCCTGGCCGGGCACCTCGATACCGTCCCGATCGCCGACAACGTGCCGAGCCGCCGCGTCGACGGCGAGCTGCACGGCTGCGGTACCTCGGATATGAAGTCGGGTGACGCGGTGTTCCTGCACCTGGCCGCCACCGTCGACGATCCGGCCCAGGACATCACGCTCGTCATGTACGACTGCGAGGAGATCGAGGCCGCCGCAAACAGTTTGGGCCGCATCGAGCGCGAGATGCCCGACTGGCTGCATGCCGACGTCGCGATCCTCGGCGAGCCTTCCGGCGGGTTCATCGAGGCGGGCTGTCAGGGCACCTTGCGCGTCCTCGTCACCGCCAGCGGCACCAGGGCGCATTCGGCGCGATCCTGGCTGGGCGACAATGCCATTCACAAGCTTGGCGCGGTGCTCGAACGGCTGACGGCCTACGAGGCCCGCAGCGTCGACATCGACGGGTGCATCTATCGCGAGGGATTGTCGGCGGTGCGCATCGACGGCGGTGTCGCGGGAAACGTCATCCCCGACGCGGCGTCGGTCACGATCAACTTCCGCTTTGCGCCGGACCGCAGCATCGAGCAGGCCTACCAACACGTGGGTGAGGTGCTCGACGGTCTGGATGTGCACGTCGAGCAGACCGACGCCGCCCCGGGCGCGCTGCCGGGACTGACCAAGCCCGCCGCCGCCGCACTGGTGGACGCGGCGGGCGGGCAGGTGCGCGCGAAGTACGGCTGGACCGACGTGGCGCGGTTCGCCGCGCTCGGCGTGCCCGCCGTCAACTTCGGCCCGGGCGATCCCAACCTCGCGCACCGCGTCGACGAGCGCGTCGAAGTGGAGCAGATCACCGCGGCCACCGACACGCTGCGGCGATACTTAACCGCTTGACGCGACACCTACCCTAAAGGCATGTGAGCTGACGCCGTCTCCGGGTGATTCCCGGGTCGATGCTGCCGTCCTTTTCCGTGCAATCACGAAGAGCTCACACATGTCCGAAACCGCAATCGTCTGTTCGAATCTGTCCTTCTCGTGGCCCGGCGAAACGCCGCTGTTCCAGGAGTTGTCGTTCACCGTCGGCGACGGCCACACCGGCCTTGTCGCCCCCAACGGCGCGGGCAAGAGCACGCTGCTGAAGTTGATCGCCGGTGAGTACCGACCGTCGTCCGGTTCGGTGACCGTGGACGGGTCCGTCGGCTACCTTCCGCAGACGCTGGCGTTCGAAGCCGGACGCAGCGTGGCCGACGTGCTCGGCGTCGCACCCGTCGTCGATGCGCTCGACGCGCTGGCCGCAGGCGATGCCGGCGACGCGGTGTTCGCCGCGATCGGCGACGAGTGGGACATCGAGGAACGCACCCGCGCCCAACTCGACCGGCTGGGCCTCCCGCACATCGCGATCGATCGCAGGCTGGGGTCGTTGAGCGGCGGCGAGGCCCTTTCGGTCGGGCTGGCGGCTGAGCTGCTCAAGCGGACCGACGTGCTGCTGCTCGACGAACCGACCAACAACCTCGACGCCGAGGCCCGCGCCAAGCTCTACGGCGTGCTCGACGAGTACAAAGGATCGCTGCTGCTGGTCAGCCACGACCGCATGCTTCTGGACCGGATGGACCGCATCGCCGAACTGCGCCGGGGCGAAATGAACCTCTACGGAGGCAATTTCACCGCCTACGTTGAGTCGGTGCGGGAGGGCCAACGAGTCGCCGAGAGCAATGTACGCAGCGCCGAGCAACAGCTCAAGCGCGAGAAACGGCAGATGCAGCTGGCGCGCGAACGCGCGGCACGCCGGTCGAGCACCGCCGCGCGCAACGTGAAGGATGCCGGGCTGCCGAAGATCATCGCCGGTGCGATGAAGCGCAGGGCGCAGGAGTCCGCGGGACGTATCGACGGCGTCAACGCGGCGAGGGTCGGCGACGCAAGAGGCTGGCTCGACGACGCCGAACGCACGCTGCGCGATGACCCCTCGATCGTGCTGGACCTGCCGGAGACCGAAGTGCCCGCGGGCCGCAACCTGTTCGTGGGCAACGGGATACGATTGGCTCGAGCCGGCCGGGTGTTGTTCGGGGACGGCATCGATGTCTCCATCCGCGGGCCTGAGCGCATCGCGCTCGTCGGGCGCAACGGCGCAGGTAAGACGACGCTGCTGCGGATCATCTCAGGCGAACTCCAGCCGGACGACGGAGACGTGCAGCGCGTCGACGGGCGGATCGCCTACCTGTCGCAGCGGCTCGACCTGCTCGACCCAAACCGCACTGTGTTCGAGAACCTAGTCTCCTATGCGCCCACGATGAGCGAGACGCGGCGGATGCATCTGCTTGCGCAGTTTCTGTTCAGGGGCAACATGATTCACCTGCCGGTCGCCGCGCTGTCCGGCGGCGAGAGGCTGCGTGCCACGCTCGCATGCGTGCTGTACGCCGATCCGGCGCCGCAGTTGCTATTGCTCGACGAGCCGACCAACAACCTCGACCTGGTCAGCATCGCTGCGCTCGAGTCCGCGCTGAACGCCTACCGTGGCGCGTTCGTCGTCGTCAGCCACGACACCAGATTCCTGGAGAACATCCGCGTCGACCGGACCATCGACCTCGCCTGACCCGCGAAACGACATTCCAGCAGGCGTCTACTCGCACTTCCTCTGCTGGAATGTCGTTTCGCGAGAGATCAGCGGGCGGCGTCCGCCTGCTTGGCGACGTCGGCGGCCGAGGCCATCATCCCGATGTCGGCGAACGCCGACGACACCGCCTTCAACGCGTCCGGATCGCCGGCGACGAATGCGCGGGCGTGCCGCAACGCCAAATCGCCGACCACACAGTCGATGTCGGCGGTGAGCCGGGCAATGGCGTCGACTGCACGGATGTCGCCGAGCCGCACGGCGTCATGGAACGCGCGCACCGCGACGGCCGACTGACCGCCGCGCTCGGCTGCGCGTCCTGCGTCGCGGGCGGTAGACCGCGCAGCGGTCGGATCACGGCGCGCCGCCGTCGTCCACGCCTTGGCCAACAACAGTTCCGGGGCGAACAGCATGGATTTCAACCCGTGCCGAGACTCCGCGCGGGACAACGCCTTTGCGGCCTCACCCATCTCGTCCTGGTGGCCGAGCGCCTGCGCCAGCAGCATCCATGCCAGCGGTCCCCACGAATACCCTGTCGGCGCGAGTGCCTCGGCGGCGCCGCGCAACAACTTCACCGCGTCGGCCGACTGACCGCGCGCGATCAGCACATCGGCCACCAGGATTTCGCCGATCGCCCGGCCGGGCTGCTGCATCTGGGCGAAATCCGTCAGCTGCTGCGCTAGTTCCTGGGCCCGGTCCAATTCCCCGGCCATCATCAGCGCTGTCGTCTGCCCGAACCCGCTCGTGAAGCGCAGGAGCCCAGGATGCTGCGCCTCCAGCGCCCGCCCGGCGAGCGCGTCGACGTCGGCGAACCGACCCATCCGCGCACTGCTGAGCGCTGCCGCGGCCGCTGACCAGCCGACCGCGGTGTCGTCGGCGTCCGGCGATGCCAGCACGTGCTCCGCGAGCTCCATCGCCCGGCCGGGCCTGCCCGCGTTCATCGCGAAGGTGGCCGACAGCGCGTCCAAGGTGGTTTGCGCCACCGGCGAGGTGACGCGGTTGCGAGTGGTCTGCAGGAACGCCGTCGCCCGCTCCGGCTCCGAGAGCATCCAGAATTGGTTGGCCGCGCGCGGCAGCGCCCATGCCATCAGCTCGGTATCCGACAGGCCTGCGGGGTCGACGGCGGCGAGTACCTCGTCTGCCTCCCTGCCGCGGCCCTGCCATGCCAACGCCTGCGCCAGGGTCAGCCGCGCGTCCAGGTCGGGGTCGCGCTCGAGCACGGCCTGGCCAAGCCGCTCGCTCAGCGGCAGGTCGCCGAGCCGCAGCGCATCCGCGGCGGCGGCGACCACGTCGGAAACGGGCTGCGCGTTGTCGCTGTCCAGCGCGAGCACTGCCAGCTGCAAGCGGTCGACGACATCGCCCGGGGGTTGGCCGGACAGCCGCTCGTACAGCGCGCTTCGCCGGGCATGCAGATCCTCGTCCGACATCTGCGCGCGGGCCGCGTCGGCGTACAGCGGATGAGCCGCCCGCACAATCCCGTCGACGACGGTGATCGCGTCCTCGGCCCGCGCCGCCTGCACCGCGGCGTCACCCGCGAGCCCGGAGAGGTCGGCCAGCGGCATCGGGTCGGCCACCGCCAGGAACTCCAACACCGCGCGCGCGTCGGTGGGCAGCGACACGATGAACTCACCCACCGAGGCGTCCAGCCGCGTGCGGTCGCGGCTCGGCGGGGTGAGCTCGATTCGCGGCAGCACGTTGTCGAGTTGCAGCGCCCTGATCGAATCCGGGGCACCCTCATCGGGGTCGACGGTGACGATCAGCCGCGCCGCACCGCTGACCGCCAGCTGATACACAAGGGTCGCGGTCAAGTGGTCGAGCAGATGCGCGTCGTCGACGATCAACAGCAGTCCGTCGGCAATCGACTCGCGGGCGGCCCGCAATACGGCCGCCGTCTTGCCGTCGTCGGGCACCTCGATCAGGTCACGCACCGCCGCGAACGGGACGACACGGTCGGACACCGTCCCCGTCACCCAGGTCGATGGGCCGCCGAGGCGCTCGCCCGCCGCGGCCGCCACCGTCGTCTTGCCTGCACCGACGGGCGCGATGACCACCGCTCCGCCGCTGTCCCGAACGGCCGCCTCGACCTGCTCGGCCGCCGGCTGAGGCGGGGCGGTCTTCCAGTCGACGGGCACCCGCCGGAGTTTAGGGTGTGGCCGCGGCGGTTGTGCCGTACTCGTCTACGTTGACCGTGTGTCCCCCGGTCACCGCGCACGCGAGGAGCAGACAATGCTCGGCCGCGAATGGGCGGTCTGTGTCTACTGCGCGTCGGGGCCACGGCACCCCGAACTGCTCGACCTGGCCGCCCGTGTCGGCGGCGCCATCGCCGCGCGCGGTTGGACGGTGGTGTCCGGCGGAGGAAACGTCTCCGCGATGGGCGCACTGGCGACCGGAGCCAGGGCAGGCGGCGGCCGCACCATCGGGGTGATCCCCAAAGCACTCGTGCACCGCGAGCTCGCCGACATCGACGCCGACGAACTCGTCGTCACCGAGACGATGCGGGAACGCAAGCAGGTGATGGAGGACCGCGCGGACGCGTTCGTCGCGCTGCCAGGCGGCATCGGCACGCTCGAGGAGTTCTTCGAAGCGTGGACCGCGGGTTATCTGGGCATGCACGACAAGCCGGTGGTGATGCTCGATCCGTTCGGGCACTACGACGGGCTGCGTGCCTGGTTGTATGGCCTGATCGACAGTGGCTATGTCAGCCAGACGGCATTGGATCGGCTTGTTGTGGTGGACGACATCGACGATGCGCTGGCGGCCTGTGCACCGGCCCAGTGATGGCGATCACGCGGAGGGATTTAGGGTGTCGATCAAACGACCGGGAGGGGATCACCACATGGCCGATCAGAAATCGGGAACCCGCAACAGCGTCGGGCTGCTCGACATCGCCAGACAAGTGCCCGGGCTGTTGATGGACACTCCGACGATCCTGCGCGGCGTCGTCACCGGATTCGGCGCCCGGCCGTCGGCCAAGACCTCCATCGGCAAGGTGTTCCAGGATCGCGCGGCCCAATACGGGGACAAGCTCTTCCTGAAGTTCGAGGACCAGGCGATCACCTATCGCCAGGCGAACGAGACCGTCAACCGCTACGCCGCGGTGCTGGCCGCACGCGGGGTCGGCCACGGCGACGTCGTCGGCATCATGCTGCGCAACTCGCCCGATCCGGTGCTGCTGATGCTGGCGGCGGTCAAATGCGGCGCGATCTCCGGGATGCTGAACTACAACCAGCGCGGCGACGTGCTCAAGCACAGCCTGGGGTTGCTGTCGGCCACGGTGATCGTCGCGGACCCCGATTTCGTCGACCCGATCAAAGACAGCGGCGCCGACACCGAGGGTCTGGTGACACTCGACGAGTTCAAGAAGCTCGCCGAGACCGCGCCGACCGAGAATCCGCCCACCGCGTCAGCAGTTCTGGCCAAGGACAAGGCGTTCTACATCTTCACGTCGGGCACGACCGGCATGCCGAAGGCCAGCATCATGACGCACTACCGGTGGCTGCGGGCACTTGCCGGCTTCGGTGGTCTCGGAATGCGACTAAACAGCAACGACACCCTGTACTGCTGCCTGCCGCTGTACCACAACAACGCTTTGACAGTCGCGCTGTCGTCGGTTCTCAACGGGGGTTCGACACTGGCGCTTGGCAAGTCGTTCTCGGCGTCGAAGTTCTGGGACGACGTGATCCGCTACGACGCCACCGCGTTCGTCTACATCGGCGAGGTCTGCGCATACCTGCTCAACCAGCCGGAGAAGGGCACCGATCGCAAGCACAAGGTGCGGGTGATCGCGGGAAACGGTCTGCGCCCGGCCATTTGGGACCAATTCACCGAGCGGTTCGGCATTGACCGGGTCTGCGAGTTCTACGCGGCCAGTGAGGGCAACACCGCATTCGTCAACGTGCTCAACGTCGATAAGACGACCGGCATCTGCCCGACGCCGGTCGCGTTCGTCGAGTACGACGAAGAGACCGGTGACCCGAAACGCGACGACAAGGGTCGCGTCCGCAAGGTGAAGAACGGTGAGCCCGGCCTGCTGCTGTCGAAGGTCAGCAGCTTTCAGCCGTTCGACGGCTACACCGACAAGGACGAGTCCGAGAAGAAGTTGGTGCGCGACGCCTTCAAGGAAGGCGACGTGTGGTTCAACACCGGCGACCTGATGCGCTCGCAAGGACTCGGGCATGCGGCGTTCACCGACCGGCTGGGCGACACCTTCCGCTGGAAGGGCGAGAACGTCGCCACCACCGAGGTGGAGGCCGCGGTGTCGACCGACCCGCAGGTCCAGGAGGCGACGGTGTTCGGCGTCGAGGTGCCCGATGTGGGCGGCAGGGCCGGCATGGCCGCGATCCAGCTCAAGGACGGCAAGGAGTTCGACGGCAAGGCGCTGGCGAAGGCCGTCTACGAGCATCTGCCGTCATACGCCGTCCCGCTGTTCGTGCGGATCGTCAAGGAACTCGCGCACACCTCGACGTTCAAGAGCCAGAAGGTCGAACTGCGCAAAGAAGGCTACGGCGGAAACACCGGCGAGGGCGACGAAGACGCCGGCGAGATCGAGGACCCGATCTACGTGCTGTCCGGCCGCGACGAGGGCTACGTCGAGTTCTACGACGAATATCCCGCCGAGGTGAAGGACGGCAAGAAGCCCAAGTAGGTTTCGGCGTCGCGTCGCGTCGCGCCGCGAGCGCGACTGGGCGCGCCGAAATCGCAGGCCCGTAGCCTTTAGGGGTGCAGTCGACCTTCTGCGGCCGTCCGGTGGCCGGCGATCGTGCGCTGATCATGGCGATCGTGAACCGCACACCGGACTCGTTCTACGACCGCGGCGCCACGTTCACCGATGAAGCGGCCAAGGCCGCGGCCCACCGGGTAATCGCCGACGGCGCCGACGTCGTGGACGTCGGCGGGGTCAAGGCCGGGCCCGGCGAGGACGTCGGCGTGGACGAGGAGATCGTGCGGGTGGTGCCGTTCATCGAATGGCTCCGCGACAACTACCCCGACCAGCTGATCAGCGTCGACACCTGGCGCTCGGCCGTTGCGAAGCAGGCCTGTGCGGCCGGCGCCGACCTGATCAACGACACCTGGGGCGGCCACGATCCCGGCCTCCCCGCGGTCGCCGCGGAATTCGGTGCCGGGCTGGTGTGTTCACATACGGGTGGCGCAACACCGCGCACCCGACCGTTCCGGGTCAACTACGGGACAAGCGAGCGTGCAGTGGTCGACGACGTGATCGCCGAGGTCACGACGGCGGCCGAGCGGGCGGTCGCCGCTGGGGTGTCGCGAGACGCCGTGTTAATCGATCCGACTCACGATTTCGGCAAAAACACTTATCACGGTCTTAGTTTGTTGCGCCATGTAAAAGATCTTGTTAAGACCGGATGGCCTGTCCTGATGGCGCTGAGCAACAAAGATTTCGTCGGGGAAACTCTGGGGGTGGACCTGACGGAACGCTTGGAGGGCACTCTGGCCGCAACGGCGCTGGCCGCCGCGGAGGGCGCCGCGATGTTCCGGGTGCATGAAGTCGGGCCCACGCGGCGCGTACTCGAGATGGTCGCGTCGATCCAGGGGGTGCGTTCGCCCACGCGCACGGTTAGGGGACTGGCATGACACTGAGACGAATCCGAGTGAGGATCGCAGCGAGGGACGAGCGAGGACCGGAACGAGGGGGAGTCGAACGATGACCCTGTCACCAGAACTTCCCGGCACGGATGTCGTCGCCGGCAGATGGTTGGCCGACCACAGCTGGAGCCGACCCACGTGGACAGTGTCCGAGCTGGAGGCGGCCAAGTGCGGGCGCACCATCTCGGTCGTGCTGCCCGCGCTCAATGAAGAAGAGACCGTCGGCTCGGTCGTGGACACAATCACGCCACTGCTCGGCGGGCTGGTCGACGAGCTGATCGTGCTGGACTCCGGCTCCACCGATGACACCGAGATCCGCGCGCTCGCCGCCGGAGCGCGGGTGATCAGCCGCGAGGTCGCGCTGCCCGAGGTCGAGCCGCAACCCGGTAAGGGCGAGGTTCTCTGGCGCTCGATTGCGGCAACCACCGGCGACATCGTCGTGTTCGTCGACTCCGACCTGATCAACCCCGACCCGATGTTCGTGCCGAAGCTGGTCGGCCCGCTGCTCGTCACCCCGGGCGTGCATCTGGTCAAGGGCTTCTACCGCCGGCCGTTGAAGGTCAGCGGGAGCGAGGACGCCAACGGCGGCGGTCGGGTCACCGAGCTGGTGGCGCGTCCGCTGCTTGCCGCGCTGCGGCCCGAGCTGAGCTACCTGATGCAGCCGCTGGGCGGCGAATACGCCGGCACCCGCGAGCTGCTGAAATCGGTGCCGTTCGCACCGGGCTACGGGGTGGAGATCGGCCTGCTGATCGACACCTACGACCGGCTCGGCCTGGACGCGATCGCGCAGGTCAACCTCGGTGTGCGCGAGCACCGCAACCGGCCACTGACCGAGCTCGCCACGATGAGCAGGCAGGTCATCGCCACCCTGCTCTCCCGTTGCGGTGTCCCCGACTCGGGAGTGGGTCTGACCCAGTTCTTCGCCGACGGCGACTACTACACCCCCCGCTCGTCGGAGGTGCGGCTGGACGACCGGCCGCCGATGATGACACTGCGGCCTCGCTAAGGCTGTCCCCCTGCCCGTCGGACCAGTGAGGCAGTATCGAGAGCGTGACCCTGATCCTGCTGTATCTCGTGGTCCTGATCCTGGTGGCCATCGTGCTGTTCGGTGTGGGCAGCGTGCTGTTCGGGCGGGGCGAAGTGCTGCCGCCGCTGCCCCGAGCCACCACCGCGACGGTCTTGCCCGCATCCGGCGTCACCGCCGCCGACGTCGAGGCAGTCAAGTTCACCCAGACGCTGCGTGGCTACAAGACCAGCGAGGTCGACTGGGTGCTGGACCGGCTCGGCCAGGAGCTCGACCAGTTGCGCGGACAGCTGGCCACTATGCACGCGACCCAGGCAGACGATGACGCGGTCATGGGCGAGGAGCCGGTCGAGGGCGGCGCGCATGCGCTGCATTCGGAGGACAGGGCCGATTCGTGACGGAAACGCCAGAAGACGACGGCCGCGTCCGCTGCGGTTGGATCGACCAATCCCGTTTGGCGCCAGCCGATTTCATCCTCTACCGCGACTACCACGACACCGAGTGGGGTCGGCCGCTACGAGACCCCGAATCGCTCTTCGAGCGCGTCAGCCTCGAGGCCTTTCAGAGCGGGCTGTCGTGGCTGATCATCCTGCGCAAGCGGGAGAACTTCCGCCGCGCCTTCCACCGGTTCGACGTTGCCAAGGTCGCCCGCTACACCGACCGTGACATCGAGCGGCTGATGAAAGACGCGGGAATCGTGCGCAACCGCTCGAAGATCGAGGCGACCATCGCCAACGCGCGTGCCGTCGACGACCTGGACGTCGACTTCGGAGAGCTGCTGTGGTCGTTCGCGCCGGAGAGGCGGCCGCGTCCGGTCGACCTGTCGGAGGTGCCCGCGGTCACCCCTGAGTCGAAGGCGATGGCCAAGGAGTTGAAGCGGCGTGGCTTCAAATTCGTGGGTCCGACGACGGCCTACGCCCTTATGCAGGCCACCGGGATGGTCGATGACCACGTGGCCTCCTGCTGGGTCTCGCCACCGCCTGATCCGCGGGCTGGGGCGATCTTGACCGGGTCTTTGCACACTGGACACCCGCGATAGGGAACAATGGGAGAAGTTCAGTAGCAGTTCAACGCCGGGAGCTGTCGACGGGTGGGCAGCCGGCTCATGTGGAGGGAGCACTCGATGGCGGCGATGAAGCCCCGAACCGGCGACGGTCCTCTGGAAGCAACCAAGGAGGGGCGGGGCATCGTGATGCGGGTACCACTGGAAGGCGGTGGCCGGCTGGTCGTCGAGCTCACCCCTGATGAGGCCGCCGCGCTTGGCGACGAGCTCAAGGGCGTCACCAGCTAGCCGGACGACAATCAAGCGGAGAGGCACGAGCCGCGTTGTGGGGGCACTCCCCTAGCAAGCTGTGGGCCCACCCGCGCGAAGCGTAGGGGGAAAGTCCGGCCATTCGACCTAGCCAGCCACCTTCCGGTAGATCTCCAGGGTCTGCTCGGCGATGTGGGCCCACGAAAATTCCTCGATGCAGCGTTGCCTGCCGGCCTCTCCGTATTCACGCGCCCGCTCCGGTTCGGCCACCAATGCGTTGACGGCATCGGCCAGCCGCGTTTCGAAGAACTCCGGATCGCCCGGGTCGTAGTGAACCAACAGCCCGGTCTGGCGATCGGCCACCACCTCGGGGATACCGCCGACGTCCGATGCGACGACGGCCGTCGCGCACGCCATCGCCTCCAGGTTCACGATTCCCAGCGGCTCATATACCGACGGACATACGAAAACTGTTGCTGCCGAGAGAATTTCGCGGATCTTGGCGATCGGCAGCATCTCACGCACCCAGTGCACACCGGTGCGCGCGCGGGACAACGCCTGCACCGCGGCCGTCATCTCTGCGGCGATCTCCGGAGTGTCCGGCGCGCCTGCGCACAGCACCAGCTGCACCTCAGGGGAGAACCTGTGTGCGGCCGCGACGAGATGCGCGACGCCCTTCTGCCTGGTGATTCGCCCGACGAACGCGACGATCGGGCGGGTCGCGTCCACCCCGAGCTCGGCCAGCACCGATTCCTCGGTCGAAATGTCATCGACCGGGTACCACACCTCGGTGTCGATTCCGTTGCGCACCACGTGCACCCGGTTGGGGTCTAGCGCCGGGTAGGTGTGCATCACGTCATCGCGCATCCCGGCGCTGACCGCAATGACAGCGTCGGCCGCCTCGACCGCCGTGCGTTCCACCCAGGACGAGATGCGGTAGCCGCCGCCGAGCTGTTCGGCCTTCCACGGCCGCATCGGCTCCAGCGAGTGGGCAGTCAGCACGTGCGGGATGCCGTACAGCAGCGCGGCCAGATGCCCGGCCAGCCCGGTGTACCACGTGTGCGAGTGGACTACGTTCGCGGCTACGGCTGCATTGGCCATCACCAGGTCCGCCGACAGCGTCGCCAGCGCCGCGTTGGCGCCTTTCAGCGAAGGATCGGGCTGGTGGACGAATGCCCCATCGCGCGGAGCGCCCATGCAGTGCACGTCGACCTCGCACAGATTGCGTAACTGTGCGACGAGCTCGGTGACGTGTACGCCGGCGCCCCCGTACACCTCGGGCGGATATTCACGCGTCATGATCGCCACCCGCATGTTTACGACCGTAGTGTCCGCCGCCGCGTGGCGGGACGCGGATCGGGTATTCACCAAATACTTTGACGGACAGCCGTACAGGCTCAATCGCGCGAATGCCTGGTCACGGTGAGAACTCGCAGATAGGTTTGAATCATGAGGGAGCTGCCACACGTCCTCGGCATCGTTCTGGCGGGCGGGGAAGGCAAGCGGCTGTATCCGTTGACGGCGGACCGAGCGAAGCCGGCAGTTCCCTTCGGGGGCGCCTACAGGCTGATCGATTTCGTGTTGTCCAATCTCGTCAACGCCCGATACCTGCGCATCTGCGTTCTGACGCAATACAAATCGCATTCGCTGGACCGGCACATCTCGCAGAACTGGCGGTTGTCGGGTCTCGCGGGTGAATACATCACACCGGTGCCCGCGCAGCAGCGGTTGGGCCCGCGCTGGTACACCGGGTCGGCCGACGCGATCTATCAGTCGCTGAACCTCATCTACGACGAGGACCCCGACTACATCGTCGTGTTCGGTGCAGACCACGTATACCGGATGGACCCCGAGCAGATGGTGCAGTTCCACATCGAGAGCGGAGCCGGCGCGACGGTCGCGGGCATCAGGGTGCCGCGCGCTGAGGCCACCGCGTTCGGCTGCATCGACTCCGACGAGTCCGGGCGAATTCGCGAGTTCGTCGAGAAGCCCGCCGATCCGCCGGGCACGCCCAACGACCCCGAGCAGACGTTCGTGTCGATGGGCAACTACATCTTCACCACCAAGGTGCTCATCGACGCGATCCGCGCCGACGCCGACGACGACCACTCCGATCACGACATGGGTGGCGACATCATCCCGCGGCTGGTGTCCGACGGGATGGCTGCGGTCTACGACTTCAACAACAACGAGGTGCCAGGCGCCACCGAACGCGACCACGGCTACTGGCGTGATGTCGGGACGCTGGACGCGTTCTACGACGCCCACATGGACCTGGTCTCGGTGCACCCGGTGTTCAACCTGTACAACAAGCGCTGGCCCATCAGAGGCGAGTCGGAGAACCTGGCTCCGGCGAAGTTCGTCAACGGCGGCTCCGCCCAGGAGTCGGTGGTCGGCGCCGGCAGCATCATTTCGGCGGCTTCGGTGCGCAACTCGGTGCTGTCATCCAACGTCGTCGTCGACGACGGCGCGATCGTGGACGGCGGCGTGCTGATGCCCGGCGTCAGGGTGGGCCGCGGCGCGGTGGTGCGCCACGCGATCCTGGACAAAAACGTCGTGGTCGGTCCTGGCGAGATGGTCGGCGTCGACCTGGAGAAGGACCGCGAGCGGTTCGCGATCAGCGCGGGCGGCGTGGTGGCCGTCGGCAAGGGCGTCTGGATCTAAACGTTCAACCAACGGCGTCGTGATCGCATGGTGCAGAAATGCGCGGCCTCGAGCCGACCCTCCATCGGACCCTATGGGCGCGGCGTCGTTTGCCTCAGCCCCGCTTCGCTGCGGCCTTCTGCCTGCGGCGTCGTCGCAGCAGCTTGACGAACCCCCACGCCAGCAGCGCGAGGACGATCAGCACCACGACCGGAACAAGGATCGCCACGAATACCAGTGCGACGCTGACTCCGTCCTCGATCGTGGACAACACCGGCGCCGCCACCCCGGCCGTGGCGACGTTGGCGGCGGGCCGGACCGTGGACTTCGTCAGCGACACCACCAGCGCGACGAGGACGCCGACGGCGATCGGGATCCATTGACCGGACTGCGCGAACGCGCCTGGGTCGGTGACCGCGGCGGTCTGGGCCGCTGTGCCGGAGCCGAACACGATGCCACCGGAGGTCGGACGGACGAACGTCTGGATGGTGTCGTTGATGCTGTCCACGGCCGGAATCTTGTCGGCGACGATCTCGACGACGAGCAGCACCGCAACGATCGTCATCACCCACCCGTTCTCCAGCCAGGCCCATCCGTGCGGCAGGGTGATCAGGTCGGTGAACCGGGACAACAGGCCGAGCGCCAGCAGCGGGATGTAGGCGTTCAGTCCCGACGCGGTCGCCAGCCCAAGGCCGGTCAGCAGTTCCACACACGCAATTATGAGCGCTGGTCAGTCCAATAAGGCCAAATTGACGCCGCGCACCGGCGTCTCCTTCCGCTGAGGCTCGCCGTCACCACACATAGGGCACCAACCGGTAGTGCACCTTCTGCATGTACTCGCGGTAACCGGCGAGCTGCTGTGCCAGCAGCACCTCCTCGTCGTTGATACGGAGGGCCAGCACCGCCAGTCCGACAACGACGAAGAGCAGACCCCAATACGAGCCGAGTGCGAGCGGGACGCCGATCATCAGGATCACGTTGCCGAGGTACATCGGGTGCCGGACCAACCCGTACCAACCGGTTGACGACAGCTGCTGGCCGGATTCGACCTTGACATTGGCTGCGGCATAACCGTTCTGGATCGTTACCAGCATCGCGATGGTGAGGCCGATCCCGACGAGCACCAGACCCAGTACCGAAACGGCTGTCGGCACCGTCGACCAGCCGAAGCGAAAGTCTAAAGCGCTTAGGACGATCATGGCGCCCATCGAGACGAACGCGAACGTGATGATGACCTTTTGAAGTGGTCGCGTCTCGGCGCCCGGACCCGCCTGCATGCGTCGACGTAGGGCGTCCGGATTCGTCAGCGCCAGATAGAAACTCGGGATCAGGGTCGCGGCGGCGAACACGGCGATGAAGGCCCAGCCTCGCCAGTAGTCGAAGGTGCCTGCGGGTACGAACACCAGCAGGCCGAATGAGATCGCGCCGATGACCGACGAAAGTGCTGCTTGGACAGAGGTTCTCATTCCTCACCACACTCCCGGCACAAGCCGGTAGTGCACCTTCTCGGTGTACTCGCGGTAACCGGCGAGTTCCTCTCGCAGCGCCTTCTCCTCGTCGGTGATGCGGGCGACGAAGACCAGCACGGCGGGAATGATGGTCAGCAGGCCCCAATACGACCCCAGCGCAAGCGGCATGCCGACCATCATGATCAGCGCGCCGACGTACATCGGGTGGCGGACGAGGCCGTACAGCCCGGTAGACACGACGGGCTGTTCTTTCTCGACGGTGATGGTCGCGGCTGCGTAGTTGTTCTGGATCACTACGAGTTCAGCGAGTCCGAGCCCGGCGAGAACCAGGACGTTGCCTGCCACGACGAGTGTCGTGGGCACCGTCGACCAGTCGAATCGGTGGTCCAAGGCGCTGAGGACCGCCGCCGCCACGGCCGACAGCATGATACCGACATTGATGAGCTTCTGCACCGTTCGACTCTCGGCGAACGGCCCGCCTTGCGTGCGCCGCCTGAACGCATCTGGGAACTTCACGGCCAGGTAGACGGTCGGGACCATGGCGCCGACGACGAACACGGCGATGAAAACCCAGGCCTGCCAGTAGTCGAATGTGCCTGCGGGCCAGAACAACAGCACTCCGAAGAAGACAATGCTGAAGACTGTGTACCAGAGCAGCAGAAGTGTAGTCTTCATGATTCCTTCAATCGTCAGACTGCGTCGCGGCGGCGGTAGATCGCACCCGCGACAAGGGTCAGCGCGACGGCAGCGACCACCATGGCGGTGAGCGCGACCGCCGAGTACTCGGTCGGCGCCTTGGTCTGGCCGACCGGTGACGCGTCGAGCAGCCACTGCGGCAGGCGCAGCAGCGCACCGAGGTACAGCGAGATGATGACGAATGTGACTGCCAGCCAAGCGATCCACGGATGCCGCAGCGCGACGGCGAGCGCCGCAACTCCTGCCATGGTTGCCATTGCGGGCACGAAGGCGAAACCGGCGAGTGTCAGGCGCCAGATGGTCTGCGGTTCGCCGACCGTGATGCCCGCGCCGAGACCCATTCCGACACCGGCGAAGAGCATCGCCACAGTGGACCCGACGACGGCGGCCAGAACGGCGGTCATCAACCAGCGCCACCTCGATACCGCCCCTGCCAGCACGGCTTCGCCCAGGCCGGACTCCTCGTCGTTGTACACACGCAACACGGCGGAGACGACGTAGGCGGTGGCCGCCGCGGCGAGGAACTGGGTCAAGGTGGTGTACACGCCGTCGGTGCCCTGCTGAGCCAGCACACGTTGCAGCAGTTCGTTCTCCTCGGCGGCGTCCAGCAGCGACTTCGTCATCGATCCGAATGCCAACCCGGACAAGAACAACCCGACGGCCCACCCGATCGTCTGGCCGCGTTGCAGGGTGAGATGCAGACCGAAGACGCCTCTGACCGTGCGCGCGTTGGGATGCTCGCCGCTGGAGGGGATGACGCCGTCGTCGTACTGCCTGCTGCTCTCCAGCGCCACGGCCAACACAATGAGGCCAACGGCGAGCACCACGAGCAATGCGAACGGCCACCACCGGAGGTCGACGAACGAACGCATCTGCTGGGCCCATGCGATGGGGGAGAACCACGACAGTGCGCTGCCGGAGTTGTCGATGACGTCTCCGACCCCGCGCACCAGCGCTGCCATAGCGAGTGCGCCCATCGCGGCACCTGTCGCGGCACGCGCAGACCGCCACAGCTGAGCGGTGACCGCCGCGACGGCGCCGAATACCATCGATACACCGGTGACCCCGAGGCACATCGCTGCGGTGTCGACAACGCCGAAACCCGTCGAGGCCATCGCGACCGTCATGGTCACGGCGAGGATCGCGTTGACACCGCCGACAACGATCAGTGCAGCGGACGTCCTGGCGTGCCGACCCACCACCGACGACAACACCAGTTCCGCCGCGCCGCTCTCCTCCTCGGCGCGGGTGTGGCGAATCACGGTGAGAATGGCCAGGATTGAGGCCGCGATGATGAGGGTGAGCATCAGCTCGTTGGCCATCATCACGCCCAGGTCGGTCTCCTTGACGCCGAACATGGGCCCACCCAAGATCATCCCGGCGGGCGTCTTGAGCAGGTTGACGCGGGCGGCCCGCTGCGCCTCCTCCGGATAGGCGAGTTTGACGGCATTCGGTGCGTACACCATCATCAGCGTCAGGCTGACGATCCATACGCTGAGCCGGACGCGGTCACGTCGCAGCGCGAGCCTGATCAGGCTCCTGGCACCGGTGAACCGGGAGGCGACCGGCATCGGTTCATGTCCGCGCTTGTGCGGCGCGAGCGTCGCGGTGGTCATCGCCCCGTCGCCTGGTACTCGCGCAGGAACATGTCTTCCAGCGAGGCCGGCGTCACGGTCAGATCGATAATGCCCAAATCGGTTAGCAGCGCCATCGTGCCGTCGAGGTCGTTGCGGTCGACGGAAAATCGGTAGTGGCCGTCGTCGATAGAAAAGTCGTGGACGAAGGGGGTGGATTGGAGTTTCTGGCCGTCGTTATGGGTGCGCACCTTGATGGTGGTGCGCATCAGGTGTCGCAGCTCGTCAAGGCTGCCGGACTTCACCGCGCGACCGGAACGGATGATCGTCACGTTGTCGCAGAGCTTCTCGACCTCGGCGAGAATGTGGCTGGACAACAGCACAGCCGAACCGCTGCCTGCGACCTCGTGCACGCAGGTCTGAAAAGCCTTCTCCATCAAGGGGTCCAGACCCGACGTTGGCTCGTCGAGAATGTATAGCTCGGCGTCGGTCGAGAACGCCGCGACGATGGCCACCTTTTGCCGGTTGCCCTTCGAGTAGGTGCGCGCCTTCTTGTGCGGATCGAGTTCGAACCGCTCGATCAGTTCGTCGCGCCGCCTGGTGTCGACTGCGCCGTCGCCGCGCAGGCGCGCGAGGAAGTCGATGGCCTGCAGCCCGGTCAGGTTCGGCCACAGCGTCACATCGCCAGGCACGTAGGCGATGCGCCGGTGCAATGCCACGGCGTCGCGCCACGGGTCGCCGCCGAGCAGTCGCACGGTGCCGCTGTTGGCGCGCAGCAGGCCGAGCAGCACGCGGATGGTGGTGGATTTGCCCGCGCCGTTCGGTCCCAGAAAGCCGGTGATGTCACCCGGCGCAACGGTCAAATCCAGCCCGTCGAGGGCCCTGGTGCGGCCGAATGTCTTGACCAGCCCGTGGATTTCGACAGCGGGCCGGGTGCCGTCGGCTGTCCTAGCGCGCCGCAGTGACGTCGCCGTCATCGTGATCTCCTTCAGTCGAAGTGCTGAACGGAATCCCTTGTTCGCGTTGGGCGAGGAACGCCTCGTACATGGACGAGTCGGCCATCAGGCCGTTGGAGTAGAGCTCGAGCGCCGGCAGCACCATGTCCTCGGCGTAGTCGCGAAGCACGGCACGAAGATCGGTCGGGGTTTCGTGCATCTGTAGGTACAGCAGGAAGCCGCCGCCGTTGTTCACGCCGAGGAACTTCGCCCGCGCCTTGGGATCGCGGCTCGGCTTGAGGGTGCCCGCGCGAACGCCCTCCTCGAGGTACTCCTCGGCGCTGTCGATCATGCGGCGCCAGAACGCCTTTGCGAGGTCGCCGCCGGACTGCATGCTGCGTACCAGGTAGGCCATCATCGGCGCGTACGACTCGATCTCGGCCATCTGGGAGAACCACGAGGACGGGTCCGCCGACCTCAACGACTCCGACTTCGATTCGCGGATCTGCTCGAGGATGTCGTCGTCGCAGGCCCGCAGCAGGCCCTCCTTGGATCCGAAATGGTGAATCACCAGCGCGGCGCTGACGCCTGCGGCCTGGGCGATCGCCCGCAGCCCGACGTTGAAGCCATGCTGGCCGACCTGATCGATCGCGGCATCGCGGATCCTTGCGACGGCCGTCAGATCGTCTGCTGAACGCATGTTTAGTAGGCTAAACGCGTGTTCAGCCGATCGTCAAGCGGATCGCCGTCAAGATTGCGTAAAAATCCCGCCAGTCTGCTCGCGGCGAAAGGCGACCTAGTCCTCGTCGGGCCCGGACCAGTCGCGCGCGGCAGCCAGCAAACCGTCGCCGAGAGGCAGCAAGACCGGCGTCAGCCGGTCGTCCTCGGCGATCAGCCGCGCGGCCTCACGCACGGCGGTGACCTCGGCATCATGCGCCTTTGCGTCGCCTGCTCGTCCGCCGAGCGCCGCCCTGTGCACGACGATCGCGCCGCCGGGCCGGAGCAACCGCACGCCTTCAACCACGAAGTCCGGCTGATCGGCGGGATCGGCGTCGATGAACACGAGGTCGTAGGACGCGTCTGCCAGCCGAGTGAGGACCTCCTGGGCCCGTCCGCCGATCAGCCGCGTCCGCGATGGGCCGATGCCCGCTTCGGAGAACGCCTGCTTGGCCAGACGCTGATGCTCGGGTTCGACATCGATCGTCGTCAGCACGCCGTCGTCGCGCATCCCGGAGAGCAGCCACAGACCGCTGACGCCCGCCCCCGTACCGACCTCGACGACCGCTTTCGCGCCGCTGAGCTTGGCGAGCACGCTGAGCAGGGCCCCGACTGCGGGGGTGACGGCGCCGGCTCCGGTCTCGACGGCACGGTCGCGCGCCGCAGCGACGATCGCGTCCTCGGAGATCGAGTTTTCGGCGTGATTGACGATCGACTCGGCGCGGCTGGGTGGCGGCTGGCTCGCCGGGTCATCTGGCATGCCCGCAGCGTAGAGCGGCGCTCAATCGGCCACCACCGCGACACGCCCGTGCCGCGATGCCCAAATCGAGAAGAAATGAGCTGGTTTGCCCTGGTTGGGCCTGGGGTAGCCGGGTTTCTCAGGGAAAGTTCAGTTAGCTCATATGCCAGCCACACCACCGTCGGAAAAGGTATCTCGCATGGAACACAGCGGACGCTGGCGCCCGGGGAATAACCATGTCGGCCGCCGTGTTGCCGCGGATGTCGCGTTGCCGATAAGCGGTGAGCGCTGTGATCTGGAGGATCCGACGACCACAACCACCACGGCCGCCCATTCGGCCCCTGTTTCGATGTCCCACCTCGAGCGGTACACCGACGGCGATTGGGTCGAGCCTTCCGACGAACCACAGGGCACCGCGGTTTTCGATGCCACCGGTGACCAGTCGACCATGCCGTCGTGGGATGAGCTGGTGCGCCAGCATGCCGACCGGGTGTACCGCCTGGCCTACCGACTGTCCGGCAACCAGCACGACGCCGAAGACCTGACCCAGGAAACGTTCATCCGCGTCTTCCGGTCCGTGCAGAACTACCAGCCGGGCACCTTCGAAGGCTGGTTGCACCGCATCACCACCAACCTCTTCTTGGACATGGTCCGCAGGCGCGGCCGCATCCGCATGGAGGCGCTGCCCGAGGACTACGACCGGGTACCCGCCGACGAGCCCAACCCGGAGCAGATCTACCACGACTCCCGGCTCGGGCCCGACCTGCAGGCAGCGCTCGACTCGCTGCCGCCGGAGTTCCGCGCCGCTGTGGTGCTATGCGACATCGAAGGCCTGTCCTACGAGGAGATCGGCGCAACCCTCGGCGTGAAGCTCGGCACCGTGCGCAGCCGCATCCACCGTGGTCGCCAGGCGCTGCGGGACTACCTGGCGCACCATTCCCCCGACACGGCCAGGTCAGCCTGACGGTTCGCGGGTGTCGGACGGCGTGTCCCGCGCTACATTCAAGTAAGCACTGTCTATCGCTACGGTGATGGGCCGAGAGGAGCGGGGTGATGGCCGACCCGGGGCATGTATTTCGTCGCGCATTCTCCTGGCTGCCGACTCAGTTCGCCTCGCAGAGTGACGCCCCGGTAGGGCCGCGCCAGTTCGGCTCCACAGAACACCTGTCCACCGAGGCGATCGCCGCCTTCGTCGACGGTGAGCTGCGAATGACCGCACATCTGCGGGCCGCGCACCACCTTTCGCTGTGTCAGCAGTGCGCCGGCGAGGTAGAGGCCCAACGACAGGCCCGCGCCGCGCTTCGAGATTCCCGTCCGATCGCCATCCCGAGTTCGCTGCTCGGCCTGTTGTCGCAGATACCGCAGGACAGCGCGCAGGTCCAGCCCAGTAACGAAGACCAGACTCAGTTTGCTGACGACACGATCCGCGGCCGGCGCAAGCGCCGGTAGGGTGGACAACAAACCAAGCATCGACGCGCGCAGGCGAATAGCCGCGGCCGAATAGAGAGTGATACACGGGTGACCAAGCAGGACCAGATCGAAGGTAGCCACCGGGTCGCGCCGCGCCCTGTCTCGCGGCCGCCGGTCGACCCCTCCACCACCCGGGCGTTCGGCAGGCCTGACGGCGTCGACAGCTCTTTCGTCGGCGCGGACAAGCAGCGCAACCAGGGCGAGTTCACGCCGACGAATCAGTCACCCGACCCCGTCCTGCAAGAGGCCTTCGGGAGGCCTAATGGCAGGGGCGATTCACTGCAGCGCCATCCCGCCGACATCGGCGCGCTGGAGGCCGAACGCGATAGGGGAAAACCTGAGGAGTCCGACGACCCGTGGCGCGATCCCGGCGCTGCCGCCGCGCTCGGCACGCCCGCGATGCCCATTCCGGTACCCGCACCCGCCGCCGCTAACGTCGGCAAGCTCGGCGTGCGCGACGTGCTCTTCGGCGGCCGGGTCTCCTACGTCGCGCTGGCGGTGCTGGCGATCATCGCGCTGGTGATCGGTTTGGCGGGCGGCTGGGTGGGTCGCAAGACCGCCGAGGTCGTCGAGGCGTTCACCACCTCGAAGGTGACACTGAACACCGACGCGAGCTCCGAGCAGCCGGAGGGCCGATTCGCGAAAGTCGCCGCCTCCGTTGCTGATTCGGTGGTCACGATCGAGGCGGTCGGTGACGACGAAGGTGCGCAGGGCTCCGGCGTCGTCGTCGACGGCCGCGGCTACATCGTGACGAACAACCACGTGATCTCCGAGGCCGCCACCAACCCCAGCCAGTACAAGCTGTCGGTCGTGTTCAATGACGGCAAGGACGTGCCCGCCAACCTCGTGGGCCGCGACCCGAAGACCGACCTTGCCGTGCTGAAGGTCGACAACGTCGACAACCTGAGCGTCGCGCGCCTGGGCGACTCCGACAAACTCCACGTCGGCGACGAGGTCATCGCGGCGGGCGCCCCGCTCGGCCTGCGCAGCACCGTCACCCAGGGCATCATCAGTGCGCTGCACCGGCCCGTCCCGCTGTCTGGCGACGGCTCCGACACCGACACGGTGATCGATGGCGTGCAGACCGACGCGGCCATCAACCATGGCAACTCGGGTGGCCCGCTGATCAACATGAACTCCGATGTCATCGGCATCAACACGGCAGGAAAATCGTTGTCGGACAGCGCGAGTGGCCTCGGCTTCGCGATACCGGTCAACGAGGTGAAGGACGTCGTCGAGGGGCTGATCAAGGACGGCAAGATCGCGCACCCGACGCTGGGGCTGACGGCCAGGTCGGTGAGCAACGACCTCGCGTCGGGCGCACAGGTGGCCAACGTCAAGGCGGGCGGTCCCGCGGAGAAGGCCGGCGTCCTGGAAAACGACGTCGTGGTCAAGATCGGTGACCGCACGGTCGCCGATGCCGACGAATTCGTAGTCGCGGTGCGGCAGTTGAAGATCGGCCAGGACGCCCCGATCGAGGTGGTTCGCGACGGCCGTCACGTGACGCTGACCGTGAACCCCGGTTCCGACAACAGCACGTAATGTTCGCCAACGTCGGCTGGGGCGAGATGCTGGTCCTGGTGATCGCCGGACTGGTGATTCTCGGGCCGGAGCGGCTGCCCGGCGCCATCCGCTGGACCTCGAATTCGCTGCGCCAGGCGCGCGATTACATCAGCGGGGCGACCAAGCAGCTGCGCGAGGACCTCGGGCCGGAGTTCGACGACCTGCGGGAGCCGCTCGGCGAGCTGCAGAAGTTACGAGGCATGACGCCGCGCGCCGCGCTGACCAAACACCTTCTCGACGGCGACGATTCGATCTTCACCGGCAAATTCGACGAGCCTGACAACAACAAGCCCGCTGTCCAGCCGGCGCCAGCCGGGCCGACACCGCCGACACCGACGCCGGCGCCGCCCAAACAGTCGCTCACGACGCCGTTCGACACCGACGCGACCTAACGTCCGGCCGGATCCAGACCCAACGACATTCCGGCGAGCCCGCGCTTGCGGACCGACAACGCATCGGCGATACCGCGTAACTGCCTGCCCGCTGCCGAATCCGGCGCACTGAGCACCAGCGGCACCCCGGAGTCGCCTGCGGAGACAAGCGCGGGGTCCAGCGGCACCTGTCCGAGCAGCGGCACGTCGGCGCCGACCGCGGTCGTCAGCCGCTCGGCGACCTGACGACCGCCGCCCTCGCCGAATACCTGCATCGTGGTGCCGTCGGGCAGCACCAGTCCCGACATGTTCTCGACCACGCCGACGAGGCGCTGACGGGTCTGCAGTGCGATCGCGCCCGCGCGCTCGGCGACTTCGGCCGCGGCCAGTTGCGGTGTCGTCACCACGAGGATCTCCGCGCCGGGGATCAGCTGCGCGACGGAGATCGCCACATCGCCGGTACCCGGCGGCAGATCGAGCAGCAGCACGTCCAGATCGCCCCAGTACACGTCGGCCAGGAACTGCTGAAGCGCGCGGTGCAGCATCGGCCCGCGCCACACCACCGGGGTATTGCCCTGAGTGAACTGGGCGATGGAGATGACGCGCACGTCGTGGGCGATCGGCGGGAGAATCATCGACTCGACCTGGGTTGGCCGTTCGGTGGTGCCCATCATCCGCGGAATCGAATGGCCGTAGATGTCGGCGTCGAGCACGCCGACCGAGAGCCCGCGGCTCGCCATCGCCGCGGCGAGGTTGACCGTGATGCTGGACTTGCCGACCCCGCCCTTGCCCGACGCGATCGCATACACGCGCGTCAGCGAGCCGGGCTGGGCGAACGGGATGACGGGTTCACGGGCGTCGCCGCGCAGCTGCTTGCGCAGCTCGGTGCGCTGCTCGTCATTCATGACATCGAGGCTGACCTTGACCGACCCGGTGCCGGGCACGTCGGCGACGGCGGCGGCGACCCGCTCGGAGATCTCGGTCTTCTTGGGGCATGCAGCGGTGGTCAGATACACCTCGACATGCACGCTGCCGTCGGCGTCCACGTCGACGTTCTTGACCATGCCGAGTTCGGTGATCGGCCTGCGCAACTCGGGGTCGATCACCTTGGACAGCCCTGCGAGGACCGTGGCTTCCAGCTCACTGGGACGTTGTGACATCACCGCCGAGTGTAGGCGGAGGCGGTTGCGCGAATTCGCGCGCCGGAGTCTCGGGTCAGGCAGGCGGGCCCGGTGCCGGTCCGAGAACCGGCGGCTGCAGCGGCCCAGGTGCCGGTCCGAGAACCGGCGGTTGGAGCGGCCCAGGCGCCGGTGCCGCTAGGCCGGGGGGAGGCGACGCGAGTTCGGCGATCGCAGGTGTCGGCGCCAGCGGCGAGAGTTCAGCAGGCCCGGCAGGCGGGGGCATGACCCCGGGGGGCAGCGCTTCCGGCGGTAGCTGCGGCTGCACAGGGGGCGGGTTGGTGCCGATGCAGAACACCGCGCAGTTCTGCTGCGGCGGCGGCTGCATCCACGGGGGCAGGTTCTGCGCAGGCTCAGGCTGCATTATCACCGGCCCCGCGGCCTGCGCCGGCCCAGGCAGCGGTCCGAAGATCTGCCCGTTGGGCAACTGCATCTGGCTGGCTACGTCCGTGCGGCCCATGTCGGCCAACGGAACGAGGGCGAGCGGGTCGTTGGCCGGCAGCCCGAGCACGTTCATCGGCAAGCCCGGCCCGAGGCCCTGGTAATTGTCCAGGTGTACGTCGGCGATCGGCGGAATCGGGCCGGTGATCGGCGGCAGGTCCACGGGCACGACACCGGTTGCATAGGCGGCCGCCCAGCCCAGCACGTTCTGCGCGTACGCCACCGAGTTGTTGTAGCGCAGGATCGCGGTCATCACCTGCGACTGAACGCGAAGGTTCAACCCGCCGCTACACAGGTAGCGCGCCGCGGCCAGGCTGGCGTCGAACACGTTCTGCACGTCGGCCTTGCCGTCGCCGTTGCCGTCG
Organism: uncultured Actinomycetota bacterium; assembly: GCA_963715215.1. GTDB lineage: Bacteria > Actinomycetota > Actinomycetes > Mycobacteriales > Mycobacteriaceae > Mycobacterium. The sequence continues at coordinate 427,345 of CAVQRJ010000016.1, forward strand.
GACGCGTAGCGCGACCAGGTGCCCGGCAGGAACTGCATCGGGCCTATCGCACGGGCGTAGCTGACCCGCCCGGCGCTACGGCTCAACTCGATCACTTCGTTGCCGGGCAGCCTGCCGTCCAGCACAGGCCCGTAGATCGGCCGCACGGCCGAGCCGGAGGCGTCGGTGGCGCCGCCGTTGGCGTGCATCGACTCGATGCGCCCAATGCCCGCAAGCAGGTTCCAGCTGATACCGCAGGCCGGGGCCGAGACGGCCATCATCCGCTCGGCGTTCTGGTAAGCGTTCAACGCCATCATCGGAATGCGAAGAGTGCCAGGCGAACTCACCACCGCGGCGGGTGGCGGGCCAGAGATGCCCGCGGCCGAGGCGATGTGGAACGGCGTTGGGATCTTGGTGACCGCGACGACAGAGGCGCCGTCAGGGTTGATGGGCGAAGGGGCGACGGCCGCAAGGGGCGTCACCGCGGCGTCGTGAATGGGTGTCGCCGACGGTGAGGAGGCGCCGACGGCTCCTGCGAACACAATGGGGGTGATGGCCACGATGCCTAACGCAGGCGAGCGCATCACCCGCGTCGCGTGCCGCCGCACTGCCTCGAGCCTGGCCCCTGCCCCTATGTGCACTCGACCGTCCTAGGTTCGCGGTGGCTTGTGAACCACGTCACCATACCTAGTCGACAGGGTGCGCGTTACGACAATGCCTGACCTTGATTAACCAAGTTTTTTCGGTCGCCGCTTGGTGCCGTCGGATTTGCCGGCGCCATCCCTGGTGCCGTCGCCGGATTCCCGCGGCCGCAATTCCGCCAACACGTCACGCAGCTCGTCGAGTTCGCGACGCAGGTAGTCGCGGGTGGCCACCTCGCCGACGGCGAGCCGCAATGCGGCCAGCTCGCGGGCGAGGTACTCGGTGTCGGCCTTGGTCTGTTCGGACCGGCGGCGATCCTCTTCAAGGGCCACGCGGTCGCGGTTTTCCTGGCGGTTCTGGGCCAACAGGATCAGTGGTGCCGCGTACGCGGCCTGCGTCGAAAATGCGAGATTGAGCAGGATGAACGGGTATGGATCCCAGCGCAGCTTCACGGCGAAAAGGTTCAGGATGATCCAAACGATCACAAGGATGGTCTGCCAAGCCAGGTAGCGCCCGGTGCCGAGGAACCGGGCGATGGATTCGCTGAACTGCCCGACAGCGTCGGCGTCGACGTTGAAGGCGAACCGGCGCCGGGATGCGCGCGGGGTGTCGAGCCGTTGGCGCGCCGTCGAGTCGCTCACGAGAGCCCCTCCGGCGCCGCTTGGCCGGCGACATCCGGCACAGCGCCGGAGAGTTCGGGTTCCTCGCGTTCGCGCCAGTCGTCGGGCAGCAGATGGTCGAGCAAATCGTCGACGGAAACCGCGCCCAACAGGTGGTTCTCCTCGTCGACCACCGGACCGCAGACCAGATTGTAGGCAGCGAAGTAACGGGTCACCGCGGTCAACGGGTCCTCGGCGCCGAGGCTGGGCAAGTCGGTGTCGAGGACGCCGCCGACCAGCGCGGCGGGCGGCTCGCGCAACAGCCGCTGCAGGTGCACACACCCCAGGTAGCGGCCGGTCGGCGTGGCCGTCGGCGGGCGCACCACGAAGACCAACGAGGCCAGCGCCGGGGTCAGGTCGGGATCGCGCACGCGGGCGAGCGCCTCGGCGACGGTGGTGTCGGGTGCGATCGCCACCGGTTCCGATGTCATCAGGCCGCCCGCGGTGTCGGGCGAGTGGGCCAGCAGCCGTCGCACATCCTCGGAATCCTCGGGATCCATCCGGCGCAGGAACAACTCGGCGTCGGCCGGGGTCATCGTGCCAAGCAGGTCGGCGGCGTCGTCGGGATCCATCGCCTCGAGCACATCGGCCGCCCGTTCCGGCGCCAGTTGGCGCAGCACATCGGCCTGCTCGTCTTCTGGCAACTCCTGCAGCACATCGGCGAGCCGCTCGTCGTCGAGTGCCCGCACCACCTCGAAACGACGCTTCTCGGGCAGTTCGCGGATCGCCTCGGCCACTTCGATCGGGCGCTGATCCCGGAACTGTTCGAGCAGCTGGGCCACCCCCTGGCCGGGCATCGCCAGTCCCGACGGGGTCAGGCCCTGCACCCGCTGCCAGTCGACGATGTCGATGTTCCTGCGGCGGCCGAGCCGACGTCCCAGCGGCCGTACGGCGACCTTGGTGACCAACCAGTCGCGGGTTCTGGCCTGCTCGATGCCCAGGTCGATCACGACGACGTCCATCCCGGCCAGTTCCGGCAGATCAGGGTCGTCGACGCGGACGCGGGTCTCGATGACCTGACCGAGAACCAGCACCTCACCGGGCCGCTGCGAGAACTTGCGCAGCGACACGTTGGCGGTGATCAACGTGACTTCGCTGGGTTCGATGGCCGTGACCCGGCCGATCGGCACGAAGATGCGCCGACGGTTCAACAGCTCGACGACGAGTCCGAGCACCCTTGGTTGGTGGCGCACGATGCTGATGCTGATCACCACGTCGCGGACACGGCCGATGGACTCCCCGTCGGGGCCCAAAACCACCATTCCCGCGAGCCGGGCCGCGTAGACCCTGTTCACCGCCGCCATGACACAAAGGGTAGAGAGTGTGGTTGTGGAAAACCGGTATCGACCCCGCCGAACGATCCTTTCCGTTCCTGGCAGCAGCGCCAAGATGATCGAGAAGGCGAAGACCCTGCCCGCTGACGAGGTGTTCCTCGATCTGGAGGACGCCGTCGCGCCGGAGGCCAAGGGGGAGGCCCGCACGCAGGTGGCGACGGCGTTGGCGGATTCGGGTTGGGCGGGACAACTGCGCGGTGTGCGGGTCAACGACTGGACCACGCCATGGACCTACAGCGACATCATCGAGGTGGTGTCCACCGCGGGCGTTTCCCTTGATGTCATCGTGCTGCCGAAGGTCACGGATGTCTCCCACATCACGGCGCTGGATCTGCTGCTGAGTCAGTTGGAGACCACACACGACCTGCCGGTCGGCCGGATCGGCATCGAGGCGCAGATCGAGAATGCGAAGGGGCTGACCAACATCGATGCGATCGCCGCGGGTCCGCGCGTGCAGGCGTTGGTGCTCGGCCCGGCGGACATGGCGGCCAGCCTCAACATGCGCACGCTCGAGGTGGGCGAGCAACCCGAGGGTTACGACGTCGGCGACGCGCACCACCACGTGCTCATGCGGATCCTGATCGCGGCGCGCACCCACGGCGTGCTCGCGATCGACGGACCGTATCTGAAAGTGCGCGACGTCGACTCGTTCCGGCGCGTTGCAGGCCGCTCGGCGGCGCTTGGCTACGACGGCAAGTGGGTGCTGCACCCGGATCAGATCGCCGCGGGCAACGAACTTTTCAGCCCGCGTCAGCACGACTACGACCATGCCGAGCTGATCCTCGAGGCCTATGAATGGCACACCTCTCGCGCGGGCGGCGCACGCGGCGCGGTGATGCTCGGCGACGAGATGATCGACGAGGCGAGCCGCAAGATGGCGCTGGTGATCGCCGGTAAGGGTCGCGCTGCCGGCATGACGCGTGAAGCCGAGCCGTTCCAGCCGCCGAGCTAGTCGCGAAAACTTATGGCGCCCATTGGAATCCAGATGCGGCGATGCCGATGACAAAGACCAGATAGAGCACCCACATCGCGGTGACCAGCCCGCCGATGATGGTTCCGGCCAACGCCAGCCCGTAGCCGTCCTGGCCGGTGCGTCGGCATTCGCGCATCGCGATGACGCCGAGGATCGGGCCCGCGATTGACGGCAGCCCGCAGAACATGAATCCGACCAGTGCGCTGACCAACGCGGCGATCGCCTTGCCGTTGGTGCCGGGCGGCTTGACCACCCGATACGGTTCGTACGGCTGAAAACCCGGGTAACCGGCGGCCGGGTACCCGGCGCCCTGCGGGTAGACCGGCGGCGGCAGCGCCGGGTAGCCCGTCGGATAGTCGACCGGCGCAAAGGGATCCGGCTGGGAAGCAGAGTGCTCCAACGGCGGGAACTCGGCGCCGCGGAACGGCCGCTCGGGCGGGCCGGTCATGTCAACCGCTGAGCGCGAACACTGTCCAGATGACGCTGATGATCAGCGTTGCGATGCCGACCGCGATGCCGGCGATCGCCAGTCCGTGGCCGCCTTGGCGATTCTGCTTGATCTGGTTGAGCGCGACCACACCGAGCCCGATGCCGACGAGCGATCCGATGGTGCACAGAATGCCGACCAGCGAGGCCACCAGAGACCAGATCGCCAATTGGTTGGTTTCGGGTTGCGGTTGCCCGTAGCCAGCGGGGTACCCGCCGGGGTAACCCGGCGCCGGGTATGACGACGGCGGCGGCGGATAGCCGGGCGTGGCGCCGTAAGACGGCGGTGGCGGAGGTGGATAGGACTGGGCGCCGTAACCGGGCTGTTCGCCGAATGCCTGCGGGTCGGGGTAGGGCGGTGGATACCCGGGCTGCTGCACACTCGCCGGAGGAAAGCCGGGCGGTGGCGGGTAGGCGGGCGGCGGGTAATTCCCCGCCGGATAGCCGCCCTGCTGGAAGTCGGTGGGCTGCTGATAACTCGGTGGCGCCTCGTAGCCGGTCGACGGCGGGGCGAATACCGGCGGGCTGAACTGGTCGGAGGGGGGCTGAGCCGGCGGGCTGAACTGGTCGGAGGGGGGCTGATCCGGCGGGGTGAACTGCTGCGTGGATGCTGCGGGCGGGGTGAACTGCTGCGTGGCGGCCTGCGGCTGGGACTGCTCGTCGTGCTGAGGCGACTGCTCGATCGACGGTGCCTCGTCGCCGCCGGATGAGGGCTCAGACGCGCCGGAACTGGAGTCTGATGCTGGCGTTTCGGAGGAGTCCCCGCCGGGATTTGTCATGCTGTTCAACCTAGCGTATCTGCTGGTACCCATGGTCGGAGTGGACGCGGGGCACCACCGCCCGCGCCGGAGCGTTGGCCTTGTGTCGCGTGAATTCGCGGCGTGAATAGAGGAGAATGAAAAGCGATGACCAGCCCCTTCCATCCCGGACAAAATCCCGGTGTGACACCTGGCGCGTCGACATCGCAGGCGCGCGGGCCTTCTGGCTTGCCCACGCCGCCGAAGGGTTGGCCGATCGGCTCCTATCCGACCTACGCCGAGGCGCAGCGTGCGGTGGACTACCTCTCCGACCAACAGTTCCCGGTCCAGCAGGTGACGATCGTCGGCGTCGACCTGATGCAGGTCGAGCGGGTGACCGGACGCTTGACCTGGCCGAAGGTTCTCGGCGGCGGCGTGATCACCGGTGCCTGGCTGGGCCTTTTCATCGGTTTGATCCTGGGCTTTTTCAGCGAGAACCCGTGGGCGTCGCTGATCACTGGCCTGGTCGCGGGCGTGTTCTTCGGATTGATCACCTCGGCGATCCCGTACGCGATGGCCCGCGGCACAAGAGATTTCAGCTCGACGATGCAGCTTGTCGCGGGCCGGTATGACGTGCTGTGCGACCCGCAGAGCGCCGAGAATGGCCGGGATCTGCTGGCGCGCTTGACCATCTAAGAGCGTCGGAAACGCAGCGCTACCGCAGGTCACGATCGTGCTCCGGCGGCCGACGCGCCGCCCCGAAGTGTTGCAAATCACGCGTACCTAGCTCTACGGTTCTGGCGCGGGAGGTTCCCCGCGGAGTCGCTCCGGCGGCGATATTGAACGCGGACAGGAGGCGGGTGGTGCGCGCACGTCGACTGTGTGCAGCGGCCTTGGCCGTGGTGACCTCGGCATCCGTAGTGACGGCATGCAGTTCGGATGGTGCCGGACTCGTCATCAACTACTACACGCCTGCCAGCGAGATGGCGACGTTCACCGCGGTCGCCAAGCGGTGTAACGAGCAGCTGGGCGGCCGCTTCACCATCCAGCAGATCAGCCTGCCGAAAGAGGCCGACGCTCAGCGCCTGCAGCTGGCCCGGCGACTGACCGGCAACGACAAGACCCTCGACCTGATGGCCATCGACGTCGTGTGGACGGCCGAATTCGCCGAAGCGGGTTGGGTCTTGCCGCTGTCCGAAGATCCGTCAGGCGAAGCCGAGGCCGACGCCACCACCAATACATTGCCCGGGCCCCTGGAGACGGCGAAGTGGCAGGACAAGCTCTATGCGGCCCCGATCACGACCAATACTCAATTGCTCTGGTACCGAGCGGATTTGATGGACGAGCCGCCGACCACATGGGACGGCATGGTGGCTGAGGCGACGCGCCTACACGCCGCGGGCCAGCCGAGCTGGATCGCCGTGCAGGCAAAGCAGTACGAGGGCCTGGTGGTGTGGTTCAACACATTGCTGGAAAGTGCTGGCGGGCAAGTGCTTTCCAGCGACGGCAAGACGGTGACACTGACCGACACCCCCGAGCATCGCGCGGCAACGGTGAAGGCGCTGCAGATCATGAAGGCCGTCGCCACCGCTCCAGGCGCTGATCCGTCGATCACCCAGACCGACGAAGGAACCGCGCGTCTCGCACTCGAGCAGGGCAAGGCGGCGCTCGAGGTGAACTGGCCGTTCGTGCTGCCGTCGATGTTGGAGAACGCCGTCAAGGGCGGCGTGAGTTTCCTTCCGCTCGACAAGGACTCGGCACTGGCGGGCAGCATCAACGATGTCGGCACGTTCTCGCCGACCGACGAGCAGTTCCAGACGGCCTACGACGCCAGCAAGAAGGTGTTCGGGTTCGCGCCGTATCCCGCTGTGCAGCCCGGTGAGCAGGTCAAGGTGACGTTGGGCGGGCTTAACCTCGCGGTCGCCCGCACCACCCAGCACCGAGCGGAGGCATTCGAGGCCATCCGCTGCCTGCGCAATGTCGAGAACCAGCGCTACACGTCGGTCGAGGGCGGGCTGCCCGCCGTGCGCACCTCGCTGTACGACGACCCGGCGTTCCAGACCAAGTACCCGCAGTACGCGATCATTCGCGAGCAGCTGACCAACGCCGCCGTGCGTCCGGCCACTCCCGTCTACCAGGCTGTGTCCACGCGGATCTCGGCGACGCTCGCACCGGTTACCGACATCGATCCGGAGAAGACGGCAGACGAGTTGTCCGATGCGGTCCAGAAAGCCATTGACGGTAAGGGGCTGATCCCGTGACGGCCGCGGCACAAGCACACGAAACCCCTGCCGCGCAGGCAGGCGGCACGGGTGAGGACCGCAAGTCCGACCGCCGGCTGGCGTTCTTCCTGGTCGCCCCCGCGGTGATTCTCATGCTTGCCGTCACCGCATACCCGATCGGCTACGCGGTGTGGCTGAGCCTGCAGCGCTACAACCTGGCCGCACCCGACGACACCGCATTTGTGGGGCTGTCGAACTACCAGACCGTGCTCACCGACCGGTACTGGTGGACAGCGTTCATTGTGACGCTGGTGATCACCATCGTCTCGGTGGCGATCGAGTTCGTCCTCGGCATGGCGCTGGCGATGGTGATGCACCGGACCATCTTCGGCAAGGGCGTGGTGCGCACCGCGATCCTGATCCCGTACGGCATCGTCACCGTTGCCGCGTCGTACAGCTGGTACTACGCGTGGACGCCGGGCACCGGCTATCTGGCCAACCTGCTGCCGGAAGGCAGCGCGCCGCTGACCGAACAGATCCCGTCGCTGGCCATCGTGGTGCTCGCCGAGGTGTGGAAGACGACGCCGTTCATGGCGCTGCTGTTGCTGGCCGGGTTGGCCCTTGTTCCGCAGGATCTGCTCAACGCCGCGCAGGTCGATGGCGCAGGAGCGTGGAAGCGGCTCTTCAAGGTGACTCTGCCGCTTATCAAACCGGCGATCCTGGTGGCGCTGTTGTTCCGCACGCTCGACGCGTTCCGCATTTTCGACAACATCTACGTGCTCACCGGCGGCGCCAACAACACCGGTTCGGTGTCGATCCTCGGCTACGACAACCTGTTCAAGGCCTTCAACTTGGGCCTCGGATCGGCGATCAGCGTGCTGATCTTCCTGTCCGTTGCGGTCATCGCGTTCATCTACATCACGATCTTCGGCGCATCGGCGCCGGGATCCGACGAGGAGAGGCGCTGACGTGGCCGAAGCTGACGATGCGGGCCGCAGGCCCGAGGTGGGGGCGACGTGGCCGAGCTGGTGCGGGGGAGGAAGCGAGCCGACGTGGCCGAAGCTGACGATGCGGGCCGCAGGCCCGAGAAGGAAGCGAGCCGACGTGTCTGAGCGGGTAGGCGATGGTCGGGCGGCGGGATGGACCGTCGTCAACATCCTCGTCGTGATCTACGCGCTGTTTCCCGTCCTGTGGATCCTCTCGCTGTCGGTGAAGCCAACCTCAACCGTCAAGGACGGCAAGCTCATTCCGAGTGAGATCACCTTCGACAACTACAAAGGCATCTTCTCCGGCAATGCGTTCAGTTCGGCGCTGATCAACTCGATCGGCATCGGGCTCATCACCACCGTGATTGCCGTCGTCGTCGGCGGCATGGCGGCCTATGCGGTGGCTCGGCTCGCGTTCCCCGGCAAGCGGCTGCTGGTCGGCGTCGCCCTGCTGATCGCGATGTTCCCCCAAATCTCGCTGGTGACACCGATTTTCAACATGTGGCGCAGCATCGGACTGTTCGACACCTGGCCGGGTCTGATCATCCCGTACATCACCTTCGCGCTGCCGCTGGCCATCTACACGCTGTCGGCGTTCTTCCGGGAGATCCCATGGGATCTCGAGAAGGCGGCGAAGATGGACGGCGCCACACCGGCGCAGGCGTTCCGCAAGGTGATTGCTCCGCTGGCCGCACCGGGAATCGTCACGGCGGCGATCCTGGTGTTCATCTTCGCGTGGAACGACCTACTGCTGGCGTTGTCGTTGACGGCCACCGAGCGCGCCATCACCGCGCCGGTGGCGATTGCCAACTTCACCGGCAGCTCGCAATTCGAGGAGCCGACGGGTTCGATTGCGGCGGGCGCGATGGTCATCACGATCCCGATCATTATCTTTGTACTGATTTTCCAACGACGGATCGTCGCCGGTTTGACGTCCGGTGCGGTGAAGGGGTAGTTCGATGGCCGAGATTGTGTTGGACCGGGTGACAAAGAGTTACCCCGGCGGCGCCACGGCCGTGAAGGATCTTTCGGTGACCATTGCCGACGGCGAGTTCATCATCCTCGTCGGGCCGTCCGGCTGCGGGAAGTCCACCACGCTGAACATGATTGCGGGCCTGGAGGAGATCTCGTCCGGCGAGCTGCGGATCGGCGGGGAGCGGGTGAACGAGAGGGCACCCAAGGACCGCGATATCGCGATGGTGTTCCAGTCCTACGCGCTGTATCCGCACATGACCGTCCGCCAGAACATCGCCTTCCCGTTGACCCTCGCGAAGGTCACGAAGGCCGAAATCGCCTCCAAGGTCGACGAAACCGCGAAGATCCTCGATCTGTCCGAGCTGCTGGACCGCAAGCCGGCGCAGTTGTCGGGCGGTCAGCGTCAGCGCGTCGCGATGGGCCGCGCCATCGTGCGCGACCCCAAGGCGTTCCTGATGGACGAGCCGCTGTCCAACCTGGATGCCAAGCTTCGCGTGCAGATGCGGGCGGAGATCGCCCGCCTGCAGCACCGGTTGGGCACCACGACCGTTTACGTGACACACGACCAGACCGAGGCGATGACACTCGGTGATCGGGTTGTCGTGCTGCGAGCGGGGGAGGCCCAGCAGATCGGGACGCCGGAGGAGCTGTACTCCGAGCCGGCCAACCTTTTCGTCGCCGGCTTCATCGGATCGCCCGCGATGAACTTCTTTCCGGCCACGATCACCGACGTCGGGGTGAAACTGCCGTTCGGCGAGGTAATGCTCACCCAAGAGGTGCACGACTTGCTCGCGCGGCACAACACACCGTCCGACGTGATCGTCGGTATTCGGCCCGAGCATCTCGAGGACGCGTCGCTGATCGATACCTACACACGCATCCGTGCGCTGACGTTCGAGGTGAAGGTTGACTTCGTCGAATCGCTCGGCGCCGACAAATATGTCCACTTCACCACGGAGGGTGCCGGCGCGCAGGCCCAGCAGCTCGCGGAGTTGGCCGCGGAGTCGGGCGCTGGGGAAAACGAGTTCGTGGCAAGGGTTTCCACCGAGTCGAAGGTGACGCCGGGTCAGACCGTCGAGCTCGCGTTGGACACCGCCAAGCTGATGATCTTCAACGCCGACACCGGCGCCAACCTCACCATTTCGCCTGCAGGCGCGCGTGAAGAGCAGGCCGCGCCTCCAGCGGAGTGACCGATGTCCTGGCGGAGGTTCGCGATCACCTGCGCGCGCACTTCGCCGGGGAGCCCGACGCCGCGAGTGTGACGTTTCTGGGCACGCAGTCCATCGACGTGCTGCGGTTCGGGCCCGACGGCGACGGCGTCGTTCACTATGCGTCGCTTGGGTGTTCGCGCCAACCGATGATCGACCCAGCCGAGTTCGCCGCCGATCCGGTGCGCGGTCCCCGCGCCGAGGTGGTCGTTTCGCTGCGTGGGCCGACGCCGTCGGGGCTGGCCCGCAGTGTCGCCGTTCTTGCCGCCGCACCTGCCGTGGAGGGCCTGGTCTTGGCTGCCGATGCGCTGGTCGATCTCGGCTCGCCGCTCTGGGCAGGTGCGCCGTTCACCGCATTTCTGTTGGGCCGCAGCGAGATCGGCGATATCGAGCTGCCTGACCCCATTGACCCGGTGGTCGTGCTGTCCGCCGTCCCGATCACCGCGACGGAGGCGGCGTGGGTGCGGCTCAAGGGTGCCGACGCAATGCGCGAGGCGTGGCTGTCCGACGGTGTCGATGTAATCGACCCGCACCGGAAAGCGTCGGCGCCAAGCTAAAGCCAGCGGTCAAACCCCGGCGAAACTGCGCACAGATCGCGACTGCGGCGTGGACGGCGATCTCCCCGCAGTCTCGCGGACATCGGCGCCGGGCTACAGCCAGTTACTGCGCCGGAACGTCCGGTACAGCAGGAAGCAGACGCAGAACATCAGCGCGAGCACCGCCGGATAGCCCAACGTCCAATGCAGTTCGGGCATGTGCTCGAAGTTCATCCCGTAGATGCCCGCCAGCGCCGTCGGCACGGCCGCGATCGCCACCCACGCCGAGATCTTGCGCATGTCGACGTTCTGCTGCATGGCGACCTTGCCGAGCGCGGCCTGCACCAGCGAGCTGAGCATCTCGTCGTAGCTCGTGATGCGGTCGGAGGCTTGGATATTGTGGTCGAGCACGTCGCGCATATATCGCCGAACCTCGACAGAGATCAGGTCGTTGTGGTCGGTACCCATTCGCTGAAACGCCGACGTCAACGGGCTGACGGCCCTTCGCAGTTCGACGACTTCCCGTTTCAATAAATAGATGCACCCGATGTCGGTCTGCGCCAGCGGCGAGAAGATGTCCTCTTCCATCGCGTCGATGTCGGTCTCGATAAGATCCGTCACGTCGAGATAACTATCGACGACGTGGTCGGCGATGGCATGCATCACCGCATAGGGGCCAAGCTTGATCGTGGCGGGTGAGGCGTCGAGACGTTTACGTACATTCGCCAGTCCGCTGTGCTCGCCATGGCGAACGGTGACGACGAAGTCGGCGCCGACGAAGATCATGATTTCACCGGTCTCAACAATCTCGCGGGCCTTGGCCACCGACTCGTGCTCGACGTAGTTCACCGTCTTGAGGACCAAAAACAGCGTCTTGTCGTAGCGTTCGAGCTTCGGCCGCTGGTGGGCATGCACCGCATCCTCGACGGCCAGTTCGTGCAGGGAGAACACATCGGCGACGGCCTGCATCTGATGCTCGTCGGGTTCATGCAGCCCGATCCACACGAACGCGTCATTGCCCTCGGCCTCCAACTCATGCACCTTGTTGAGCGCCGCGGCGTGGGTGTACTTGCCGGGCAGCCTTTTGCCGTCGAGATACACGCCGCAGTCGACCATCGCCCGTGCGACTGGGATATGGATGGACTTGGCTTCCGCCGGGTGGGTGTGCTTGGTTCGGGCAGCTCGGAGAGCGGGAGGCAAAGCGCCCCGGAACGAAGGCATGGCTCAACCTCCTGTAGCAGCGCAGGCCCGAATTCGGCCTCGGACAATGCTACGCGCGGGCGGTTGTGGACCGCCGGTTTAGCGCTGTCGCCGGTGCGCTAGTTTCGACCCCGGAAAACCTTTCTTCCCAAGGAGCCTGAAGACGTGAGCAATACCCCTCTCAAGGTCGCGGTGACCGGAGCCGCCGGCCAGATCGGCTACAGCCTGCTGTTCCGCTTGGCGAGCGGCTCATTGCTCGGCCCTGACCGCCCGATCGAGCTGCGTCTGCTCGAGATCGAGCCGGCGCTCAAGGCGCTCGAGGGTGTGGTGATGGAGCTTGACGACTGCGCGTTCCCGTTGCTGTCCGGCGTCGAGATCGGCGCCGACGCCAACAAGATCTTCGATGGCGTGAACCTCGCGCTGCTGGTCGGTGCGCGTCCGCGCGGGCCCGGCATGGAGCGCGGCGACCTGCTGGAGGCCAACGGGGCGATCTTCACCGCCCAGGGCAAGGCGCTCAACGAGGTCGCCGCCGACGACGTCCGCATCGGTGTGACCGGGAACCCGGCCAACACCAACGCGCTCATCGCGATGAGCAACGCAGCCGACATCCCAAAGGAGCGGTTTACCGCGCTGACCCGCCTCGACCACAACCGGGCGATCTCACAGCTGGCCCGCAAGACCGGGGCCAAGGTCACCGATATCAAGAAGATGACGATCTGGGGCAACCACTCGGCTACCCAGTACCCCGACGTGTTCCACGCCGAGGTCGGCGGAAAGAACGCCGCCGAGGTCGTCAACGACCAGGACTGGATCGAGAACGACTTCATCCCGACGGTCGCCAAGCGCGGTGCGGCGATCATCGACGCTCGTGGTGCCTCGTCGGCTGCGTCGGCCGCGTCTGCGACCACCGACGCCGCCCGCGACTGGCTGCTCGGCAGCCCGAAGGACGACTGGGTGTCGATGGCGGTCGTCTCCGACGGCAGCTACGACGTGCCGGAGGGTTTGATCTCCTCGTTCCCGGTGACGACGAAGGACGGCAACTGGACGATCGTGCAGGGCCTGGAGATCGACGAGTTCTCCCGGAGCCGGATCGACAAGTCCACGGCCGAACTGGCCGACGAGCGCAACGCGGTCAAGGAGCTCGGCCTGATCTGAGTCGATTAGGCTACCTACCAGTTCGTCGCTACCCTGAGGCGCGTGCCGGAGAAGCCCGAAAACCCGCAGATCATCGTTACTGACGAGGAGATCTTCGAGGCGCACATCGCAGGCAAGCTTTCCCTGGAGCTGAAGGCTCCGCTGGACACCCAGCGCGCCCTGTCGATCGCTTACACCCCTGGTGTGGCGCAGGTCAGCCGGGCGATAGCGGCCGACCACACGCTGGCCGCCCGGTATACCTGGGCGAACCGGCTGGTGGCCGTCGTCAGCGACGGCAGCGCCGTGCTCGGCCTCGGTGACATCGGCGCTGCGGCGTCGCTGCCGGTGATGGAAGGCAAGTGCGGGCTGTTCAAGGCGTATGGCGATCTGGATGCGATCCCGATCGTGCTGGACACCAAGGATCCCGACGAGATCGTCGAGACTCTGGTGCGGCTGCGGCCGACGTTCGGGGCCGTCAACCTCGAGGACATCTCTGCGCCGCGCTGTTTCGAGATTGAAGAGCGCCTCATCGAGGCGCTCGACTGCCCGGTGATGCACGACGACCAGCACGGCACCGCGATAGTGGTCCTTGCGGCGATGCTTGGTGCGGCGAAGGTGCTCAGCCGCGAACTGTCCTCGCTGCGCGTGGTCATCTCGGGGGTCGGCGCGGCAGGCATGGCGTGCGCGAACATCCTCCTGACCGCGGGTGTTTCGGAGATGACCGTGCTGGACTCGCGCGGCATACTGCATCCGAACCGCGCAGACATGACCCCGGTGAAACTCGGTCTGGCGCAGCGCACCAACCCGGACGGTCTTTCCGGCGGCATGGTTGAGGCGCTCAAGGGCGCGGACGTGTTCCTCGGTCTTTCCGGCGGCGTCGTGCCTGAGGAGTTGATCGCGACGATGGCGCCCGACTGCATCGTGTTCGCGCTGTCCAACCCGGACCCTGAGATCCATCCGGAGGTCGCGGCCAAATATGCCGCTGTGGTGGCGACCGGCCGCAGCGACTTCCTGAACCAGATCAACAACGTGCTGGCGTTCCCCGGCGTGTTCCGCGGCGCGCTTGACGCCGGCGCCCGCCGCATCACCGAGAAGATGAAAGTCGCCGCGGCCGAGGCGATCTTCGCGGTGGTGGGTGACGACCTCGCTCCCGAATACATTGTGCCGAGCCCGCTGGACCCACGCGTCGGGCCCGCCGTGGCCGCGGCGGTCGCGGCCGCCTCGAGCCCCGGAGCCGTCTGATCCGCTCGCTCGCCGCCGGTCGACTCGCCGTTGCGCTGCTCGCTCTGCTTCTGGTGGCGGGGTGCGAGGGTACGACGAGCCCATCGATGGCCGTCGGAGCGCGTGGCGACGCCGAATCGACGCTGCTGGCGCATCTGTATGCGTCCGCGCTGCGGACCTACGGCACCGCCGCGCACGTCGAGGTGGTGCCCGACCCGCTGGCCGGACTGGATTCCGGCGACATCACGGTGGTGCCTGGCTTCACCGGCCGGCTTCTGGACACTTTCGCGTCGGGCGCCAAGGCGCGTGCCGCGGCCCAGGTCTATCGCGACATGGTGGCGGCGCTGCCAGAAGGCGTCGCCGCGGGCGATTTCGCCGAAGCGGCGGAGGACAAGCCAGCGCTCGCCGTCAGCGAAGCCACCGCCGACGCATGGGGCGGACGGGATGTGACGGCGGCGATCCGCCGTTGCGACAAGCTGAAGATCGGACAGGTCGCCGGTGCCGCTCGTCCGGCGGCCATAGGGACGTGCGCTGTCACCGTGCGCGAATACAGCGACCGCGCAACGCTTTTCGGCGCACTGCGGGCGGGGCAGGTGAACGCCGTGTGGGCGTCGACAGCGGATCCGGACGTGCCCGCAGACGTGGTGATGCTGGCCGACCGCACAGCGCTGATCCGCGCGGAGAATGTCGTCCCGCTGTACCGCCGCAATCAACTCTCCGAAATGCAGGTGCTCGCGCTCAACGAGGTGGCCGGCGTGCTGGACACCGCCGGGCTGGTGCAGATGCGCCGCGAAGTGGCGGCAGGCGCCGAACCGGCCCGCGTCGCCGACGGATTCCTGGCCGATCATCCACTGGGCGCCACCAGCCGCTAGTGCGGCACCGTCCGCGAGGTCACCGCGGCGATCAGCCGTTGATAGCCCGACCCGGTCGCACGGGCGAGGATGTCAAGAGCTTTGGCATCGTTGCCGACCAGCACGCGGGGCCTGTTCTTACGCACACCGTCCAGAATGATCCGCGCGGCCTTCCGCGGGGACGTGGTCGCCAGCCGCTTGTCGAAGGTCTTGGCCATCCGGTCCTTGCCCCGACCCTCGGCGGCCGTTGCATTGCGGACGATCGCGGTCTTAATGCCGCCCGGGTGCACGCAGGTGACCTCCACGGAGTGGCCGGCGATCATCATCTCCTGACGCAGTGCTTCGGTGAACCCGCGAACCGCGAACTTGGCCGCGTTGTAGGCTCCGTGACCCGGCGCCGAGAGCAGGCCGAAGACGCTTGAGATGTTGACGACGAGCGATCGGCCAGCGCGGGATCACCGCCCTGGGCATACCGGCGCAGCCACTTGTGCACCGTTGCTCGCGAAATCCCCAGTTGCTCAGCCACGTGCGCGGCCGGCCACCGGCGGCGACACGCTCAACGATCAACCGACGAGCGAACACATTGGTACGGGCGTTAGCGTGAGACACAAGGACCTCCTACGGGTGAATGCCAGCACATCCACTCCGTCAGGAGGTCCTCCCACTTTCAAGCCAGGCACGCCGTCAATCACCTCGCGGGTCACGACAGCTAGGCCCTCTTTGTCGACGTCGCTGATCGCCAGCTCGGCGCCGGAGCGGGCAAGCTCGATCGCCAGCGCCCGACCGATCCCGGAGCCGGCTCCGGTTTTACCAGCGAACCCTTCCAAGCACCTTCCCCATGTATCTGTGGCGAGTTGATCCTGGTACACGAACCCCAGACATCGCGGTAGTGCCGGCCATAGATGGTGAGTGGAACGAACCCTTCACCGGTGCTCAGTGACGCTCCGGCCGGGGCCAGACTGAGACGGCATGAATCCAATACGGGAGAGTGATAGCACCCTTAATTTCACCGGAGATCTCGTCGGTACTGTGGCCACATGACGGGGAGCACGACGACGCTCTACATTTTCCCACATGCCGGGGGATCGGCCGAGTACTACGTGCCTTTTGCCAAGTGTTTCTCGAGCGACGTCAGATGCGTCGCCGTACGATATCCCGGACGGCGCGGCACCCATGACCTTGCGTCGTTCACCAGCATTCCCGAGCTTGCCGAAAGCACATGCCAGCTGTTGGCCCGGGGCCACCAGGGCGACGGAATGGTCGTATTCTTCGGTCACAGCATGGGAGCTTTGGTGGCATTCGACGTCGCGCGTCGGTTCGAAGCGGCGGGCAAGCCCGTCGCAGCGCTGTTCGTATCGGCATGCGCTGCACCAGGCGAGATCGGCTACAACTACATTCCGGAATCTGATCGCGGACTTCTCGATGCAGTGAGCGCGATGACCGGCGCAAATCCAGAATTCCTGGAAAACGAAGAATTTGCGGCAAAGATTCTGCCCACACTTCGCGGGCTCAAGGCCATTACAAACTACGAGTGCCCATCCGACGCCACCGTGTCATGCCCTATCTTCGCTTTCCTGGGTGATAACGACGAAGTCGCCACCTACGAAAAAGTGACGCGGTGGGCGCAACGAACGACGTCGGCGTTCAGTGCGCGAGTATTTCCTGGCCACCACTTCTATCTCAACGACCACTTGCCGGAACTGGTCGGAAACATCGAGGAGAAACTGGCGTCGTGCTACGGAGACTGACGGCTCGCCTTCTCAACGGCCTGACGGCCGCGGCGACCAGGATTCAGCGATGCCAAGTTGGTATGGCGGTCGCCTAGCTAAGTATCGACAGACTGCGGTACGGTTTTGGGCGATTGTCACCGATGTAAATCCGGGGGGAGGGATGGCGGGCGTACTGGTCGACATCTTTTCGGTGCTCGGGGTTATGGTGCTGGGCATCAGCCTGCTGTTGCTCGCTTCGAGGCTCATCGTCAAGCGGTGGAGTCGCAATATGGCGGTCAGCGATGACAGTCGCTACGCCGAAACCTTGACGACCCTGTCAGAGGCGTCCGTACGCCGTAGCTTCGATCCGTACACCGACATCAACTGGGACGCAGAGGAGTTCTCTGTGACCCAAAATGACCCGCGCTGGGTGCTGACCGCCTCCGACCCACTCGGGCGTCATCCGTGGTATCGAACGCAACCTCTCGAGAAGCAGATCGCGATGGGGATGTGGCGGGCAGCCCACATCGCGAAGGCCTCTCTGCACCTGGAAAGCATTCTGATCCGCGGTCTGATGCAATATTCGTTCTGGGTGCCGAACGGGTCCCCCGAGTACCGCTATTGTCTGCACGAATCCGTCGAAGAGTGCAACCACTCGCTGATGTTCCAAGAAATGGTGAACCGTATCGGGGTAAACGTTCCAGGTATGCCCTGGTATCTGCGCTGGGTTTCCCCGCTGCTCCCGCTGGCGGCGGGCCCGCTGCCGAACGTTTTCTTCTTCGGAGTCATGGCTGGCGAGGTGCCGATCGATTATCGGCAGAAGAACTTGTTGCGGGAGGGCGGGTCACTGCATCCAATCGTGGAGAAGGTAATGGCGATCCACGTCGCGGAGGAGGCGCGGCACATCTCCTTCGCCGACGCTTACCTGCGTAAGCGCGTTCCGCGGCTGCTGCGGATCAGTCGGTTTTGGCTGTCGTTGTATGTCCCGGTCAGCATGCGAGTGCTGTGCCAGGCGACGGTGCCGCCATCCAGCTTTTTCAAAGAGTTCGACATCCCGCGCTCAGTGCGCAAGGAAGTGTTTTTCGACGGAGCCGACTCTCGCCAGACGCTGCGTAACATGTTCGGTGACGTCCGGATGCTGTGCTACGACGTCGGGTTGATGAACCTCTTCGCACTGTTGATGTGGCGGCTGTGCAAGATCGGCGGTCGGCCGTCCCGCTATCGCAGCGAACCGCATCGCGAGCTTCCGCTGACCCCTGTCCCGCCCGCCTAGCGACCGCCGCTGACGGGCTTGCGCGGGTCTAAAGCAGATGCCGCCGTCATGGCCGCTTCCGGTCCGGCGTAGGCTAGCTTCCGCTGCCTCGGTGGAGGTCTGCAGCCGGCATCCGGCCGAACCGGTCGAATAAGCTCTACGCATCCGGTCCGCTGGCCTCGCACAGGCAGCGCCTCTAGCCGGGACAGCACATTCCCAGCGAGCAATCGGCGGACACACTTCACATCCGCTCCCACCGACCATATATTGGCTAAGACGCAGATATTAGCTGTCAACTACGGAAGTTGTGCGGGATCTTCCGATATGTTGAACAATGCGAGTTGTCCCCTTCAGTGAAGAGGGGTTAGGTCACAAGTTCAGGATCCGCCTGCTCGTCGGGGGGCAGTCGATACACCAGACCGTACCGAAAGGCGCTGTAATGCCAGTACAGGACCTTTGTATTCCCGTTGTGCTTGCGGAGCGTGCGCGGCGGCAGCCGGATGATGTTGCGTATACGTTCATTGATTATGAGGTCGATGCGGCGGGGTTTGTCGAGAGTTTGACGTGGTCGCAGCTCGCGCGGAGAGCGCGGATTGTAGCTGATGAGTTGTTGCTGTGCGCGTCGGTTGGTGATCGGGCGGCGATTGTGGCTCCGCAGGGGCTGGATTACATCGTCGGGTTCTTCGGCGCGATGCAGGCTGGTTTGATCGCCGTGCCGCTTTCGGTGCCGCAATTCGGTGGTCATGACGAGCGGGTGTCGGGGGCGCTGCGTGATTGTTCACCGGCGGTGATCCTGACAACGTCTGGGGTCGTGGCCGACGTGATGCCGTATGCCGGTGTGCAGCCCGGCGGATCTGCGCCGCGAGTGATCGAGATCGATGCGCTGGACCTGGAATCGCCGCGGATGCTTGACGCGAGCATGGGTCCTTATCCGTCGACGGCCTATCTGCAGTACACGTCGGGGTCGACTCGGCAGCCGGCCGGTGTGATGGTCACGCACCGCAACGTGCTCGCCAACGTGGACCAGGTTTTCTCCGACTACTTCGAGCACCGCGCCAAAGTTCCGCCGCCGGACATCACTTTTGTGTCGTGGCTGCCCTTCTATCACGACATGGGAATGGTGCAAGGCGTGTTTGCGCCGCTGCTGGTCCCAGCCGCGTCGGGTGGAACCGTCGGACGCCCGGCGGTCTTGATCAGTCCGGTGGCGTTTCTGCAGAAGCCGGCCCGGTGGATGCGGCTGCTGGCGATGAATAGCCCCTCATGGTCGGCCGCACCGAACTTCGCGTACGAGTTGGCGGCGCGTCGTACGTCGGATGAGGACCTGGCGGGGCTGGATCTGGGTGGTGTGCTGGGCATCATCAGCGGAAGTGAACGCATTCACGCCGCGACGATCCGGCGGTTCACCGATCGGTTTGCGCGGTTCAATCTGCCCTGGGACACGTTGCGGTCGTCCTATGGGTTGGCGGAGGCGACGCTGTATGTGACCTCGGCGCCGAAGGGTCATGCGCCGGTGACGGTGTGTTTCGACTATGAGAAGTTGTCGGCTGGTTATGCGAAGCGGTGCGACGGCGAAGGCGGGACGGAGCTGGTCAGTTTCGGCCCACCACGCGTGGTGACGACGCGTATCGTCGATCCGGACACCCGGGTGGAGAATCCCGCTGGAACGGTGGGCGAGATCTGGGTGCATGGCGACAG
Organism: uncultured Actinomycetota bacterium; assembly: GCA_963715215.1. GTDB lineage: Bacteria > Actinomycetota > Actinomycetes > Mycobacteriales > Mycobacteriaceae > Mycobacterium. The sequence continues at coordinate 447,144 of CAVQRJ010000016.1, forward strand.
CGTGGCGGGTGGCTACTGGCGAAACCCGGAACTGTCGGAGGCCACGTTCGGCGCCGAGCTGGTCGATCCGTCGCCGGGCACGCCGCAGGAACGGTGGCTGCGCACCGGGGACTTGGGGGTGATGTCGCAAGGTGAGCTGTTCATCGTCGGGCGCATCAAGGACATGCTGATCGTGGATGGGCGTAATCACTATCCCGATGACATCGAGGCGACGGTTCAGGAGATCACCGGTGGCCGGGTTGCGGCGATCTCGGTTCCCGATGAACGTACCGAGCGGCTGGTGGCGATCGCGGAGGTCAAGAAGCGGGGCTCTGAGGAGGAGGTGCGGCAGCGGCTGCAGACCGTGAAACGCGAAGTGGCCTCGGCGATTTCGAAGTTGCACAGTGTGCGGGTGGCTGATCTGGTGTTGGTGGCGCCGGGTTCGATTCCGATCACCACCAGCGGCAAGGTGCGGCGTTCGGCCTGCGTGGAGCGGTATCGGCAGGACGAATTCAGCCGTTTGGAAGCTACGGTATGACGGCGGTTTTTGACGAAGCTGCTCTGCGCCGCTGGCTGGTCGACTACCTGGTCACGAATGTTGGCTGCAGCCTCGATGACGTCGATCTGGACGCTTCAATGCATGATCTCGGATTGGGGTCGGGCGATGCGGTGGTGCTTACTGGTGAGTTGTCGGAGTTGTTGGGACGGCAGGTCTCTCCGGTGGAGTTTTGGCAGTTTCCGACGATCAATGCGTTGGCCCGGTTTTTGACCGGGTCGGAATCGGAGCCTGAAGCTGAGGCGGTGGTGAGCTGCGAGCGGTCATCGTTGGATGAGCCGATCGCCGTCATCGGTCTGGGATGCCGCTTTCCTGGTGGTATAGCGGGCCCGGAGTCGTTGTGGCGCTTTGTGTGTGAGGGCCGGTCGTCGGTGGGGGAGGTGCCTGCGGAGCGGTGGGCGTTGTTTGATGACGGCTCACCCGAGGCGGCCGCGGCGTTGTCGGGTACCACCCGGTGGGGTTCGTTTTTGGCCGATGTGGACGCTTTTGATGCCGAGTTCTTCGAGATTTCGCCGCGGGAGGCGGTCAAGATGGATCCCCAGCAGCGGCTGTTGCTGGAGGTGGCGTGGGAAGCGTTGGAGCACGCCGGAATTGCGGCTGATTCGCTGCGGCATAGCCAAACGGGCGTGTTCGCCGGGGCGTGTTTGGGAGAGTACGGGTATTTGGCGTCGACGGATTTGAGTCAGGTTGATGCGTGGTCGGGTACCGGTGGTGCGTTGAGCATCATCGCCAATCGGGTGTCGTATTTCTTCGATCTGCGCGGGCCCTCGGTGACGGTCGACACGGCGTGTTCGTCGTCGCTGGTAGCAGTGCATCTGGCGTGTCAGAGTTTGCGGACGGGGGAGTCGAATCTGGCGCTGGCGGCGGGGGTCAATCTGTTGTTGTCACCGGCGGTCACCCGCAGCTTCGATCAGGCCAACGCGATGTCGCCGACCGGGCAGTGTCACGCCTTTGATGCGGCCGCGGACGGGTTTGTGCGCGGCGAGGGTTGTGGTGTTGCAGTGCTCAAGCGGCTCAGTGATGCGCTGCGTGACGGGGATCGGGTGCTGGCGGTGGTGCGCGGTTCGGCGGTCAATCAGGACGGCCGGTCCAACGGGTTGATGGCCCCCAACCCGGCCGCCCAGATGGCGGTGTTGCGTGCCGCCTACGCCCATGCCGGCGTCGCGCCACGCGACGTCGACTACGTCGAGGCCCACGGAACCGGCACATTGCTGGGCGATCCCATCGAAGCCCGTGCGCTCGGGACGGTGCTGGGTCGTGGACGTCCGGAGACCTCGCCGCTGCTGATCGGCGCCGTCAAATCCAATCTGGGTCATTTGGAGGCCGCGGCGGGAATTGCGGGGTTCTGCAAGGCGGTGCTGGCGGTGCAGCGGGGGCATATCCCGGCGAACGTGTGTTTTGAGAATCCCAATCCGCATATCCCGTTTGCGGATCTACGGCTGAAAGTCGTTGCCGAGCCCACTGATTGGCCCTCGATGGGCCGCCCGAGGCGGGCGGGAGTGTCTTCGTTTGGATTCGGTGGCACCAATGCGCATGTGGTGCTGGAACAGGGGCCGGATCTGCCGCCGTCAACGGTGAATACGGGTCCGGTGGTGAACACGCTGGTGGTCTCGGGCAAGACGCTCAAACGCGTGGCCTTGACGGCGGGGGTGCTGGCCGACTGGATGGACGGCGACGGCAAAGGTGTGGGGCTCACCGATATCGCCCACACCCTCAATCATCACCGCGCCCGCCACAAGCACTTCGCCACCGTTTGTGCCCGCGATCGCGACCAAGCCGTTGCCGGATTACGCGCCCTCGCGGCGGGCAGGTCAGCCGATGGGGTGGTGGCACCGCATCAGGGCGCGTGTCGGTCCGGGACGGTGTTTGTCTATTCGGGTCAGGGCTCGCAGTGGGCGGGGATGGGTCGGCAGTTGCTGGCCGATGAGCCCGCGTTCGCTGCGGCGGTCGCCGAATTGGAGCCGATTTTCGTTGAGACGGTCGGGTTTTCGCTCCGCCGGGTGCTGGAGGCTGACGAGCCTGTGATCGGGATTGCCCGCATTCAGCCGGTGCTGGTGGGCATGCAGTTGGCGCTGACCAAGCTGTGGCGCTCCTCCGGCGTGGAACCCGATGCGGTGATCGGGCATTCGATGGGCGAGGTTTCCGCGGCGGTGGTGGCCGGGGCGCTGACAGCCGCGGAGGGACTGCGGGTGATCGCCACCCGGTCGCGGTTGATGTCGCGGCTGTCCGGGCACGGCGCGATGGCATTGCTGGAGTTGGACCCCCGACGCGCCGAGGAGTTGATCGCCGACTATCCCGACCTGACGCTGGCGGTGTATGCCTCACCGCGTCAAACCGTGATCGCCGGACCCCCCGATCAGGTCGATGCGGTGATCGCGATCGTGGAGGCCCAAGACCGGCTGGCGCGGCGCATCGAGGTCGACGTTGCCTCCCACCACCCCACCATCGACCCCATCCTGCCCGATCTGCGCACCGCCCTCGCCGACTTGACCCCGCATCCACCGACCATCCCGATCCTGACCACCACCTACGACGACACCGACACCGGCACAATCGTTTTCGGCGCCGACTATTGGGTCGCCAACCTGCGCAACCCCGTGCGGTTCAGCCACGCCATCGCCGCGGCCGGCGCCGACCACAGCACCTTCATCGAAGTCAGCCCCCACCCACTGCTCACCCACGCCATCACCGACAGCCTGGGACGCGTGCATCACCACAGCATCGGAACCCTGCAGCGCGACGCCCCAGAAACCCTGACTTTCCACACCAACTTGAATGCCACGCACACTGTGCATTCACCACACACCGAACACCCACCCGAACCACATCCGGCCCTTCCCGCCACACCCTGGCACCACACACAGCACTGGATCAGCCACAAGAAGAAGGTGAACGGGGCCGGCGTTGCCCCGAGATCCGGAACTCTGCTCGGCGAGCACATCGCGGTCGCCACCGCACCGCCCGTACATCTGTGGCAGGCGCGGCTTGTCGCCGAGGCCAAACCATATCCGGGTGGCCATCGGATTCATGGGGTGGAAGTGGTTCCGATATCGGTGCTCTTGCAGACACTTTCGGCAGCGGCAGCCCAGTCTGGTGCATCGAAGTTGTGTGACATCCGGTTCGACCATCCAATCGTCATCGACCAGCCGCGGATGATCCAGGTGGTTGCCGACGAGCAATCCGTCACTGTCTCATCGCGTCCCGCGGCCGACGCCCCCGAGCACCGTTGGGTACGCCACGTCAGCGCCGGAATCGCTGACCGGACGACCGAGGATGAGGACAAAGACGCGGACACGAGCGGCGATCACGAAATGGTCGGCTACGACACTTCGTCGGTCGCCGAGCTCCAGCGGGCGTGGGGTATCGACGGCCAGCCGTTTCCTTGGTCGATCAGCTCGTGCCGCTCAGGACCCGGCCGTTTGGACGCTGATGTCAGCTTGCCGGAGGCGTCGACGGTCGGATTGCTCGACGCCGCCGTTCACCTCGCCCGCCTGGTGGACAGCTCTGACCCGCGGCTGATGGTTCCCGCCGCCGTCGGAAGCGTGTGGCTTGCAGACGGTCTGGCCGATGCACGCGGTTGCGTCGAGGTACGCCGGCGCGGCGGCAATGGCGATGAGCTCATCGTGGACATCGTCGTGAAGGCAGCCGACGGGAGGCCGTGCATCGACATCTGCTCACTTCGTTATGCAGATGTCGAGTCAGGTCCTGTACAGGCTGTTCCCCACGACGCCGACTCGCGCACATTAGGGCACGCGATCGAGTGGCAACCGTGGCGCGGGCATGCTGAACCGCAACAGCCGCCTGATTCCCGCTGCAACCTCGCGGTGCTCGGGCAGAGCGATGCTGCTCTGACTCTGCGCGCTCGGCTCGCCGACGCCGGTTATCCGGCGGCCGGCGTCGACGAGGCCCGATGTGTCGTCTACGTCGCCGAGCCCGGGCCTAAGCACCCGGGAGAGTCCGACATCGACTGCTCGGTCCGTCTGTCAGCCGAAGTGACCGATCTCGTTTGCCAGCTGGCCAAGCGTGATGACCGCCACCCGACCAGGCTGTGGATCATCACCCGCGGGGTAGGGGACGCCGTCTCGGACACGGCGTTGCGCGAGAGCTGTCTGTGGGGACTCGCCGGGGTCATCGGCGCCGAGCAGCCCCAGCTGTGGGGCGGCCTTGTGGATATCCCAGTCTGTGACGACATCGGTGATTGTGCATCGGCGCTGTCCACGCTGCTGCCGACGGCAGCCAAGTCGATCCTGATGCTGCGCGACGGCGAATTCCTCGCGCCCGCCTTGGTGCCGGTGTCCGGCCAACCGGAGCGAGGACCATTCCGGTGTCGTCCAGACGCGGCTTACCTCATCACCGGCGGCATGGGCGCACTCGGCCTGCTGATGGCCGCCTGGCTCGCGGACCGCGGTGCACGTCGTCTCGTCCTGGCCGGCCGTACTCCGTTGCCTCCCAGGCGCGACTGGGACAGCGACAGCGATGACACGGACGTGCGCCACAAGATCGCCGCTATCCGGGCGCTGGAGATGCGTGGCGTCTCTATTGATGCCGTGGCCCTCGACGTCGGATCGCGCGACGGGGTGCAGGCTCTGCTCGCCAGGCGGGACGGTGACGGGGCTCCGCCGATACGCGGTGTCATACACGCTGCCGGAGTCACGGAAAGTCAACTCCTCACTGAGATTGCAGATAGCCAGCTTCGGCGCACCATGTGGCCGAAAATCGCTGGTGCACAGGCGTTGCACGAGGCCTTCCCGCCAGCCACCCTCGACTTCTTCTTCCTGACTGCCTCGGCCGGGACGGTCTTCGGTATCCCGGGCCAAGGGGCCTACGCAGCGGCGAATGCCTATCTCGACTGCCTGGCCCGAGCGCGTCACCGACAAGGCTGCCACACCGTCAGTCTGGACTGGGCGGCCTGGCAGGGACTCGGGTTCGGCTCTGACGCGCAAGTCGTCGTTCAAGAGCTTCAACGGCTGGGGTCGCGGCCGGTCACCCCGGAAGAAGCCTTCACCGCCTGGGAGTACGTGAACCGCTACGACGTGGCGCAAGCGGTCATGGCGCCCATGCCATCCGCTGAGGAAGGCGCGTCGGTCATATCCGATGCGCATCTAACCTCAACACCAATTCGTGCATGGTCAGAGATGTCGCCCGACGATCTGCACGCTGAACTGGAGAACGGGCTACGCGCCATCCTTGCCACCGAACTTCGAATGCCGGAGGCCGAAATCGAATTGGACCGGCCGTTCGCGGAGCTGGGCCTCAACTCAGTAATGGCGATGTCGATTCGACGAGAGGCCGAGCAGCTCGTCGGCATGGAGCTATCGGCGACGATGTTGTGGAACTACCCGACAGTCGCGTCGTGGGCTGAGTACCTCACCAAAAAGCTTTTGCCACAGAAAGATTCGGTGGACGACGTCGATGGTTCGTCCGACTCGTCGAGCAGTGTGTTGGATGTGTTGTTCGAGAGTGTGGAATCGGCTCCGGCCGGTAGTGAGAGCGGTATGTGATGAGAGTGTTGTGGTTGGACCGGGCGCGGAGCGCCGAACGGAAAGAGAGTCGTGATGCCGGTGATTGAGTCTTCCATTCCGGCTGTGCTTGCCGAGCGTGCGCTTCGGCAGCCGGATGATATTGCGTACACGTTCATCGATTATGAGGTCGATGCGGCTGGGTTTGCCGAAAGTTTGACGTGGTCGCAGCTCGCGCGGAGAGCGCGGATTGTAGCTTATGAGTTGTTGCTGTGCGCGTCGGCCGGTGATCGGGCGGCGATTGTGGCTCCGCAGGGGCTGGATTACATCGTTGGGTTCTTCGGCGCGATGCAGGCTGGTTTGATCGCCGTGCCGCTTTCGGTGCCGCAATTCGGTGGTCATGACGAGCGGGTGTCGGGGGCGCTGCGTGACTGTTCACCGGCGGTGATCCTGACAACGTCTGCGGTCGTGGCCGACGTGATGCCGTATGCCGGTGTGCAGCCCGGCGGATCTGCGCCGCGAGTGATCGAGATCGATGCGCTGGACCTGGATTCGCCGCGGATGCTTGACGCGAGCGTGGGTCCTTATCCGTCGACGGCCTATCTGCAGTACACGTCGGGGTCGACTCGCCAGCCAGCCGGTGTGCTGGTCTCGCACCGCAACGTGATCGCTAACCTCGAACAGGTATTTTCGGACTACAACGGGGGGGTTGTACCGCAGGACTCCACTTGTGTCTCGTGGCTGCCCTTCTACCACGACATGGGATTGACACTCGGCGTGTTCGCGGCCCTGCTGGCCGAAGGAGGACGCCCATCAGTCGTGATGAGCCCGGTGTCGTTCTTGCACAAACCGGCCCGGTGGGTGCAATTGCTGGCGACCAATAGCTGCTCGTGGTCGGCTGCGCCGAACTTCGCGTACGAATTAGCGGCGCGACGAACATCGGATGACGACATGGCCGGGCTGGACCTGGGTGATGTGCTAGTCCTCATCAGCGGAAGTGAACGAATTCACGTCGCGACGATCCGGCGTTTCAGCGAACGCTTCTCGCAGTTCAACCTGCCCGACACCGCGGTGCGACCCTCCTACGGCCTGGCGGAGGCAACGCTTTATGTGATGTCGGCGCCGGCTGGGCACTCACCGGCGACGGTGCGTTTCGATTACGAGAAGTTGGCCGCCGGCTACGCGAAGCGTTGCGACGGCGAGGGGGGAACGGAGCTGGTCAACTACGGCCCCCCTCGGGCGTCGACGGTGCGCATCGTCGATCACGAGACCCGGATGGAGAATCCTGCAGGGAAGGTGGGCGAGATCTGGGTGCACGGCGACAACGTCGCGAGCGGCTACTGGCGAAACCCGGAACTGTCGGAGCGAACGTTCGGCGCCAAGCTGGTCGATCCGTCGCCGGGCACGCCGCAGGAACAGTGGCTGCGCACCGGGGACTTGGGGGTGATGTCGCAAGGTGAGCTGTTCATCGTCGGACGCATCAAGGACATGCTGATCGTAGATGGGCGTAACCACTATCCCGATGACATCGAAGCCACGATTCAGGAAATCACCGGTGGCCGGGTTGCGGCGATCTCGATTCCCGATGAACGTACCGAGCGGCTGGTGGCGATCGCGGAGGTCAAGAAGCGGGGCGGCTCCGACGAGGAGGCGCGGCAGCGGCTGCAGACCGTGAAACGGGAAGTCGCCTCGGCGATCAAGAAGTCGCACAGTGTGCGGGTGGCTGATCTGGTGTTGGTGGCGCCGGGTTCGATTCCGATCACCACCAGCGGCAAGGTGCGGCGTTCGGATTGCGCCGAGCGGTACCGGCAGGACGAATTCAGCCGGTTGGATGTCACGGTATGACGGCGGCTTTTGACGAAGCTGCTCTGCGCCGCTGGCTGGTCGACTACCTGGTCACGAATGTTGGCTGCAGCCCCGACGACATCGACTTAGATGTCCCTTTGAACGACCTGGCGGTCGGGTCGAGTGACGCGGTCGTGCTCTGCGGTGAAATGTCCGAGCTGCTGGGCCGGTCGATCTCACCCGTGGAGTTCTGGCAGCAGCCGACGATCAACGCCCTGGCGCGATTTCTCAGCGGGTCGGAACCCGAATCCACAGCCGAGCCGGTGGTGAGCTGCGAGCGGTCATCGTTGGATGAGCCGATCGCTGTTGTTGGATTGGGATGCCGCTTTCCTGGTGGTATAGCGGGCCCGGAGTCGTTGTGGCGCTTTGTGTGTGAGGGCCGGTCGTCGGTGGGGGAGGTGCCTGCGGAGCGGTGGGCGTTGTTTGATGACGGCTCACCCGAGGCGGCCGCGGCGTTGTCGGGTACCACCCGGTGGGGTTCGTTTTTGGCCGATGTGGACGCTTTTGATGCCGAGTTCTTCGAGATTTCGCCGCGGGAGGCGGTCAAGATGGATCCCCAGCAGCGGCTGTTGCTGGAGGTGGCGTGGGAAGCGTTGGAGCACGCCGGAATTGCGGCTGATTCGCTGCGGCATAGCCAAACGGGCGTGTTCGCCGGGGCGTGTTTGGGAGAGTACGGGTATTTGGCGTCGACGGATTTGAGTCAGGTTGATGCGTGGTCGGGTACCGGTGGTGCGTTGAGCATCATCGCCAATCGGGTGTCGTATTTCTTCGATCTGCGCGGGCCCTCGGTGACGGTCGACACGGCGTGTTCGTCGTCGCTGGTAGCAGTGCATCTGGCGTGTCAGAGTTTGCGGACGGGGGAGTCGAATCTGGCGCTGGCGGCGGGGGTCAATCTGTTGTTGTCACCGGCGGTCACCCGCAGCTTCGATCAGGCCAACGCGATGTCGCCGACCGGGCAGTGTCACGCCTTTGATGCGGCCGCGGACGGGTTTGTGCGCGGCGAGGGTTGTGGTGTTGCAGTGCTCAAGCGGCTCAGTGATGCGCTGCGTG